>JAKPOP010000030.1 GCA_029547805.1 Deltaproteobacteria bacterium
CGCAAGAAGACCTGGCAATGTCTTGCGGGACTTCTGCTCACCTACATCTACGTGGCCTCCATGGCCACGAAGCGTGGTTTCAAGGGCATCTGACTCGGCGACCCGCCCCCCACACGCCAGACATGGTCTGGTCGCCGAGTCGGGGACTTCAAACCCTCAGCCCCCTGGACGGAGTCTGCCCAAATCCCTGCGGATCTGGGCCGGGACGCGCCGGGAACATGCCTGAGTCAGGCCTGGCCCCCTGACCGGTCAGTCCTGGCCGACCCTCCGCGGGACTTGACGACAATCGGGAAAGGCAAGGATGATTGCCCCGGTCTGAAAACCACTGACCCTTTTGCAGGAGTGGCACGATAAAGGCTCTTCGAGATCTCGTACCGGTGGCCCTGGCTGCGGGATTCCTGATCGTGGCAGGTTGTGACGACTCCGGATCCGGTTCCGACGCCACGATGGGACAGGACACCCCGACGACACAGGACACCGTGACTCCTCCGGATGCCACGACGGTGACCTTCATCGGTCAGCTGGTGGACTTCAAGGCCAAGAAGGGCCGCAAGGGAGTGGACATCACGGTGCTGGACAACGACACCGGGGAACCCATGACCGGCATCTCCCCACTGAAGTCCGGCGATGATGGGGTCTTCCAGCTGACCCTGCCTCCGGGCCTGCTGGTCGGGTTCAAGTCCACGGGCCAGGAGGAGGTCACCTCGGGCATCCCGATGAAGTTCCAGACGACCTACCAGTTCAACATCCCCTCCGACGCCCAGGGGAAGCGCATCTACGCCGTGGACACGATCACCTACACCACGGCCCCGAAGACCGCAGGGATCAACGTCGATCGGACCAAGGGCATCCTGGCCGGCACGATCTACTGAACCAATCCCGCGAATCAGGAAGAGGAGTTCGTCGGATGCGCCACGATCCGGGCCGTCCCCGTCGAGGGAGGAGACCCGGTCGGCGAGGTGCGCTATTTCGACCCCAACAACGACCTGCCCGGCGCTCCCTCCAAGGCCCCCTTCACGACCACCGGCAAGGAAGGAACCAGCCGCTACATCGTGGCGAACCTCACCCCGGGCAAGCAGTATCGCCTGGAGGTGCAGGTGGACGGAGTTTCCTTCAAGGCCCACATCCGACCGCCCACCGCCCAGGACCCGGACCCCCCGGAGGTCACGCTCTTCGCCTACCAGGACAGCATCGCCATCTCGAACATCTACCTCTCGGACCCGGCGCACCCGGACCGGAACCCCACGCCGGCGAACAAGCCCGAGTGCGTCGTCGACGAGGCCAATCCCTACTGACCGCCGGTCCCCGGGCCGGGAGACTCCCGACGACTCCACCGCGAGGTCCCTGATGCGAGATCGCAATGGTGCCCGTTGGTCCCTGGTGATCGGGTTGCTGCTGGGAGGCCCCGTGGCCCTTGCCCAACAGGCCCCCCCCTCCCCGCCGGCAGCCTTGCCGGAGACGGGCCTGGCGACGCCCCTGGCAACGGACCAGGAGCCCCCCTGGCGCGTCACGGCCTTCCTCCAGAACCAGACCGGCGTCTTCGTGGCCCGGGATCAGGCGGCCTTCGACAACGACGGCAACCCCACGAACCACGGCGGGATGTTCGGCAGGCTCTCGATGAGTCGCTTCACGTTCCAGGCGACCGCCGACTGGCGCCCGACGCCCCGGGTCTGGACCCACCTGACCCTGCGGGTGGCCCGGTCCCTGACCACCAGCGCCGATGACGACGCCCAGGTCCCCGAGGGGGGATACGCCGGCACGAAGAACGCGAAGCGGCGCCGGGAGTGGGTCCGGGACCACTACTACAACGAGACGAGCCTCCGGGAGTTCTTCGTGAACTTCCGCGCCACGCCCTGGCTGGACCTCCGCCTGGGTCGGCAACTGGTGGCCTGGGGAGAGGCCGGGAGCAACCGCCTCCTGGACGTCGTGAACCCCGTGGATGCCACCTGGCACTTCGGGATGTTCGAGTCCTTCGAGGACCAGCGGATGCCCCTCTGGATGGTCCGGGTGATGGCCGACATCCCCGCCCTCCGGGGAGGCCTGGACGTGGTGTGGGTCCCGATGCTGCCCCTCTTCGAGCGGGGGGAGGACACCGTGTCGGTCCCCCTGACCTTCGTGGGGGCCTTCGGCCTCCCGACGCCTCCGAAGCAGTTGAACGACTCCATCGGGCCCAAGAAGATCTACAGCAAGACCCTCGACGCCCCCCACGAGTTCGGCAAGGACAGCCGGGTCGGGTTCCGGTGGAAGGGCCAGGCGGGCCCGCACCTGGGCTACTCGCTGATGTACTGGTGGGGGCACCAGTGGACCCCCCCGATCCCCCAGTACACGCTGCGCCCCGGCACCTGGGATGAGACCTACCAGGACATCCAGGTGAGACCCGGGGAACCTACGAGGTCGTGCTGGGCTTCCCGAGGCAGCACGTGGTCGGCCTGTCGCTGGAGGGGCAGGTCCCCTTCCCACTGGGCACGATGCTGAAACTGGAGGCTGCCCTGGAGCCCTCCCGGACCTTCGCCCGATGGTCCGCGGCGGCCCAGAAGGACCCCGAGGTGGTGCAGCGGGACGGCGACTACTTCGAGAAGGTGCCCTTCCAGTCGCGGAAACTGCTGGTCTTCAACTACCAGGTAAGCCTCCAGCAACCCTTCTGGATCCGCCCGGTGAATCGGGAGGAACCCTTCCTGCTGGTGCTCCAGTTCCGGCATCAGGTGATCCCCGGACTGGACGACCTGGACCGGGACGGGGCGGTGGTGGACGTGCCCGGCTATGACTCGACGGTGGTCTCGAAGCACCAGTTCCAGATCGTCGGGGCCCTGTCCAGCACCTTCTTCCAGGGGATCTTCACCCCCCGGGTGGTGGCGGGCTTCATCCCGAAGACGACCACCTGGCACGTCGAACGCCTGGGCGAGATCGAGAAGTGGAGCCTGAAGCGCCAGTCGGCCCGCCACGGCAGCGGCTTCGCCAGCGTGGCCCTGGGCTTCCGCCTCGGGGACGCCATGCGGGCCCAGGTGGCCTACCACCACTTCTTCGGGGACGACCCCTACGACGGCCTGGGATTCTTCCGGGACCGGGACGAGGTCAACTTCACCTTCCGGTACCAGTTCTAGCGGTCCGATGCCGCGGGAGGCGATCGATGAGAGCCCGGAATGCCTTGCCGATGTTGCTGCTGGTCCCGGTGATGGCCCGGGCCCAGCAGGCGCCCCTCGAGGACCTGACGGTCGAGAACTGGGCCCAGCGCCTGGGCTTCGCCCCGGACCCCTGGCCCGAGGGAATCGGCCCCGGCCAGGTGCTGGACGCCTCGAACCGCAGTCTGGCCGGGTCGATGATCCCCGAGGGCCTGGACCAGTGGATCGACCGGCTGGGCCTGAGGCTGACCCTTGCGCCCTACCGGCCGATGCACCCCTCCGAGGGCTACGTCCGGGCCACCCGGGAGGGGGCCGTCCAGGTACAGGTCCGACCGACGGACCCCAGGGACTACCGCACCAAGGCCGTCCAGGGCTACGAGGCGGGACTGCCCTTCCCGTCGCCCCAGGACGGCCTGCAGGTGGCCTACAACATGGCCTACGCCTGGCAGGGCGACGATGCCCGGCTGTGGTTCGAGGCCCTGTGGATCCGGGCCCGCAGCGGGATCTGGCGCAGCGAGGAGTGGGTCTGGGAGGCCATCCACCGGGTCCGGCACCGGACCGACCTCCCACCCCTGCCGGACCTCCCGGTGCTGGGACGAGACGACATCCAGTATGCCTCGATCGCCGTGGCCCGACGCCCCGACGACCGGCGCCAGGTGGCGGCGCTGCTGGTCCGCTACGAGCGCCCCCTGGATCAGGTGGGCTTCGCCTTCCTGCCGTCGATGCGCCGGGACCTCAAGATGCTGTCCGGCACGCCGGGCGTCACCTGGAACCAGAGCGACATGCTCTGGGAGGACATCCGGGGCTACTCGGGCCATCCCGAGTGGTACGACTGGACCCTCCTGGGCCGGGCCACGATCCTGGCCCCGATGCACGCGGGGGTGCCCCTGGGGCCCAAGGTCCGGCAGGTGCTCCAGCAGGACTCCCCCGGACCCTTCAATCCCCGGGTCCTCTGGGAGCCGCGACCGGTCTATGTCCTGGAGGGTCGGCCCAAGATGGACACGACCCTCTCGCCCCATCCCTATGGGCGGGTGGTCCTCTACGTGGACGCCGAGTCGTTCCTGGTCCCCCTGAAGGTGGCCTGGGACCGGAAGGGGCGCCTCTGGAAGGTCGTGCTCCACGCCTGGAACGAGTCGCCGGACCCCTCGCGCCTGCCGCCACCCCTCTCCCTGGCCATCGCACTGGACCTCCGGCGCGACCGGGCCACCGTGTTCCTGCCCCGGGTCAGCGAGTCCAACGTGGGACTGCGGGTCACCGACGTCACCGAGGCCCGCCTCCGGGCCCTGAGCCCCTGACTGACAATGACAGCAACTGCCACTTCTCGGGACTGCTGACGGTTCCCGGACCAGGAAAAGGCCATCGTCCGTCACAAACCGGTGGCACATCGATGCAAGAAGCATTATGGTTCCCCGGACCCGGAGTCCGGGAATGGACCACCCTGAAGCAACGAGGCCATGATGAAACGACACGCCTGGATGGGAATGGGATGGGTGCTGGTGCTGGGAATCGCCGCCTGCGGCGGGTCCGGCGGTGAGAGCGACGCCTCTCGGGACATCTCCGCCGACCTCCCCGGAGAAACCGACGTCCCGGCCACCGACCTACCCGGGACCGACACCGCCCGGCCCGACACCGGGGACCAGGATGTCCCGCCCGACGGGACCCCCCCCGAGGACACGGGCACCGTCGACACGGTCTCCGACGAGGGCCCCGACATCCCCTGGGACACCCTGCCGAGGCTCCCGGCGGACAAGACCTTCACGACCCCCTTCGCCGCCGGCGCCGGGCAGGCGGACGTCTCTCCCAGGACCCCCTGCTATCTCGGTGGCTTCGGCTTCTGCCTCGGGGACGACACCCTCTGCCGCAAGAGCGACGGCGTCCACGACCCCCTGCTGGCCTCGGCGGTGGCCATCGCCGACACCGCCACCGGGGACGTGGTGATCCTGATCGGGGTGGACACCATCGGCCTGATCCGGAAGGACATCGAGTCGATGCACCGGGCCATCCAGATGCGCCTCTACGAGGACTTCGGGGTCCATTTCCCCGGCGAGCGGGCCATCATCAGCGCCAGCCATGCCCACTCCTCCTGCGACACCATCGGGCTCTGGGGACCCATGGGGGGCGCCGGCCGGGACGAGGGCTACACGAAGGTGCTGAAGGACGGTGTCGTGCAGGCGGCCCGGGATGCCTTCGCGAGCCTCCAGGACGCCCGGCTGGAGTGGGCCCGAGGGACCTACCAGAACAGCGACGAGGACGTCTTCGCCGACGACAAGGACCTCTTCGTGATCCGCGGCAAGAAGCCCGACGACACGCCCCTCTTCACGGTGATCCGGTGGCCCGGCCACCCGACGACCTACGGCGACAAGATGCACGCCACCTCGGCGGACTATGTCGGGACGCTGCGGAAGAAGATGCAGGACGAGATCGGCGGGATCAACGTCTTCCTCCAGGGCCCCATCGGGTCGGTCTATCCCGAGCGCCCCTCCACCTGCGGCCTGGAGGAGGAGGCCTTCCCCGAGGGGGACCGCACGAAGACCGACATGAACCCGGCGGACTACATGAAGGTCACCTGCACCGGCTATGCCGTCGCCCAGGTGGCCATCGACGCCCTCCAGAACCCGACCCCCGTGGAGGAGAACGGCATCGACTTCTGGCACGCCTCCTTCTTCTTCCACCCGGACAACGAGGTCCTGATGATGCTGGCCGAGTTCGGCCCCCTGCCCTACGACTGGGTGGACGTCAATGACCCGGACGCGAAGATGCGGTCGATCTTCTCGGTGGCCCGGATCGGGAACCTGACCTTCGTCTCGACCCCCGGAGAGGCCTTCCCGGTCTTCGCCCAGATGGCGAAGGACACGGCCACCGAGGCGGGACTCCCCACCCCCATCACGCTGGGGCTGGCCCAGGACTGGATGGGCTACCTCCTGAACCTCGAGCAGTGGCAGGACATCAACCTCTCCTATCACCAGAGCCTGTCGCCCGGGAAGGAGGTCTATTCCTTCTACCAGCAGGCGCTCCGTCAGACCCTGAACCTCCCGCCGCTCTCCGAATGAACCGGTCGTTTCGTTGACAGGCGCGCCGGCCGGGCCGACACTGGGGCCGGCCTGAACGCCGTGATCTTCATGGGCCTCCCGGCACCCCACCCCCGCTGGACCACGCTGGCCTCCGTCGCCGGGTTCGCCGTGGCCACCGTGCTGGTGATCGACCGCCTGCTGGCGGCCTGGCTGCCTCCCCCGAACCCCCCGGAACTGGACGATGGCCTGGCGTTGCTGGACGCCGGTGGTGCCGATGTCCTGGTCTACGGGTCGAGCCACCTCCGGTCCTTCTTCGAGGTGGCCCGGCAGGTCCAGGAACGCACCGGCGGCCGGGTCCGGGTCGTGCCGCTGCCCATGGACTGGGGCCACGCGTCCTCCTACGAGTTCATGCACCGGCACCGGGTCGTCCCCTGGCTCGACGGACCGCATCCGCCGGACCAGCACCTGCCCCGGAGGGTGCTGCTGGTCACCCAGTGGTGGGACTTCCGCCGCCTGGGCCCCGATGACGACCCGGTGGTGAACCTACCGGCCCGGGCCTGGCAGGTGACCGACTTCCTCGACGACGTGGCCCGGGAGGGCCTTACGGACTACAACCGCCACTATCTGGCCCGCCGCCTCTACCGGGCCCTCCGCCGGAGCCCCCTGTGGGCCTGGCGCGGCCGCCCCGACCTCCGGGATGCCCTGAAGTCCCTGGTATCCCGAGGCCCCGAGGCCCGGACCCAGGAGCGCCTCCAGTCCCGGATTGCCTGGTTCCAGGGCTACATCGAGCGCGGGGGCAACCGGCTGGTCAACCCCGAGGACGCAGCGGCGCTGGAGGCCCTGCTGGACGACTGGCAGCACCGGGGTCTCGAGGTCCGGGTGCTGCTCTACCCCCGCATGAAGGGGAGCATCACGCCCGCCGCGAAGAAAGGCACGCTGGACCGCTTCGCCCGGTGGATCGGGCCCCGGCTGGCCTCCCGGGGCATCCCGCTGCTGGACCTCTCCCTGGACCATCCCCTGTCGGACCAGGACTTCGGCCCGGACCTGGACCACCCGGTCCCGGAGGCCAACGCCCGGCTGGCGACCTTCCTCCTGGAGGGTCCCTGGGGGGACTTCCTGCAGGGCTCCCAGGACCGGTGACCCCTGAGGCATAATCCCCAGTGTGCCGGGGTGGCGAAACGGCAGACGCGGGGGACTTAAAATCCCCTGTCCGCAAGGACGTGCGGGTTCGAGCCCCGCCCCCGGCACCCCTTCCGCCCAGGAATCGGGGCCCCGGGTCCCCGGTCCTCGTCAGGAGTCCTGGCCGGCCAGAAACTGCACCAGGTCGATCCGGGCGAGGAGGCCGATGGCACGGCCCCCCTCCGTGACCAGCACGGCGGGGCTCCCGCCCAACAGGAACCGGAAGGCCTCCTCCAGGTCCGCATCGTGCCGCACCTCCGGCAGGGGCCTCCCCATCCGGTCCCGGACCCGGCAGGCACGGGGATCAGTGCCGTCGTGCAGCATCTTCAGCAGGGTCGCCTCGTGGATGCAGCCCACGGGCCGGCCGTCCTCCAGGACCGGGACCTGGGAGATGTCGTGAGTCTCCAGCAGCCGGATCGCCTCGACCAGCGGGTCGTCGGGATGGACGGACAGCAGCGCCTGAAGCCCACGCCGCCGGGCCGCCAGGACCTCCCGCACGGTCCGGCGATGGATCGGTTCCTGCAGGAGCCCCCGCTCCCGCATCCACGCGTCGGAGAAGATCCGGGCCAGGTAGTTGCGCCCCCCGTCGGGCATCACGACCACGATGACCTTGCCCTCGGGAAGCCGCTGGGCATACCGGATGGCCGCGACGGTGGCCGTCCCTGCCGATCCCCCCACGAGCAGGCCCTCCTCCCGGGCCAGGCGCCGGGCCATCTGGAAGGACTCGGCGTCGGTGACCCGGATGAACTCGTCCACCACCTGCCGGTCGAAGGTCGCCGGGATGAAGTCCTCCCCGATCCCCTCGACCAGATAGGGACAGGGCGAGTCCCCCGACAGGATGGACCCCACCGGGTCCGCTCCGACGACCACGATCCGGGGGTCCTGCTCCTTCAGGTACCGCCCCACCCCCGAGATCGTCCCCCCAGTGCCGATGCCGGCCACCAGCACGTCCACCCGTCCCCCGGCATCCCGCCAGATCTCGGGGCCCGTGGTGCGATAGTGGATCTCGGGGTTCGCCGGGTTGGCGAACTGGTTGGGCCGCCAGGCCCCCGGAATCTCCCGGGCCAGACGGTCGGCGACGCTGTTGTAGCTGTCCGGGGAGTCGGGCGCCACGGCCGTCGGGGTGATCACCACCTCGGCCCCGTAGGCCTTCAGCAGGAGGATCTTCTCGGGGCTCATCTTGTCAGGGACCACGAAGAGGCACCGGTAGCCCCTGCAGGCGGCAGCGATGGCCAGCCCCGCACCGGTGTTTCCCGCCGTGGCCTCGACGATTGTGCCACCGGGACGGAGCAGGCCCTGGCGCTCGGCCTCCTCGATCATGGCCAGCCCGATGCGATCCTTGATGCTCCCGCCGGGGTTCAGGTACTCCACCTTGGCCAGCAGGGTCACCCCCAGACCGGCCCCGATGCGATTCAGCCGGACCAGGGGAGTAGACCCGATGGCCCCCAGGATGGTGTCCTGGATGTTCATGGCGCCCTCTCCAGCACGGCCCAGAGGTGTCCGAAACCCCCGGTGTCCACGGCCCCGAGGATGGCCTTCGCCTGGGCCGCGAAGGCCTCCAGGGCCGGGCGTCCCACCTGGTTCTCCACCTCGGCCCGTCGGGCTTCCAGGCGATCGATCAGGGCCGACCAGTGGGCCCGATAGCGCCAGGTGGTGTCCGACAGCATCAGCACCCGGGCCTCGAGGTCCTCCAGCACCGCCTCCCACCGAAAAAGGGGCCACGGGTCCCCGATGCCCCAGGCCCTGGACACCGCGTCCACGGCCGGAATCCCCGGGTTGCCGTGGTAGTCCGTCAGGGAGAGGATGCCCCCGGGTCCCAGCAGGCCCAGGGCCCGAGACAACCCCGCCAGCCGGTCCGGGGCGTAGCAGAGGACATCGTGGACCAGGATCAGATCGAATGGGCCCTGCAGGCTCGGGTCCTCCATCTGGCCGATGCGGAACGTCACGTCCAGGCCCTGCGGATCCGCCTCCTGGCGTCTTCGGGCCTCGGCGATCATCGCCTCCGAGGGGTCGATCCCGATCACCCGGGCCCCTCGGCGGCCCCAGGCCAGCGACGAGGCGCCCCGGCCGCACCCGACGTCCAGCACCTGCGGTCGGTCGCTCCGGATCAGGCGCTCCAGCAGCGGCCAGGGCGTGTCCTCGAGGGGATTGTTGTGCTGGCGGCCCAGGACACGGCAGATGATGACGTGGGTCTCGTTGTAGAGGTCCTGGCTCACGACCCGTCTCCTGGCCCCCTGCCTCAGACCAATGCTTTTGCGAAGGCCTCCTCGAAGTCCTCCCGGATGTCGTCGATGTGTTCGAGTCCCACCGAGACCCGGATCAGGTCCGGCGTGACTCCGGCGGCCAGCTGCTCCTCGGGCTCCAGTTGCTGGTGGGTCGTCGATGCCGGGTGGATCACGAGCGTCTTCGCATCGCCGACGTTGGCCAGGTGACTCGCCAGGCGCACCCCGTCGATGAACCGTCGGCCTGCCTCGAGCCCCCCCCGGATCCCGAAGGACAGCACGCCTCCGAACCCGTTGCGGAGGTACTTCCGGGCCAGTGCGTGGTAGGGATGGCTCTCGAGGCCCGGGTAACTGACCCAGACCACCTGGGGATGCCCCTCGAGCCACCGGGCCAGGGCCAGGGCGTTGTCCACGTGGCGCTGCATCCGCAGCGAGAGCGTCTCGAGCCCCTGGAGGAACAGGAAGGCGTTGAAGGGTGACAGGGATGGCCCCAGGTCCCGCAGGCCCTCCACCCGGGCCCGGATCGCGAAGGCGATGTTGCCGAAGGGACCGCTCGGCCCGAAGACCTCCCAGAAGCGCAGTCCGTGGTACCCCGGCGAGGGCTCGGTGAACAGCGGGAACTTGCCGTTGCCCCAGTCAAACCGCCCCGAGTCCACGATCACGCCGCCGATGGACGTCCCGTGGCCACCGATCCACTTGGTCGCCGACTGGACCACGATGTCGGCGCCGTGATCGATGGGTCGCACCAGATAGCCCGCTCCCCCGAAGGTGTTGTCCACGATGAAGGGGATGCCGTTCTCGTGG
Organism: Deltaproteobacteria bacterium; assembly: GCA_029547805.1. GTDB lineage: Bacteria > Myxococcota_A > UBA9042 > DTJE01 > DTJE01 > JAGOKF01. The sequence continues at coordinate 10,336 of JAKPOP010000030.1, forward strand.
GCCACCTGAGCCAGGGCCTCAAAGTCCGGGATGTTGAATCGGGGGTTGCCGATGGTCTCGACGTAGAGGGCCCGGGTGTTTTCGTCGATGGCCCGCCGGAAGTCCTCCGGGTCATCCCCATCGACGAACCGCACCTCGATGCCCAGGCGAGGCAGCGCGACCTTGAACTGGTTGTAGGTGCCCCCGTAGAGATAACTCGTGGACACGACGTTCTGGCCCGCCTGGAGGATCGTCGAGAGGGCCAGGAACTGGGCCGCCTGCCCGCTGGACGTCGCCACGGCCGCCACCCCGCCCTCCAGGGCCGCGATGCGCTTCTCGAAGACGTCGGTGGTGGGGTTCATGATGCGCGTGTAGATGTTGCCGAACTCCTGCAGCGCGAACAGTCGCGCCCCGTGGTCCGCACTGTCGAAGGTGTAGGAACTGGTCTGGTAGATCGGGACCGCCCGGGAGTTGGTCCCGGGGGCCGGCTCCTGGCCGGCGTGAATCTGGATCGTCTCGAATCGGAGCCTGCGATGCGTCGGGATGGCCATTGGATGTCCTCCTGCCTTCGGGTTGCAACCTGCGGGGGCCTCAGGGAACGGGAGGCCGGTCCCTCGCGGCGGGAACGCCCCGGCCGCGGGACCGGCCGTCAACAGGTACATGAGAGACGGGGGGGCGCGGCCGGAACCGGTCCTGAACAGACGGACATGGCGACGTGCCACTTCATGGGCCGATAATAGTTTACTTCTACAATCATGTCAAGTTACTTTTCCATGGGGGCGAACGCGCTCCGTGGCAGACCACCGATTGGACACCCTCCGGACTCGCCGGTGGCATCGAATGGCCTCGTCGAATCCGGGACCGCTTTCCCGATGCACGGTCCGTCACCATCCGGGACCTGATGACCCATCACGGAGGTCTTCCTGCCGGGATTCAGCGCGGGGCCCGGACCGCTGCCCCGACGCCCTTCGAAACAGTGGTCGCGGCGCTGGCCGACGAGGACCCCGTCGCGCCCCCGGGCACCCTGTTCCATCCGTCCGATACAGGGATGACGGTCCTGGGAGCCGTGGTGCAGGCGGTGGCGAAGCGCCCCTTCCCCGTTGCGGTCCAGGACCTGGTCGGGGAGGCCCTGGGTCAAGGCCCCCTTCGGATCGATCCCGACCGCGACCGCTCCCCCCTGGGCGCCGTCGGCCATCGGAAGGGGCGTCCCGAGGAGGAAGCCCCGATCCGGGATCTGCCTGCGACAGGGTGGAACGCCTCCGTCCTGGAACTGGCCCGCCTCCTGTCGATGATGCTCTCGGCGGGAAGGGTCGGAGACACCCCGGTCCTGGGGGCCGTCCCCGTCTCCGAGATGCTTCGTCCCCAGTCCGACCACGCGCCACTGGACCTGGACATGCGGGTGGGGCTCGGATGATTTCAGGCCCCGAAGGTGGCGGGAGACCTGCGAATCCGGCTCCCGCTCGTGCCCCTGTCGGACGATCGGGTCGTCCTGGCCGGCGTCGGCCCTGGCCTCGGGGAGGTCCTCCGCGCGATGCCCTCGGAGGATGGTGGAGAGGTCCTTCGGTACTCTGGCCGCCTGTTGCGGCGGAACCGATCCCAGGCCTCGGCCCAGGCCCCCTACGCACCCTACTGACTCGGCGGAGTCACGGCGGGTTCCCCGGAAGGGGCTCCACCACCTGCACGGTCGGCCCCAGGGTCAGGACCAGAGTCCCCGAGGCGGCCTGGACCTCCGGGGAGGCCCCGTCCAGGGACCACAGGCGCACGGCCCCGATGCCCGGCGGAAGCAGCAGCGACAGAGGGTACGAGGTCCTGGGCCCGCCGGGGCCGACGCCGTCGGGCCCCACGTCCGGCATGTCCCGGCCATCCCAGGCCGCCAGCAGCAGGCCCCCATCCTCCCGGACAAAGGCCAGCGCGAACACGTCGTCCGGGAGCTCCAGCATCGGCGACACATCCCGGGCGAAGCGGGCCTCCCCAAGCACGGTCGCCAGGGACTCGAAGGCCCGCCAGGAGGGCTTCGGGCGCCGGGGATTCTCGGGGTCCGAGGGCCAGCCGAAGAGCCCGAAGTAGTTCTCGTGGGGCCTGGGGCCGGTCCGGATGGGTTCCCCGTCCCAGAAGGTGTACCAGAACCATCCCTCGACGCCGTCCCGGGCCGCCAGCAGGGCGCTCCGGGCCAGCCAGCGTCCCTGGTCCTCCTCCGACACCGTGTAGGACGGCCAGCCCACCTCGGTGAACTGGATCGGTCGGTCCGGGCACCCCCACTCGGCCAGGCGGTCCCGGGCCATCGCGGTCATCGCCGCCTGCCCGGGGAACAGGTATCCTGCCCCCTCCAGCCGCACGTCCATCTCCGGCGAGGCCCCCTGGTCCACCGTGTAGGGATGGATCGCCAGCCCGTCGAAGTGGTCGCAGAGGTCCGGCCACGCCTGGCCGAGTTCCCGCAGGAAGGACCACTCCAGCATCATGTCCACCGAGGACATGCCTCCCACCAGCACCCGGGCCTGGGGACAGGCGTCCTTCACGGCCCGGAAGGCGGCCCGCAGCAATGCCCCATAGCGCACCGGATCGGGAGCCGGGGGCCAGAACTGGCCCAGGTTGGGCTCGTTCCAGACCTCGAAGTCGTCAATGCGGCCGCAGAAATATCGGGCCAGGGCCCCGGCGTAGGTGGCGTACACCTCCGGGTCGATGGACCCCGGAGTCCCGTCGGGCATCGCCCAGTCCACCCCGTAGTCCAGGATGGCCGTCACCCGACCTCCCGACGCCAGCACCCGGTCCACCCCGGTCTCGACCGATCCGAAGTCGAACTCTCCGGGGCGAGGCTCGACCCACTGCCAGAGAAAGTCGTTGCGCACCCGGACCCCGCCCAGCTCGGCATACCGGGCCACCTCGAAGTCCCGATCGGCATCGGGCCAGGGCCCCTGGGCCATGTGAGAGGACACGCCCAGCATCTCCCCCAGGGGACGCCCCCGGAGTCCCAGGCCGGCCCACCAGGACGGGGGGCCCGGAGGCGCCCGATCCAGCACCGCCAGCACTGGGAAGTGGTCCGAGGGCCACAGGCCGTCGGGGGCCGGTTCCGCCAGGATCCGGGCCTCCGTTGCCCGGAAGCCCCCTCGATGCAAGATCCAGTCGATCCGTGCCCCGGTGGAGGTCCCCCGGAAGCCGTGGAAGGTCCCGGCCTCCGGGATCCCCAGTTCCACCCAGGCATCGACGAAGTCCCCCCGGGTGCCCTCCCAGGTGGCGGCCCCGGTGAGGATCTCCCAGGGGAGGGTCCGGGGGCCGGTGTTGAAGTCCCCCGTCAGCACGACTGGGAGGTCCCCGCCCAGTTCCATCGCCTTTCGGGCCAGCAGGGCCGCCGACTGCTCCCGGATGGCGCCCCGGTCCGCAATGTCCAGGTGCGTGTTCAGGAACAGGAAGGGGGGCGATCCGTCCCGGGGCCGCAGGCGCACCCAGGTGGCGATGCGGGGGTAGGCCTGTTCCGGGCCGAAGACCGTCCCGGGGTCCGAGGGATCCGGGCCCAGCCAGAAGGTCCCCGAGTCCTCCGCGTCGAACCGGTCCTCCCGCCAGAGCACCGAGCAGGTCTCCTCCAGATCCCCGCCGGTCCGGCCGATCCCGGCCCGCCCATAGCCCGGGACGGCGGCCTGGAGGTCCTCCAACTGGAAGACCCACCCCTCCTGGGTGCCCAGCAGGTCCGGCCGATATCTCGCCACCACATCGGCCACCCGGGCCTTGCGCTGGTCCCAGGCGTTCTGGTCGAAGTCCCCGAAGGCGGTCCGGAGGTTGAAGGTCATCACCCTTAGCGGCCCCGCCGGCGGCGGCCAGATGTCCTCGGTCCCCAGGTCCGGGGGCCCGTCTTCCTCGGCGTCGCCGGCAGGCCGATCCTCCGGAGGCAGGTCCTCTGGCAGCCCGACGGCGTCCTCCCAGGGACCGTCCCCCTCGGCGGCATCCCCCGGGGGCGCGTCCGCCGAGACAGGGTCCGTCGGGGCCGGGTCCGGGGTCCCGACGTCCCCGCCGCCGGGCAGGTCCCCGGCCGCAGAGGCCCCGCCCTTGCCGCACGCCAGCATGACCAGCAGCACCAGGAATCGCCGCCCGTCCATCTCCCTGCGCCCTCCGGGCCCCAGGGGCAAGCATTCCACAGGCCGTGGTCGCCGTCACCCCGGATCAGGGTCCCGTGGCAGCCCCCGGGAAGGCAGACCCCTCGGGAACGAACCATCCCAGAATCTCCGGGGCGGCCCCGACCGAGGATCCCGCGGACCGCCCGACCCCCATCCGGAGATCGGAGCCCGCCAGCCGGCCCGTCTTGTCATGGACCAGGGATGAGGTCCGTCTCGGCGGCCAGCAGGTCCTCCCAGGTCTCCCGGCGCCGGACGAGTCTCGCCTCGGTGCCGTCCACCAGCACCTCGGCGGCCCGGGGACGCTGGTTGTACTGGCTGGACATCGCGAACCCGTAGGCCCCGGCCGTGAAGACAACCACCCGGTCGCCCCGGACCAGTGGCGGCAATCGCCGGTCCTTCCCGAGAAAGTCGCCGGACTCACAGACGGGCCCCACCACGTCCGTCGGCACCGGGTCCCCAGGGCGGTCCACCACCGGCTCCAGTCGATGGTGCGCCCCGTAGAGGACCGGCCGGATCAGGTCGTTCATGCCGGCATCCAGGATCACGAAGCGACGGTTCCCCGCCTCCTTCACGAAGATCACCTCGCCGACCAGGATGCCGGCCGGGCCGATGATGAAGCGCCCTGGCTCCAGGATCAGCGTGACCTCCAGGTCCCGGACCAGGTGGATGATGGCCTCGTGGAACTCGTCAGCCGTCATCGGCTCCTCGGTGTCGTAGCGCACCGCGAGACCCCCGCCGATGTCCAGGTGTTCCACCGGAAAGCCCCGGGCCCGGAGGAAGGCCACCACCTCCCGGGCCTGCCTCAGGGCCTCTCGGTAGGGTTCCGGCGTCAGGATCTGGCTCCCAATGTGCATGTCCAGGCCCACCACCTGGAGGGCCTCCAGCCGGGCCGCTACCTCCGCCGCCCGGCCAACCTCCTCCAGGGGAATGCCGAACTTGTTCTCTCGTCGTCCCGTCGTCAGGTGCGCGTGGGTGTGGGCGTCCACGTCGGGATTGACCCGGAAGGCCACCGCCTGCCGTCTCCCGATCGATCGGGCCACCTCGTCCAGCACCTCCAGTTCCTCGACGTTCTCCACGTTCACGCAGCGGATCCCCTCCCGGACCGCCAGGGCCAGTTCGGCCCGGGTCTTGCCCACGCCGGAATAGACGATGCGGTCGGCCGGGATGCCGGCGCGACGGGCCTTCACCAGTTCGCCGCCCGAGACGATGTCGGCACCGGCCCCCAGGCGTCCCAGTTCCCGCAGGATGCCCAGGTTCCCGTTGGCCTTCACCGAGTAGCACACCAGGTGCGGCACGTCGGAGAAGGCCGCATCCAGTTTCCGAAAATGCTCCGTGAAGGTCCGCTGCGAGTACACGTAGAGGGGCGTCCCGAAGCGATCCGCCAGATCCCCGACCCGGACCTCCTCGCACCACAGGTGACCGTCCTTCCGATGAAAGTAGTCCATCTCGTCATCTCCTCCCCGGGTTCCTCCGGGACGCCGACCCGTTCCGGTTCCCGTTCACGGCCTCGATTCCCAGGTGGTCGGCCAGCAGGCGGCGGACCCGGTCGGCCTGTTCCCACTGGCAGTACACGTGGATGTCGGCGTGACTCGTCACGATCTCGATGATGTTCAGCCCGCCCTGGTAGAGGGTGTCGGCGATGACCCGAATCACTCCGTGGGTGCTGATGAAGGCCGGGTTCGACAGGCGGACCTCGGCGACCTCTTCCGTGACCACCATTTCCTGGAAGTCCTTCCCGGGGCCCACGAACTCCCGGTGCAGGTCCCCGGCGATCCCCCCACCGTGCTGCTGGTCCACATAGATTCCCACCACCCGGTCCGACGAGGTCGAGGCGTGGATGGTCACCCCCCGGGCCGCCGCGAACTCCCCCAGACGGGCCATCAACCCCAGGCGCCGGGAGATACCCGTCCCGAACAGCAGCACCAGGGTCAGGGGCGACGGATGCACATCCAGTTGCGTCTGGGCGATCCCGACGATCCGGGTCCCCTCGGCCATCCGGCCCAGGGCCCGGAAGTGAACGACCCGGGCCACCGTGGACTCGGGCTTGTGGCGGAGCGCGTTGGGGTGCAGCACCTGGGCTCCCCGCTGGGCCACGGCGGACATCAGCGCCGCGTCGATCTCTTTCACCACCGAGGTGTCCTGCACCACCCGGGGGTCCGCCGTCAGGACCCCCTCCACGTCGGTGACGATGACCACCTCGTCGGCCCGGGCGAAGCGCCCCGCCAGGAAGGCCGACACGTCACTGCCACCTCGGCCCAGGGTCACCAGGTGATGGTCCCGGTCCCGGATGAAGAAGCCCGGAAGCACGGGGATCACCCGGGCCTTCAACAGCGGTTCCACCAACCGGGAGAAGCGCTCCTCGCAGGCCTCCGGGTCCAGGCGTACGTCCACCGGGTCGTTCACCTTGGCCGACGACAGCACCTGGGACTCGGCCTGTCCCGGGGCCGCCACCAGCGGGAAGTCCGGGTGGTCGAAGGAGATGGCCTGGGCCCGACAGCCCTCGGCGGCCAGCGCCATCGCCAGGGCCTGGGCCGAGGCGGTCTCTCCAGTGGCCAGCAGGCGCAGGTAGTGCTGATCCACGGGGGCATCGACATGGATCCGACGGCCCAGTCGGACCAGCCGGTTCGTGGTATCGCCCATCGCCGACACCACCGCCAGCACCTCGTGGCCGGCGGCGCGGAGGGCCGCCAGGTTCCGGGCCGCCAGTCGCAGTCGGGCGACGTTCTTGAGCGAGGTCCCGCCAAACTTCACCACCATCCGCATGGAGACCCCCGTGGCCACGGATTTCGGCGATTATGGGGAAGTGGCATGCACTGTCAACATCGGGGCCGGCCCCGACCAGACCCAGGCCACCGGAGTCACTCGGGCCCAAAGACCTCGGGGGGACGGTCCTGCTCGCCGGCGACGGCCACCCGGTTCCGGCCGGACTCCTTGGCGTGATAGAGGGCCTCGTCGGCCCGGGCCAGCAGGTCCTCCGGGGTCGGCCTCCCGGGACAGGCCGTGAGGATCGCGACCCCGATGCTGAGGGTCACGTGCAGGGGCGTCCCCTCGAAGGGGATCTCCAGGGACTCGACCCCCGTCCGAATCCGCTGTGCCACCACGAGGGCCGCCCGGGGCGGCGTCTCCCGGAGCAGCACCGCGAACTCCTCTCCCCCATAGCGGGCAAAGGTGTCCTCCCGGCGCAACTGATTCCCGACCAGGGAGGCGACCTGTCGAAGCACCTCGTCCCCGGCCAGATGCCCATGGGTATCGTTGATGCGCTTGAAGTGGTCCAGGTCCAACAGCAGCACGACCAGTTCGGTGCCGTGACGGACCGCGTAGGACACCTCCGCCGCGATGCGCTCCTGGAGATACCGGCGATTGAAGACCCCCGTGAGCCCGTCCCGGACGCTCGCCTCGTAGAGGCGGCGCATCACGGCCTCCTCCTCGCCGCTCACCTGCTGGAACTGCATCCGGACCCCCGATCCCAGGCGGATGAAGTCCCCGTGGCGCAGCAGGTGCCGCGTCACCCGGTCCTGCTGCACGAAGGTCCCGTTGGTCGACCTCAGGTCCTCCAGCACCCAGCCCTCGTCGGTCCGCGTCAGTCGGGCATGCTCCCGGGACAGCGTCGCATCGGGGAAGCAGAATTCGCAGCGGGCGGACCGTCCGATGCGATACTCGCGGTCCACCAGGGAATGGACCCGTCCCGCATCGGGACCGCTCATCTCGATGAGAATCGCCCGGTCCGCCAGGAGGTCCTTCAGGGCGACCGTGTCCACGGGACGGGTGGCCCCTGTCGGCGGCGTCCAGAGGGAATCGGCCGCGTCTCGCTTCCCGTCCACATCCATCGCCCTCACTCCCCTCCAGCCTCCGGCGGCACCTCGGTCATCACCAGCGTGCCCGTCTCGAAATGGGCCGGGTCCCCGCAGTCCGCCGCCATCAGGGAGTCCCCGCAGGGAATCCCCTCCAGCAGGGCCATGCGCTCATGGGCCAGGCACCGTGCCCCATGGTCATCCCACTCGGCCTCGAAGACCCAGTCCTCGGTGTCGTCCCGGATCCCGATCCCGTCCCGGACCAGCGTCCACATCCCATCCTCGGTATAGGATACACCGTCCCCACAGTAGTCGGCCCGGAGGGCCCGGGTGCATGCCTGATGCATCGCCGCCAGGGTCGTCTTCTGGCAGACCTTCTTGCCCCGGTCGTCGATGCGACACAGGAATCCCTGCTGCCAGGGGGCATAGCCCATCCGCACGCACTTCGCCAGCACCCGGTCCTCGCAGGCGAAGGTGAACGCATCGGGATCCTCCAGGTGCGCGCCGCCGGTGGGAGCCCCCTCCCGGTAGTCCCACCGCCCGTTCAGCGGAATGGCGGCCAGCACCCCGCCGGCCTCGCTGGTCCCGCACAGGGATTGCCAACGGCCATCGGCGAGGAACTGGACCTCATAGGCGAACCAGGGACGACTCGCATCGCCACGCTCCTGGACTCCAGTGACCGTCAGCGGCAGCAGGGTCCCATCATCCAGCGTGGCCTGGAAGACGGCCCCGATCAGGCCGGTCCCCCGAGGTCCCGGAGCCCCCCGGAAGACCGTCGCCTCCAGCCGCAGGTTCCGGGGCGGGCCATGGGGAAAGACGACCTGCCTCAGGGAGACGGAGACGACGACCCGTCCATCCAGAATCTGTCCCTCCCAGGACCGGCCGTTGAGCCCCCGCCCGACCAGGTCCCGGTACAGCGTCCCGATGCCGATGGGGTCGAAGTACAGGATCGCCGAGGAGGTCCGGGCCACGGGGGCGTCCCGCTCTGGCGCAACCCCACAGGCGAGTGCGACGATCATCGAGCCGACGATGCTGAACCCGGTGGTGGTCTTCATGGTGCACCTCCTGCCTCTCCTGGGATTCAAGACCGATGCCAATGGAAGAATGTCTCTCTTCTCGAACGGTTGCCGTGACGTGGGGCCCGGGACGTTCCGGCCTTCGGGCAGGCCTTGCATGCAAGGTTGGCGCATCGTGCCGTTTCTGCGCGTTCAGAGGCGCGGCAGGTCGGCACAGAGACGGAATCCGACGCTGACGTCCCGGAACGAGGGCTCGGGGGTCTCCCGGTTGTAGGTCCGGGCCGAGTTGACGTCGAAGTAGAAGGACCCTCCCCGGGCGGCATGATCGGCCCTTCCAGAGGACGATCGGGTCCACTCCCAGACGTTGCCTGCCATGTCCTGGACCCCGAAGGGGCTCTCGGACTCGGGATGGGACCCGACCTCGTCAGGCCCCATCGCCTCGGGACGCTTGCCGTAGGTCTCGTCGTAGTTGGCCTCCCCGGGTCCCAGGGTCCAACCGTGGGGATAGGGCCTCCCGTCGGCCCCCCGGGCGGCCCGTTCCCACTCGACCTCCCGGCAGAGCCGGGCCCCGGGAACCCTCCCGGTCCACTGGAGCCACCGGGCATATTCCCGGGCCTGATCCGCCGTGACCCCCACCACGGGCATCCGCAGCCAGTCCACCTCGGCCCGGGCGGTCCGTGCCTCGTAGCGAATCGGCTCCCCGGCCCGGGCCCGGTAGAGACGCCCGGCGGGCCGGATCTCGATCTCCCAGACCCCGCCCGCTCCCTGGCGCAGGGTCAGGGCCCCCTCAAAGCCCCCGGTCTCGACCCGTGGCAATCGGGCCTCCCGTTCCCCCGGGGGCAGGGAGTCCAGCCACTGGAGGTAGTCCCCGAAGGTCGTCTCGTGGACCGCGATCAGGAACGGGCCCACCACGGTCTCGTGCATCGGCGAGGCGTGGAAGAACCCCCGCCGGACACTGTCCTCGTCGGGGCTCCCGATCAGGGTCCAGCCGCCAGGGACCAGCACGAATCCCTCGGGAAGGCTGCCCTTCGGCAAGAGGGGCACCTCCACCCGGACCTCCTCGCCCCGGCGGAGCAGCACCGGCATCACGCCATCCTCTCGTCCCTGGGCCGATAGCCGAACCCGATAGGACCCCGGGGGCCAGGAGGTCTCCTCGGGACAGGGCCCCTGGAAGACCACCTCCCGAGTTCGAGGGCCCTCCTCCTGGACATGCTCCCGCTCGATCACGACGTCCTGGATCCCCCGACAGTCCAGGCGAAGGCGTCCCGGGCGATCCAGTTCCCGGCGCCACTGGCCGTCGGCATCAAAGAGGGCCAGTCGCCCGACGACCTCCTGGAACAGGCGGCGGTCGAACTGCCGTTCCGCCAGGATCGCCCGCTCGTAGAGGGCCCTGGCCGTCCAGGAGACGGCCGTCCCGTTCCGGGGTTGGAGCAACACCGCCGTCTCGAACTCCCGAGCCGCCTGGACCAGGGCCTCCTGGGCCTCCACGCGCCATCGCAGCACCTCCGCCCACCGGTCCTTGCCCCCATCCCAGTCCCCCTCGTCGAACCGGGTCAGGGCCTCGGCCTCCCGGGCTGCCAGCACCCCCCGGACCTGCCGGTAGTGCTGCATCCGGGCCTCCCCCGCCCCGAGGCGTGCCTGGACCTGGACATGCAGCTGGTGGGCGGCGTGGAGGCGCACCCCGCCGTAGGTCGCCCCGAGGCCCAGGACGACGGCCACGACGGCCCCGAAACGCAGCAGTCGCCCCCTCCGCCACCGGCGCCGGGAGGCCTCGAGAAAGTCCCGCTCCACCGGCGAGAGGTCCATGGGATCCAGGTGATTGGCCGTGTCCAGCAACACCCTTCCCCAGAGGAGGTCCCCAGGGCGGCCCAGGCGTTGCCAGTCGGTGGCGGCCTGGCCCAGGCGGTCCTGGACCGGCAGGGCCTCGCCCCGGGCCGTCACCCACCGACGCAGCGTCTCCCAGTGCTGCAACAGCGCCTCGTGGGCGATCTGGCAGGTCATGCCCTCGGCGGGATTCTCCCGGGCGATCACGAGTCGGGACTGCACGAGGACCTCGAGGGCCCGCTCCCGCCTCGGATCCCCCCCGCAGAGGTCCTCCCGGCGCACCTCGGCCCGGGTACCGTTCCGAGTCACCAGACGCATCAGCACGCGCCGGGCCGCCTCCCGGTCCGCGGGACCCAGCCGGGCGATGACCTCGTCCCCGTGGCGGCCCAGGGCCCCGGCGACGCCCCCCAGGGACCGCAGCGCCTCCTCGGTGATGCACCCCCGCTCCCGGTCCCGCAGGTCCCAGAGGCGTTCCAGCGTGAACTCCAGCAGCGGCAGGCCCCCCTCGGCCTGAGCCGCCGCCTCCACCAGGGTCTCCACCAGGGCCTCGGACTCGAAGCGGACCCCCAGGCGCTCCGCGGGCCTCACGACGACCTCCCGGAGCCGTTCCCGGGACAGGGGGCGAACGAAGTAGAGGTGCCTCACCAGCAGGTCACTCTCGGCCAGGCGCGCGGCAATCCGTCCCAGGAAGTCCACCCGGACCGTCGCCAGGAGCCGGAGACCGGCGGGAGCCCGGGCGAACCACTGGACCAGCGCCAGGACCCGGGCCGCCTCCTCGGGGTCCGAGATCGTGACGACCTCCTCCAGCTGGTCCAGGAACCATACCAGCCCACGGGCCGGCCCCAGGACCTGTCGCAGCAACCGACCTGCCGTGTCGGGGCCTTCGAGGATGGCCTGCTGGAACGCCTCTTCGGAAATGGGCAGGGCCTGGGCGATGGCCGACGCCAGGGCCCGAACCGGTCGCGGGCCCGGGGTGGCGAGAACCACGGTCCACTGGACCCCCTGGCCCAGATGGGGGACCTTGGGCAGCACTCCGGCCCGACACAAGGAGGACTTGCCAACCCCCGAATCGCCCGTGACGACGACCAGTGAATCCGAGGCCAGGCGCTGCAGAATCGCCCGGGCCTCCGCATCCCGGCCGAAGAACACCCCCTCGTGTTCCGTACCGAAGGGCCGAAGTCCCCGATAGGGGTCCTGGACCAGACCCTCGGGCCCGGTCCGCTCCAGGTCGTTGAGGGCCCCACGGACCTCGTTGGCCGAGAGGAAGCGGTCCGCCGGGTTCGGGGACAGACAGCGCTCGACCACGGCCGCCAGGCCCGGTGGAAGGCCGGGCACCGTCCGGGCCAGGGTCCCGGGCGGCAGGCCCTTCCCCCCCTCCGGTCGAGGAGGCGGCTCTCCGACCAGGAGGGTGAAGAGCAGCGCACCGAAGGAATAGACGTCGGAGGCAAAGGTGGCTTCGTGGCCCGACAGGACCTCGGGGGCCATGTAGGCCGGCGTGCCCATCACCCGGCCGGGACGGGTCCACATCGCCTCCCGGGGTGCCTGAAGGTGCAGGTCCAGCGCCCCCTGCGGCTGGTCCCGGGGGACGGCCACCGGTCGCGTCGGCCCCTCCTCGCCTGCCGACGCCTCCGGGAGTTCGCGGAGGCCCGGAGGAGGCCCATCGATCGGGCCGGCCCCCAGAATCCCCGGCGAGGCCCCGGCCAGACGGGCGATCCCGAAGTCCAGCAACTTGGCCCCCTCGGGGGTCCGCATCACGTTCGCGGGCTTGATGTCCCGGTGGACGATGCCCAACTGATGGGCCGCCGCCAGTCCTCGGGCGATGTCCTGGGCGATGGGGAGGACCTCCTGCCAGGGCAGCGGCAGGGAGCACCGGTCCAGGCTCTCCCCCTCGACAAACTCCGACACGATGTAGGGCCGGCCGTCGATCTCTCCGGCACGGTGGACCGTCACGATGCAGGGGTGGTGCAGCCGGGCGATCGTTCGAGCCTCGTTGAGGAAGCGGTCCCGGACCGCCTCGTCAGGGTGCAGGGGAAAGAGGAACTTGATCGCCACCGGACGGTCCAGCAGGGTGTCCGTGGCCAGAAAGACCCGGCCCATGCCCCCGGCACCGACCAGGCGTTCCAGGCGATAGCCGTCGAACTCCCAGCCTGGAACGAGGCGGTCCAGCACCTCGTCGGCGGGAGGCCTGTCCTGGCCGTTGCCGGAGTCCGTCATGGGTCCTTCCGAGTCTCGGACCTCGGCGGGCCTCCGGGACGGATCCTCCGCCGGGACGAGGGAATGTCCAGTCCGTACTCCCGGATCCGGGCCTGGAGGGTCCGCAGGGGCATGCCCAGGACCCGGGCCGCCTCGACCCGCACCCCCTGAGTGGCCAGCAAGGCCTCCCGGATCCGGGTCCGCTCGATCTGCCGGATCTCCTCCCGGAGTCCCTCCCGGGGGACCCCGACCGGACTGCCGGGAACCTGTCGCGACGGCCGTTCCGCATCCATCCGGGAATCGAGGACCCGTCCCCGGGCCTCCGCGGCCAGCCACGGGGCATTCCGGGACCCGATGTCCGGAGGCAGGTCCGAGCCCTGGATCACCGCCCCGGAGACCGTGGCGAGGCAGTATTCGAGCACGTGGCGCAGTTCCCGGACGTTGCCCGGCCAGTCGTGAAGCAACAGGCGATGCATCGCGTCGTCCGAGATCCGGACCCCCGTTCCCCGGGCCAGGAACTCCTCGCAGAGGGCCGGAATGTCCAGGGGACGCTGCCGCAGGGGCGGAACGAACAGGGAGGCCACCCCCAGGCGATAGTAGAGGTCCCGACGGAACCGCCCGGCCTGGACCTCGGCCCCCAGGTCCCGATTGGAGGCCGCCAGGACCCGGACATCGACCTGGCGCTCCACCACCGACCCGATGCGCGTGATGCGCATCGTCTCGATGGCCCGGAGCAGCTTGGCCTGGGCCTGGGGCGACAACTCGCCCACCTCGTCCAGGAACAGGGTCCCCCCGGTGGCCATCTCCAGCAGGCCGGGCTTCGCGGTCCGGGCATCGGTGAAGGCGCCCCGCTCGTGGCCGAAGAGTTCGCTTTCGAACAGCGTATCGGAGATCGCCGCGCAGTTGACTGCCACGAAGGGCCGGCCCTTTCTGGCGGACCACTCGTGCAAGGCCAGGGCGACGAGTTCCTTCCCGGTGCCCGTCTCGCCGGTGATCAGCACCGGCAGGTCCGCCCGGGCCAGGCGTTCCACCAGGCTGAAGAGGCGGTGCATCGAGGGGTCCGCGATGACCAGCGTCTGGGATCCGAGGGCCACCTTGCGGACCACCGTGCCCGCCGGCCGGACCTCCCCAGGTCCCGCCTGCCGGGAGGCAAACCGGGCCGCCGTCAGGAGGGCCCCGGCCTCCATGCCATCCTTCGGGACCAGGGCAGCCCCGATGCGCAGGTCCTGGATGGACCCGATCGGTCCCCGGAGCAGCCGTTCCACCGGGACCTGGAACTCCTCGCCGGTCCCGGGCATCAGGATGCCGACCTCCCGGTCGTCCAGGACCCCCACCACGTCCACGAGCCGAACCTGCCGGGAGACCCGATCCGCCACCTCCCCGGCCCCCTCCGGTCCCCCCCAGGTCAGCAGCAGCAACGCCAGGGGCTCCCGCCGACGCCGACACCGCTCGATCTCCTCGTGGAGCCGGAGATGGAACTCCCGAGCATGGCGGACCGGATGCGACACGGCCGAGTCGTCCCGGACCTCGATCTGGGCCTCCCCGAGTCCCACCAGGTCGCAGGGCCACAACTCCCGATCGCCGGTGACCGGTCGGTCGTTGACCCGCAGATCGGCCGTAGGGTCGACCCGTTGAAGGACCAGGCGGTCCGGCAGGATGCGCAGCCGGGCATGGATCCGCGCGACCCCCGGGGCCACCACCCGCAGTCCTGCGTCCTGGGCCGACCCGATCTCCAGGACGCCTTCGGGAGGCAAGGGAACCAGCCGGCTCGCCGCCCCGTCGAACAGCAGCAGCGCGCGCCCCCGCTCCCGATCCCATCCCTGGTCGGCCATCCCGTCTCCCCACCGCCACGCCGGCAGCCGCAAGGATACTTCGCCAGGGAGACCGGTGCCACCATGCCGTTTCGGTCGGTCACCGGTGGACAGGATGTCCGAGTCCTCACCGGAGGGGATGTCGTCCGTGGAGGGAACCGGGTGAGCGGAAAGACCCGATGGGATCAGCCGCCCTTCGCGACCATGTCGCCGCAGGCCGGCCCGAAGGTGATCTCGACCGTGGCGTCCAGGTTGCCGGTGCCGTAGCCACTGGGCAGCCCGGCGACGTCATAGGAGGAATCGACGGTCAGGGTGCCGGCCACCGGGCAGTTGTCCTGGAGGGTCACGTTGTTGTAGGTGACGTCCACCGCGTAGGTGACGCTGGAGGCCTTGTAGTCGAAGGACAGGGTCCCATTGACCAGCGTGGCGGTCACCGTCACCGATCCAGAGTAGATCAGTTCGTACCCGCCAGATTGAGAGATGGTCAGGTCCACCGTGAGGGTGTCCCCCGACGTCTCGATGTAGCCCTTCACGGTCTGGGACTGCGAGGTGCAGTCGTAGGTGGTCCGGTTGCCGCTCTGGGTCACGCAGTCCTGCTGCAGGGCCGAGGAGACGGCCGCCTGGAGCCCCAGGCCGAGCCCGCCCCCGCCGGCGTTCCGGGACTGCTGGGCCGAGATGAGTTGCATCGCGCTGGACTGGATCTCCGTGAGACCGGAGATCGGGTTGTCGGACGCGGCGTTGGTCTTCACCTCCTGGAGTTTCAGGGTGCTGGTGACCACCGCCTTCGCCGACTCCTTCTCCTGGGCCGAGGGCGTGAAGTCCTTCAGGCTCTTGCTCGACCCGCAGGCCACCAGGGCCAACACCAGGACCATGGACCAGGAATTGCGAATGCTCATGAGACCTCCTTGTCAAGACTCCCGTCGTCCTCTGCGGAACCTCGTCCCCCCGGACTGGTTCCACCCTGTTTGTTGAGGGTGCCTATTGGTAGACACCGTCACGACGGGTGTCAAGGCTCCTGCCGGAAAACCCCCGGCGGCCAGGGCCTTTCAGGGAGACGTGGGGCCAGAAGCCGACTCAGGACACGGGGGGCGCGAGCATCCTGCCTGGTCCCGACCGGTCGGGAGGATCCGCGTGGTGGATCGGCGAGACCGGCCGACTCACGGTGTTACCGGGATTCCCAGCATGGTCATCTGGGAAGGCGTCAGTCCGGAACAGGACCAGAAGGTCTCTTGGTCCGGGAACACCACTCCTTCCGGCATGGGGACCCAGGTGGAGGTCTCATTGGGGACCATGAACTGGAATTTCATCTTGCCGGCGATCACCGGGATCACCCCCTGAACATTCTGCAGCGGTTCGGGCGCGTTGGAGTCCCACCAGGTCAGCGTGATCTCGCCGTTGGCCTTGTATTCCTGAACAGCAGCGTTGTCATGGCATTCCCGGCAGGTCCGGCCCTCCCGGACGATGGTGTGGCCGTGGAAGGGCGCCCACCGGACGTACCGGTTCCCACCCTGGTAGGTCAGGGACTGGAACGACCCGCTTCGAACCTTGCCGTTGCGATTCACCAGGAAGACCCACCCATGGAGCGCACCGGCATGGATCTTCCTCCCCTGTTCGACCTGGGTGTCAAAGTGGCAACTGAAGCAACTGGCCACACTCTTCACGTGGCAGGCCGAGCAGTCCAGTTTCTCGCCGTGAACCTGATGGGGATCAGTCGCGGGGGCGTCGTGACAGGTCTCGCAGCGCGTCTCCATTGCCCCTTCGTCCCACATGGAGGCATAGACGTTTCCGTCCCCGTGCATCTCCTTGGAGGAGTGACAGTCCCAGCACTTCATCCCGGCGTCCCGATGGACGTCCGGGTAAGCCAGGGTGTACTCAAGCGTCTTCTGACGGCTGTGGCATCCCAGGCATGTGGACTCGGCCATGGGCTGGTTCGGATCCAGATGACAGGACTCGCACCGCCTGGGCAGGCTCTGGATGGCCGGGGCATGGCAGTCCTTGCAACCCAGGTTCGGGGTGTCGTAGGGGACCTCGGTCATCCCCAAATAGCCCTGCTCATAGACCGTTCGCATTCCATCGACGGTGGCATGGAGACTGGTCGGGAAGGTCTGCTCCGGGGTCAGGGGTCCCGGGTCTGCCCCCGTGTCGCTCCCCGGGTCGTCCTGTCCTTGATCCGGCACGCCGGGGTCCTCACCCGCGTCCATGACCCCTGGGTCCCCCGGGCCCGGATCCGGCTCTCCCGGGTCAGAAGGTCCTACGTCCGGCTTCCCTGGGTCCGTCCCGAGGTCCACGGTGCCAGGATCGGACGTCCCCTGGTCCACGGTCCCCGGATCGGTCGATCCAGGATCCACGGTCCCCGGGTCCACGGTCCCCGGGTCCACGGTCCCGGGGTCCACGGTCCCGGGGTCCAACACCCCATCGGTGCCAGGAATGTCCTGGACGCTACCGACATCGGGGTTCGACCCCCCACCTCCATCGCAGGCCACCATCCACAGGCACAGGACTCCCCACGCGCACCACCGTATGCCCTTCATGAGACCTCCTTTGCGGAATCAGTCCGCAGCCTATTCTCCATATAGGCAAGAATCAAGCCAGATCCCCAGCATGACGGGACCTCTTGTATTTCCTGGAGATATCGTGGCGGCACCCTGGCTTGTTGCGTTGCCTGGTTGCCATCAAGGTTGCCGCATGTTGCCATCGGCAACATGCGATCCCCTCCCGAGCGCATCGGCCTGTTCGAGACCCAGGCGGCGCATCCACTTCCACAACGTGATCCGATGAATGCCAAGACGACGGGCCGCCTCGGTCCGGTTTCCCCCCGATGCCCGGAGGGCCTCGACGACCCGATCCGCATCGGAAGGCCCAGGTCTGCTGGATGATCGCAACAGGGGAATGTCCTGGCAGATCTCGCTGGGGAAATGCCCGTCCTCGAGCCATTCCCCCCGGGACATCACGAAGGCGTACTCGATGGCGTTCTCCAGTTGCCGCACGTTTCCCGGCCAGGAATACTGGACCAGTCGTGACAGTATCCGCTGGCTCACCCCGACCACCTTGCGCCCGAAGATCGGGTTGAACCGCTCGATGAAATGCTGGACCAGCAAGGGGATGTCGGAGGCCCTCTCCCGGAGCGCCGGGACATGGATCGGCAACACGGCCAGGCGGTAGTAGAGGTCCCGGCGAAACCCTCCGTTCTCCGCCAGGGCCTGGAGGTCCCGGTTCGTGGCCGCGATGACCCGGATGTCCACGCGGACCGGGCGGGTCTCGCCCACCCGTTCGAACTCCCGTTCCTGAAGCACCCGGAGCAACTTGACCTGGACCATCGGAGGAACGTCCCCGATCTCGTCCAGGAAGATCGTGCCGCCGTGGGCGGCCTCAAAGCGGCCAGTCCGGTTCTGGATGGCGCCGGTGAACGCGCCGCGGACATGCCCGAACAGCTCGCTCTCCAGCAGCGACTCCGACAGGGCCGCACAGGAAACCCGTCCGAAGGGCCCCTCGCGGCGATCCGATGCCTCGTGGATGGCTCTCGCCACCAGTTCCTTGCCAGTGCCAGTCTCTCCCTGGATCAGCACCGAGGAACTGGTCCGCGCCGCAAGTTCGATGTGGCGCTGAAGGACCTCCATGGACGGATGATGTCCCACGAGGCGACAGCCTGCGGAACGACCGAGAGCCAGGCACCTCAGGCGAACCAGCTCGTTTCCCAGGTGCTCGATGGGATGAAGGTCGGTCACCACTTGCACCACGCCAAGCACTCTCCCATTCTCATCCCTCATGGCCCGGGCATTCTTCAGAACCAGGATCGTGTTCCCATCCCGGGTCCGGATCAGGATCCGCTTTCCCAGGATCCCCTCGCCTCTGACCAGCGCGCACCCAGGGAGTCCAGGACGGCAGGGCTCGTCGGCGGTGCTGGCCAGCAAGGAACAGGGCTGCCCCAGGGCCTCGCCGGCGGAGTAGCCCGTCAACGCCTCCATCTGGGGGTTCCACCGGGTCATCCGGCCCTTCTCGTCCACGGTGAAGAGCCCCACGGGCATCAGGGCTTTCAGGGTCTCCAGCAGACGTCCCTGCAACGTCTTCTGCTGGTCCTCTTGATCCTTCCTGGCCATGTGCATCCCTCCCCGTGGAACCCTCCCCCATCCTGCATGATGTCGCTTCCGGGACATCTCTCCTCGGGCAACCTGACGGCGGGTCGGCCCCCGAAGCGGTGTCTCTTCCCCCCGCTGAGATGCCGGTTCTCCAGGACCCATATACGGGATTGACTTGTCCGTCCGTTTCGTTGATGCTTTTTATGTCATTGACTTGGAGCATCCGATGACGCGTCGCAACACCACCGATGTCCGTCCCGGGGCCCGGGTGCTGATCACCGGGGCGGGCGGGGGGATCGGGCGATGCCTGGCCCGGGAGTTCGCCAGGGCCAGGTGCGTGCTGTTCCTGACGGATCGAGACGCCGAGGGCCTCGACCGGACCGCCGAGGAGGTCCGGGCCCTGGGAGCCGAGGTCTTCGTCCGGGCCGTGGACGTCACGGACCGGGAGGCCGTGGCCGCCTGCCTGCCCTGGGTCGAGAACCAGGGAGGGCCTCTGGATGTGCTGATCAACAATGCGGGGGTGGGCCACTCGGGGCCGCTGACGACGACCTCGTTCGAGGTCTGGCGCCGCCTCGTGGAGGTGAACCTCTTCGGGGCGATCCACCACGTGGAGACCTTTCTGCCCGGCATGCTGCAACGATCCCGGGGCACCGTGGTGAACGTCTCCTCGGGACAGGCCTTCTTCCGGCTCCCGGGCTGGGGCGCCTACGCGGCGGTCAAGGCGGCCCTGGGCATCTGGTCCGAGATGCTGGCCTTCGAAGTGGCGCCCCGAGGCGTCCGCATCGTGACCGCCTACCCATTCCTGGTCCGGACCGGCTTCTACCGGGACGTGGACCCGGGCCGGACCGCCTGGTCCCGGTGGTCGATGAGACTGCTGCCGCTCTGCTCCGTGTCCCCGGAATCGGCCGCCCGGCGGATCTTCCTGGCTGCTCGGAACGGAACCCGGGTGGAGTGGATGCACCCTCTCAACCAGGTCGGCTTCTACCAGCACCTGCTTCCGCCGGTCGCGAACCTGTCCACCGCGATGCTGACGCGGCTGCTGGTCGGTCATCCAGAGGTCCCGTCTGCCACTCCAGGAGGTGCCCCATGAAGACCCGCCCCGTCACGCCGCCCCGGAAGTTGCCCCACCTGGGTTTCCGGATGCAGGAGGAGATGACCGGATGGCACGAGTTCCTGCCGGGGGAGGGCCCCGGGGGACGACTGCCGTTCTCCTTCCAGGTCACCTGGGGGATCGAGGACCTGGGACAGGCCCTCCAGTGGGAGCAGGGGCGTCCCCACCTGGTGGTGCCGCTCCAGGGAACCGTTCACCCTGGGGGCCTCTGCACTGAGGCCCCCTGTCAGGGCACCCTGGACCTGCGCTATCTGGTGGACCGGCGCCTGATCTATGACTTCACCTTCCCCTGCGAGGGCCGGACGTTCCACTACGTCGGGCAGAAGGTGAACGTGCTGCCCCACAACCTCCCGGTCTCCCACACGACCTGCTTCGGGACCCTGACCGATGCCGACTCCGGGCGGCTCCTGAGCCGGGGGGTCACGCACTTCCGCCTGCGGACGCTGCCGTCCTTCCTGGCGTCGTTCCGACCCTGGCTGGGGTGACGGGGATCGAGGGGGATCCGCGGCCGCCGTCCCCGAGGAGACGGATCCACGGGACCCGCGGCATCAGGACAGGACGCGTTCGGCCAGGATCTCGGCCACGTCCTTGGTCCGCAGCGAGTCGGTCAGGTCCAGTTCCGCCACGCCGTCCTTGTTCATGACCAGGCAGAAGGGGCAGGCCGAGGCGATCACCTCGGGGTTCGCCCCCTGGAGCTGCTTGACCCGGGTGCGGTTGATCCGGTCCCCCTCGTGCTCCTCCTTCCACATCATGCCGCCGCCGGCGCCGCAGCACATGCCGTTCTCGCGGCTCTTCTCGATCTCGCCCAGCGAGATCCCGGGCAGGGCCCGGAGGACCTCCCGGGGCTCGTCGTAGATCCCGTTGTAGCGCCCGAGATAGCAGGAGTCGTGGAAGACCACCCGGAGGGCCTCTCCTCCGGCGGGGATCGTCAGGCGGCCCTCCCGGATCAGCTCGGCCAGCAGCTCGGTGTGGTGGACGACCGGGAACTCCCCGCCGAACTGGGGATATTCGTTGCGGATCGTGTTGTAGCCGTGGGGGCAGGTGGTCAGGATCCGCTTGAACTTGTACTGCTTGAAGACCTCGATGTTCTGCTGGGCCTGCATCTGGAAGAGGTACTCGTTGCCCAGGCGCCGGGCCGAGTCGCCACAGCAGCCCTCCTCGGGGCCAAGGATCGCGAAGTCCACGCCGGCCTTCTGGAGCAGCCGGGCCACTGCGGTGACGACCTTCTTGTTCCGGTCGTCGAAGGCCCCGGAGCACCCGAGGTAGAAGAGGACGTCGGTCTCGCCCTTCTCGCTGATCAGGGGCACGCCCAGTTCCTCGACCATCCAGAGGCCCCGCTCGCCCATGGGCAGCCCCCAGGGGTTCGACTTGTTCTCCAGGTTCTTCATCGTGGTGGCGACCTCCGGAGCCATGTCGCCATCCATCAGCGTGAGCCGCCGCCGGTAGTCCACGATCTTGTCCGTGTGGGTGATCAGCAAGGGGCAGTTCTCCTCGCAGGACCGGCAGGTCGTGCAGGCCCAGATGGCCTCGCGCTTCACCGCGTCGATCAGCGTGGTGCCCGACTCGGCCGTGTCCTTCCCGGCCAGGATCTCCGCCTCGTGGGCCTTCACGTAGTCCCGCATGTCCACGATCAGCATCTTGGGGCTCAGGGTCTTGCCCGTGGTCACCGTGGGGCAGGTCATCGTGCACCGGCCGCACTCGGTGCAGGAATACCCGTCGAAGATCTGCTTCCAGGTCAGTTCCCGGGGCTCGTTGACCCCGAAGGTCTCCTGGTTCTCGATGTCCCGGATCGGGGCCAGGGCGCCGGGGGGATCGAGTTTCGCGAAGAAGGTGTTGGGAATCGAGGTGATCACGTGGAAGTGCTTGGACCGGGGCAGTTCGTTCAGGAAGAACAGCAGGATGCCCAGGTGCAGGAACAGCATGACCGTCTGGAAGCCGTCCAGGAAGCCCGGCGACGACGAGGCGAACCAGGACCCGACGAAGGCGCTGACCGGGGCCATGGCCTTCTCGTGGGAAAGGGCCTCCTTCAGCGTCGCCGTCATCGCGGTGCCGGAGGCGTCGGCGAGGCCGGCCCAGGCAAACCGGGAGCCGTCGTAGAGGAAGTCCGTGATCATCAGGCCGCCGATCAGGCCCAGGACCAGGTAGCCGCTGAAGTTGATGGTCAGGCGCTTGGGCTTCAAGAGCCACCGGCGGCCCCAGGCCCAGGTCACCATCGCCAGGACGACCAGTTCCGTCCAGTCCTTCAGGAAGGTATAGACCCCCTCGAGACCCTTGGAGAACCAGAAGAGGGTCCAGTTGGACTCGGGACCGACGAAGCCCCGCCCGATCAGGGAGATGGACCGGACCAGCAGCACGAGGAAGCCCCAGAAGATCAGCGCATGCATCAGGCCGGGGGCGGGATCCTTGAAGAGCTTCTTCTGGAAGAAGGCGACCCGGAGCATCGTCTCGATGCGCTCGCCGATGCGGTCCCAGCGCACCTCGGGACGGGCCTTCAGGAGGACCTGGATCTTGACCTTCATGATCGCCACGAAGAAGGCCAGCGCGACGACCAGCATCAGGGCTGTCAGGACCGGGTAGAGGATGGACATGCGGACCTCCTTTGTTGCCTGGGCCGCGGGTTGACGCGGCGCGCCAACGACTTCCTGACGGCGATGCTATGTTCGGAGCAGCCGGAAAGTAAAGGAGGAAATTTGATCGTGACGCAGCCGGAGTTCCCGGTCCGTGGGGGGAAGAAACCCGTCGGGCCCCGGACCGGGGTCCCGCCGGAAGAGTCCCGTCTCCAGGAAGGAACGGGCCATGGCCTGGAGGTAGAGAGGCACGTCGGACTTCAACGTCAGGGTCCCGTCGGGGCCGAGGACGTGAGCCAGCGCCGCCGCCATCCGGGCCCCGTGGCGACGATGGGCGTGGCGTCGCTTCCACCAGGGGTCCGGGTAGAGCAGCCACGCCTGAGAGGCCCGCCCGGCAGGCACCAGCAGCGGCAGGGTCGCCCGGGCATCCCCCCAGACCATGAACAGGCGCTTGATCCCCAGGCGGTCGGCCTTCTGAAGCCCCTTCAGGCAGAAGCCCAGGCGGGTCTCGCACCCCAGCAGCACGAGGTCGGGCCGGGCCTGGGCGACTCCTCGGAGAAAGCGTCCCATCCCCGAGCCCACCTCGACGCCCAGGGGAGACGCAGGATCCTCCTGAATGGCGCGGTCGAAGGCCTCCCGGGAGGCGGGGTCCCCGGGAATCACCAGGCGGGGATGGGCGGGGATCCGGGACGGTCGGGACAGGTTCAGCCGGGCCCGACCCCCGATGAGGTCCTCCCCGAGGTCGTCCTCGTACTCCCGGAACGGCTTCAGAAAGCGATCGGCATAGGGCTCGTTGCGACGATCCCGGCTTCCGGGTCCCGGCATGCGGACCTCCCCCGGGAGTTGTAGCAGCCTCCGTCCCATCGGGGAAGGGGTCGCGCCACGCCCCGTGCGCAGCGCGGGCGGTGGGACCGAGCCCTTCCCCTGTTCGACGCAATTCCGATAGACTATGGCAGCCGTCGGAGGAGGGAGTTCCCATGCGCCGCGTCTGGTTGCCGTTGGTCGCCCTGGCCTGGACCCTGGCCTGCGGAGGAGGGTCAGGGGGATCGGACATCCCGGCCTGCATCGGACCTGCCTGCCCCGACGCGGTGTTGCCCGACGCGGGTCCGACGGACCCGGGCCCCGGGGACCCGGGACAGGACCCCGGCAGAGACACCTACGTCCCCCCCTGGGACTTCGGGGAGGAGACCGGGGACCCATGCAGCGAGTCTCCACGCCCCTTCGGTTGCCCCTGCGCCCAGATGACCGACTGCGCCAGCGGCTTCTGCGTGCTGAACCCTGACAACTCCCGCACCTGCTCCCAGACCTGCGTCGAGAACTGCCCCGAGGGCTGGGTCTGCCAGCAGACCTACATCGGCGGGGAGCCCATCAGCGTCTGCATGCCCTACCAGGACCCCCTGTGCCACAAGGCCTGCCTGGACGACGGGGTCTGCGGACTGGACACGCTCTGCGTGCGGTTCGAGACGAAGCAGTATTGCCTGCAGGGCTGCGGCGACAACCGGCCCTGCCCGGAGAACTACGACTGCCAGGAGGTCCAGAACGCCGCAGGGACGGTCACGGCGAAGCAGTGCGTGCCGGTCAGCGGCCACTGCGATTGTCCCCCGGACGTGGACTACCAGAACGACGTGAACCACTGCGGCACCTGCGAGACCCGCTGCGACTTCCCGAACGGCGTGCCGTTCTGCGACCAGGGCCACTGCGTGCTGGCGGGCTGCCTGGAGGGATACATTGACCTCAACGGCCGTCCCGATGACGGGTGCGAGTACCGGTGCACCTTCCGGAGCAGCGACGACCGGCCGGACCCCGACGACGTGGCCGCCGCCTGCCAGGACGACCACTGCTATGACGCCAACTGCGACGGCATGGACGGCGTGGCCTCGAAGGGCGTCTTCGTGGACGCTGCCACGGGCGACGACCAGGACAACTTCCTGGGCGACCGGGGCCATCCCTTCAAGACCATCTCGGCCGCCATTGCCTTCGCGGCCTCCCGGGAGGACCGCCGGGACGTCTTCGTGAGCCGGGGACAGTACCGAGAGCAGGTGATCCTGGCGGAGGGCGTGAACCTCTACGGGGGGTACGACGCCGCCGGGAACTGGCAGCGGAACATCGAACGCAACAAGACCCAGATCTCCTGGGACGGCGCCGAGCCCTCGGCGGTGCGGGCCGTGGTGGCCATGAACATCATCGGGGCAACGGACTTCGACGGGTTCTACGTGAAGGCCGCCAGCGCCTCCCTATCCGGGTCGTCGTCCTACGGGATGTACGTCTATCACTGCTCCGGCGGGCTCCGCATCCGCAACAACACCATCGAGGGAGGCAACGGTGCCGATGGACGGGGCGGACGGGACGGCACCTACGGCCTCAACGGCACCAATGGAGGCACCGGTTCCAACTCCTTCGAGTACGAGAACTGCTCCTTCCTGTGCAACGTCGCGGACTACAACGCCAATGCCGTCCCGGGCAACGGGGGCACGAGCCCCTGCGGGCAGAACGGCGGCAAGGGCGGACGGGGCGGCAAGTCCGACCAGAGCGGCGAGGCCGGGGTCGCGGGGCAGGTGAACGGCGGTGCCCAGGGGTCGGCAGGCGGTCCCCAGTCCCGGGGCGGCGACGGCCAGCCGGGCCGGTCGGGCAACAGCGGCTCCCGGGGATCCGGCGGGGCCCCCGGGGGCGGCCTGAACCCCTCCAGCCTCTGGGTCCCGGCCAACGGGCAGGACGGCGGCGACGGGGAGCACGGCCGAGGCGGCGGCGGCGGCGGCGGCGGTGGCGGCGACAGTGGATGCTCCTTCGGCATCTTCCTGTGCAAGAGCGCCGGGGCCTCCGGGGGCGGGGGCGGCGGCGGCGGCTGCGGGGGCATCGGAGGCAAGGGGGGAAGCGGCGGCGGCAGTTCCTTCGGCCTGTTCGTGCTGGAGGCGAGCCCGGTCATCGAGCGCAACGTGCTGGCCTCCCAGAATGGCGGCAACGGGGGCTACGGCGGCGCCGGCGGCGAGGGAGGCAAGGGAGGCCAGGCCGGGGCCGGCGGCAGCCCGGTGGACGATGACGGCGGCGCCGGCGGCAACGGCGGCAAGGGAGGGGACGGTGGCCGCGGCGGCGCCGGCGGCGGTGGTGCCGGGGGACTGACCTATCCCCTCTACATCCTGGGTGGGTCCTCGAGCCCGCAATGTTCCCGCAACGAGTATCAGGTCAACGGCTTCCCCGGCGCCGGGGGCGAGGGAGGCGACGGCCTCGCCAACAAGGGCGCCGATGGGTCCTCGGGACAGATCTTCGGCGCCGTGCCGACCTGCCTGCCGTGACGTCCGCCAGGTGGACACCAGACCGCGTCACAGCACCTTGCCGGGATTCAGGATGCCGTGAGGGTCGAAGAGGGCCTTGAGCCGGCGCATCCAGGCGACTCCGTGGGGATGCTCCTGTGCCAGGACCTCCCGCTGCCCGATGCCGATGCCGTGCTCCCCGCTCACGGTGCCTCCCAGGGCCACCGCCCGGGCCGCGATGGCGGTTCTTGCTGCCCGGGCCTCCCCGGGCGTCCAGGCCCCCGGTCCTCCCAGGGGCAACAGGCAGTGCACGATCCCGACGCCCCCATGACCGAACACGTAGACCCGGCGGGGGCCAGGGGCCAGGACGTCGCCCGGGAACCCGCCAGCGGCCTTGGCCTCCCGGACGAAGGTCGCCAGGGCCGGCAGCGGCACCGCGCAGTCCGTCCGGACCACGCCCCCCGGGGCGGAGGTCTCCCGGATCGTCCGGGTCAGGCGATGCCGGAGGGCCCAGGGATCGCCGGTCCCGGTGACCACCGTGCCCTGGTGCCCTGCGGCGATGTCCCGGACGGACTCCATCCCGGCGGCGCAGTCCTCCCGCCGTCCCTGGGTCTCGACCATCAACAGGTGCGCCTCGGGGACGTCCTGGAGGCCCGGGAGCCCCCGGAGGAGGCCCATCGTCTCCCGATCCACGATCTCGACCGCCGCGGCCTCGGGGACGTAGCCCGCCATCTCGGCCGCGGCCCGACAGGCCTCCTCGATGCCCGGGAACGCCAGCGCGATCCTGGCCGACTCCGGCGGGACGGGCTCGAGCCCCAGCGTCACCTCGGTGAGGATGCCCAGGGTCCCCTCGGACCCGATGAAGAGGCTCTTCAGGTCGTATCCCGCGCTGGACTTCGGCACCCGACCGCCGACCCGCATCACGTCGCCGGTGCCCGTGACGACCTCGATCCCCCGGACCCAGCGACGGGTCCCCCCATGGCGCAGCGCGTAGATGCCGCTGGCATCCGTCGAGACCATCCCCCCGATGGTCGCCATGTCCCCGGACCCGCCCGGCGACGGCGGGAAGAAGAGCCCGTGGCCCCCCACAAGGCGGTTGAGCCGGTCATGGACCACCCCCGGCTGCACCCGCACCAGCCGCTCCTCCGGTGACACCTCCAGCACCCGGTCCATGGCCGAGAGGTCCAGCACCAGACCCCCGGCCGACGGGATGGCCCCGCCCTCCAGACCGCTGCCCCCTCCCCGGGCCGTCACCGGCACCCCCCGGGCGGCCGCCAGCCGGATCACCGCCGCAACCTGCTCCGTGGTCTCCGGACGGCACCGACAGACCGGCAGCACCCCCGGGAGGTCCGACTCGTCCCGGGCCACGGCCCGCAGGTCCTCGGGCCGCCGGGAGATGCATGCCGCGGGAAGAATGCGGCTCAGGGCCGCTGCCAGGTCATCGCCGTCCATCAGGGTCGTCCTCGCGAGGCCACCATTCCACAAGCCCCGAGACCAGTCAATGGCCCTCGCCACCGGCGGTCTGCCCCCCGGCCGCTTCCAGGGCCGACACCCGTCATTCCAGGATTGACATCATCCGAGTTTTTGCGACCATTGTGGTGCGACTCGATTCTCTTTGATCACTTCATCCAGGGCATCAGCGCCCAGGGGGTCCCCATGAAGACCCACGACGTGCGGGTCCACCGTGCGACCGATCCGCTGCCCAGAAATCGCCAGCTGGCCTGGCTGCTGGCCGACCTCGCCGCCGACCCAACGCCTCCCGACCAGGAGGTGGTGGAGATGATCGGCAACCGACTCATCGACAACGCGGCAGTGGCCATCGCCGCCCTGAATCGCCCGCCAGTCGCCGTGGCCCGGGCCCAGGCCCTGGCCCACCCTCGCCCCGGAGGGGCGCTTCTCTTCGGGATGCCTGCCGAGCGGACCGTCCACTGCGAGTGGGCCGCCTACGGCAACGGCGTCGCCGTGCGTGAACTGGATTTCCACGACACCTTCCTGGCGGAGGAGTACTCCCACCCGGCGGACAACATCCCGGCGATCCTCGCCGTGGCCCAGCAGGCCGGTCGAACCGGAGCCGACCTGGTCCGGGCCATCGCGGCGGCCTATGAGGTCCAGGTCAGCCTTGCGAAGGCCATCTCGCTGCATCGGTACAAGAAGGACCACGTGGGCCATCTCGCCGCGTCCATCGCCGCCGGCGTCGGCGCGGTGCTGGGGCTCGACGCGTCGGTGATCTGGCAGGCCATCCAGCAGGCGGTGCACCTGGGATTCTCGACCCGCCAGTCCCGCAAGGGCACCATCTCCTCCTGGAAGGCCTGTGCCCCTGCCTGGACGGCCAAGACCGCCATCGAGGCCGTGGATCGTGCCATGCGCGGCGAGACCTCTCCGACGCCGATCTACGAGGGTGAGGACGGCGTCATCGCCTGGATGCTCGGAGGCCCCGAGGATGCCTATCAGGTGACATTGCCGGAACGGGGAGAGCCCCGGCGGGCGATCCTCGAGTCCTACACGAAGGAACACTCGGCCGAGTACCAGGCCCAGGCAATGATCGACCTGGCCTTCCGGCTTCGGGACCGACTCTTGCCCCGGCTGGATGACATCGACTCGGTGGTCATCCACACCAGCCATCACACGCACCATGTCATCGGGTCCGGATCGGGAGACCCGCAGAAGTACGACCCCGAGGCCACCCGGGAGACGCTCGACCACAGCGTCATGTACATCTTCGCTGTCGCCTTGCAGGACGGCCGGTGGCACCACGTGGAGAGCTACCTGCCGGAACGGGCGCATCGGCCCGACACCATCGCGCTCTGGCGCAAGGTCTCCACCGTCGAGGACCCCGAGTGGACCCGTCGCTACCTGGACCCCGACCCTTCCCGGAAGGCCTTCGGGGGACGGGTCGAGGTGCATCTCCGGGACGGGTCCGTGCTGATTGACGAACTGGCCGTTGCCAATGCCCATCCCAACGGGGCCCGCCCCTTCCGGCGACCAGAGTATCTCCGAAAGTTCCGGTCCCTGACAGAGGGTCTGGTGATGCCGGACGAGGCGGACCGCTTCCTGGTGCTCGCGGACCTGGTGGCGGACCTGGACGCCGAGGGACTGCGGGGGCTGACCCTGTCGGTCCCACCGGACCGACTGGAGCCGGCCGGATCGACCCGGGAGGGGATCTTCTGATGGAACACACGTCGCTCCCTTCGCCTTCGGCCCGCCGTTCCATGCTGCGCCGCGCCCTGCAGGAACACCGGCTGTTGCGGTTCCCCGGGGCCTTCTCGCCCTTCGTGGCGTTGCTGATCGAGCAGGCGGGGTTCGACGGCGTCTACGTGTCGGGGGCCGGCGTCGCAAACGACCTGGGCTTTCCGGATATCGGCCTCACCACGCTCACCGAGGTGACAAGCCGGGGAGCGGCCATCGCCGCCCGGACCCGGCTGCCGGCCATCATCGATGCCGACACTGGCTTTGGGGAGCCGATCCAGGTGGCCCGCACGGTCACGGAACTGGTGGCGGCGGGACTCGCGGGCATGCACCTCGAGGACCAGGAGAATCCCAAGCGGTGCGGGCACCTGGACGGCAAGACCCTGGTCCCGGTGGAGGTGATGGTGCGCAAGATCCGGGCCGCTGTGACGGCCCGGCCGGACCCGGACTTCCTGGTGTTCGCCCGGACCGATGCCCGGGCCGTCGAGGGTCTCGACGCGGCCATCGATCGCGCCCGGGCCTACGTCGATGCCGGAGCCGATGGCATCTTTCCGGAGGCCCTGCAGTCCGAGGCCGAGTTCGCGGCATTCCGCAAGGCCATCGACGTCCCCCTGATGGCCAACATGACCGAGTTCGGGAAGTCGCCCCTGCTGTCGGCCGACACGCTGCAAGACCTGGGCTACGACATCGTGATCTACCCCATGACGGCCTTTCGGGTGGCCATGAAGGCCGTCGAGGACGCCTTCCAGGACCTGGAACGGCACGGCTCCCAGGCTGGCCTGCTGGATCGGATGCAGACCCGGGCGCGACTCTACGAGGTCCTGGGCTACGACGCCTATGCCCGCCTCGACGCCGCATGGCATGCCGGTGGAGCCCCGACGACTGGTCCGAAACATCGAAAAGGAGGCTGACCGGTGGCGGATGAGACCCGACAGGCTCCGGAGGTTCACAAGGGCCTGGAAGGCGTCGTGGCCGACGTCACCTCGATCTCCCAGGTCGTGCCGGAGACCTGCTCCCTGACCTACCGGGGCCATCCGGTGCCCGAACTGGCCGAGTCCTGCGAGTTCGACGAGGTCGCCTGGCTCCTCTGGCATGGCGATCTCCCCGGCCGGGCGGACCTGGAGGCCTTCCGTCAGGCCGAGGTGGCCGCCAGACCGCTGTCACCGATCCTGGCCCGGCTGATCCGATCCCTTCCCCGACAGGCCCATCCGATGGACGTGGTGCGGGCGGCTGTCAGCGTGCTGGGCATGGGCCACCCCGACGCCCCCCGGAACGACTCCGAGTCCCTCGACCACCAGGGCCTCCAGTTGCTGGCCCAGGTCCCGACCGTCATCGCGGCCTTCCACCGCCTCCGCCAGGGCCAAAGACCCATCGCCCCCCGGCCGGACCTCGGCCGTTCGGCCAACTTCTTCTGGATGGTCTTTGGCGAGGTCCCGGACCCGACCATCGTGCGGGCCTTCGACGTCTCGCTGATTCTCTATGCCGAACACGGCTTCAATGCCTCGACCTTCACGGCCCGGGTGGTGACCTCCACCATGGCCGACCTCCACGGTGCAGTGACGGCGGCCATCGCGGCCCTGAAAGGGCCCCTCCACGGCGGGGCCAACGAGGCCGTGATGCGGACCCTGGCCGAGATCGGCGAGGTGGCGAACGTGCGGCCCTGGCTCGATCGGGCCCTGGCGGAACGGCGCCGGATCATGGGTTTCGGACATCGGGTCTATGGATCCGGCGACTCCCGCGTCCCGACGATGCGACGCTGGGGGCTCCAGGTGGCCAAGGCCCGGCGGGACCGGAGATGGTACGACATCGCCGATGCGCTGGAGGCGGAGATGGCCGCCCGCAAACATCTCCACCCCAACCTGGACTTCCCTTCGGGCCCGGCCTACCACCTGATGGGCTTCCCCTGGGACCTGTTCACCCCGATCTTCGTGATGTCCCGCCTGGCGGGATGGATCGCCCACGTGCGGGAGCAGGCCGCCGCGAACCGCCTGATCCGCCACCTGGCGGCCTACGTGGGCCCCGAGCCCCGGCCGGTCCCGGCCCTCGACATGCGCCGGCCCCTGTCCGACGACACGACCCGATGGGCGCCCCCCTGACCCCGGCCCCCCCGCGTCACGGATCCGGGAAACCGGCCAGGAAGCCGGCCTGTTCCCGTCCGACGGTGGTGGAGGCCCCGTGACCGGGCCAGACGACCGTCTCGGGAGGCAGGGTGAAGACCTTCTGATGGAGAGTCGCCACCAGGGTGCCCCAGTCGCCGCCCCAGAGGTCGGTCCGGCCGACGCCGTCCCGGAACAGGGTGTCCCCGGAGACCAGCACCCCCGGCCCCTGGCGGAGGAAGAGTCCGATGCCCCCCGGGGAATGGCCCGGGAGATGGATCACCTCCGCCTCCAGGCCGCCGAATGCCAGGCGGTCCCCTTCCTGGACCAGGCGGTCGGGGTCCGGCGGGTCCCCGGAGATCCCCAGGGACCGGACGACCTCAGGCCCCAGCAACGCCTGGACCTGTATCGGCACGTTGCGCCAGAGGGGCAGGTCCGCCGGGTGCAGCACCGTGGGGATGCCCAGGCGGCGGGCCAGTTCCGGCGAGGCCATGCAGTGATCCACGTGGGCGTGGGTGTGGACCAGCATCACCGGGCGGACCTGGAGCGCCCGGACGCGGGACTCCATGGCGTCGGGGTCCATGCCACCGTCCACCAGGAGGGCCTCCCCCGTCTCTCCATCCTCCAGGATCAGCCCATTGGTCTCGAAGGGACCCAGCAGCACGCGATGGACTTTCAGCATCACTTTCCTTTCTTCTTCTTTTTCGCCGGCTGGTCCCGGAGATGGGGAACGGGCCCCTGGCGTCCGATCAGTTCGTCCACCGGGTCCGGCTCCTGGACCTGGGGAGTCTCCTTGGAGGCGTCGATCAAGGGGTTCAGCGTCGTGCCCTGGCGGGCCTTCCGGGCTGCCCGGAACTTCTCCTCGAGGTCTTTCTTCGCAACGCGCACCAGCACGGTCTGGAACTCCCGGGTGTAGTCCTGCAGGCTCGCGCAGAGGGGCCCCTCATCGGTCCACCGGGCCCTCACGACGACCTCCCCGTCCGGGGACTTCTCGACCTCGGCGGGAGGCCCGAAGGCCTGCTCCAGGAGGGTCATCGCCGCCTCCCGGGACGGGTCCGCCGGGGTCACGATCCACTTGTAGAGGGCCCCCTCGTGGAACAGCAGGTAGTAGCGGGCCGCGCCCTCCCGGACCAGGATCATCTCCTGGCCCGGCTCGTAGTCGTCCCGGAGAATCGACACGCTCCAGGTGGACTGTCCCGCGGGAAAGACCACCCTGGAGACCCGGACCTCCTCGATCTCCTTCTGCATCTCCCGGGACAGGCGGTCCCGCTCCCGGATGTCCATCGTCTTTCGGGTCAGGTCGCCATAGCGGTCGCGAATCCGCCTCTCCAGCACCCGCAGGACCTCCTCCCGGGGGCTTCCGAAGGCCAGGTCCCTCCAGGAGGGGTCCAGGGCGGCCGGATGCACGGGAGACCGGCTCCAGGCCACCGCGGGCAGCACCACCAGGATCCCCGTCGCGATGATCAGGACGCGCCGTTCCATGACTTCCCTCCCCGAACCCATCCGGTCCGTGTACGCCGTCTGCTCTGGCAACCCAAAGGATCATATTGCTTTTCGGCAAGCGGGTGCAACCCCCGGACACGCCTGGCCCCTTTCGCTCGTGGTATCTTCAACCGTGCGCACGCGGAGGGACCTCTGATGCTGGAACGGTGGTTCGGCATCCGTTCGGCGGGCTCCACCCTCCCCCGGGAGGTGATCGGGGGCGTCACCACGTTCCTGACGATGGTGTACATCGTCGTCGTGAACCCCGCCATCCTGGAGAGTGCCGGGATTCCCCGGGGGGCCTCGATGACCGCCACGGTCCTCACGGCGGCCATCGGCACCCTCGCGATGGGGATCTTTGCGAACCGGCCCTTCGCCATCGCGCCCTACATGGGAGAGAACGCCTTCGTGGCCTTCACGGTGGTGAAGGTCCTGGGATTCTCCTGGCAGACGGCCCTGGCCGGGGTCTTCCTGGGGGGCGTGCTGTTCACGCTGCTGACCCTGAGCGGCCTCCGCAAGGCCATGGCCGAGGCCATCCCGGCCTCCCTGAAGGCGGCCTTCACGGCCGGGATCGGGCTCTTCCTGGCCTTCATCGGCCTCCACGAGACGGGGATCGTGGCCCTGGGAACGCTGGGGGCCCCGGTGCGCCTGGGGGACCTGTCGAGGCCGGAGGTGCTGGTGGCCATCGGGACCTTCCTGGCGATGGGAGCCCTTCAGATCCGCCGGGTTCCCGGGGCCCTGCTGTGGGGGATCCTGCTGGGGACCGGCGTGGCGATGGCCCTGGGGGTGGCGCCACTGCCGGACCGGGTCGTGGGCCTGCCGCCTTCCCCCGCCCCGATCCTGCTGCAGATGGACTTCCGGGGTGCCCTGTCCGTGGGCTTCCTGAACGTGCTGCTGGTGATGTTCGTGATGGACTTCGTGGACACCCTGGGGACCCTGCTGGGGGTCTCGGACCGGGCCGGGCTGCTGGACGCCCAGGGGAATCTGCCAGGAATCGAGCGCCCGATGCTGGTGGACGCCCTCTCCACGGTCCTGGCGGCCTGCCTGGGCACCACCACCGCCGGGGCCTACATCGAGAGCGCCGCGGGGGTCGAGGCCGGGGCCCGGACGGGCCTCGCCTCGGTGGTCACGGGGTCCCTGTTCCTGCTGGCCCTCTTCCTGGCTCCCCTGTTCACGGCGGTCCCGGCAGCGGCCTACGGTCCCGTGCTGGTGCTGGTGGGCCTCGCCATGACCTCATCGCTGGCCCGGATCCCCTTTGCACGGCTGGAGGAGTCCTTGCCGGCCCTGGTGGTCGTGGGCCTGATGTCCTTCACCTACAACCTCGGGGTGGGCATGGCGGCGGGGTTCGTGCTGGCCCCCCTGTGCCGGGTCATTGCGGGCCGAGGACGGGAGGTCCGGCCGGGCATGTGGATGCTCTTCGCCCTGTCGCTGGCCCTGTTTGCCTTCTTCCCCTGACCGGGCGCCGACGGACGGGAGGACCTACTGGGACCCGGCCTCGGCCGCCATCGTCGCCAGGATGGACTGGGCCGCCATCGCACCGCTGATCAGCACCGCCGACTGGCCGCCGCCGGGGAAGGTCCAGGCGCCGGCCAGGAAGAGGTTCGGGATGGGCGTCTGCTGCTGCAGGCGGTTCTGGGTGGACTGCTGGGGCGTGTTGTCCCAGCCGAAGATCGACCCCTTCGGATTGGCGGTGAATCCCTCGATGGTCCGTGGGGTGGCCACCTCCATCACCTCGATGTGCTGCGACAACCCCGGCAGGATCCGCTCGGCCCGGCGGATCATCACCTGGGCCAGTTCGTCCTTGTACTTCCGGTATTCCTCGTGGGAGCGGTCGAACTTCCAGGCCTCGTTGCACTCGTAGGCGAACTGGGTCGTGATCTCGATCACGTTCTTCCCCGCCGGTGCGGTGGAGGGGTCCAGCACGGTGTAGTTCGCGATGGCGAAGGCGGTCCGCTCGGGGTCGCAGGCCGCCAGGGCCTCAAAGGGCTGATTCGTGTCATAGGACTCGTTGACCATGACCTCGTGGGTCGCCCCGAACAGGTCCCGATAATCATGGTTCACGCCCAGGTTCACCACGTAGGCCGACAGGCCGACGGTCATGGCGTCCATCTTCGCGAGCCACTCCGACGGGAAGTGCTCCCGACCCACCAGCCGGTTCACCGTGTCGGGGGCGTTGGCGTTGGACACCACATAGCGGGCATTGAAGCACGTCCCGTCCGCGGTGCGGACCTGGGTGGCCCGACCGTCCTCGACCACGATCCGCGTGACGAGGCTCTGGGTCCGCACGAGGCCGCCGTTCTCCCCGACGACGGCCGCCAGGGCGTCGGAGACCGCCTGGGATCCCCCGGTGAAGTAGTGGTAGCCGCCCAGATGGTAGGAGTTCCACATGGCCAGGAAGAAGATGGCCGAGACCTTGTCCGGGGAAGTCCCGGCGAAGCCCGCCAGCTGGGTCCAGACCGCAATGAGCCGCTGGTCCGTGAAGTACTCCGCCAGGACCTCCGAGAGGGTCGAGTCCATGTATTTCTGGAGTTTCAACAGGTCCTCGGTGGTCACGCCCGCCGGGGCCCCGCCGGTGGACTGAGAGGTCAGGAAGGCCACCAGGATCCGGTTCACGTCCTTGCACTCGGCGAAGAGGCGGGCGATCCCGTCGGCCGAGTCGGGGAACTGCTGCTGCAGGAAGGCCTGGTACTCGTCCACGTCGGCGGGGATGTCCCAGGTGAAATCGGGATAGACGATCCGGTACATGGGGTCGGGCCGCAGGACCTGGACCTTGCCCCAGATGCCCAGGGCCTTGAAGATGTCCACGTTGAGGCCCTTCCCCTCGACCAGGCCATCGAAGGCATGAAGCGATGCCTCGAAGCGGTAGTGCCCCCGGCGGAAGTTCGTCATGGCCCCGCCGACGCGGTCGTTCTTCTCCAGCAGGGCCACCCGCTTGCCGGCCCGGGCCAGGGCCGCCGCCGCCGCGAGCCCGCCGCCGCCGGCACCGACCACCACGACGTCGAAGTCCTCGGTGGTGCCGCAGGTGGTGCCGGGCTTCCAGACATGGCACGTCACGCAGTCGTCGGGGGCCGCGAATCCCTGACCGGCGTGCTGCCTGGCGTGGCAGGACCCGCAGGCGGCCCCCGGTCCGTGGGAGGCCGGGTCCCGGACCGGCCCCCGTTGCGCCCGTGGCACCCGGTGCAGGTGGCCGGGTCATAGCCGCTGTCGTGGTTCAGAGCGTGGCAAGACAGGCAATCGGCCCGCTGCCACCCCGGATGGGCGTCGGTCAACAGGGCCGAGGAGACCCCGGGCGTCGCCGAGGTGATGGCGTTCCATTCCCCGGTGGAGGAGCCTGAGTCGCAGCCACCGGAACCGATCACACTCCCGACCAGGATCACCAGGACACTGCGACGCATGGAGACCTCCTTCGGACTACTGGCGGGCGTAGGCGACGTCATACTCGATGCTGCAGTTCGAGGGCTGCAGCATCGGAATCCCGTACAGGTGCACGGTGGACTTCCCCGATCCGGTCCCGTCGGAGAAGGTGATCCACCCGGTCGGCATCGCCGTGACGCCCTGCTCCGGGGGCATCAGGATGCAGTTGATCATCGTGTCTCCCTTCAGCACGCCGGTCACGGTCCCGCCAGGCCCCGAGTAGGTGCAGGTGCCCTGGACCGTGAAGGTCTGGTCCGGTTTCGTGGTGACCGTGCCGGGCTTGATCTCGGGCTTCAGGGTCTCGACCAGGGGATTGCAGTCATGGCGCACGGCCGTCAGGGTCTGGGTCCAGAGGCCAGAGAGGTCGATGTCCTGGGGCGCTCCCGGATCACAGGCAGGCAGCCGGCACTCCTTGTTGCCCCACCAGGGTTCCTTCGGAGGCCACTCCTCCGCCGGGACGTCCTGCACCGGGCCCGAATCTCCCGGGAGGTCCGACAGGCCGGGGTCCACCGGGCCCGGATCGTCCCCCGGGTCCGGGAGGGTCCCCTCGTCCCGCCCCGGATCGGCTCCGGGGTCCGACGGCGGGGCCCCCGGGTCCGCCGGGCCCTGGTCGGCCGGGGCCTGGTCGGCGAGTCCCGGGTCCGACATGCCCGGATCGGCCGGCGACGGGTCCATGACCAGGTCCCGGCTCGCCCCGGGATCGGTCGTGGTCTCCCCGTCGTCTCCTCCACAGGCCCCCAGCACCACCAAGGTCGCCAGGATCCATCGCCCCGGATTGCGGCCCCGCTCCATCTGGACCTCCCCTGTCCCTATTGAGCCTGCAGATGATTCCGCCACAAGCCGGCATTCTGTGTCAATATCCGATAGGCAGGGGCGATCATCCATGGCATCCTCTGCCACCCAACCGTCCAGGAGACGACCGGGAGGGACGATGGACAGGCGCTGGCAGCCGGCATGGATGGCGATGGCGGGACTCCTGGCCTGCGCCGGGGCGGACGAGGGGGTCCTCCGGGAGACACGGCCCGAGGAGATGGCCTCCCGCCTCTCCGACGATCCCGGGTCCTACGAGTGGTTCAATTTCTACGCCGAGTCCCACGACGGCCACCAGTCCCTGTCGGCCATCTTCTTCCCGGCCAACCTCTTCGACTGCACCTATCGCAAGGCGGTCCGGGAGTGGCAGGCCAACCCCGACGGCGCCCCGCGGCCCCGCCCCTCGGACTACTGGCTGCTCCAGTTGAACGTGACGGTGGACGGGACCAAGGTGTTCACGAATCTGCGCCGATGGCCAGAGACGACGGCCGAGTTCCCCCACGACGGTCCCCGGGGACGCATCGGAGACAGCACCTTCCAGTGGTTCCCCTCGGAGGGGGGCGGTCGATTCCACGTGCACCTGGATGCCCCGGACATGACCCATGACTCCCGGCTCCTGGCCGAGATGGACCTGGAGGCCGCCGCACCGGGTTTCGCGATGACCGGAGGGGGCCTCTACGGGGCCATCCCCGGCGGGACGGACCATGACTGGCAGATGCCCATCGGGTTGCCCCGGACCCGCGTCACCTACCGGGTCGTGCGCCGGGACGGGTCCCTGGCGGTCCCGGAACGGACCTTCGAGGGCGGCGGGTACGTGGACCACCTCTGGGGCAAGGGGCTGCTGGGCGACCTGCTGGAATCCTGGTACTTCGGCACCACCGCCCTGCCTGATGGAGGCCGGGTGCTGCACCTGTGGCTCACGCCGGCCGTTTTGGGGGCCGCTCCCTACGGGTGGGTCTTCCGGGTGCGCCCCGGGATGCCGGCCGAGGCCCTCCCCATCCGGGAATTCACGCCGTCGGAACCCCGGACCGGGGCCCTGGGCCTGCCCTTCTTCGGGGACCTGCAGTTCGGCCTCGGTCCTGCCGGTCGGCTGCGGGTCCGCTTCGGAGACGCCCTGGGCGAGGACTGGCCCTTCCAGGTCTCCGGGCCCTCCCGGGTGGACCTGGAGCTGCCCGGCGAACCGGCCCTCCAGGACCTCCCCGGCGTGGCGGAACACCTGGTGCAGGAGGCCATTGACGACGAGGCGTACTGCCAGGCGGCGGCGATCATCGATCTGCTGCCCTGGAATCCCTGAAGGAGAGAATCGAACCAGGAGGCACCATGACCCTGCGAAGCACCTTGACCCTGCTGGCCCTGGCATGCATGGTCCCCGGCTGCTCCTCGGACAACGGAACCACGGGGGGCGGCGGCGACGTGCTGCTGCCTCCGGGTCCCGACGCCCCGGACCGGGACCAGGGAACGGACGAAAGGACGGTACCGGACCTGCCTGTTCCAGACAGCCTCCCGGACATGGCAGACCCCGGAGGGGAAGACGGCGTCCTGGCCCTGGACCTGGCGCCGGTGGACCCGGGCCTGCCGGATCCTGGACTTCCGGACCTGGGGACCGACCCTGGGTCCGACCTGGGGACCGACCCGGACGCCGTGGCCTACGGGCGATGCAACCATGACTCCGAGTGCCCCGAGGGTCTGGTCTGCGACCTGCCCTACCTCGACGCCGCCTACGGCTTCTGCTCCAGGACCTGCAACCATGACTCCGAATGCCCGGCCTCGACGCTGCCGATCCCCCAGGGTTGCCACAAGGAGCCCGGGGCCTTGTCGGGATGGTGCACCTCTCTCTGCGGCATCCACGCTGGCGGCAGCACGACCTGCGAGGAATGGCTGCAGTGCGTGGCCTCCCAGTGGTGCCTGCCCCCCTCCACGACGGTCCCGACGAAGGGCCCGGGGGAGTCCTGCCGGGGCGGTGCCGAGTGCCTCTCGGGGGAGTGCATCGAGGGGGAGAACACCCGGGCCCACTGCGCGCTGAAATGCTCCTCGGACGGTGATTGCGCCGGGCCGAACGGCCAGTGGAAAGGGACCTGCGTCTCCGCCGCCGGACTGGACTACAACTTCTGCATCTGGATGTGCGGCATGATGGCCTCCGGGGCGTCCTGTCCCGGGGACCTCCAGTGCGTGGGCATGTCCGTGTGCCAGTGATGGGCGGGCCGGCCGAACCAGGAGTTGCCCTGAACGAAAAAGGCTTCTAGGATTCGGCAAGTCCTGGTATGCCAGGAGCGTCCCGATGCATCGCGAATCCATCCGCCGCTGCAGTCGCTGCATCCTGCCGGAGACCTGGCCAGGCCTCCGGTTCGACGAAGAGGGGGTGTGCCAGCAGTGCCGACACTTCGAACGGCGCTGGGGACCCTGGTTGCGGGACCCGGAGGTCCGGGCCCGGGCCCGGAGGACCTTCGATCGGGCCGTGGAACTGGGCCGCCGATACCGGCGGGGACGCTACGATGCCCTGGTGCCGATCAGCGGTGGCAAGGACAGCCTGGAGGTGCTCCGGATCGCCCGGGAGGAACTTCACCTCGAGTGCCTGGCCTACACCTACGACAACGGCCTGATGACCCCCGGAGCCCTGGAGAACATCCGCCGGGTCACCGAGGCCCTGGGAGTCCCCCACGTGTTCGACCGGCGCCCGGAACAGAAGGACCTGCTGCGACACTTCCTGCGCAAGACCGGACTCCCCTGTGGGGCCTGCTTCATCCCGGTCGTGTTCGGCGTCCACCGGATGGCCCGGCGGGAGGGAATCCGACTCGTGCTGTGGGGTCTGGCCCGGCGCAATGAATCGACGATGCCCGTCGGCAAGGACCCCTGGAACTTCCGGGACGTGGTGGAGGACGGGCTGGGCCTGGCGGCCATCCGGGGGATCTGGGGCTCCCACCCGGTGCTGGACTACGGACTGGATCGCCTGAGAGGGCGACTGGAGGTCGTCTGTGTCCCCGACTTCTTCGAGTGGGACGACGACGAGATCCGGCGGCGCCTTGGCGAGCGGTTCGGGGCGACCTTCGACGGGGACCACTCGGACTGCCTGGGGGCCCGGACGATGGAGTGGGCGTGGTACCGCCGTTACGGTTTCGGTGCGCCCACCGCCGTGCTGTCCCAGCGCATCCGGGTAAACCGCATCACGAGGGAAGAGGCCCTGGAACGCCTGGCCCGACTGGAGCCCCCCGAACTGCCGCCGTCCATCCACGCGGTGGCCGAGGCGGCGGGGGTCTCAGTGGAGGAGATCCTCGCCGGGGCAGACCGGGACCAGACCCCATACAACCGGAGCCTGATGCACTGGGTCGCGGAGATCCACCGGAACTGGATCCTGGGTCGCTAGCGGCCGCCGACCCTGGTCTCCCGGGCCGGACCCGGCCCTGGCCGTTCGGGTTCCTCCCGGGAAATCGGCGGATCCAGGGGCGCTTTCCCCGTTGACTTCGACCTGCAGGAATGCCAAGAATCCCCAAGGGGTTCTGGCCAGAAGGGGAGGTTGCAGATGAGGCGGGGAGCGATCTTCGTGGCGGCAGTCCTGTGGGGCATCGTGCCGGCCATGGCCGGTCCGCGGGAAGACCTGGCGGCCGAGGCCTTCCCGGTCCTCGAAAAGGGCACCCGGAGCGGAGACATGCTGGCCCGGGCGAAGGCCACCGAGGCCCTGGCCCGGCTCCCCGGCCACGACGTGATGCCCTACCT
This sequence comes from Deltaproteobacteria bacterium, assembly GCA_029547805.1. GTDB lineage: Bacteria > Myxococcota_A > UBA9042 > DTJE01 > DTJE01 > JAGOKF01. Next base: position 50,757 of record JAKPOP010000030.1, read on the forward strand.
GCGAGAGGCCCTCCGGGATCCCCACTGGCCCGTCCGGCGCTCGGCCATCGTGGCAATGGCCTCCCTGGGGAACGGAGAGGCCCGGACCCTGGCCGCCCAGGCCCTCCGGGACCCGAGCGTGACGGTCGCCGAGGACCTGCCGGTGTGGATCCTGGCCTTCCCGGACGCATCGGGACGCGCCCTGGTGGCCGATGCCCTCGCGGACCCTCAGAATCCCAACCGGGAGGCCCTCTGGAAGGCCCTGCTGGCCCAGGGGCTCGAGGCAGCGCTGCCCTTCTGGGTGCCGGCCCTGGCCCGGCAGGACGAGATGGCCCGAAAGGTCCTCCAGGAGATGCCGTCCTCCCTGCAGCCGGCCTGGGTCGCGGCCCTGCTGCGGGAGAAGTCGCCGGTGGTGCTGGGCTTCGCCCTCGAGATGGCCCGGGAGGGAGACCTGCCGGTGCCGGCACCTCTGCTGAAGCCCCTGCTGAAGGGCAAGGACAATGGCCTGAGAACCGCCGCCGCCGAGATCCTGGCCCGCCAGGGGGACCCCGAGGGCACCGTGGCGCTGCTGCCCCTGGCCGAGGGAGACGAACCGGCAAAGGCCCGGTTCCTGCGGGCCGCCACGACCGCCCCCAGCCCCGCGGCCCTCCCGGCATTGAAGAAGATGGCCTCGGCCGAGATCCCCGAGTCCCTCCTCCCGCTGGCCTACCGGGCCTTTGCCGCCTCCGGCGACGAGACCCTGCGGCAGCGGGTCGAGCAGGACATCACCTCGACGCTGCCCCCCCGTCGGCTTGCGGCGGTGGGTGCCGTGGCCCGGCTCTGGGGCACCCGGGGACTGCCGCGGATCCACCAGTTGCTGGGGGACGGGAGCGCCACGGTCCGGCGCCTGGCCGCCGAGGCCCTGGGGGACCTGGGCCAGGCCGAGTCGGTGGAGCCACTGGAGCGGGCCGTCCGGGATACGGACCGGGACGTTCGCATCGCCGTGGTGGGTGCCCTGGCCCGCATCCGGGACAAGGCGGTGATCCCGGTGGCGTCCTACCTGATCTACGACCGGGACATGGACATCCGGAGGCTCGCGGCCCAGGCCATCTGCCAGGCCCGGCACGACTCGGCCATCCCGATCCTGCGGATCCTGCTGGAGGACCGGGACCCGACCGTCCGGGGTCCAGTGATGGTGACGCTGGCGTCGCTGGACCCGAAGCAGGGGATCGAGATCTTTCCAACCGCCCTCCCCGGACTGACCCCCGAGGCCCTCCTGGCCCTGGTGGCGGAGCTGAAGGAGGGGGCGGTCCCCTTCCTGCGAAAGGCGATCCAGAGCGACCGGGAATGGGCCCGGCAGGCCGCCATCGAGGCCGTCGCACACCTGCCGGCCCAGGAGGAGGAGTTCCTCCGGGAGACCGTCGCCCAGTCGGCCTATCCCGAGACCCGGCAGCAGGCCCTGTCGCGCCTCCTGCACAAGGATTGCGGCAAGGCGTTGGACCTGGCCCGGCAACGGCTGGAGGACCCGGCGCCGGAGGTCCGGGTCGCAGCCCTGCGGGGGATCGGCGCCTGCGGCACCGAGGAGGACATCCCGCTGGTCCGAAAGACGTTGCTCGACCTGGAGGAGTACGTGCGGGTCGTCGGGGCCACCACCTTGCTGTCCTTCCCGAAGGGACCGGCCCCAAAGGCCCCGGCCTCCCAGAAGAAGACCCGCTCCCGATGAGGCCATTCTCCCAGGTTTCGCCGCATGGGACCGGCGATCCGTCCCCAGGGGACGGGCCGTCGCGCGTGTTCCTGTTCGATGTGGACGGGACCCTGATCCGGGCCGGCGGAGCGGGAAGGGACGCCTTTCTCCGGACCTGGGAGCGGGTCTTCGAGGTCCCCCATGCCTTCGACCGCTTCTCCTTCGCCGGATGCACCGACGGGGCCATCCTGGCCCGGGGCTTCCGGGAGGCGATGGGTCGGGACATCACGCCCGGCGAGCGGGACCGCTTCTTCCAGGTCTACCTGGACCTGCTCCCGGGCCTGGTGGCGGAGGCCACGCACTACCGGGTGCTCCCGGGGATCCGGGAGGTGCTGGAGGCCCTCTCGGAGCGGCCCGATTGCCAGGTGGGACTCTGCACGGGGAACCTGGAGCGGGGGGCCCGGGCAAAACTGGCCCGGGGAGACCTGAACCGGTTCTTCCGGTTCGGCGGCTTCGGGTCCGACAGTGACGATCGGGGCGTCCTGACAGCCATCGCCGCCAGGCGGGCCCGGGAGATCGCCGGGCGAGACGTCGAGGTCACCGTGATCGGCGACAGTCCTCGGGACCTCGAGGCGGCCCGGGCCAACGGCTTCCGGTCCGTGCTCGTGGCCACGGGGTTCCATGACCTCAAGACCCTCGCCGCCCTGGCCCCGGACCTCCTGTTCCCCTCCTTCGCCGACGTCCCCGAGGTCCTCTCCCGGCTGCTGGGCCCGCGAACCGCCCCCACGGAGGCCCCGACATGAATGTCGACCCGCTCTTCGATGCAACCTTGCTGGATCGCCTGCCCAGGGCATGCCCCGAGGCCCCCAGGTTCCCGGGACGCCTCAAGGAACAGCCCGAGGACTTCGAGGTGGAGGAGATCCCGGCCTACCTCCCGGAGGGGCGAGGGGACCATCTCTTCCTGTGGGTGCAGAAGCGGGACGTCGCCGGCGGCGACCTCATCCACCGCCTGGCCGCCGCCCTGGGAGTCCCGCCGGGGGACCTGGGCCATGCCGGCACGAAGGACCGGAGGGCCGTGACCCGCCAGTGGATCTCGGCCCCGGCCCGGTGCGAGGACCGGCTCGGGCGTCTGGAGGGGCTCCCGGGCATCCAGGTGATCCGCGCAGAGCGCCATCCCCACAAGATCCGGACCGGGCATCTCCGGGGCAACCGCTTTCGGATCCGGGTCCGAGGGATCGACGCCTCGGCGGTTCCGGTGATGCAGCACACCGCCGACGCCGTCACCCGGGCGGGCTTCCCGAACTTCTTCGGCACCCAGCGCTTCGGGCGGGACCGGGACACCCTCCGGATCGGCCTGGCGCGCCTGCTGGACCCTCGTCAGGAGGACTTCCAGGGAAGACGCCTGGGGGCCCTGGAGCGCCGGATGTCCCTGTCGGCCGTGCAGTCGGCCCTGTTCAACCGCTTTCTGGCGCACCGGATCGAGGCCGGCCTCGCCGCCCGCGTGCTGCCGGGCGACGTGTTGCAGAAGGTGCCCTCCGGCGGGCTGTTCCACTGCCGGGAGCCCGAGGTCGACCAGGAACGTCTGGAGGCCGGCGAGGTCCGGCTCACGGGACCGGTCTGGGGCCACAAGATGATGGAGGCCGAGGACGAGGCCGGTGACCTGGAGCGACAGGTCCTTCTCGAGACGGGGATCGAGGCCCGGGACTTTCGTGCCTTTGCACGCCTGGGGGAGGGAACCCGACGGCCCCTGTGGATCCGACCGGAGGCGATCCGGGTCGAGGCGGACCCGGAGGGGGTCGTGCTGACCTTCGACCTCCCCTCGGGATGCTACGCGACGGTCCTGCTCCGGGAGTTCCTGGAACCCGATCCGGGGGAATAGGAGTCCCCGGTCGGCGGTTTGCCCTTCCGGTCCCGACGGACACAGAATCCACCTGGAGACCGCAACGGAGAAAGGACGATGCTCCTGCGACGACGATTGCCGATGGGGATCGTGGCGGGACTGCTGGCCCTGGCACCCGTCGCCACGCTGGCGAAGACCGAGGCTCCGAAGGCGCCCTCCGATGACTGGTATGCCCAGGGAGGCCGCACGCTCTCGGGGAGCCAGTACGCCGTCGAGGCGGCCCTGGGCTGGCCTGGCCTGCGCCTGGGCGGGCGTCTGGGCATCGCTCCCGGCGTCGAGATCTCCCCCTACCTGACCTTCACCTGGTGGAACGACCTGCTGGATCGGAAGGCCACCCTGGCCAACGCCCTGGGGGCCTATGCCAAGTACAGCCTCGTGGCCAAGGGGCCCTTCCACCTGGCCCTCCAGGCCAATCCGGCCCTCATGGTCGAGTACTGGCCCAATGGCACCCGGGTGGGCTGGCAGATCGGCTTCCCCGAACTGCTGATGTCCTACGAGGTGACCCGGGGCCTGGAGATCGACTTCGGGATCCGGGTGCCCCTCTCCCTGGTCTTCAAGTCCGACTACCGCCTGGAGGTCCGCCTCCCGGTACTGGTGACCATGGGGGCCGAGTACGCCCTCACGAAGGACCTGCACCTCTTCGGCACCGTGGACATCGGTCCCCAGTTCCGCTTCGCCTCCCGGGAGCCCACCTGTCGCCGGCTGGGGCCCACGATGACCCTCTGCAACGAGTCCCAGACCACCGGGGGCAACCGGACCGGCGCGATGCTGAACGCCCTGGTCGGCGTCACCTACCTGGTTCCGTAGCGTCTTCCCCGGCGACGTTCCCCTGGGCCTCGTGGGACGCCCCGGATCGCCGGTGCGCCGGTGCCGCTCCCGTCCGCCGTCCCGATGGGAACAGGTGCCTCCGGCACCACGCTGCGACGTCCTCCAGGTCCTCCACCAGCGGGGCCGGAGGCAGGCTCCGGAGGAAGGTCTTTCCATAGCGCTGGCGCCGCAGGCGGACATCGAGCACCGCAACCATCCCCCGGTCGGTTCGCCGGCGAATCAGGCGCCCGAAGCCCTGCCGCAGGCGGATCACCGCGAGCGGCAACTGATAGTCCCGAAAGGGATTGTCCCCCTGTTCCCGGACGGCCTCCACCCGCGCCGCCAGCAGGGGGTCCTCGGGAACGTCGAAGGGCAGGCGATCGATCACCACGGTGGACAGGGCCTCTCCGGCGACGTCCACTCCTTCCCAGAAGGTGCCCGTCGCGAAGAGGCAGGCGCCCCGGGTGGCCCGGAAGCGACGGATCAACTCCTCCCGGGGGGCCTGGCCCTGGACCAGGAGCGGCCAGGGGAGCCGGTCCTTGAGGTCCTCGACGGACCGTCGAAGGGCCTGGTGGCTCGTGAAGAGCACGAAGGCCCGGCCCCCGGTCGCCTCCAGCAGGCGTTCCACCTGATCGTTGAAGAAGGCCCTGTAGCGAGGGTCCCCGGGCTCCGGGCCGTCCCTGGGGACGTAGAGGAGCGCCTGGGAGGCGAAGTCGAAGGGTGATGCCAGCACCTCCTCCAGGGCCCCCTCAGGAATCCCCAGGCGCCGTCGCAGAAAGGTCGTCGATCCATCCACGGTCAGCGTCGCCGAGGTCAGGATCACCGGGCGGCCCTGCAGGAAGACCCGGTTCTGAAGCGCCTCCGAGACGTCCAGGGGCAGGGCCGACAGGGACCCCGTGGCGGCGGCGCGGCGCTCGGCGATGCGGACGCGGTCCGCGGACCGGCCCTGGAGGACCTCGTCCAGCACCATCCGGACCTCCAGCGCCCGGGCCTTGATCCCCGAGGGACGTTCCAGGGACATGGCCAGGGCCTCCGCCTCGAAGCCCAGCATCTCCAGGGCGCCATCGAGGCGATGCCAGGCCTCCAGCACCTCCCCGGGGACCGGGTGGTCGTCCACCCGAAACCGCCCCTCCCGAGGCGCCAGACCGATCAAGAGGCGTTGAAACAGCCCTGCCAGGAGACGGGACGGTTCCAGCACCCGGAGGGCCAGATCCGGGTCGCCCGACATCGCCAGCACCTGGGCATCCCGGACCAGGTCCCCGATGCTCCCCGACGACACGGTCCGGCCCAGGTACTCGGTGGCGACCTCCTCGATCCCGTGAGCCTCGTCCAGGATCAGCGTGGCATCGGCCGGCAGCAGCACCCCCGTGTCCTCCTCCCCACCGGCCAGCGTCAGGTCCGCAAAGAACAGGTGGTGGTTGGTGACCACCACGTCGGCCTCCAAGGCCCGGCTCCGGGCCCGGAAGAGGAAGCACCGGGCATGGTGGGCACAGAGGCGTCCCGGGCAGCCGTCGGCATGGCAGGCCAGACGGGAGAAGACCCCCAGGGACTCGGGCTCGTCGGTCCACTCGACGAAGTCCCCGGTCTCGGTGGTCCGGGCCCAGGACTGGAGGCGCCTTCGGAGCGTCGTCTCGATGCCCTGGAACAGGTCCGGGTGGTCTCTGGCCGTCTCCAGCCGCTGGAGGCAGAGATAGTTGGACCGGCCCTTCAGCAGGGCGCTGGAAAAGGGAATCCCCAGCACCTCCTGGAGGAAGGGAATCTCCTTCTCCATCACCTGGGTCATCAGGGTACGGGTCCCGGTCGCCACGACCGTCTTCCGGCCCGACAGGATGGCCGGCACCAGATAGGCCAGCGTCTTGCCGACCCCGGTCCCGGCCTCGACCAGGCAGACGTCGTTCCGGGCGATGGCCCCGGCCACGGCCAGGGCCATGCGCTGCTGCTCCGGGCGGTACTCCCAACCGGGCATGGACCGGGCCAGCACCCCGCCCGGGCCGAAGAACGCCTCGATGTCCGTCGGCGGCGCCACGACCCGACCTCCGCGGCGGTCCAAGGATACGTGGCTCCCGGTCCCGGGACAATCACCGGGCCTTCCAGGACCTTGCAGGCCCGACCATCCGGTGGACGGACCCGGGGGCGGACCGGCCCGGGACCAGCATTTCCGTGGTATGGATCCACCGCTGGGGCCATCGACGGCCTCGACCAGGCACCAGCCAGGGGAGGGACCCAATGGAACGGATGGCTCCGACGGTGGATCGGGGGCGGTGCAACGACTGTGGGCGGTGCGTGCCCGTCTGCCCGGCCGGGGTCCTGCGGATGACGCCCGAGGGCCTTCGGACGGTGTCGGCCGGATGCCTGGCCTGCGGGCACTGCGTCGCGGTGTGCCCCCGGGAAGCGCTCGCCATCCCCGGGCTGGACTTCGCCCGGGAATTCGAGACGGTCCCCATGAACCCCCGGTGGGTCCCTCACGGCAAGACGGACCCGGACACGGTGCTGGCACTGATGGCCTCCCGGCGGTCCTGCCGGAACTTCCTGGATCGGCCCGTCTCGGGAGCGGTGATCCGCGACCTGATCCGGGCCGCCACGCTGGCCCCCTCGGGGACCAACTCCCAGGGATGGACCTTCACGGTGCTGCCGGACCGGGCTGCGGTGCTGGCCTTCGGGCAGCGGTGCCTGGCCTTCTTTGAACGGCTGGTGCGGCTGTCGGACCAGGTCTGGATCCGGGAGGGACTCCGGCTGCTGGGTCGCCCGGAACTGGCGGACTTTCATCGGGACTACGCCGCGACGGTCCGGGAGGGCATCGATCGGTTTCGGCGCCAGGGGGAGGACCTGCTGTTCTGGGGAGCCCCCGCGGCCATCGCCATCGGGTCCCTCCCCGGGGCGACCACGCCCCGGGAGGACGCCCTGCTGGCGGCCCAGAACCTGCTGCTGGCCGCCCACGCCGTGGGCCTCGGCACCTGCCTGATCGGGTTCGCGGTCGAGGCCCTTCGGCACGACCGGTCCCTGGTCCGGGCCCTGGGATGCCGAGACGGGGAGCGGATCCACGCGGTCATCGCGGTGGGCTGGCCCGGACCGGCGGAGCGCTACCGGCGATTCCCGGGCCGCTTCCGGCCCCCGATCCGCACCCGGAGGGCCCGGGACGTCACCGCATCCTGAGGCCCGAGGGAAGCGGGCACGGGAGGGGGAATCGGGTCACGACAGGCGAGGCACCCGGAGCACCGGCCCCGCCTCGACGGTCAGCCGGGTCAGCCCGAAGTACATCTCCCCGTCGATGATGGGGTCCAGGGTGCCCCCCTCGGCGGCCTCGACCTCCATCCGCCGACCGGCGAATTCGTGCCAGGTCTCGCCGGGGACCGGACGGCCGGCCACCAGGTAGGTCCACTTCCAGGCGCACTCCAGGCGGTCCATCGCGCCAACCACGACGTGCATCCGCCCCGGTTCGGCGGCATAGGGGAAGAGCCGCATGGTCCCGAAGTCGATGTCCACCGAGGAGACGTGGAGGCCCTGGTAGAGCCCGTATGGAAACCGCCGGCCGTCCACCGTCACCCGGGCCCGCGTGCCTCCGAGGACATCGTCGGCAAAGGCCCGGAGTCCCCCGAGCCAGGGCACCGCCGACAGGCCCGGCAGGGAGGCCACCTGCCCCGCCGCCGCCTTCAGGGAGACCTCGATGATGGTCCAGGGATTCGGGTCCGGGGACTGGTAGTACCGGGCGAAGAACCGCTGCCCGATGCCCCCGATGGCCACCGCGAAGCCGACCCGTCGGAAGGCATCGACCCCCTCGGGGTCTCCGGCCCGGTGGCCCGTGACCACCAGCGTGTCGATCTCCCGATACGCCATCTCCCGTCCAGACCGGACCTGCTGCACGATCCCCCGGATCACGGCATCGGAGTGCCGGGAGATCCCGGCCTTCCGGGCCACGAAGTCAATCGTGCCGCCGTTGGTGGGGACCAGCCGGTACGGGAACTCCTGCCCGGGCCTCCAGGCGCCCCGTTCCGCCAGCACCTCGTGGCCGACGTTCATGAGCCAGTGAAAGGTCCCGTCCCCCCCGTTGGCGACCCAGTAGCGGCAACCGGAGGCGATGAACTCCTCGACCACCGGGCGGATCTCCCGGACGTCCCGGGTCTCCCGCACCAGCACCTCGTCCGAGGCCACCTCGTCCAGCCATCGAGCCCGCTGTCCGCGGTTCTTCCGGGAGTTCAGGTTCGTCAGGATCCCGACCCGCACGGCGCCCCCCTCCACCGGGGCGGATGCTAGCACGGGCGGCAGGAGCCGGAAATCCTACCGGAGCGGGTAATGCAACGGGGCAGCGGTCTTGGGCTGGCCGACCATCCAGCCCTGGTCGTAGATCGGCCCGTTGTTGTAGGGATGCTCGTATCCGGGACCACCGGTGAGGTCCACCGGCACGAAGTCCACCTCCAGCGTGCCGCCCCGGGCGGTGGTCGCCGCCGGGATCGTGAAGCGGTGCTCCTCGTTCCAGCCCCGGAGGCCCTGGTCGTCCACGAACCAGAAGTCCTTGTTGTAGGTGGCGTTGCCCTCCTGCCAGATCCCATCCCCGACGATCCGCCAGCGCACCTGGACCACGATCCCCGGTGCCGGCCCATCGGGCGGCGTCACGCCCGGCTTCCACAACTGGATGAAGACGTCGAAGGGGCTCCCGATGGTGACGGTCCTGCCGTCGGGGGGCCAGATGTGACCGGCGAACTGGATCTCGCAGGCCTCCGGGATGCCGTCGCCATCGCTGTCCAGACGATCGTCGTATCGGGGACAGGTATCCCGGTCGTTGGGCACCCCGTCCCCGTCCAGGTCCGGGTCGCAGGCATCCCCGATCCCGTCGCCGTCGAAGTCCTCCTGGGCCGGGTCGTACTGCCGGGGACACCGATCCAACCCATCCGGCACGCCGTCGTTGTCGTCATCGGGGTCGCAGGGGTCCCCCATCCCGTCCCCGTCGGTGTCGGCCTGGTCCTCGGCCGGGAAGCCGGGGCAGTTGTCCCGTCCCGAGGGCCCCCGGACGCAGGTGCCGGGCAGCGGTCCTCCGTCATCACAGACCCCGTCGCCGTCCAGGTCCGGGTCGCAGGCGTCCCCGACGCCATCCCGGTCGAAGTCCTCCTGGAACGGGTTGTGGACCGTCGGACAGTCGTCCACCCCGTTGGCCACCCCGTCGCCGTCGATGTCCGGGTCCACGCAGTCGGCGACCCGATCCCCGTCGGTGTCGGCGAAGCCCTCGTCCACCTGCCGATCGCAGTTGTCGTCCCGGCCGTTGCAGGCCTCGACAGCCCCGGGGAAGACCGACGGGTCCAGGGGACGGCAGTCGTCGCCGTCGGGCACCCCGTCCTCGTCGTCATCGGGGTCACAGAGGTCCCCCACCCCATCGTGGTCGAAGTCCTCCTGGGCGGGGTTCGGAACCCACGGGCAGTTGTCCACGGCGTCGGGCCAGCCGTCCCCGTCGGTGTCCGTCTCGCAGGCGTCGCCGATCCCGTCCCCGTCGGCGTCCTCCTGGAGGGGGTTCGGGGTCACGGGGCAGTTGTCGTCGCAGTCATGCTGCAGGCCCCCTCGACAGGGGTGGTCTCCGGCGATCCCGGACCCGTCTCCGTCGTCCGGAACCCCGTCGTTGTCGTCGTCGGGATCGACGCAATTGGCGGCCCCATCCTGGTCCGAGTCGGGATACCCCTCGTCGATCTGCCCATCACAGTTGTCGTCTTGCCCGTTGCATGATTCGACGGCCCCGGGATGGACCGCCGGGTCCCGGGGTCGGCAGTCCTCGTCGTCGGGCACTCCGTCGTCATCATCGTCGTCGTCGCAGGCGTCGCCCCCGTCGGCCTGACCGTCGGTGTTGACCTGGTCCGGGTTGAAGACCGTGGGGCAGTTGTCCGACTCGTTCGGCCGTCCGTCACCGTCCTGGTCCAGGTCGCAGGCATCCCCGATGCCGTCCCCGTCCAGGTCCCGCTGGTCCGGATTGAAGTTGCCCCGGCAGTTGTCGTCGCAATCGGCCAGGCGCCCGCCGGAACAGGGGTGGTCTCCGGCGGTGCCGGACCCGTCGCCATCGTCCAGGACCCCGTCGTTGTCCCGGTCGGGGTCCACGCAGTCGGCTGTTCCATCCCGGTCGCTGTCCGGGAACCCCTCGTCCACCCGCCCGTCGCAGTTGTCGTCCCGGCCGTTGCAGGACTCGATGCGCCCGGGATTCCGCAGGGGGTCCCGGTCGTCGCAGTCGGTGCCTCCGACCAGCACCCCGGGGAACCCGTCGCCGTCCTGGTCGGGATCGCAGGCGTCCCCGATGCCATCGAGATCCAGGTCCTCCTGACCCGGATTCGCCACCAGGGCGCAGTTGTCGTCGCAGTCGGTGGACTGGCCGGGCCGGCAGGGCCGATCGAGGGTCCCCGAGGCATCGCCATCGTCCAGGACCCCGTCCTGGTCGTCGTCGGGATCCACGCAGTCCGGAATCCCGTCCCGATCGGTGTCCAGGAAGTCCGGGTCCGTGACCCCGTCGCAGTCGTCGTCGAGGCCATTGCAGACCTCCTCCCGGGCCCCCTCCAGGGGGTTGCAGGTCACCGGAACCCCGTCCCGGCAGGAGGGCACCGAGTGCCTGCAAATCCCCTGCCCGCAGGTCTGATCCGGCAGCCCCTCGTCGGTCTGCCCGTTGCAGTTGTCGTCCAGGCCATTGCACTCCTCTGCCACCGGCACCGCCGCCGAGCACTCCGACAGCCCCTGGTCCCCGCACTGCCGAAGGCCGGTGCAGGTGCCCTCGGGGCCCACCCGACGACAGGGAGTGGCCAGGCCTTCCTCCCGGGCCAGGGCCGAGCAGACGCAGGTGCCCTCTTCCTGCCGGCACTGTCCATCGACGCACCCGTAGCCCTCGGGACACTCGTCGGCGGTGCGGCAGGGTCCCCCGCAGAAGGACCCCTCGGCGTCACCATAGGAGAGACACCGGATCCGTCCCGCGTCGAATCCCGGAAAGGCGCAGTCCCGGTCCTCGGCACAGGGAAGGCAGAGAGTCGGCTGCCGGGGCCAGGACTGACCGGTCTTTCAGAGAATCCGTCCGGGACGGGCCGCGCCAGGACTGAATTCACCGAGGATGGGGCGGGAGTAGCAGATATTCGCATTCGGGCGAGGGCGGGGTAGCCGGCTCCGCTCCGCAAGGTCCGCTGC
>JAKPOP010000031.1 GCA_029547805.1 Deltaproteobacteria bacterium
GCAGCGGACCTTGCGGAGCGGAGCCGGCTACCCCGCCCTCGCCCGAATGCGAATATCTGCTACTCCCGCCCCATCCTCGGTGAATTCAGTCCTGGCGCGGCCCGTCCCGGACGGATTCTCTGAAAGACCGGTCAGTCCTGCCGGTTTCCCTGGACAGGCAGGGGGTTCATGGAGGCGGTGAGGGCGATCAGGCGGTCGCGAGGAAGGCCGGATTGGCCGGAGGGGGGATCAGTTGGCGCCGCAACCGCCGCTGGGGCCGCCCTGGGCCTGGCCCGAGAGGGTCTTGCCGCAGCCCTTCAGGTCCTTGTTGTAGGCGCAGAACTGCTGCTTGATCTGCTCCGCGGCGATGCCCGAGAACTGGAACTTGTTGTTGGCAAGCCAGGTCGGCGAGGCGCCGATGCCCAGTTCCTTGGCCTTCTTGATGTTCTCGGAGTGGAGGCGCTTGCCGTCCTTGTCGATGCATTCCTGCATCTTCTTCGGGTCGATGCCGTCCACCGCGCACTTCTGCCACTCGGTGCTCCGAATGTCCTGGTTCCGGCACAGGATGTACTGCATGTACTTCGGCAGGCCCGTGGCCTTGTCCACCTGGGGGTACAGCTTGATCGCGCAGAGTTCGCGGATGTTCTCGTCCACCTCGGGCTGGCCGTGGAGGGCCTTGAAGGACCCGTCCGGGAGCTCGTCGGCGATGAAGTTCACGTGGAAGGTGATGCCGTCGTCCTTGAAGGCCTCCAGCACTTCCTTCATCGCGTTGAGGGCCTTCACGCCGAAGGGGCACTGGGACATCACGAAGACCTCCAGGGTCTTCGGCTGCTCCTGACGGCAGACGATCTTGCCCTTGCAGCCGTCGTCCTGGCAGTCCACCTGACCGTTGCCATCGTCGTCCTGGCCGTTGTCGCAGATCTCGGCCGTGGGGTCCCACTTGGCGCCGATCTGGAGCAGTTTGTACTCGCCGGTGTCGGTCATGAACCGCTGGACCTGCTGGTAGCCCGGATCCTCGGCGACCACCGGGGCGAACAGGAACGCGGGCAGCATCTTGACGCCCTTGTCCTTCAGGCTCTGGTAGAGGGCCTTCCCCTCGGGGGTGGAGTAGTCCAGCGTCTTGGGCTCCATGCCCGGGAACATGCCCCGCAACTGGCCCAGGATGCGGTCCGGCATGCAGTCCTTGCAGCGGGAGTCGGTCAGCACGGTGACGGGGATCTTCTTGGGCTCGGGGATGTTCTCGCACGCCTGGGGCTTCGCCTGGTACTTCGCGCAGATCGCCCGCATGAAGTCCATCTCGGTCCGGCCGCCCTGGTAGGGCTGTCCGGCGACGAACATCGTCGGCGACCCCCGGGCCCCCTTCTCCTGGGATCGTTTGAAGGAGTCCGAGAGCAGCTTCTTGCCCTGGTCCCCCTCGGCGCAGGCCTTCACCTTCGCCGCATCGATCTGCACCTCGGCGGCGCAGGCGTCGAAGTTGCCGGGAATGGCCCGCATGTCCTTGTTCATGCAGAGGATCAGGGGATAGGCCTTCGCCGGATCCAGGTTCAAGGCGCAGACCTGGAGCAGGTCACCCTTCACCTCGTTCTCACCGTGCATCGAGGTCAACTGACCCGGCGAGGGCTCCTGGCCGATGAACTCGATCCGCAGGTCCACCGCGTCGCCCAGTTTGTCCTTGACGGGCTTGAAGGCGTTCTCCACCTGCACGCCGAAGGGGCACTGGGACATCACGTGCATCGTGAACTCGACCTTCTCCTTCGCGCCTCCCGACGCCTGACCCGGAGCGCCGGCCTGCTGCTTGCAGCCCGCCGCAGCGATCGCCAGGGCCATCGAGACCACCACCAGGTTCCTAGCCTTCATCGTCGCTCCCTCGTGTTGATTCCCATCCCGACCGGATGCCGGGACGGGGAAGTATATTCAGGTCCCGTTGGTCAGGCAAGCCCTTTTCTGCCGCGACGCCACAGGACACCGGTAAAGACGGCCGCGAAGAGGAACAGCACCGAGGCGTAGAAGGTCCACAGGACCACCAGCAGGGGCGCCGCGAGGGACCCGTAGAGGACCCCGTAGGTCGCCACCCGGCCGACATAGAAGGCGTAGGCCAGGCGGGCCGTCTGCCAGAGCCCCGTGAACAGCAGGGCGCCGCCGAGGGCGCACCGCCAGGGGATCCGAGCCATCCCGGGAAGATACAGGGCCAGCAGGAATCCCAGGGGGGCCTGGACCACCGCCCAGGCCGTCTCCCAGACCGGGGAGAGGCCCCAGGCATCTGCCAGGTCCTGGCCGCCGATCGCGGACCAGAGGGATCGGGCGAGGCTCCAGGCGTGGTAGACCCCGAAGGCCAGGATGCCCCCGGCGACGATCACCGAGGCGAAGACCAGCCGGGTCATCAGGAAGGGTCGGCGATGCACGACACCCAGGGCGTCCGCCACCGCGTGCTCCAGGGCGCTGAAGGCCGCCGAGGCGCCAATGATCAGCATCACGGCGCCCCAGAGGCCCAGGGAGACCCGCCGGGCCACGACCCCCTCGACCACCCGCTGGACCTGGTCCCCCTCGACGGGGGTGAAGGACTGGATCGTCCCGGTGATCCACCCGGTCAGCCACGACAGGCTGTCGTCGCCCCTCCCGAGCATCGGCGCCAGGAACCCCGCCAGGGACACCATCAGCACGAGCGTCGGGGCCAGGGACAGCAGCGCGAAGAAGGAGATGGACGCTGCATGGTCGAGTCCCCGGGCGGTCAGGAAGGCCCGAAACGTGTCCCGGACGAGTCCGCCGCCCTGCCGGAGCCAGGCGGACACCCTCCCCCTGCCAGGACGCCGTCCCATGAGGGCCCCCCGGTCAGTGCCAGTCAGGGGCCCCCCAGGGCTCCCCCTTCTCGGTCAGCGGGTACTGGTAGCGGCCGTCCTCGGTCATCAGGAAGACCCGCCAGCGGCCCCCGCGGTCCGACAGGAAGACCAGCCAGCGGCCGTCGGGGGACCAGGCGGGATTCGTGTTGCTGCCCTGCTGCTGGGTCAGGCGGTTCAACTGCCCCGCCAGGTTCACCGTGAAGATGTCCGAGACGAAATCATCCATGCCCGAGAAGGCGATGAGCCCGTTGGGACCGAAGCGGGGAGCGGTGTTGTAGGAACCGGCCATCGTGAGACGCCGCTCGCCGGTGCCATCGATGCCGATCACGTGGATCTGGGGCCGGCCGGTCCGGCTGCTGCAGAAGGCCACCAGCCGACCATCGCGGGAGATCGACGGGTCCACCTCGTCCCAGGGGCTGTCGGTCAGGCGCCGGACCTCCTTGCCGGTCCGGGCGTCCAGAACGACCAGGTCCGACTGCCCGTCCACGTCCACCGAGGCGACGATCCACCGGCCATCCCGGGTCATCTCGGCGCCCCGATACTGCCGCTCGTCGTGGGTGACCCGACGATTCCCCAGGTAGAGCTGGGGCAGGCCCGGCAGGAAGGACGTGTAGAGCACGCCTCCAGGGGCGAATCGGGAAAAGAGGTTTGCGGACCCGTTGTGCACCAGCGTGCGACGCCCCGACCCGTCCATCTCCATCGCGATGAGGTCCCAGACGAAGTTCCCGGTCCGAAGGGCCAGCACGATCTCGCTGCCGAAGACCCCGGGCTTCCCGGTAATGGCCTCGAGCAACGAGTTCACGAACTCGTGGACCGATCGCCGGACCGCGGCTTCGGAGATCCCGACAAAGCGATCCACCTTGACCGGAATCGCCTTCCGGTCGTTCACGGACCAGAGGCGGAACCGCAGGTCGATTCCCGCGTCGGACCGGGAGATCTGGGTCGTGATCAGGTAGCGGGCCCCCACGTTGAACCAGTCGTCGAACCGCGGTGCCGCCGGGTCCGCCGCAGCCGGATCCCCCAGAAAGGAGGCCCGATCCAGGACGTTGAAGAAGCCCGAGAGGGTCAGGTCCCGCGGGAGCACCTGGTCCACGGTCCCGCAGGCCTTCAGGGTCCCCTCGGGGCAGCGGAACGGGGAGACGGCCACCGGGTCCAGGGAGCGGGCCGAGGGTCCCACGACGACGTGGATGGCCTGGAAGAGGTCCGAACTGTCGGGCCCCCGGGAAGGAGGCGGAGTCGTCTGGGCCCGGGCCCCGGCAGCCAGGAGCATCAGTCCGAGGACGCAAGGACAGAACCGGTTCATCGTCGACATGGACCCTCCGGAAGACGTCGCGGGATGCCCGCCGACCCGGTCGCGCGGGGGATCAGTTCCGGCACACCTCGTTGCAGGCGGTCCCGCCCACGGCCTGGCAGTGCTCGATGCACGAGTCCACCTTCACGCCGCAGACGAAGGCGCAGCGCTGGGCCCCCGCCCCCTTCACGCATCCTTCCAGGCAGTCCTCGACGCTCCCCTTGCAGAGGTCGTCGCAGGTGGAGGGCTGATCCAGAAAGACCGAGAGGCACCGCTTCTGGCAGGCGAAGGGCCGGGAGCGATACACGATCTCGATCCGGTCGTTGTACTCCAGCGGCTTCGAGAAGAGCAGGGCGTTCTCCAGGCGCTCCCCCAGCGAGACATCGAAGAGGGGGCAGACCGGGGAGTTGGCCACCAGCTGGTAGTCCCAGGCCTCGCCCTGGCCCTGGGGCACCAGGGGGAGGCAGTTGCCCGCGGCATCGGTTCGACTGCAGCGGCCCTTGGAATCGTACTGATAGACCTCGATGGCCTCCCCGGAGGCGCAGATCTCGGCACAGCCGGGGATTCCGCCGAAGAGGTCCTGGCAGGTCTGGAAGCAGTCCTCGGCCCCACAGGCCTGCTGGCACTTCTCCCGGTCCTGGAAGCCGGCCAGCGTCTCGCAGCGTCCCTCGCAGGGCCAGTCCAGGGGCCGGGGCAGACAGATCTGGGTCAGCAGCGGAATGACCAGGTTCGCAATGGCCTCCAGGGAGGGCTCGATGCCCTGGTCCGAGCAGATGTTCGAGAACTGCCCGTAGGACCCCTGGCCGAAGGCCCGGGCCACGTCGATGTACCGGGCGCCCAGGGCGGCCTTCCCCTGGCGGCTCAGGCAGACGAAGTTGTAGATCGAGGTCGTCGGGGCCTTGGCGTCGCACATGCAGTCAAAGTAGCGCTTCCGGATGTCGTCGGCCCGGGCCCCGGGGGCGTAGATGCCCGACAGGAGGTTCGGAGTCCCGTCCTCCAGAGTCAGCACGTCGCCGGTAATTGTCGCGAAGACCACCTGGGCCGGGTCGGGCTTCAGGCTACGGAGCAGGTTGACGAACCGGGCCGTGGAGTACAGGGGGCACTTCTTGACGTCGAAGACCCCGCCGGTCAGGCACTTCGTGTAGTCGCATTCGCCGTTGGGGAGGCAGCCGTTCTCGTCCCGGAGGCAGGAGCACCGGCCGAAGTCCTCGCTGGGGACCACGTTGTCGAGAACCCCAGGCGTCTTCTCATACTCCGGCGCGGAGCAGTCGTCCTCGTCACCCATCACGACGATCAGCAGGTAGGCGTCGTCCCGGAGGAAGGCCCGGGCCTGATTGCGGTTCTCCCCGTCGGGGTCCAGGGCCATCCAGGCCGCCCGGAGCCCCTGTTCCTGGTTGCCGCAGATGGACTGGGCGGCGCCGACGGTGGCCATGCACTGGAAGAGCAGTTCAAAGACCTTGGCCCGAGCGACCTCCCGGGCCGCAACCTCCTCGGGGGTGTCACCGGTGGGCAGGGACTTCCAGGCGGGGTCCCAGTCGGGGTGTCCGGCCCACTTGCCGGCGATCCAGTCCTTCAGGTACTGGTCGGCGACGGTGTTGTTGAGGATGGTGGGGCCCTCCCACTGGTAGGACCCGTCCGGATTCCGGCCCTTGAGGCCCGGGCAGTAGCCGGTCGATGGAGGCTGGAGGCACCCCGCCCCGGTCGGGTCGTCCCCCGGATAGAGGCACCGGAACTCGGGGATGCCGAACTCGGCGGTGCACCGGTCCGAGCAGGAGGCCTGGGCGTTGCAGGCCAGCGTGCAGAGGAACTCCTGGTTCTTGAAGGCGGTTCGGCACTGGGTCCGGCAGTCGGCCGCCTGACAGACCTGGGAGCATCCGGTCGCATCGTGCAGGAAATCCTGGCAGATGCCCTCGCAGGTGTTGTCCCCGCTGCAGACGTTCTGGCACGCGACGGTCTTCGAGACCTGCCGGCAGACGTCGTAGCAGGAGTCGTTGGCCGCCTGGCACCGGGCCGCACAGGCCGCGGCATCCTGGAGGAACTCGCCGCAGACCGAGGTGCAATCGCCCCCCCGGCACCGGGTCGCGCAGTCCACGCTCGAGGGGAGGGTCTCGTTGGCCAGGCATGCCCCGGTGTCGCAGGAAGAGGCCTCGCACATCGAGGGGCGATCCCCGGTGGAGACCGTCGAGCACCCGTCGGGCATCCCGAAGACCCGGGCGCAACGCCCCGCGTCGTTGTCCCGGTCGCACTTGTAGCGGCACTGGGTGGACATCGTGTAGAGGTAGTCCCCGGGATAGCGGTCGTCGGCCCCGCCCGCCTTCACATCCGGGGGATAGTCGCAGACCCAGAGCTGGGCGGCGGGCTTGGACTCACAGACCCATCCCGCCGGGTCGGGCAGGTCCGTCCGGGCCTGGCACTGGGCATCGTTGAGACAGGGAAGCACCCGTTTTTCCACGCAGTCCGGAGGCATGTCCACCGCCGGCTGGTAGAGGAACCGACCCCGGACCGCCTTCTTGTCCTTGGCCGTCGGGCAGACGTTGGTGGTGGTCACCGCCAGTTGCATGTCGATGGCGGTGTACTTCTGGAAGACGTCCAGGAAGGCCTTGAAGGACCGGGCCAGGTTCTGCTGCTCCTGGCACATCGAGGGCGAGTCGTCGATGACCCACAGGACGTCCAGCCTGGCCGGCTTGCCCCGATCCCGAATCTCCTGCACCTGGAGCTGGTAGGTACTGGTCAGGTTCCGGACGGGAACATCGTTGCAGGCCACAACCAGCCCGGCCACGAACCAGAGAGCGCCGAGTGTCCGCAGTTTCATCACGGTCCCCCAGGGGCATTCAGGGGTTGAGTCTATCGGTCTCCCTGGCGGGGGTCAAGATGGAGGGACGGGCCTCCAGGACTGACCGGTCAGGGGGCCAGGCCTGACTCGGGCATGTTCCCGGCGCGTCGCGGCCCAGATCCGCAGGGATTTGGGCAGACTCCGTCCAGGGGGCTGAGGGTTTGAAGTCCCCGACTCGGCGACCAGACCATGTCTGGCGTGTGGGGGGCGGGTCGCCGAGTCAGATG
>JAKPOP010000019.1 GCA_029547805.1 Deltaproteobacteria bacterium
TTCCACGACATCCCCAACACGGTCGCCAAGGCCGCCGAGGGGGCCGTCAGGCTCGGGGTGGCCATGTTCAACCTCCACGCCCTCGGCGGGCGGGAGATGATGGAGAAGACCGTCCAGGCGGCGCAGAAGGCGGCCCGGGAGACGGGCGCGCCGATGCCGCTGGTCCTGGCGGTCACCGTGCTCACCAGCCTCAACGACCGCGACCTCTCCGAGCTGGGATTCCGGCAGAGCACCCAGGGGCTGGCGACGCACCTGGCCGCGGCGGCCCGCCGGGCCGGCATGGGAGGCGTCGTGGCCTCCCCCCGGGACATCCTTTCCATCCGGGAGGCCTGCGGGCCCGATTTTGCCGTCGTGACGCCCGGCATCCGCCTGGCCGGCGACGAGGTGGAGCAAGACGATCAGAAGCGGATCGACACCCCCCGCGAGGCGATCCGCAACGGTGCCGATTACATCGTCGTGGGTCGGCCCATCCGCCTGGCAAAGGATCCCGTCGAGGCGTCGGACCGGATCGTCGAGGAGATCGCCCTGGGCCTCGCCGACAGGCAATAAGAGGGCGGTCCCGTCCTTTCGGCCATGCAGATTATCTATGGCATCCATCCCGTCCTGGAGACCCTCCGAAGCGAGGCCGGCGACATCCGCAAGATCGTCCTCGCCGAGGGCCGACGCGGCGACGAGGTGAAGCGGATCCTGGAGCTTGCATCGGCACGGGGCATCGCGGTGGACGTCCGCCGGCGGGAGGATCTCGACCGCCAGGCAGGCACCGCCGCCCACCAGGGCGTGCTGTGCCTCTGCGGAGAATTCGCCTACGCAACCCTCGACGACATCGTCGCCAACCGCCACCCGGCCTTTCCGGGCAGCCTGGTCCTTCTGCTCGACGGGATCGAGGACCCCCGGAACCTGGGCTCCCTGATCCGGTCGGCCCACTGCTTCGGCGCAAACGGGGTGGTGATCCCCAGGGACCGGGCCTGCGGCGTCACCCCCGCCGTCCTCAAGGCCTCGGCCGGCGCGGCCGGCCACCTGCCCGTTGCCCGGATCGTCAACCTCAGCCAGGCCATCGAATTTCTCAAGGAAAAGGGGTTCTGGATCTACGGGGCCGACGCCGGTGCGGACACCGACCTGGGGTCGGCGCGCTTCGCAGGGGACATCGGCCTCGTGATGGGAAGCGAGGGCAGGGGCAT
>JAKPOP010000014.1 GCA_029547805.1 Deltaproteobacteria bacterium
TGGGCCTCGGCGTCCTCGATGCGTTTCAGCGCCGCGAGGAAGTCGCCCCATCCGACCTCATCGATGGCCCGGCGAGCGCAGAGCCTCGCCACCTCGGCTTCCTCCTCGATCTCCTCCAGGTGCTTGGCGAACTCCAGCCAGTCGCCCTCGTAGGACTCCACGATGCCCTGAACCTCCTCGGCCAGAGCGCCGAGGTCGGGCTCCAGGGAGGCCCGGACCTCCAGGCCGTCCTCGGCGACGGCCAGGATATCCAGTCCAGCCTCCTTGTAGCCGTATCCGGGGATCCAGCCGGCCACGGCATCCAGATGGCAGCGCCCGATTTCCTCGGCCTTCTGCAAGGCCTCGGACATATCCGAGGCCTCGATATCGGCCGAGAACAGCTCCGGATTCGCACAACGCTCACGGAACTGGACGTGGAACTTCATGGCAGCCTCCTCCTCACGCCCTGGCCTGAAGAAACTCGATCACCATGGAAGCCCGGCCCCGAGAGAGGCCACCGATCGGATTCTTTCCCAAGCAGGCCTTCACGGCCTCCGCCGAGGAGCGGTAGCCAGCCCTCCTGGCGAGGGCCTCGATGTAGGCCATCTGTCGTTCGGTCGCCGGGGCGCCCTCACGGACGACCCCGGGAGCGCCCGACCGCCGGACCTCATCCATTCGCCGCTGTTCGTGCTTTGTCATCTCAGCCTCCTCAATCTCCCCCGGCCCCCATGCCAGGGGTCCGGGGTCGTCGCCCCGGACAAACCCATCTTGCCACCCTTTTTCGGCCAGCGCAAGCCCGGTCAACCCGCCTTTTCGGACGCCAGTGATTCCGGTGAGTTACAGCGGTCGGATCCGAAGTCCGATTGACATATCGTAAAAAGCCTTTGCTTTACTTGCCTTTGGCGTCTGCTTTGACATGCCGCTACCCCGTTTGCTACCCTTCGGGTGTTTCGGTCGCTTTCGACTGGAACGGGTTGCAACCGGGGGTGCCGATATGGCGAAACGGCATGACGAAGGCAGACAGATAGGCGGGATTCTCAACCGCAACGGCCATTGGTACGTGAAGATCAAGATCCGTGGCCGCCAGGTATGGAGGTCCGCCCCGACCAAGGAAGACGCGCAACTGCTGTTGGGTCGCCTGCGGGAAGACGCCGCCAGGGAACGGGTCGGGCTCCCGAAGGTGCAACGGGATCGGCTGGCTGACTTCGTCCCGAAATACCGGGCATGGGCGAAGGCGCACAAGCGTTCGTGGGACCGGGACGAATTGAGCCTGCGGCCCTTGCTGGCGGCCTTCGGGTCCCTGCGACTGTCCGAAATCACCAAGTCGCGGGTGGAAGCCTACATGCGCGACCGTCGCCAGACGGAAACCCTTGTGAGCATCGCCCGGAGGGAAGCCTTCGCCCGTCGCAAGGCCGCCGGAATCCTGCCCCGGAACGCGAAGCCGCCCGCCCCGGCCACTTTCTCCCCCGCGTCGGTCAACCGCGAGGTCGCCTGCCTGCGAAAGATTCTGTCCTACGCGGTGGAATGCGGCGAACTGCAAGAAAACCCCCTGCGGGGGATGCGCATGTTCCCCGAGGCTCCGGGGCGGGTGCCCACGTTGGGGCCGGAAGATGAGGCCGCCTTGGTCGCCGCCATGCCCCCTTGGCTCCGCCCTTTGTACCGCCTTGCGGTCCTGACGGGTCTTCGCCAGGGGGAAATCGTTTCCCTTCGTTGGCGCCATGTCGATTTGGACGGGGGAATCCTGATGGTCGAGGATTCCAAGTCCGGCGAGTCGCGGCGCGTCCCATTGCACCCGTCCCTTGTGGACATGTTGCGGACTCTCCGCGCGGCTTCGGAAGCCGCGATCCTGGTGCGCGTCAAGGGCGACGAACTGACGGCCCGGCGCGAACTCCCCGATGCCTACGTTTTCGCCATGCCCCGGGGGAACCCGCCGGAGTCGTCCAGTATTTCGCACGCATTCAAGCGCGCCGCCCGGAAGGTCGGGCGACCCGACCTGCGTTGGCATGACACGCGACACCTGGCGGGGTCCGCGTTGCTCGGAACGGGGGCGTCTCTCCCCGAGGTCGCCGTGATGCTTGGACACAAAACGCTTGTAATGTCCAGGCGCTATGCCCACGTGAACCCGACCCGCCTTCGGGACCTGGTCGCCCGGATGCCCGCGCCCGCGGCGGCGACCGGGCCGGATACGCCCCCCGTGAAAGCCGCCCGGCAGGAGGTGACACCATGACGCAGGAAAAGCGCCGCCACCCGTGGAAGGAACGCATCGAAGCACCGTTAGAGCAACCGGAGGTCAAAAAGGCGCTGTTGGAGGTCAACTACAACATGGGGGTCCGAATCCTGGTCCCCGAGGAAACGCTGGAGTTGACCTGGGAGGTCGCGAGACTCGCCCGGGAGATCCTGGCCCTGGTGACCTGCATTGACCCCGGCAAGGCAGGCACTGTCGAAAAGCTTGAGGCCGCCGCTGTCCTTGCTGGGGTCATACCAAGGGTTGATATTGACCCGTACGCCCCCATGCCTGCGGATCGTTGGCAGTCCAACGAAGGCTACCGCGCCATGGTGAAGCGACATGACATGCTGACCCTTGAATTGCGGACGCGAGAGGTTCACCGGGTATCTCGTAATGGGGTGCCCCCTTGGGTCGCCAAGGCTACCCAGCACAACGGTTGGCTCTTGATTGTCAATCGGATGGTGGAGGCGGTCGAGGAACTGGCGGCCCTGCGCCCGCGGTTGCGGAACTTCCGGTACAAGGTCAAGGACCGCGCCAGAGTGTTGAAGCCCGGTTGCGCACGGCCGGGCGTGAAAATGCCCGTTGAAAGGCAGGGGGGGAACAAGCAAGAGGGGGATCGTGCCTTCGCGGCGGACCTTGCCCTCTACCTTCGGGATCCTGGCGTTCTGCCCGCCCCGGAATGGTGGACGCCCGCGGAGTTGGCGGCCCTTTTTCGCGCCCTTCGCTTGGAGAGGCTCGCGACCGCGGAAGCGGTGAAGGCCCTCATTCGACAACATGAACCCGCCGAGGAACACCGAGCCCGACGCCGCCGCGACCCCCTCTACTTCCCGCACATTCCCAAGCCGCCCGCCCCGCAGGGGGTAAACCCCCCCTGAAAAAATCTGAAGTTGGCCCTCTTTTTCGGATTGATTGGCAACCCTAGCCTCAAGGCATGGATGCCGCCCGCGGTGGACGGCAACCGCACCCTAACCAGAGGTTGGAACATGACGAATCAAGCCCCGAAGGACTTCGGAACCCTGTTGACCACGAAGGAAGCGGCGGCCCGGATGCGGGTGTCTGTTGACTACCTCGTGACGCTCGCCCTCCGGGGAGAGATTGCGAGCATCAAACTCGGGACCAAGCCCGGGCAGCGGGGCGGACGACGCCTGTTCCCGGAGTCCGAGATCAACGCCTGGCTGGCGCGGAACCTGCGGACCGCCTGAAGGACAGACCCCGGCCGGTGGCAACGGCACGGGGGACGAACATTGAACCGGTGAATCGATTCTACCGTCCCCCCGTGACTTCTGCAACCGCCCGGGAACGAGGTGACGCCATGCCCCGCGGCGATCGTGCCTTCCTCGAGGTGACGGCCCGGAACCCCTGCCCAATCTGCGGCGGAAACGGATGGTGCCGGGTGTCCCGAGAGGGGGCCGTTGCCCTGTGCCGGCGAGAGGCCCGGGGAGGCCGCGCCCGGGTGGACCGTGCCGGAGTCGTCTACTACGTCCACCGGCTCCGCGGCGGCGACCCCGTCCCGATCGGGGACCTGGTCTCCCGTCGGGTGGATGCCCTGTTGGCCGGCCGGGTCCCCTTCCTGGCACCGGTGGAGGTCCGGGCGGAGGTCTACGCCGCGACCCTCCGCGCCATGACCCTGGACGCGGCGCATCGGGACGCCCTGCGAACCCGAGGACTACCGGACACGGAGATCGACCGGCGCGAGTATCGGACCCTCCCGCCGGCCGGCCCCCCCTGGACCCGGGAGGCCCTGGCGCGCGCCCTCGAGGACCGCTTCTCCCCCGAGGTCCTGGCGGGCGTCCCGGGCTTCGTCCGCCGGGAGTCGCGACGCACGGGCCGGGGATACCTGACCCTGACCGGCTCGCCCGGGCTGTTGGTGCCGGTCCGCGACCTGGTCGGGCGGATCGTCGCCCTGCTGTCCCGCCCCGACACACCCCCAAGATCCGGGGTCAAGTACCTGTGGGTGACCTCCAACATGCCTGGATGCCCGGGACCGAGTCCGGGAAACCTGGCGCACGTCCCGTTGCCCATGTCCGACAGTCCCGAGGCGCGGGGCGGGACCGTTGCGGTCTACGAGGGGATCTTGAAGGCCGATATCGCCGCCGCCCTGGACGCCGCCCGCCTGCCCGCCGTGGGCATTCCCGGGCACAATGGGTGGTCTGCCGCCCTGCCCATCCTTCGCGACATGGCACCGCGAACGGTCCGCTACTTCCCGGACCCCGACGCCTGGCAGAAGCCGGAGGTCGGGGCGAGCCTGCGGGCGTTCTGGCATGCCTTGAAGGCCGAAGGCTTCACCCCCGAGATTGGGAGGTTCCCCGATGCAGAAGCCTGATGATGCACGCGCCGCGGGCGCAACCGAGGAAGTCCTGTCCGGCGAGGTCGCGGAGGCCGTCGTTGCCGCGACGCCCCGCGCCCCCGGCACACCCCTTTCCGTCCCCGAGATCAAGGCCCTGATCGATGCGATCGGGCAGGAAGGGGACACGGCCCGGCAAGGGCAACGAATCAACGCCGAACTGGTCCCCGTCCTTGCAACCCTTGACCCGATCGAAGCAGAAGCCCTCATGGACCGCGTGTGCCAGGTTGCGCCGTTCCTGAAACGCGCGACCTTGGACCGTGAGGTTTCCAAGGCCCGGAAGGCCCAGACCCTCTTGGTCGCGACCAGCGGCGAGGTGGAGATCGAAAACGCCCGGGAATTGACGGGGATCCTGACCCTGGACAACGGGACAGTCTACGCCCTGGCCCGGCGGACCCTCCGGGTCGGGACCGACACGGTCCGCGCCATGTCCGTTCTGACGTGGAACGGGACCGAGGCCCGGATCCTGGACGGGACCGGTGACAACCCCGTGCCGGTCCTGCCGGACGGTGCCGAAATCCTGTTGACCCCCGGATCCCTCCCCGAGCGGTGCCCGACCCTGGCGACCCTGCGGCGGTTTGCTGACGGCGAACGGGTCCCCGGACCTGTCGTCTTTGACCGCGTACAGCGCTTCGTTCGGCACTTCCTTGACCTCGGGGCGTTCCCCGGGGGACAGGACACCGCGGAACTGGTGTTGACCGCATGGTGTCTGTCGACATGGTGGCAGCGCCCGGCCCGCCTTGTCGCATCCTATGTTCAATTCACCGGACCGAAGGGTTCTGGCAAGTCGCGCGCCCTGGCCGTGGCGGCCGAGGTGGTCCTTGCCGGCGAACTTGTCCTGTCGTCGACCTCGAATGCGGCCCTCCGCGACCTGTGCGCCGCTGGCGCGTGCCTGCTGTTGGACGAGGCCGAAGACCTGGCGCACGGACGCCCTCAAAACGAATCGGGGCAGGATCGCCGGGGGCTGTTGCTCGGGGGCACGCGCCCGGGGATGAGTTGGGCACTCAAAGAGGCGACCCCGGATGGCCGGTGGGAGACACGCCGAATCCCGATTCACGGCCCCCGCGGGTTCGCATCCATCGCGATTCCCGAGGCCGTCCTTGGGTCCCGCGCCCTGCGGATCCCGATGGTACGAACGGCGGACCCCGCCCGCGCCCGCCGCGACCCTGCCCTTGAAGGTGACTGGCCGGAAGGCGAAACGCGCGAAGACCTTCGGGACGCCCTGGCCCTGTGGGCGCTCGGCACCCTCCGGGACGCCCCCATGTGGTACGGCAAGGCTCGGGAACGCCTGCCGGTCTTCGGCCGCGACGCGGAGCCCTGGCTACCCCCCGCCGCCGTGTGTCTCGCCGTTGACGCCGAAGACGGGGGCGACCGATTCGGGCGCATCATGGAGGCGATTCAAGGGGAGTCACAAGAAGACACCCCGGACCGGGAACGTGAGGTCCTGGCGGCCCTGGTCCGCCTGTGGGAATCCGGCACCCTGGCACCCGGCCCCAACGACACGCGGATCGTGCCTGTCTCCGAGGTCGCGGAGAAACTGGACGACCGACGCGAAGACGAAGACGGCCCCCCTGACGAAGATGCGAGGCGGCGAAGGCATAGGCTTCGCATCGCCGTCGGGAAGACGCTTCGTGACTTGCGCATCGGAGAGATTGGACGGTTGCATGGAGGCAAGTCGGCGTTCTACGTCGAAGGCCCGATCCTCCGCGAGAGGTGCGAAGCCTACGGGGTCCCCCCTCCCCCCGACCTCACCAACCTCACCCGACCAATCCCCATGCGGGATTCCGGCTTTTCTTTGACCTCTCCCGAGTCCGATGATGGAGAGGTAGGGAAAAGTGCCGCAGACCCGCGCCAGAAGCGGCCGGGTGAGGTCGGTGAGGTTGACCCAAGGGGGGATCCGGGCAAAGACGAAGTTTCCGGCCTGGCGATTCCTGACCCGTCCCTGAAACCCGGCCCCCGCCTGGAGGTGGTCCTATGACGACCTGGGAGTTGATCGGCCAGATGCGAGACCGGGGCGTGACCCTCGTTCTGGAAGGGGGAAGCCTGCGGTGCCAGGGACCCGGCGAGGTCCTGACCCCCGAGGTCCTTGCCGAACTGCGGGCGCACAAGCAAGCCGTCCTGGAGGCCCTGGCCGGCGAATGTGAGGGGTCCCCCGGACCGTGCCTGCGATGTGGGCGGGCGGCCCGGCCCGATTGCGGCGCTGAACGCCTGCTGACCGGCGAACTGGTCTGCGGCGATTGCCTGACTCCCGAAGACCTGGTGGCCGGGTCCGTGCCGGTCGCCGGCGGAGGCGCCCCGGGAGACAACCCCCACGGTCCCCGAAGACCGGCTGACCCCGGGAGTATGGCCGGGTCCTCCCCGGAGGTCATGGAGGGGGGTAGACCTCGCGGGCGCGTTCCGTCGCCAGACACGACCCCAAAAGCACGATTGACGGGAGAACCCCCGGCGAGGTCCAGGGGGTCGGAGGTCGGAGGTCAAGGCATTCATGCCCTCGGGGCGACGATGGAGGTTGGACCATGCGTGTGAAGCGTTCCGAACTGCCCCGGATTCTCGGGGTGTCGCGTCAACAGGTTCACGCCGACATCAAGGAAGGATTCTACGGTCCCGGAGACGACGGGCTGTTTGACCTGGCGGAAGTCCTCCGCGGGCGGTCGGCCAGGGACCCTTTCCGCGGGGGTCCCCACAAGGCCCCGGCGACCCCTCACCCGGTCCTTCCGGGCGGCAGGCGCCGCACCTTCGACCCTGACGCCTTGGCCGTCGCTGCTTTCCGTTCGCTTGTGGAGGCCGTGGGAAGATACCTGGACGCTCGGTTTCGGGACCCTCCCGCGCCCTGGGGGACCGAGTTTCGGGAACTTCGGGAAGCCGCCGCGGAGGCCATCGCCCTGTTCCCCGCCGGCCCGGAACCCTTGCGTCGTCCCCTCTACACCCTGGCCGGGCTTGTCCAAACAATCGGGGATACCACGGATCGGATGCTGGAATGGCTGGAGGTCTACGAAGACAATGGGGGCGGCCCCGCGGCGATGGTCTTCCCCGCGGAGTTGGGACACTTCCTGGACCTGGTCTTGTGCGCCTGGCGCGGGTTCTTCGAGCGGGTCCTGAAAGGCGCCGAAGCCGGACGGTTGCCCGAGGTCCCTTTGGGAAATGGGAAATGGATGACCTTGCCCTTCGCGCCGAAGGACCTGGACGAAGTCCTTGACCTGTTCCGGCTCGCCCTGGCCGCCATGGAGGATGCGGAAATGGAGGGGGACACCAGGCCGCCGGGTCCCGACCGGAAGCCTGACCGACCCCCCGCCCCGCTGCTACCCCCTTGCTACCCCGAGACCCCGGAAGTCCAGTCCTGACACCATTTTCGTTCCTGGAGCCCGTAGACGGCCCGAGAAGGCCCGGGACCGGCGGGGCGATGGATTTCCCCGTCCCCGCCCGACAAAGGGCTTCCAGGAGGCACCGGGACCCTTCCCAGGCCCGATTCCTTCCCGATAGGTCGGGTTGCTACCCCGAGGGGGTAGCAGTTTCGGACCATCGGACTTGCTGATTGCTGGAATATCAATCCCTTACATGGGGAAAATCTGCTACCCCGCTGCTACCCCTTTTGCTACCCTTTGCCCCCCGAAAACGCCCTTTTTGGCCGTTTTTCAGACGAAACGGGTTCGGGATGGGTAGGAAGGACTTGCAGGAAATCATTGAACTTTTCTGGCGCGCCCGGAGGGACTCGAACCCCCAACCGTCGGATCCGAAGTCCGATGCTCTATCCATTGAGCCACGGGCGCCGGCAGATGGCAGGGGGCGGGGTCGCCTTCCGATCCACTCGGAATGGGGTGCCTGGAGGGATTTGAACCCACGACACCTGGAGCCACAATCCAGTGCTCTGCCAACTGAGCTACAGGCACCATCGAAACGCCGCCGTCACCCCTCCCTCGCCGGGAGAGAGCAGGTACGCCTGAGAGGATTTGAACCTCCGACCGGCGGATTAGAAGTCCGCTGCTCTATCCAGGCTGAGCTACAGGCGCACGGCATCCTCGACGCCACCACGCTGACGACCCCTGCCCCCTGCGATGCCAAAGATCCTCGAAAACGGCGCCGATTATCACGGCGACCCGCCAGCCCTGTCAAGGGCCCGCACCGACACTACGCCGCCACCGATCGGTCGGAGGGGGCCATGTAGGCCTGGGCCTCGGCGACCTCCCGCTGGCTCAGCTGCCCCCGGGCGATCTCCCGCAACTCCACCCGGCTGGCCCCGAAGGCCTTCTTGACGAACTCGAAGGCCTTCCAGGTGTCCACGGAGGTGCCGCAGGTGAAGAGGTCCACCGCGGCGTACCGGTACTCCGGCCAGGTGTGCACCGCCAGGTGCGACTCGGCGATCACGACCACCGCGGTGACCCCGTAGGGACTGAAGTGGTAGCCCGTCCGGCTGATGATGGTGGCCCCGGAGACCTCACAGGCCCCCTCCAGCCCCTTCATCACCAGTTCGGGATTGTTCAGGTCCGCGGTGCAGCCATGAAAATCGGCCACGAGGTGTCGGCCCAGCGCGTTCAATTTGGATGCCCTCCTTTGACACGAGGCCGGGCATCCAGCGCCCGACCTCAACCTACATGACCCACCTCCCTGGCCGTTCAGGACGGCCACAATCACCCGGGGTCAACCCCCGGAAAACGGACGGAATGATGCGGGGATCCTGCCTTCCTGTCAAGGGCTTTTTTGCGAGCCGCCGACGCCTTGGGGAAGGCGTCCCCGGAACCCGGCGGAACCCCGAGATCTCCACCAGACCATTCCCAACAGGACCAGCAGCAGCACGATCAGACCATCGCCCCTGGCCCCGGCCCGGCACCCGCCGCCGGACCCGCCGCCAGGACCGCAGTCCCCCTGGCAGCCCCCCCCATCGGGAAGCACCACCAGGTCGGCCCCACTCCCGACCTCGGGCCCCTCCACCGCGTCCCGGGTCCCGACCACGTCGCTCCCGCCGCCGGTCTCCCCGGTGCCGCCATCGGGGGCACCCCCGACGGGATAGCAGCGGGGATGCTCGTCGCCCTCCCGCTTCTCGCACCGGTACCCCCCCAGGCACTGGCTCTGCTTGATGCACTTGTAGTCCCACCACCAGGCGTTCCCCTTCTCCCCCACCAGCCAGGCGGTGTACCAGTCCAGGAACTTCGCCCGGAGCGGCCGGGGATCCCCCTGGGGCATCGTGCCGCCGCCCATGTTGAAGGAGATCTCGCCGACGTCGGTCTTGTCCCAGGTCCGTCCGCCATCCAGCGTGATCATGTCCACGGCACGGTAGATCGGCTGGTCTCCCCCGCCCCCGCCGCTGGACCCCGACAACCCGGTGTCCGCCGCCCCGACCAGGTGGCCGTGGTCCGCGTCCTGCCAGAACATCCCCGCCAGATAGGACACCCGGATCGGCACCTTCATGAACATGTTGAGCGTGCCCACCTGGAAGTCGGTGCCGGTGTCCTGCCAGGATCCCCCCCCGTCGGTCGTCCGGTAGAGCAGCACCTCCTTGGCCCGGCCCTTCTCCTGGTCATAGCGGCCCATCGCCAGGAACCCCGTCCGGTCATCCTCCAGGAAGAAGATCGGACAGGCCAGCCTGCCCCCGGGACCATCGGCCTGGGAATCGGGCGGCAGCGTGGCCAGCACCCTCCAGGAGGCCCCCCCGTCGGTGGTCCCCAGCACCACCACGTCGCCGTAGGAGACCAGGGTCTGCATCTCCTCGGTCTCCTGCTCCGACACGACGGCCCCGGCCGCCCACCCCCGAAGCCGGTCCCGGAAGAACAGGCAGCCCAGGTCTGCCCGGGTCCCGGTGGAGACCTGGGTCCAGGAGGCCCCTCCATCGGTGCTTCGCCAGGCCCCGCCGCCCGAACCGACGGCCACCCCCTGCCCGTCGCCGAGGGCCGCCAGGGCGCCGACCTCGCCGTCGCCAATCCCCGGCAGGGCGACCTTCTGCCAGGTGCCACCGTTGCGGGTGAACCAGATGTCCCCGCCCAGGGCCACCATGCCGCTGGTCAGGCTCTCCATCCCGATGGCGGCCACGAAGGACCCCATCGGCCCCGACAGGTTGCCCTGGATCGACTGCACGGTGGCCCCGCCGTCCTGGCTCCGGTAGAGGACCGGCTTCATGGACGGGAACATGCCGCCGGTCATCTTGACCTGGACGCCCCCGGTGAAGAACAGCCGCGGCGACAGGGCATCGACGGCCATCAGCATGTCGTCGGGATCGGTCGGTCGCGGAATCGGCTTCCAGTCGGTCCAGGCCCCCCGGGCCTCGACCCCACCCAGCAGTGCCATGGTCAGGATGATCACAGACCAGCGCCTCATGGGTTTCTTCCCCTCCTGGAGACCTCACATCCCCCCACGCACACGATCCGGGCATCCGCCCGGCGAACAACGGTCTATAATATGCCGCTTTCGCGGGGGGATCGCCCCTCCGACTTCCTGCAGCGGGGTGGAGATGGACGCCGAGGAGACGACCTGGGACCCTTCGGTCATCGAGCCGAAATGGCAGCAGTACTGGCTGGAACACAAGACCTTCCGGGCCCGG
The DNA here is from genome assembly GCA_029547805.1 of Deltaproteobacteria bacterium. GTDB lineage: Bacteria > Myxococcota_A > UBA9042 > DTJE01 > DTJE01 > JAGOKF01. The sequence goes on from JAKPOP010000014.1 coordinate 11,080, forward strand.
GACGACTCGGACCGCCCGAAGTTCTACGTGCTGGACATGTTCCCCTACCCCTCGGGGGCCGGCCTCCACGTCGGGCACCCCGAGGGCTACACCGCGACGGACATCGTGGCCCGGTACAAGTGGATGCGGGGCTTCGAGGTCCTGCACCCGATGGGCTGGGATGCCTTCGGGCTCCCGGCGGAGCAGTATGCCCTCCAGACGGGCATCCATCCGGCCATCACGACCCGCCGGAACATCGACAACTTCCGTCGGCAGATCCGGATGCTGGGGCTCGCCTACGACTGGGACCGGGAGATCGCCACCTGCGACCCCTCCTACTACCGGTGGACCCAGTGGATCTTCCTGCAGTTGTTCCGCCGGGGGCTCGCCTACCAGACCGAGATCCCGGTGAACTGGTGCCCGGCCCTGGGAACCGTGCTGGCCGACGAGGAGGTGACTCCCGAGGGCCTCTCGGAGCGGGGAGGCTTCCCCGTGGAGCGGCGCCCCATGCGCCAGTGGATGCTCCGGATCACCGCCTATGCCGACCGGCTGCTGGAGGACCTGGAGGGACTGGACTGGCCGGAGCCCATCAAGGAGATGCAGCGGAACTGGATCGGCCGGTCCGAGGGCGCCGAGGTGGACTTCCCCCTGGAGGGTCACCGGGAGACCCTCCGGGTCTTCACGACACGGCCCGACACGCTCTTCGGCGTCACCTACATGGTGCTGGCCCCTGAGCATCCCCTGGTCTCCCGGATCACCACGGCGGACCGCCTGGCGGAGGTCGAGGCCTACCGGCAGGCCGCCGGCCGGATGAACGACCTGACCCGGACCGACGCCACCCGCCCGAAGACCGGCGTCTTCACCGGCGCCTTCGCGGTGAACCCGGTGAATGGCCAGCGGGTCCCGGTCTGGGTGGCCGACTACGTGCTGATCTCCTACGGGACCGGGGCCATCATGGCGGTCCCGGCCCACGACCAGCGGGACTTCGAATTCGCTCAGGCCCACGGGCTGCCCATCGTCGAGGTGGTCTCCCCCGACGGCCGCCCCCGGGGCATCGGGGACGCGGCCTTCTGCGAGGAGGGGGTCGCGGTGAACTCGGGGCCCTACGACGGACTGCCCACCCGGGAGTTCCAGCAGCGCATCACCGCGGACCTGGAGGCCCGGGGGATCGGGACGCGGGCCGTCAAGTACCGCCTCCGGGACTGGGTCTTCTCCCGGCAGCGCTACTGGGGCGAGCCCTTCCCCCTGATCCATCGCCCCGACGGCACCGTGGAGGCCCTGCCGGAGTCGGACCTGCCGCTGACGCTGCCGGAGGTGCCCTCCTACCGGCCCGCGGGCAACGGCGAGTCGCCCCTGGCGACGATCCCCGAGTGGGTCGAGGTCCGGGACCCGACCACCGGCCAGGTGATCGGCCGCCGGGAGACCCACACGATGCCCCAGTGGGCCGGCTCCTGCTGGTACTACCTGCGCTACCTGGACCCCCACAATGACCAGCGGCTGGTGGACCCCGAGAAGGAGCGGCGCTGGATGCCCGTGGACCTCTACGTCGGGGGGGCCGAGCACGCGGTCCTGCACCTCCTCTATGCCCGCTTCTGGCACAAGGTGCTCCACGACCTCGGGGTCGTCTCGACGCCGGAGCCATTCCGGAAACTGGTCAACCAGGGCCTGATCCTGGGCGAGAACGGCCAGAAGATGTCCAAGTCCCTGGGCAACGTGGTGAATCCCGACGACGTGGTCCGAACATATGGGGCCGACGCGATGCGGGTCTACGAGATGTTCATGGGGCCCCTGGAGGTGGTGAAGCCCTGGAGCACCCAGGGCATCGTGGGCGCCCGGCGGTTTTTGGACCGGGTCTGGCGGGTTGCGACGGGTCCTCTCACGGACGAGGAGGCGCCATTGCCCCTCCAGCGACTGGTGCACCAGACGGTCCGGAAGGTGACCCAGGACATCGAGCGGATGCGCTTCAACACCGCCATCGCCCAGATGATGACCCTGGTCCACGAGGTCCAGAAGACCGAGGTCCGGCCCCGGGAGGCCGTCGAGACCCTGGTGCTGCTGCTGTCGCCCTTTGCCCCCCACCTGGGGGAGGAGCTCTGGCAGCGCCTGGGCCACGAGCCGCCCATCGTCCGGGTCCCCTGGCCGACCTGGGACGAGGCCCTCTGCGCCGAGGACGAGGTCGAGGTGGTGATCCAGGTCAATGGCAAGGTCCGGGACCAGGTGAAGGTCCCCCTGGACACCCCCGAGGAGGACCTGGAGCGTCTGGCCCGGGCCAGCGAGAAGGTGCAGAGACACCTGGGGGGACGGGAGCCCCGGAAGGTGATCGTGGTGAAGAACCGTCTGGTCAACCTGGTCGGCTGACGGCCGTCGGCGGAGGGGACCGGAGCGGACCTTGCATGGAGGAGCGACGATGCTGGTGGACCTGTACCTGGTCATGCCCCGGGAGATCGAGGGCCCGGGGATCGACCGCCTGCTGGAGGCCTGCGTCGAGGCAGGCCTGGACGGCGCGTGCCTGGTGGGCCAGGGGGAGTGCCCCCCGATCGAGGCGGCCCGGCGAAGCCGCTTTGCCGACCGTCTCTTCCTGGCCTTCGGCGTGGAGATCCCCCTGAACCGCGGACGGCTGGTCTGGATTCCCCCGGACCCGGAGGTGCTGCGGGGCATCGACGGCCCGGCCTTCATGGACGGGGGCATCGAGGGGGCCAGGGCCCTGCGGGAGCGCCACGGAGGGGCCCTGGTAGCCTCGCACCCCTATGACCGGGCCGGAGGGGCGCCGTTCGTGGACGGGGTGATGACCCTCCGGTTCCTGGACGGGGTCATGGCGGGTTCGGGGGCGGCGGACCACACCCGGAACCTGATGGCCTGCACGGCGGCCCAGCGCCTGGGCGTGCCCACGCTGGGCGGCACGGGACCGGGATGCGATTCGGCCCAGGTCGGGGCCTCGGCGACGGCCTTCGTGGAGACCCTCTCCTCCCAGGAGGCCCTTGTGCAGGCCCTGCTGTCGAAGGATGCCTGGGCCGTGGAACTGCTGGCCCGGCCCGATTCCTGGATGAGCGAGGGCAGCGGGGCGGCCTCCGAGGGCCGGCAGCCCCCCCGCAGCGGACCGTCCCCGGAGCGTCGTCCCCAAGGAAGGGAGGATCGGCGCGGACGGGGGCCCGGCGGGCCCTCCCGGGACCGCCCCTTCCGCAATGATTCCCGCCCCCGGGGCCACCGGCCGGGACCCAGACCTCCCCGGGGACCCGGGGGGCCCGATCGAGGTGCCCGATGAAGACCCTCTCCATCGTGATCCCGGTGTACAACGAGCGCCGGACGCTCCGGGCCATCCTCGCCCGGGTCCTGAAGGTGGACCTGGGACCGGACCTCCGGAAGGAGATCCTGCTGGTGGACGACTGCTCCCGGGACGGCACCCGGGAACTGGTCGATCGCCTCCAGACCTCCTGGAAGACCGAGATGGCCGGACTGGGCGTCCCGAAGAAGCGCCTGGACCAGGCCGACCTGCGCTGCCTGTTCCACCCGGTGAACCGGGGCAAGGGGGCGGCCCTCCGGACCGGGTTCGAGGCCGTCACCGGGGACTTCGTGCTGGTCCAGGACGCGGACCTGGAGTACGACCCCAACGACTATCCCCGCCTGCTGGCCCCGCTGCTGGAGGGAAAGGCCGACGTCGTCTATGGGTCGCGCTTCGCCGGGGACACCCGGCGGGTCCACTTCTTCTGGCACTCCCTGGGCAACCGCTTCCTGACCTTCCTGAGCAACGCCTTCACGGACCTGAACCTGACCGACATGGAGACCTGCTACAAGGCCTTCCGGGCCGACGTGATCCGGGACCTGCACCTGACGTCGGAGCGCTTCGGAATCGAGCCGGAGATCACTGCGAAAATCGCCCGGATGCGCTACCGCATCTACGAGGTCCCCATCGCCTACCATGGGCGGTCCTATGCCGAGGGAAAGAAGATCGGCGTGAAGGACGGCTTCGAGGCCCTCTACGCCATCATCCGCTACTCCTGGTTCGACAGCGACTTCCTGAAGGGTCGGGTGGTCGAGGAGACCCTCTCGAAGATGAACGCCCTGGAGCGCTTCAACACCCACCTCTTCCGGACGATCCGCCCCTATCTGGGACGGCGGATGCTGGAGGTGGGGTCCGGGACGGGGAACATCACCCGCTTCCTGCTGTCCCAGGGGGACGTCACGGCGACGGACATCTCCGCCGACAGCATCGCCCGGCTCCAGGAGTCCTTCGCCGAGCACGACGGGTTCAAGGCCCTGGTCTGGGACTGCGCCAGCCCGCCCCCGGAAGGTCTCGCTGACGAGGCATTCGACACGGTGGTCTGCCTCAACGTGCTGGAGCACGTCGAGGACCAGGACGCGGCCCTGCGGCACATGGAGCGTCTCCTCCGACCCGCGGCAGGACGGCTCGTGCTGCTGGTCCCCGCCCACCCGGCCCTGTACTCGCCGCTCGACCAGAGCCTCGGACACTTCCGCCGCTACGCCCGGGAGGACCTGGAGGCCCGGGTCCGGCAGGCCGGCTTCGTCATCGAGAAGACCTTCGCCTTCAACCTGCTGGGGGTGGCGGGGTGGTTCGCGAACGGGCGCCTGCTGAAGAAGAACCGCCTGCCCATCGGCCAGCTGTCCCTCTACGAGAAGATGGCCCCGGTGGCCCTGGGCCTCGAGCGGCGGTTCGGGGAGGCGCTGCCCCTGGGGCTGTCGTGGATCGTCGTGGCCCGGAGCGGGGCGGGAGGTGTCCCGTGACGATGCCCTCGGAGGAGGTCCTGGTCCGGCTCCGGATGTCCCAGGCCGATGCCCACTACGGGGGGGACCTGGTGGACGGGGCGCGGATGCTGGCCCTGCTGGGAGACGTGGCCACCGAACTGCTGATCCGCCGGGACGGCGACGAGGGGCTCTTCCGGGCCTATGACCAGGTGGAGTTCCTGGCGCCGGTGTACGCCGGCGACTACGTCGAGGCCCGGGGACGGATCGTGGCCGAGGGCCGGACCTCCCGGCGCATGACGTTCACGGTCCACAAGGTGATCGCAGCCTCCCGGGACCCGGCGACCCCGTCCCGGGCGGAGGTGCTGGACCCGCCGGTGCTGGTCCTCCGGGCCTCCGGGACCTGCGTGACCCCCCTGGAGTGCCAGCGGAAGGGAGTTCCGGGCGGTCCGACGGGACCGGCCGGAGCCCCGTGAGAGGAGGTGCCGATGGCCGACCCCCTGATCATCACCGCCGCGATCTGCGGCGCCGAGGTCACGAAGGAACAGAACCCCGCCGTGCCCTACACGGCTCAGGAACTGGCCGCCGAGGCGGCCCGGTGCTTCGCCGAGGGCGCCCGGGTGGTCCACCTGCACGTCCGGCGACCCGACGGCACGCCGACCCAGGACCGGGAGACCTTCCGGGCGGCCATCGAGGCCATCCGGAGGGAGGCCCCGGAGGTGATCCTCCAGGTCTCCACCGGCGGCGCCGTCGGGATGACCGTCGAGGAACGGACCCAGCCCCTGGACCTGGACCCGGAGTTCTGCACGCTGACCACCGGCACCTGCAACTTCGGGGACGAGGTCTTCCTGAACTCGTTTCCGATGATCCGCGCCATCGCCGAGAAGGCCCGGATCCGGGGCGTCCGGATGGAGGTGGAGGCCTTCGACGCCGGGCATGTGGACAATGCCCTGCTGCTGCTCCGCCAGGGGCTCCTGCCGGCCCCCCTGCACGTGGACTTCGTGCTGGGGGTGCCCGGGGCCCTCTCGGGCGGCGAGGACCGGCTGGACTTCCTGCGGTCGATGCTGCCCCCCGATGCCACCTGGATGGTCGCGGGGGTCGGCCGCTTCGAACTGCCCCTGGCCCGGGCGGCCATCGCCCGAGGGGGACACGTCCGGGTGGGCCTGGAGGACAACCTCTGGCTGGCGAAGGGACGCCTGGCCCAGGGGTCCTGGGAACTGGTCCGGGAGGTGGCCCGCATGGCCGCCGAGGCCGGCCGCCCCCTGGCGACCCCGGGCCAGGCCCGGGCGATCCTCCGCATCCCGACTCGCTGATCCCCCCGTTCCGGAGAGGTCGTTGACGGCGACACTCCCCCGGGCGCAGAATGGCCTCGACGAGGGCATCCATCCCTGCCTGCCTGTCGTTGCCCGGTGAGAGGAGGTGTCCCTTGTCCGCTCGGCCTGTCGTGCATGCCCGGCGCCTTCCCGCCCGGGTGGCCCCGCTCCTGGTCGGACTCCTGTCCATGATGGCCGGCGCCTGCGGCGGGGACGATGGCACCCGGCTCGCGTCCCTGCCCCTGGTCGAGGGGGAGTTCGGCGCGATGCTGGCCGCCAGCACCGGCGAACAACTGCTCCCGGTCGTCCAGCGGAACGACTCCGGCGACCCGGTGGCGGTGACCGGCGCCGTGTGGATGAACGCCGACGGGAGCGCCCTCGTGCTGGACCTGGACCCGGCGACGGGCCTCCCCCGAAAGATGGTGTTCGGGGACTTCATCGTGCTGTTCACGAACTGGAGTCCGGACGGCCAGACGGCGGATGTGGCCCGGATCTACGGGCCGACGGGCTTCCTGGAGGTCCTGCGGCAGCAGCCCCTGGGGGCACCGACGCCACCGGCGGACGGGCCCACCCCGCCCGGGGCGCGCATGATGTCGGCCGTCACCTGCCTGCCCCACTGCCCCTCGAAGGAACGGAACGAGGCCGAGATGCTGAAGGTCGCGGGCCTGGGGCTCTCCCTGGCCTCCTGCGGGCTGGCCGGGGTGGCCAGCTGGGGGGCGATGGTGCTGCCGTGCACCGGCGCGGTGGTCTCGGCGGCCCGGATGGCGACCCCCGAGGAGTCGTGGATCAACGCGCCGCTGGAACGGGCCGCGCGCCTGCTGGGAGGGATCGACATCCTGCAGTGCCTGGGCGGCGACGTGTCCGGCTGCGTCTCGGCGGCACTGGATCGGGCCAGCGGTGAGCGGGAGAAGGCCGCCGCCCGGGAGGAGGCCTACCAGGCCCTGGTCCGGGCCGCCGAGGACCGGCTGTTGAACGGGGAGATCCCCTCGGGCCATCAGGAAGGGGACCCGCCGGACTGCCTCGATCACTACGCCTGCACCCCGGGCCTGACGCTGCACTGCATCGAGGGCGGCGAGAAGACCTGCCGGGCCGACTGCACCTGGGGGGACTGCCCCGGCAGGTCCGGCGGCGGGTGCTCGGTGGCCGACGACGGCGACCAGGTCTGCGAAGGCCTGGTCCGGAGCGTCGAGGCCCAGTGCGCCGCATCGGGAGGCCGGATCGTCGGCTGGACGAAAAGCAAGGCGGACTGCGTGAGGGCCTACGACTGCTGGCGCAGCGGGTGCCCCTGCCTGCTCTCCTGCGCGATGCGGTGCGGCAACGACTCGGGCTGCACCCAGTCGTGCTTCGCCGCCTCCGGGGCCGACGCCCAGGCCGAGGCGGGCGCTTGCGCCGCCTGTGCCGCTCCCGAGGTCTACGGACAGTGCCAGACGGGCGGGTGACCCCTACGGGCCCCCGGGCCGAGGTCGGCCCCGGGACCGGATGGCGGCCCACAGCAGGACCGGCCAGAGGACGACCGGAGACCCTGCCGGGGCCCCGTGGGCACAGCCCCCGGCCTTCCGGGGACGGGGTTCCGGCGGGACCTTCCTGGGGTCCCCCGGGTCGGAGCCGGCCTCCGGGCCCTCGACCCCCTGGGCCTCAGCGTCCCGTTCCCCTGGATCCGCCTCCTCCATCCCGCCGTCCTCGCCCTCGGGAGGCCCGACCTCCCAGGCGTCCCTGGCCGGGGAGAGATCGTCGGCCGTCCCGGCGTCCGGGGCATCCCCCCCGCCTGGACCATCGGCCAGGTCGGCCACCTCCCCGTCCTCGGGCCTCTCGGGCGGGGGTCGGCAGGCCTCGGGCAGGCACTCCCACCCCGGGCCGTCGTCGTTCTGCCCGGTGCCCTCCAGCAGGGCCTCCCGGGTCCGGTCCCAGCACTCGTCGCACAGGAAGATCCCCCCATGCTCCACCCAGGGGGTGTCCAGTTCGAGGTTCCGAGCCCCGGCCAGCGTGGACCCCGACGGCGGCACGATGATCTCGTCGTACTCGCTCCAGAGGCAGGTGTACTGCACGTCTCCGGGGGTCCGTCGCAGGCGTTCAGGTCCGCCAGGAACGGGTTGTCCCGCCAGGCCCCGTCCCGGCTCCCGATGCACATGTGCTTCGCCCCGCAGGAGAAGGGGTCCAGGCAGGCCACCGTGGTGCCGTGCATGGCCCCGGCCAGCGTGACCACCCGCCGGACCCGCCGGGCCCCGCAGTGGTCCGACTTCATCCAGGACAGCAGGTTCAGGCACCCCATGCTGTGGCAGACCACGTCCACCTGGTCGAAGCCCGTCGCCGCCACGAGTTCCCGGACCCAGCCCTCGATCTCCTCGACGTGGTCGTCGTTGCACCCCCGAACGTCCCGGAAGGAGGGGGTCCGAAGGTACTCCTCGGGCCACCCGTCCTCGCTGGCCCGCTTGACGAAGTTGGCCCAGGTGGCGTCACCGGCCTGGGAGATCACGAAGTAGCCGTGGATGAACAGGATCGGGGTCCGACCGTAGTCCCACTGGCCGCCCTGGACCGGCCTCCCGATCAGCAGCGCCGCCAGGACCCCCCACAGGACCCGACGGGTCACGGCGGCGGGAAGGCGACTCATCGCCCGTTCGAGATCTCGAGGGCGTAGTCGGTCTGGCTGCACTGGGTCGCGGCGCCTGCGGCCCGATAGACCCGGATGTAGAAGGTGTCCTGGTTGTCGGAGCAGAACCGGACGTTCTTCGTGTCGTCCGTGCAGGGGACGCCGCTGCCGCCCTCGCCACCGACGCTGTTGCCGGCGCAGCATGTGTTTCCCGCCGGATCGTCTTGCGCCGGACACTCCCCGGGCAGGCAGCAGCTCCAGAGCTGCCCCTGCTGGCTCGGCCGCGTCACGCAGGGGTTTTCGCCGACGGTGCCCCACCGGCCGGCCACGGACCACTGCCAGGTGACCCCGCCGCAGGACTGGGCCACATTGCAGCTCCCCTTCCGGATGTCCACCATCAGGGACCCGTCGGTGGGGCTCAGCAACCGGGCCACCACGTTGAACCGGTCATGGCCGGGGCTCGCCAGGGTCCCGCCGTCCACGGTGTCGGTCGCCCGGACCTTGTACCAGTCCACGTCGCTGTCGGGGACCACCCGGCCGTAGCGCACCGTCGCGGTGCCATCGTCGGCCAGCACACCGACGTCGATGGCCGACACGCAGGTGTTGCCGGTGTTGTCGCTGGCGTCCTGCTGGCACTCGCAGCCGTCGCCGGTCACCCCGTTCACGTTGTAGAAGCCCCCGTTGCAGATCTTGATCACGCACTGGGCCGCCTGGCAGGTGGTGGAGGCGTTGGGCAGCGCCCCACAGAGCGTGTCGGGGTTCTCGTCGGTCCGGGTGTCGCAGTTGTCGTCGATGCCGTTGCACTTCTCGGCCACGCCGGGGCTGATGTTCCCGTTGCTGTCCTGGCAGTCGCCGCCATCCCGGGCAGTGTACTTGCCCGAGGCGCTGCAGAGGCACTTCTCGTTGCCGGTCACGCCGTATCCGTCGCCATCGTTGTCGAAGAAGTAGGTCACGCAGCCCGAGGCGTTCTCCGTGTCCTGGAAGCCGTCGCAGTTGTCGTCCTTGCCGTTGTTGCAGACCTCGCTGCGCTGGGGATAGACCTCCGGGTCTGCGTCCTCGCAGTCCACCTGGGGCTTCTCCCCGGCCCGCCAGTTGCCCTCGGCGTAGCAGAGGCACTGGAACTGGCTGGTCCCCCAGCCGTCGCCGTCGGCATCCCAGAAGAAGCGCTGGCAGTTCGTGGCGTTCTGGTCGTTCTGGCTCCCGTTGCAGTTGTCGTCCTTGCCGTTGAAGCAGATCTCGGTCCGGTTGGGGTTCACCTGGGCGTCGCCGTCGTCGCAGTCCCCGGTGAAGCGACTGGTGAAGACATTGCCCACCGGGTAGCAGCGGCACTCGAACTCGGCGGTCCCGAAGCCGTCGCCGTCCTGGTCCCGGTAGTACCGCGTGCACCCCGAGGCGTTCAGGTCGTTCTCGGACCCGTTGCAGTTGTCGTCCCGTCCGTTGTTGCAGACCTCCTGGACGCCGGGGTTGATCGTGTCGTCGTTGTCGTTGCAGTCCCCGGCGACCAGGGCCCGGAAGTAGCCCGCGGCGGCGCACAGGCAGCGGCTCTGGTCGATGCCGTAGCCGTCGCTGTCGAGGTCGTAGAAGAAGTTCTGGCATCTCTGGGCGTCCTGCTCGTCGATGTCGCCGTTGCAGTTGTCGTCGATGCCGTTGCACTGCTCCCGGGCCAGGTGGCTGACGGCCGGATTGTAGGGGTCGCAGTCCTCGGGGACCGGGGTGGGGCAGTCGAAGTTCGGCTGCGGGTCGCCGTCACCGTCGATGTCGCAGTCACAGGCGTCGCCGATGCCGTCCCGGTCCAGGTCCTCCTGGCCCGGGTTCGCGATGCGCAGGCAGTTGTCCCGGGGGTCGGCCACCGGGCACTGGGTCCCGTCGCGCCGGAAGCCGTCGTTGCCCAGGCCGTCCCCGTCGGCGTCGCAGTCGCAGACGTCGCCGTCGCCGTCCAGGTCCACGTCGGACTGGTCCTGGTTGGGCTGCCGGGGGCAGTTGTCCTCCTCGTTGCGCACCCCGTCGCCGTCCCAGTCGAAGTTGCACGCGTCGCCGTACTCGCCGCCGGTGGTGTTCGTCTGGTCCGGGTTCGGCACCGTGGGGCAGTTGTCCTTGGGGTTCGCCGGCGGGCAGACGGCGGCGTCGTTGGCCACCCCGTCGGCGTCGATGTCGCAGTCGCAGGCGTCCCCGAGGCCGTCGCCTCCCGGCAGCAGGGCATCGGTGTTCCGCTGGTCCGGATTGGCCACCGTCGGACAGTTGTCCTCGACCGTCAGCACCGGGCAGCCGGGGTTGTTGTTGCCCACCTGGTCGTTGTCGATGTCGCAGTCGCAGGCATCCCCGGTCCCGTCCAGGTCCAGGTCGGTCTGGTCGGGGTTCGGCACGAAGCGGCAGTTGTCCGGGCGGTCCACGGTGGGGCACCCGGGGTTGTTGTTGGCGACCGTGTCCCCGTCGATGTCGCAGTCGCAGGCGTCCCCGACGCCGTTGCGGTTTGTGTCCTCCTGCAGGGGGTTTGCGACCAGCGGGCAGTTGTCCCGGCTGACCCCGGGGTCGGGGCACTTCTGGCCCAGCATGTCCAGGTTCGCGGTGTTCGGGAAGCCATCGTCGTCGGCGTCGCAATCGCAGGCGTCGCCCTTGCCGTCCAGATCCGCGTCGGCCTGGCTCACGTTCTTGACCGTCGGGCAGTTGTCCGAGGCATCGGGGATGCCGTCGTTGTCATCGTCGTCGTCACAGGCGTCCCCCACCTTCGTGCTGCCCTCCTCCCCGGCGTCGTTGTTCGACTGGGAGGGGTTCGGCACCAGGGGGCAGTTGTCCTGGGCATTGGCCACGCCGTCGCCGTCCACGTCGGGGTCCACGCAGTCGGCCAGACCGTCCACGTCCATGTCCGGGAAGCCCTCGTCGGTGGTCCCCTCGCAGTTGTCGTCGAGGCCGTTGCAGACCTCCGGGGCCGGGTAGGCGCCCTGGCACTGGTTCTGCTGGCCGTTGATGCAGTAGGCCAGTCCCTCGCAGGTCCCGTAGGCGTTGGTCAGGGGACAGGGCTTCGGGGCCACGTTGTCGTCCACGCGGCCGTTGCAGTCGTCGTCCTCCAGGTTGCAGGTCTCGGCCGCCGGGGTCTTGGCCTGGCAGGGCTCGGCGCAGGACCGCTTGCCGGTGCACCGCCCGAACTCGTTCTCGTTGTAGCAGGTGGTCAGGTACTCCCGCTGCTCGTACTTCGGGGTGCAGGGGCACTGGCCATCCTTGGGGCGGCACTGCTTCACGTCCCCGGTGGAGGTCGTCACGGGCACGCAGACGAAGTTCTCGGGACAGTCGGCGTTCCGGTCGCACTGAGCCCCGCAGAACTTCCCCTCGGGACCCGACTCGATGCAGAGGAACTTCTTGTTCGCGGCGCCGGTCTTCGGCAGGCAGTCCTCGTTCGTGTCGCAGGGGCGGCAGAGGTTCGGGAAGGGATAGATGCACCCGTAGATCTTCTCCCCGCCGACGGTCACCTCGTCGCAGGTCCACCCCTGGGGGCATTCGATCCCCAGGCCGCACTGCTTCGTGCAGATGTTCTGGTCCATCGTCTCGATGCAGATGCCCGAGTAGCAGTCGCTGGCGTAGTTGCAGGGACACAGGAAGTTGCCAGGGCACTCCGGCGGGACGTCCACGAAGGCGTCCGCGTCCCCCGGGAGGTCCGTCGAGAGGTCGGCCGAAGGGTCGGTCCCCGGGTCCTCTGGGCCCCCCGGGTCCCGGGTCTCTGCCGCGCCCGGGTCTTCGGCCAGATCCGGCTGCCCCAGGTCCTGGGGAATGGTCGTGTCCCGCCCGGGATCGGGCAGGCCGGTGTCCTCGGTGCCGACGCCACCGCCGCCGCACCCCGCCGCGAGTCCGACCGCCACCACCAGCACCGCCGTCCACCGCCGACTCATCGTGGCCTCCTGGTGAAACCCGAGCGCTCCAGCCGCACACTGCGGCATTATAGGCAAAAGGGAAAGCCCCTGACAATCGGCACGATCGCCTGCTTCTCCGGGAAGAGGGGAAGGGCTCCGCCCATCCGGGCGGGCGACGCCGGCCCTCCTCCTTGCTGGACCGGGATGGCCGTCCGTGGCCGTCGGCGCGTCGTGCGTTTTGGGTACGGCCGTCCGGCGGGATATCATGGCGCCCCGGAGGGATCCCCTTGCTCTGCATCGACGTCCAGGAGTACCTGCCCCTGGTCCGGAGAGTGGCCCTGCGGATGGCCGCCCGCCTGCCCCCGGGCACGGACCTCGACGACCTGATCGGAGCGGGGTTGCTGGGCCTCCTGAGCGCCTCGCGCCAGTATGCCCCCGAGAAGGGGGTTCCCTTCCACTGCTATGCCGAGATCCGGATCCGGGGGGCCATCCTCGACGAGTTGCGGGCCCAGGCCCCCTCCTCCCGGTCCGCCCGCCGCCAGTCGGGGGAGATCGCCGAGACGGTCCGCGACCTCGCAGCACGCCTGGGCCGCGCCCCCTCCCCGAAGGAGGTCGCCACCGAACTGGGGATCAGCCCGGAACGCTATCGGGAACTGCTGGACCGGGTCGCCCCGGTGGTGGTGCTGGGGTTCGACGACCTCCAGGGGTCCTCCGACGAAGACCCCCGGGACCCCCTCCAGGTGATCCGGGACCCCGACGGGACCGACCCCTCCGCCGCGACGGCCGACCGGGAGCAGACCCTGCGTCTGGCCGAGGCCATCGAGAGCCTCACCGAGCGGCAGCGGCAGGTGGTCAAGTTCTATTACCTCGAGGGTCTCAACACCCGGGAAATCGCCGAGATGCTCGGGATCACCGAGGGCCGGGTGTCCCAGCTCCACGGTTCTGCCCTGACGCGCCTGAAAGGCATCTTGCAGGAGACCTTCCAGGTCTGATATCCAGCAGCCTCCGGGCGTTTGACAGGTCGGCTCGGAGTTCCAGGCCGTCGACAGGGGTCCTCCATGAACCGTTCGCCACTGCGCCGGGTCTTTCTTGTCACATTGTGCCTCATTGGCTGCTCGGGGGACCCGCGGGACGCACCGCTGCCCCTCTCCCGGCCGGTCATCGATCGGAACTATCTGGTCGATGCCCACGGACGCTACCTGTCGTTCCACGGGGTCAACGTCTCGGGCAGCAGCAAGGTGCCCTACTGGATCCGGCTCCCGGGCCAGGACTGGCGGGCCCTGACCACCCAGGACCTGGGCCTGCCGCCCCACACCTACGACGTCTCCTTCGTGGGGCGCCCCTTCGCCCTGGACCCCGGATGGAAGCCCGGGGACGGGGTCGAGGCGATGATGGACAAGTTCCAGAACGCCCGGACCCAGATCCGCAGGCTCCGGGACGCCGGGTTCGACTCCTTCAGGCTGTTGTTGATCTGGGAGGCCGTCGAGCCAAACCGCCGCGGGGAGTATGACCGGGAGTTCCTGGCCTACTATCGGAAGATCGTCGAGATCTGCAACGAGACGGGCATCCAGGTCCTGGTGGACATGCACCACGACATGGTGAGCCGCCTGCTGTCCTCCCGCTACTCCGACCGGCCCACCTACCGGACCGCCGACGGGCGGACCGTCACCGCCGAGCCCGAAAGCCTGGAAGGCATCGTGCTGGCCCTCTTTCCGCCCTACACGGACCACGTCCGGGGCGATGGAATGCCAAAGTGGGCCGTCCAGGCGGCCCTCCCGGAGAAGGACCTGCGGCCCGAAAACCCCTACTGGGGCATCCCCCGCATCGTGAGCCAGTTCACCCCCTCGCTGCTCTGCAAGGCCTGGGGCGTCTATTCGTGGGCCACGGGCGAGGAACCGGACGCCCTGATCGAGTTCGCGTGCAGCACGCTGGACCCCGCGAGCCCCAACTACGACCCCATCGACGGCCGGTCCTCGGTCTGTCAGGCCGTGGAGACCGTTTCGGACGACGACCTGCCGCCGTGGCTCAAGCACATCGCCCGGTTCGCCTGCAATGAGGAGTTCCCCATCGGGGAGCCTGGCACGGACCTGGCCTTCGGCCCCGAGAAGTCCTCGGACATGCTGCCCTTCTCCCAGTGGAGCATCGGCAGCATCACGAGCCTCGACGCCGAGCGGACCAACGTCGCCTTCTTCGGGTCCGACCGGGCCTTCCCGGGCCTCTATGCCCGGGAGTGCCGGGACGGCAGGTTCAACCCCAACGACCTCTACGGCTGCCCTCCGGACAAGGTCTTCTACCCCACCCACCGGGTCTGCCGGGACCCGGACCGGGAGACCTGGCAGGTCGAGGGATGCAAGGACGTCCGGGAGGAGTTCTGGTCCCTCCGGGACTACCTCCAGGACGCCTTCGTCGGGGCCTGGCTGGAGGTGGTCCGATCGGTGAAGGACCTGCCCAACGTGATTGGCTACGACCTGCTCAACGAGCCGGTGGGCTACAACATCATGCTGGCGATCCAGGCCCTGGTGCAGATGGGTGGCGTGGACCAGGCGGCCATCGGCAATCTGGTCCGGGGCCTGGTGGCGGACCCGGCGGTCGCGGAGCGCATCGAGCACCTGGTGCCGGCCCTGGGCCTGATCCCGGACCTGCCGCCGCTGCCCCCCGAGCCCGTCGCCCCGGTGCCGCCGGTGGCCCCCGTGGACCCGGGACCTGACGCCGACCCCGAGCGGCAGCAGCGCTACCAGGTGGAGCGGGCCCTCTACCAGCGGGATCTGGAGGCCTACCTGCAGCAGCGGGCCGACTACGATGCCCGGATGGCCGCCTACCCGGCGGAGAAGGCCGAGGCCGAGGCCCGGCGCAAGGCCATGCTGAAGGCCTGGGGGCTCGTCTGGGAGGGCCCCACGTCGGCGGAGCCGGCCCTGGCCGATCGGGACGATGCCGGCGGCTGGAAGATGCAGGAGTTCCAACCGGACCTCTTCGCGGTGGTGGAACTGAACACCTCCTTCGACTGGTCCTTCCTGCGCCCGATGTACCATCGCCTGGGCAACGCGATCCTGAAGGAGGACCCCGGTGCGATGCTGTTCCTGGAGGGGTCGATGGGCATTGGCAGCGTGGGCTACGACCTGGGCATGCCGACCCCCGACGGGCTCCAGGGCCACGTGGTCTTCGCGCCGCACCACTACGAGGACATCTTCCCGTTCCTGGGGTTCAACATGAACCCCCGGTTCTTCCAGGTGGAGGAGGTGGCCTTCCGGGACTACACGGAGGGGATGAAGGCCGCGGCCCAACTGGCGGTCCAGTCCCTGGGCAATGCCCCGGTGGTCTTCGGCGAGTTCGGGTCCTACTTCAACTTCAACGGCCTCGACCAGTCCATCGCCGACGACTACGTGATCACGAAGCACATCCTCGACAACTACTACGAGGGCTTCGAGTCCCTGTTCGCGAGCCGGATGGTCTGGTGCTGGACCGAGACCAACGACGCCCGATTCGGGGACCTGTGGAACAAGGAGGACTTCAGCATCCTGGGCTTCGACGGGAACTTCCGGGGCCAGGAGGTCTGGGCCCGTCCCCATGCCCGGGCCCTGGCCGGCAAGCCCATCCGGACCCACTTCTTCAGTCCGTTCCACTACTTCGACCGGGACAAGGGCGTTCCGAACCCTGTCGGGGAGTTCGAGGTGGTGTACCAGTCCAAGGAGACCACGGCCCCCACCGAGATCCAGATTCCCTACGAGATCCAGTATCCAAATGGATTCTTCGTCTGGGCATCGGACGGGTCGGTGTGGTACGACCATGACCGGAGGATGCTGTTCCACCTGCCCGAGCGCGACGATCCGGGCGCCGAGCACTGGGTGCGCATCCGGCCCCCCATCGAGGGGTCCCCGGCGGTGGGCTGGCGCTACTTCTTCCGGGAGCACGAGGTCATCGAGGGGGATTGACGGCCCTCCCGGAAGGGAATGGGTCGCATCACGCAGGAGGGCATTGCATGGCAACAAGGCACGTTGGACGGGGGTTCCTGGTCGCCCTGATGGTCATTCCCGGCCTGGCCATCCTCCCGACCGCGGTCCGGGCCGACGAGGCGGCGGATCGCATCCAGGCCCTGGAGGAGTCGGTACGGGCCCTCCAGCAGGAGGTCACGGCCCTCAAGGAGGCCCGGCCCTCCGGGGAGGAGGCCCCGGCCGCCGTCCGGGGGGTGGACGGGTCGCCGCTGCACAGGCCGGCCTTCGAGGCCCACATGCAGCTCCACAACCTGCTGATCTTCCGCAACGACACCGACTTCGACCGCCGCAAGCCCCTCTACAACGAGAACGGGCAGACCAGCGGGGCCTTCGCGACGGTCTTCGGCCCGACGCTGACCTGGAACCTGACCGATGACATCCGGGTCTTCTACGAGGCCGAGGTCGGGCTCAACTACTGGTCCAAGAACAACCCGGACCAGGAGAATGCCCTGGGGGCCGACATCTTCGTGCTCAAGCACCGGCAGATCTACGCCGAGGGGGCCCTGGCCGACGGGCGCTTCGGCTTCAAGGTCGGCTACCAGTACGCGACGGACTCCACCGCCCTGTTCCTGGGCCACTGGATCGGCGCGGCCCAGATCTGGTGGGCCCCGAAGAAGGACTGCCGGTGGTCCCTCCGGGCCGGCATGATCCCCGACCTGACCTACGAGGGCCTGTCCATCGTCGAGAACAACTTCCGCCACGACATCTTCACCTTCGGGATCGGGTGGGACCGCCAGTGGAACGACCACTGGTCCTGGAAGTTCGCGGTGGACAGCCTCTACGACACCCACGTGGTGGGTCGGCCCCGATGGCTCGTGGTCCCGAACCTGCACCTCGAGGGGCGGACCGGCTGGATGCGGGACGGGGCGGTCCGGGTCAGCGGCTTCGTGGACGCGGTGGTCCAGGGGGGCCGCAGCGAGAACAGCGCCCTCGACGGCGGCGACCAGACCCTGCTGGCCTGGGCGGCCCAGGGCAACCTGAAGGTCGAGACGCGGCCCGTGACGCTGGCCCTGAACGCCCTGGCCCTCTCCCCCGACGACGACTGGCAGGGCAACAACCGGGAGGGGTCCTTCTTCTACAGCAGCAAGTCCCAGAGCGCGACGCTCTACTTCACTGAGGACGAGGTCCGGAACTGGTACGACCAGCTGGACCGCCGCATGGGCCGCTACGAGGGGGGCTTCTGGCAGCACCGGGCCGGGCTCTTCGTGGCGGACCTCAAGGCGACGCTCACCGTCCTGCCCTGGTTCCGGCCCAGCGTGATCCTGGGCTACGGCATCGTGCTGAATCCCCACAACGCCCTGGGCGAGCGCCAGGTGGGCTTCGAGGGCAACCTGGACCTGGCCTTCCAGTGGACCCGGCACCTGGTGGCCCGGGTGCTGGTGGGCGGCATGGCCCCGGGGAAGGCCGCGGCGGCCCTGATGAACCAGATCGCCCCCCAGGACAAGGTGACCGACGGGCTCTGGTGGACCGAGGCGGCCCTGTCGCTGGTGTTCTGAGGCATCGGGAGCCAAGGAGGGAACCATGCATGCACCTCGACGCCCATGGATTCTTGCGGCGCTGCTGATCCTGCTGCCCGGCTGCGCCGGGGAGGAACCGTCTTCGCCTCTGCCTCCCTCCGGGAGGGTCCGGACGCACCTGACCTGGCTCAAGGACTCGGAGGGCCGGTATCTCTACCTGCACGGCGTGAATCTCTCGGGAAGCACGAAGGTCCCGAAGGCCGTCGATGGGAAGGTCCTGACGCCCCAGGACCTCCGGGAGGCCTTCAACCGGGGGGTCCCCTCCTACGTGGGCAAGCCCTGGGACATCCAGGGCTGCTCGTTCCAGGCCGACGGGCGCTTCGACCCCTCCTCCGAGGCGACCTGCCAGGCGGCCCAGGAGATCCGGAAACTGCGCCGGGTCGGGTTCAACGTCTTCCGCTTCCTGCTGAACTGGGAGGGCGTGGAGCCCACCGCGCCGGGAAGATACGACGAGGCCTACCTCGACAGCATCGCGAAGCACGTCCAGGTGGCCCGATACTATGGGGTCTACCTGTTGCTGGACATGCACCAGGACTCCTTCAGCCGCCATCTGGTCGTGCGGTACAACGAGAAGCCGTCCTACAAGGATGACCAGGGGCGCACCGTGTACCCCCCCCGGGGCAGCCTCGAGAACATGGTCCTGTCGCTGGTGGAGCCATACACCGACGCGGTCCGGGGCGAGGGCGCCCCCCGGTGGGCCGTCGAGGCCTGCCTCTACGAGAAGCGCCTCGATGCCGATACCTGGGGCGTGCCCCGGCTGATCTCCGGCATCAGCGAGGCCAACCTCTCGTCGATCATCGACCTGCTCAAGAAGGTGATGCCCGGGTCCGGGGACGGCGGAGGTCCGGCGGTGCCGCCCTGGGTCAACGAACTGCTGGCCAAGATTCCCGATCCCGCGGTCCCGGTCACCGACACCTCGGACCTGCTGCCCTTCACGAACTGGGGCCTCATGTCCATGACCTCGATCGACACCGCCCGGTGCTTCGCCTGCCTGCTGTCGGGCTACTTTGGCGAGGACGACCCCTACCGGCGGGGCGGGGCCTTCAAGGGCCTCACGAAGGACGGGGTGCCCATCAGCCGATGGATGCAGGAGGCCTATGGGAAGATGTGGCGCCGGGTCGTGAAGGCCCTGAAGGACCAGAACGGCGGCACGGTGCCCGAGAACGTGATCGGCTACGACATCATCAACGAGCCCAATGGCAACTTCATCACGATGACCGCCGCGGCGGCGATCTTCAACACCGGCTTCTACCAGTCCGCGAAGAGCTCGCTGGTGGACCTGCTGGGCAAGGACACTGGCGAGCAGGTCTTCGACCTGTTGACGGCCCTGCGGCTGCTGCCGGTGGTGCCCGAGAAGCCCGGGGAGGGGGCCTCCCAGGCCGAGAAGGACGCCTGGCAGGCGGAGATCGACCGCCTGGCCCGGGACTGGGGCTTCCAGTATGCCGATTTCCTGGGGATCGCCGGCCTCAACGTCGGCTATGACCGGAACTTCATGACCCCCTTCTACGAGGTCGTCGGCCGGGAGATCTTCGAGGAGGACCCCGACGCGGTGATCTGGTTCGAGCCGGCCATGAGCATCTCGATGGTCCTGGGCGGCGTGACCCAGGGGATGTGGGACATGGGGATGCTGAAGCCCCGGATCTGCCGCTGCGAGGACGAGAAGTCGGCGCTCCACGGCAAGGCCGTTGCCTGCGACCTGCCGGCGGACCAGTGCGGCACGATCCGGGAGGCCGATACCGTCTATGCCCCCCACTACTACGCGGACATCTATCCGTTCCTGGGGTTCAACTACCCCTCCCGGGACTTCTCCCCGGAGGAGGTCCGCCACCGGGACTACGACGACGGGATCCGGGGGGTCCTCAAGGTGGTGGACTGGAACCTCGAGAAGATCCCGGCGGTGCTCGGGGAGTTCGGCACCTACTACAACTTCGGCGGCATCGAGAAGTCCCACGGGATGGACTATCTGGTGTCCTCCCACATCCTGGACAACTACTACGAGAGCCTGGAGCGCCTGGGGATGCACCGGATGCTCTGGTGCTACACGCCCGACAACGACCCCCGGTACGGCGACTGGTGGAACAAGGAGGACTTCAGCATCTGGCGGGGCTGGAAGGACCTGACCATCGACCGGGACATCGGGCTGGCGGAGCCCACGGTGACCACCACCGAACGGGCCCTGGCCGAGGGGGCCTTCCGGGCCCAGCAGGCCTGGTCGCGGCCCTACCCGAAGGCCCTGGCCGGCAAGCTCCTCTCGCTGCACTTCTACAGCCCCTATCACTACTTCGACCCCGACAAGGGGGAGGTCCCCCCGGAGCGGGAGTTCGAGGTGACCTACGCCGCCAAGGAGACCTCGGCCCCGACCCTGATCTTCGTGCCGGAGGTCCAGTACCCCGACGGCTTCTACGTCTGGCTCTCGGACGGCTACGCCTACTGGGACGAGGAGACCCGGACCCTGCTCCACTTCCCGACCAACGACGACCCGGGGGCCCGGCACTTCGTCCGGATCCTGCCGCCCCTGGAGGGCCGCCCGGCCACCGGCTGG
Organism: Deltaproteobacteria bacterium; assembly: GCA_029547805.1. Taxonomy (GTDB): domain Bacteria; phylum Myxococcota_A; class UBA9042; order DTJE01; family DTJE01; genus JAGOKF01. The sequence continues at coordinate 31,547 of JAKPOP010000014.1, forward strand.
AACTACTTCGTCCGGGGCGCGGACATCGTGGCCAAGGGACCGTGACGGGCCCGGGACGAGGCCCGGGAATCCTGTCGAGGAGGAACGGATGGGGACGACGCAGCGGCTCGTGGAACTGGGGGTGCTGGACTGGGCCATCGTGGCCCTCTACTTCGTCGCGATCATCGGCATCGGCCTCTACCTGAAGGCCTTCACGAAGACCGGCGATGACTTCTTCCTGGCGGGCCGCCGGAACTCCTCCTGGGTGGCCGGGCTGGCCTTCCTGTCGGCCAACCTCGGGGCCCTCGAGATCCTGGGCTGGACCGGCGGCACGATGAAGTATGGGATGTTCGTCTCGCACTTCTACTGGGTGGGGGCCATCCCGGCGATGCTGTTCCTGGGCCTCTACATGATGCCGTTCTACTACTCGTCCAAGATCCACAGCGTGCCGGGATACCTGAAGCTGCGCTTCGACGAGCGGACGCGGCTCCTCAACGCCTTCGCCTTCGCCATCATGACGCTCCTGATGAGCGGCATCAACCTCTACCTGATGGCCCTGGTGTTCAACGTGCTGCTGGGATGGGACTGGCACGTCAGCATGTGGGTCTCGGCGGCGGCCATCGGCTGCTACATCACCCTCGGGGGCCTCCTGAGCGCGATCTTCACCGAGATCGTCCAGTTCTTCCTGATCTGGGCGGGGCTCTTCCTGGTGTCGATCCTGGGCCTCGTGGAGATCGGCGGGCCGGCCCACCTGATGGACCAGTTGCCGGCGACGATGACCTCCCTCTGGGCGACCACCGGGGACCCCTCCCAGAACGCCATGGGAGTCACCTGGCTGGGCCTCGCGATGGGCCTCGGGTTCGTGCTGTCCTTCGGCTACTGGACCACGGACTTCCTGGTCGTGCAGCGGGCCTTCAGCAGCAAGGACCTCCGGTCTGCCCGGCTGACGCCCATCACCGCCTCCTTCTTCAAGATGGCGCTGCCGTTCATCGTCGTGGTGGCGGGTCTGGTGGCCTACAAACTGGGCATGGACCCGGCCAGCGGCTTCCACCTCCCGGAGGACCCCCAGAACCCGGGCAAGGTCTGGAACGACGCGGCGCTGCCCCTGCTGATCGCCCGCTACTACCCCACCGGCCTTGTGGGCCTGGGCATCACCGCGCTGCTGGCGGGCTTCATGGCCGGGCAGGCCGGCAACGTGAGCGCCTTCAACACCGTATGGACCTACGACATCTACCGGGTGATCTTCCGCCCGAAGGCCTCCGACGCGCACCTGCTCTGGGTCGGCCGGGTCACCACGGTCGTGGGCATCCTGCTGTCGGTGGCCACGGCCTACGTGGCCATGCAGTTCAACACGATCATGGACTACATCCAGGCCATCTTCTCCTGGGTCAACGCCCCCCTCTTCGCGACGATGCTGCTGGGGATGTTCTGGAAGCGCACGACCTCCGCGGGGGCCTTCTGGGGGCTGCTGGCCGGGATGCTGGTCTCCTTCGCCATCTTCCTGGGCTTCCGCTTCGGGTGGATCTCCGGGGACCTGGCCCGGTGGCTGACCTTCGCCGAGAACCCCTCGGACATGAGCCGCAACCTCTGGCAGGCCTCCTGGGCCTGGGTCGTCTGTTTCCTGGTGACCATCGGGATCTCGCTGGTGACGCCCCCGAAGCCCGACTCGGAACTGGTGGGGCTCGTGAAGGGCCTGACCCCGGCGGTCGACGACGGCAAGGTGGCCTGGTGGGGCCGGCCGGCCTTCTGGGCGGCCCTGTCCCTGGCGGTGCTGGTGGCGCTGAACGTCTGGTTCTGGTGAAATGGGGGGCCCCTGGGCCCCGGGAGGGTGTCCATGTCCGAACCGCGAGAACCCTTGCCCATCTGGTTCTTCGTCGGGGTGATCCTGCTCGTCTATGGGGGTCTGGTCATCCTGGGGGATGCCACGAACCTCCGGGAGATCCGGCTGTCCCATCTCCATCCGGGCCTCTGGTGGGGCGGCGGCATGGTGGTCTTCGGGGCCCTCTTCACGGCCCTGGGCCTCTGGACTCACCGGCAGGGCTGACCCGCAGCGACCCCTCCCCGGGCGCCCGGACGGGTCGCCATGCACCAGCACGGAGGCGCCCCGCTGGGAGGATGCCATGCGCACCGTCTCGACCCGCCCCCCGTCCTTTCCCGACGCCCCGACGAACGTCCCGTTGGTCCCGGTGGAACCCGAACGCTGGCAGGTCCTCTGCGGCGATGGGGGCCACTGGCGGGTGGGAGTCTATTCCCCGCCAGAGGACCGCCTGGGAGCCTGCCGGGAACTGGAGTGGCACGACTGCCCCGAACTCTTCCTGCTGATGTCGGGACGGGTCACGCTGGTCCTCTCCGACGGGGCCGGAGGGGTCCGGGAGATGCCCCTGGAGCCGGGCCGGCCGGTGCTGGTCACGGTCCCCCACTCGGCCTATTGTCCCGACGGGCCCCACGGCGGGACCTGCCTGGTGGTCGAGCGGGACTCCTTCGACACCGAGTACCGGGAGGTGGAGGCCTGGAAGGCCCCCTTCCCGACCTGAGGAGCATGCCATGGAGTGGAGGGATCGCGCACGACAGGGCTTTCGGGAGGCCTTCGGCCGGGACCCGGCCTTCGTGGCCGATGCCGGCGGCCGGGTCAACCTGATCGGGGAGCACACGGACTACCACGAGGGGTTCGTCTTCCCGGCGGCCATCGACCTCCGGACGCTGGCCGCGGCGGCTCCCCGGGCCGACGGACGGATCCGGATCCGGTCCGGCAACGTCGAGGAGGTGCGGGAGTCGTCGGTGGACGTCCTGCAGCCCCCCGGGGGGTTTCCCCCCTGGTGGGCCTACGCCGAAGGGCCCTTCTGGGCCCTCCGGGAGGCCCGCGTGCCGATCCCCGGCGCCGACGTCTGGGTCCGAGGCGAGGTCCCCCTGGGGGGCGGCCTCTCCTCCTCGGCGTCCATCCAGGTGGCCCTGACGGCCCTCGGGGCGGCCCTGGCCGGCCAGGCGCTGCCCCCGATGGAGGTCGCCCGGCTGGCCCGCCGGTCCGAAAACCTCTACTGCGGCGTGCCCTGTGGGGCGATGGACCAGGTGGCCTCGGCCTGCGGACTGGCCGGTCACGCCCTGCTGCTGGACTGCCGGACCCTCGCCATCGACCCGGTGCCCTTCCCCGGGCCCTGGGCCCTGGTGGTGGCCGACTCGGGGGTCCGGCACGCCGTCGCCGGGTCCGAGTACGCCCGACGGCAACAGGAGTGCGCCCGGGGCCTGGCGGTGGCCCGGAAGGCCTTCCCGGAGGTCCGGACGGCCCGGGACCTGACCCTGGATCACCTGGCGTCCATCCGGGCCGACCTGGACGAGACGGCCTTCCAGCGCCTGCGGCACGTGGTCACCGAGAACGACCGGTGCCTCCAGGCCCGGGAGGCCCTGAAACGGCAGGACGGGTCGGCCCTGGCATCGCTGCTGGCGGGGTCCCACGAGTCCCTGGCCCGGGACTACGAGGTCTCCTGCCCCGAACTGGACCTGCTGGTGGAGATCGGCACGGGACTGCCCGGCAGCCTCGGCGCCCGGCTCACGGGGGCCGGCTTCGGGGGCAACACCGTCCATGTCGTCGACGGCGAGGCCGCCGAGGCCTACCGGGAGGCCCTCTTCCGTCGCTATCGGGACCGGACCGGCCGCGAGACCCCGATGCGCATCGTCCACCCGGACCAGGGCGTCCGCTGCCTCCCGCTGGCCACCGGAGAGTGAGGACGCCATGAACCTGCCACCGATCCTCTCCCGCCTGCCATCGATCGCGATCGATCGCCTGGACCCCGACACGCTCGGGCGCCTGGAGGTCCTCCACCAGGCGGGCTTCCTGGAGCCCGCCCTGGCCCAGGTGCCTCCCGATGCCCCTCCCGAGACCTGGGAGACCCTGATCGTGGACCTGGCCTCCTGCGACCTGGACTGGATCTCGGGCCTGCGACAGGCCCTCCAGAGCCCCCCGGCCCGGTGGGACCCCGGGGACCTGCAGCCCGTCGCAGCCCTGTCCCTGGAGGACCCCCGCAGGGATTCCTGGCGCGACCTCGGAATGCAGGTCCTGGCTCAAGGGGGCGTCGCCTCCCTGGTCTTCGCCGGCGGGGCCGCGACCCGCTTCTTCTCCGAGGCCGCCGGCGACCCGGAGGTCGAGGCCCTCCGGGACCGCCTGGGCACCCATCCGCCCAAGGGGCTGTATCCCCTCTACCCCGTCCTGCGGCGGAACTTCCTGGAGGTCTTCCTGGCCGAGGCCCTGGAGGCGGGTCTGGCGGTCGGGCGCCTGCCGCCGGTGGTCTGGATGACCTCCCGGCAGACCGACCGGGCCATCCGACGCTGGCTCGAGGAGGACTACCGGGAATCCTTCCCCAGGGACCTCGTCCGGCTGATCCCCCAGCAGGAGCACCCCCGCCTGGACCCCCAGGGGCGACTGGTGGTGGACCCCGAGGGCCACCTGGTCCGGACCGGGGACGGCCACGGCGGCGTCTTCCGGGCCCTCTGCCGGACCGACGACGGCCCGGCGCCGCGGGACCTCCTGCGGCAGCAGGGGATCCGGACCCTCGTGATGCACAACGTGGACAACGCCCGGTCCCGGCCCTTCGAGCCCTCTCGCCTGGGGGTCCATGGGTCCTTCGGTTTCGCCTTCACGATGACCGTGGCCCCCCGGGCCCACGTCCGGGAGAAGGTCGGCCTGGTGGTCCGCCACGCCGGTACGGGCCGCATCGAGGTCATCGAGTACTCGGTCTGCCCGCCGGAGGTCGCCGACGCCCGGGACCCCGACGGCCGACCGCGGTTCCGCCTCGGGCACCTCAACACGAACCTGGTGGACCTGGCCGCGATCCGCCCCGACCTCCCCCGGACCCTCTACACCGGCAAGAAGGTCGCGGTGGGGGACCGCCAGGTCGAGACCGCATCCCACGAGATGCTGAACCAGCACCTCTCGGGCCTGCTTCCGCCGGACCGGGTCGGGGTGCTGGAGGTCCCCCGGGAGGACTTCTTCCTGCCCACCAAGAGCCTCCGGGGAGAGGACAGCCTCGCGAGAACCCGGGAGGCCCTGGTCCAGGGGCACCGGGACCGACTGCGAGATGCCGGGGCCCAGGTGGACCCCTCGGCCTGGATCGAGCTGCATCCCTGCCTGGCCGAAGGCCCCTGGCCCCTGGGAACGCTTCGGGACTGGGAGGTCGGTCCCGGAAGCACGCTCGCCCTGGCGGCAGTTCACGGCCCCTCGGGAGCCCCGCCGCTGGGTGCCGGGTTGCGCCTCGGGGAGGGAGCGACGCTGGTGGTCGATGCGGATCGGCCCCGGGGCCCCCTGGCGATGGACCCCGAGACCCGGCAGGTCCGGGAGGACCCCGCCGAGGCCGGGCATCTGGCCCTGGGCCGGGGGGTCGTCGTGGCGCCCGGGGCCCGCATCCGGGTCCGGATCCGCGGCGACGGGTGCCTGGTGATCCCCGACGGAGCCCTGCTGTCCGGAGAGGCGGACCTGGTCGTCCCGGAGGGGGAGACCCGGATCTGGTCCTCGGGGATAGAATAGACCCGGCCCCTGCCTCGTCGAACCCTTGGAGTCGTCGTGGAGCCGCTGGAACGGGACCTGGTGCTGGCCGCGAAACGGGGCGACCGGAAGGCCTTCCAGGACCTGGCCCAGCGATACTACGGGAGGATCTACCGGATGCTGCTGGCCCTGACCCATCGTGAGGAGGAGGCCCAGGACCTGGCCCAGGAGACCTTCGTCCGGGCCCTCCAGGGCATCGGGTCCTTCCAGATGGGGTCGGGCTTCTACACCTGGCTCTACCGCATCGCCCACAATGTCTTCGTGGACCGCTACCGGCAGCAGCGGAACCAGCGGGAAACCAGCGACTACGAGGACGGCCGGAAGGTGCAGCCGGCCCTGGGGGCCGAGACTGACTCGCGGCCCCTGGAGCCGTCCCGGATGGTGGAGGCCCAGGAGCGCCTGGAGGTGGTCCGCCAGGCCATGGCGCTCCTGAAGCCCGAACACCAGGAGATCCTGGTCCTCCGGGAGGTGGAGGGACTGTCCTACGAGGAGATCTCCGAGACCCTGGGCCTCAAGATGGGGACCGTGATGTCCCGATTGTTCCACGCTCGGATGCGCCTCCGGGAGGTCCTGGAGGCCCGACTGGGGCGCCACGGTTGAGGGAGGGGACGATGGACCGTCGCAAGGCCATGCGGATCGCCGACGGGGAGGCCCCGGAACAGGACCTGGACCCCCGACTGCGGGCCGAGGTCGAGGCCTTTCGGGCCCTGTCGGACGAGGTCCGGGAGGCGGCCACCCCGAGGCGGGCGCCCCCGGACTTCGAGGCCTTCTTCCGGGGGGTGGAGGCGCGATACGAGGCGGCCCGGGAGGCCCGCTCCGATCGGGGCCTGGCCCGGTGGTGGAAGGGGATCCGGGAACGGCCCCTCTGGTGGATGGCCCCCGTGGGTGCCGCCCTGGCGGCGGCGGCCCTGCTGGCCCTGACGGTTCCCGGGGAACGGGCCCCGAACAACGCCTGCTTCGTGGATTCGTACGACCTGGATCGGGGGTCGGTGGTGATCGACCAGGACCCGGACGACCCGTCCCGGGCAACGGTGATCTGGTTCCTGGAGGAGGGGTGAGATGCTTCGACGCGGGATCAGGGTCTGGGTCTTCGCGGCGGCAACCCTGGCACTGGCAGCCTCGGCGATGCCACGGAAAGCGGCGGCGGAACCCCGGGCCGAGGTGACCCTGACGGTGATCCTGGCCAGACGGGAGCCGCCGAAACTGCATCCCGGTCTGCAGAAGATGTGGGACACCCTGCGGCGGTCCTTCGGGGACAAGTTCTCCTTCTTCGACCTGGCCGGGGAGACCTCCCGACGGCTCGCCGAGGGGGAGCGGGTCGAGACGACGCTGCCCAACGGGGACCGGTTCGCGGCGATCTTCCAGGGCGTGACCGAGGACAAGGGGCTGCTCCGGATCCACCTGGAGATGGGGGAGTTCCGGACCAAGGTCCGGGTGCATGACGGCGGCGTCTTCTTCCAGGCAGGGCGACGGCATGGGGACGCCACCGTGCTCATCGGCGTCCGGGCGGCCCTGGTTCCCTGACCCCTCCCGGCCCGAGACGACCCGTCCCCCCGTTCCCGGGACCCCCTCCGTTGCAAAACCTCCGGTTTGACAAGGAAGGTTCCTCGGCTACACTTGCGCCTCGGCTCGATCCGCCCGGTCTGGGGCGAGAGGCCCGGATGGACCTGCTTCGGGGAATTGAGAAACTGGAAGCCCTGCCCCTCGAGGGGCGGCGGCTCCTGCTCCGGGTGGACCTCGACTGCCCGGTGGAGGACGGCTGCATCCTCGACGACCGGAAGATCCGCAGCGTGGTCCCGACGGTCCGGCAGGTGCTCGCGGCGGGGGCCCGGCTCGTGCTGGCCTCCCACCTGGGCAACCCGCAAGGGCGCCGGATGCCGGGGCTCTCGATGGTCCCGGTGGGCCTGCGCCTGGCGGAACTGCTGGACCAGGAGGTCTATCTCCCGGAGGACGTCGTCGGAGACGGCCCCCGAAAGGTGGTGATGGAGCGCATGGACGGGGAGGTCGTGCTGCTGGAGAACCTGGCCTTCCACGCCGAGGAGGAGCAGGGGGACGACCTCTTCGCCCAGCAACTGGGGCACCTGTGCGACCTCTATGGGATCGATTCGCTGGCCCTCTGCGACCGTCGCTGGGCCTCCATCGTGGCCCTCCCGAGGCACGTCCACTCCCGGGGAGCGGGAATGGCGCTCTACCGCGAACTGTCGCAACTGAACCGCCTCTGCGGATCCCTGGACCAGCCGGCGGGCATCCTCCTGGGCGGAAGCCAGTTGAAGGACCGGATGGCGTTGATCCAGGCCTGGCAGGGCAAGGTCCGGACGATGGCCTTCGGGGGCCGCCTGGGTTGGATGATGGCCCAGGCGCCGTCGGCGGCGGAACGGGAGGATGCGGAACTGGCCCGGCACCTGCTGGCCCGGGCCCGGGCCCGGGAGATGGACGTCCGGCTGCCCATCGACCTCCGGGTCGTGCTGGAGGACGGCACCGAGACGGTCGTGGGGGTCCGGGAGGTCCCCGGCGCGGCCCGCATCCGGGACATCGGACCCGAGACGGCCCAGGACTTCTCCCGGGCCTTCGCGGACCTTCGGACGGTCTGGTGGAACGGAACCCTCGGGGACCCCGGGGAGGAGCCGACGGAGGAGGGCACGGAACGCCTGGCCCGAACACTGGTCCGGTGCCGCTGCGCCAGCGTCGTGGTGGGCGACGACACGGCGGCGCTGGTGGGCCGCCTGGGGCTCACGCCCTTCTTCACCCACGTCTCGGCCGGCGGCGATGCGGCCCTGCGGCTCCTGGAGGGACAGGACCTGGACGCCCTCAAGGCGATCCGGGAGGGAGGCAAGTGATGGATGCAGCGAACCGGCGGCCCTTGATCGCCGGCAACTGGAAGATGCACCTGGATGCCGCCGGCGCGGCGGCCCTGGCCCGGGAGGTCGTGCAGCGGACCGGCCGGTTCCGCCAGACGGACGTCTGCGTGCTGCCGGCGTTTCCCCTGATCCCCGCGGTGGCCCGGGTCCTGGAGGGCTCCTCGGTGGGCCATGGCGCCCAGGACCTCAGCGCCGAGGAGGAGGGGGCCTTCACGGGCGAGGTCAGCGCCCGGATGCTCACCAGCCTGGGATGCCAGTACGTCTGCATCGGGCACTCGGAGCGGCGGGAGTACCACCTGGAGTCGGACGAACTGGTCCGGCGAAAACTGGAGCGGGCCCTGGCGGCGGGCCTGACCCCCATCGTCTGCGTGGGGGAGAAACTGGCCGAGCGGGACCGGGGCGAGACCTTCGCCCGGGTGGAGCGACAGGTGACCGTGGGCCTTGCGGGCATCGATGCGAAGGCCATCGAGCGGGTCGTGATCGCCTACGAACCGGTCTGGGCCATCGGGACCGGACGCAACGCGACGCCAGCCCAGGCCCAGGAGGTCCACGAGTTCCTCCGGGGCCTGCTGGCCCGGTTCCACGGACCGGAGATCGCGCGGCGGATCCGGATCCTCTACGGGGGCAGCGTGAAACCGGGAAACGCCCGGGAACTGCTGGCCCAGCGGGACGTGGACGGGGCGCTGGTGGGCGGGGCCAGCCTCTCGGGGGAGTCCTTTGCCGCCATTGTCGAAAGCGCGGGGTGACACATGGAATTCCTGTTCGGCCTGATGATCGCGTTTCACATCCTGGTGTCGGTGCTGCTGATCGTCGTGATCCTGCTCCAGCCCGGACGAGGTGGCGGGGGCATGGGGGCGGTGTTCGGCGGCGGGTCCTCGACCTCGATCTTCGGGGGCCGGGGGGCCACCACGGTCCTGAGCAAGGCCACGGGAATCCTGGCGGCCATCTTCATGGTGTTGTCGGTGGCCATCGCCCTCACGGGGTCCGAGCGGAGCGTGGTCTCGGAAGTCCAGGAGGCGCCTGCACCCGCGGCACCGGCCCCCGCGGCACCGGCGCCCCAGGCTCCCGCGGCACCGGCGCCCCAGGCTCCCGCGGCTCCGGCGCCCCAGGCCCCCGAGTCCCCGTGACCCCATGAGCCGGGAGAGGGGATCATGGACGCCCTCCAGGCCATCCTGACCCGTCGGAGCATCCGGCAGTACCAGCCGGACCGGCCCATTGCTCCCGAGACGGTCGAGATGCTGCTCCGGGCGGCGATGGCCGCCCCCTCGGCCCGCAACCTGCGCCCCTGGGAATACCTGGTGGTGGAGGATCGCCAGGTGCTGGATTCCCTGTCCCGGGTCCATCCCCACGGCCGGATGCTGGCCCAGGCGCCCCTCGCCATCGTCCTCTGCGCGGACCCGGGCCGCCAGCCCCTCGAGGGATACTGGCTCCAGGACCTGTCGGCGGCGACCCAGAACCTGCTGCTGGCCGCCCATGCCCTGGGCCTGGGGGCCGTGTGGTTGGGGGTGCAGCCCCGGCCGGAGCGGGAGGCCGCCCTCCGGGAGGTCCTGGGGGTCCCGGACCCCATCCGGATCGGGATGGTGGTGGCCATCGGCCACCCGGCCGAATCGAAGGAGCCTGTGGACCGCTACGATCCCCACCGGGTGCACCGCGAGCGGTGGTGACCCCGGATCGCGACGACGACCGCCCCCCGAGGATGCGGATCCAGCACGGCGTTTCGTGGTGCCCTTTCTCCTCGTCCGGTGATATATCTCCGATTCCCTGCAGGGGAACGGCCGCTTCGGCCCCAAGGAGGCAAGATGTTCTCGACGGTCCGGGAGTTGCTGGCCTACTTGCGCAAGGAGGAGGTCCGGACGGTGGACCTCAAGTTCACCGCCCTCTCGGGCCGCCTCCACCACGTCAGCCTGCCCGCCTCTCGCTTCGACGACTCGGTCTTCGAGGACGGCGTGGGCTTCGACGGGTCCAACATGCCCGGATTCAAGGGAGTCGAGTGCGGGGACATGGTGCTGGTTCCAGATCCCACCACCGCCTTCCTGGACCCCTTCTTTTCCGACAAGACCCTGTCGCTGATCTGCGACGTGGCCGAAGCCGGGACCCTGGCCCCCTTCCCCCGGGACCCCCGGGGCATCCTGCGGCGGGCCGTGGAGGCCCTCGGGACGTCGGGCCTCGCAGACGAGGCGCTCTTCGGGCCGGAGTTCGAGTTCTACCTGCTGGATCAGGCCCTCTTCGAGAACGGGGTCTGCGTCTCCCAGGCCGTGTTCGGGTCCCGGGAAGGACGCATCCCCGGCTGCGAGGAGTTCCGCCAGCCCCAGTCGCTGCCCCTGAAGGGAGGCTACCACGCCGCACCGCCCCAGGACGCCTTCTTCAACATCCGGAACGAAATGGCGCTGCTGCTGGAGGAGGCGGGGGTGGACGTCCGGTACCACCACCACGAGGTCGGCAGCCCGGGACAGCAGGAGATCGAGGTCCACCTGGGGACGCCGCTGCGGATGGGCGACGTGGCCCTGATGGTCAAGTACTTCGTCAAGATGGTGGCCCGGCGCCATGACCTGGTGGCGACCTTCATGCCCAAGCCCTTCTTCGGGGAGGCGGGCAGCGGGATGCACTTCCACCAGCACCTGTTCCTGGAGGGACGCCCCCTCTTCGACGACCCCGCCGGGTATGGCGGCCTCTCCCGGACGGCCCTGGCCTACATCGCTGGCCTGCTGGAACACGGCCCTGCAGTGATGGCCTGGACCAATCCCTCGACGAACTCCTTCCGCCGGCTGGTTCCGGGCTTCGAGGCGCCGATCAACGCCTTCTTCAGCCTGGGCAACCGGAGCGCCGCGATCCGCATCCCCAAGTACACCCGGAGGCCCCAGGACCGCCGGATCGAGTTCCGGACGCCCGATGCCACCTGCAACCCCTACCTGGCGATGGCGGCCCAGATTCTCGCCGGACTGGACGGCATGCGCCGGGAACTGGACCCCTCGACGCTGGGCTTCGGCCCCTTCGACGAGGACGTCTTCGCAATGCCGGAGGCCGAACGTCGTCGCCTGATCCGGTCCCTGCCGGGGTCCCTGGAGGCGGTCCTGGAGGCCCTGGAGGCCGACCACGGGTTCCTGACGGAACCGGGGGTCTTCACCGAGCCGTTGATCACCGACTGGGTGCGGATCCTGCGGGAACGGGAGTGCCGGGCCATGCGGCAGCGGCCCCACCCCTACGAGGTGGAACTGCACCTGGACTGCTGAACCGGTTGACAAGACCCCTCTCCGTCCGGTACAAATGCCCTGCGTTTCGTCGCCCCTGGCGCCATAGCCAAGCGGTAAGGCAGAGGTCTGCAAAACCTCCATCCCCGGTTCAAATCCGGGTGGCGCCTCCAGGACCCCCCGTCATCCCCGCCCCCGCTCCCGAGTCCCTCCTGCGGCGACCCGTGACATGGCGCCGGAGAGAGAGCGACGCCCATTCCCGCGTCCAGGGGAGGCTGGACCCGTGGCCGCGGGTTCCGATCCACCGAGCGACCTGCTAGGATCGGCCGGAAGGAGGCGACCCGATGGGCGAAAGGCAGCGCTACCGGATCATCGAGAAGATCGACTCGGGGGGCATGGCCGAGATCTACAAGGCCGTCGCCATCACCCTGGACGGCTTCGAAAAGCCGGTGGCCATCAAGCGCATCCTCCCCTCCCTCTGCAACCAGCCGAAGTTCGTCAACATGTTCCTGGACGAGGCCCGGCTGGCCATGCACCTGAACCACGCGAACATCGTGCAGGTCTTCGACGTCGGCCGGGCCCAGGGCACCTACTTCATCGTGATGGAACTGATCGAGGGCTTCAACCTGCGCCGGGTCTTCCAGCGCCTCTCGGAGGTGGGCCAGCGCTTCCCGGTTCCCATCGCCCTCTTCGTGGTCACCGAGATGCTCAAGGGCCTCGCTCACGCCCACGAGCGCCGGGACGCCAACGGCAACCCCCTCGGGATCGTCCACCGGGACGTGTCACCGCCCAACGTGCTGATCTCCCGGGCCGGCGAGGTGAAGGTGACGGACTTCGGTCTGGCGAAGGCCATCACCCAGGCGGAACTCACGGACCCGGGGATCGTGAAGGGGAAGTTCAGCTACCTGTCCCCGGAGGCCATCGATGGCCGGGCCGTGGACCACCGGGCCGACCTCTTCAGCGCCGGGGTGGTGCTGTGGGAACTGCTGGCGAACCGGCGTCTCTTCCTGGGCAAGACCGAGATGGAGACCGTGGACCTGGTCCAGAAGGCCGAGGTCCCCTCCCTGACCCTTCTGAACCCCGACGTCCCGGAGGAACTGGAACGGCTGGTGCTCAAGAGCCTGGCCCGGGACCCCCGGAAGCGCTACCACAGCGCCCGGGAGATGGGCGATTCGCTGATGGCCTTCCTCTTCCAGGAGGGTCTCAAGGTCACCTCCTACGACCTGACCGAGTTCCTGCGGAGCATCTTCGAGGCCCAGGCCGTGGAGGCCGAGGGGCTCAACCAGGAGCGGATCAGCCTGCTGATCTCCGACGAGATCCTGAGCCTGTCGATGATGCGCTATGCGGGCCAGCCGCTGCCCATCGAGGGCAGCACCCCCATCCGGCTGGAGACCCTGAACCGGCTCGGGGGGGGGCACCTCTCCTCGGAGGACCTCCGGGGACAGGCGACCCGGATCGGCGACGGATCGGCCCTTCCCCGGACCCAGGGAACCCCCCTGGTGGAGATGCTGGAGGGCCGGGAGACGATGGCGATGACGGCGCTGCAGCCCCGGGCGCGGCAGCGCGGTCCGTGGCTGTGGGTGGGAATCGGCGGACTGCTCCTGCTGGGCGCCCTCGCGGCCGCCGGATGGTTCCTCCTCGGTCCCGGAGGTGGGGGATGAAAAGGTCGGTTCCGCGGTTCGAGGTCGTGATCGGGTTGATGCTGACCCTCGGGGGATGCGATTCCTCGTCGGGAGACCCGGGCGACCCGGGCGACCCGGGGACCTCCCGGCCCGATGTCGGGGACATCGCGACCACGTCGGACGAGGCCGAGGGGGAGGACCCGGGGGCCTACGTGGTCCCGAACCCGTCGGGGAAGGGCCACGGCGAGCCGTGCCAGCAGGACGCCGAGTGCCAGTTCCTGCGATGCATCGCGGCCCCGACCGTGACCGGGGGGCAGTTCCGAATCTGCAGCAAGGACTGCGCCTCGGGGCCCTTCGCCGCCTGCACGCTCGAGGGTCCCGACTACCTGTGCCTCCGGACCTCCCCGTCGGCGGGCAACGACATCGTCTCGTTCTGCGGGCAACTGTGCAGCGATGCGGGCCAGTGCCCCCCGGAATACGGCGACTGCCGGGTGGTGGTCGGGGCCCAGAAGACCTGCGCGGTGCCCGCGGTCCCCTGAACCCATGATCCCACCGGCGTGCCTGCCCTGCCTGCCACCTCCCGGCGTGCCGGTCAGTCGTTGAAGATGTAGTCGTACCAGAAGCGCTTGCTGCGGTCCGCGGTCAGGTCCACGTGGATGTGCTTGACCTGGGTGTACTCCAGCAGGCCGTGGGGCCCCAGTTCCCGCCCCACCCCCGACTGCTTGTATCCCCCGAAGGGCGCCAGGGCGTTGAGCAGGTGGTAGTCGTTGATCCAGACGGTCCCGGTCCGGATGCGCTTCGCGATGTCGATGGCCCGGGGCACGTCCCGGCTGAAGACGGCCCCTCCCAGGCCGTAGATGCTGTCGTTGGCCATCCGGATGGCGTCGTCCACGTCCTCGTAGCGAATCACCGAGAGGACCGGCCCGAAGATCTCCTCCTGGGCGATGCGCATCCGGTTGTCCACCTGGTCGAAGACCGTCGGCTCCACGAAATGGCCCCGATCCAGGTGGGGAGGCCTTCGCCCGCCGCAGAGCATCCGGGCCCCCTCCTGGCGACCGGCCTCGATGTAGCCCATCACGGTGTTCCACTGGGCCCGGGAGACGACCGGTCCCATGGTCGTGTCGAAGTCCTGGGGATCCCCGACCCGGATATGGCCGATGCGTTCCAGCATCCGGGCCACGAAGGTGTCGTAGATGGCCGCGGGGACGAAGCACCGGGTGCCCGACTCGCAGACCTGCCCGGCATGGAAGAAGGTCCCGAAGAGGGCCCCGTCCACCGCCAGGTCCAGATCCGCGTCCTCCAGGACCAGCGTGGGGGACTTCCCGCCGAGTTCCAGGGTGACCTTCTTCACCGTGTCGGCGGCCATCCGCATCACCTGACGGCCCGTCTCGGTGCTGCCGGTCAGGGCGACCTTGTCCACCATCGGGTTCGTGCAGAGTTCGGGCCCGATGACGCCCCCGGACCCGGTCAGGAGGTTGAAGACTCCCGGCGGCAGGTCCGCCTCGGCAATCACCTTCGCCATCTCCAGGGCCGAGAGGGGGGTGTCCGTGGCGGGTTTGAGCACCGCGGTGTTGCCCATGATCAGGGCCGGGGCCGTCTTCCAGACGGCCATCAGGAAGGGGAAGTTCCAGGGGATGATCCCGGCGCAGACCCCGATGGGCTCCCGGTTCACGAAGTTCCACGAGACGTAGGGAAAGTCGATCCAGGGAAGGGGCTCGTAGGTGGGAAGCCGGGCCCCCAGGTCCACGAGCAGCCGGAAGTGCTCGATGCCCAGCGGGATGTCCATCAGGGTGGTCTTTCGGATCGTGGCCCCCGAGTCCCGGGACTCCAGGTCCGCCAGTTCCGCCTGCCGGGCCATCAGCCCCTCGACCACCCGCATGAGGGCGGCGGCACGGTCCTTCGGGGACATCGACGGCCAGGGTCCTTCGTCGAAGGCCTTCCGGGCCGCGGCGATGGCCCGGCGGGCATCCTCCACCGTGGCGACCGGGACCTCGGCGATGGGCTCCTCGGTGGCCGGGTTGAAGGTCTCCCGGACCGCGCCGTCGCTGGCGTCGCAGAACTGCCCGTCGATGAACAGCCGGTAGCGCTCCATGGGGGTCCTCCAGACAGGGGACTTCATTCTACCGGGTGTCGATGCCCCTGGACAGGCCCCGATTCACCGCCGCGTCCAGCCAGGTGGGGGACTGGATGCCGGAAGGGCCTTGACGCGTCGCGTTACCGCGTTATCTTGAGGGCGGTCTGTCCGGGAGGTCGGCATGAGACCGAATTCTGACCAGAGACCGCGAATCGGCGTGGCCCTGGGGGGCGGGGCCGCCCGGGGGTGGGCCCACCTGGGGGTCGTTCGGGCCCTCCAGGAGGAGGGCGTGGAGCCCTGGTGCGTCGCGGGGACCAGCATCGGGTCCTTCATCGCCGCGGCGTGGATCAGCGGAAGCCTGGATCGACTGACCCGGGAGGTGCTGGACCTGAACCTCCGACACCTGCTGCCCTTCCTCCGGGTGCACCTCTCCCGGGCGGGCCTGATCGACGGGAGGAGCCTGGAACCCCTGATCCGGCAGTTCGTGACGGCCGAGCGCTTCGAGGACCTGCCGCGACCCCTGGCGATGAACGCCACCGACCTCCTGCAGGGAGAGGAGGTGCTGATCCGGGAGGGCGACCTCCTGTCGGGCATCCTGGCGAGCACGGCGGTTCCGGGGCTCTTCAGCCCCGTGGAGCGGGACGGGAGACTTCTGGTGGACGGCGGGCTCGTGAACCCGATCCCGGTGTCCCTGGCCCGGGAAATGGGGGCCGAGGTGGTCCTCGCGGTGGACATCAACCATTTCGTGGTCCAGGACGGTCCCTGGCAACGCCGGGAGGATTCCCGGGACGCAGAAGGGGATCCCCTGACCGACGGGGGGGCCACCGACGGGGAACCGGACCGGAAGGCCCTCTGGCCCGAGTGGATGCGCCGGTGGCTCCCCTCGACCCGGTCCCCAGGCGGGGACACGCCCCCGCTTCGCCGACCGGGGCTGCGGGACACGCTCTGGATGGGCATCGCCATCGGGGAGGTGGCCATCGGGAACCTCCGGGTGCGACTGGATCGCCCGGAGGTGCTGGTCCGCCCCCGGGTCGGCCAGATCCCATTCCTCGATTTCAGCCGGGGCCAGGAGGCCATCGAGGCGGGATACGAGGCAACCCGGGAGGTCCTCCGCGACCCGTCGGCCCGGGCCACGCTGGGGCTGGCCCCCCGGGAGGATTTCGGGGTACCCTCGGCTCCATGAGGGTCCTGGGAATCGAGACCTCCTGTGACGAGACGGCGGCGGCGGTGGTCGAGGACGGCCGCCGGGTCCGAAGCAACGTGATCCACTCCCAGGTGGCCATCCACGCCCCCTTCCGGGGAGTGGTGCCGGAGGTGGCCTCCCGAGACCACCTGCGACAGATCGTCCCGGTGGTGGACCGGGCCCTCCGGGAGGCCGGCACGCCGCTGGACCAGGTGGACGGGATCGCCGTGACCCTGGGCCCGGGCCTGATCGGGTCGCTGCTGGTGGGCATCCAGTTCGCGAAGGGACTGGCCCTGGCCACCGGGAAGCCACTGGTCGGGATCGATCACCTGGAGGCCCACGTGATGGCCTCCTTCCTGGTGCCGGACCGGGAACCGCCGGCGTTCCCCCATCTGGCACTGGCGGTCTCCGGGGGCCATACGAGCCTCTACCGGGTCGCGGCCCCCGGCCGGCTCGAACGACTGGGAAAGACCCGGGACGACGCCGCCGGCGAGGCTTTTGACAAGGCGGCCGCGATGCTGGGACTCCCCTATCCCGGGGGCGTCTCCATCGAGCGGGCCGCCGAGGGACACCGGACGGACGCGGTGACCCTGCCCCGGCCCTTCCTGAAGGAGGGCCTGGAGATGTCCTTCTCGGGGCTCAAGACGGCCCTGCGACGACACCTGGAGATGCTCCGGCATCCCCCGGACCCCCAGGAGACGGGGGAGATCGCCGCGGCGTTCCAGGAGGCGGTCGTGGACGTGCTGGTCACCAAGACCTGCCGGGCCGCCCAGGAGACCGGGGTGCAGGAGGTGGTGCTGGCCGGGGGCGTCTCGGCCAACCGGCGACTCCGGGAGCGGATGGCCGAGGCCCTGGAACGGGAGGGGCGACGCATTCACCTGCTGCCCCTCTCCCTCTGCACGGACAACGCGGCGATGATCGCCGGCCTGGGAACCCGGTATCTGTTCGGGGACCTGGCAGGGGCCCAGGCCCCCCGGGGCCTGGAGATGGAGCCCTATACCCGCGCCGGTGGAGGCACCCGATGAGGACGTGGGCCCTGGGATGGATCGTGCTGACGGCGGGATGCAGCGTGGCCCCGACAACGGACCTGGGATGGGACCCCGGGACCCCGGAGGAGGCGACGGATGCCCCGAAGGACCTCCTGGAGGCCGAGGGGCCCGAGGACGTCGCGCCGGCGGAGTCCCGGGAGACCGGGGAGGTCGAAGCGTGCCCAGGAGGAATCCGCCCCTGGCAGTGCCTGGTCCCCGGAGACTGCCCCCCAGGGTCCTCGTGCTCCGGGCCGGCCTCCTGTCTGACGGAGTCCTGCCCGGGCGGCTGCCCGGACATCGGCGGGAAGGGCCCCGGAGTCCCGGGGGTCTGCCTCTGGGCACCCACGGCGACCCTCTGCTCCGCCACGCAGCGCTGCCCCGCGGGCACCGGCTGCCTGCCGGCCGGGGTCCCGGACCTGGGAGTCTGCCGCGCCCTGCCCCCGGTGAGCGGGGCATGCTGGAGCGACCTGGACTGTCCGACCACGATGGGCTGCATCGGCGAGATTCGCTGTCCAGTGACCCGCTGGACCACCTGCGTGGACCATCCGGGACTGTGCCTCCCCCGGCCGGGGCCACCGGCCTGCCTGGAGGATGAGGACTGCCCGGAGACCGAGTGGTGCGAGGGGGCGATCCTCTGCGCCCTCGGAGACCCCGCCTGCGCCGACCGGCCCGGGACCTGCCGTTCCGGCCCTGCCCCCGGCTGCACCGGGAACGCCGACTGCAGCGGCGGTTCCGAGGGCCCGGTCTGCATCGCAGTGGCCTCGGGGGGGACGGGCTACTGCTCTCCGGGGGCCGGGCTGCGGGAGGGGGAGTGCTGGCAGGACGGCGAGTCCTGGTGCGGGGAGGAGGCACCGGCATGCCCCGGCGCGGCCCCCTGTCCCCCAGGCCGTCGTTGCCGGGCCGCAGGAATGCATGGAGGCATCTGCGCGGCCTTTCCTCCCCCCGGCGAGGAGGGGGTCCGGATCGACGTGCTGCGAAAGGACGACCCGAACACGGTGCTGTTCATTCGGAACGAGGGATCGCAGGCCATCTTCATCCCGACCTGCGACACCCTGCTGATGGAGACCCAGAAGGACGGGGCGTGGCCCCAGGACGGGTCCTTCAC
Source organism: Deltaproteobacteria bacterium (assembly GCA_029547805.1). Taxonomy (GTDB): domain Bacteria; phylum Myxococcota_A; class UBA9042; order DTJE01; family DTJE01; genus JAGOKF01. Next base: position 50,117 of record JAKPOP010000014.1, read on the forward strand.
CGGCACCGCCCAGGACGTCCTCTGTGGGGGCCAGGGGGTTCCCAGCGCCCTCCGAATCCCATCGGGAGGCGCCCGGGTGCTCCAGGGCCTGGAGGTGTATCTGCCGTTGCCCGCCTGGAAGCGGATGGTGCTCCAGTTCCGGATGGGATGCGACGGCCGGGATCCCGAGGGCGGGGTCTGCACGGAGAAGGAGCGGGTGGCCTACTCCGAGGCGTTCCAGTGAACCCGGAACCCCCTCCTCCCCGGGATCGGCGCACGGCCCGCAAGGAACTGGGCCAGCACTTCCTGACCCACGAACGGGACGTCCATCGCATCATCGAGACGCTGGGGCCGGGTCCCGGAGACACGGTGCTGGAGATCGGCCCCGGCCCCGGGGCCTTGACCCGGCACCTGGTGTCCCGGTGCGACCGGCTGCTGCTGCTGGAAAAGGACACCCGGTTCGTCCTGGACCTCCGGGAGCGCTTCCGGGACCATTCCCGGGTGGAGGTGATCGCCGGTGATGCCACGGACCCCGCCCTGGCCCGGTGGATCACGCCGGGGATCCGGGTGGTGGGGAACCTGCCCTACAACGTCGGGACGGCGATCGTGCTGAACCTCCTGAGGTTCCGGGACCGTCTGGCCCGGGTGGTGGTGATGCTCCAGCAGGAGGTCGCGGAACGGATCGTGGCGACCCCGGGCCATCGGGCCCGGGGAGCGCTGTCCTTGCGGGTGCAGGCCCGAACGGGGGTGTCCCTGCGGTTCCGGGTCCCCCCGGATCACTTCGTTCCCCCGCCGGCGATCTGGTCGGCCGTGGTGGACATGAACCCCAGTGCGGCGGACCCCGTGGCGGCCGAGGCCGCCGGCCATCCCTCCTTCGATGCCCTGGCCCAGGCCCTCTTCGCCCAACCCCGGAAGACGGTGGTCAACAGCCTGATGGCCGGGACCCGCCTGCCCCGGGATCGGGTCCTGAAGGCCCTGGCGGCCGTCCCCATCGACCCGGGCATCCGCCCGTCGCTGGTGACCCAGGAGGCCTTCGTGGCACTGTGGCGGGAACTGGGTCCCGAGTGGTCCCACGACGGGGACCGGAATCCGGCAGGATCCTAGAGGTCCTCTTCCGGCAGCACCGATCCGCCGTCGTCCTCCAGGGGCATCTCGGGCTCCTCCTCCTTCTCGGCCAGGACGTCCACCGCGACGACGCGCTCGTCGGAGGCCACGTTCATGACCCGGACGCCCTGGGTCACCCGACCGATGCGGGAGATGTCCTTCACCCGGACTCGGATCACCTGCCCCACCGAGGAGGTCAGCATCAACTCGTCGTCCTCCCGGACCTCCAGCAATGCCACGACGGACCCGACCTTGGGGTTCACCCGCATCGCCAGGATCCCGCTGCCGCCCCGACGCTGCACCCGGTACTCCTCCGAGGGAGTCCGCTTGCCGTAGCCCTTCTCGGTCACCGCCAGGAGGTCGCAGTCGGGGTGCAGCACCTCCATGCCGACCATCTGGTCGCCCCGGGCCAGGGTGACCCCCCGGACTCCCCGGGTGTCCCGCCCGATGGGCCGCAGGTCCTCGAGGCTGAACCGGATCGACTTGCCCCGCCGGGTGAAGAGCAGCACGTGCTGGCCCTCGACGGCGCGGCGCACCGCGATCAGGTCGTCGTCGGGGTCCAGGCGGATGGCGATGATCCCGTTGCTCCGGATGTTCTTGAACTGGCTCAGTTCGGTCCGCTTCACGATCCCCTTCCGGGTCCCGAAGACCAGGGACTCGGGGGCGTCGGGGTCCGGCACCGGCAGGATCGCGGCGACCCGCTCGTCCCCGGCGAGGTTCAGCAGGTTCACCATCGCCCGCCCCTTCGAGGTCCGGGACCCCGGCGGGATGTCGAAGACCCGCAGGCGGAAGACCCGCCCCTTGTCCGTGAAGAAGAGGACATGGGCGTGGGTGCTGGCGACGAACATGTTGACGACCCAGTCCTCCTCCCGGGTCGCCATCCCCGCCTTGCCCTTGCCCCCGCGCCTCTGGCTGCGGTACTGGGCCACGGGGGTGCGCTTCACGAACCCCTGGGCCGACACCGTGACGACCATCTCCTCCTCGGGGATCAGGTCCTCCAGGTCCAGGTCGCCGACGTCCTCGACGATCTCCGATCGCCTCGGGTCGCCGTAGCGGTCCCGGATCTCCTCCAGTTCCTCCGCCACGACGTCCAGCAGCAGGGCCTCGGACCCCAGGATCTCCTCCAGGCGGGCGATGTTCTTCCGGATCTCCTCCAGTTCCAGCAGGATCTTGTCCCGCTCCATCCGGGTCAGGCGCTCCAGGCGCAGTTCCAGGATGGCCCGGGCCTGGATCTCCGTGAGCCCGAAGGTCTGCATCAGGCCGGTCCGGGCCTCCTCGGGGTTCCGGGAGGCCCGGATCAGGGCGATCACCTCGTCGAGGTGGTCCAGGGCGATCTGGTAGCCCAGCAGGATGTGCTCCCGTTCCCGGGCCTTCCGGAGTTCGAAGCGACAGCGCCGGGTCACCACGTCCTTCCGGTGGTCCACGAAGGCCTGGAGGACGTCCTTCAGGGTCATCAGGCGAGGCTGGCCGTGGTGAATCGCCAGCAGGATCACGTTGAAGGTCGACTGCATCGGGGTCAGGGCGTGCAACTGGTTCAGCACGACCTGGGGATCGGCGTCGCGCTTCAGTTCGATCACGATGCGCATCCCATCCCGGTCCGACTCGTCCCGGAGGTCGTGGATGCCCTCGATGCGCTTCTCCTTCACCAGCTCGGCGATCCGCTCCAGCAACCGCGCCTTGTTGACGAGGTAGGGGATCTCGGTGACGACGATGGCCGTGCGCTCGCCCTTCTTGTCCCCCTCGACGTGGCTCCGGGCCTGGATCTTCACCACCCCGCGACCGGTCTCGTAGGCCTCCCGGGCCCCCCGGAGCCCCAGGATCTTCCCCCCCGTGGGGAAGTCGGGCGCCGGGAGCAGCCGGACCAGTTCCTCGATGGAGATGGCCGGGTCCCGGATCATCGCCACCAGGGCCCCGATCACCTCGCCCAGGTTGTGGGGGGGGATGTTGGTGGACATGCCCACGGCGATCCCCGAGGACCCGTTGATCAGCAGGTTCGGGACCCGGGCCGGCAACACCGACGGTTCCTCGAGGGACCCGTCGTAGTTGGGCACCATGTCCACGGTCTCCTTCTCGATGTCGGCCAGCATCTCCTCGGCCAGCCGGGTCATGCGCACCTCGGTGTAGCGCATGGCCGCCGGGGCATCCCCGTCCACCGACCCGAAGTTGCCCTGGCCGTCCACGAGCAGATAGCGCAGGCTGAAGTCCTGGGCCATCCGGACCATCGTGTCGTAGATCGCCGCATCGCCGTGGGGGTGGTACTTGCCCATCACGTCGCCGACGATGCGGGCGGACTTCTTGTAGGGCGTGTTGTGGAAGTTCCGGCTCTCGTGCATCGTGAAGAGCACGCGCCGGTGCACCGGCTTCATCCCGTCCCGGACGTCGGGCAGGGCGCGACCGATGATGACGCTCATCGCGTAGTCCACGTAGGACAGGCGCATCTCGTCTTCGATGTTCACCGGGGTCAGGTGCAGGCCCACAGAATCGGACATTCGGACCACCTCCCGCATGCGTGCGCGATGGCGGGAGGCCCCTGTCCGGGCGGCTCCGGAACGCCTTCGCGCGCGCGGATTCTACTCCGGATCTTCCTGTCGGAAAAGGCCCGAGGCCGCCCCGACGATGCCCGCGTCCGCCCGCACCGAATCCGCTATCCTGTCTGTTGTCCCGATCGCAGGAGACCTGCCATGACCCGCCCCGTCCATCTCTGGATGTGCGCCCTGCTGCTCGCGGCCCCGCCGGCCGGCTGCCTCCTGGACCCCGGACAGGGCACCGACCTGTCAGGCCTGGACGCCGGGCCCGAGGCACCGGTGCCGGACCCGGGGAATCGGGACACTCCCCTCCCGGAGGACCCCGGAGTCCTGCGGGACCTGTCGGGCCCCGACGCGGTGCCTCCCGATGGACCCACGGACCTGCCCTGGACGGACCCGAATCCCCCGGACCCGGGTCCGGACCCGCTGGGGGACGCCCCTGACCAGGAGGGACCGACCGACGCCCAGACCACCTGCCAGGCACCGCCGGCCACCTTCGCGACCCTCGAAGTGGCGGGGTTCCCCACGGAGGGCAGCCCGATGCCGCCATGGGGCCAGGGCGTGCTGGACGGGGACGCGCGGCTGGAATTCGTGGAGGAGACGTCCTCGGGCCACCGGTGGACCTTCCGGATGGACGAGGGGTTCCCGGTGACCGTGGAGACGGACCTGCCCCTGGACCAGTCGCCCCCCTTCCAGGCGGGAGACCGGGTCCACCTCTGGGCGAAACAGCAGGTCCCGTGGTGGCGCGACCTCGTGCTGGTCCTCTGGGATGCCGATGGGGTGCCACGGTTCCTCTGGCATGACGCGGCGGACCTCAATGAACAGGAGTCCTGGTTCGACTGTGGAGGTTCCCCGACGACCCGCCTCTGCCCCACCGTCCGGGCCCTGGCGGACGGGTGTCCCGCCGTGGAGGACACCTGTGGGATGCGGTTCCTTCCGCCGGTGGAACTGCTGGCCTTCGGCGGCGTGGCCAGCAGCGAGACCCCGGTGACCTTCAGGCGCGGTGAGCAGGGCTTCAACCCCAGCAACGGGGCCATCTTCTACCGGGTCCTGGATGCCTATCGCATCGACCTGTCCACCTACCCCTGCGCGGACTACCCCACCGAGTGGATCCGGGCCCTGATCCGGGTGGCGCCACCGGAGGCCCTGGAGTGCGACGAGGCCAGGATCGGCTTCTCCCAGGACAACGCCCCTGGCTACGAGTTCTACGAGATCTGCCTGGCAAGAGGCGACGAGGCGGCGGTGGCAGAGGTGCAGGCCATCGACCCCTCGCTGGACTGCGGTGTGTCGGGGGCCTTCGCGAAGTGCGGAGAGATCGGCGCCATCGGATGCCACGGGGACCTGGCCTACGACCCCACGACCCGCCGCATCGACGACGACACGTGGAAGCGCCTCTGCGACCTGTCGACGAGAAAGAGCGTCCTGCGCATGGGGGGCGGCCACTGGGTCTTCTGACCTTGTGGCCTTGATCAGGGATTCCCCTCGGCGGCCTTCGCCCGGGCCCGGTCCAGCAACTTGGGGGCCAGAGCGTTGTTCGGATCGACCTTCAAGGCCTCCTCGAACCGGCGGATGGCCTCGCCGTAGTTCCCATCCTTCATGGCCTGCTGGCCACTGAGGACCAGGGCCTTCGCCCGGGCCTCCCGCTCCTCGGGAGAGATCGACGGGGCCGCGGCGGCTGGCGCCGACGTCCGGGGCCCGGGGGTCGCCTTGGGCGCAGGCTTCGGGGCCGGGCTCCGGGCCGGAGCGGCATCCGGGGCCGGCTGCGCCGGAGCCGGGGTCGCCGCCGGGGCAGGCTTCTCAGGGACAGGTGCGGGCCTGGGAGCCTCGGGAGCCGAGGTCGCGGGACGCGTCGGGACCGGTTTCTCCGGAGCCGGGGCCGCCGCCGGGGCCGGAGCGGGCCGCTCGGGAGCGGGGGCCGCGGGGGCCGGGGCAGGCTTCTCGGGCGCAGGGGCCGGGGTTTCGACCCGGGGCGGGGCCGGCCGCGGGGGGGGCGGCGTCACCGCCGGGGCCGGAGCCACCTCTTCCGTGGCCGGGACCTCCTCGGGATTCTCGGTGGTACGGCTCTCGAACCAGACCACCGCGGCCAGCACCAGCAGGATCGCCACCGCAGCGGCGACCACCCAGAACATCCGGGACTCCTTGGTGGCCTCGGCATCCGAGGGCGGGACCACGACGGGGCCCTCCGCCTCGGCGCCCTTCTGCTGGAACCAGTCCTCGGCGATGGACGCCTCGGCGGCCGGTGCCGGGGCCTCGCCCGGGACCGGCACCACCTGGGTCGCCGCCTCCGCCGAAGACTCGGCCGCGGCCGCCGGGGTCCCCTCGGGCACGGCGACCACCCGGGTGGCCTCCTCCTCCGGCGCGACGGCCACCGCCTGCTGGGCGGCCTGAACGGCCGAGGCCACGAAGGACGGGTCGAAGGCCTCGGTGGGCCGACCCTCGGCGGGGGCCACCGGGGCCGCCGCCGAGGCGGAGATCGTCCGGGCCTGCTCGATGGCCTCCGCCAGGCCCGTGAAGACCATCGTCTCCCGGCTCTGGGCCGGCTGGGTCGCCTCGGGCGCCGCCTCGGCGGCCACCTCGCCCTCCAGCGAGGAGAGGATCGCCACCGGGGCCTCCCGGAGGGGCGGAACCGACAGGTCCACCTGGGCATAGGCCTCGGCCTGGAGGGCCTGGATCTGGTCCATCACCGCCTGGGCGCTCTGTGCCCGGGTCTTCGGGTCCTTGGCCAGCAGCAGCGTCACCAGTCGCTCGTAGGGATCCATCTGCCCCATGCCCGGACGGACCAGGTGCAGGGGGAGCGGGCGCTCGTAGACCTGGCGCTTGATGGTGGTCGAGGGAGAGGCCGACAGGAAGGGAGGCTTTCCCGCCACCATCTCGTAGAGCAGGACGCCCAGACCGTAGAGGTCCGAGACCTCGTCGCCGGCCCGACCCGCGCAGACCTCCGGAGCCAGGTACTCGGGCAGCCCGTGGAACGGCTCGTTCTTCCGGACGGGATTGTAGCCCGGCAGCAGGTTCGACCAGCCGAACCGGGCGACCCGGACCTCCGGGACCGGGGACAGGGACACGAAGACAGTACCCGAGGACAGGTCCAGGTGTCGGACACCCAGGGCAGAGGCGTCCCGGAGGGCCAGCGCCACGCGCCAGGCCACCGTCAGGGCCTCGGCGGGACTCAGGGGCCCCCGGGTCCGGATCAGGGACCGCAGGGAGTCCACCGGAGGCGCCTCGCAGACCAGGTAGAGATTCCCCCCTTCCGTGCGCCCCACCTCGATCGTCAGCAGCGGGATCGGGTGCCGGCCGTCTGCGAGTCTCCGGGAGGCCACGGCAACCGCATGGAGGTCCGCCGCCTGGATCTTGAGGCCAGGGTCCAGCACCGTCATCGTCACCGGGAGTCCGTCCTCCTTGCGACGACCCGTCAGGTGACGTCCATACTTGTCCTCCTGGGTCTGGGTCTCGAAGTCGTACCGGCTTGCCAGGGCCTGATCCAGCATGACGGTTCCCCCTTTCAGTCCACCGACGGCACTTGCGGTCGATTCTAGTCACGCGTCCCGTGCTTTGACAAGCGACCTTGCGGCAGGATTCCCATTGAGGTCCCGGGAACATCCGCGGCACCGGGCCCCGGGGAGGAACTCCCGACGCACGCCCCGCCTGCACTCGGGAGACCCTCGGATCGCGCAGGCAGATCCCCGCCCTTCGAGCCGTCTCCAGGACCCTGGAGCAGGTTGACGGGGCCGGCGGGCTTCGGGAAACTGTGGGCAACCGTAGGGGAGACCCTTGACACGACCAGACATGAATCGACGGCCTCGCTGGATCTGGTGGCTGCTGGTGGGTTCCCTGGCCGGTTGCCCCGGCACCTGGGAACCCTATCGTCCCGAGACCCTGGAAGGCGCCGACGGCATCGAGCGGGACTTCGCCGGGGGCCCCGACGTTCCGATCCCGGACCCGGGACCGGACGGCCCGATTCCCGACCCGGGTCGCGACGCGCCGCCGCCCACCGACGGGCCCTCGCCGGTGGACCCGGGAACCGACCTGCCGACGGACACGGCGCCGGACGTGCCCGACACCACGCCTCCCCGGCTGGTGTCGGCCTTCAGCACCGACGGGCGCACCATCACGGTGCGGTTCAGCGAGCCGATGGCCCAAGGACCCGCCGAGGCGGTCGGCCACTACACCCTGATCGAGGGCGGTACGCCGATCCCGGCCCTGCAGTCGGCCTCCTTGCACCATGACCTCTTCGTCACCCTGACCCTGGACCCCGCCCGGACGATCAACCCCTCCCTGAGCTACCAGGTCCAGGTCCAGGACGTCACGGACCTGGCGGGCAATGCCGTCGATTCTGCCTACCGGAAGGCCCTGGTGCGCCGGAGCGCCTACGTGGCCATCGTCTGGCACCAGCACCAGCCCTTCTACGCCGATGCCTCCGGGACCCAGCTGACGGGACCCTGGGTCCGGAAGCACGCCACCAAGGACTACTACGACATGGCGGCGATCCTCCGGGACTATCCGGACGTGCATCTGACGATCAACCTGACCGCCGTGATGCTGGTCCAGTTGCTGGAATACTACGTGGAGCGCCTCGGGGACACGGACGACCAGGGCGTCCCGCTGGTGGACCTGCAGGCCAACCGGGTCCGGGAGGAGGCCTTCCTGGCGAAGTACCGGGGTCGCACCGATCCCTGGATCGACCTGCTGCTGGACGACACGCCGGACCCTGAGGGAAACCTGGCCCCCAGGCCCACGGACCGCCAGAAGGAACTCTTCTACAACAGCCCCTGGACGTGCCTCTCGACGGCGCCCCAGTTGATGCAGTTCTTCCCCGAATACGTCGATCTCCGGAACCGCGCCCCGACGTCCTATACCCGGGACGACCTCCTGGCCCTCAAGATCTTCTTCGAGATCGCCTGGTTCGATCCGGACTTCCTGAACGGGCCGGTCTCGATGCCCGACGAGACCACGGTGGACCTCTCGGACGTGGTGACCCGGGACGCGACGGGACATTTTCGGCTGGCCGTGGGGGGCCTCCGAAAGGCCCCGTCGTGCATGTCCGGCTGCGCCTCCCTGTCCGGCGACGCCCGGACTGGCTGCGAGTCCAACTGCCCCTTCGAGTTCCAGGATCCGGTGGCCGCCGAGGACCTGGCCAATCGCCTGGTCGTGGAGAACTACAAGGTGATGGCCAACGTGGTGGGGATCCACCGGGCCCTGCGCTATGACCCCGATGCCCGGACCGGGCAGATCGAGATCGCCACGACGCCCTTCTACCACCCGATCCTCCCGTTGATCGCCGACACCGAGAACATGGCCAAGGGCCAGCCCTTCGATGCCCGGCCGGTCCGCTTCTCCTACCCGGAGGACGCCCGGGCCCAGGTGGCGAAGGCCGTGGCCTTCTATCAGGACCTCTTCGGCAAGCCTCCCTCCGGGATGTGGCCCGGGGAGGGAAGCGTCGCCGAGTCGGTGGTCGAGGCCTTCCAGAAGAACGGGATCCGGTGGATCGCGACGGACCAGGCGGTCCTGTCGGCAAGCCTCAAGGACATGGGCCAGTCGGAGCCCTTCTGCGCCCCCTGCCAGCCCTACCGGCTGGACGTGGACACCGTCCGGGGCGACGGCGGCGATACCTCGGACGAGATGGCCATCGTCTTCCGGCTGACCGACGCCTCGGACCGGATGGGCTTCGCCTATCAGGGCCAGACCGGCCGGGAGGCGACAGCGGACTTCATGGCCCAGGTGGCCGCGATGGCCCCGAAGTTCGGGGGCAGCGACCGCCTGCTGACGATCATCCTGGACGGGGAGAACGCCTGGGAGAACTACTCGAAGGAGCACGATGGCAAGGGGTTCCACCGGGCCCTCTACCAGGCCCTCCAGGATGGCTTCCTGGCCGGTGAGGTGATCCCGGTCACGGTGTCGGAGTACCTGCTGGGGAACCCGGCGCGCAACGTCCCGGCCCACCCGGTCCACGACCTGACCGAACTGGAGCCCCTGTGGCCCGGGTCCTGGATCGGGGGCACCTTCGCCATCTGGGTCGGCGAGCCCGAGGAGAACACCGCCTGGGGCTACCTGCTGCAGGCCCGAAAGGCCCTGGAGGACAGCGGCCTGCCCCGGCCCAACCCGGCGGCCCCCCGTCCCGACCCCGCGGTCGATGCCCGGGGATACAGCACCTTCATGGCCTGGGAGGAGATCTACGCCGCCGAGGGGTCCGACTGGTTCTGGTGGTACGGCGACGACATGACCAGCCCGGCCAACGACGACAGCCCCTTCGACATGGCCTTCCGGTCCCACCTGAACGGGATGTACCAGCACCTGAACACGGCGCTCCAACTGGCAGGCAGCCCCACGGTGCCCGTGCCGGACTTCGCCCCGATCGTCCAGGCCAAGGCCAAGGCCCCCTCGGGCCCCTTCCCCGCCGCGCCGACCCTCGACGGCAAGGAGAATCCGGCCGATGAATGGGCCGAGGGGGGCTCTTCTTCGACAATGACTCGGGGGCCGCCGCGAACCCCGACGACGACATCGCCTCGGTCAAGTATGGATACACCGCCGACGCCTTCTACGTGGGGGTCGTCGCCAACGAGGACTGGACCCGGGCGGGGACGGGATACGGGGTGGCCATCTACCTGAGCCAGAAGCACATCGTGGACCCCCAGACCGGCCAGTTCACACGGCTCCCCTTCAATCCCACGGACCGGTGGGGCAACGACCTGGAGATGGTCACCGGCGGGGCCGCCTTCGAGGTCTTCGTGAACCTCGGGGCCCGCCCGGCCCAGGTGACCGTCTCCCAGGCAAAGGAAGGCGGGGGCTGGACGACCATCGGCGCCGGACAGGTGATGCTGGGGGCCCCGACGGGCAACGGGCGCTTCCTGGAGGTGAAGATCCCCTTCTCCCTGATCCAGTTCTCGATGGGGGACCCGCTGGAGTTCCGGGTGGTGGCCGGTGACGGGAGCCGGGCCATCGACCCGGCGCCGAACTTCGGGGGGCGACTGGTCTTCGAGGACGTCACCTCGCTGGTCTATGTCACCTTCGTGGTGGACTGCACCGGGACCCAGCAACCCCTGGACACCTACGGGTCGATCCCGAATCCGCCGCCCCCCAGGGGCCGGGGCATCGCCTACATTGCCGGCAACCAGGACAAGCTGGGCAACTGGGTGCCGAACAAGATCGCGCTGCGGGACGACGGCAAGGGCGGGGACGTGACCGCCGGTGACAATCTGTGGACCGGCATCTTCGGGTTCATGCCCGGGACCCAGATCCGCTACAAGTACACGCTGGGCATCCCCACCGACGAGGGGCGCTGGAACGGCGAGGAGTTCCCGCTCACCGAGCGGGGATTCGACGTGACAAAGGACCCCTCCTGCAAGCGGATGCAGGTGACGGACGTCTTCGCGGACCGGCCCCAGCCGACCGGCACGCTGGGTCCCCGGAGCCGCCTCCAGGACTGCCTGCCCTGAATCGGATGAGGCCCCGGCGGACCCGGACGACCTGGTCGCCAGGAGACCCCGCCCTGGCAGGCCCGGTCAGCGCCAATCCCGGCTCTCCACCAGCGCCGGCAGGGGAAGGTCCACGGGGAAGAGGGCCCGGGCGACCAGGTGGGCCACGCCGTCCTGCACCTGGAGACGGCCGGAAACGCCCAGCAGCGCCGCGGTCTTCCACAGGGGCCGCTGTTGGACCTCCCGGAACAGCACCACGTTCAGGAAGCCCGTCTCGTCCTCCAGGGTCAGGAAGACGACGCCCCCTGCATTGACGGGCCGCTGACGGCAGATGACGAGGCCTGCCGCCTGGACCTCGGCGCCATCGGGCTGCCGCTGGACCTCGGCGGCGGCCAGGAGGCCCCGGGACCGGAGCAGGGGCCGCAGGGGCTCCAGCAGGTGCCCCCGGGGGCTGTGGCCGGCGTGTCGATGATCCCAGGTCAGGGTCTCGAAGGTGGACAGGGGAGGCAGTTCCGGTGCGGTGTCCCGGCCTCCGGCCAGCGGCAGGGACTGGTTCCGGCGGGCCACCAGGGGGGGGAGGGCCCAGAGGGCCTCCCGGCGGGAGAGGCCGAAGCCCTCGAAGGCCCCGGCCCGGGCCAGGGCCTCCAGGGCCCCGGCCGGCAGGCCGGTGCGGTCCACGAAGTCCTCCAGCGAGGAGTAGGGCGGCGGGGCGGCCTCCAGGGCCTTCCGGTGGGCAGGCCCCAGGCCCTGGACCAGCCGCAGTCCCATCCGGACCCCGAAGGGGTGGGGTCCCCCGGGCGTCTCCTCCAGCGTGCAGTCCCAGTCGCTGTGGCGCACGTCCACCGGCCGCACCTCCAGGCCGTGGCGGCGGGCGTCCTGGACAATGGTGGCGACGGAGTAGAAGCCCATCGGCTGGGCGTTCAGCAGCGCGCAGATGAACTCCGGCAGGAAGTGGCGTCGCAGCCAGGCCGTGGCCTGGCAGATCAGGGCGAAGGAGGCCGCATGGGACTCCGGGAAGCCGTACTCCCCGAAGCCCCGGATCTGCTGGAAGACCCGCTCGGCGAACTCCGGGGCGATCCCCTTCTGGATCATCCGGGAGATCAGGCGATCCCGGTGGGCCTCGATCCGGCCCCCGCGGCGCCAGGCCGCCATGTCCCGGCGCAGCTGGTCCGCCTCCCCGGGGGTGTAGTCGGCGGCCACCACCGCCAGACGCATCACCTGCTCCTGGAACAGGGGCACCCCCAGCGTCTTTTCCAGCACCGGCCGCAGGGAGGGGTGGGGAAACTCCACCGGTTCCAGGCCCTGGCGCCGACGCAGGTAGGGATGGAACATCTGGCCGGCGATGGGCCCCGGCCGGACGATGCTGATCTCGATCACCAGGTCGTACCAGGTCCTCGGGCGCAGGCGGGGCAGGGTCGCCATCTGGGCCCGGCTCTCCAGCTGGAAGACGCCCACCGTGTCCCCCCGACAGAGCATCTCGAAGGTGGCCGGGTCGTCGGGGGGCACCCGGGAGAGGTCCAGGTCCAGGCCCCGGTGATGGCGGACCAGGTCCAGGCAGAGGTCCACCTGGGTCAGGGCCCCGAGGCCCAGCAGGTCCACCTTGAAGAGCCCCAGGGCCTCCACGTCGTCCTTGTCCCACTGGATCACGGTCCGACCCTCCATCGCTGCGGGCTGGATCGGGACCAGGTCGCAGACGGGGTCGTGGCCCAGCAGGAAACCGCCGGGGTGGATCGAGAGGTGGCGGGGCACGCCCAGGAGGTCCTGGACCCGGTCCCGCAGCACCCGGCCGATGCCGGTCTGGGGGTCCAGACCCGCGGCCCGGTAGAGGTCGTCCTCCGGGGGGTCCCAGTGGGAGGCCAGGCGGGCCATGCGGTCCACCACCAGGGGCGGCAGGCCCAGGGCCTTGCCGGCCTCCCGGATCGCCGACCTCGGGCGGAAGCGGACCACGTTGGCCACCATCGCCGCCCGGTCCCGGCCGTAGGTCCGATAGACGTGCTGGATCACCTCCTCCCGGCGATGATGGGCGATGTCCAGGTCGATGTCCGGAGGCTCGGCCCGCTCCCGGGACAGGAAGCGCTCGAAGAGCAGGCCCATCCGCACGGGGTCCACCGCGGTGATCCCCAGGCAGTAGCAGACCGCCGAGTTGGCCGCGGAACCGCGCCCCTGGCAGAGGATCCCCTGCTGGCGGCACCAGCGGACGATCTCGTGCATGGTCAGGAAGTAGCCGCCGTAGTCCAGTTCCTCGATCAGGGCCAGTTCCCGCTCCAGTTGAGCCCGGACGTCGTCGGGGACCCGCCCGCCATGGCGTTCCCGGGCTCCCTCCCAGGTCCGGTCCCGAAGATGGCTGGCGGTGGTGGCCCCCTCCGGGAGGCGCTCCACGGGATAGCGATACCGGAGGTCCGCCAGGGAGAAGGCGCAGCGATCGGCGACCTCCCGGCTGCGGTCCACCGCGGCCGGGTCGTCGGCGAAGAGGTCCCGGAAGACCTCGGTGGACCACAGGGCGTGGCGGTCGTTGGCCCGGAGGAGACGGCCTGCGGCCTCCAGGGGGACCTGGTGGCGGATGGCCGTCAGGAGGTCCTGGAGGGGACGGCGGACCGGGTCGTCGTAGAGGACCTCCACCCCGGCCACCACCGGGAGGCCCAGGCGCCGGGCCTGTCGGCGCAGGCGGGCCTCGGCGGGGACCTCTTCCTCCTGGCGAGACCGGGTCACCAGGGCATACAGTCGGTCCCCGAAGGCCTCCCGGATCGCCAGGGCCTCCGGAGAGGGCCCCCCGGGACGGGCCAGGGCACTGGCCGGCCCCCCCCACAAGGCCACCAGGCCCTCGGCATGAACGGCCACCTGGGCCCAGGAGGCCCGGGGCCCCCGCGGGGCCTTCCAGGGCCCCGAGGATCCACCGTCCAGCACGCCGGACCCCCAGGCCAGGGTCAGGAGGCGGCAGAGGTGGCCCCACCCGGTGCGGCTGGCCGCCAGCAATACCAGCGGGGAGCCGTCCTCCATCGTCACCTCGGCCCCGGGGATCAGGCGCACCCCCAGGGCCCGGGCCCGGACCCAGGCCTGGGGCAACCCCTGGACCGAGTCCCGATCCGTCAGGGCCAGGGCCGGCAGGCCCAGGGCATGGGCCCGTTCCACCAGGTCCTCCGGGGCGCTGGCCCCTTCCAGCAGCGAGGCGTGGCTCTTGCACCACAGGGGTACCCAGGCGCCGGCCATGGCCTACTCCACCCGCCCCTGGACCCACCACCGCCCCCCCTCCCGGAAGACCCAGATCACCTGGCCGTCTCGGGTCTCCAGATAGCCGTACTCCCGGCGCACCTCCCGGTCGTCCCACCACCGCCCGGACACCCAGAAGGGGCCCTTCCAGGCCCGGACGGTTCCCAGCCCCCGGACCGGAAGGCCCGGGAAGGGAAGCCGATCCCCAGGAATCGACAGTTCCACCGGGGCCGGGAGGACCCGGCGCACCCGGGGTCCGGGGCCCGGGGCGCGAGGTCTCGGAGGGGCCAGTTCTTCCAGGGGGACCCATCGCCCGGCCTCCTCGGGCAGCCAGGCATCCCCCAGCCGAGGCCCCACCACCGCCTCTTCCCCGAACCGGGCCCGCAGCCGGGCCAGGACCTCCCGGGCCGCCACCGGGTCGCGTCGGGTTTCCCGGAAGAGGCGCAACTGCCCGACCGGGAGGGGAACCGCCTCGGCCTGAAGGGCCAGGCCCACCACCGGCGCCGGCAGCGGGTCCGACGCCAGGCGCAGGCGCAGCAAGGTCAGCAACGGCAGGCTCCGGGTCGCCGGGTCCGCCGGCCGCACGGTCCAGAGACAGGAGGCCTGCCCGACCCCCGAGGGCAGCAGAAGGTCGTCCAGGGTCCACCGGATCTGGAGCGATCCCAGGGCCATCCCCTGCATCGCCAGGCGCCCGAGGATGCGATCCAGCAACCGTTTCACCCAGAACAGCAGGCGGTCCGGGTCCTCCTCCCGTTCCTCCAGGTCCTCGGCCTCCCGGAGGGGGTCCGGCACCGGCACTGGACGCAGGGGGTCCTCCCCCTCTCCCGAGGCGGCCCGGCGCAAGGCCTCCACCTCCGCCCCGAACCGGGCCGACAGGCCCTCCCGGGGAACCCGCAGCAGGTCCCCCAGCGTGGCGATGCCCAGCACCTCCAGGGCCTCCCGTCGGTCCGGTGGAAGCCATGGCACCCGGGCCAGGGGCACCCGAGTCAGGGCCTCCCGTTCCCGATCCCGGGACCGGAACGCCAGGACGCCCGCATCCATGCGGGCCAGCGCCCAGGTGGCGAACCGGGAGAACCCCACCACCACCGAGGCCCGGTAGCCCTCCCGGGCCAGGGTCTCCCGGACCGCATGCCCCCAGGCGTTGGCCGAGGGAAAGAGGCGCTGCATGCCCCGGACGTCCGCCCAGAGGGTCCCCGGGTGGTCCCGGGAGGGCTCCACCGCCGGAGAGAAGGCGCTCAACACCCGGTGCAACCGGTCCCGAGCCAGGTCCTGTCGTCGGTCCGAGGCGGCCTGCCCCCGAAGGGTCGGGACCAGCGCCAGCGCGGCGGCGTACCGCATCCCCGGACGGACCCCCAGGCGTCGGGCCTCCGAGGTCGCCTGGAGAATCGGGGAGAGGGGACGGTCCTCGGCCACCACCGCCACCGGCTGTCCCACCCAGTCCGGGTGGTCCTGGAGGGCCTGTTGCAGCAGGAGGTCCGGCACCTCAACACAGGCCAGCCGGTCCATCGCAGACCCCCTGGTGGCAGAATCCCGAGCCCCGGCGCTTGTCCTTCCGGGTCGTCAGCCGATATCCCGGGTCCCCGGGCCGGGCCTCCAGGCGCAGCGAGACGAAGGACCCCAGCGAGGGGGCCTCGGGGTCCTTCTCGGTCAGCACCACCAGGGCCGCGTCCTGCCGCTGGGCCAGGCCGGCCAGTCGGGCCCACGCCGCCATCGGAGCGTCGCCGGTCCCCAGGTCCAGGATCACCAGGCCGAAGGCCCCGGACCGCACCAGTTCGTCTGCGGCGGCCAGGGCCGGTGCCGCCGACGGGAGGCGCACCACCGCCAGGGCCCCCAAGTCCACCCCCCAGGCCGCCAGGTCCGGGGGAAAGAAGAGGCTCCCCTGCCCCGAGACCCAGGCGACCACCTCCCCCTGTTGCTGTGCGTCCCGGATCAGGACCGCGACGGCCGTCAGGGAGGCCGAGGCCCCGAGGGCCGAGACCTCCACCACCCGCCCGGCCACCTCCGCCAGGGCCCAGGCGGCCTCCCCTCGGGGGCGGGAGACCTCCGCGGCCCGGGGCAGGTCCGGGAGGATCCGGGCAGCGCTTCCATCCCCGCGAGCCATCTCACGCCTCCGGGGGATCCAGCACCCCCTCTTCCAGCAGCCGACGGACCTCGATCACCTTGCCCAGCAGCACCAGGTCCTCGGGGTCCGGGCGCAGCACGGAGTAGCGGGGGTTCTCGGGCCACAGTTCCGGGCGGCCCTCGACCAGGCGCAGGCGCTTCACCGTGGCCTCGTCCCCCACCCGGGCCACCACGATGTCCCCGGGGTCCGCCACCGCCTGTCGGCGCACCACCACGAGGTCCCCGTCCAGGATGCCGGCGCCGATCATGCTGTCCCCCTGGACCCGCAGCGCGAAGAGGTCCCCGGTCCCCCGCCGGGACTGGAACGAGAGATAGCCCATCAGGTCCTCCGCCGCCGTCTGCCAGGGACCCGCCGGAACCCGTCCCAGCACGGGCACCCGGACCGGAGGTCGGTGGTCCGGCAGCCGGTAGCCTCGGGACCGGCCCGACTCCTGCACCAGGCGCCCCTCCGCCACCAGCCCCTGGAGGTGCCGGGCCGCCGACTGCACCGCCCGGAATCCCAGGGCCCGCTGCACCTCCCGGACCGTCGGGGGACGCCCCTCCCGAACCCGTTCCGCCACGAACCGCCAGACCCGTTCCCGGGCCTCTCCTCGGGGAAGCCGTTTCATGCCCCCATGATTGCAGACATTTGTCTGCATGTCAAGTCCACCCCGTTTCCTCGGCTCCCGAGATACGCTATGATTCAGCGCCCCAGGGACAGATCTGCCAGGAGGAGGACTCCATGAAGGTCATCGTGCTGGGCGCCTGCGCCGACATGGCCGTGCCGTTTCTGCCGGCGCTGCTCCGGGAAGAGGACGTGACCGGCGTCACCCTCGCCGATCGCGACGCCGAGGGCCTGCGGCGATGCCTGCCGGTCGGGGATGCCCGGTGCCGGGTCCAGGTCCTGGACGCCTCCCGGAAGCAGGACCTGGTGGAGGCCCTCCGGGGGCACGACGTGGCGGCCGGGTTCATCGGCCCCTTCTACCGCTTCGAGGCGCCCATCGCCCGGGCCTGCATCGAGGCCGGGTGTCATTACGTCTCCATCGCCGACGACTACGACGCCTTCCTGGCGGTCTCGGCCCTGCACGAGGAGGCCCGGAGGGCCGGCGTCACGGTGATCACCGGCCTCGGCAACTCCCCGGGGCTCACGAACCTGCTGGCACTGAAGGGATACCAGTCGCTGGACCGGGCCGATCGGATCCACATCGCCTGGACCGGCGGGTCCGACGAGGACGTGGGTCCGGCCAACGTGCTGCACGTGATGCACATCTTCGAGGGCCAGACCATGCAGTGGCGGGACGGCCACCCGGTCCTGGTCCCCTGCGGCAGCGACCCCCAGAAGGTGACGTTCCCCCCGCCCATCGGGCGCCAGGTCGTCTTCGTGACGGGCCATGCCGAGTCGGTGTCCCTGCCCCGCTACCTGCCGGGACTCCAGGAGGTCACGCTCCACGGCGGCATCCGGCCCGTCTGGGTCGCCCGGCTGGCCACGGCCCTCGGGCGCATGGGGCTGACGTCCACTGACGCCCGGCGCCGGGCCCTGGCACGCCTCCTGTCCCCGGTGATGGGCGTCTTCTCGATGGGCGGCAGCGCCGACCGGTCGGTCTTCCGCATCGAGGTTCACGGGGTCCGGGAGGACCGACCCGCACGCCGATGCTACGAGGGCGTGGGCCCCATCGCGCAGATCACCTCGATGCCGCTGCTGGAGGGGGTGCTGGCAGTGGGCCGCGGCGAGGTCCGTCGCCGGGGCGTGTTCCCGCCGGAGGGAATCCTGAATCCCGACACCTTCCTGCCCCGGGTCCAGGCCCGGGGAGTCGAGATCCGGTCCTGCGAGATCTAAAGGGGGCAGCGGGATGCACCGTCCTGCGACCGGCTGCGGCCCCATGTCCTCCCTGGCCCACGCCGAACATGGCGATCCCGCCCCAAGGGTCTCTGGCGGCGTGATGGGCGGAGACCCCGGTTCAGAAGCCCGGTGACCCCCCGGAGGCCCTGCCGCCGGGGCCGGGAGGAGTGTCGGGATCCATCAACGATTTCCGATACCCGTATGGAATCCGAAAGTGACTGTCCACCGACGATTTGATAGCCTGCGGCAGAGAGAACCGGGGGAGGGGCACCATGATCCGGGTGCTGGTGCTGGCCAACGCGGAGTTCGGACACGATCGGCAAGACTCGGAACCGGAAGTCCTTCCCGACGTGGTGGAGGTGCTGGAGGTCAGCCACCGGGTGACCGAGGAACTGAACCGGAGCCCCCTCTTCGAGGCCCGACGGGTCCTGGTGCAGACGATGGGCGAGATCCGAGAGGTCCTCGACCAGGAGGCCCCGGACCTCGTGTTCCACCTGGTGGAATCCCTCCAATGCCAGCAGGTGTACGAGTCCTTCACGGCCTCGCTGCTGGAGCACCGGGGAATCCCCTTCACCGGGTCGGGGTCCCAGGCCCTCCGAGGATGCCTGGACAAGGCCTGGACGACCTTCTGGCTGAGTCGCAACGGCATCCCGGTCCCCCGGTCCCTGCGGGTGGATGCCGCCCGCCTGGACCGGGACCCGGGCCTCCTGGACCACTTCCCCCTGCCGGCCATCGTCAAGCCCTGCCGGACCGACGGGTCCGTGGGCATCGACCAGGGAGCCGTCGTCCGAACCTCGCGACAGGCCCTGGAGGACCGGGTGCGCCTGGTGCTGGACCGGCACGGGGGACAGGCCCTGGTGCAGGAGTTCCTGGAAGGGCGGGAGTTCCGGGTCGCCTGCCTGGGCAACCGCCCGGTCCAGACGATGCCCGTCAACGAACTGGTCTTCGACCTCCCCGAGGGCTACGAGCGGGTCTACGACTACGACTCCAAGTGGCGGGAGGGAACCCCCTCGTTCGAGGGGACCTGGCGGGAGGTGCCCCGGTTGCCGCACCGGCTGCAGCATCGCCTGGAGTCCCTGGCCCGGACCTCCTTTGAACGGATGGGAATGCGGGACTACGGCACCGTGGAGTTCCGCATGGACGCCGCCGGGACTCCCAGGGTGATCGACATCAACGCGAACTGCGACCTGGGCGAAGTGGCCTGGTTTTCCCGGACCTGCCGTCTCCGGGGGATCGCCCACGGGGACCTGGTCCGGGCCATCGCCTCGATGGCCGTGGCCCGGGGAACCCTCCGGACCTGCACCCGGGAGGCCTCCCTGGAACAGGGGGCCGACCCGACCGGCCTGGAGGAGGCCTGGGCCCTCGCCACCGGATAGGAGCCCCCTCCGGGTCATCCCGCCGCACCGAAGCCCCGAGCGACGCCTCAGGTCCTCAGGGACCGACTTCGCCGGACCGGACCCGAAAATGGCGCCCCATCCAGTAGGCCAGCCGGAAGTCCACCGCCGGCAGCAGGGCGGACCCGTCCCCCTCCCGGTTCGGCTGGTAGGGATTGGACCGCCAGTGGAAGTTCGAGGGCCCCAGCAGCCGCATCGGGATCGGTTCCAGGGTCACCAGGTCCCCGTTGCGCCCGACGCATCCCAGGGCGGTGAAGCGCGTCTCCCCGTCGGTGGCCAGGCAGACCGGGTCCTCGACCTGCGGCGAGGACTCGGTGCACTGGGCCTGGGGACACTGGGCCACGCCGACGTTCCAGTAGGGCGGCGCCGGGAACTCCCGGAGGGTCCGGATCCCCCGTTCCAGGGCCGCCCGGTCCAGGACCGTCCCGTCGGCAGGCCACCAGTAGGACCCATCGGCGGCGCCGTGGGCATGGATGAAATCGTAGAGCGAGTAGGCGAACTCCGCCGGCTGGCGGGTCTGCCCCGGCCGGGCGTACATGCCGTCCTCCAGGCCCAGGCGCACCGCCTGCCGGGCCTCGTCGTCGGCCAGGTAGCGCATCGCGAGCCAGGCCCCCTGGAAGGCCATGTTGTAGTTCGAGTAGTTGGACACCAGGCCCATGTCCACCAGGTAGAGCTCGTCCCGGGCGATCTCGTGGAGGCGGCGCCCTCCGATCAGTTCCCCATAGAGCCAGTCCTTCAACCCCGGGTCCCCGGTGACGAAGACCCAGGCGGCGACCACCCCCAGGGCCATCATCGCGTGGAAGCCGTTGCGGATCTCCTCCCCGTAGAGGATGCCGTCCAGGTTGTGCTCGTTGATCCACCCGTGGAGCGTGGTCCGGCCGTCGGCGTCGGGGATCTCCAGGTCGTAGCCGCTGGGCCGGATCACCTGCAGTTGCCGGGCCACCGCCAGGGCGTCCTCCCGGAGGCGATCCTTCGCCGCCGCCGGGAAGTCCGGGTCATCGGCGATGGCCTCCCAGGCCGCCGCATAGGCCGCCACCCACCCGATGTACTGGTCCCGGCTGATGGAGTCCTCCCAGACCAGGTTCGGATAAAGGCCCGAGAAGTCCTGGCGCCAGGTCCCGTTGTTCTTGACCGGGGGCAGGGGGTTGCCCTGGTCGTCGAAGAGGGGCACCACCGTGACGTTCTGGCCGTCCCCCGGGAGGTCAGTCCGGGCGATGCCCCGGGCGATCACCCCCGGCGCCCCGGTGATGGCCACCACGACGTGGAGGGCCTCCAGGTCCCCCAGCAGCCACTCCCGGGCCCGGGCGACCTCCTGACAGGGGGCCCCCTGGTCCCGGAGCACCATGTACCGGTAGGCGTCGGCGGCGACCCCGTCGCCGGCGTAGAGCCCCGCCACCTTGTGCTGCGACGTGATCACCGACAGCGGTGACCGGCCCGCGAAGGCCTCGAAGTCCCAGGCCCCCGGCGTCATGGCGAAGTCCACCACGCGCTGTCGGTCCTCGACGGCCTCGAGGGAGACCGTGACGTCGGTGTTGAGGTGCATGGCCGCGGCGTGGAAGGCGGTCCAGACCCGGTCATGGGCCTCGGCCTTCGCCGCCAGGCCCGGGTCGTACCCCGGTTGCCCCGGTCCCGGGATCAGGGTGGGCCATCGGACCTCCCCGCTTCCGCAGGGAGGCGGTTCGAAGGGGACCTCCGGCAGGTGGTCGGGTCCGAAACCCGGGTCCCGGGGACCCCCCTCTTCCGATCCCCAGTCCTGGCCGCCCGGGTCGTCGCTGCCCTGGTCCAGGGCCTCCTCGGCCAACCCATCCGCCGGACCGACGTCGCCCGGGTCCCCGATGCCGTCGGCCGGGCCCCCGGGGTCCCCGGGTCCCGGATCCACCATGCCCGCCAGGTCGATCCCCGGGTCTCCCGGGAGGTCGGTCCCGGACCCGCCGCCGCCCCCGCAGGCCAGCATCAGGCCCACCAGTCCCGTTCCAAGACGCACCCTGCCCATGGATCTCCCTCCCACCGGCCCCGGGATCGATTGTGCCTGAGGACGAGGCGGTCGGACAGGGCCTGTGTCTTCCTGAGGAGCGACTGTCGCAAGGGATGGGAGCGGGATACGGGAGTCGAACCCGCGACCTACAGCTTGGGAAGCTGTCACTCTACCACTGAGTTAATCCCGCACGCCCAAGGCAGTGCGATCCATAGCCCCATCCCCGGGCCCTTGTCAAGATCCCCTTGAGGCAGACCGCCTGCGGCGGAGCCATTCGAACAGTCCGTAGAGAAACAGCGGGATGCCGAGCCACTGGGAGGTCGAGAGGCCCCAGAGGCCGCCCCGGGGATCGTCGCGCCAGAACTCCAGCACGAAGCGGGCCAGGGCGTAGAGCATGCACGAGACGAAGAACAGCTGGCCGTCGAACCGCGCCCGGCGACGCAGCCACCCATAGAGGAACAGGAAGATCCCGAGGGAGGCCAGGGCCTCCAGGGCCTGGGTGGGAACCACCGGCAGGGAGTGGGCCGCCGCCCGGGTGATCAGTCCCTCCTCCACGTGGCGCTCCCAGGCCGGGGACCCCCGAGGAAACGCGATCCCAAAGGGGCCCTGCTCGGGCCGCCCGAAGCAGCACCCCGCCAGCAGGCACCCGATCCGGCCGAAGAAGAGGCCCAGCGGAATCCCCCAGCCGGCCAGGTCCGCGACCCGCCACAGGGGCATCCGGCGACGGCGAATGAAGCCGATCCCCACCGGGATCGCCAGCGCCAGGCCCCCGTAGTAGGTCAGGCCGCCGTACCAGAACTTGAAGGCCCGGAGGCAGTCCCGTCCCTGGTGGCAGACGCCGGTCTCGGGGTTGCAGACCGGAAAGCCCCGGTCGGCCAGGGGCCTGCAGTCGTCGTCGGTGGCGCACCGCTTGCCCCGGGGCAACGTCTCGCCCTTCACCGCAAAGGGGTCCGTGCAGAGGTGCACGTAGTCCATGAAGAAGCCGTCGGCGGCCACATGGAGCACCCGGGCACCGACGATCCCCGCCAGGATCAGCACGAGGGCCAGGTCCAGCAGGTCGTTGTGGCCGATGCCCAGGCGCGGGGCCTCCCGGAGGGCCAGCCAGACCACCACCGTGTAGCCCCCGAGCAGCAACGTGAAGTAGGCCGGGAACTCGATGCCCAGGATGTGGAAGGTGTCCAGCACGATCGCCTCCGTCGTCCGGGAAGCGGCCCGAGTCATCGATGGTAGCACAGGGGTCCCCGGGGCACCGGGCCCCGGGGGACACCTGCCGGTCCCCGGGGGAGTCGGCGGTTGGGCGGCAGGAGTGCCATTGCGCTATCCTTCGGCGGGCTCGCGGTGGAAGGGGAAGAGACCCGATGGAAACCCAGGGCATCAACGTGTTCGAGCAGGTGGTGGCCTCCCGGGGCATGGTGCTGGCCGTGCTGCTGGTGCTCATCGGCATGTCGCTGGTGTGCTGGTTCCTGATCGCCTACAAGTGGCTGGCCTTCCGGCGGATCCGGCACCAGACCGACCGCTTCCTGGAGGTCTTCTGGAAGTCCGAGACCCTGGAGGAGGCGGCCCAGGCCGCGGCGAACCTCTCGGACTCCCCCATCGCCCGGGTCTACCGGGCCGCCCTGGCGGAACTGACGCGGGTGCAGAAGGCCCAGGTGGCCGGGGTGGCGGCCGCGCTGGGCAGCCAGGGACACGGCTTCGCAAACGTGGAGCGGGCCCTCCGGCGGGCCCAGCAGGACGAGATCACCCGACTGGAGAGCCGCATCCCCTTCCTGGCCACCACCGGGTCCTCGGCGCCCTTCATCGGCCTCTTCGGCACGGTCTGGGGCATCATGAACGCCTTCGCCTACATCTCCCCGGACCGACCCATCCTCGAGACGGTGACCCCCCACATCGCCCAGGCCCTGGTGGCCACGGCCATCGGCCTTCTGGCGGCCATCCCGGCGGTGATGGGCTACAACTACCTGAACAGCCGGATCCGCTTCTTCACGGTGGAGATGGAGAACTTCTCCATCGACTTCCTGAACATCCTTCGGCGGCACATCCTCCGGGACTGACGGGGGAAGGGGGGACCGGCGATGGCCATGAGCGACCCGGGACACAAGGGGATGATGGCGGACATCAACGTCACGCCCCTCGTGGACGTGATGCTGGTGCTGCTGATCATCTTCATGATCTCCAGTTCGATCGAGACGGCCCAGGTCCAGCAGGAGCGCCAGAAGGCCCAGACGGCCGAGAAGACGGAGCGCCTGGACCAGAAGGTGCCGGTGAACCTCCCCCGGACCGACGCCGAGCCGGTGAATCTGGCCCAGGAGCGGAAACTGGTCCTCAGCGTCACCTCCAACCTCCAGTTCTACGTGGGAGACACCCTGGTGGTGGACTGCCTGCCGATGGCGCCGTCCCTGAAGGGAATCACGACCGGGCGTCGGGACGCCTGGGGACGGGAGCAGGACCGGGCCTTCGCGCCCTGCCTGGAGGCGCTCGTGACCCGGCTCGCGGCCAACGAGAAACTGAAACGGGACCAGGAGATGTACCTGCGGGCCGACGAGTCCCTCCCCTACGGCCTGACCCTGAAGGTGATGGCCCGGGTCCGATCCTCTGGGGTGGGCAGGTTCGGGCTGCTGGCGGAGCCGGAAGGCTGAGGGGGAGGCGATGGGGTCCTGGCGACGCCTCTCCGAACCGCAGGTGGTCTTCGGGGCGGCGGTGACGCTGGTGGTCCACGGCTTGATCGCCTGGATGCTGGCCACCGCAGGCCAGGGGACCGACGACGGCCTCGGGGAGCGGATGCTGGCCCGGCGGCTCTGCGACGGGCTGCGTTGTCCCGAAGCCCCCGTTCCCGCGTCCCGGCGGCTGCCCGACAGTCCCCCCGGGTCGGACCTCGGTGTGATCGAGGCGATGATCATCCCCCGGCTGGGCATGCTGGAGACCCGCAAGGGCCTGCCGAAACTGACCAGGTACGAGCAGCCCGAGCGGATCGAGGAGGCCGTGAACGTCCAGCGGGACGTCCCGCAGCCCCAGGAGACGCCCCGGATGGACGTCCGGAAGAAGGAGGCCGAGCGAGACCGCCGCAAGCCCGGGTCCCTGGCGGACATCCTGGGGGCCCCCGACGACGACGACCCTCGGAAACGGGCCACCGCCCTGGACCGGATCGTCGGCAACCCCGGCGGCAGCGTGCTGGGGTCCGGGACCGAGGCCACCCCGGGGAATCTCTATGCCGGCAAGGTCTCCCTGGCCATCCGGGAGGTCTTCACGGTGCCCCCCTACCTGTCCGATGCCGACCTGAAACGGTTTCGGCTCCGGATCAAGGTCACGCGGATGAACGAGTCGGGGCAGATCCTCGCCTACGAGGTCCTGGAGACCTCCCCGGACCCCCGGTTCAATGCCGCAGCGATGGCGGCACTCCGGAAATTTGTCCCGAAGGAGGGGGGAGTGGCGGTGCTCCCGGCCCCGGACCTCGAGACCCTGGGCCACATCAATCGCCGGGGAATGGTCATCGACCTCGACGGCGCCCGGTAGAGGGCCGTCAGCGGCTGGCCAGGTAGACCACGTCGGCGATCTCCCCGGCCGCCCGGGAGAAGGCCGTGGTGACGACCTCCTCGGCGTCGGGAAAGACCTGCCGCAGGGACTCCAGGAAGACCGGGTTCCGTTGAGGGCTCCAGACCGCCAGCACCCCTCCGGGACGCAGGGCCTCCCGGCAGCGCCCGAGGCCCACGGGGCGGTAGAGGCGGGCGTTGCCCGGGGCCGCGAGCCAGCCGGGTCCGTTGTCCACGTCCAGCAGGGCCAGGTCGAAGGCCCCCGGCCATCGGGGCAGCAGGTCGTGGAGGTCCCCCACCGCCGCCTCCACCCGGGGGTCGTCCAGCGCCTCGCCGTTGGCCTCCGCGAAGAAGCGGCGGTTCCAGTCGAAGACCCGGGCCCCGATGTCGACCACTGTCACCCGCCGCACCCCCGGCAGGTCCAGGGCCGCCCGGAGCGTGTGCCCTGCCCCCAGGCCTCCGACCAGGCAGACCAGACCCCGATCCGGCAAGGCCCCCTGCCGGTCCATCAGCCGGCTCCAGGCCAGGGGCGCCAGGGACCGCTCGCTGGCGCACCCGTGGGAGGCCATCAGGAAGACCCCGTTGATCGAGACCTGATGTCCCACGGTGCCGTCGGGGGCCACATAGCGCTCCAGCACCAGGGTGCCCAGGGGCGTCTCCTCCCGGTCCAGCACCTCCGTCTCCAGCCGCATGGCCCTCCGCCCTCCAAGACCGCCGCGGCCCGATGCTATCCCCTCCGGCTCCGAAACGGCAGCACCCGCCCCGGGCGCCCCCGGGGACACCCGGAATGGCCGGGGCCGGCAGCGGTGCTATGCTTCGCCGGGAAAGGGAGGTGGACGATGGCCAGGGCGCCCCGGGGAACCCGCGACTCCGAGAGGCTGCTGGCGTCCCTCGGCACCCTGGAACCGCCGGGGATCCGGGACCCCGCCCTGGGGAGCCGGGTGCTGGTCCGGGCCCAGGGAAGCCGGCTCAAGGACGTGGACGGCAACTGGTACGTGGACCTCTCGTCGGCCTTCGGGGTCGCCACGGTGGGCCACCGGCACCCGGCGGTCATGGCCGCGGTGCGCCGCCAGGCCTCCCGGATCCTCCATGGCCTGGGTGACCTGCACCCGGTGGAGGTGTCCGAACGGTTGCTGCGGATGCTGGCCCGGCGCCTGCCGGCGCCCGACTACCGGGCCGTCCTCTCCCTGAACGGCGCCGACGCCATCGAGACGGCCCTGAAGTTCGCCGCGGCCGCCTCGGGCCGCCCGGGGATCCTGGCCTTCGAGGGGGCCTACCACGGCCTCTCCCTGGGGGCCCTGGAGGCCACGCAGTTGCCTCCCTTCCGGACGCCCTTCCAGGCCCTCCTCGGGAACCGGGCCCGGACGGCCCCCTTTCCCCGCCAGGACGGGTCGGACGTGGACCGGGTCCTGGAGGCCGTCCGGGGGATCCTGCGGACCCCGCCGGTGCCGGGGGTCGTGGTGGTGGAGCCCATCCAGGGCCGGGGGGGCATCCGGGTGCCTCCCCCGGGATTCCTGCGGGAACTGGCGGACCTCTGCCGGGAGGCCGGGGTCTTCCTGGTGGTGGACGAGGTGATGACCGGGGTGCACCGGACCGGGCCCTTCCTGCGGTCCCAGGCCGAGGGGGTGGTCCCCGACGGCATCTGCCTGGGGAAGGGTCTCGGGGGAGGAGTGCCCCTCTCGGTCTGCCTGATGCGGGGTCCCCTGGCCGAGGCCCTCCGGGGATGGACCGGCGAGGCCCCACACACCTGGACCTTCCTGGGGTACCCCCTGGGCTGTGCCGCTGGGATCGCGGTGCTGCGGACGATGGACCGAGAGGACCTCCCGCACCGGGCACCGGCCATCGAGGAGGCCATCCGGGAGGCCGGGCACCGGTGGTCCTTGGAGACAGGGGCGGTGGCCGAGGTCCGAGGCGCCGGCGCCCTGATGGGGGTCCAGATTCAGGCCCCCGGCGGGGGTCCGGCGGGGGACCTGGGGGTCCGGGTGATGCGCCGGGCCTGGACCCGGGGCGTGATGCTGACGATCGAGGGTCCCGAGGCCGATGTGCTGGCCCTGATGCCGCCCCTCTCGATCCCTCCACGGGACCTCGCCCGGGCCCTGCAGCAGGTCGGGGAGGCCCTCCGGGAGGAGGCCCGGCGATGACGCCCCCTGATGGTCCGATCCCGGGCCCCACGCTGGCGGACCTGGAACCGCGCGTCCGGGCCTTCATCGAGGCCGACTCCCCGGACCCCCGGGTCTTCCGGGACCTGTGGCTGGCCATCGCAACGGCCCAGGGCCTGCGATCCCCCGGAGACCGACGGGCTCTCGGGTCCCTCCGACCGGTCCCCGAGGAGGCCTTCAAGACCCGAGAGGTGGCCTGCTTCGACCCGGCGGAGGCCCAGGCGGAGTTCCGGTCCTCGGGGACCACCACCGGCCAGCCCGGCCGGCACCTGGTCCGGGACCTCTCCCTCTACCGCCTCTCGGTGGTGACGGGGTTCCGACGGTTCGTCCTCTACGAACCCCGACCCCGGGTCTTCGTCCGGCTGATCCCCGAGGGGACGGTCCGGCCCCATTCCTCCCTCTCCCGGATGATCGACTTTGTGGTCGCAGCCTTTGCCGAGGAGCCGCCGATCCCGGTCCGGCAGGGGAACCACCTGGACGTGGAAGCCTTCCGAAGCGCCTGCGCCCGGGCCCGGGAGAGCCGGCGCCCCCTCTGCCTGATGGCCACGACCCTGGACCTGCTGACGCTGGTCGCCGGGATGGGGGAACGGGACGAACCCCTGCCGCCCGGCAGCCGGGTCATGCACACCGGCGGGGCCAAGGCCAGCGGCCGGGCCGTGGACCGGTCCGCCCTCCGGAGGGACCTGGAACGCCTGCTGGCCGTCTCCCCCGACGACGTCGTCGAGGAGTACGGCATGACCGAGTTGATGAGCCAGGCCTACGACTCCCCCCGGGTGGTTCCGGGCCCCCGGCGGTTCCAGCCGGTCCCCTGGATGCAGACCCGGGTCGTGGACCCCGTCTCCCTGCGACCGGTGGCCACCGGCCGCCAGGGCCTGTTGCTGCACCTGGACCTGGCCAACCTCCACACCGCCGTGGCGATCCTGACCGGGGACCTGGCCCGGCGGGTCGGGGATGGCTTCGGGGAGGTCCGGCGTCTCCCGGGGGCCCTGCCTCGGGGCTGCTCCCACGAGGCGGCGACCCGGACCTCCCGGGTCACCACCCCGACCCCCGAGGGCCGTCCATGAGACCCGTCCCGCCAGCGGCCCTGGACGACGCCTCCCTGGCGGAATCCCTGGCCCGTCTGGCCCGGGCCGGAGAGGACCTTCGCTGGCTGACCCCAAAGGACCGATCCTCTCTGGAGCGGTCCACCGGTCTTCTGGGCCCCCATCTGGAGGAGGCCCTCCGGCGGGCCTTCGCTCCCTACACCCCCGGGGCCTGTCGTCGCCTGGTCCGGAAGGCCCGGTCCCCGGCGACCCCGGACCATGACCGGGTGCTGCTGGCCATCCTGGCCGGCCCCATCCCGGCCCTGGCCACCGGGGTGATCTTCCCGGCCCTGGCGGCCCGGTTCGCGGTCCGCATCCGGCCCTCGGCCCGGGAGCCCCGCTTCGCCCGCCTGATCCTGTCCCTGGTCTCCCGGGTCACCCCGGAACTGGCCCCCTCGCTGGGCCTCGTCCCCTTGCGGTCCGGGGACCCCCGCCTGGACCGGGAGGTCCGGGATGCCCCGGTGGTGCTGGCCTACGGGACCGACGAGACCCTCCGGTCCCTGGCGGCCCTGCGCCGGGATCGCCCGCTGCTGGGAGGGGGACACCGGGAGTCCCTGGTGGTCCTGGACGGCCCCTCCCTCGCGTCCCCCGCCACCCGGAGGCGCCTGGCCCGTGCGGTGGCCCGGGACGTCTGCGTCTATGACCAGGGGGGATGTCTCTCCCCGACCCTCCTGGTGCTGGGTCCCGGAGCCCAGGGAGATTGCCTGCTGGCCGACCTCCGGGAGGCCCTGTCCCGCCAGACCCTTCGCTGGCCCGTGCGGCCGCCGTCCCTGGAGGTTCGTGGGTGGCTGCGCCTGCAGGTCGAGGCCCTCAAGGACCGGACCACCGGCCCCGGAGGCTCGTGCTGGTCCCCTCCCGGCGCCCTGACCCCGACCCTGGCAGTGCTGCCGACGGGCGTTCCACCCCTGCGCCCCTCGCCGGGGCACCGGGTCCTGCAGGTGATCCGCACCGGAGACCCCGCCGACCTGCCCCGCCTCGTGCCGGACCTGGCGGACCACCTCCAGGGGATCGCCATCACCGGGGACCCGGAACGATGGTGGCGGCGCCTGCCCGAGTCCTTCCGGGCCCCCTACCGCTGCCGCCCCGGGCGTCTCCAGGCCCCTCCGGCCGGCTGGCCCGAGAATGGACGGCCCCTCCACCTGGCCCTGGCGCAGATCGGAAACCCCGTGACCGACACCCCGGCCCGAGGGGCCGCGGTCACTCCGGCACGGCGTAGAAGGTGACCTCGTCGCCGTAGATCGCCCCGGCCTCGGCGGTCATGTACCGGGCCGACCCCTCGCTGCCCCGCAGGAAGCGGTTCAGGAACGCGATGGCATACTGATTGATGGCCTTCTGGGCCTCGACGTAGGACCAGTTGTTCACCGGGTCGCACCCGTCCTTCAGGGCGTCCCCCGCATCGGACCACAGGTCCTTGACCCCCTCCAGGTTCATCCGGCAGATGTCGGTGAAGGTGTAGTGGCCCCCGCGTCGAACCGACAGGAACCACTTGGGCGGACGCTGCTCGTTCCAGGGATTCCACTGGGAGGTCTCGTAGTCCAGTGTCCGGTCCATCATGCCCCCCATCATCAGGGTGGGAATGCTGGTCTCGGCCATCGGAGGGGATCCCCACTCCGGCGCCAGGATGTCCACCATCGACCCCTCGGGGGCCATCGGCACCAGGGCCTTCACCCGGGGGTCTCCGGAGATCACGTAGGCCGTCAGCCCCCCGAACGAGTGCCCCGTGACGCCCACCGTCTCCGGGTCCACCCGGCCGAAGAAGGGGTCCTCGGGGTCCGCCACCTTCCGGGCCATCTCGTCCATCAGGAACAGCAGGTCGTTGGGGCGGCGAAGGGCCGACTCGACCAGCGTCGCCGGGTCCCACCCGGCCATGAGGATCTCATAGAGCGTGTTGTCCTGGTGGTCCGGGGACACCACCACGTAGCCGTGGGAGGCCAGCACCACCGTCAGGAAGACGGTCTGGTAGCGGATCCCGAAGGCCCCGTGGCTGAAGAGGACCAGGGGCCAGGGTCGATCCCCCACCCGCACCGGCGCCTCCCAGACCGCCGTGGTGGGATAGACCCCCAGGTCCACGTCCCGGTACTTCTCCCGCACGGCGTCGGTGGCGTCGGCCTTGATGTCGTAGGCGTAGCCCGGCTGGCCCCGGGCGGACTCGGCGGCGGGATACCAGACCTCGGTCTTCAGCACCCGCGGGGACCCGTCGGGATTGGGATTGCCGGGATCGACGAAGACGTATCGCCGGACCCCTACCGGGAACGGCCCGAAGTCCTTGGGAGAGGGAGCATGATCGGCGTCGGCCGCGCAGACCTCCCCGTGGCAGGAGGGCTCGGGAGGAGGCAGTTCCGGCCCCGGATCGCCTGGGTCCGACACGTCATCCGGTACCTCCTGGGCCAGGTCCGGGACGTCCGGCGCCTCGTCCTGTCCCGGGTCTCCCGTCAGGTCCCTCCCGTCCGGGAGGTCCGGTGGCTGCCCCGGGTCCCCCGGGACGTCCCTCCACTCGTCCGCCCCGGGGTCGCCTGCCCCCGGGTCCCCTCCCGGGAGGTCCCCGCCAGAGGAGCAACCCCACAGCAGCAGGCCCGCGACCCACCACCGCGATCCCCAGGCCCTCCGTCTCACGCCTCGCATCCTCGCCTCCCGATCCCTGTCCAGCCCGGCGGCAGTATAGGAGAGCCCTCCCGGATCCGCGACCGGATCCAGACCCGTTTCCCCCACGTGCCGGGTTCAGGTCCCCACCAGCCCCTTCCGGCTCAAGGAGACCCGTCTCCTGGGCACGTCCACGGCGATCACCCGCACCTGGACCCGCTGCCCGACCCGGACCACCTCGGCCGGGTCCCGGACGAACCGGTCCGCCAGTTCGGAGACGTGCACGAGGCCGTCCTGGTGAACGCCCACGTCCACAAAGGCCCCGAAGGCCGTCACGTTGGTCACCACGCCTTCCAGCACCATTCCCGGCACGAGGTCCTCGAGTCGCCGGACGTCCTCCCGAAACCGAAGGGGCTCGAAGGTCTCCCGGGGGTCCCGTCCTGGGCGCTTCAACTCCTCCAGGATGTCCCGGAGGGTCGGTTCCCCCACCTCCGGGCCGACGTAGCGCCCAGGGTCGATCCGGTCCACCGCCCCGGCGTTGCCCGGAAGCGCGGCAAGGGGAAGCCCCAGGTCCCGGGCCATCCGTTCCACCAGGGGATACCGCTCCGGATGCACTGCCGTGGCGTCCAGGGGGTGGTCGCCTCCCCGGACCCGCAGGAAGCCTGCCGCCTGCTCGAAGGCCCGGGGACCCAGGCGGGGCACCTCGGCCAGCTGGCGCCGGTTCCGGAAGGGCCCCTGTCGTTGACGGACCTCGACGATGCTCCGGGCCAGGGCCGGGCCGATGCCCGACACGTAGGACAGCAGGCTCGCACTGGCGGTGTTCACGTCCACCCCGACCCGGTTCACGCAGGACTCCACCACCTCGTCCAGGCGACGCTTCAGCAGCCCCTCGTCGACGTCGTGCTGGTACTGGCCGACCCCCAGCGCCCTCGGGTCCACCTTCACCAGTTCCGCCAGGGGGTCCTGGAGGCGCCGGGCGATGTGGATCGCCCCCCGGACCGTCAGGTCCAGGTCCGGGAACTCCTCCCGTGCGAGGTCCGACGCACTGTAGACGCTGGCCCCGGCCTCCGAGACCGTCACCACCGGCACGTCCCGAATCTCCCCGGTCTCCAGGACCTCGCGCAGGAAGGCCTCGGTCTCCCGACCCGCGGTGCCGTTGCCCACTGCCACCGCCGCAGGTCGGTGCCGTCGGACCATCGCCAGGAAGTCCGCCCGGGCCCGGTCCTCCCCGCCCGTGTGGGGGAAGATCACCCCGTGGCCCAGCAGCCGGCCGGTCCCGTCCACCGCCGCCACCTTGCACCCGGTCCGGAGTCCCGGGTCCACGCCGATCACCGGCCGGGCCCCCAGGGGGGGTGCCAGCAGCAGTTCCCGGAGGTTCGCCGCGAAGACCTCCACCGCCTCCCGTTCCGCCCACTCGGTGACCTCCCGGTGGACCTCGTTCTCGATGGACGGCACCAGCAACCGCCGGAAGCCGTCCTCCACCGCCGCCACCAGGTCCCCATGCCAGGGCGACTGGAGCACCGCCCCGACGATCCCCAGAATCCGTTGCAGCAACCACGCCTCGTCCACCTCGATCCGCACCCGCAGGACCCCCTCTCGCTCCCCTCGACGCATGGCCAGATAGCGGTGGGAAGCAACCCGGGACAGGGGCTGCCGGGCGTCCTGAAGGGAATCGTACCGGGTCGGTTCCCGGGTCTTCGACGGGATGGCCGCGCTGCACAGGATCCCCCGGGAACGGGTCTCCTCCCGGACGACGGCCCGGACATCGGCCCGGATCGAGACCTCCTCGGCGACGATGTCCCGGGCCCCGGCCAGAGCCGCCTCGGCGTCCGGCACCTCCCGGGCCGCATCCACGAAGGATCGGGCCTCCTGACCCGGGTCTCCCCGGAGGTCCTGGGACAGGATCCGCATCGCCAGCGGCTCGAGCCCCCGCTCCCGGGCCACGGAGGCCCGGGTCCGGCGCCGAGGCCGATAAGGCAGATAGAGGTCCTCGAGGGCCGCCCGGGTCCCGCAGGCCAGGATCCGGTCCCGCAATGCCTCGGTGAGCCGCCCCTGGCCCTCGATGGACTGGAGGACCGTCTGGCGACGTCGCTCCAGGTCCACCAGTGCCTCGTGGCGCTGCTGGATCGCCCGGATCTGCACCTCGTCAAGCCCGCCGGTGGCCTCCTTCCGGTACCGGGCAATGAAGGGCACCGTGTTGCCGTCCGCCAGCAACCGCAGCGTCGCGGCCACCCGTCCCGACGACAGGCCCATCTCCCGGGCAAGCGTCGCCTGCACCTCTCCCGAATGGTCCTCGATCCCCGGCATGGTCTGCCTCGCCTCCCGGCAGGCCCTGGAGGACCCGCCCGATTCCGCTTCCCGTCGAGTCCGTGGAAGAAGAGGTCGGCTCCGGACCAGCGGGCCTCAGGACCCCCGCTCGTCCTCGGCCTTGACCAGGACCACGGTGATGTTGTCCCGGCCCCCGTGCTGGTTGGCCCTGGCAACCAGTTCCTTGCAGCAGCGGTCCAGGTCATGCCCCATCTCCCGGACCACCGCCAGCATCTCCTGGTCCTCGACCTCCCCCGAGAGGCCGTCGCAGCACAGCAGGTAGATGTCCCCGACCCGCAGTTCCTCCAGCCGGGTCTCCACCTCGACCCGCTCCTTCATCCCCAGCGCCCGGAGGATGATGTTCTTGTGGGGAAAGTTCTTGACCTCCTCCTCGGTGACCTGGGCCATCCGCCGGTACTCCTCGATCAGGCTGTGATCGACCGTCATCGGCTCGATGCGCCCGTCCCGGATCCGGTAGCAGCGGGAGTCCCCCACGTGGGCGATGGCCACCTGGGTCCCCTCCACGTGGATCCCCACGCAGGTGGTCCCCATGCCCTTGTAGCGCAGGTCCTCTGCGGCCATCTGGTGGACCTGCCAGTTGGCCATCTTGATGCTGACCGCCAGCTCGGCCTCG
The DNA here is from genome assembly GCA_029547805.1 of Deltaproteobacteria bacterium. Classification (GTDB taxonomy): domain Bacteria; phylum Myxococcota_A; class UBA9042; order DTJE01; family DTJE01; genus JAGOKF01. Next base: position 83,939 of record JAKPOP010000014.1, read on the forward strand.
GGGTCGCTGACCTTCCGGTCCGGCTTGAAGGGCCAGGTGATCTCCCGGTCTGTCCGGCTCTCGGCGAAGAACTTCGAGATCTCGTCCACGGCGCGCTGGGCGGCGACCTCCCCGCTGGCGTGTCCACCCATGCCGTCACAGACCACGAAGAGATTGTCCTCGGGCTGAATGAGATACCGATCCTCGTTGTGGTTTCGCTTCCGGCCCACGTCCGTCGCACCGGCATGGCGCAGTCTCATTCCCCAGCCCTCCGCGTCACCAGCCCGTCAAGGGTAGCACCCGGGCCCCGGGTTCGGCAAACCTCCGGCGGTTCCTGGCCCTCGCCGTCGCTTTCCAAGGGAAGCCATCGTACCTATCATCTGCCCGCCGGAGGTGCCCATGTCCCAGGATGCCATCGTCATCACCGGAGCCCGGGAGCACAACCTGGCCCACATCGACGTCGTCATCCCCAAGTTCCGCCTCGTCGTCCTCTCGGGAGTCTCGGGGTCCGGGAAGTCCTCCCTGGCCTTCGACACCCTCTTCGCCGAGGGGCAGCGGCGCTACGTCGAGTCCCTCTCGGCCTACGCAAGGCAATTTCTGGGCCAACTGGAGAAGCCCCGGTACGACAGCATCCGGGGACTGACCCCGACCATCGCCATCGAGCAGAAATCGGCGTCGTCGAATCCCCGTTCCACCGTGGGGACCATCACGGAGGTCCACGACTACCTCCGGGTCCTCTTCGCCCGCGTCGGGGAGCAGCGCTGCCACTCCTGCGGCCTCCCGGTGGCCCGGCAGGACCCCGCCCAGATCGTCCGGGAGGTGCTGGCGATGGGCGCCGACGGTTCGGCGCCGGTCAAGGTGGTGCTGATGGCCCCCCTGGCCCGGGGCCGGAAGGGCGAGTTCCGGGACCTGCTGGCCTCCCTCCGGGCCGACGGGTACGTCCGGGTCCGGATCGACGGGGTCGTGGCGGACCTCTCGGACGTCACCGGACTGGACAAGAACCGGAAGCACGACCTCGACGTGGTGGTGGACCGCCTGGTGATCAAGGAGGGAATCGCCGCCCGGCTCACCGACAGCATCGAGACCTGCCTCCGGGTCGGCAAGGGGCGGGTCGTCGTGCTGCCAGAGAACGGCCCCGAGGTCGTCTTCTCGGAGCACCTGGCCTGCGAGGCCTGCGGGCTCTCCTTCCCCGAACTCTCGCCGCAACTCTTCTCCTTCAACAACCCCGCCGGCGCCTGTCCCGCCTGCAACGGCCTCGGCTCCTCGCTGACCATCGACCCGGCCAAGGTGGTCCCCGACCCGAGCCTGAGCCTCCGCCAGGGGGCCGTGGCTCCCTGGTCCCGGGCCCTGGAGGACGAGGGGGGCTGGACCGGGGAGGTCCTCCAGAGCCTGGCCCGACGCCACGGCATCGACCTGGACTGTCCCTTCCGGGACCTCCCGAAACGGCACCAGGACCTGATCTTCCACGGCGATGACCGGCGGGTGGACATCGCCTGGAACTCCCGGTCCTTCAAGGGTTCCATCGCGATCCGCTTCGAGGGCGTCGCGAACCAGCTGCTGCGCCGGCTCCGGGAGACCCGGTCCGAGGAGATGCGTGCCTTCTACCAGAGGTTCCTGACGGATCGCCCCTGCGAGGCCTGCGGGGGTCGACGCCTGCGACCCGAGGCCCTGGCGGTCCGGGTGGGGCCCTTCGGGATCGCCGACCTGGGGGAGATGCCCATCTCCCGACTGCGGCAGCAACTGCTGGCGCTGGACCTCCCGGGCCATCGGGCGCAGATCGCCGCGGACCTCCTCAAGGAGATCCTCTCCCGGCTGACCCTGCTGGAGGACCTGGGCCTGGGCTATCTCTCGCTGGCCCGGGGAGGCGCGTCCCTGTCAGGCGGAGAGGCCCAGCGCATCCGTCTGGCCTCCCAGATGGGCAGCGAACTGACCGGCGTCACCTACATCCTGGATGAGCCGTCGATCGGGCTCCATCCCCGGGACAACGGCCGGCTCCTGGACACCCTCCGGCGCCTTCGAGACCTGGGCAACACCGTGGTCGTCGTGGAACATGACCGGGACGCGATCCTGGCCGCGGACCACGTCATCGAGTTCGGACCCGGGGCCGGGCGGCAGGGGGGCCGGATCACCTTTGAGGGCCCGCCGGACCGGATGCTCGAGGACCCTGACTCCCTGACGGGGGCCTACCTGTCGGGACGGCGGCGCATCGAGGTCCCGACCCGGCGCCGAAAGGGGAAGTCCTTCCTGGTCCTCCGGGGGGCCACCGGCCACAACCTCAAGGGCATCGACCTCCGGGTCCCCATCGGGGCCTTCACGGTGGTCACGGGCGTCTCGGGGGCCGGCAAGTCCTCCCTGGTCACCGAGACCCTCTGCCCGGCGGTCCAGAAGGCCCTGATGGGCGCACGGACCGTCTCCCTGCCCTACCGGGACCTCCAGGGACTGGACCACCTGGACAAGATCGTCGTGATCGACCAGGAGCCCATCGGCCGGACCCCCCGGAGCAACCCGGCGACCTACACAAAGGCCTTCGATCACATCCGATCCCTCTTTGCCCAGACCCGGGAGGCCCGGACCTACGGCTACGCCCCGGGACGCTTCTCCTTCAACGTCCGGGGAGGCCGCTGCGAGCGGTGCCAGGGGGCCGGCGTGCTCCGGGTCGAGATGCACTTCCTGCCCGACGTCTTCGTCACCTGCGAGGAGTGCCACGGCCGCCGGTTCAACGAGGCGACGCTCCGGGTCCGCTACCGGGACCTGGACATCGCCCAGGTCCTGGACCTGACCATCGACGAGGCGGCAACGGTCTTCGTCCACCAGAAGCCCCTGCGGCGCATCCTGCAGACCCTCCAGGACGTGGGACTGGGGTACCTGCACCTGGGACAGCCCTCCCCGACCCTCTCGGGGGGCGAGGCCCAGCGCATCAAGTTGTCCCGGGAACTGGCACGAGTGGCCACCGGACGCACGCTCTACGTGATGGACGAGCCCTCCACCGGGCTCCACTTCGAGGACGTGCGGCGCCTGCTGGAGGTGGTGCACCGGCTGGTGGACGCCGGCAACACGGTGCTGATGATCGAGCACAACCTGGAGATCCTCAAGACCGCGGACCACATCGTGGACCTGGGCCCCGAGGGCGGGGACCAGGGGGGCCACGTCGTGGCGACCGGGACGCCGGAGGAACTGGCTCGCCGGGAGGACTCCCACACCGGCGTGACCCTGCGGCAGGTCCTTCCGGGATGACCCCGAGACCGCGTTCCGCCGCGGGCCGTTCCGCGCCTGTCCCCGAATCGGCTGGAATCCGGGGCCATTGACATCCCCCGGTGCTACGGAAATGCTAGGCCCGTCGCCGATCAGGAGGGCCCCCGATGAAGCGACTGATCCTGCTGGTCCTGGTCCCGTGGATCGCCTGCGGAGGCGCCGAGCGGACCGGGGACGAGACCCGGTCCGGGGCCGCGGAGATCCCCCTGGGGTGGACCGTGGACGACAAGGTCTCCTCGAAGGACGACCCGGTGGACAACAAGCGGTTCTCCCTGCCCCAGGCCGTGCCCGTGGTGATCACGATCCACTGGGACGACTCCTCGATCCGGGCCCGCTGGCGCCTCCGGGATCGCTTCGGCGCGGTGGTCGGCGAGGTCTCCCACACCCCGGGAGCCGCCATGGACACCCTCCCGGAGACCCGGCTGCAGCCGGGCGACTGGTTCGTCGAGATCGAGGCCCTGAAGGGGTCGTCGGTCTACACGCTGGAGGTCCGCCCCGGCGGACCGTCGGGCTTCGGGGTCCCGCGGCCCGAGTGACCCGCTTCCCCGGAGGCCCGGCCCCCGGGGCCTCCGGTCCCCTGGGGTTTCATGACCCCAGGCCTTTCCGCAAGTTCGCGTCCCGGCCAGGGGTCTCCAGACCCGTTTCCGCTGCAACTTTGAGGGGTTCCCAGGGACCGGGATTTGACAAGGGCCTCCCGACCTGCTATCAACGAGAGCCCTGACAAGGAAAGACCTCTCGCGATGAGCCAGTTCGAGGTGGTGCGCGACATCGGCGAGTCCCTGAAGGAACTGCTCAAGGAGTCCTTCAAGGCCGCCGGCTTCACCACCGTCACCGTATCCAACGACCGCCCGAAGAAGGACAACATCAAGTCCCTGCCCACGGTGAACCTGTTCCTGTACCATCTGGCCTACGCCCCGGGATACAAGGAGCGGACCGACTCGCTGGTCACCACCTACGACAAGGAGGGCCGCCTGGTGGAGTACTACCAGGACGCGCCGGTCTATCTCCACGCCCAGTTCATCGTCTCGGTCTTCGGGAACACCCCCAACGAGGAGAACCTGCTGCTGGGGCTGATCGTGAAGACCTTCCTGGAGAACCCGATCCTGTTCGGGAGCCAGTTGAAGGGGGATTCGTTCTTCCCGGACGACAAGGTGAACGTCTTCCCGAATCTCCAGGCCGACTTCAACGAGTCGGTGTCGTTCTGGCGTTCGTTGAACGAGGAGGTCCGGCCGTCGCTGTTCTACTACGTGAAGTTCCGCGTGGAGAGCGACCGACGGTCTTCGGAACTGAGGAGGGTTCTTGGCAGGGATCTTGCAGTGCACGGCACCCGCGAGGCGCCGTGACTGCGAAGGAGGGGCCGGGGCCCTCGAGAGAGGAGAGGCAGCAACTCGCAAGGAGGATCGAATGGCAACGTCGTACCTGTCCCCCGGCGTCTACGTGGAAGAGGTCGATCGCGGCACGAAACCCCTGGAGATGGTGGGCACCAGCACCGCCGCCTTCGTCGGGGAGTGCCAGGTCGGGCCGGTGAACCAGCCGGTCCTGATCACCAACTGGAGCCAGTTCACGAAGCAGTTCGGCGATTTCCAGCACAGCGAGTATCTGGCCCATGCGGTCTACGGGTTCTTCAACAACGGCGGCGGCCGCTGCTACGTGGTCAACGTGGGCACCCTGGAGCAGGCCAAGGAGCGGGGCGAGGAGGTCTCGAGCAAGGCCGCCCTCTACGTCGGCGTGGACCAGGGCCCCGGGGCCCGGACCGGCCTGAAGGCCCTCGAGGAGATCGAGGACATCAACATCGTCGCCGCCCCGGGCCAGACGGACCCGGTGATCCAGGACGCGGTGCTGTCCCACTGCGAGAACATGCGCTATCGCTTCGCGATCCTCGACTCCCCCGAGGTGATCGAGAAGGGCGGCGTGGACAAGGTGCCGAAGCCCCGGGACTCCAAGTATGGCGCCTACTACTTCCCCTGGATCCAGGTCTATGACCCGGTGAAGGGCAACATCTACCAGCCGCCCTCGGGCTACATGGCGGGCATCTATGCCCGGAGCGACGGGGAGAAGGGCGTCCACAAGGCCCCGGCCAACGAGGTGGTCCGGGGGGCCCTGGGCCTGCGCTACAACGTCACGAAGGGCGAGCAGGACCTGCTGAACCCGAAGGGGATCAACTGCATCCGGGCGTTCCCGAACCGGGGCATCCGGGTCTGGGGCGCCCGCACGATCAGCAGCGACGCCTCCTGGCGCTACATCAACGTCCGGCGGCTCTTCAACATGGTGGAGCAGTCCATCGAGATCGGCACCCAGTGGGTGGTCTTCGAGCCGAACGACGAGCGGCTCTGGAAGCGGGTCGTCCGGGACCTGAGCGCCTTCCTGATGCGGCTGTGGCGCCAGGGCGCCCTCTTCGGGAAGACCCCCGAGGAGGCCTTCTTCGTGAAGTGCGACGCCGAGACGAATCCGCCCGAGGTGATCGATGCGGGCCAGTTGATCGTCGAGGTCGGCATGGCCCCGGTGAAGCCGGCGGAGTTCGTGATCTTCCGGATCGGGCAGATGCCCGCCGGGGGCGAGGTGTCCGAGTAGGCCGGACCGGGAGACGGGCCGGGGTCCCGACCCCGGAACCACCGCCCCGGGTCCTGACAGAGCGGGGTTTCGTCCCGGCAGGTGCCGGGGCGGTGGCGTTTCTTTCTGCTTGTAGGAGGTACCCATGGCCAACCGGAGGAAGTTCGATCACATCGGGAATTTCAACTTCAAGATCGAGATCGAGGGGGTCACCCAGGGGGCCTTCCGCAACGTCGAGGGCCTGGACTCGGAGACCGAGATCATCGAGTACCAGGACGGCGACGACATCATCCTGCGGAAGCGGCCGGGACGGACCAAGTACTCCAACGTGGTGCTGAAGCGCGGCTACGTGAACAGCGACGAGCTGTGGCAGTGGCGGAAGAAGGTCATCGAGGGGAAGGTCGAGCGCAAGTCCGGGTCGGTGGTGCTGTGCGACGACGACGGCGTCGAGATCATGCGCTACAACTTCTTCGAGGCCTGGCCCTGCAAGTGGAAGGGCTTCTCGCTGGACGGCAAGGGCAACGACGTGAACGTCGAGGAGATCGAGCTGGCGGTCGAGAAGATCGAGCGCGCGTGATTCCGGCGTGACCAGGGGGCGCTCCGGCGGTCCGTGCGACCTCCGGGGCGCCCCCTTTCCTTCTCTCAGGAGCATCCATGGCATTCCGAACCGAGTTCGAATTCACGCTGCCCCGGGGCTACGTGGACAAGGACGGCAAGGTCCACAAGAAGGGGGTGATGCGCCTGGCCAACGCGAAGGACGAGATCCTTCCGCTGCAGGACTACCGGGTCCAGCAGAACCGGGCCTACCTCGTGGTGATCCTGCTGTCGCGGGTGATCACCCGGCTGGGGGACCTGAAGTCCATCAACCCCTCGGTGATCGAGGAGTTGTTCGCCTCGGACCTGGCCTATCTGCAGGACTTCTACCGGCGGATCAACGAGGACGGCACCGCCCACGTCAAGGTCACCTGTCCGGAGTGCAAGCATGCCTTCGAGGTGGACCTGGGAGGGGAACTGAACGTGGGGGAATTGTAAGCTACCCCCTGGACAAACTGTACCAGGAGGTAGCTTACATCGCCTATCATTTCCACTGGTCCCCGGACGAGATCCTGGAGATGGAGCACCGGGAGCGGCAGGTCTGGGTCAAGGAGATCTCCGAGATCAACAAGGAGATCAACAAGACCCGCCTGGGCTGACCCGGGGCCGCCAACCGGAGGAGGGCTCCCGTGACCGCGTTTGGGGCTGATGTTCGTCCGCCTGGCATCTACTCCGAGCCTTCGGAGCGCGCCCCCGAAGGCCTTGCACTGGGAAGGACCGGGGTGCTGGGCATCCTGGGTCTGGCCCAGCGGGGCCCCACGGATCGTCCCGTGCGCATCTCGTCGCCCGAGGAGTTCCGGGAGGTCTTTGGGGAGTTGCGGGAGGGAGGCTTCCTCCAGGCCGCCATCGAGGGCTTCTTCAAGAACGGGGGCCAGGAGGCCTGGGTGGTCCGCGTGGCCCATCGCTTCGGTCTGGCTCCCGGGGACCCGGCCGCCGTGGCCGCCTGCACGCTGACCGACGGGACCCAGACCTCCCGCCTGTTTCTGCGGGCCCTCTCGGAGGGGTCCTGGGGCAATGACCTCCGGGTCTCCATCGACCGGCCCCCGCCCCAGGCCCAGACCTTCCTGACCCTGGACGCCGAGCCGGGGGACACGTCGGTGACGGTCCGGTCCACCCACAATCTCCGGCCCGGTGTGCTGGTGCGCATCCAGGATGGCCGAAACGAGGCCTGGCGGCACCTGGTGTCCATCGAGGGCAAGCGCCTGTCCTTCCGGGAGGACCAGCCCCTGGAGACCGGTTTCTCGGCCAGCGCCCCGACCGAGGTGGAGACGGTGGACTTTCGGCTCCGGGTCCAGTCTCCCTTCCGGAAGGAGGTCTTTGCGGACCTGTCCCTGAACCCTGCCAGTCCCCAGTTCATCGAACGGGTCGTGGCCGAGCGGTCGCGCCTGATCGCCGCGACGGTGATCCGCCGTCCGGGGGAACTGGACCGACCGCCGACGGCCGAGGACCTGCCGGCCGCGGTGGAAGACCTTCCCCTGGCGGGAGGCGCCGACGGCCTGTGGAACGTGACCCCCGACGACTTCGTGGGCATGAGTGGCCAGTTGGGTGGACGGACGGGTCTTGGAGCCCTGGAGCAGGTTCCCGAGGTGGACCTGCTGGCCGCACCGGATGTCCTCTGGCTCTTCCAGCGGAACGCCGGGGTCGAGGGGATGCCCTTCTCGACCCGAAAGGACGTCGAGATGGTCCACGAGGCGATGCTTGCGGCCGCCGAGCGGCTCAACGATCGCTTCGTGCTGCTGGATTCCCCGTTTCCGGAGAGCCTGGAGGCCACCCGGGAGTACCGCCTGTCCTTCGACAGCCGCCAGGGGGCCCTCTACTTCCCCTGGCTGGTGCAGCAGCGCGATGGACGGCGCCACCTCCAGCCTCCCAGCGGGCACATCGCCGGGCTCATCGCCCGCTGCGACCGCGCGATCGGGGTCCACCGCCCCCCGGCCAACGACCCCCTGGAGGACGTCGAGGACCTCTCCTTCCTCGTCCGGGAAGAGGACATGGGTCTGCTCAACGCCGAGGGAATCAACTGTCTGGTCTCCCAGGGCACGCGGGGCATCCGACCCTGGGGAGCCCGGACCGTCAGCAGCGACCCTTCCTTCCGGTACATCAACGTCCGGCGGGAGATCAACGCCATCCAGAAGGTGCTCGGGGAGGGCCTCCAGTGGGTGGTCTTCGAACCCAACCTCCCGGGCCTCTGGAAGACCGTGAACCGCCTGGTCACCGACTTCCTCATGAAGGTCTGGCGCCAGGGCTGGTTCCGGGGCGAGACTCCCGAGGAGGCCTTCTTCGTCCAGTGCGACGAGGAAAACAACCCCCCGGAGGAGCGGGACGCCGGCCGCCTGCTGGTGGAGGTGGGAGTGGCCCCCGTGCGGCCCACCGAGTTCCTGGTCCTCCGTCTGGCCCAGGAAATGCAAGAAAAGGACGAGGGCGCATGATCCGGCGGGCCCCGGAGGAGGGCCCCGGGGGAGGCAATCCATGGCGAAGAAGCAGCCGCCTGTTCGCTCCTCGAGGGCGGACCCCGACGTCGGCTTCAGTTTCCAGGTGGAGATCGACGGCATCCGCTGCGGCAAGTTCCGGGAGGCCCGGGGCCTGGAGTGGAGGTCGGACCCGGTGCAGTTCTTCGAGGGGGGCAACAACGCCCACCGGGTCAGCCTGATCGGCCCCGGTTCCTTCACTCCGCTGGTGCTCAAGAAGGGCTTCTTTTCCTCCAACAGCGAGTTCCTGGACTGGATGAAGGCCCTGCTGGACGGCGGCAAGAAGGCCCTGAAACGGGTCACGGTCTCGGTGCTGGTCCGCAACGAGCAGGGGGCCGAGATTGGCCGCTATGACCTCTTCGGCGCCTTCATGACCCGCTACTCGGGCCCGGGCTTCAACGGGATGGACAACCAGGTGGCGGTGGAGGAGATCGAGATCCAGTACGACCGGTTCGAGTACAAGGCCGGCGGGTAGCGCGGGGGTTCGAGATGTCCGATCGGGGGGATCCAGACATCCGGATGGGCGTCCTGAGGCGGATGCCGCTGCTGGCCGGGCGGACCTCCATCGGTCCGGACCGCTGGCCCCTGTGGGCCCTCCTGCAGGAACGATCCCTGACGACGCACCTGGACCGGGAACCGCCGCTGGTCTCGGGGATCCGGTCCCTGGTGGAGGGATTCTTCCCCGCCGGGGAGCCCGGATTCTGGGACTTCGCCTCCGAAGCCCCCGAGGGGGAGATCCTTCACCTCCAGGTCCCCCCGGAGGAAGAGGCCCCGGAGGTCCTCGCGACCACCAGCCGCCGGGGACGAAGGACCGAGGCCGCGACAGGTGCCCGGAGAACCGGCAAGGCCCCGAGAGGGGAACAGACCGTTCGTCCAGGCGCATCCCGGGCCTCCCGGAAGGCGGGGGCCGGCCTGACGCCGCCCGGGCCCCAGCGGTCGGTCGCGGCGACGGCCCCGGCCCGACGGGCATCCCGGGCCCCGGTTCCGGGTCGGCTGGCTTCGACCCGGGTCTTTGCCGGAGGCCGACCTGTTGGAAGTCCTCGCACCCTGGCACGCCCCGTTGCTCCTCCCTCCCCGGGACGGATCGGACTGCTGCAGGCCCTGCGTCTCCGATCCGCTGCCCTGGCCCCGGTGGTCGGGGTCCTGGGCGCCGGGACCCCATGGGGTCCGGAGACCCCGGAGGCCCGGGCCGCGATCCCCATGCCCTCGCTGCTCTCCTCGGTGGACCTCGCCACGCTGATCCGGATCACCGCGACGCCGTCGGACCGTCCGGCAGACGCGAGGGACGCGGGGTTCTCCCTGGTCCCCCGGAGCCGGGAGGGCCGGCCGGTCCCGGTCCTGTGGGGCCCGGGAATCGACGTCGCCGGAAGGGGTCCCGAGGTGGGCGCCGTGGGACCTGTCGAGCCGACCTTGACCAGGGATGCTGGTCGGTTCGCCTTCCTCTCCCGATCGGGAAGGTCCATCGCGCTGCCGGCGGGACTGGCGCCCTCCGATGCCGCGGGACTGAAGGACCTGGTGCCGTCTTCCCGACAGGCCTGGTACTCGTCGGGTATGCCCGGGGACGGGGAGTCCCGCCTGGCCGCGATGGGGTCCTCCCTCCAGGCCCTGCAGCGGGAGGTCCTGGTCGGGTCGCTGCCGGCAATGTATGCGACTGCCTCGACACCGGTCCCTGAGTGGGTCCGTCTGGTCCCTTCCCGGGACGCGGCACCCTGGGAATCGCTGGACTCCCCGAGGGCCCGGGAAGGGTCGCCGGAGGGTCGCCGCCTGGCCGCCCATGCCAGGATCCCCCACCCCTCGCCGGAGGGTCGCCTGGCCGCCCATGCCCGGGTCCCCCACCCAGGATTGGAAACCCGTCAGGCTGCCCGCCCGGGAACCCCTTCCTGGGGTCCCGGCGGGTCTTCCTCGCAGGAACCGGGGACGATCGCCGGAGGCCGAATCGCTCCGTCCCCGGCATTTCCCAGGACGCCCCTCTCCGGGAGCGGGATCCTGTCTCCCGGGACGATGAATCGGACCGCGGTGGCGGTCGGGGACCTCCCCCGAACTCTTGCCGACGCCGGTTTCTCCTCCTCAGGAGGCCCGCTTCCAGGCATCCCCGGCGGATCGCACCGTCTTGGACTGATGGATCCCATCGCCCCGACCGGATCGCTCTCCCGGAGGACCTCCAGGATCCCCGGGGTCGAACGGGTCCAGGGACCCACAGGAGTCGCCGGGAATGCAGGGGACCTGCCTCATCCCCTGTCCCTCGAGGAGGCCGACCGATCCCCATCCCTTGCGGCGGGCCTTCCGCAGGAAGGGTTCCTCAGCGACCCGTGGATCGACCGGACCTTCCTTCCCCTCGTTCAGACGCCCGGCACCAGGGCCCCTGGGGAGGGACACCCAGGATCCTCGACCGGCCAGGACCGGGACCTCGGGGGTTCCGGATCCGGGACGCCTCGGAGCCTCCCCCTCACGGCGGGCCAGGAATCGGCGGGGGCCGCCGCCATCGGCCCAGTGGCTCCGGGGAAGGGACCCCGATCCGGAACGATCTTGTTCGAGGAACCGGCCGAAACCCCGGAATGGCGCCTGGGACCCTCGCTGGCCGCCGTGACCGATGAACCGGCTGGCTGGCTGGTGTCGGTGCGCCCGTCCGACCAGGGGGAGGACCGACCAGGCCCCTCCTGGTCCTGGGCCGGGGAGGCGCCCGACCCCGAGTGGGTGGCACTTCCCGAACGAACGGAGACCCCGGAGGCCCTCTCCCGGGATGACCGGAAGGCCCGCCCGGCGATTGCCGGATCCGTTGCCCGACCGGTGAGTGGACTGGACCAACGAGCACGGGAAGATTCCAGACCCCGGTCCCCGACCGGGTCCCCCCGAACGTCCCATCCGGTTCCCCGTCTCGCCGGAGCGCCGGTCCCGGGGACCCGCCGGCCGGCCGGGCGACGATCCCCGCCGGGCCTCTCCCGGGTCCTCCAGACCCACCTGGCCGAGGCATCGAAGGGGCTGTTGGAAAGGCGGTCCGCCCAGGTCGCCTCCCGGCGGATCGCCCCCCGGGAGTCGTCGTCGGGCCTTCTGGTCGGGGCCGCCGCTCCTCACAGGAGGGTCCGCCGGATCGCGACCGGAACTCCCGGCCTCTCCTCTCGGGACGGCCTGCCCTTGGGCCAGGCCTCCGGCAGGAAGGGTCTTTCCTTCGAGCCCCTCCCGGCGCCCGGCGGAGAGCCGGAGATTCTTCCGGTCGTCGCCCCCCCCCACGAAGGGTCCTGGAACCGGATCCAGGAGGAACCGGCCGGGATCGAACTGCTTCGACTCCCGATGGGTCGTGCCGAACGCATGTCGGCGTCGATCCGGGACGCGGGACCGATGGCCGCCTGGCGATGGTCCACCGACCTCCAGGGTGGTCGACGGCCTCGGGACGGGATGGTCCCGGGGTTCCCCGAGGCGCCGCCTTCCACGCGGGACACCGGGGTCTACGGTCCCCATCACCCAGGCATCGGGTCCCTGGCAGGATCCCGGGCCGAGGCCCTGGCGCCCCTGGTCCGGACGCTGTTCCGGAGCCTCGGGGCGATGCCGCCGATTCCCCGGTCCGCCGCGATGACCGACCGCGAGGGCACCTCCCCGGGGGACCTGGTGGCCTGGATCGCCACCGTCGCCGCGGCCTCCCGATCCGCGGGTCCGGAACGGACCTCGGGACCCTGGACGCTGGATCGCTCCCTCCGAGGCCCGGGATCGCCGGCCCCCCAGGAAGGGAGGCGGTCCCCTGCGGGGGCCCCCTTCTCCGAGGAAGTCCCGGCGCTGGTCGCAGGCTCCCTCGGGGATCAGGGCGAGGCCCGGGTCCAGGCCGAGCCGGGGCGATCTCGCCTGCCGGGACTGCCCGAGGGCCCCGCGGAGACCGATTCCCCTCCGCTCGTCGAGGTCTCCCTGGGAACGACCGCCCCGCACCTTCCCGCCGGGATTCCGGGTCCGGGGATCGGGGCTCTCCCGTCGGGACCCGCCGGAGGGGCCTCGGACCTCCCAGGACCGAAATATCACGGGACATTGCCGCTGATCTCCACCGGAGTCTCGGCGGTCTCCGCCGCTGCGCTGGCCTCCCGGGACCGTCCGGGTGAGAGGCGCCCCGCCGAGTCGCAGGACCCGGCATCGCAACAGGCCCGGGAGGAGACCGCCCGAGGCCAGGCCTCCCTGGACCTCGAGGGGCTGGCCGCCGAGATGACTCAACGCATCCTGAGACGCCTGAAACGGGAAAAGGAACGGAGGGGTTTCCATGCCTAGCAAACAACTCGGTGATTCGGGAGTCACCGTTTCCTACGGAGGCGGTTTGCCGGGCGGCAACTTCGCGAAGGCCTATCTCCACGTGGTGGACACGGGGGCGAACTTCGTCTTCCACTTCAACCCCGAGACCATCTCCGTGGAGAAGACCACGGTCTTCCAGGAGCACCCGACCCAGGGGGCCGACTCCGGAGAGAAGGAGTGGACCCACGGGACCAGCCGGAGCCTCCAGATCAGCGAACTCTACTTCGACACGTATGAGAGCAAGGAGAACGTCCGGACCGTCTACATCGACGCCCTGGAGGCCCTGGCCCACTTCGACCCGGACCTCCACCGACCCCCGCGGCTGCTGTTCATGTGGGGGTCCTTCATGGCCGAGAACGACGACTACAACTCGTGCCAGTGGTACCTCCAGAAGGTGAAGGTCTCCTACGTGATGTTCCTCTCCGACGGGACGCCTGTCCGGGCCAAGGTCTCCATCGACCTCGTGGAGGCCACCACGATCGACCGGCAGATGCAGAAGGACCCCCAGTCCCCGGACCACGCCAAGGTCCACCTGGTGCGCCGCGGCGACACCCTCCAGAGCATTGCCTGGCGGGAATACGACGACCCCTCGGAGTGGAAGCGCATCGCCGAGGCCAATGGCATCGACGACCCGATGAACCTGGAACCGGGCACCCGACTGCTGGTGCCCCCGATCCTGAAGTGAGGACCGAGCCATGGCTGCGTCGGAAACCCAGGTCCGCTCCTGCATCGTGAAGATCGACGGCAAGACCCAGGTCGAGGGGACCTCGGGCGGGGGGTCCTCGCCGACCTTTGCCGCCCGTCTGGAGTCGGTCCAGGTGGACAAGCGCCTCGACGCCCCGGACATGTTCCTCCTCGACCTGGACCTCCGCCAGGATGCCCAGTTGCTGCTCGTGGACGACCTCAAGGAGGGCAAGACCATCGAGATCCTGCTGGGCCCCGTCGGTGCCGAAAAGCAGGTCTTCAAGGGGGAGATCGACTACATCGAGCCCCACTATCGACACGAGGGGACCTCGACACTGCTCCTGGGGGGCTACGACCCCTCCCACCGCCTCACCCGGGGGACCTCCTCGAAGACCTGGGGAGACGGGGTCCAGCAGCAGGACCTGCTGCCCACCGCGGTCCGGGACGTGATCAACAACGCCCAGGAGGTCCAGGGCACCCGGGACGGGTTGAGCGCCCGGAAGGTGGACGTTCCCCGGGCCCGGACGGCCTACATCCCCCAGTTCAACGTGTCGGACTGGCACTTCATCCGCTGGCTGGGCCAGGACGTGGACCGGGTGGTCGATGCCGACGCCGCTGCGGACCCCAAGCAACTCTCCTTCGCCCCGCCCGACGTGAACCGGGAGCCCCGCCGGGTGCTGGTCCGAGAGGCCCCCCGTGGGGAGAAGGAGCGCCTGATCAAGGAGGCTCGGTTCCAGTTGAACACGGTGCGCCAGGTCAGTCGCGTCGAGGTCCGAGGATGGGACCCGAAGCACAAGAAGGCCATCGTGGGAACCGCCACCGACGCCGCCTGGCGCCTGCCCGGGAAGCCCGGCTGGGAGGCCACCGGCGAGGCGCTCTACGGCAAGGGTTCCGCGGGAAAGGTGCTGACGATCACCGACCGCCCCGTGGACAGCCAGGAGGAGGCCGAGGCCATCGCGAAGGCCGTCTTCACCCAGCTCTCGCTGGACTACCTGACCGCCGAGATCGACTACGAAGGGGACCCGGAGGTCACGGCCGGGGACATCGTGGAGGTTCGGGGGTTCGGCAAGCGCTTCGATGGGCGCTACCTGGTTGCGGGATGCACCCAGGAGATGGTGCCCAGGACCATCGGCTACGTGACCCACCTGCGACTGGCCCGGAACACCGTGGCGGAGTAGCCCCGGCGACCGGTCAGAAACCGAACGAGGACCGGGCCCGATCCAATTCGGCCGGAGTGATGCTGCCCACCCGCAGGCAGCGCATCCGACCCTTGGGGTCCAGCAGCACCTGGACCGGCAACGTGGGCGGATTCTGAACGCCGAGGGCCGCGTAGAAGGGGCCCCGAACCGACTCCTCCTTCACCCAGAGGACCTCGCCGGCGAGATTGCGGCCGTCCTCGCTCTCCAGGTACTTTCGCAACTGGCGCTCATCGTCGTCCAGCGAGAGGAAGAGGACGCGCAGGGATCCGCCCTCGGCCCGGACTCGTCGGACGAAGGCGTCGATCTCGGGCATCTCGGCCTTGCAGGGCTTGCACCAGGCCGCCCAGAGGTTCACCCAGGTCCAGTCCTTTCCCGGAGTGCCGGGGCCCTTCCGGACCCGATCCCCCGGAGGCAGATCCAGGACCCGGGCCTCCTTCTCGGAGGGCTGCCGGTCGCACAGTGTCGCCAATTCGGGCGGTGCCCCCGGGTCCCCCGGAGCAGGTGCCGGCTCCGGTCCGGGACGGGCCTCGGGCCGGGGTCCGGCGTCCCCCCCCTGCCCCTCGGGGCCCGAGGCGAGGATCCGCTGAGGCACCGCCACCGGCGCCTGGGACCGGCCCCCCTCCTCGGCGACAAACCACGGCCGCAGGGAGGGCCAGAGGATGATGGCCACCACCCCCAGGGTCGCCCCGAACAACAGGTAGCCGAAGAACCTCACGACCAGACCTCCTCCGGATCCCATCCCGGAAACCGGCTACAGGCGGCAGTCGATCCAGGAGACCACAGCGCTCCGGTTCAGGCGCTTGGCCAGCAGGGTCTCCTGGGCCCGGGTCCGTTCCGGGATCCGGCACTCCTCCACCGGGCGGGAGAGGTTCCAGTCACAGAAGGAGGCGTCCAACTGGGCATACTCCTCCCCGAGCCACAGGAGGCCGACCTTCTGTTCGAGGTCCGGGTCCTTGAACCGCTCCTGGAGGTAGAACAGCACGGAGTTGGCCCGCCGGTGGGAATAGACCCGGTTCCGCTCGGCGGTGTCGTCGGTCGAGGCTCGGGCCACCACGAAGAACCAGGAGGCCCCCCGCTGATCCGCCCACAGGCGATCCAGCAACTGCTTCGCCCCCTCGTCCAGGTCGTCCTTCTCCGGGTCGAACAGGATGATGCCTGCCCGGTGACTCAGGGGCTTGAAGAGCGTGTTGAAGTCCTGGTCGCTGATCTGGGCCACGTTGCGGAGTTCGTTGGGCTGGCAGCCCCGGCGTCCACCACCGATCAGCCCGCAGTTGGTCAGCACGCGCCGGAGGGTCTCCTTCAGTTCCGGCGTGCAGAACGGCTCCTCGGCCTTCTGGGCGATGACCGGCGCCGCCTTCTTCGTTGCCTCCAGGGATTCCCCGGTCTCCAGGCGCCGGGCCGCCGACGTGACCATCGACCGGGTCCCCGTACCCAGCGAGACCAGCAGCACCGCCACCACCACCCCATTGACCACCCATGCGATCTTCATGGCGTTCCTCCTCCCGGACCCGTCGGGTCAGCGGGTCCCTAGCAGGTGGGTCATCGCGTATTCCAGGCCCAGGTCCGTGTCCTCGTCGCAGAGCCGCTTCCCCTGGATGTAGAGCTGCGGTGTCAGCACCGGCAGGCTCTGGTCCACTGCCCAGTTCAGGGTGCTGGTCAGGGCGATGCGGGTCTCCGGGGTGTCCAGGCACCCCTTCCACTCGGGCCACCTGGCCAGCAGGGCCTCCCGGATGCGCTGGGCCGGGCGATCGGCCTTGTCGATGGGCCGGAATTCCTTCTGGTGCTGGAAGGACCACTCGAGCACCTCCCCGGCCCGATCCTTCGCGCAGATCATCGCCTGGGTCAGGAGGCAGGACCCGGGATGCATCGAGTCGGTCATCATCCAGTTGCAGTCCTTGTCCAGCGGCAACGGCGCGATCTGGATTGCCAGGCGATCGAACCAGGGGGACTCCTTGAGGCGCTGGTGGAAGGCCGCGCAGGCCGGGCACTGCGGGTCCACGACCATCACGGCCGGCACCTTGCCAGCCGGATCCCCCGAGGTCAGGGGCAACAGCACGCCCCGTTTGTCTTCGGTGGTCTTCAGGGTTCCGCACTGGGTGACGTACTTCTGGTAGTCCGGCAGCGCGGCCCGATAGACCAGGAACGGGACCCCCACCGCGAGGCCCAGTTCCGCCAGCACCACCAGGCTCCCGATCCAGGATGCCCGGACCGACGGCCTGTCCGCCTGGTCCCCGGCCGCCTTGCGATCCTTCCAGGCCGAGAGGAAGACCAGCACGGCCCCGAGGTCCAGCAGCACCGACGAGATGTAGGTCCCGACGCAGGTCTTGCAGACCGTGTGCAACTGCCCCATCGCGATGCTGAAGAAGACCGCCGAGGAGATCAGGGCCACGCTTCCGGCGGTCATGAGCCCGACGGAAACGGCCACCTCGTGGCCCCGGCGCGTGACGAGACCCCAGAGGGCCAGGGCCAGGGCAAAGCCGAAGAGCCCCATCGCCGGCAGGGACCAGGGAATGCCTCCCCAGTAGCGGTCCCGCCAGAAGGACGAGTAGGGCGAGAAGAGGGCCGCCTTGCACCCCGCCGCCGACTCGTCCAGCAGGCTTGACTCCTGGAGGCCCGCCAGCAGGCTGCACGACACCGGGTGCAACTGCCGGTCCAGATGGTTGGTGAAATCCACGGTGGAACTGCCGCTGTAGAAGAGGCCCAACCCGCCTCCCAGCAGCGCCACGACCAGGAACACCGTCGTCCGAAGACTCATCTCCTCCTCCTCGACCCTCCGGGGTCGACTGTCGCGCGTAGGATACGCCTGTCTCGGAAAAAGTCCAGTTTTCCTGGCGTCTTCGGTCATTCTGGGGTCGGTCACTCAGACCCCAGGGACCGGGAATCAGAGACCCCACTGGCTTGATCCTCCTGGCGGGACCGGCTAGGCTGGCCCCCGGAGGGGCAGATGGACTGGGCCACCGTCTATGGGGGCTGGATTGCCATCGACGTCCGGGCGCTGATCACGCTGGCGCTGCTGTCCGTCGGCATCGGCCTGTTGCTGGTGGGCCTGTTTCTTCGTCGAAGGCCCTGGCACCAGTACCTTCTGACCTTCCTGTCGCTCTTCGTGCTGGTGTTCCTGATCGGCTTCGTGCTGCTGCAGACGGTCTTCTCGTTCCCGGTCGTGGTGGCCAGGGACTTCTTCCCGCTCCGGTGAGACCCGGGACCGGTCACGATGGCGGCCTCAGGCGGCGACGCCCGACGCCCCACCCGATCAACACCAGGGTCGACCATCCGCACGCCCCGGCAAACCAGGGGCCAAGACGCTGGAACAGCGTGGGTCCCAGGTCCGGGACCGGGACCTCCACGGACAGCGCGGTGGCCTCCCCGATCCCGGTCCGGACGGCCACGACCCCCGAGGCCTCCACCACCGCCGAGATGCCGGTCATCGTGTCCCGGAGCAGGGGGATCCGCTGCTCCACCGCCCGGGGAACCTGGACCATCAGGTGCTGGGCCGGCGCCCCCGAGGGGCCGAACCAGCCGTCGTTGGTCAGATTCACCAGGATCGAGGCCCCGGTGGCCCGGACCGCCTCCCGAATGAAGGGCCCATGAATGGCCTCGTAGCAGATCGAGGGAGCCAGCCGAAAGGGTCCGACCTCGAGCGGCACGAAGGAGTCCCCCTCCTCCAGGTCCCCGACTCCCCGGATTCGCCCCCGAATCGACGGGAAGACGTCCCGAAGCGGCATGTACTCCCCGAAGGCCAGCAGGCGCCTCTTGTCATAACGGGCCTTCTCGACGCCGTCGGGGCCCAGCAGCACCAGGGAGTTGCGGCTCCGGGAGGCCGGACGGGTGATCGTCCCGAACAGGACCGGTCGCTGCCATCGCGCCACGGTGTCAGCGAGCACCGCGGCCCCCCGGCGGGCCTCGTCACCGAGGGTCCCCGACCGATGGCTGTCCCATTCCCAGGGCCAGGCCCCCTCGGGCCAGACCACGAGGTCGTGGGACGCGGCACCTCCCTGATCGCTGAGACGGATCAGGAGGTCCTCGATGCCTCTCCGGGTCTCGACGTCTCGACGGGTCTTCCTGCTCGGCTGAATGTCGGGCTGCACCAGAAGGACCTTGATTCGGGGAGCCACCGCCTCCGCCTCGAGGACGTGCTCCATCCGCAGGGCCCCCAGCCCCAGCCACCCGGCGACCACTGCGATGGCGATGCCCAGTGAGGCCACGCCTCGACGGTCCCGGGGATGGCGCAGCCACTCAACCAGTCCGGCCGCCAGCAGCACCACGACGAAGGTCGTCCCCTCGATCCCCGTCGCCTCGGCCCCCTGCATCCAGACGGGCGATTGCCAGAAGGCGTGGCCCAGGCCATAGGGAAAGAGGTGGGGCAACCAGGCGTCCACGGCGACCCATGCCAGGGGAATGGCCACCCATCGCCCGGGCCAGGGGAGGTCCGACGTCCCCCGGATCGCGAGTCCCAGCACCCCTCCGACGAGTCCCTGGGCCAGGGAAAAGGCGACCCAGACCCCGACCGCCCCGGCCAGGGGAAACCCCGCCAGTTCGATGGCGGTGGGAATGAGCCAGTGGAAGATCCCGGCAATTGCAAGAACCTTCGCCGCCCATCCGGCCAGGAAGGCTCCTCCGAATCCCAGTTCCGGAAGCACCCACAACAAGGGCACCGGAGCCACCAGGGCCGCCCAGGACCACCCGGCATCCGGGAGGCTCAGGACCTCCAGCGCCGCGGAACATGCCACTGCCCCGGAGACCTGGAAGAAGAACCGTTTCCACCGGGGACGCGACTCGATCACGGGCCTCCAGGTCCTCAGGGCTCCTCGAGTTTCTTGTAGTGGGCACAGGCCTGCCGGATCCCTCCCTGGCAGGCCTTCTGGAACGCGGCCCGGGCCTCGTCCTTGCTGCCGGTCTCCTTCAGGCAGAGGCCCAGACCCAGCCAGCCCTCTGCGTGATTGGGCCGGAGCTCCAGGTCCTTCCGGTAGAGTCCCGCCGCCTCGTCGAACTTCTGCTGCCGCCAGAGGATGTTGGCCGCCTTGAAGGCCGCCTCGCTGCTCTTCGGGTTCACCTTCAGGGCCCCCCGGTACATCTTCAGGGCCTCGTCCAACTGGTCCCGTTCCACCGCGATGCCGGCCAGGCCCAGGTACGCGGAGGCGCTCTTGGCATTGAGCGCCAGGGCCTTCCGGTAGGCCTTCTCCGAGGCATCCAGGAACCGCAACCGGAACAGCACGCTCCCGAGGCCCAGCCATGCCTCGGCGGACCTGGGGCCCAGGGCGATGGCCGCCTCGTAGGCCGCCTGGGCCTCGGGCAGGCGATTCAGCCGGTCATAGGCGTAGGCCAGGTTCAACTGGTACTTGAAGACCTTCGGCTCCAGCATCGTGGCCTTCTGGAAGCGGGCCAGGGCCTCGTTCATCAACTCGTCGCTCTCCTTCTGGCTCGCCTCCTCCCCGAGGCGCACCCCCTCCTTGTAGAACCCCTCCGACACGGAGGACTGGGCCCGCAAGGCGCCCGGGGCGCCCAGGCTCGCGATCAGCACCGTCATGACGGCCATCCCCCAGGTCTTCATGCCAGCTCCCCCTCCTCGGCAAGGCCTTCCATCAGTCGCCGACGGGTCTCCGGGAGGTCCTCGGGTACCACCCGGGCCTCTCCCAGCACCGTCAGGAAGTTGTGATCCCCCTCCCACCGCGGCACCACGTGCAGGTGACAGTGGTCCTCGATCCCGGCCCCGGCGGCCCTTCCCAGGTTGATCCCCACGTTGAACCCGTGGGGACGCAACGATCGTTCCAGGGCCCGGAGGCATCTTCCCATCAGGCAATGGATCTCCACCCACTCGTCGGCCGTGAGGTCCGCGGGACTGGCCACGTGGCGCAGGGGAACCACCATCAGGTGCCCGGCGGTATAGGGAAACCGGTTCAGCACCGAGAAGGCCAGGGGTCCCTTCTCCAGGACTCCCGACTCGTCTCCCGGGCTCCGGGACCCCAGGTCGCAGAGAATGCAGCCTCCCTCTCCCATCCGTCCGCCTTCCCGGATCCAGCGCATCCGCCAGGGGGCAAAGAGGGTCTTCAACGGACCACCTCAGGCAGACTCGGCCGGTTCTTCGGGTTCCACGACCTCCCGGACCTCCTTCACGTCCGAGGTCTCCATCACCGGATCGGCGTTTCGCAGCACCACGTCCTCGGTGATCGTCACCTGGCGGACCTCCGGCCGATCGGGCACCTCGAACATCACGTTGAGCATCACCCGTTCCAGGATCGAGCGAAGTCCGCGGGCACCGGTGCCCCGGCTCACGGCCTGCCGGGCCACGGCCCGCAGCGCCTCATCGGTGAACCGGAGGTCCACGTTGTCCAGGCCCAGCATCCACTGGTACTGCCGCACCAGGGAGTTCTTCGGCTCCGTCAGGATCCGGACAAGGGTCTCCTCCGACAACTCGTCGAGGGCCGCGAAGACCGCGAACCGACCCACGAACTCCGGGATCATCCCGAACCGGATCATGTCCTCGGGCTGCAGGTCCTGGAGGATCGCCCCGACGCTCTGCTTCCCGGAGGACTTTCGTCCCTCGGAACCAAAGCCGATGCTGCCCCCCCGAACCCGGTTCTCCACGATCCGGTCCAGGCCCACGAAGGCCCCGCCACAGATGAACAGGATGTCCGTGGTGTCCACCTGGACGTATTCCTGCTGGGGGTGCTTCCGGCCGCCCTTGGGTGGAACGTTGGCGACGGTTCCCTCGAGGATCTTGAGAAGCGCCTGCTGGACACCCTCCCCCGAGACGTCTCGGGTGATGGACGGGCTGTCGGCCTTCCGGGCAATCTTGTCGATCTCGTCGACATAGATGATGCCCCGCCGGGCCGCGTCCACGTCCCAGTTGGCGTTCTGCAACAGGGCCAGCACGATGTTCTCGACGTCCTCCCCGACGTATCCCGCCTCGGTGAGCGTGGTGGCGTCCGCAATGGCGAAGGGGACCTTCAGGATCCGGGCCAGCGTCTGGGCCAGCAGCGTCTTTCCGGACCCCGTGGGCCCCAACAGGAGGATGTTGCTCTTCTGGACCTCCACGTCGCTGGGCCGTCTTCGGGACCGGGTCTCCACGCGCTTGTAGTGGTTGTACACGGCCACTGCCAGCACCCGCTTGGCCGCCTCCTGTCCAACCACGAACTCGTCCAGCACCGAGACGATCTCCCGGGGTCTCGGCAGCGAGGAGGGCCGGATGGGCCGGGAATCCTTCTCCCTCTCCGAGGCCATGATGTCGTTGCAGAGGGACACGCACTCGTCGCAGATGAAGACGTTGGGCCCCGCGATCAGGCGACGGGACTGGCTGCGGGGCTTGCCGCAGAAACTGCACCTCAGGTGATCCTGGTCCTTTCGTCGATCCAAGGGGCGCTCCCTGTCTTCGGTTCCCCCCGCCGTCGCGCATCGGCCCGGCGAGGGGCATCATTTTACCCCATTCCGGACGGAATCTCCCCATAGTGGATGCACAGGTCGTTGCCAGGTGCGTAGAAATGGGGCAGACGGACCACCTCGGGATAGCCCACGGAACGGTAGAAGTCCCGGGTCTTCTGGTAGTGGGGAAGGCTCGACGTCTCGATCCGGACGAAGCGCTCCCCCCGGGCCCGCATGTCCGCCTCCATGATCCGGATCAGCCTTCGACCGATTCCTCGTCCCTGCTCCCTGGGGTCCACGGCCATCCAATAGAGGTCGCAGGTCTCCTGGGTGAACAACGTCCTGCCCCAGAGGATGTAGCCCGTGATGCGACCCTCGGGGTCTCGGACGCACCCGATGCGGTATTCCCGCCGAGCGACCGCCTCCTCGACCATTCCCCGGGCGACCTCGACCTCCTCCTCGATGAAGACCCCAGTGGATCGAAGAATCTCCTCGATCCGATCCACGTCGGCGGCATCCAGGACGCCCTCCTCGACCCATCCCTCTCCCATCGTTCGACTCCCTGTGGAAAACTCCTTCGATTCCCGGATGAACACCCGTCCAGGGCCTGTCGGAAACTCAGCCAGACCGGGACCCCGGCCGCACAATCGCCTGGCCTCCAACCGGATCCCGCCCGGTTCCCCACCGCCTGGCGACAGTGCATGTTGGCCGAAACTCCGGTGGGTTTCAATCGGTTGCCGAAACATTCGACGAATCGACAATCGGTGCCTCCTGCCTCCCCCAGCCAAATCCCTTTTCTCCTGTTCTCGACAATCGTTCGGAATAGAATGCCATCGGGATCGTGACCTGGAGACTCGGCAAGGCCCATGGAATCCGATTCGATCCTCCCGGCGATCCTGTCCTTTCCCGCCCCGGGCCAGGCCCCGTTCCAGCTGGAGGCCTGCCGAGAGGGCGTTCGGTTGCGGCTCGAACAGGCGTTTTCAGGAAACCGCATCGAGGTCCGAGAACTCCAGATGGAGATTCGGAGAACACCCCGTTCTCTGGACCTTTCGGCAGGACCCAGGTCCCTTCGATCGGTCCTGGCCATCCTGGAGGGACTGGAGGTCTGGGTCCACCTGTCCGGGGTTCGGTGGAGGGGGAGCCAGGGAGTCGAGGTGGAGTCGGTGCATCCCCTGGAAGGCGGTCGGAGATTGTGGGTCGGGGGCCGACTTCACGGGGTTCCCTTCACGCTCCGGGTCCGGGTCCTGGCCTCGTCGGATCCCGGGACCGACGTCGAACTGCGCGTCGAGGACCCGCGGGTCTTCGGTTGGGTGGGGATCTCGTGGCGCCACCTGGTTCGGATGCTGCTCGAGGACGTGCGGCTGCCCTGGGCCCGGTGGGTCCCGGGGGACGGCCGAGTCCGGGTCACGGTGCTGTCCCCGTTGCTCCAGGGTCTGCTGGCGGAACGAGGATGGAAGGTCCCGGATCGGCGGGGGGTTCGCCTGATCGGGTTCCGGCAGGAGGGGTCGTCGACGTGGGTGGTGCGGTTCGGTCGCCCGGACGGGGACCTCGAGGGACATGCAGAGGCCAACGAGGTCCACCGGGAAGGGTCCGGGATCTGGAGCGAGGAGGACCTCAGGGATCACCTCCGGGACCACCTTCCCCTCGATGGAGACCTGCTGGTCCAGGGGCTGGACCATCCCAGGTTGTGGCCGGAGGTGCTGGGCCGTTGCCGGGAGATCGGGGAGGATCGCCCCGATCGGGTTGATGCCTCCCTGGTGGCGCTGCTGCTGGCGGATCGCCGATCGGACCTGGTGGCTCCAGAGGATCGGTTCCGGTGGATTCGCCGGCTGGTGGCGGGCATGCTGGGGGAGGAGGGGGGAATTCGGGACCTGCGATGGGCTGCCGGGTGGATCGGCGAGGCGACCCGACGTCTGCCGCCGGATTCGGCCTGGGCGATCCTGGAGGAGATCCTGTCCCTGGGAGTCGCGGAGCCGGACCTGATCCGGGTGGCCTCGGTCTGTCTGGAACGGATGGGACGGGGCCGGCAGGCGGAGGCCCTCCGGGGACGGATGATTGCCCTGACGGCGGCAGGAGAGGTCGAGGGCCTCGTGGAACGGACGTTGTCGGCCCTGGACGAGGAGGGGCTGTCGGGCATTGCCGACGACTGGCTGGAACGCCTGGTGGACGGTCCAGGGGAGTCCGGGATTCCCGATCCGGCGGTCCGGAGAGGCCTCCGGAAGATGAGGGCACTGCGTCGCACCATCCGGGACCCCCGAGGAGGCCTGGCAATCTGGTGGTCCCTGCTGGAGGAGGACCCCTTCGACCCCGAGGTTCGGGATCTGGTCCGGATGGCCGTGCAGGACGACTCCCAGGCCCACGAGGTGGCGACCCGCATCGCCGAGATGGCCGAGGGGCGGCCGGAACGGCGAGACCTGCTGCGATATGCGGCCTCCCTGGTCGAACACCGGCCCGGTCTTCGGGGACGGGCGGCGCGCTGGTACGAGGAAAGCCTCCCTGGGGACCCGGACCCCGACCCGGTCCTCGATGCCCTGGATCGCCTCTATCGCTTGCTGGGACGACAATCGGAACGAGGGGCGCTGCTGGATCGCCGCATTGCCGCGGACCCGGACTCACCCCGGTCGATCGGCTGGAGACTGGAACGGGCCCGGGATGCCCTGGACGCGCAGGAGGATGTCGTGGCCGCCCGACTGCTCCAGGAGGTCCTGGACCGGGAGCCGACGAATCGGGAGGCCCTGCAACTGGTTCGGGAGGTCTACCGGAGGACCGGGAACCTGGTGGCGCTGCGGGAGGTCGAGGAGGTGTTGCGGGACCTGGGGGACCCGGGGGACGGTCCAGGATCCCTGTCGGCGGACCCCGTGGATCGCTGGGTCCGGATCCTCGAACAGCGAGGAGACTCGGAAGAGGCGATTCCGGAACTGGTGCGGTTGGCCGCAGAGGCCGTGGAGCGGCCCCACGAGGCCTTGCGATTCCAGGAGGCGCTGGAACGGGCAATCCCCGCCATTCGCCGTCGATGGGGGCCTTCGGCGGTGGCGGACCTGGAAGAGCTGGCCGCCTGGATCCAGGAGACCCGGTCTCGCATCCCTCGAGAACCGGACCCATCGGGCCGATAGAGACAGGGTATGGATGCGGGAGGTTCATTCGATGCGCCTCTCCCGGCTCTCCTGGTGGATGTCCTTCCTGGTCCTGTGCCTGGCTCGCTCGGGTCTTGCCGCCCCGGAGGCGGTCCTCGTGATCGAGGACGCCGTCGGGTTCCAGGACCTCTCCTCCCCCGGTGTCCTGGAACAGGTGCAGCGACAGGTCTCCCGCCGATGGCGGATCCGGCCCTTCCAATCCCTGCCGGGCCTGATGGAACGGGAGCCTCGGTGCGACCGTGAGCCTCGGATGGAACGAGCGCGACGACTTCTCGGGGAGATCGAACAGGCCCAGGCGGCCTTCTTCCAGCGGATCGACCCCGACGAGGCCCGGGAACGCCTGGAAGGAATCCTCGAGGGGGTCCGGGGGCTGCCCTGCGTGGTCTTCGAGGACTCGCTCCGGCAGGCCCTGTCGGAGGCCGGTCTGCTCCAGGTCCGCCTGCTGCTCATGGATGGGCGCCCAGAGGCGGCAGCGACGGTGGCCCGGGAACTCCTGCTGTGGCAGGAGGTCTCCCGGCTTCCAGTGGATCACGTGCCCCCGGAGGTCCGGGACTTCCTGGACCGGACGGTCCGAGACCGGGAGAGGTCGCTGGTCCCCGTGGCGGCAACGGACCTGCCGGAAGGCTGGAGTCTTCTGGTGGATGGATATCCGGTATCCCCGGTCCGGGAATGGAGACTCGTGGCCGGGAGGCACCGGATGGACCTGCTGGGGCCGGAGGAGGCCTTCCGAGGGTCCATCGACGTGACGACGGGTGTCCGCTGGGTGCCGCGCGTGGACCTGTCCCGGGTCTTCCAGCCGGGCCCGGGAGGAACCCTGTGGGCCGGATCGACCACCGGGCCCGAGTGGGACCGGCGTCTTGCGGAGGTGTACGGGGTGGATGTCCTTCGACTGCGGGCAAGCCCCGTGGCCGGGACCGGCCGGGTGGAGGTCACCGCATCGGCCAGGGACCTGCCCCGACAGGAGGTTCTCTGGATCGACCTCCGGGACCTTCCCCGAGACCGGCTCCAGGTGGTGCGAAAGGGGGTCCTGGTCCAGCAGGTGCCTTACTACTGGGCCCTCCTCTCGGGGGCGATCTCCGTGGGGCTGGTCGCCGCAGGAGTTGGCCTGAACGTCCAGGCGAACCGGACCATGGACGCCATCGTCGGAGGCGAGGACCGTGTGGCGGCCTGGCGATCCCAGCGCCAGGGATCCATCACCTGCTACGCCCTGGGAGCCGCCCTGGGGGTCGCGGCGGCCGCCCTGACCTGGGCCAGCCACGGCATGCCTGCTCGATCCTCGCTGCTTGTGCCGGGACCGACGGGAACCGAGGGTCCCTCGGCGTCTCTTCCGGACCCGGTGCCCGGAGGTCCTCAGTTCACTCGGTAGATGAAGGGCGAGGGGTCCGCCGGGGGACTCGAGACGTAGAGGATCGCCAGCAGTGCCAGGGTCACCAGCAGGGCCGGGATCCAGATGCGGCGGTGGCGCCACAGGAACCGGAGGGCCCGCCTTCCCGGCGCCGGTTGATTGCTGTCGCCCATTCGGATTCGCCCTCCCGGGGCCATTCTAGCAGACGATGCCGCAGGGCGGCCCGAGGGAGGGGTGGTGGTTTTCGGTCGGGGGGTTTTCCGGCAGGATCGGTCCGTCGGTGGTCCGGGGGCCGGCGATGGGACACAGGGACGTCACGAAGGCCTCCTCGGAGGGGAGGGCCCTCTCCCGGAAGGTTCCCCTCGGAGTGCTGCTGGCCATCGCCTCCCTCGGGATCGCCCTCGGGGTCGTCGAGGGGGTCGTGCGGGCCACCGGGAGGGACCGGTTCTGGATTCGCCGGGCCCTGGAATACCAGGTGGTCGACCTGGGCAATGTCCGGGTGGCCTTGGACCCGTTCCTGCACTATGAACTTGCCCCGGGAACCCATGCGATCCTTCCCCGGAGCCCCGGCAGCGACTGTGGGGACCCCGTGGGCGGGACCTACGAGGTCACCATCGGGCCCCTGGGTGAGCGGGAACCCTCCCATCCGGAACGGAAGGAGCCGGGGGTGTTCCGGATCGTGGTGGTCGGGGCCTCGAGCACCTACGGGAGTTGCGTCTCCGACCGGGAGACCCTGCCGGCGGCGCTGGAACGAGTCCTGAACCGGGAGACCCGGGAGCCGTCGTCGCCGCGGTTCGAGGTGCTCAACTTCGCGGTGGGGGACTGGCAGATCTCCCAGATGGCCCGGAAGGCCCGGCAGGTGCTGGCGGCCCGCCAGGCGGACCTGGTGCTGGTCCAGGACCGGGTTCATCGGCGCCGGGCCTTCCTGGGGACCCCCGAGTCGGTGGCGTCCATCGGCCCGGACCTCTTCCTGGAGGACGCCGAGGCCTTCCGGGAGAACTTCCCGCCCGTCCTGCTGCCGGAGACGCTGCACCGGGCGGCCTTCCGGTACTCCGCTCTCTACCGGGCCATCGTGGGCCTGGTCCGTTCCCGGTGGCCCGACTGGGCGGGGCAGGAACAGCAAGGAGCGGAGGCGAGCCGGGAGACGAACCGGCGCGAACTGCAACGGCTGGCCGAGGAGGCCCGCGCCGCCGGGGTGCCGGTCCATGTCTTTGAGCCGCCGACCCCGACCCCGGACGGGCGGGGTGGTTCGGGGCGGGTGATCCCCCCGCGGAACCCGGACCTGGAGGGCATCCCTGGCGTCACGGCCTCCCGTCTGGTCGTGGAGGGTTTGGACCCGGTCCTCTTCCGGGCCCACCCCCCGCCGTGGGTCCTGGAACGGTGGGCCGAGGACCTGGCGGACGACCTGCGGATGCTGGGTCTGGTTCCCGTTGCGGACCCGGGCCTTGGTGCCGCTGTCTCGGGCGATCCCGGGGGTGATTTGCCGGGAGTCCGGGAAATGCCTATAGTGGGAGTGGTGGACAGGCGAGGCCGGAGATGCTGGACGCATTCATCATCCAGAAGATCC
The DNA here is from genome assembly GCA_029547805.1 of Deltaproteobacteria bacterium. GTDB lineage: Bacteria > Myxococcota_A > UBA9042 > DTJE01 > DTJE01 > JAGOKF01. Next base: position 112,330 of record JAKPOP010000014.1, read on the forward strand.
GGGAAGAGGAGGAGCGGCGTCGGGAACGAGGCTTCCACCGTCCCTCGCTGGAAGAGACCCTGCACCGGGAGGAGTGGCCCGAGGACCCCGAGGGTGAGGACCATCGGTCCACCGGAACGCGGGGTGTCGTGATCATCGAACGGGACGAGTCGTAGCCTGGCCGGACGCTGGTGATTCCTCGATTCCCGAGGGCTGCAGGAGGGACCTGCAGGGCCCCTGGGACAGCAACCATCCCACGGCCAGGAGGGCGACCAGTCGAACCACCATTCCGGTCACGCGTGGGCGCCGAGGGCGGATGTCGGATCCCTCCACCTCCCGACGAATGCGGGCGATTTCCAGCATCAGGGCAGCCATGTCGGGGGGTGGCTTGCCTGGGGCCGGGCCCTGGTCCGGAGACCGAGGGGGATGGTCCTGTGGTGGATTCGCGCGGTCCTGCATCCCGAAGCCCTCCTTCCATCGAGGATCGTCCACGGACGCCGGGACCCTCGCAACCGGAAAATGGAAGCGTCGGATTTTCCAGGATTCCTTGACGATTGACACGGGGTTGGGGCGGCGGTAGGTTCGGGTTCTGCTACCGGGGTTCGAGGAATGGGCGACCTGGGTCGCATCCTGAAGGAGGCGAGGGATCGGCGAGGTCTCTCCCTGGAGGACCTGTCCCGGAAGACCCGGATCCCGGCGCGGATCCTGGCCGCTCTGGAAGAGGAGCGGGTCGCGGAGTGGCCCCGGGAGGTCTTCGTGAAGGGCTTCGTGCAGGCCTGGTGCCAGGCCACGGGCCTGGACCCGAAGATCGCGACGCAGCATCTCCAGGAGGTCCTTCGGCGCGCGGCTCCCGCCGTTCCGCCGCCTCCGCCCCCGGTGCCGATCCTGCCGGTGACGGGGACGAACCGGGGGCAGGGGTGGAAGGCGGTCAGCGGCCACTGGACCTATCTCGGAATCCTGCTGGTCCTGGTGCTGGGGCTGCTGGCGGTCCTGCTGACCCACCGGGGGGGGCGCGACGACCTGTCTCGGGCTGCCGCGCCGCTTCCGGGATACCAGCGGAGTGCTCCGGCGCCCCTGGAAGTCAACTGAGGGTTCCTCCCGCCACGGGGTTCCCATGCCGCAGGCCGAGGTGCAGACGCTGGCGATGGTGATCGACCGGTGGCCCTTTCGGGACTCCGACTGGGTGGTCCTGCTGCTGACGCCGCGAGTCGGGATGGTCACGGCCCTGGCCCGGGGGGCCCGGGGCAGTCGCCGGCGCTTCGCCGGGTCTTTGGAACTCCTGGTCCTCTCCCGGGTCCGGCTCCGTCCACCCCGGGGAGGCGGGATGCACCAGGTGCTGGAGGCGGAGATCGTGCAGGGGTTCCCGGGTTTCTGGGAGGACCTGGTCCGCCTGGAGACGGGACAGGGCCTGCTGCTGCTGAGCCGGGACCTGCTGCGGGAGGCCCCGGTCACCGAGGAGGTCTTCGAGCGGGTGCGGGAGGCGGTGGGCCGGCTGGAGGTCGCGCCCCGGGAATCGGCCCACGGGGTGCTGTGGCAGGCGGCGCTGGACCTGCTGGCGTGCCTGGGGCACCCGCCGCACCAGGATCGTTGCCCCCATTGTGGGAAGACTGCGACGGAATGGGAGGCGGCGGCCCTGGGTCCCGACGGGGTCCTGCGATGCGGCGACTGTGCCGGGGGGACGGACCGGAGGTTCTCCGCCCGGGCGCTGGACCCGGGGTCCGGCCGGTGGCCCGGGGACCGTCGGGAGACCGAGCGGCTGCTGTCTCTCTGGGTCTCGGGCATCCTGGGGCGTCCCTGGGCACTTCCCGGTCACTGAGAGTCCGGGGAGGCGGGGCCCACGGAAGTTCCCGTGGGTCCGGGTCAGCGCCGTCCTTCCTGGGGTGGCTGTCCGAGATGGTGCCGGCGGGCATGCCACAGCCGCTGGACCGAGGTCACCAGCCCCAGGGCCGAGACCAGGATCAGGGACCATTCCAGGGGGCGGTAGGCCGGGAGCACCATCTCGACCAGCAGGCCCGCCGTGAGGAGGACCAGTTTTTCCAGGCGCCCCGCCAGGCCCACCTCGCAGTCCGGCACGCCAGCGACCGACTCGGCCACGGCCCGGACATAACTGGGAAACAGCAGCGCGAAGAGGGCGACCAGCACGATCGCCGGTCGGGCATGTCCGCTGAGCAGGAACCCCAGAAGGAACAGCATCTCGTTCAGGCGGTCCGCCGCGCGGTCCAGCAGGGTGCCGTAGCCGCTCTGGGTCCCGGCAGCCCGGGCCGTGGCCCCATCCAGCATGTCCAGCAGCGAGGAGAGCAGTCCAACGAGGAGGGCCCAGCCGAAACGCTCCGTCGCCAGCAGGAAGGCCGTCAGGACCGCGAGCAGCACGCTCACGAGGGTGAGGGCCGAGGCGGTGAGGCCCAGGCGAACGCAGAGGCGGCCGATCCCGGCCGCCGAGGCCTCGTATCGACGTCGACCCTCCCGGGAGAGCAGCAGTCGCTCCATCGTGCCTTCTTGAGAGAGGCCTGGGCCCGTCCCGGGCCGTCGTGCCTGGACGGACGCTTGAGTCTAGCACGAGGGGCCGAAGGTGGATGGAAGGGGAATGGGCAGGAGCCCGGGCAACGGGCTACCCGACTCCCAGGAGGCCCAGGATCCGGGCGATCAGGGCTGCCCAGGCCCCGGCGGCGAGGTCGTCGGCCATGGCCCCGAAGGCCCCGGGGTGATCGTCCAGGACGTTGGCGGGCCAGGGCTTCACGGAATCCAGCAGGAGGAACAGGACCAGGGGAAGGACCTTCCAGGGGCCCTGGAGGCCCGAGGCCAGGCAGGCCAGCCAGGATCCCGCCACCTCGTCCACGATGCACTCCCCGGGGTCGTCCACCCCGGCGACCTCGATGGTGACCCGGGCCGCCAGGAGGCCCACGCCGGTCACCATGGCCAGGGCCAGAAGCGACACGCCGGGTCGGGATTCCAGCGCCCAGGCTCCCAGGGCTCCTGCGATGGCTCCCAGGCCTCCTCCGTGGGGGAGGAAGCCGGCCCCTCCCAGGGTGGCGACGGCGATGGCGAGGCGGTGAAGTGGAGGTCCGTCCCGGAGGACCCGGGAGATCCGGGCACGTCCCGGAGCCCGGGCGGCCAGATGGGCCCGGCGGGCCGTCGGCGACCGGAAGAGTCGGAAGGCCATCGGACTTCCATCGCAACCCGGACCATTGTCGCCGGATCGGTCCCCGAGGAAAGGGGTCACCGACGTCCGTGGGTGGAAGGACCCGATCGCAGGCGGGGAACCAGGATCAGGAGGAGAGGCAGGACCCAGGAGGGGATCGGGGGGACCCCGGGCCTCGTGGAGGAGGAGCAGCCGGAACCGCCCGGAGCGAGACAGTCGGGTTCGTCGGTCTGGCCGTCGCAGTCGTCGTCGATCCGGTTGCCGCAGACCTCCCGTCCCGGTTCCCCGGGCTGGGCCGAGCAGATCGCACTGCTTCCGTCCGGGGAGCAGACCCACGTGCCAACCACCCGGCAGGCCCCCTCCCCCACCTGGCAGACCTCTCCAACGGAGAAGGCCTCGTCAGTCTGGCCGTCACAATCGTCGTCGAGGCCGTTGCCGCAGACCTCCGGGACCGGCTGACCCTGGACCGCATCGCAGGTGACGGACCAGCCGTCCCGGGAGCAGCGCCAGACCCCCGAGGCCCGGCAGGTGCCCGTGCCGACCTCGCAGGCTTCGCCCACCGGGAAGTCCTCGTCCGTCTGGTCGTCGCAATCGTCGTCCAGGGCGTTGCAGACCTCGGTGGAGGCCCGGGAATCGGGCCCGTCGGGTCCCGTGGAGCAGGTGGCCCCGGACCCGTCGGGCCGACAGACCACCAGACCGGTGCCGCAGACACCGGGGACCTGGCACGGGAACCCGAGGGGGACCCCGTTCCAGGAGAAGCCCTCGTCGGTCTCCCCGTCGCAGTCGTTGTCCAGGCCGTCGCACCGGGTCTCCACCGGCTCATAGGACCCGGGGAAGTCGCAGACCCAGCCCATCGCGCCGGCGCACCGGGCCTCCAGTCCCTGGCAGACGCCGAGGGACGGGCAGACCCGGTCCGGCCCGAACGGGGCATCGTCGGTCTCCCCGTTGCAGTCGTCGTCCAGGCCATTGCATCGCTCGAGGGCCCCGGGGTGCACGTCGGCGTTCTCGTCGTCACAGTCTCCCTGGTCCTCGGCCAGGGAGTCCCCGTCGGAGTCGCACCACGAGTTGATCCTCCCCGGGGTTCCGAAGTCCGGCCCGCCCTGGTACGGGTCCCGGCCGGCGCACCACTCGGCCGGTTCCCCGGAGAAGGGGTCTCCGGGCTCCCGGGAGAGGGAGTGGCCCGGTTCCACCGGGAGGCTTTCGGGGCCCCAGGAGACCAGGTCCACGAGGGAGTCCTTCAGGGAGATCCACAGGACATCCCCCGAGGCGGACATCGGGAGGTCGCCGCCGTAGGCATACTGCACTGGCGCGCCTCCCTCGGCCAGGATGCCCGAGAGGGGACCGAGCACCCGGATCTCCCCGGGCTCCAGGCGCATCGACTGGGAGGGGCTGACGGGATGGAAGCCCCCGCTGGCGGTCCGGATCACCATGCCCTGGAGGTCCACCGGTTCCCCGGTGGGATTCTGGATCTCGATCCACTGCCCCTGGGCCGCAGGCAGGGCCCGGGGACTCACCATCACCTCGGTGATCACCACGCGGTAGAGCACCTTCGGGTCCAGGTGCGGTCCCTCGCCCCCCCCCTGGGCGCGGGCAGGGATCGCCACGAGGAGCAGGATCGGAAACCAGGACCGGGGCAGGCGATTCTTCACGGCCTCATGGTAGCGAAGCCCCCTCCGGGATGCCAATCCCGCGAAGGCCCGCATTCGCCATGGCGATTTCGGCCACCCGGGAGGAGAAACTGCCTGACGGCCATGGCGAGATGGCCTTTGGGGACCCGGGTCGGCCAGGGCCGGCGTTCGTTGACTTCCCGGGGGTTCCACCGTAGCATGGCGCCGCCCCGAGGGAAGGTGGGGACGCGGTGATCCGAAGGTGGTTGGCCGGCTCCTGGGTCCTGGTCTGCCTGTCGTCGGTCCCCCTTCGGGCCCAGGAGTCCTCTCCGGTCGCCGAGGATCAGACGGACCTGACCCTGCGGCTGCACCCCCTGGTCACGGTGGAGAATCGGGGGGCCTTCCGCCTCCGGTTCAACACCTTCCTGCGGGGGGACCTGGGGATTCCCCCGGACACCTCTCTGGACCCTGGATGCGTCCCCTCCTCGAACCCCGTGCTGCCCCGGCAGCAGTCCTACCGGTCGGTCCGGGATGCGGTGTCGTCCGCGGACCTGCGGCTCCGGTGGGAACCGGTGATCCGAGTGGCAGAGATCGCGTCGGTACACGCGATCGTGGACCTGCTGGACAACGTGGTGCTGGGATCGACGCCCGACCTCGATCAGGCGGCGGCTCCCCTCTCGACCTTCGCCCGGGGGCAACGGGTCCCGTCGGCGGCCTTTTCCTCGTTTCGGGACTCTCTTCGGATCAAGGCCGCCTGGGCGGAGGTGATGCTGTTCAACCTGGTCCACCTCTCGGGGGGACGGATGCCCGAGCACTTCGGGCTCGGGATCGTCCGGAGCGGGGGACGGGACCCGGACTCGGACTTCGGGGACTACGTGGACGGGGTGTTCGGCAAGGTGAACCTGGGGGTGACCTGGCTGCGGTTTGGCCTGGAGTTTCCCGGCGAGGGGCTGACCTCCGACTCCCCCTACGGATACGCGGCGCTGCCCTATGACATGGACCAGACCGACGATGTCTATCGCTGGGTCTTCGGCGTGGACTCGAGCCCGGTGCGCCCCGAGGAGCGGCGAAAGAAGGCCGCGGATTTCGAGGCGGGCAGGCCTGTCTATGACTGGGGCATCTACAACGCCATCACGCAGCAGAAGACCTCCTCGGACCGGTCCGCGGTCACCCCTTCGACCTCGGCGGGCACGGCGGCCACGTCATCCTACGACGCGGCGGTGATCGTCCCCCGGGGGGCGTTCTTCTGGACCCCGAGCGTCTGGGGCAAGTTCTGGATGCGCCCCCGGTCCGACCTCTCGCTGCGGGTCGAGGCCGAGGTGGCGATGACCTGGGGGCATGTCGATCACGTGGTCAGCAGCCCCCAGGACAGCCGCTCCCGGAAGGAATTCCTGTCCTTCGGGGCGGCCCTGGAGGCCGAGGTGCAGACAGGGCCGGACCGGTTCTTCCTCTGGGCGGGGCTGGCGACCGGGGGCAACACGCTGGGGGCCTTCGGGGTGCAGGACCAGGGCCTGCTGGCGGCCTCGGGAGCCGGCTGCTGGAACCGGGAGCACCCGAGCCTCTACCGGACCCGGACCATCCATCACTTCGTCTTCAACCGGGACTACCGGGTGGACCAGTTGCTGTTCCGGGAGGTGATCGGGTCCGTCACCAACGCCTTCTACTTCAAGCCCGGCTGGAAGCGGACCTTCTGGACCTCGGGGGAGTGGGCCCTGGACGGCGGGGTCTCCCTGCTGATGGCCTTCGCCTCCATTCCCGAGGGAACGCCGGGCGGCAAGCGCCCGCTGGGCGTCGAGGGGGGGGTGGACCTGGGCCTGCGAATGGGCCGCCACTTCTCGCTTCAGGCCGATGGGGCCGTCCTGTTCCCCCTCGAGGGGCTGGATCGTCCCGGCGACGGCGTGTCGCCGCGGACCGCCGGGGCGATCCGGGTTCGTGCCGTGGCCGGCTTCTGATTCCCGCCCCACGGATTCGCGTCGATACCCTGCGGTCCCTGATCTTCCGAGACGTCGTGTCTGGCGGGGTTCGGAGCGATCCGGGGAATCCCCGGTCAGAAGCGCCTGCGGTCCACGGTCTGGATCGGGAGGGCCTTCAGCAGGGCCACCTGGTTCGCCACCTCGGCCCGAAACTCGTCCCGGTCGGGATCGGGCAGGGGATTTCCCCGGATCTCCCGGAGAACCCGGGGGTCGATGAAGGACCCGTTCCGGGCCACGGCGAAGTGCAGGTGGGGCCCGGTGGAACGGCCAGTGGACCCCACGGCGCCGATCAACTGCTGTTGCCGGACGACGTCCCCGACCCGCAGGCCCTTCGCGAAGGAAGAGAGATGAGCGTAGTAGGTCTGGAGACCGTGTTCGTGCTGGATCACGACGGTGTTTCCAGCAGCGCCACGGCGGCCCAGGAACACCACCCGGCCCTCGCCGACGGAGTGCACCGGCGTACCGGTCGGGGCGGCGTAGTCCACCGCCTTGTGGGGGCGGTAGGTCTTCAGGATCGGGTGGAGACGGTTCAGGGAGTACTGCGACGAGACCCGGGTGTACTTGAGGGGAGCCCGGACGAAGGGGCGCTCCACCGGAACCCCGTCCGCGTCGAAGTAGGAGACGGTCCCGTCGGACCCGACCCGGGAGAAGACCCCCGCCGAGGCGACCCGGCCCTCATAGAGCAGGGACTCGACCCGGCCGTAGCGCAGGAACTGGCCCCCGGCGCTCTCCTTCTGGATGCGCAGGCGGAGGACGTCGCCCCGGCGCACCTCGCTGAAGAAGTCGATCTGGCCCGAGAGGAGGTCCGCCACCCGGGGACCGACTGCCGGGTCGAGCCCGCACTGCTGCAGGCTGTCGTAGAGATTGCCGTCGATCAGGCATGCGACCTGGACGACCTCCCGGTCCACCGGGGCCTCCCGGCGGGCCACTTCCCACTCCCCCTCCCGGGAACGCCGGACCTCGACGGTGGTCAGCGCGTCCAGGAAGACCTGCAACGAGAGGACCTGCCCCTGGGGGTCCAGGTCGGCGGCCATTCGCTGGCCGACCCGCATCACCCGCATGTCCACTTCCTGGGAGGCCTGGGCGAGGGCCTCTCGGGCACTCTGGGGCGTGGCTCCCAGACGGACCAGCAACTGGGACGGGGACTCGCCTCGGTTCAGGCTGCCTTCCACTTTGCGGGCATCCGGGGTCCCGGGGACCGGGGTCTGCACCGGGGCGATCTCGGGCATGGCCACTGGGGTCGACAGCCGGTCCTCCAGGGAGGGGGCCGCCACGTCGGTGGTCCCTCCGAAGAAGACCACCCAGTTCACCGCGACGATGGCCACCAGAAAGCCCGAGACCAGCCAGGGAACCTGGCGCTTCCGCCGGGAGGAGAGGGTGGGTCGGAGGTAGAGCACCGGTCCGCGTCGCAGCATCGGCGAGGTCCTCCTGCGTCCGGGAGGCCGGGTGAAGGGAGATCCCTCGATCCCGGAAACGCCCCCATGTAGCACGGATCCCTGGCAGGATCAAGGGGGTTTGACGCCCGTGGCCGGGCACCATAGGCTTCGGGGTCATGGAGGGCGGCAAGAAACCCTACGGCATCCTCTTCGATCTGGACGGCACCCTGGTGCAGTCCGAGGACCTCTACCACCGGGCCACCGAGGCCCTGCTGGCTCCCCTCGGGAGGAGCCTGGACGAGATGACCCCCGAGGAGCGAAGCCGGATCCCGGGGCGCTCGGCCCTGGAGAACATGCAGTTCTATTGCCGGCGGTTCGGTCTGCCCGATCCTCCGGAGGTGCTCGTGGAACGCCGCATGGACCGGGTCTGCCGGATGGTGGAGGAGGAAGGGGTGATGCTGATCCCCGGGGCCCGGGAGATCCTGGAGTCCTGCCGCATCGCGGACCTGCGGTGCGCCGTGGCCTCCTCCTCCCCGGCCCGGTATGTCCGAAGGGTCCTCCGGGTGACGGCCCTGGCGGAGTTCTTCGACGTGGTGAAGACTGGAGATGACGTCTCCCGCTTCAAGCCGGACCCGGAGATCTTCCTGGCGGCGGCCCAGGACCTGGGCCTTCCCCCGGCCCGGTGCCTGGTGGTGGAGGATGCCCACGCCGGGATCCTGGCCGGAAAGGCCGCGGGCATGCGGGTGCTGGCGGTGGAGAGCGAGTACACGCTCCCCGAGCAGGCGGCGCTGGCGGACCGACGCATCCGGGACTTCTGCGGGATGACCTCTCGGGACCTGGTCCGGATGATCACCGAGGGCATCCAGATCGAAGGGGCCCGGTGGCCCGGAAGTTCCCGGTCGGAGTGACCCCGGGGCCCGGGAGGCGGGCGCCCGGTGGCCAGGGAGGGCCGTGGAGGAGGCGACCACCCATTCCCGGGGAGACCTGGTCCGGCACATCGGTGCCTGGACCGCCACGGCGCTCGTGGTGGGGTCCGTGGTCGGGTCGGGGATCTTCAAGAAGGCCGCCCCGATGGCCCAGTCCCTGCCTTCCCCGACGCTCGTGCTGCTGGTCTGGCTGCTGGCGGCGGGGCTCTCCTTCCTGGGGGCCCTCTCGGCGGCGGAACTGGCCTCCACGTTCCCCGACGCCGGGGGACTCTACGGGCACCTCGGGAGGGCCTTCGGCCCCTTCACGGGCTTCCTCTACGGCTGGTCGGTGCTCTCGGTGATCCAGACCGGGACCCTGGCCTCCATCGCCTACATCTTCGCCGAGTACCTGCGGCCCTTCGTGGGATGGGGGGACTCCCCGCCGGGACTCGCCGCCTGGGGTGTCACGCTGTGGGGGGTCATCGACCTCTACCCCCTGCGGGAACTGGGGACGAAGGCCGTCGCGGTGGGGGCCCTGCTGGTCGTCACCCTGATGAACGTCCAGGGCGTCCGCCTGGGGGCCCGGGTCCAGGATGCCTTCCTGTGGGTGAAACTGGCGATTCTGGCGGGGATCGTGGGGGTCGGGGTCGCGGGAGCCCGGTCCGGGGCCTTCGACGGTTCCCTGCTGCCGGCCACGCTGGACCCTGGCATCGTGGGGCCGATGCCGCTGCTGGCGGCGCTGACGCTGGCCCTCTCGGGGGCCTTCTGGGCCTACGACGGCTGGATCAACGTCACCTACGTCGGGTCCGAGATGCGCCGGCCCTCCCGGGACTTTCCCCTGGCCCTGGTGCTGGGGATGGGGATCGTCACGCTGGGGTACCTGGGGGTCAACTGGGCCTACTTTGCCCTGCTGCCTCTGGAACGGGTCCAGTCCTCGACGCTCGTGGCCGCCGACGCCGTGGCCCAGGTGCTGCCCTTCGGGGCGGCCCTGGTCTCCCTGGCCGTCGTGTTGAGCACCTTCGGGGCCCTCCACGGGACCTCCCTGGTCTCGGCCCGGGTCTACTGGGCAATGTCCCGGGATGGCCTGCTCTGGAGGGGGCTCGACGCGGTGCATCCCCGGCGGGGGACCCCTCACGTGGCCCTCTGGGTGCAGTGGGCCTGGTCCTCGGTGCTGGTCTTTTCCGGGACCTTCGACCAGATCACGGACATGATGGTGGTGGTGTCCTGGGCCTTCTACGGCCTGCTGGCGGCCGCGGTGATCGTGCTGCGAGTCCGGCGCCCCGACGTGCCCCGACCCTATCGGGTGCCCGGGTATCCCTGGGTCCCGGCGATCTTCGTGGTCTTCTCGGCGATCTACGTGGCCCTGTCATTTCGGGAGAACACCCGGAACGCACTGCTGGGAGGGCTGCTGGTGGCCGTCGGGGTCCCCTTCTACCGGTGGTTCCGACGGGGTCGGGGGCTACTGGGCCCCTGAGGCGAAGGGGGCCTTGGCGGCGGACCACTCCCCGGCGATCAGGTAGCCGTTCATCTCGTCGCCATTCTGCTCGGGGCCGTCAAAGTCGCACTGCAGGGGGACCCCCAGGCCCTCCACGAAGGCCCCGAAGTTCACCCAGACGTTCTTCGCGCAGTACCGCTCACAGTAGGAGGCCGTGCAGGGAGTCCCGGCGGCGCTGGTGTTCGGCTCCCGCTTCCAGAGGGAATAGTCCGGGGCGGGGCCGAAACTGCAGATCCGGCACGCCGCCTGCTGGGCGATGCAGCCCTCCAGGTAGCCCGAGGGGATCTCGCACTGGTCGTTGAAACGACCCCGGGCGAGGAGGCGGGCCATCGGGATCCGGTCGGACCCGAGCCCCATCTCCGGGTAGCCGTCGGAGCAGATCAGGGCGTGGTCCATCGGTCCGGGGTGGAAGACCAGGGAGGCCCCCGCCAGGGACTCGAAGGTGCAGTCGGGCTTCACCACGATCTGGAACTGGCTCACGGCGTCGGCGAGGAAGTAGTACTCGGTGGGGGTCTTGCCGCCGTTCACCGGCAGGACGTCGTCCACGGTCAGGTCGTGCCAGGCGGAGCCGGCCGTGACGGTCAGTTTTCGGGCCTGCTGGCCCTGGTACTCGATCTCTTCCACCGAATCGATGCGCAAGGCGATATTGAGCCGGCTTGCGGCGATGTCCGGGGCCCAGATGGCGTTCAGGAACTCCGGGAGGCCCAGGGGCTCCGAGGGCTCCTGGACGTCGAGCCGGGTGAAGCGCAGGGCCAGGCCCGGCTGGAGACAGGGGAGGCACTGGACCGCAGGTCCCGGGTCCTGGGTCCCGGGGTCGGATGGTGGGCCGGGGTCGGGGTTCCCGGGGTCCTGGAGGCCTGTGTCCGTGCCGGAGGAGTCGTCACCTCCGCAGGACGGAGACAGGAGGAGGGCCAGGGCGGCGAACGCAAGGCACGCGGTTCTTCTCATGAGGGCACCTGCTGCAAAGAGACGAAAGGGAGCATAGCCGAAACGGGGGGCCGGCGCATCAGGATTCCTGGCATTGTCGATGGTCGAGGCGCTGTGCTAGGTTCCGGGAAGTTGGGGTCCCCTTTTCACCCGTAGGAGTGGCGATGAACCGAACAACAGTCGTGCTGTGGTGCCTGGGCATCCTGGCGTGCCCCGCCGAGGCGATGGCGGCAGGGTTCGAGTATGGCCCCCAGGGGGTCCATGCCCTGGGGCGAGGCGGGGCCTTCACGGCCGGCGCTGACGACCCCTCGGCGATCTGGTGGAATCCCGCGGCGCTGGCCCGCATGCGGGGGACCCGACTGATGTACAACCACACCCTCTCGGACCTGACCCTGTCGTTCGATCGCCTGGCGGCCCGCCGGTGCAAGGGAGGGCCCTCCCAGGACCCCTGCGACCCGGACCCGGCCTACAACAACGGTACCGGAGAGGTGACCTTCCCGACGATCCACCAGCAGGAGGGCTTCTTCCCGATGGGGATCAGCCTCGGCCTGACCAGCGATTTCGGGCTGAAGGACTGGACCTTCGGCCTGGGACTCGCAGGGCCCTCGGCCTACGGCAAGGTCTCCTACCCGAACACCGCTCCGGCCTCGGGACAGACCGATCCGGCGGCCTCGGCCTCCCGGTACTCCGTCACCGACCTGGACGCGATGCTGGCCTTCGTCTCCCTCTCGGCGGCCTACAAGTACCAGCAGTGGTTCGGGGTTGGCGTCACGCTGCAGTATGTGACGGTGCCCTGGGTGCGCTACACGGTCGACATCGTGGGTCCTGCGGCGGCGGTGAACCAGAACGACCCGGCCAGGAACCTCAATGACCTCCGGGTGGACCTGGACGTGGCCGACTGGGCCGGCGTGTCGGGCATTGCGGGCTTCTGGGTCCGGCCGCTGCCCCAGCTGGAACTGGCGATGGCGGCCCGGGTCGCGCCGATTCCGGTCCGGGCGAAGGGGGACCTGACGATCTCGGGGACCCAGAACTCGATCTATGCCCGGTCGGCGCCGGTGAAGGTCCCGGGTCGGCTCTCCTTCGACTACCCGGTGGACATCCGGACGGCCCTGCGGTTCGTCTGGCCCGACGGGGACCGGGAGGTCTTCGACGTCGAGCTGGACTATGTCTGGGAGCAGTGGTCGGTCCAGGACGCCTTCCGGATCCGGTTCGACCAGCAGGAGGTCGAGGCCTTCGGGACCTCCCTGCTGCTGAAGTCCCTGGAGTTGCCCCGGAACCTCAAGGACACCCACAGCCTGCGCCTGGGAGGGACCTGGAATGCCCTGCCCCGACACCTCTGGGTCAGCCTCGGTGGCTGGTGGGAGACCGGGGCCCAGCCGAATGCCTACACGGCCATCGACCTGCCCTCCTGGGACCGGTTCGGGCTGGGCCTCGGGGTCCGGGGGGCCTGGCGGGGCCTGGAGGTGGGGATCTCCTACGGCCACGTCTTCCAGGTGTCCCGGACCGTCAAGGCGGGGGAGGGGCGCGTTTACCAGCAGTTGCTGGACTTCGAGGGGAACGTCCGGAACGGCTATCCGGTCAACGAGGGGCGGTACCGGTCCTCTTTCGACGTGATCTCCCTGGGCCTGACGATCCTGTGGGAGGAACTGGTCCACGGCCGGCCGGTGGCCGGACGCTGAGGGGGTTGCGGGACCCCGGGACTCCCGTATCCTTGGAGGGCGGTTCCCTTCGGCTGCAACAAGGAGGATGGCGATGAGGTGGTTCCGCTGGGTGGCCTTCGGATGGCTGGCCTGCCAGGCGGGGGTGGCGCTGGCCCAGTCCGTCTCCTTCAAGGACCCGACGGGGGATGACGACGGTCCGGGGACCTACGTGTACCCGACCGATGCGGTCTATGCCCCCGGGTCCTTCGACCTCACGGGGTTCTCGGTCGAGGTGAAGGGGTCCGACGCGGTCTTCACGGTGGAGTTCCGGACGCGCATCGGGGACCCCTGGGACAGCAAGTCCTGGTCGCCGCCGGGGAACGGCTTCTCCCTGCAGTTCGTGCAGGTCTACATCGACCAGGACCACAAGTCCGGAAGCGGCTTTCGGGACGCCCTGCCGGGGATCAATGCCCGGTTCCGCCCCGAGTCGGCCTGGGAGAAGGTCGTGCTGATCAGCCCCCAGGGACGCCAGCGACTGGAGTCGGAGGTGGCCACCAAGGCCGGCCCCCTGAAGACGGGCGTGGTGATCCCGAAGTCGGTCCGGGTCCAGGGGCGGTCGCTGGTTGCAACGGTGCCCTTGAAGGACCTCGGGGGCGCTCCGGCGGGATGGGGGTACGGGGTCCTGGTGCAGTCCAACGAGGGCTACCCCTCCGCGAAGGACCTGCTGACCCGGAAGGTGAACGAGATCGCCGGGGCCCACCGCTTCGGGGGCGGGTCCGACTGGGACTGCGACCCCCACGTGATCGACCTGCTGGTGGCCCCGGGAAAGGGCGGGGCCGACGAGGTGAAGACGCAGCACGAGGCGCTGAAGTACCAGTGCGACCCGGCGAACCCCGAGGGGAGCCCCCTGGTCGAGATCCCGATGATCTACCCCTGACGGGAGGCATCGATGGCGTCGTTGCGACACCGGGCCCTGGAAGTCTGTTGCGCCGTGCTGCTGGTGGGGGGCGCCGGTCCCGCCCGGGCGGACCTCGTGAACTTCGACCTGGCCGGGCGGATCTACACCAAGTACCTCTATCGGAACAACGACCGCCAGGGTCTGGTCTCCTACGGCAATCCCTTCTGGACCGACAACATCAGCGGCGACAACGGCGTCGGCACCGAGTTCGAACTGAAGGTCTTCGGGCGTGTCAGCAAGTACGTGTCGGCGTACGCGAGGCTCCAGAGCCGCTTCGGGGAACTGTGGCAGGACTGGTGGGAGAACGGGGACCTGAACCCGACCGGGGCCAACACCTCCGGGGAGTCCCTGGGGATGAACCACGCCTCCTACATCAAGTTGCGGGGGACCTGGGTGCGGCTCCAGATCCCGACCCCCTCCTGGTGGACCCACACCCTGACCTGGGGATCCTCGGACCTGGGGATGTTCAACCCCTGGACCATCGGCAAGGTTCGCTACATCGACCGGGACAACGGCAAGGGCATCTTCCTCAACGGCATCGTGAAACAGGGGCTCGTGTCCTACGACCTGGCGATGATCGCGATGCCCAAGCTGTGGGTGGGCCCCTGGTGGTCCACGGGGATCGGGGACCCGATGCTGTCCAACCCCTTCTGGAGCCGGGACTGGGCCTATGGAGCCAGACTGACCGTGGCTCCCGACTGGGGGTCCTTCACGCTGATCAGCACGCTGACCAACGATGTGGAGGTGGACCGGACGGACCCCGATGCCGTCGGGTCCGCCTATGCCACCTGCCAGGACGACCTGGGCAATCCCATCGTGGGGTGCCAGAAGGACCATGCGGTGGACACCTTCAGCCGTTTCTGGAACAGCGTCACGACGCTGGAGGTCCAGGCGGATCCGCTGTCCTGGCTGTCACTGAACGGCCTCGTGGTGCTGTCCATGCAGGGGATCGACCCGAAACTGACCGCCGACGGGGTGCAGTTGAACCAGGGCGTTTCTCCGGTGGTCTTCCGGAGCACCTACGGGGATGCCTTCCGGAGCGCCGATGACTGGGCCTTCCGGCTCCGGGGGGAGTTCCAGACGGACTTCGGCCTGGGGGTGAAGGTCGAGTACTTCCACATCGGGCAGCACGTCAACGCCATCTTCGGCGCTCGGCGGGAGGCCGACGTGCTGCTGACCGAGGGGTTCATCGAGGGGGGACAGTTGCCCACGCTGAACCTGGCCAACGAGTTCATCGACTTTGACGAGGCCTTCGTGGAGTCCTGCATCGGGTGGCACGGGGCCACGGTGGTGCCGTCCTATGCGACGTCGTTCTCCGGGGGGTCGCTGGAGGTGACCGGCGAGGGGACCGTGCTGACCTACAACCAGAACGCCCAGAACCGGGACGTGGACCGGGTCTATCCGGACTTCCTGCACAGCGACGGCTTCACGGACACGGACCTCTACGACTACGCCAACACCACCGACCGGGGCCGGGACCCCCGGAGCGTCTTCCGGCGCAACCAGGACCGCCTCACGGGAATCGGCGTGCTGCAGGTCCGGACCACCTTCGACGCCTACAAGGGGGTCGAACTGGCCCTGAAGGGGAAGTACCTCTGGGACCGGGACTGGCGGAGCCACCTGACCACGCAGGACGACTACCTGGGACAGCAGTTGCAGGTCCGGGCGCGGCTGGCCATGGGGCTGGCCGACGGGCTCCGGGGGGAGGTCGGGGTCCAGTACGACCACTGGTGGGAGAAGGGCCGGAAGGGGACCCTGCTGACCGACGAGGCCGGGCGCCGGGTCCTGTCGGTGATCGGCTACAACGACGACCGGACCCGGAAGTGGAAGGCCTTCCTGGGTCTGACCTACGAGTACGAGGGCCTGAAACTGGGCTACCGGCTGGAGTTCCTGGACAAGTACCAGTGGCGGAGGCCGGTGGACGAGAACCAGCACTGGCTGGTGGTCCGGTCCAAGGCAACGATGGAGGTGGCCTGGTGAAGGGGACGCAATGGGGAGGACCGGTGGGCGGCCTGCTGCTGCTGGCCGGGCTGACGGGCTGCCTCGACGGGACCATCGTGAACTGGGCGATGCAGGACCGGAGCCGGGAGTTGCCCCCGGTGGCCGACAACCTGGTGCTGGTCGCGATCTCCGGCGCACCGTCCGGGGCCCAGGTGAGGGTCTTCGCCGGCGGCGAGGCGATCGAGGGCGTCCGGGTCACCGAGCAGACCGCCGGGGCCTTCCGGCTGGCCTTCCCGGGGAACACGGCCTTCTCGGGCCTCCGGGTCGAGGCCCGCTGGGATGGGGGGCAGGCCTTCGGCGTGATCCCATCGGTGCCGCGGCAGCGGTCGGTGATCTGCCCGGAGCGGGTGGTGGCCTGCCTGACGGGGGAGGACTGCCGGTCCTATCACGATGCCCTGGCCCCGGAGTGCCGAGAGGCCCTGCCGCCGGCGGTGATGCCGCCGCTGGGGGACGTGGCGACCGCGGCCACGCTGACTCTGCTGGGAAAGGGGATCGATGCCGGCGGCGGCCTGGCGTCCTTCGCCTGCGTGCTGGGAGACCAGGTGGAGGAGTTCGTGGCCAGATTCCAGGGCAGCGACCCCGATGTGACGGCGTTCGTGGACCTGGTGCGGGGGTGGACCGCTCTGGCAGGTCGGGAGGGGAAATACCCCTTCGTGGGACCCTTGGGGCCTGGCGCTGGTGTGGAGGACCTGGCGGATGAGGCCTTCCTGCAGGCATTCGCGGCCCAGTTGCCGGCACCGCCGACAGGATGCGGCGGCGCCGAGCCGTCGGTGCCCCCGACGCCGGGGGACCAGCGGTGCGCCTTCGCGTCGCTGCTGCGGGCCGCGGCAGCCCGGGTGACGGTGCTGCCGCAGCCGGCGACGGATCGGGTCCGGGTGGTCTTCCAGGTGGACTTCCGGGCCGGGGCCAAGGATGGCAATTGCACGGTGGTGGACCGGTTCAAATGGGCCCGGGAGGGGAGCGGCAAGCGGGTGTACCTGACCGGCGGGATCCACAAGACGACGCCCATCTGCGGATCCGGGGCCACGGCGCCGTTCTGCCTGACCCAGCAGCAGGTGGACGAGGCCAACGCGGTGCTGGGCAACTGGGTGCCGAACCTGAGGGAGATGGTGGACGACGGGACCCAGGGGGACACGGTCCGGGGAGACGGAATCTGGACCTTCGTGGCGGACCTGCCGGCGATTCCCCTGGAGGGGTCGCCCCACGGGATCGGGGTCCGGATCGGCTACAAGTTCACCTACGGCCTGCCGGGACAGGGGTGGACCGACAGCGAGGAGTGGCCCGGGAACCAGCGCCTGCTGGAACTGGTGGATGTCAACGGCGACGGGATCGTGGTGCGCCGGGACGTCTTCGGGGACGAGGCGACCAACAAGGACAAGGCCAACCAGTTGCTGCCGTCGAACGGCGGGTGCGGGGGCGTCAATCTCTGGGAGACCGACCCGGCCCCGGCGGCCTGTTCCCGCCATCTGCACGACACCCGGGAGCGCCCGGTGGACCTGGACGGGGACTGCGTGGCCGACGGCTGGCCCCAGGCGGGGTCCGTCGCCCCAATCTTCCTGGGCTGCGACTGAGACCCATTGGACCAGATTCCCGGGACCCTACCCAGGGCGGCGGACCAGGTCCCTGAGGGCCGAGAGGCCCCGGAACCACAGGGCCGCCAGCCCCAGCAGCGTCAGGGCGAAGACCATCACCCCCAGCAGCACGCCGAGGCCCGGTCCCAGCAGGCCCAGCACCTGCGCCGTCGGGTCCAGGAAGAGGCCCAGCACCAGGTTCAGCAGCAGCAGGGCCACCACCAGCACCAGGAGGCCCTTCCAGGCACCCCGGAGGTCCGCGGTGCTCAGGTGCACGCCGGTGGAGATGCTGAAGGACAGGAACAGGAACAGCCAGAAGGTCCATCGACCGAGATGATCGGTCCGGAACAGCGACGACAGGGTGCCCAGGACCACCGCCAGGGCCTGGCTTCCGAGACCGAGCAGGATTCCCCAGAGACCCTGCCCCCGGGAGGGGTCGATCTGGGGCAGGGCCTCGAAGGAGGACGCCGGCAGCAGCATCCGGGCCAGGAGGTAGATCGCCGCCGGTCCCGACAGGAGGGGCCCCACGCCGATGAAGAAGTTGCCTGCCTGGGCCCAGGGGTTTCGCGGGTTGTAGGCGTGTTCCACGGACCCCTGCACCGGCGCCGCCGGGTCCGTCGTGAAGGGCCGAAAGCGGGTGATGCGGTGGCCGAAGAGGGGACACGGCACGGCGTGGCCCAGTTCATGGACCAGGGTCCCAAGCATCGCGAACCCGTAGTGCCAGACCCGGATCCCCAGCACCCGGACCGCGTGGCGTCCGGTGAAGACCGCCAGGACATGCATGGCGAGGCCGATGCCCAGTGCCGGCCCCAGCAGCAGCACCAGCTGCACTCCGGTCCGACCCAGCACCGCCCACAGAAAAGACCCCAGGTTCTCCATGGCGGATCCTCCTCGGCGGCCGGAGTCAGAGGTTGCGTCGGTACCGGCCGCCTGCCTGGTAGAGGGCGTGGGTCATCTGCCCCAGCGTGCAGCACCCGGCGGCCTCCAGCAAGGCCTCGAAGAGATTGCGGCCCGCCAGGGCATCCTGCCGGAGGCGGTCCAGCGCCGCGGCGGCCTCGGGGGCCCAGGCCTCCTGGAAGCGCCGCACCTGTTCCACCTGGGCCTGCTGCTCCCCCGGGGAGGCCCGGACCAGGGCCGGGACCTGGGAGACGGTCGCCTCCCGATGAGGGTCCAGGAAGGTGTTCACGCCGACGATGGGCAGGGCCCCCGAGTGCTTCTTCTCCTCGTATTCCAGGCTCTCGTCCTGGATGCGGTTGCGCTGGTAGCGGGTCTCCATGGCCCCCAGCACCCCGCCCCGCTCCGAGAGGCGGTCGAACTCCCGGAGCACCGCCTCCTCGACCTGATCCGTGAGCCATTCCACGAAGTCGGACCCCTGCCAGGGGTTCTCGTTGCGGCTCAGCCCGAACTCCTGCTGCAGGATGCGCTGGATGGCCAGGGCCCGGCGCACCGACTCCTCGGTGGGGGTGGTGACCGCCTCGTCGTAGGCGTTCGTGTGCAGGCTCTGGCAGTTGTCGAAGACGGCATAGAGGGCCTGCAGCGTGGTCCGGATGTCGTTGAAGGCCACCTCCTGGGCATGGAGCGATCGCCCGGAGGTCTGGATGTGGTACTTCAACTGCTGGGCCCGCTCGCCGGCACCATAGAGGTCCCGGAGGGCCACGGCCCAGATCCGCCGGGCGACCCGACCGATCACCGCGTACTCCGCCTCCATGCCGTTGCTGAAGAAGAACGACAGGTTGGGGGCAAAGTCGTCCACGGCCATGCCCCGGGCCCGCCAGGCCTCCAGGTAGGTGAAGCCGTTGGCCAGCGTGAAGGCCAGTTGCGTGATGGGGTTCGCCCCGGCCTCGGCGATGTGGTAGCCGCTGATGCTGACGGAGTAGAAGTTCCGGACCTGTTCCCTCAGGAAGAAGTCCTGGATGTCGCCCATCAATCGCAGGGCGAAATCCGTCCGGAAGATGCAGGTGTTCTGGGCCTGGTCCTCCTTCAGGATGTCCGCCTGGATCGTGCCCCGGACCAGGCGCAGGACCCGGGACCGGACCTCGGCCAGTTCGGCCGGGTCCAGGAGGTCCTCGGCCCGGGTCCCCAGCAGGGCCAGGCCCGTCCCGTCGTGGCCTTCCGGCAGGTCTCCCCGATAGACCGGCGGGTCGTCGCCGAAGCGTCGTCTTGCGGCCTGGCGGGCCTCCTCCAGGCGTCCCCGATCCCGGAGCAGCCGCTCCACCGCCTGGTCGATGGCGGTGCGGAAGAAGAAGGCCAGCATCATCGGGGCCGGGCCGTTGATCGTCATCGAGACGCTGGTCGTCGGCGCCAGCAGGTCGAACCCCGAGTAGAGCCGCCGGGCATCGTCCGCCGTGGCGACGGAGACCCCCGAGTTGCCCACCTTGCCCAGGATGTCCGGTCGGGGGTCGGGGTCCTCTCCGTAGAGCGTCGGGCTGTCGAAGGCCGTGGACAGGCGCACCGCCGGCTGCCCCTGGCTCAGGAAGTGGAAGCGGCGGTTGGTTCGCTCCGGGAGTCCTTCCCCGGCGAACATCCGGGTGGGGTTCTCGTGGGTCCGCTTGAAGGGAAAGGCCCCTGCCGTGAAGGGGAAGCGGCCCGGGACGTTCACGAGACCCAGAAACCGCACCCGCTCGCCCCAGTCCCGCATTCGGGGCCAGATCACCTTCGGGACGACGGTGCCCGAGAGGGTCCGGGAGGTGGCCGGGACCCGGATTTCCTGGCCTCGGACCGAGTAGGTGACCTCGTCCTGGGCATGGCGTCGAGACTCGCGATCGAAGTCCTGGAGGGATTGCCGGAGGTCCGGCCGCATCCGATCCAGGGCCTCCCGATAGCGCCGCCGGAGGTCCAGGACCGTCGGGTCCGCCGTGGCAACAGCCTCGTCGGGCCCGTCGGGGTCCAGACCGAGGTCCAACAGGGTCCGGCGGATGCCGTCGGCCCGGGCGGCCTCGGCGGCCTGGGCCTCGACGGTGGCACGCCAGAGGCGGCAGGTGGCCGCGATCTCCGAGAGATAGCGCTCCCGTTCCGGCGGCACCCCGACCGGGACGAAGACCGGTTTTGGAGGAGGTGGCCCCGGAGACCACTCCCTCCCGGTCTTCTGCTGGAGGAGGTCGCAGAGGGCCCCGAAGAGGGCATCGACCCCATCGTCTCCGAACCGGCTCGCCTGGGTGGCGAAGACCGGCAGGGCCTCCTCCGGGAGGTCGAAGGCCTCCCGGTTGCGCCGGACCTGGCGGCGGACCTCCCGCAGGGCGTCCGCGGACCCCCGGTGGTCGGCCTTGTTCAGGGCCACCAGGTCCGCCAGGTCCAGCATGTCGATCTTTTCCAGTTGAGAGGGTGCCCCGAAATCGGGGGTCATCACGTAGAGCGAGAGGTCGCAGAGGTCCACCACCTCCGAGGACCCCTGGCCGATGCCGGCGGTCTCGAGCACCACCAGGTCATGGCCGGCGGCCTGGAGGACCCGGAGGAGGTCCGGCACCTCCTCGGCGGTGGCCAGGTGGGCCCGGCGCGTGGCCACGGAACGGACGAAGACCCGGGGCAGGCTCGCAGAGGTGAATCGCAGGCGATCCCCCAGCAGGGCGCCCCCGGACCGGCGCCGGGAGGGGTCCACCGCCAGCACCGCGACCCTCCGGTCCGGGAAGTGGTGGCCCATCCGGATCAGCACCTCGTCCAGCAACGAGGACTTGCCGGCGCCCCCGGTGCCCGTGAGGCCCAGCACCGGGGGACGCGGTCCCGCCATTCCCTGGAGGAGTCCTCGCACGGTCTCCAGTCGGGGGTCCCTTGCCTCGTGGAGGTGCTCGATGCAGGAGAGCGCTCGAGCCACCGAGGCCGGGTCGTCGGACCGGGGAAAGGGGGGCATCGGGAGGTCCCGTCGGTCCACCAGGGGCTGACAACGTCCCAGGAGGTCCCGGATCATCCCCTGGGGGCCCAGGCGGCGACCGTCCTCCACGGAGTAGACTGCCGTCACCCCTTGTCGCACCAGCTCCCGGGCCTCGGTCTCCGTGATCGTGCCCCCGCCGCCCGCGAAGACCTTCACATGGGGGGCTCCCAGGTCCCGGAGCCGGTCCACCAGGAACGGGAAGTACTCCATGTGTCCGCCCTGGTAGGACGAGACGGCCACTGCATCGGCGTCCTCCTGGAGGGCCGCCTCGGCCACCGCGTCGGCGGATCGGTCATGTCCCAGGTGGATCACCTCGGCGCCGGCGGACTGGAGCAGGCGCCGGACCATCTGGATCGCCGCGTCGTGGCCGTCGAAGAGGCTCGTCGCCGTGACCACCCGAACCGGCCGGGACAGGACTGGCAGGGGGGAAGTGGTGGATTCCATGGGGGCCATCATGCAAGAGACACCGCGGGCCGTCAACCGCTCCGCGGATGCCGGACGCGTCCCCTGGGGAAGGCACCATCGACGGCTTCCACGAGCGTCTTTTCGTCCTCGGCAAGGGCGATCAGCGAATCGCCGTCCTCGAGCAGGAACCGGGAGGGCGGGTTCAGGAGGACCTTTCCGGGCAAGGGGGAACAGGGGGACTGGAGCAACCAGGCCCGGACGTCGGCAGCGGACTCGGTCGCGGCCGGCAGACAGTCGGGGTCGCCCGAAGGTCGGAAGATCCCGATCGGCACGACCCCGGATCGCCGGCTGCCCCGAACGAGCGCCTCTCGGAGCGCGCGCCAGGTTCGGGACGCGGAGGAACGGGGGAGCAGGGCCGTCCAGATCTCCGCATTGCAGTTCTGGTACGACAGGAGATGGCTGATCACGGTCGAGAAGGACGGATCGAAGGCAGCCCGGGCCAGGAGGTGTTCCAGCAACAGCCGGGTGGGCGCCGAGACGAGCCAGTCGGTGTTTGGAATCAGCAGGTCGTTGGCATTCTCGGTGTCGGAGTCGATGACGGTCCAGGGGTGCCGGGATCCCCGGGAGCGGTGGTTCTCTTCGGACCCGGCCCGCGCCCGGACCCCCTCCTGCAGGGTCGCTTGCCGGGCACTCGGTTCGGCACCGGGAACCGATGCGAGCCGGATGGCCCGGACGACCCGGAGGGGGTGGAAGCCCTGTCCGGCGGGCTTGCCGTCGATCTCGGTTCGTTCGCCCAGCACGATCACCCGTCGGGAGGTCGCCGGGCACAGGAGCCGCAGGTCGGCCATGACCTCGGCGTCCAGGTCATGCAACAGGACTCCACGGATCCGCAGCAGTCGGTTCCTCAGGCGGACCGGCAGGTTCTTCGCAACGATGTGAACGATCGGAAGCCGGAGGGGACCCGGACTTCGGAGGACCTCGACCAGGCGGAACAGGGCATCGTGGGCATTGATCACGATCACGTGCCCGGCGTATCGCTTGCGCCAGAGGGCGCGCCCGGTGGTGAAGAGCGCGGTGAGGCTCGCGGTGAACCAGGCCAGGATGCCGAGCCCGCCGAGCGTCGTCAGGATCCCGATGAATCGCGACCAGGGACTCTTGAGGCGATCGGACTCGAAGTTCCCGGTGGCGAAGGAGGCCATGGACCAGAACGCGTCCATGACCTTCTGGATCGCCGGGTTGATCGGTTGCTCGATCTGCTGCACCGTGAACGCCGAGACCCACATCAAGGCCAGGACCGAGACGATTGGCCATGCGGGGTTCTCGAACTGGTTGCGCATGTTCCCGAGCAGGGGGTGGCGGCCTCGTTTCAGACGGTTTCGAAGCAGCCACACCGACATCAGGAAGACGGCCACGGAGACGAGCAGCAGGGACGGGCGGCCCCAGGATCGGGCCAGTTCCTGTCGCAGCCGGATGCGGGCCGCCGGGTGGAGATCCATCCGGTCCTCGTCGCCGAAGTCCCTCCATTTCAGGCGGATGCTGGACGAGGAGACCCCGCTGCCGTCAGTCGAGTCCAGGTGTTCCAGGGCCTGGAGCACCTCTTCCACCTCCTGATCCGTGGGGGCATCGAGATGGGCCGTATTGGTGACCAGCACGGTGTCCACGCAGATGGTCTGGACGGTCCTCGGCCCCATGCCCGGGTAGGTGCCCTTCGGGATCTCGCAGGGACGAAAGTAGGGATGCGCCTCGATCAGCCGGCGGACCACATCGTCGGGAAGGGACTGGATGGTGACCAGGCCCTCCCGGATCAGGCGGGCCACTTCCTGGTCTCCGGGGGAGATCGTCCGGATCATCGCCAGGAGATTCGATTCGGGGTTGCCGATTTCCTCGATGGCCTCCTTCCATGTTCCAGGAAACGCCACATCCGAGGCGACCAGTCCGGCGGCGCCCAGGATCGTCCTGGCGGTCTCGTAGCTGCCGGACAGGGGAGTCCCGAAGAAGACCCGGTAGTTTCCAAGGGTCGAGAAGTCCTCGATGATCAACGGGCTGCGAACCAGCAGATGGACGCTCTCGTCTCCGACCCCCGCAACGACCTTCAGGTTCGCCTGGCTGGCGAGCCACGGGGAGATCCCGCACATCCAGAGGGACCGACGGATGTCCTGGTTCCGGATCCAGGTGGACAGGTCCACGAGTCGATCCTGCTGGGACAGGACGGTTTCCGGCGGGCAGAGGGATGTCTTCCCCGGGTCGACTGGCCCGAACCATCCCCAGCATTGCTCCGGCAGACAGTCGCACCGTGTCTCCTGGTCGAGGCAGGGCCAGCTTCCCAGCGGGAGGACCGGAGACGTCGGTCGTTTCAGGAACGCCGACAGATGTTCTTGCAGGTCGTTGGCCGCCTCCGGGGAACCGGCAATCACCGCCTCGGAGGCGATGTCGTACTGGAGCAGGGCGAAGGCCACCTGACCATCGAGGAGCGACTCGATGTTCTGGCACGACCCGTCGCTGGCCACGATCCGCATGCGCACCGAGGCATTGTTCGAGACCAGTCGTTGCCTCAGGGTCTCGGCGATGCCGTACATCCCGCCACCCGGTCGGCCTGCGCCGATCCGGCATTCCCGGGCTCCGGATCGCCCGGGCAGCAGGAGACAGAGGGACAGCAGCAAGGCACCGCAGGACTGGAATTCCCGGTGGAAGACCGTTGCCTGGGGAAGCGCCTTTCTCATGACTGCCTCGAACCGGCCCGCGAGGCCGCCTCGTCGAGTTCCTCCCAGGTGAACGTCCTGGGGGCCAGGATCACCAGGGAGGTGGCCGCCGCCAGTGGGAAGTCGTATCCCGGGGCCAGGAAGATTCCCGATTCCGCCGCAAGGGATGCCCCGCGGACCAGCCGCATCCAGAGGGACCGGGAGGCATCGGCCTGGGACTGCCGCACGCCCAGCAGGGAGATGGGGGTCCCATCCGGGAGTTCGTCCAGGCCGATCAATGCGTCGCCGAAGGTCCTGGAACGCAGCGTCTCCGGAACTGGCGCCTCCAGCAGCATCTCCTGTCCGGCGATGATCTCCTCGATGGCGCGGAAGGCGGCCACGTCCATCGAGGCCGATGCCAGGAGGGTCGCCCTCAGGGAGTCCTCGTGGAGGATGGTGCAGTCCGGGAAGGTCGAGAAGTCGGGTTGGGCATCGGGGTCCGCAATCACCACGACCAGGTGGGGGGAAGGCCGATTCTTCCGGCCGGCCCTCAGGCACGAGCAGATCCGCCGGGAATGGGAGTCCGGGTCGGGCAGGGACCGGTCCGGCAGCACCAGCAGGGAATGGGCCGATTCGGGGTGGATCGCTTCGATCATGGCCTCGAGGGAGGGCCAGTCCTCCGGACACTGGAGATACTCCACGATGTCGTTCCACGCCGGGGACAGGGAGGAGGCGAAGTGCGTCCAGCAGGAGGGGTCGCCCTTGCCGACCAGGAGGATCCGGAGACACCGCGGAAGGGAGGCGGAGGGAATCGTCCCGGCATGCTCCAGGAGTGCCAGTGGAAGGTGTTTCCACCTGGGTTCCCACCCGAAGACGAGGATGCGGCGGGGGTCGTCGTTCGACATCTGCGAGGGCCCTTCGTTGGACTGATCAGCGGATGTTCTAGATGGAGTTCCCGATGGAGTCAACCGGGAATGATCCCGACCGCCCGGAGGGGAGGGACGCCGGGGCGTGGCGGCCCGATGGTCGGGAGCGAAGCGCTCGGTCATGCAGGGCCGGTCGATGTGGTATCGTCGATGCCCTGGGAACGGATCGGGTGTTTCGAGACCTCGGTCGGGAGAGATCGACGATGCGGGTCGGCTTTCTCCAGACGAGCCCCCGGCGGTTGCAACGGGAGGCGAACCTCCTGGAGGTGGATGGGTTGCTGGCGGGGGCGCCGGCAGCGGACCTCTGGGTCCTGCCGGAACTCTTCTCCTCGGGGTATCTCTTTCGGGACCGGGAAGAGGCGGAGGGGCTGGCCGAGGCGGTCCCGGAGGGGCCCACCACCGTCGCGCTGGTCTCCTGGGCCCGGCGCCACCGGTCGGCCCTGGTGGCCGGCGTGCTGGAGCGGGGTCCCTCGGGCCGCCTGTTCAACAGCGCGGTGGCGGTCGATGCCTCGGGTCTCCGGGGCCTCTATCGCAAGGTCCATCTCTTCGGGACCGAGAAGGGCTGGGCGACGCCCGGAGACCTGCCCTTCCCGGTGCTGGAACTCGCCGGGGCCCGGGTCGGGGTGATGATCTGCTTCGACTGGAGGTTCCCCGAGGTCGCACGGACGCTGGCGCTGGCCGGGGCCCAGGTGATTGCCCATCCCTCGAACCTGGTCCTGCCCCATGCGCCGGAGGCGATGGTGACCCGGGCGCTGGAGAACCGGGTCTTCACGATCACGTGCGACCGGGTCGGGTCCGACGAGGCCGGTGGGCAAAGGGTGTCGTTCATCGGCCGCAGCCGTGTCGTCGGTCCCGACGGAGAGGTGATCGCCGAGGGACCCCCGGGGGACCCGGCGGTCGCGGTGGTCGAGATCGACCCGCGACGGGCCGACGACAAGAGGGTCGGGGAGGCCAACGACCTCTTCGGAGACCGGCGGCCGGACCGCTATCGCCTGTGACCGAGGACCCTCGCAACGGGGGCATGGCGCCGCGACCGGTGTCCGGCGTGCAGAGAGGGGTCGAGCCGTTCCTCCGGTGCAGGCGATTCGGGATCGAGAGGGAATCAGAGGCGGTTTTCCGAGGCCTCGGGCAGCCGGGAGGGGGCGATCTCGGGCGCCGAGGCCGGAGGGCCCGGAGGCAGCCCTGCATCGCGTCGCGCCGCGTCCCGAAGGCGCCGGACCTCCTCCATCTCGGGGGTCGTGGCCGGGGCCCGCTCGGGCGAAGGCGTTGCCTGGACGATGGGGGCCTCGGCCGTACCGGTGCCCTTCGGAGGCTCCGGGGTCCCGTACCGGGCGGCCATGCGGTGGTAGAGGGCCCGGGCCTCGGGGGACCCCGATTGTTCCGCCAGGTCCCGCAGTTCTGCAAGGCGGGCCGCCTGGGCCGCCGGGAGGGTGGCGTAGTTCTGGGCCCCCCGCTGGAGGTCCTCGACGACCTGCAGCGCCCGCTCCATGGCCTCGGCCCGCTGCCGTGGCGGCACCTCCGAAGGGACCTCGGCAGGCGCCTGGGAGGCCTCCGGGGACGGGGGGCCCGAGGCGTCCGGGGAGGCGGCCCGAGGCGGAGACCCGCCGGTGCGGTCGGCGGCCCGCTGGGCCTCCTGGGACAGGCGGTCATCGACCGTGGCCCGGCAGGCGGCAAACCCTCCGGTCGGGGGCACCAGGGTGCCGTCCTGGGCGATGGGCAGGCAGGCCTCCGGGGGGATCCGAAGGACATTGCAGCGGTCGAAGACGTAGGCACGGCACTCGGTATTGGGCACCGGCGCCGGGGGTGCCGAGGGGGTCCGGGGACCCGGCGGGAGGAGACGGGTCGGGGGTTCGGTTCCCGGGGAGGGATTCGCTCCGGGGGTCTCCACGACGGAGGATGCCGGCGGGGGGACTGGTTCCAGGACTTGCGGAGGCAGGGCCCGGTCGTGGCGCACCCAGTCGATCCACAGGGGCAGCGAGAGGGCCATCAGCAGGAAGACCACCGCCAAGGCGACGGTGGCCCGGTACCGAGGTCCCCGGGGAGGTGCGGGCCTTCTTCCGGGTCTCTGGGACGGCGGCAGGCTCACGGGCGCGCTTCCTCCAGTCCAGGCCCCCTATGATACCATGCCTCCATGAACGGACTGGACCTGTCGCTGGTCATCCCGGTCTTCAATGAGGAGCAGAGTCTTCGTCCCCTGCACCGGGAGATCCGGGCGGCCCTCGACCCGACGGGATGGTCCTACGAGGTGCTGTTCTGCGATGACGGCAGCCGGGACGGGAGCCTCGACGTCCTGAGGGCCCTGGCCAACGAGGACTCCCGGGTGAAGGTGCTCGTGATGGCCCGCAACTACGGGCAGACCGCGGCGCTGGATGCGGGGTTCCACCATGCCTCGGGGCGGGTGGTCGTCCCGTTGGACGCCGACCTCCAGAACGACCCCGCGGACATCCCGGACCTGGTCCGGCGGCTCCAGCGGGAGAACGTCGATGTCGTTTCGGGGTGGCGCCGCAGCCGCCAGGACCCCTTCTGGACCAAGACCCTGCCGAGCCGCATCGCGAACCGGCTGGTCTCCTGGGTGACCCGGGTGCCGCTGCACGACTATGGATGCACGATGAAGGCCTACCGGACGGAATTTCTCCGGGAGGTTCGCCTCTACGGGGAGATGCACCGCCTGATCCCGGCCTATGTCGTCTGGGCCGGCGGGCGAGTCGTGGAGCAGGAGGTGCATCATCGCCCCCGGCAGTTCGGCCAGAGCAAATACAACCTCTCGAAGACCCTGCGGTTGCTGCTGGACCTGCTGACGGTCCGGTTTCTCCTGGGCTACACCTCCAAGCCCCTGTATTTCATCGGGAAGTATGGCGTCTGGACGCTCCTGCTCGGGATGCTGTGCTTTGCGTGGGTGCTGGTGAAGAAGGCCATCTGGGGCCAGCCCCTCTACACGGACCCCTTCTTCCCCGTCTCGATCTTCCTGTTGCTGGCCGGGGTCCAGATCCTGCTGTCGGGGCTGCTGGCGGAACTGACGATGCGGACCTACTTCGAGAGCCAGGGGAAGACCCCCTGGCGACTCCGCGGGACCCTGAACCTCGCGACCCCGTCGGACTCGCCGGAGCGGGACCGGGAGTCCTGAGGGACCGGGAGGCCTCCGATGTGCGGCATCGCCGGTTTCGTGAATCCCGCGGGGCCCTCCCCTGCCGATCCGCGAATCCTCTCCCGGATGGTCCGATCCCTGGCCCACCGGGGCCCGGACGACGAGGGGACCTGGGCGGGAGAGGGGGCCTTCCTGGGTCACCGGCGCCTCTCGGTGATCGACCTGCAGGGGGGACACCAGCCGATGACCGGCGAGGATGGCCGGGTCGTGGTGGTCTTCAACGGGGAGATCTACAACCACCGGGTCCTCCGGGAGGACCTGGAACGCAAGGGACACACCTTCCGGACCCGGGCCGACACCGAGGTGCTGGTCCACGGCTGGGAGGAGGAGGGACACGCCTTCTGGCAGCGCCTCCAGGGGATGTTCGCTCTGGCGCTGTGGGACTCCCGGACCCGGACCCTGGTCCTGGTCCGGGACCGGATGGGCAAGAAGCCCCTCTACCATGGGGTCTTCGGTCGGGAGGTGGTCTTCGGTTCGGAACTGCGGGCGATGATGGCCCATCCCGCCGTGCCCCGGGAGGTGGACCCGGAGGCCCTCTGGCGCCTGCTGGTGATGGAGTCCGTGCCGGCCCCTCGGTCGATCCTCCGGGGGGTCCGGAAGGTGCTCCCCGGGGGCGTGGTGGAGTGGCAGGACGGCCAGGTCCGGGAGTGGCTCTGGTATTCCTTGAGGCCGAGCGTCGTGGGGGAGGCCGGGCCCCGGAGCGAGGGAGAGGCCGTCGCCCGGATCGAGGCGACGCTCCTGGAGGCCGTGGGGGACCGGCTGGAGGCGGAGGTGCCCCTGGGGGTGTTCCTGTCCGGGGGACTGGACTCGACGGCGGTTCTCTGGGCCCTGACGCGTCTGCGGGACCCCGGGACCGTGGACACCTATACGATCGGCTTCGAGGACCCCTCCTACGACGAGTCGGCCCCTGCCCGGGAGGTCGCCCGGTTCCTCGGGACACGCCATCACGAGGAGGTCCTGGGGCCTCGGGTCGCGACGGACCTGGTGCGTCGTGTGGCGGACCTGGCCGACGAGCCCCTGGCAGACCCCTCCCTGGTCCCGACGCACCTCCTGTCCCGGTTCGCCCGGAGGTCCGTGACCGTCGCCCTGAGCGGCGACGGGGGCGACGAGTTGTTCTACGGCTATCCGACCTTCCTCGTGGACGCCCTGGCCCGGAGGGTGGTCCAGTGGGCCCCCCGGAGGTTGTGGCAGCAATGGTTGCCTCGGTGGGTCGATGGGCTCCCGGTGTCCGATCGGGACATGAGTCTGGACTTCCGTCTTCGGAGGTTGTTGCGGGGGCTTCCCTTCTCGGCGGCCCGCCGCCACTTCGCCTGGGTCGGGGGCTTCTTGCCCGGGGAGGCCTGGAGGGTCCTCTCGCCGGAGGTCCGATCGGCGGTGCCGGACCCCGAGGGGAACCCCTTTCCCGAGGTGGACTTCTGGCATGAGACCTGCGGATCGGGGCAGGACCTGCGGACCATCGCCTGTCTCTATGCCCGTCTCTACCTGGGAGACGGGGTCCTCACGAAGGTGGATCGGGCCTCGATGGCCGTGGGCCTGGAGGTTCGGAGTCCCCTCCTGGACACCCGGATGGTGGAACTGGCCTTCACGATGCCGCCGGAGTGGAGCCTGCGGGGAGGCACGACGAAGCGCCTGCTGCGGCGGTTGCTGGCCGGTCGGGTGCCCCGGTCGATCCTCCGGCGTCCCAAGAAGGGATTCGGGATCCCCCTGTCCCGGTGGCTCCGGGAGGACCTGCGTCCCCTCGTGGAGGAGCACCTGTCCGGGGACCGGTTGCGCCGGGAGGGGTTCTTCGACCCCGAGGCGGTCCGGGGGATCGTGGAGGCCCACCTGGCCGGACGGCGCAATCACCGGAAGGAGATCTACCCGTTGCTGGTGTTCCAGTTGTGGCTGTCTCGGCATCTGCTCTAGCGGCCGGGTGGGGTCGGGGGCGTCGAGCTCCCTGGCGGGACCGGGAAGGTCCCGACAGGCGCCTGGGTCGGCGGCAGGCGCCAGGGGGTCAGGACCTCGCAGCCGTCGGTGGTCACCAGCAACGTGTACTCGAAATGGGCGGCAGGTTTCCGGTCCCGGGTCACCACGGTCCAGCCGTCCTTCTGGACCCGGACCTCGGGGTTTCCCAGGGTGAACATCGGCTCGACGGCCAGCGTCATGCCGGGTCGGAGCACCGGTCCGGTCCCGGGGCTGCCGTAGTTCGGGATCGGCGGGTCCTCGTGGAGGGACCGGCCGACCCCGTGGCCGCAGAACTCCCGGACCACGCCGAGGCCCTCGGCCATCGCCCACTGCTGCACGGCGAAGGAGACGTCCCCGAGGCGGGCCCCGGGGCGGGCCTTGGCGACGGCCTCTTCGAGGGACCGTCGGGTGGTCCGGACCAGACGGGAGATCTCGGGCGAGGGTTCTCCGGCGACCACCGAGAGGGCGGCGTCGGCAATCCATCCCTTCCAGGTGACTCCACAGTCGATGCTCACCAGGTCTCCATCCTGCAGGACCCGGGGACCGGGGATGCCGTGGATCACCTCCTCGTTGATGCTGATGCAGGTCGCCGCAGGATAGGGCGGGGCATGGGACACCATGCCCGGCTGGCCCCGGAAGGTGGGGGAGCAGTTGGCTTCGCGGATGCGGCGATCCGCCAGGGCCTCCAGTTCGCCGGTGGTGATGCCCGGGCGGACCTCCTGGGCCAGTTCGGTCAGGAGGTCCGCCAGGATCCTTCCCGCGACGCGCATCAAGGCGATCTCGGGTTCGGTCTTCAGGATGATCATCGAGGCTCCCCCGGGGTCTCGGCACAGACACTACTCCCAAGCCGCAGGCACGGCAATGTCGGACCGCGTCGGGGCAGGGCCACGGCGGGTCGGAGAGGGTCGCGCTGCGGCGCTGCCCGCCACGGCGAGGACCGGGACCGGCGGATCGGGAACCCGGCGTGGATCGTCAAGGGGAACTCGCGGGAGCGGTGAGCAGACGCCGGGCCTCCTCCCGGGCGGCCCGTTGCTCCGGTTCCCCGTCGGGATAGGCGTCGTCGGGGGACTCCAGGGCCGCTTCGAGGTCCTGTCGATACCGGTCCCGATCCCTCCGGGGCAGCCAGACGTTTCGGGCACGACACAGGCGGTTCTCGGCCCATCGGGGAAACAGGCGCACGGCGGCATCGGCGTGCCGGGCCGCCAGGTCGTCGTCTCCCCCCATGATTCCAGGGGCCTGATGCAGGAAATCGGCCAGGGTCCGGTGGGGTCCCCCCTGGAAATACGTCTCGTCCAGCGAAAGGCACCGTTGCAGGAGGCGGTGGAAGCGCCGGGCACCGGAGGCCTGTCGGAACAGGGAGAAGCCCGGGATCGTGTTGCCGTAGCAGAGGGTCGTCCAGAAGAGAATGCCCACGGCGCTCTTCTCGATGCGGTCCCGCAGGCGGTCGACGTCCTCGATGTCACGGACCGGCAGTCCCCCGGCGGCTCCGTGCCGGGCAAGGCCCTGGACCCCGTCGGCGACACAGCGGTGCCAGGCCTGCATCCGTCGTGGGGACTCCTCCGGGAGGACCCGGTCCCCCTGGAAGAATCTCAGACGAACCAGGCGTTCATGGACGATCCGGTCGGCGGGCTCGGACCGGACGGCGTCCTCGAGGGCCTCGAGGGCCCGTTCGAGGCCCCCGGGAGCCGACCGCTCCGCCCAGAGGCGTTCCAGGGCATTCCCTGCCCGCCGGGAAGGGCTCCGCCCCTCCTCCTCGCTTCGCCCGGTGCCATCGGGCCGATCGGCGCCGGCGGATGGTCCCGGAGCCGCGATCAGCAGCGCCATGATGACGAGGCAGCAGAGAATCCCGCGAGGCATCTCGGCCCCCGAGTCGATGCGCGACGATTGTAGCGACCCGGGGAGGAGGGGGCCACGGTTCGGATTCCAGGGTCAGAACCAGCGGAAGATCCGCAGGGCGACCACCGATGCGATCCAGCCCCCGGCCGCCAGGGCGACCAGGGGACCGGCCACCGATCCCAGGCCTGCGCCCTCGTTGATCACCGCCCGGAGGCCGTCGTTGAGGAGGGTCAGGGGCAGGACCCCGATGACCGGCTGCAGGAAGTCCGGAAAGCGGCTGGCGCTGAAGAAGACGCCCGACAGGACGAACATCGGCAGCATGATCAGGTTCATCAGGCCGGCCACGGTCTCGGTGGACCGGGTCCGGGAGGCGGCCAGCAGCCCCAGGCCGCCAAAGGCCATGGCCCCGGTGGCGGCCAGGAGGACCAGCGCGGCCCAGGACCCCTGGACCTCGAGGCCGAAGACGGCCATCGCAAAGGCCAGGATCACCGCCACCTCGGTCCCCAGGAACAGCAGGCGGGCCAGGAAGAACGACACCAGGAAGTCGCCCCGTCGCATCGGGGTGGCGGCCAGCCGTTTCAACAGTTTCCGCTTCCGGGCCTCGACCAGGGCATACCCGATGCCCCACATCGACCCCGACAGGATGTTCATGCCGATCAGGCCCGGGACCAGGAAGTCGATGTATCGGGCACCCGGGGCCTCGATGGGAGCGTCCTGGACCGGGAGCAGGGGTTCCGAGGAGGCCTCCCGCAGGTGCTGGAGGACCCGGCAACGGGTCGCCGGCGCCTCCGGGTCCCGGGGGTCGTAGGTGAGCACCAGGTCGCGGGTTCCCGAGACCGCCATCGTCACGCGGGCACCCAGGAACCGCCGCCGCGTCTCCTCCTCCGAAAGGGCCTCGACCCGGATGCCCGGGTCGGCTTGGAGGGCGTCGATGCGCCGTTGCTGGTCCGGCCCCGGCCAGACGGCGACGACCACCTGCTTCGGGTCCGGGTTCTGAAAGGCCATTCCCAGGGCGAGGGTCAGCAGGGTCGGAAAGCCGTAGGTCCAGAAGAGGGCCGACGGCTCCCGGAAGAACTCCCGCAGACGCGCGAGGATCAGTTGTCCAAGGGGATTCATCCGTCGGCCTCCAGGGATCGCCCGGTCAGGCGCAGGAAGACGTCGTCGAGGGTCGCCCGGTGGATGTCCAGGGAGGCCAGGGCGGCCCCCTGGCGCTCCGCGTGTCGGATGAGTTCCGGGAGGACCTCGCTGCTGCGGTCCACCGTGAGGCGCGCCCCCCGGGGGCCTGGGAGGGCCTGATGGACCCCGGGCACGACCGCAAATACGGCCGGGGGCAGGGGTGGATCGGTGGCCAGTTCCACCACCTCGCTGGCCCCCAGGGTGGCGACCAGTTCGGCGGGGGTCCCCTGGGCGATCACCCGGCCGTGGTCCAGGATCGCCACGCGTTGACAGAGGCGCTCGGCCTCCTCCATCGAGTGGGTGGTCAACACGCAGGTGTGTCCCCGGCGCAAGGCGTCCTCGACCACCTGCCAGAGGTCCCGGCGGGCGGTCGGGTCGAGACCGGTCGTGGGTTCGTCCAGGAACAGGATGTCCGGGTCGCCGACCAGGGCCGTCGCCAGCGCCAGGCGTTGACGCTGGCCCCCCGACAGGCGCATCACCCAGGCGTCCCGCTTGTCCGTCAGCCCCACCTGGGCCAGGACCTCCTCGGGGTCCCTGCCCCGCCGATGAAAGGAACGAAACAGGCGGATCACCTCCAGACAGGTCAGCCGATCCGCGAGGGTCGTCTCCTGCAGGGCCACTCCCAGGCGCTCCCGGAGGTCCCCGTTGCCCTCGTCCCAGGTTCGTCCCAGGATGCGGACCTGGCCGGACGTCGGGGTCAGCAGGCCTTCGAGGATCTCCATGGTGGTCGTCTTGCCGGCCCCATTGGGTCCCAGGAGGCCGAAACACTCGCCGGGGGAGACCTCGAGGTCGATGCCGGCCACGGCGGTGACCGTTCCGTAGCGGTGCACCAGGCGGGAGACCTCGATGGCGGGGGTCATGGACCACTCCCGGGGCGGGCCACCGGAGAGGATGGTCATGGAAGTTCGTCGGTGCCAGTGGGACCCGGAGAAGCCGGGGGAGGCCTCGGGGCAGGGCCCGGCGACGGGAGGTCGTCGTATCGTTCGGGCGGAGGCGCGGCGGGAACCGCGCGCGGTGCGACTGGCCCGACACGATCAGCACCAGGGTCCCGTTCCGGAGGTCCCCGGGGCCCTGGAAGGACCGTCGCGGGTCGGGACTCCGGGTCGGGGACAACGCGGGGAGGAGGACGGCGGAGACCTTCCCCTCTCACAGGGAGGAGGCCTTGGATTCTTTGGGGGTCCCTGCGGCCGGTTGCAAGACCCGGGGCCGAGGTGGTCCAGGTCAGGGAAGGGGACCGCCGGGGCAGGTCAAGGGGCTCGTTCCCACGGGAAGGGGATGACCTCGGGGAAGCGGGCCAGCAGGAGGGAGTCCCTGTCGGCGAGGTAGAGGCCGCCTTCCTGCTTGCGGTCATCGCCGATCCACTGGTGGAAGGGCGTCTGGTTCAGCAGGTTCAACAGGGCCAGCGTCTTGGTCTTCTTGGAAGGTTTCTCGGTGATCTCCCGGATGCTGTTCTGGAAGCGGGTCTCGGCCACCCAGGGGGCATGCTGGAGGTCCAGTTCCACGAAGCAGCACTGGCGGAAGACCTTGCCTGGGCGGCGCGTGGCATACCAGGCGTACTCGACCGGCGAGAGATTGCTGATGACCAGCAGTTCCAGCGGCGAGAGGACCATGTACATCCGGGGCTTCCGGGTGGCGGGTTCGGGCTGGCCGATCCGCCGGGCGATCTCCTGGGGCGGGAGGTTCTCCGGGCAATCTCCCGCGGGCAGGGCCATGACCTGGGCCAGGGGGTCCAAGGTCAGGACCTGCCCGCCGGTCTTCACCACGTGGACCTGCTGGATCGCCGAGAGGGGGTG
This sequence comes from Deltaproteobacteria bacterium, assembly GCA_029547805.1. Lineage (GTDB taxonomy): Bacteria > Myxococcota_A > UBA9042 > DTJE01 > DTJE01 > JAGOKF01. The sequence goes on from JAKPOP010000014.1 coordinate 147,669, forward strand.
CAGAGGAAGCCCGAGTTGGACAGGGCGGTCTTGGTCCGTTTTCCGGCGGCGATGGCCGCCAGGGCCGCCCGGGAGTCACCCTGGGCGTCCCGCCAGCCGCCCTCGTCCAGGTACCGGAAGTCCGGGGCGAGGTTGGCGATGCGAAGTTCCAGGAACAGCGACCGACCCTGGAAGTGCTTGCCGGAGCCGGGACTCAGGTGCGTTGCAAGACCTTCGATGCCCAGGCTCGTGGCCAGGACAGAACCCTGGGAAAGAATCAGGACCAGCTGGGGACTGCTCATCGATCCTCCTGGAAACGAGGTTCCTGCCCGAATGCTAGGACGGCGGGAGAGTCCGTCAACGGGAATCTGGTCCGATCCTGTCAAAACAGGACAGTCAGGGTCCTGATGGTGGAACCCACGGGGGAGACCGGCGTATTCCGGGAGGTCCTGGAACGAGGGAAGGGGTTGTCTCCTCGCCCGGCGCCGGGCACGGGTCGTGACGCACCCCCTTCCTCCCGCATGACCGGCGCCCCTCGGGTTGATCCCCTCCAGCGGCGCGCCCCTGCGCGCGGGCGACGATTCCGCAAGGACTGCAAGGCCCGTTCTTCTTGTGCGTGGAGGGGGAGGCCATGGGGGAATCGGAGGGTTCCTCGGGGGATCGCCGGAAGGATGGGTGCAGTGGCCGCCCGCGAGGCGGGAAGGGGATGCCAGGGCAGGGAATGCCCCGGAAGGATCCGCCTGGCAGGTCTGGCGAAGGGCCATGGGCAACGGGAGACGGGACCAGGGAAGGTCCGGACGGATGTCTCCTTGGAGCGGATGGGGCGTTCGGGATGCCGGGAACCTGGCAACGTCCGTTTCCAGGCATCCACACTCCGCCTGCCGTCGCCAGCCCGGGGAACTCGAGGGGAGTCCGGGCGGATTGAAACGCGCCGGGGGTTCTGGCAATCTTCGGCCGGCCGAGCCGAAGGTGTTTCACGTGAAACGGACGGACAGGCAGGAACCCGTTGTCATTGCCGTGGCCAACCAGAAGGGGGGCGTCGGCAAGACCACCACGGCGGTGAATCTGGCGGCCTCCCTGGCGGTTCTGGAGGTTCCGACCTTGCTCGTGGACCTGGACCCCCAGGCGAACGCAGGGCTCGCCCTGGGACTGGACCACCGGGAGGGACACCGGCAGGTCTACGAGGCCCTGTTGCAGGGGGTGCCGCTGGCCGACCTGGCGATGCCCACCGAGGTCCCGGGACTCCGGATCGTCCCGTCCCATCCGGATCTGGTCGCCGCCGAGGTGGACCTGGTGGAGGCCGATCGACCGGCATTGCGCCTCCGGGAGGCCCTGGCGGCCCGGGAGACCGGCGCCCGGATCGTGCTCGTGGATTGCCCGCCGGCACTGGGGTTCCTGACGCTGAACGCCCTGGCGGCGGCCCGGCACGTGCTGATCCCCGTCCAGAGCGAGTTCTATGCCCTGGAGGGCCTGACCCGACTGCTCCAGACCATCCGGCGTACCCGGGAGTCCTGGAACCCGGACCTCCGGCTGCTGGGCCTGGTGCTGACGCTGTTCGACAAGCGAAACCGCCTCTCCTTCGAGGTTGCGGACGAGGTGCAACGGAACTTCCCGACGGAGGTCTTCCAGACCCGGATCCCCCGGAATGTTCGCCTGGCAGAGAGTCCTTCCCACGGGAAGCCGGCCCTCTGGTTCGACGTCCAGTCCCCCGGGGCCCAGGCCTATCTGGCGCTGGCCGAGGAGGTCCTGGAACGACTGGGCGGTCGTGCCCGATCGGAGTGAGGAGAAACCCGGTCTCGAGTGCCGCCCGGGTGGGTCGATGCCGGGGTCGGAAGGGCACAGGAGGAAGCGAGATGAAGGAACGACGTCCGGCTCTCGGGAAGGGCCTCTCCGCCCTGTTTCCATCGGTGGCGGCAGGGGAAGGCGTGTCGGGGATGGTGGATTGCCCCATCCACCTGATCGACGCGGCGCCAGACCAGCCCCGGCACCGGTTCGATGAGAAGGCGATGGAGGAACTGGTCCGGTCGATTCGGGAGAGCGGGGTCATCCAACCCCTGCTGGTCTCCCGGGAGGGGGATCGCTACCGATTGATTGCGGGGGAGCGGCGCCTCCGGGCGGCCCGGATGGCCGGGCTGATCTCGGTGCCGGTGCTGATTCGGCAGGCCGGGGTACAGGAGGCATTCCTGATGGCCCTGATCGAGAACCTGCAGCGGGAGGACCTGAGTCCCCTGGAGCAGGCCCGGGCCTACCAGCGACTCATGGAGGAGTACGGGTGGAGCCAGGAAGAGGTCGCTCGGCGGGTCGGCAAGGACCGATCGACGGTGGCCAATGCCCTTCGGTTGCTGCACGGCTCCGCCGCCCTGTCCCGGGCCCTCGAGGAGGGCCGGGTCTCGGAGGGGGTGGCCCGGGCGCTGCTGGGCCTTCCCGAGGCGGCACAGGAGACCCTCCTGGTGCGAGTGCTGGAGGAGGACCTCTCGGTTCGGCAGGTGGAGTCGCTGGTTCGGCGGATGCGACCCGAGGAGTCCCGTCGACGGCGGGTCCGGGGGTCGGCGCTGGACGACTATTTCCGGTCCTCCCGGGAGCGACTGGAGGCGTCCCTGGGAGTTCCCGTGACCATCTCCCATCGGGGGCACCGGGGCCAGGTGCGCCTCGAGTTTCGCAGCCTCCAGGAACTGCGCTCCCTGGTGACCAGAATGGCCCCAGAGAAGCAGGATCCCGGATGACTCCTCCCAGGCGACCCGGTTGCGTCCCCGCGGGTTGCGACCTGTCCCCCCGATTTCGGACGAATCCCGGAACCGCTCGTCGATGACCCGGTCGCGGCGCGCCTTCTTCCCCGGGCACCGCTTCCGCGGCTCCCGGAGCCATCTTGCTCCCGGAGGCCTCCGGCCGTGGGTCAGGCCAGCCACAGCAGGACGAGCCAGCACAGCAGGAGTCCCAGGGAGCCCAGGCCCCAGCGCAGCGCCGGCCCGGCCCGCAGGGCGCCGGCGGGGGTCACGGCCCGGAAGGCCCCGGCCAGGGAGACGGCCACCCAGGCCAGAAAGACCCAGGAGGCCAGGAAGGCCGGCCAGGGACGCGGGAGGTCGTCCCGGAGCAGAAAGGCCAGGTGCCCCGCCTCGTCGAGGCCCGGGGATCCGTCGGGGAGGCGGTCCCGCCGGGCCATCTCCTGGGCAATGCGCCGATTCGCCTCCTCCAGGAGGTCCGGGTCGGGCACCCGCAGCCAGCGACTTCCCAGGATGGACCCCCGAAGGCTCTGCCAGGCCCGGAGGGCCAGGTCCGGGTCCCCTCGGGTCGATGCCTCCTCGGCGAGAGCCTGGAGGAGTTCCCGGGCCTCCCGGGAGACGCCGCCGATCGGCAACTGCCATCGGGCCGCCCGCCCGGCCATGTCCACGGCGGTCTGCAGCAATCCGGCCTCCCGGCAGGCCCGGGCGGCCTGGAGGTCCGCCACGCCGGAGGTCCGGACCCGCACCGCGACGGCCACCAGCAGCACGGCCCCCGTCCCGAGAGTCGCCGCCAGCACCCGGAGTCCCGTCGGGCTCACGTGAAGTCCCTCCGCTCGAAGACCAGGACCGCCAGGCTGAAGAAGAGCAGCACCCAGCCCAGGGCATATCCCCCTGCGGCGGCCACGTAGTCCCATCCGACCGGGATGCCCAGCACCAGTTCCTTGCCGACATGGAAATGACCGAGGTCCGGCAGCAGGAAGACCGCCGCCCGGGCCAGGGCTCGAGCCGTGGGCTCCGTGACCAGGGCCCCCTTCCGGGCCGAGAGGTGATCCTGGAGCACGGTCAGGGAACTCCCGATCAGGTAGAAGCCCACGGTGAAGACGCCCGACATGAGCGGGGTGGCGAAGGCGCTGAAGAAGAGGGCCACCGAGGTCAGCACGGCGGCCTGCATCCAGACCAGCACGAGGGCCGGGGCCATGTCCCGATGAAGGGGAACTCCCTGGATTCGCAAGGCCACGAGCCAGGCCGCTGCCATCCCCACCAGGGCGATCGCCAGCACCCCGTAGAGGCCCAGCAGTTTGCCCGCCAGCACCTCGTAGCGCCGGATGGGCTTCGTCAGCACCACGTAGAAGGTCTTCCGATCCACCTCCTGGAAGACCAGGATGACCCCCATCGTCACCGCGATGACCACCAGCAGCAGCGCGATCGCGAAGAGGCCGAAGTCCGTCAGGACCCGGGCCTTCTGGTCCGAGATGGCCAGGTTCGCCAGGGCCAGGGACGCGACCACCAGTCCCATGGCCGCGATGCCCAGACCCAGGAAGGCCCGATTTCGGGCGGCCTCCAGAAAGGTGTTTCGGGCGATGGCGTTCACCCGGCGAAACGGGCCTCCGATGCCCTCGATCATTCCCGTTCCTCCCGGGCCCCCACGGGGCCCTCCCCCGCCGTGGCCATGAAGAGGTCCTCCAGCGACACCTTCCGGTCACTGACCTGCAGCACCTCGAGCCCCGCCCCGAGCAGGCGTTTCAGGACCTCGCCGGTCTGTTCGCGATCCACCAGCAGTCGGTGCACGTCGGGGCCGATCCGCTGGGGCTCCCCGGCGCCCGGAAGGGCCTCCATCTCCCGGGGCCAGGGCCCCGAGACCACCACCTCCCGCCGGTCGCCCCGGGACAACAGGGCGTCGAGGTCCCCGAAGTGGCGGACCTCGCCCCGGTGCAGGATGAGCACCCGGTCGCAGAGGCGCTCGATGTCCGCCAGGATGTGGCTCGAGAAGAAGATGGTCTTCCCCTGGTCCTTCAACGAGACGATCAGGTCCGCGACCTCCTTGCGCCCCACCGGGTCCAGGCCCGACATCGGCTCATCCAGCAGGACCAGTTCCGGGTCGTTCAGGAGGGCCTGGGCGATGCCCACCCGCTGGAGCATTCCCTTGCTGAACTTCCGGAGTCGGCGGTCGCGGGCGTGCTGGAGCCCCACCCGTTCCAGCAGGGCGTCGATCCGACGCCGTCGCTCCCCGGCGGAGAGGCCGAAGATGCGTCCGAAGACGTCCAGCAACTCCCGCGGGGTCAGGTAGTCGTAGAAATAGGGCTGCTCGGGGAGGTAGCCGACCCGGGCCATCACCGACAGGGCGCCGGGGTCTCCCCCGAGGACCCGGACGCGGCCCGCCGAGGGACGAATCAGGCCCACCAGCACCTTCAGCGTCGTGGTCTTTCCGGCCCCGTTGGGCCCCAGGAAGCCGAAGACCTCGCCCCGGCGCACCGAAAAGGTCGCCTCCCGGACCGCGACGACCTTCCGTTGCACGAAGGGGGTCCGGAAGGTCTTCTGGAGTCCCTCGACCTGGATCACTTCCTCCATCGATCTGCCTCCGTCGGGGGAGTCGCCGGTCCCATCGCCTCGGCCAGGTGACGGACGACCTGCCGGACCTGGAAGGGGGCCATCTCGACGTAGAGGGGCAGTGCCAGGGCCTGGCGGGCCAGGGCCTCGGCCGTCGGGCAGGGGGCCGCCTCCGGGAACCGCCGGTGCCAGAAGGTCTGCAGCGTCAGGGCATGGGCGGCGACCCCGGCCTCCACGCCCTGCTCCGCCAGTCTCCGACGGACCTCCGCCGCCGATCGGTCCAGGCGCACCACGAGGGTCTGCCAGGTCTGTCCGGGCCGGTCGTACCCGCCGACCCAGCCCACCCCCGACACCTCCCGGAGGGCCTCGCGGTAGACCCTGGCCAGCATGCCTCGGGCCCGGATGCCGTCCTCGACCCGGGTCCACTGCACCCGGGCCACCGCCGCCGCCAGTTCCGAGAGGCGGAAGTTCAGCCCCTCCTCCCCGAAGGCGTCCTCGGTTCCGGTGGGCGTCCGACCGTAGTCCCGCATCGACCGGACCCGACGAACCACCTCCGGGTGTCGGGAGGTCACGGCGCCGCCTTCCCCGGCCACGAGATTCTTCCGGGGATGCAGCGAGAAGACGCCCACGTCGCCGACGGTCCCCGAGGGGGCGCCTCCCGGCGTCCTGCCCCCGATGGAGCAGGCGGCATCCTCGATCAGGGGAACGCCCTGGGACCCGCAGACCCGGGCGATCTCCTCGATGTCCGCGGGGATCCCGAAGGCGTGGGCCACCACCACCGCCGCAGGTCTCCGGGCCCGGATCTCCCGGTCGAGGGCCTCGGGGGAGGGAGCCAGGGTGTTCTCCTCCACGTCGACCGGGATGGGGAAGGCCCCGATCCAGAGGGCCGCCTGGGCCCCCGCCGGAAAGGTGAAGGCGGGTACCAGGACCTGGTCCCCGGGGCCCACGCCGAGGGCCTTCAGGGCCAGGAGCAGCGCTGCACCCCCGCTGGACACGGCGACCACCTCGGCCCCGTCCAGCCTCCCCCGGGTCTCTTCCTCGAAGGACTGCACCTCCGGGCCCTGGGTCAGGCGCCTCGAGGACAGTACCCGGCGCAGGGCCTCCCACTCCTCGGCCCCGAGGTAGGGGCGCGCCAGGGGGATCCTCCGATCGTCGTCCACCGTCACTTCCTCCGCTCCCGGTACCACGCGATGGTCCGGGTCAGCCCCTCCTCCAGGTCCACCCGGGGCTCGTAGCCCAGCAGCCGCCGGGCCTTGCCGATGTCGGGGATCCGGAGCTCGACGTCCACGTAGGGCCAGTCCACGAGCCGGACCTCGCTGCTGGACCCGGTGAGGCGCACCACCTCCCGGGCCAGGTTGAAGATCGTCAGGGTGCTCCGGGGGTTGCCGATGTTGAATGCCTCGCCCACCGCCTCGGGAACCTCCAGGACCCGAAGGATGCCGTCCACGATGTCGTCGATGTAGCACCAGGACCGGATCTGGGCCCCGTCGTTGTGAACGATCAGGGGATCGCCGGCCAGGGCCCGGACGATGAAGTGGTGCACGGCTCCCTCTCCGACCTGTCGGGGGCCGTAGATGTTGAAGGGGCGGATCGAGCAGGCCGGGAACCCGTACTGCCGGTGGTAGGACAGGGCCAGGTGCTCCGTGGCGAGTTTGCTCACGGCGTAGGTCCACCGGGCCTCCCCCACGGCCCCCAGTTCGTGGTGGTCCCCCTCGGTGACCTTGTAGGCATATCGGCCGAAGACCTCGCTGGTGCTGAAGTCCACGAACCGCCGGCAGATGCCCGACTCGTAGGCGGCCCGCAGGACGTTGCGGGTTCCCATCAGGGCCACCTCCATCGTCCGGACCGGCATCCGCATCACCGTGTCCACCCCGGCGATGGCGGCCATGTGGACCACCTCGGTGCATCCGGACGCCGCCTCTCGGACCACCGCCTCGTCCAGCACGTCCCCCTGGATCAGTCGCACGGCCGGGTGTCCCGGGAGGGGGGTCTCGGCCAGGGCGTTCCGATGGAGGTTGTCCAGCAGCACCACCTCGCAGTCACACTGCTTCACCAGTCGCAGGGCCAACGAGGTCCCGATGAATCCCGCACCGCCGGTCACCAGCACCTTGCGGCCCATCATTCCTCCTCGGGGGATGGCCCCTGCATGTAGCCTGTCGCCAGTCGCAAGGTCATGCGTCCCTGGTCGTCGATCAGCGAGAAGAGGGGAGTGGGCAAGAAGGGCCATCGCTCCTTCCGACGATGCTCCTCCTGATCCAGGCCCTCGGCCAGGGCCGAGGAGAGGTGGCGGATCCGCCGGAGCAGCAGGGTTCGCTGCTCGGGGGTCGCCTCATAGTACTTCTGGAGCGCCAGGGTGATCCCCAGCGTTCCCCGGCCCTGGTTGTCAAAGATCTCGGCGACGAAGTTCGGGTCGATGGGGGCTCCGGGGATCCCCGCGGCGATCACGAAGTGGTCCCGGGCCTTCAGGCGACTGAGGGCCTTCTCCTCCTCCGACAGGCCCGTCAACTCGAAGTTGAGGTTGTAGCCGAGGTCCATGTGGAGACGCCAGTCCCGGGGGAAGCGTTCGATTCCCTCTTCCAGGAAGCGGTTGCTGTGGGCAATGACCTCCCGGTCCACGCTCTGACCCAGTTTCACCACCTGGGCGGCCCAGAGATAGACCCGGGGATTGTCGGGGTCCAGGGCCGTGATGCTGTTCACGTAGGCGTCGAGCCACTCGAACCGCCGGTCCCCGAAGAAGTGCGACAGGAAGTAGGCATGGGCCCGGACGAACAGCAGGTCCGCCAGGGCACTGGGGTTTCCCAGGGAGAAGATCGCCAGCACCACCGGCGGTGGCAGGTAGAGAGTCTCGGCGGCGAGGCTGGACCCCAGGGCCCGGTGATGGGACCACTCTTCCTCGGTGGCGAGGCCCTCGCCGATCCGCTGCCACAGCACCGGGTCCCGGACGGGGTTCATCGACGCGTAGCGGACGGCCACCAGTCCTGCCCGGGTCCCCAGGAACCCGACGGCGGCCAGGAGCAGGAAGGCCATGGTCGTCAGGGCGGCCCTCCGGGACCGCACCAGGGGGGCCAGTCCTCGCAGCAGGGGGCTCCGTTCCGTGATGGGTGCCTTCGGGGCCATCTTGCCGCTCCCTGGGTCTCCCCGGCCTCCGCCGGGGTCCCGATGGTATCATGACCGCAGTCCTGGTTGCCGGACGCCGTGATGGAGCGCCCCCCTGCCCCCCGATGGAGCCGCCTGGCGGCCGTGGTCGCCGTGGGGATCGGCGGCCTCGCCGCCTGCTTCCCCTCGGCGGACCCGGACCTCTGGTTCCATCTGGCCCTGGGGCGCCAGATGGTCCAGCAGGGGATGCCGGCGGTGGAGGGGATCTGCGTCCTCTCCCAGGGGACTCCCTTCACGAACCACGAGTGGCTCTGGGACCTGGCGGCCTACGGGGCCTGGCAGGCCGGCGGACTGCCGGCCATCCTGGCCGGGCGGGTCCTCTCGGCGGCCCTCCTGTTCGGTCTCTGCTGGGCCCTTGCCCTTCGCCTGGGGGCCCGGCCGCTGGTGGCCCTGTGGACCCTGGTGCTGGCGGTGCCGGTCGTGCGGCCCTGGCTCGGGGATCGGCCCCACGTGCTGGCCTATGCCCTGGCGGCCGCCGTGGCCCTGGTCGTGCTGGACCGAAGGCCTCCCGGGCCCCGGCGCCTGGTGGCCCTGGGTCTGCTGACGGCCCTCTGGGCCAACGTCCACGGGTCCTTCCCGCTGGCCGTGGTGCTGGTGGCCCTTCCCTGGACCCGCCGGGAGACCTGGCGGGACCCGGTGGCCCGGAGACGCTGGGCGGCCGCCCTGGGGCTGGTGGTGATCGCGACGCTGTGCAATCCCTGGGGACCGGCGATCTACCGCACGGTCGCCCACCACCAGGGGAAGGTCTATCGACTGCTCAGCGAGTGGGCCCCCTGGAACTTCGCCGAGGACCCGGCCCGGGACCTGGCGCTGGTGGTGCTGGTGGGCGGTGCGGCGGCGGGCTTCCTGGCCCGGACCCGCCGGCGGGCACTGGAGGAGGTGCTGCTGCTGGGGGTCTTCCTGGTCCCGTTCTGGCGGGCCGAGAAGTTCGCCCCGGGGCTGCTGGTGGGGGCCGTGCCGGTGCTGGCGGCCCACCTCTCCCTGCGGGCCTGGAACGTGCCGGTCCGGGTCCTCGGAGCGGCCGTGGCGGTGCTTCTCGGGGTCCTGGCCCGGCCGGGGGCCGTGCTGGACCTGTCGCTGGACCTTCAGGAGATGCCTCGGGAGGCCCTCGCCGATGCCCGGCAGTCGGGGATCCGGGGCCCGGTGTTCCATCCCTTCAATGTGGGGGGATACGTGGCCTTTTTCGGGTTTCCGGACATCCGGCCCCTGATCGATGGCCGGATCTACATCCACGGGGAGCAGGGCCTGGCGGCCTACTTCGGGGCCCTGGGTTCCGGGGAGCGCCTCCGGGAGATGATCGGGGCCCTCGGCATCCAGGGCGTCCTGGTGGACCGCCAGGACGCCTCCTTCCAGGGCATGGTGGGGCGCCTGGACGGGGACCCGGAGTTCGGGCTGGCCTGGCTGGATGACCGCTTTGCCTGGTTCCGCCCGGTCGCGCAGGTGGCGCGGCCTTTCCGGGTCCTCCGGGCCGGGACGGACCCCCGCTTTCTGCTGGAACTGCCCGAGGACCAGGTCCCCCTGGCCCGGGCCGAGGCGGATCGGGTCTCGAGGACCGGCCGCGGCGAGGAGACCCGGGCCCTGGTGGAGGGGTTGCTGGACCTCCGGGAGGCCCGGATCGGATGGAGCCCCGAGACGGCCTTCCGCTCGGAGGTCCTCCGGGATCGGAGCCGGGAGGCGGCCGAAAGGCTTGCCGTGCTGGCTCGACGGCGTCCGGACGTGCCGATGTTCGGCTACTTCCGGGGCCTGGCCCTGGTGGGGGCCGGCGAGTGCGAGGAGGCCCGGAGGGTCCTGGTCCAGGCCCGGGCCTTCCCCGATGCCCGCCACCTGCTGGAACTGCTGGACCGACAGGGATGTCCCGCCGGGGGCGCGGGACGTTGAGGGAGGTGCCGATGGAACGGGCCCTGCTGGCGGTGGACGGAGGCAACACGAAGACCATCGCGGTGCTGGTGGGGGAGGAGGGGGTCTTGCTGGGCCACGCCCGCACCGGGTCCTCCAACTGGCAGACCCTGGGCGAGGAGGGGGCCCGGCGGGCCCTGGGGGAGGTCCTGGGACCCCTGCTGGCCGAGGCGGACCGCCAGGGACGGCGGATCGGTGCGGCGGCCCTGGGGCTCACGGGTTGCGACCGGCCTCGGGACCAGGAGGTGCTTCGGGGCATCGTGGGGGGCCTGTTGCCGCGGGGACCCGGGGGGGCGGACCACCCGGAGGCCTCGTTCGTGGTGTTGAACGATGCCTTCCTGGTCCTGCGGGCCGGTACGGCCGACGACGTCGGGGTTGCGGTCTCCTCGGGGACCGGGGGCAACTGCGTCGCCCGGGGGCCCGACGGCCGGCGCCTCCAGGTGGGGGGGCTGACGACCGAACTGGGGGACGGGGGCGGCGCCGGGGACATCGCCCTGCGGGGGCTCCAGGCCGTGGGCCTGGCCCGGGACGGCCGGGGATGGCAGACGGTGCTGACGGACCTGCTGCTGGAGGTGGCGGGCCTGGAACGGGTCGAGGACCTGATGGACTTCGCGATTCCGGGCCCCGGGGGCCGGGACCCGGCGGAGGACCTCCCCCGGATCGCGGACCTGGCGCCCCTGGTCTTCGAGGCGGCACGGCAGGGGGACCCGGTGTGCCGACGCATCCTCGAGGACGTGGGCCAGTCCCTGGGGCGCCAGGCGATCATCGCGGCCCACCACTTCTTTCGGCGGGAGGATGCCTTCCCCCTGGTGCTGGGGGGATCGGTGATCCGGCGCGGCGTCGTCGAGGACCTGTCCCGGGCGGTGGTGCTGGAGACCCGGACCCTCTTCCCGAACGTGCGCCCCGTCATGCTGTCCCACGAGCCCATCCTGGGGGCGGTGCTGCTGGCCCGGGACCTGCTGGACCCGCCGGTGCCCTGGGCGGCCGACCTGGTCGAGTCCCTGGGCCGGGACCTCGATGCCCTGCTGTGAGGAGCCTCCTCGGCGGGGCCCGGGTCATGGGGCCGGGGGACCGGCCCACACCTGGACCCGGACGTGGCGGTCGGTCGTGGCCCCTGGTGGCAGCATCACGATGCCGACCTTCTGGTCGAAGGGCTCCTGGACCACATGGTCGTCCATGCCCTGCCAGGGCTCGATGCAGGCAAAGGGGGCCCCGGCATCGGACCACAGGCCCAGGTGGGGCATGTCGGGGAAGGCCACTTCGATGCCCATCGCCCCGTCGGGATCCTGGATCGCGACGACGCGCCGATCCGGCGGCACCGCCGAGAAGTCCAGCATGCAGGTGCGGTCCCACTCCTCCTCGGCCAGGACCAGACGCCCCCCCGGGAGCGGCCACCGGGTGCCGTCCAGAAAGCACCGGTCGTCGTTGCCGAGGCGCCAGACCTCCTCCGGCACCGTCAGCCGGCAGTCGGCCTTGGTCCCGGCGCCCGGCCGGAGGGGCAGCCGGAATCCCGGGTGCCAGCCCACCTGGAAGGGCATGGGTCGCGTGTCGTGGTTGGTGACCGACAGGACGACCTCCAGGGAGCGACCCTCCAGGCGATAGGCGACCTGGAACCGGAACCGCCAGGGGTACATGGCCAGCGTCTCGGGGTCCCAGTCCCGGCGATAGACCAGCCGCCCCTGGTCCACCGCCACCTCGGCCAGGTCCATCGGGAGTCGCCGGAGGAACCCGTGAAGACCCGGGAAGCGGACCTCTTCGCCGGTGGTGCAGCGGGACTGGTTGTCGTGGAGGCCTCCGACCGCCGGGAACAGGATCGGGGCATGGCTCTTCCAGAAGCGGGGCGGGTCCGCCAGGTCCCCGTCGCGCCACAGCAGGCCCAGGACCTCTCCCTCGGGGTTTCGCCATCGCAACGAGACGACCTCGGCCCCCCGGCGACGGACCGAGATTCCCATCTCCTGGGTCCCCAGGACGTCCAGATCCTGACCTTCGTCATGGTGCCAGCAATTCATCGTGCCTCCCGGTCTGCGCGAGGGTCCTGGCGTGCAACGATACTTCCCTGGCGGGTCTTGTCGAGGCCTCGTTGACAGGGGGCCGACCCTCTTGCAGATTCTTGCACGACACGAACCGGAGGAACGACGATGGCCTTGCTGGAATCGAGTCCGAGTCCCCTGGGGACCCCCCTCCCGGATCACCGGCTGGTTCAACCCGAGGGGGGAACGGTGGATCTCGGCTCCCTGGTCGGGGATCGGGGACTGCTGCTGGCGGTGACCTGCAATCACTGCCCCTATGCCCGGGCCGTGTGGCCTCGGCTGGTGCGCCTGGCCCGGGAGTTCCGGCCTCGGGGCATCCCCACGGTCGCCGTGAATCCCAACCTGCATCCCGACTACCCGGAGGACTCCCTGGAGGGGATGGTCCGGGCCCGCGAGACCTGGGGGATCGACTTCCCCTATCTGGCCGATTCGGACCAGTCCCTGGCCAGGACCCTCGGGGCGGTCTGCACCCCCGAGTTCTTCCTCTACGATGCCCGCCGCCGCCTGGTCTATCACGGGCGCCTGGACGATTCCTGGCAGGACGAGTCCCGGGTGACCCGCCAGGACCTCCGGGAGGCCATGGAGGCCCTGGTCGATGGGCGACCGGTGTCGGCCGAACAGTTCCCATCGATGGGCTGCAGCATCAAGTGGATCGAGGAGGCGTGATCAGGGATCCCTCCCCGGCTGCCAGATCGGCCCTGGGCCCCCCCTGGGGATCCAGGTCCGGTCCCTGGACCGGCCTCCGGGACGACCGGCCACGGCCGAGAAAGAACGCCGCTCCAACGACCAGCCCGAGGTAGATGGGTTCGATGCCCAAGAGGTAGGTCCCGTCGTCGCCCAGGTATCGGGAGGCCAGCCAGGAGGTCGTGACGACCAGGACCGTGGCCATCTGGAGAAGCGTCCTTCGGGGGGGGAGGCGGAGTCGCGGCCAGAAGGCCCCCAGGACCGGGAACAGCAGCGTGGCGGTGCTGATCGTGCCCATGTGGTGCCACAGGCGGACGACGGACCGCGACGCCAGGGCGATGACCAGCGAGGCGACTGCGATCGCCACGAGGGCCCAGCGGGTGGCCGTGGCCTCCCGGTCCCGAAAGCGGTCCAGGCGGCCCAGGAGGTCGCGACCGAGGGTCGAGGCGGCGACGAAGAGATAGCCCTCCACGGTGGACATCACCGTGGCCAGCAGCGCGACCAGGAAGACCCCCATCAGACCGGGTGGCAGCACCGCTCGTGCCAGTTGGGGATAGGCCTCGGCCGAGGGGATGTCCCCGAGGTCCACCAGGGCCCGGGCATAGAGGCCCGTGAACGTGGTCATCAGGTCGAACAGGACCCAGAAGGCGATGGACCACGCGATGCCACGCCGGGCCACGGCGGGGCTTCTGGCGGCGAAGCAGTGCTGGTAGAAGGTCGGTTCCACCAGGGTCGAGGACGCGACGAAATACCAGAGGAGGATGGACTGGGCCGGGAGCCCGCCATGCCAGGTCCAGTGACCCGGCGGCACCGAGGCCTGCAGGAAGGACAGGCCCCCGCGGGTCCCGACCAGGATTCCGAGGACCAGCGCGAACCCCCCATACATGCAGGCGAACTGCAGGAACCCGGTGCGGATGATCGTCCGGAACCCCCCTCGCCAGACATAGAGGACCGAGAACAGGGTCATCAGCGAGGCCGAGACCTCCAGGGATCCGCCGAAGACCTCCCGGGTCAGCACGCCGAGCTCCAGCAGGTAGGCCGCCGGGAGGGACGTGACGGTCACCACGATGGAGGCCAGGAGGCCCGGCCCGGGGCCGTGGACCGCCCGGACCCGGTCCGGCAGGGTCAGTGCCCGCGACTGGCAGGCCCGACCGGCCAGAAAGACGGCGAAGAGGGCCGCGTAGAGGTAGTACGGGACCCCAAAGACGAGCCAGTTCGAGATCCCATGGTCGTAGGCGTACTCCCCGACGCCCAGGACGCCACCGTAGAAGGTGGAGACCGTGGTGGCCACGAAGGCCGGCAGGGTCAGGCGCCGTCCGGCCAGCAGGTAATGGCCCCGGGCGGGGCTCCCGGTGGCCTCGGGCCTCCGCAGGAATCCGAGGCCCAGGGTGACCCCCAGGTAGAGGACCACGATGGCGACGTCCAGGGCGGCCATGGGGACCTGCCTTCTGCCGTCAGAGGGGCAGGATCAGGCTGAGGGAGGACTCCTGTTCATTGGCGACCACCACGACGCCCCCATCGGAGGTCGCCGAGATGCCCTCGGGCCGGACCGTGCTGCCGTTCTCGTCCGCCGCGCCTCGCTCCTCCCGACCGACGGCGATGGCCTGCACGAAGGTCGGGGCCCCCGGGTCCGAGAGGTCATAGACGGCCACGGCGCCGGCATGTCGCAGCGTGAAGGCCCCATGGACCCGGCCCCCCCGGACGAAACACGCCACCGAGTCGGGGCTGAACAGGGGGGACCCCTCGTCGATCACTCGAGGGAGATCGGCCGGGATGTCCCGGGGAGAGATCTCGGTGGTCGATCGAATCGTGCCGGCGCCGTCCAGGATCGAGAAGGTGTCGTTCCACTCGCCGGCCACCACGAAGAACTCGCTTCCGTCGGGTCCCACGCAGCGCGCCACGCCGTCGGGCCAGGGGAGGGCCCCCAGGGCATTGGCAGGCAGGGGCACGATCCGCAGGTCGTCGGAGGAGGGGGCCGCCTTCGCCGCGACCTCCGAGACGCGGAACAGGGCGACCTCGTGGGAGTCCTGCAAGGTCGCCACGACCAGGTCATGGTCCTTCGCAAAGACGATGCTCTCCGGTTCCCGGGGCCCGGTGCCTCCGTCCCTCATCGGGATGCGGACCTGTTCCTGGGCCGAGGTGGGCCCGGCAGGCAGACTCAGGATGCTGATGGAGGGGATGGCCCCCGGCACCTCGCACTTGCCCCAGGCCTCGGGGCCGTCCCGCTCGTTGGCCACGGCCACCAGCCGGTCGTCATCGGAGATGGCCACGGCGTCGGGCATCGGCCCCACCTCCACCTCGGCCAGGATGGTCCCGAAGGACTCCGAGTCGGTGATGTCGAAGAAGACGGCCATGCCGCCGCAGCGCACCTGTTGTCCGTCGCCGTTCACCTCCAGGATCGTCCGGGTGGCGACGGCCCAGGTGCCGTCCGAGGACACGTCCAGGTTTGTCATCTCGCTCTCGGTGGGGTCCGCCGGGTAGAAGGCCTTCTCCCGGGCCCATGCCAGTCTTCCGTTCGCGATGCGAAACAGCGTCGCCTTGCGGGCCTTCGAGGACAGGAGCACCGCCCCCTGGCCTCCGGGCAGCACCCGGACCGCCTCGGCATTGTCGGCCTTGCCCATCTGGTAGGTGTCCGCCAGATGCCCGGTCCATCGCGTGTCCCCGGTCGTCCCGTCGTGGGAGTCCTCGCAGCCCGTGGCCACCGCACCCAGGAGCCCTCCGATGACCAGGAGGCCTCCCATCCCGATCCCCCGTCGGTCCCGCACTCTTGCCTGAAGCCTGCTCGCCATGAAACACCTCCTTGTCTAGAAACGGACCTCGGCCTGAACGACCAGTTCGTTGTTCCGGACCGGCTGGTCGGCGATCCCCAGGGCCGGCACGCCGTTCTTCTCCCAGAGGAACGTGTACTCGACCCGCAGCCGCAACAGGTCCCGGTACACCTCCGTGATCACCGCCAGGGTCAGCACGTCCCAGTCCCAGGAAGGGGCGTTGGCCACCGCCGGGGAACGGAGGGCCGTCTCCCCGTCGATGGGGTCCGCGCTTCCCAGGACCCGGTAGGCCTCGTAGCGGACCAGCGGTTCGATGGTCGGGATCCAGGGGGTCTGCCGCAGGACCGGGATGGCCCAGGACACCTGGCCGTAGGCCCCCCAGCGGGTCAGGAGGTCCTCCTGGAACACGATGGCCTCGGCCCAGGCGTGGACCCCGTAATCCTCGTAGCCCACCCGGCCGCCGTACCAGCGAAAGCGCCCGTAGGATTCCTGCGACGGGTCATGGCCCGGAAGCCGGCGATAGTTCATGAGTCCGGAACGGAGCACGTCGGTGCCGCCCTGGGCGGCCAGGCGTCCCCAGAAGGCGAAGGCCTCGGCGAAGGCCCCCCAGACCACGAGGCGCAGGCGGCCGCCCCCGACGGGGCCGTTTCCCGAAAACGGCCGCGCGGGACCGTATGCCAGCACCGACAGGGTGCTGGGCTGATTGCGGGAGTCCTGGACGCTGACCAGGTCCAGGGGCCGCATCATCGCCAGGGAGGCCCCCAGTTCGAAGGCCACTCGCCTGGCCACGTCGAAGGTCGCTTCGTAGGCCAGGTGGGCCTCCGAGTCTCGCCAGGCGATCATGCCCACCAGGGGATACCGCTCGGACCGCCGGTAGACCTTCACGATGGGCGGCGCCCAGCCGGCCTCGACGTGGTGTCCCCACCAGGAGGGTCCCCGGGAACGCCAGTCGATCCAGACGGCGTTCACCATGGCCCGGGAGAGCGTGAAGGCCACCTCGGTGTTCAGTTCCAGGGTCTCTCCCACGCCCAGCCGGAAGGCCAGGGCGAAGGAGTCGATCTCGACGAAGGGGCTCCGGGTTCCGAGGGTCTTCGTGTCCGACGGGGAGTCATATCCCGGGCCGCCCTGGCCCTGGAGGTCGTGCAGTTCCAGTCTCACGGCCCCCTTGAAGGCCAGGCGGAACAGGCCCGATCGCAACTCGAAGCGCGGCGGGGCCATGGAGTCGGCGAACTCGTCCCGATCGGGCCGGGCCACCGCCGGAGTCGATGGCAGCAGCCACGCGGCGCAGAGGACCAGGGCCGTGATCGAACGGGACATCGTCACCTCCCCGGCGCAGGGGAAGCGCCCGATTCCGTCCTGGAGGGGAAGCGGCGAGGCGCCTGTCGATCCCTACGCCGGTATTACCCGGATCAGGTGTTGCGGGTCTGTTCTCAGATCGCCGGTCTGGCGACCACCCCGTCAACAAGCGCCAACAGTTTACGACCGTCGATGGGACGAGGCAACCCCACGAGGGAGATCTGGAGGCCCGAGGCCACCGATCCGGCTCCTTGGCGGGGGTGGCACCCTGGGCACGCTCAACGGGTCCGGGCCATGGTTTCTCGATGGAGGAGAAGGGCCCCGACTCCCATCGCGTCTACGAGCCGCCGCCGGTGCTGGTGACGGTCCACGCCGGGCCCTTCGGGTGCCTCCCGGAGGGGAACGCCCCGATGCAGCCCAGGGGCGCCTCCATCGAGGCCCGATGGGACCCATCGGCGGCCATCCCGGACGGCGGCGTCCGGACCTCGAGGAAGATGAACCGCCCCAAGGACCAGCCCCGATGTTTTGTCATCTGTCCCCGAGTTCCTTGGAACCAGAGCGAAGAAAACGGGTTCCGTCGGCGCACGTTCCTGGTTCGTGTTCGAGAAAATCGGGCGGGTCACGGCGACCCCGTGGGGTCATGTCACGTAGCGCCCGTCTCGCATCAGAGGAAGCGTGTCGCCGTTGGCCAGGACCAGGTCCACGACCGGCACCTGGATGCGGGGCTGCAGGGAAGGCAGATAGACCCGATCGATGTGCACCACCGCTTCGGGGTTTCTGAAATCCCTGGGCCCCACCTGCCCCCCGAAGTGGTCGCTGCGTCCGAACGCGACATGCAGGCCCAGTTTCTCGTCCAGCAGGACCTTCCCGATGGGCTCGATGCCCATCTCGGCCAGGACTCCGAGTCCCAGTTCCGCCAGGTTGCCACAGGCCGGCTCCCGGGACAGGGCGTCCCGTTCCCGCGAGGCCACGGGGCCGTCCCCCTCGACGGAGACGGCCCGGTTTCCCTCCACCCGGTAGCGCACCACCTCCCCGTCCAGTTCCACCGGGAGGACCCCCTCGCTTCGGGAGGGTTCCTCTTCCCCTTCGTAAGGCACGATGTATGCCTCCCCCGACGGGAGGTTTCCCACCTGCCCCGGCTCCCGAAGCAGGCCGCTGCTGCGATGGGCCTTGCGGAATCGCAGGTCCAGCCGGAGGTCCGACGCCTCCCGGCCGTCCACCAGGAAATGGAGTCGGGCCTCGGTGGCCTCGTCCAGCAACCGGGCCAGCCGCTCCACCCGCCGGTGCACCTCCTCCAGGTCCAGGCGCAGGGCGGGCACCATCGCTTCCGTGAATCCCGGCAACGTGGCCCCCCGGAACCCGATTCGGGCCGCCAGCCGTTTCAAGGGAGCCGTGGCCGAGAAGCGGGTGGGGGCCAGCACCAGGGGCCGGGAAGCCAGGAGGTCCCAAAGGGGTCTGGTCGCCTCCGGGTCCAGTTCCCCGGCGGAACCGGGCATCCGTCGGGGGTCCAGGAGCCACGCAACCTCCGGAAGGTCGGCATTGTTGCGTCGGGCGTTCCGAATCCCGAAGATCCGGGCCTGGAAACGCCCTCCCTCCAGGGAGGCCACCCACCCAGCGGCCAGTTGTCGGAGCCCCTGCCAGGTCGGGGTGTCAGGGACCGCCTCGTCCGGCAGGTCCACCAGCACCAGCACCGCTCCTTCCTCGGGGGACGGAAGGAAGACCCGTTGCAACAGCGCCTCCAGTTCGACACGGCTCAGGTTCTCCACGTAAACCTCCCAGTCGGGGCCGTGGGATGAGCGGAAACCCGGGATATCGGGGGGCGCCCCGGGTCAGGGGCCCGTCCGGCAGGAGACCTGGTAGTCCCAGGCGGTGCCCGGCTCGCCGCCGATGACCCGGACCGTGAAGAAATCGGTCCGTCCCTTCACGAACAGACCCGAGACGCTCCCGCCTCCGGGGCCCGCGATCCCCCCGGGGTAGCGAGGGTTGCCCTCGTAGGAGGAATCGCCACGCCACCCCGTCGAGAGGACCAGGAGGCCGTCGGGATACTCGGCCAGGAACATGTCCGGGATCGAGTAGGCATCGAACTGGAGGTCGAACACCGCCCCCTTGGGAATCATCGAGATGTCCCAGGTGTCCACGGTCCCCGAGGAGCCCCCGGACCCGGCGGCCTGCCAGGTGTTGCAGATGGTCAGGTCGTACTCCCGCTCCGGGACCTCGCCGATGACCACCATCGCAGTGCCGTCGGCCAGGTTCTGTCCGTCGGCCTGGGCCACGGCATAGACCCCGAAGGACCCCTCGGCGGCGAAGCGGTGGTAGATCGTCGTCCCGGCCTGGCCCGCCTGGACCGGCAGGACCTGCTGGCCCGAGGCGGTCTCGGACCCGTCCCCGAAGTTCCAGGACAGGGTCACGGCGCTCTGGCCCGCCGGGATCCCCACCACATCGATCTGGAACGGGTACTCGCTTTCGGGGTCCCCGGAGAGGAAGGATGGCACGATGGTCAACTGGGTCCCGACCGTCACCGAGGCCCGGGCATCGGCCATCTGTTCCCCCGTGTCGGGCCGGATCACCTGGGCCGTCACGATGTAGGACCCCGGTGCGGTCCAGGCGTGGTCGATGGAGGTCCCCGCCTTTCCACCTGCCACGGCCTGGTCCTCTTCTCCGGTGGTCCCATCCCCAAAATCCCAGACAAAGCGGACCGTTGCCACCTCCGAGGGGATCCGGGTCGCCTGGAGGGTGAAGGGGTAGGTCTGTCCGACCTGTCCGCCCTCGATCCGGGTCGGATCGATGGTCAGCGAGGTGTCCACGATCACCTCGACCTCGGGCATCTTGTCCGGGTCCCCCATTCCGTAGGGCAGCCCGACGACACCAAAGAAGTCGTCATAGACGCGAACGTTGAGGGCGTAGCGGCCGTCGTCCCCCTCCTTGGGCTTCCACTCCTGCTGGGCGATGCCGTCTTGGGGCATCGTGGTCTCGATCAGGGTCCGCATCGGGGGGGTCGGGTTGGCCTCGGTCGGTTCCGGGAAGGCCACGAAGACCGTCCGCAGGCCCCCGGCCCCGATGGCGTCGGCCCGCAACTGAACCACCTCGTCCACCGTGACCTTCCGGGGACTCGCCCGGAGCCTCGGTTTCGGGGAGTTCTTGAGCACCCGCTTGTACTGGAACAGCACCACGTCGATGCTTCCCATCGAGGGCAGACCCAGGCGACGCAGCAGGCGGTTCACCGGGTCCAGCGTCTCCATGAGCGGCGAGAGGTCCGCCACGACCCCCGCATAGACGTTCCACTCGGGTCCCTTGTAGGACCGATCCGTCGGGTCGAAGGGGAGCGCCAGGGCCAGGTCCAGGCCCCCGAAGATCTTCAGGCTCACGGTCTTCGCCGCCAGGAGCTCCCAGTGGGCCAGGGTGATCGACTTGGCCAGGATGGCCCGGAAGAAGGGCTCCAGGGAGACCTTGAACTCGTTCTTCATCGCGCCGCTCGCTCCCCCCAGCGTGACGCCCTCGCCGGTGTCCTGGCGATCTCGGATGGGGTAGAAGCCCTGGCCCGCGTCGTAGCCAAAGCCGATCTTCACCTCGACCCCCTTGTCCACCTTGGGGCCGTTCAGTTTCAACTCCCCGGCGGCATAGGAGACCTTCAGTTCGAAGCCAAACTCGGGCTTCACGCTGGGGGCGATCCCCACCGGGCCCAGCAGCGGGACGAAGGCGAAGGGGATCGTTGCCACCTCCTGGGAGCACTCCAGTTTGCCGGTCAGCCCCCCGGTCAGGGAGACCTCGCCGAGGGTCCCCACGATGGCCGCCTGGCCCCGGAGGTAGAACTCGAACTTCTCGACCGTGCTGGAGACCCAGCCTCTTGTGATCCGGATCTCGACCACGGGCCAGAGCTCGAAGCGCTGCTCCAGCGAGAAGCCCGAGATCCCGACCTGGACCGTGCTGCCCTCGGTCTTGCACGTGAGGCCCGAGAGGGACAGCGGCGACCGGATCTCGCCATCTGCCGCCGCCGGCGTCTCCTCGGGAGCCTCTCGGGACCAGTCCCGGGAGGTCCGGGTCACCCGGACGCCATCGTCGTCCAGCACCCCCTCGAAAATGACTGGCCCGCCCTCCGCCACCACCGAGAGTTCCTCGAAGACCTCGGTCAGGCTCGCGGGGACCGTTTCGTAGGTCCCGCGACTGCTGCCCTCGTCCACCACGTCCACCACGCGGTCCAGCAACCCCCCGGTCCAGCCCCCGAACAGCACCGAGCCGACCCCGACGGCCTCGGTGGCCCCGGTCTTCCGCAGGGTGACCCAGGCCCGTTCCCGGTTCTCCGGGTCCGGGTAGGCGATGCCTTCGAGGGCGTCCCGGGGGACCACTACGGCGCCGGCGGCCATCTCGGCGATGGCCACGACCACGACCGTGGGCGGCAGGGTCCCGGCCTTCACGGTGATCGTGGCCGACCCCAGGTCTCCGGTCATCGCCGTGACGAGCCCCGAGTCGTCCACCGTTGCCACCTCGGGGGCGCTGGACTCGAAGGACAGGGCGACACCGTCCAGCACCCGACCGTTCCGGTCATGGACCTTCGCCTGGATCCGGGCCGTCTCGCCCGCCTCCCGGAACACCAGGAATCCCTCGGAGACGATCTCGATGTAGCCTTCGTCCGGTGGTGACGACGACCCGCAGCCCCCAAGAGTCGACAAGGCCCCAAGAGCCAGCACCACATGGACCCAGAAGGATCGGCCGGACATCGCAGCCCCCGGTGATGGAGACCCCATTGGACACGGTTTTTAGCCGGATCGCAAGTCAGGACACGAAGAGTTTGTTGGTCTCGAAACTGGGCACGGAGGTCAGGTTCACCCCGAGGCGTCGCAGGGCCTTCTCGTCGCCGGGGCCGGGAATGTGCGTGAGGTGGACCTCGCAGCCTCGCAATCTCGGCAGTTGCTCCATCGCCAGACCCGCCGCCGGGTTCGTGGTGGCGCTGATGGACAGGGCGATCAGGGTCTCGTCGAGGCTCAGGCTCGGGAAGTCCCCACCAAAGACCTGTCGCTTCAGGCTTCCGATGGACTCCATCACGCTGGGGCTCAGGAGGTCCAGGCGGTCCGGCAGGCCGGCCAGGCGTTTCGCTGCATTGAGCACCAGGGCCGACGCGGCGTGCATCACCGGGGAGTTGCGGCCGGTGACCAGCGTCCCGTCCGGGAGCTGGATGGCCGCGCCCACAAAGACCCCCCGGTGGCCCTTGACCCCGGCGACCTGGGCCTCGTCGGCGGTCCGGTGGGCCTCCCGGACCACGGCCCGGTCCTCGGGGTCGATGTCGTGTTCCTGCAGGAGCCGTTCGAGGCGCTGGACCGCCTCCTGGCTGCCGTTGCCGTTGGCGTGGTCGCAGGCGTAGCGGTAGTAGCGCCGCCGGATCTCCTCCCGGGCCGCCGTCCGGGCCGCATCGTCATCGATGATGGCGAACCCGGCCCGGTTGACCCCCATGTCCGTGGGCGACTGGTAGAGCGACCGGTCCCCGCTGATCCGCTCGAGGATGCGCCGGAGCAGCGGGAAGGCCTCCACGTCCCGGTTGTAGTTCACCGCCGTGACCCCGTAGGCCTCCAGGTGGAAGGGGTCGATCACGTTGACGTCTCCCAGGTCCGCGGTGGCGGCCTCATAGGCCACGTTGACCGGGTGCCGGAGGGGGAGGTTCCAGATGGGGAACGTCTCGAACTTGGCGTAGCCGGCCCGGTTCCCGCGACGATGCTCGTGGTAGACCTGGGACAGGCAGGTGCCCAGTTTGCCGCTGTTGGGTCCCGGAGCTGTCACCACCACCAGGGGTCGCTCGGTGGCGATCCAGGGATTGGCGCCGTAGCCGGCGTCGCTGACGGTCCGGTCCACATTGGCAGCGTAGTCGGCGATCGGGCGGTGGGTGTAGACCGGAACGCCACGTCGTTCCAGGCGCTCCCGGAAGGCGATGGCCGCCGGCTGGTCCTGGAAGCGGGTGATCACCACCGCCCGGACCAGCAGTTCCCACTCTCGGAGGTCGTCGATCAACTTGAAGGCGTCCGAGTCGTAGGTGATGCCGAAGTCCGCCCGGACCTTGCGTCGTTCGATGTCCCCGGCGTGGATGCAGATCAGGATCTCGGCCTGGTCCCGGATCTTCTGGAGCATCCGCATTTTGACGTTGGGGTCGAAGCCCGGGAGCACCCGGGCGGCGTGGTAGTCGAAGAGGAGCTTGCCGCCGAACTCCAGGTAGAGTTTGTCGAACCGGGAGACTCGTTGCAGGATCGCCTCGGTCTGCTCTGCCAGGTAGCGGTCGTTGTCGAAGGCCCTGGGTCCGTGGACCACGGTCCGGTACATGGGGAGAATCCTTCCTTCGGCCCGATGCCTTCTATGCCGAACGGGGCGGCATTTCAAGCCCGGGTGGGAGCGACTTCAAGGCCTCGAGCCTGCCGTTGCCGGGATGGGCCGCGCCTGGTCCATATGGAAACGGCCCGTACCTCGAATGCCGTCCGATGACTTTATCGAAAAATTCAAGGGTTCCGTTGCAACTGGGCGAACTGATGCCCTGGATTGCCGCCCGGGTCTCCACTCCCTCTCTGCCGTGCATCGCGGCCAACATGGAGCCCGATGGTTCGATGGCGCGGCACGTACGCCGGGAAAAGGCGGCTCGGTTGCGGTGGTTGCCTCCCGCAGTGCACCATGCAGCGTTTTTTCCCGTGTGGGGCCTAGATGGTGCCTGCGTTGTCCTGGAGAAGGACCCCGAAGAAGGGATGGGCCTGGCCCGGAGACTGGCGGCACTGGTCATTGAGGCCCGATCGGTTGCTCTGTTCTTCGTGCCTGGACCGGGCAAGCCTGTGATCCTGTCTCTGGACGGGCCTGGGGATCTCCTCCAACGGAAACCTGCGGCCGGGGATCACTCGATGGGGTGCCCTGATTGCCGAGCCAATTGCACAACCGTCTCCGGAAGCGATGATCCTCGGTTTTCATGGGGACGAAAGCCTTGGGGTGTCACGGTTCGTTTCCTGCTCCGGCTGGCGAACCCCGTGCCGGGGGCAGTCCATCGGCCGAGCGATCTGCGGCTGTCGCTGCTCGATAACCATCGTCCTCCAGGGATCCGTCCTCCCTATCTTCATGCGGTCGAGCGGCTGGTGGGGGTTGCCCTAGGCCGAGCATTTGGGCGCGACCCGGACATTGTCCTTCGGGGAGCTGCGGAGGATTCCCCCAAGGAGCCTGTTCGTGTGGCACGCCGAAGACGGACGTTTAACGGGAAGAGAATGCCCCTCCGAGGGAACGTGAGGGACAGATCCCGCTGGGCCTGGTGGCTTCGACCCATGCCGCCGAAGAGGTGCTCTCTCCCTTTTTCTCTCTTCGCTATCGACCAGTTGGAGTTTTTCGAGGACCTGGGGTTTCCGGTAGTGTGCATGCACACTGTCGAGGCGGTAGACAGGGAAACCAGTCGTCCCCAGGAGGAATCAGCAGGCTCCCTTCGCCGGTCGTTACCGCCGGTTCCTTTGGACGAGGTGAGCATTGGTGACTACTCCCTACCGGCGACACCGACCTTCCTGGAAGGGGTCTACCCGGTCGTTCTGGGGGTTCCGGTTCTCTGGCTCATTGACAATGCTCCGGCGTGCGCTCTGGAACTGGGACGTGCCACAGGCACGTCCTCCCCTGCACTTCGTGTCGGGAGCCGGGGCCCCGCCTCCGGGGCACCCGGCTCCCTCTCCAATGCCTTGCCCTGCTCGTTGTTCCTGTCCCATCTCTTTGGACCTCCTTCCGGGGGCTTCTTACCCCAGTTCCGTGTCCAAGGAAATCGGGTGCAGGTCAAGATTTGTCCATGTACAGGACATGGAACACCGGAAGGTGGAAGGTGACGTTACTCGGGAAGAGTTGCGGGCCTATTGCATGACGGGACGCACGGGAGTCGACTGCATCGAGACCGGGGGGCCGGAGCCAGGGCGGGGTCGTGCCGGCGTGGTGTTGAACAAAATGCTGCAGGTGGTCGAGCAAACTCTGGGGTTCCTGCCCCAGAATGGCATCGTAATGAACGACGTGCTGGGAGACGTGGTCGGCGGAGGGTTCGCGATCCCGATGCGTGGGGGCCGGTTCTGCGAAATCCACATCATCGCGGGGTTCGATGTCGCTTCGACCTGCGCGGCCAATCACATTGTCAGAGCCGTGAGCAACAACGGCAGGACGGGGGCGCGACTTAAGGGGATTGTGGTCCATCGCGCCATCCCCGAAACAGGACTTTCCCTGCCCAGTCTTGAACGACTGGCGGCGCGGCTTGGCACCCGGGTCGTCGGTGTGCTTTCGAAAGACCCCCTGCTGATGCGTGCCTTGCCCTGGGTGCGACGGTTCTCGAGGGGTTTCCCGAGAGTCTCCGATGGCCCAGGCCTACCGGGCTCTGAGGGGCCGGATTGAGGCCGTGCGCCCCACTGATCTGGCCGCGCCGAGTCCCCTGACAAACGAGGAACTGTTTGCGTTCCTGTGCGACGAAGGGGCCTACGGCCAGCCTTCGAGCGACCCTGGGGGCGCCTCGATTCTGGAGTCCGGGCCTTGTGGACGGTTTGCGTCTTCTGCGGTGGCGGTCAATGGGCGAGGGAACGAAGGAGGCTTGAAACCGCTCGGGTTCTTTTCAACCAGGGCAACAGGTCCAGTCCATCCATTCCGATGGCCTCCCAACAGAAACAGGAACGCTGTTTGGATTCCATCGCTTGCCGGACTTGTTGTGCGGTCGGGCCTCGCCAGAGGTTCTCCATCTCCTCTTCGGCGAGGTTCCCCAGCACTGATTCGGGCCGTCCATAGCATGCCAGTACCGTCCCATCCGGCATCAGCACCGCCGAGAGTGATGGAACCACGAGGCATCGAAAGTCTGTCGCCGCGGCCACCGGGTGTTCCAGGACCGACGGCAGCAGGGCGTAGTAGCGCCGCCGATACTCGGGCCATTGATTCCCAAGGGCTTTCAAGACACGCCGCAGTCGTGGCAGGTCCTCTGCTCGGAGCAGGACCCCATGGTCCCGGACTGGGTGAATGGAGTTGTTCATCGCCGCCTGGAGCACGACCCGATCGGCCCGTTGCCGCCAGCGGGCCACGATCGCAGGGATGTCCTCGAGGTTGTCGCGATGCAGGGTGACACGGATGATCAGCTGGGGATGCCGACCCTTCCGATGATGCAATCTTTCGACGGACGCCTCGATCTCTTGGAGCAGTCCTGGCCGGTTTCGAAAAGTGTCGTGGTCCTGTGGCCGAAGTCCGTCCACGCTCACGACCAAGAGGTCCAGCGAGGCCTGGACCAGTTCGTCCAAGTGCTCGGCAAGCCCTGCTCCCGAGGTTCCCAGGCTCACGAATTTGTCGGACCGTTTCAACAGAAGAAGAACATCCGGCAACTCCCGGAGCAGCAGAGGCTCGCCCCCAATCAACGATACCCAGCGAACACCCGATCTGGCCACTCGTCTTGCTAGTTCCAGGGGGTCCCGGCGCGGGCCGGACCGGGGCTTCATGTCACAATGGCGACAACGCAAGGGGCACTGTTCGACCACCGCCCATGTCAGTGCCAGAGGATGGCGCAACCAGCGGGTTCCCAGGAAGAGGTCGAATCCCCCATGGACGAGGGGAAGGCCCAGTCTCCGCAGGTCCCGAATGTCCAGTGTCCCACCCGCGATTCTCATGGACTTCTATCTACCGAGGCCACTGCATGGACAACCCGTTCGAGGTCCTGGTCAGACATGCAGGAATGCAGAGGCAGATAGAGCATGTCGTCGCAATAGGACTCGGCGTTGGGACAAAAAACCCGGAACTCCTGGAAGGCCGGTTCCCGGGAGACGCAGGGCAGATTGGTCGGCACGGCATCCACTCCGAGTTGCGCCAGGCGGACCGCGGCGGCCGTTCGGTTGCGCGGCCACCATGGAAGGCGCCAGAAGCCCGGGTTCGCCCCGGGGGGCACTTTCGGGAGGCCCACGACGCCAGCGTCTTGCAAAGATCGGAGCAGGCGGTTGCCCAGGTCTCGTCGCCGATTCAACCGCTGATCGAGGTCCTTCAGGAGGTGTAGCGCGATGGCCGCCTGGACGCCCGAGTATCGACGAAACATGCCCTCCGGAAACGACTCCCGCCGCGCGATGGTGTCATCGTAGTTCTTCCAGGGGCCGAAGGCCCCGATCTGGGCCCTGCGAACCGCCGAGGGCCTGGTTCGTTCCAGCCTCCGAATCGCGGGATGCACCAGATGACCAAACAGGAGAGGCTCAGTGGCCACTTTCAGGATGCTGTCCCGGATCCACCAGCCCAGCAATGTGGACCAACGCTCCGTGGCCCACGAGTCCGAGACTCGTCGAAGCGTGCGTGCGATGCGTGGATCCCGAACCAGGGCCAGGCCGCCATGGAACGAGCACAGGGGCTTCAGGGTGGTGAGGCTGCAGACCGATCCGTCTCCGAATGTGCCGAGAGGCGAGCCGTTCCAGAATGCCCCATGAGCCTGGGAGAAGTCCTCGATCAGGAACAACCCTCGGGCTCGCGCGAAGGATGCGATGTGGTCCATGTCCGCCGGAAACCCCGCGAGATGGGTGACCAGGATGCCGCAGGTGCGGGCGTTCGTCGCGGCGGACATTGCCTCAAGGTCCATCGAGCAGGATCGGAGCCCAAGGTCCACGAATACCGGCCGGAGCCCGGCCAGCAGGATGGCGTTGACCACATCCGGGATCGTGACCGGCGTGAGGAGGACCTCCATTCCTGGGCGGATCTCCATCGCCAGGAGCATCTCGTAGACCCCGATGCGGGCATGAGGCATCGCAACTGCGTAGAGACCGGGATATCGAGCCTCCATTGCGGACTCGAATCTCGAGACGACCTCCCGGTCCGGCGGCTTCCCAAGCAGATAGCCCAGCGACCGAAGTGGCCGGAAATCGACCTCTGCCCGAGGGACGACCCTCATCGTGCCCGCCAACGTTCCTCCTTCCCAGCGGATGGGACCTTCCATCGGACCTGGGAACAACACCTGCCAGGATCTCATTGTTCCACGGTTCGGTGCTCTTTTCCAGCAACTCCAGGGAGAACGCCAATGTCGATTGCGCTGGGACCCGGAGGAACCTAGAATCCAGCCGTCCCGAGAGAGCGAGGAAGGTCCTTGGGGGATGTCGTTGGGTTCGGCGGTTCTGTTCCCGGCAGACCGTCCCATCCGGTCGTGCTGGGGCTTCGGGCCATGCGCGTCCACCACTGGTGGTATTTTGCACTGTTGCCAATGGCGGCCTTTCCCAGGCTGCTGCGGTGGCCACCGGAACTGGATTCGGAAACGGCGATTCGCTTGCCGCTGGCCATCGGGGTCGCCCTGACCGCCCTGGCCCATGCCTACCTGGTCAATGCCGTTTCGGACCGGCAGATGGATCGCAATCCCCGGAAGAACGCCCTTCCCCCCGAAGGACCTTTGCCGGTTTTCGTGCCCTGGCTTGCGGTCATTCTGGCGACCAGTTCCGTCGGGATGGCGACGATGCTGGGCCCCTTGGCGCTCTCGGCGGCCCTCATCAGCATCGTTGCCGGGACGATCTACAGCCTGCCTCCGCGCCTCAAGAGTCTTCCGTTCCTGGGGCTGGTCGGAAACGCCCTGATCTTTTTTCCTCTTCTGTTTCTGGGATTTCAGCACATCGAACAGATCACGCCGGAGATCCAGGCGATGGGCGTGGTGTTCCTGACCTTGTTGACCCAGAACCAGTTGGTGCATGAACTGGCGGATCGGGAAGAGGACGCGGCCCGAGGGGACCGTACCACCGGGAGAACGCTGGGGACCTGGGGCACCGCCGGGGCCCTCGTCGTCCTGGGAGGGAGTGGGCTGGTCGCGGTTGCCAGGGTTCTGCCAGGGCAAGACCGGTCCTGGGCGGCCTTCTGTGGTCTCGGGTGCTCGACGCTGCTCTGTTGCGCCCTGCTGGGGCATCCCTCGCTTGCAAGGCGCCTCCACCGTGTCCTGGCCCTGGTCGTCGGGGCCTTGCTGTTCGCGCAGGCGTCGGGATGAGGAAACCTCCGATCCAGGCATGGAAGGCTCTATGGCAGTGGATTCGCTATCGTCGCGTTCCCCTCTCGGTGACTTTCGTGCTGACCAACCGATGCAATCAGACCTGCTCCTACTGCGACATCCGGACGGACCGGTCCATGGAGATGTCCACCGATGCATGGATCGCCGCGCTGCAGGAATTTCACTCCCTCGGGCTTGTCCGGGCCTCCTTCAGCGGGGGCGAGGTGTTGCTGCGCGCCGACCTCTCCCGGATTCTTTCGGAGGCGCGGTCTCTCGGGATGACGACCTCGATCAACACGAACGGCTCGCTGCTGGCAGATCGGTGGCCCGAGATCGCCCCATGGCTCGACATGCTCGTGCTTTCGCTGGACGGTCCTCGGGAGGTCCACGATGCACGATGTGGGAGGCGCGGTTCCTTTGACCGGGTGCTGGAGGCGATTCGGCTGGCGCGTCGGTCCGGGGTACCGGTGGCCACCATCTTCGTTGCGGACCGGGACAATCTGGCTACCTTGCCGTTCGTGATGGAAATGGGGGCGCGCGAGGGATTCTTCGTCTACGTGCAGCCTCGCCACGCCTCCTGTTTCTCTGTGGACCAGGGGCTTGGGGATCTCGATTCGGATTTCCTGCAGCACCTTGGGCACATGTTGGAGCGGGCTCGGCGCCTGGGCCTTCCGATCGGAGCCTCGAGGTCCTTTGTGGCCACGCTCTTGGACCCAGAACAGGTTCCGTCGTGCCGTGCCTGCGCCGCGGGCAACTTCTTCGCGACCGTGCTGCCGGACGGCGAGTTGATCCCGTGCCATCTGACCCGTCGGGAGCATCCGCGAGACCTGGTGGCGCAGGGGGGGGTCGAGAAGGCCTGGAGGAGCCTGGCCCATCCGTGGACCGGGCGCGGGTGCCTCATTGCGCCTTATCAGGAGTTGAACAGGATGTTTCATCTGGACCCCGAGGCGATTCGCAGTGCCCTGATGCGGCTGGCTGGACGGCGCAGGTGATCTGGAGGAACCGGGAGATCCGCCCGCTGGTCCTCCCGGAAAAGGTCAGAACCGGGACGCCAGTTTTTCAGGAAGGGGGGTCCAGGCGCCTCGATCGCATGCAGAGGGGTCCTAGAGTTCTGCGGACGTTCCGATACGGTCCGGTCCTCCGGACCCGTTGACTGTCTGTGAGGGCGCCGGGGCGTTCGCGTCCTCCCCGAACAGCGGACCTGGGACCGTCAGGTAATCCTTCCGAGGTAGCAAGGCTTGCAGCATCGTGCGGCCGTAGATTCGTCCGTAGATCTTCCAGTCCAGACTGCCCCGAAGGGCGGAGCACCCGACGTCCATCAGGAAGGGGATGGCCCGGGCCACGGGCACGGGCAGCCTCCGGAAGGCTCCCCGGGGCAGGATCCTGCGCAACCGATCGCCCAGTAGCGGCAGGCTCTTCAGGATGGTTTCGTAGTACAGGTAGTCCTGCAGCATTGCGCCTTCAATGCCCGCACCCTCCACCAGTTCCGGGGTGTAGTACGAGGTCACCTCGCCACGAGCAATGCATTCCGCCTCCTCCTCAGAGACCCGTCCCTCCTGGACGGCGTCCAACAGCATCTTCGTTCCGGGAAGGTAGCGAAACCAGAAAGTGGCGATGCGCTCGGGTCCGATGCGGGCGAAGTAACGGATTGCCTCGTCAAGGGTTTCGAGGGGTTCCTCGGGAATCGCCAGAATCTGGTCCATCCGCACCCGAATGCCGGCGCTCTTCAAAGCCCATGCACTGGCCGCGATTCGTTCCTGGTGCTGCCATCCGCGATCCATGCGTCTCAGACTCTGAGTGTCGAGCGACTGCACCCCCAGAATCACCATCTCGCAGCCGGCGTTTCGGAGGCTGCGGGCCATCTGGTCGTCCACCCGTGTCGGTACTGTCTGGCACGAAAACGGGATACCGATCTCGTTTCGGTATTGCGGCAGAAACTCGAGCATCCAGCGTCGATTCGTGAGAAAGACGTCATCGAAGAATTCGACCCATTTTGGCGCGTAGCGTTGCTTCGCCAGACGCAACTCCTTGAGCACGTGGCCTGGCGATCGCATCCTGAGGCGTCGAGAGGGGCTCGTCGTCAGGTCGTGCCAGAAACTATTGAAGCAGAAGGCACAATGCATTGGGCAACCGCGGCCTGCCATGACCCCATAATTGAGGGAGAGGTCGATCGCGTCTTCATACAGCCCCTTGTCGGGGAAAGGCAGGTCGTCCAGGTTTCCGACAGCTCGCGCGGGGGCGCCAGGAAGCGGTTCGCCATTCGGCCCCCGGGTCCAGAAGCCGGGCACCAGGCGTGTCGGCCGCCCGTCGGCCAGCGCGATCAACAGTTCCTCGAAGGCGAGTTCTCCTTCCCCGACGCAGCCGGCGTCCACGGAAGGCTCCGATAGCATCGTACGAGGCACCGCGGATGCGTGGGGACCCCCGAAGAGGATCATCGGTGTCGGGCCCAGCGTCTCTCGCACCTTCCGGGCCGTGGACAGCGCCCATCGACAAGAGGGGGCGGTGGGTGAGAAGAGCACGACGTCGGGTTGCCAGGCCGCCAGTGCCCCCAGGAACCCGACCCGGGAGGTTCGATTTCCAAGCAAGTCCGTGTCGAGGTAGTTCCGATCTCCGAAGGCCGCCGGGCTGAAGGCCAGGCGCACCTCGTGGCCTCGACGCCGTGCGACGGCGCTGAGAATCTCGAAACCCATCTTTTCGAGACCCTCCGAGACAAAGGCTAGGCGCATGATCGTCTCACGACTGTTCTCTAGGGTAAGTAAATGAATTTGTCGACGTTCTGTCAAGATCGCTGGCGACTGACCTTGTTGTGATGAGCTGGAACCACGGGTCCGGCCCCCGCTACCGAACTCGGTGATTCGTGGTTGCTGCGATCGTCTGCCGGTGCTAGAAAGAGCAGGACGTTGAGGTGCTGGTAGCCGTGGAATGGGTGGCTGGGATCGTGTTGGTTGCCATTGTTGTCTGGTTCGCCATCCGACTGGTGCGGACCACCGTTCGGGACCTGTCCGAAGGACCTTTCCCTTCGGGGCGGCGAGCGGCATTGATGGCCCTGGCGCTGATGGGCGTTCTGGTACCGGTGCGCCACCTGTTGGTGCCGATCTCGTTTTCTCACAGCAACTACTTTGGCCCTCAACTTCTGGATGCCGTTTTGGGGTACGGAGGGCTTCGAATCCGGGAGTACGGCCCCCTTGGTTTCCTGTTCTACCGAGTACCTGCGACTCTGGGACGCGACCCCCTCGAGGCATTGGCATTGACCAATGGGCTCCTCTCCGCTCTGGCGTCTTTCGCCCTATCGGCCGCGCTTGCACTGGGCACTAGGAGGCCCGCGGTGCTGCCGTGGGGGATGGCGCTCTCACTGCTGCACCCGATGGTGGCCCGCCTGTCCCTTTCGGAGGATGCCATTCTTCTGAACCTGTTCCTGTGCTTCTTTGCATTTCACCAGACGGTTCGTTTCTTGATGCGGCAGGACCGGACATCGGGGATGCTGGCGCTGTCTGCCGCGATTCTGGCCCTGTGGACCCGCCAGATCGGCTTCCCCTGGCTCCTGGCAACCTTTCTGGTCCTGCCTCTGGTGACCAGGAAGGCCTCCCGGTGCATGGCGTTGGCCCTCTCGGGCACCTTCCTGTTGCTGCTGGCGGTTCGCGTGTTCGAGGACCTCGGGACCGACGATCGTGTGAGTTATGAACTCCTGGCTGGATTTCTGAAGGCCCCCTCGTGGTGTCTTGCCGCTCTGGTTCGCCATCCACTGGTCGATCCCGCGGCTGCCGCGGTCCTGCTGCCGCTGCTTGTGGTCGGTGTCGCGGCGATTCGCCGAAGTCCCGTGGCAGGTCTCTTTCTGGCTGCCTTCCTGGTTGCCTTCCTGGCCACGGCTGTTGCAGGCCTGGACAATATCGGGGATGGAATCGGCTTTCGTTCGCCAGCCCTGTTTGCCGGAATCGCCCTGGGAGGGGCAGGTCTTGACGCGTTCATGCGCTGGATGCCAAGAGGAACCTGGGGCCGGTCGGGTCTCCGGTGGCTACTGAGTATGGGGGCACTGGCCAACGGACTGATTCTTCCTGCCTCGGAATGGGCATTTCGGGTCTCTCCAGAGACTCGGGAATACCGTTATCTCGAGGCCGTGATTCCCTTTCTGGGCGACTTCTACGCCCTAAGGACCTTTCGGTCCTGGCGATATTCGCCGGACCTCGTGCCACCCCAGCACCTGTTTCGACGGTCGGGCCGCGAGGTGGAGGTCCTGGACATCCGAGAAGCGACCGGTCATCGCAGAAACCTGGTGTTGCTGGGACTCTATTGCGATGTCAGGTCCGTTGCGGAGTTGTACTACCAGAGTCAGTGCGCCTGCGGACTCCTTCCTCGGGACGAGGACCCGGACGCGATGGCCGTCCAACAACGCCTTCCGTTGGACGAGTTTCTGGCGGAATCTGCCCAGGGACGCTTGCCAATCGGAATCGAACGTCCGACGGACGAGCGGGCGATCTGCAAGTTGATTCGTCGGTTCGGCCATCCGGTGAGTCCCTCCTGGGTGCTTCCTCCAGGACCGGATGACGTTCCATTCGGAGTGTGGACCGGCAAGGACGTGACGCTGGAGATCGTCGAGATCGACGACGAGGACTTGGCGATGCTGCGCTCCGTCTGCATGGAACAATGACGCCTCGTCGTTTTTTTATTGGGGGTTTTCACTGCTCTTGGGCCGTCGCGGCTTGACCAGAGCCCAGGGGTCTTCTATGGTGGTCAGGGTCGCCCAATGGGAGGCTCGCGGGCAATGGGGGCAGTCATCGAATCGCCCTCCCCTCAGGTTCCCGGCAAGGTCCTTCGCCGGACCGAGTCCCTCTGCCCAACCTGTGGTCGGGTTTGCCAGGCTCGCGTGGTGCAGCGCGACAGGGCGGTCTTCCTGCAACGAACCTGTCCTCTGGACGGCGCTACCGAGGTTCGACTGAGCCGGGACGCGGATTGGTATCACTCCCTCTCGGCCACGCTGCACGACACGCGTTCTCCCAGGCTGATCCACTCTCCCCTGCGAGTCGAAGACCCGGTTCGCGGCGTCTTCGTGGACGTGACCTCCCGGTGCAATCTGCATTGTCCGAACTGCCTCTCCAATGTGCAACCCGGGGTTCCGGAGCAGGCACCGACTCTTCCGGCACTGCTGGAGTCCTTGAGGGCCATGCATCCGGCTCGACCGGTGGTCTATCTGGGGGGAGGCGAGCCCACCATTCGCCCCGATCTGCCAGAGTGGATCCGGGTGCTGCGGGCGCAAGGCCATGCGGTCAAGCTGCTCACGAACGGACTTCGGCTGGCGGATATCGACTACTGCAGGGCCTTGCAGCAGGCAGGGGTCACCTGGGTCTGTCTGCAGTTCGATTCCCTCGAGGAGGGGCATCTGGCGCGGATTCGGGGGCGACGGGGGTTGTCAAGAGCCAGGCAGGACGCGTTGAGGAACCTCTCGACGCTTGGGATGAACGTGGACCTGGCCTGCATGATCGACCGGGAGACCAACTTCCATTCCCTGGGCGATCTGGTACGACTGGGACTCTCGACACCGGGCGTCCGGCATGTCTCCCTGATGCCCTCTCGACGGATCGGAAGGGGACGACTGACCGATTCCGAATCCTTTTTGGAGGACATTGATCTGGTGGAGGCACTTGAGGATCAGACCGACGGCGCCGTAACTCGACAGGATTGGTTGTGGTTCCAGCGGATCACCTCAGCGATCTACCGATTGACCGGACGCGCGGACTGGAAGCCTCGGCGGTGCTTTCTGGCCCTTCCCCTCGTGGGGGAGGCCCGGAGGTTCGCTCCCTGGACCCGGCCCTGGAAGTTCGCCTTCGACACCCAGGACGTTGAGGCCGTTCTCCGGACGGCCCTGCACCGGGGTCCTGTCGAGGAGGCAAGGTGGAGCGAGAGGACACTCTTGCTCTCCATCGAGAGTTTCTGGGAGCCAGAGAACATCGATTTGCTTGAGGCCTCCCGGTGCAACCGCTACTACCTCGTGGACGGGACGCTGCGACAGGCCTGCATCTACAACGTGCTGAACCGACCGGTTCGGGAATGGCCGGGCGTTGCTCAATCGAGCGGCTCGCCTCGTCGCATGTCCGAGGAAATCCAGACACCCTAGCGCGGAGCGACGGGCACGAAGACCTCGAAGTCCGGTTCCTTGCCCTGTTTCAGAAGGGAGAACCAGTCCTCGTCGGAATAATAGAGATACAGGGGGGAAACCGGCACAAGCCCCCGGGATCGGGCCTCTCGGACCCGATCGTCCAGGACACGGTTTCGCTGGTCCGTGGGGATCCCCCGGGGGGTTCGGATGACCCGAAGGGTCGGCTGTTGCCGGAGCACCAACGGGGGCTTCACCGCGGTATCAGGAAGCACGGGAATCAAGGCTTCGGCGAGGACCTCGAGAGAATCACGATTCGGTTGTTCCAGCACCCGGACGTCGGGAAAGCGAAGCATCGGGTGAGCCAGGGTGGGCAGGCGTTGCTTCTCCGCCTCGATGATCAGGTCCCGGAGGCGGTCCAGGTTCGTGGTGCCTGGAGCGGATCTCGGTTTCTCGATCGTGGCATACGAGAACCCGGCCACTTCGGCAGGATCCTCGGTTCCCAACGGCGCCCCCAGTTTCTGGGACTGGAGTCGGAACAAGGCCCACTGCTTTGGGGAGAGGCCGAGGTCTTCCCGAGTCACATGAGTCATCCAATGGCGGGGTGCCACCGGGGCGAACAGGGCATTGGGGGATTCGGTGGGCAGAGGTGCTGGCCGTGCTTCATTGGCCGAGGGAGGGGGTGTTGAAGGCGTCTCTGCCTTCGGTTCCGATGCCTGGACCACCTTTCCGGGATCCGGAGAATGCTTTCTCCCAGTTCGGTTCCAGAGGACCCAGATCAGACCGGCTCCAACCAGCGATGGAACAATGACCAGGACAGCCACTATCAAGCTTTTTTGCCGCAAGTCCGGACCTCCGTTCAAGAGCCTTCGGAAATCCTAACACGCCTCGTTCTTTCTGGGCCCGAAGGAGCATCTCCTGCAAACAGGAGAGGGACTTCGCCCCGCCAACAGACCGGATTTCAGGTTCCTGGCCATCTCCCCGGAGAGCAGGTTGGTCAACGGATGCTCCAGCAAATTCCCCAAGGCGTCCTGGGGATGCACCATCCTCTGGCACGGAAAGACGAACCCGCGCGAATCGACCCGGACCTTGTACCACGGGGCCGTCCAGACGACGGGCCACTGGTTTTTCAGGAGTTCCTCGTCCTGGACATCCCATCTCCCATCAGCAGGACCGCCTGTTCCTTCGGGAGAGAAGGACGCGGAGGCTCTGGAAGAATCACCATGACGTTGCGTCGCTTCTCCTCGATCTTCAATCTGGTCAGGGCGATTCGAAGCACCTCTCCTTCCATGCCCCGGAACCGCACGATGCGGCTCCGAACGGCCGGCCGACCCACCACGAGTTGGGAAAGATGCATGCGGAAGATGCCCAGAACGGCGATCTTCCGAAGAGTGGTATCCAGAAACGGCAACGTTATCGACGTGATGAGAGCCTGAACACCCACCTGGAGCCGATTCCACCGCGCGTGTCGCAGGAAGGGGACCAGGTTCTTTCGGGGTCTTGGCCAGGTGGACAGAGGCCGAAGTCAGGCGTAGATCATCTGGGACCGTCGTGTCGATGGACAGGAGCAGGGTGTCGAGGCCCGCTGCCGCCAACGTCTCTCGGAATTCCGGAGTCAACTGACTCCCGGAGGTCAACAGGCAGGGTTCGGGTCGTGATGCCTGCCGGTACCGTTTGGATCGCAAGGTCCGAATGTGGCGAGGCAGGTCGGGGTCCATCAATGGTTCGTGTCGGCAGCCGAAAGAGATGTCGTGGGCCAAGGGCTGCACTTCACGCGAGACGGCCTGCGACCACTCATCTCCCGCACAGTGCTGGCTGCGATGGCCTGTGGGATGGCGAATACGGCATCGCAGGTGACAACTCTTCGTGGGGTCCAGCAGCACCGACCCGCGGCCACGGCCTGGGTCCATCCAGAGGTATCGGGTCAGGGAGGCTAGACCCGATCCCGCGCGGCGGAGCCTGGCGATTTCGATACGCAGGGGAAGGAGCCGATCAGAAGAGGGAATCGTACGCATCGACGGGAACTTTATTGGATGGCGGATCCCCGGTCAAGCATTACCTGGACCAGCCTGATCCAGGTGGCATTGAAAGGGTCTCTTCGGTCCACTGGACCGGTGGAACACGATGGCCAGGCCCACGAGGCGCTCCGGGAAGTTCCGTTCAAGCCCGGGTGGGCCGGTGGTCCATCGCGAAATAGGTCCGGGTCCGCTCCACCACCTCGGGGGAGAGGATCAGGAGGGCGATCAGGTTGGGGACCGCCATGAGCGTCAGCACCGCGTCCACGAACTTCCAGACCATCTCCTTGGCCCAGACGGCCCCGATGAAGACGAAGAGGCAGTAGAGGTAGCGGTAGGGGACCACGAAACGACGCCCGAGCAGGTAGCCGACGGCCCGGTCCCCGTAGTAGGACCAGGAGATGGCCGTGGTGAAGGAGAAGAGCAGCAGGGAGACCGAGACGACCACGCCTCCGACCTGGAGTCCCAGGACCGTCAGGTCCAGGCCCGTCTCGAAGGCCTGGTAGGACATCGCGGCGCCCATCTTTCCCGAGGACCAGGCCCCGGTGAGCAGCAGCACCATGCCGGTCATCGTGCAGATGATCAGGGTGTCCACGAGGGGCTCCAGAAGGGCCACGAGCCCCTCCCGCACCGGGTACTCGGTCCGGGCGGCCGCATGGGCGATGGGGGCCGATCCCTGTCCGGCCTCGTTGCTGAAGAGTCCCCGGGCGATGCCATAGCGGGCCGTCAGCAGGAACGTGGACCCCAGGAACCCGCCCGTTGCGGCGGTGCCCGTGAAGGCCCCCTCGAAGACCAGTCGGAACATCGTCGGCAACCGGTCGTATTCGAAGGCGATCACGGCCAGGCAGGCCGTCACGTAGAACAGTGCCATGAACGGGACCAGTCGCTCGGCCACCGAGGCGATCCGGCGGATGCCGCCCAGGATCACGGCCCCCACGAGTCCCGCCAGCACGAGCCCCGAGAGCCAGGTGGGGATTCGCAGGCCATCCCTGAGGTCGAAGGCGTGGATTGCGTCGGCCATGGAGTTGCTCTGAGCCATGTTGCCGGTCCCGAGGCTGCACAGGACGGTGCCGACGGCAAAGAGGATCGCCAGGGGCTTCGCCATGGGGCCCAGGACCCGGGAGGCGGCCCGCTCGATGTAGTACATGGGACCGCCACTGACGCTGCCGTCGGGGTGGACCTCCCGGTACTGCTGGGCCAGCGTGCACTCGGCATACTTGGTGGCCATTCCGAAGAAGCCGGTCATCCAGAGCCAGAAGAGGGATCCGGGTCCGCCGTAGTAGATCGCCAGGGCCACGCCGGCGATGTTGCCGGTGCCCACCGTGGCCGAGAGGGCCGTGCAGAGGGCCTGGAAGTGGCTCACGTCGCCGTGGTCCCCGGGGCGGTCGTAGCGGCCCATCACGAGGTCCTTCGCGTGTCGCAGGCCCCAGACCTGGATGAGCCGGAGTCGGATCGTGAACCAGATCCCCACCGGGAGCAGCAGCGCCATCAGCGCGTAGGTGCCCACGTAGGTGTTGTAGGCGTCCAGGACCCGTCCGATCGCCTGGCTGACGTCGTTCATGCTAACTGAGGTCCCTCCCGGTGAGGACCAGGATCAACAGCCCCAGGATGGCCAGGGGGGCCACGACCCGGAGCGCCCATCGAAAGAGGACGAAGGCCGGGCTCCCCTCCCGGATTCCCAGTTCGCTGGCCACCGCCGCCGCCGGGAGATGCCAGCCGACGAAGAGGGCCGTGCCCAGGCCCCCGAGGGGCAGCATCCAGTTGGCGGCCAGGTGGTCCAGCGTCGCCAGCAGGCCCTCCTTGCCGGCGAAGACCCGGAGGGACGAGAGGGCCGGGACGGCCCCGAGGGACAGGGCGCAGGCCACGGACCCCACCCAGATCACCGAGGCCGAGAGGATCGTGGCCCGGCCCCGGGGGAGGTTCCGGCGATCCACCAGATAGGAGGTCGCCACCTCCCCGAGGCTGATCGTCGAGGTCAGGGCCGCGAAGGCCACCAGCACGTAGAAGAGGGGGGCCAGGATCGTCCCGCCGGGCATCTGCGTGTAGAAGAGTTCCGGCAGGGTCACGAAGAGCATCGCCACGGTGGACCCGGAGACCCGGTCAGGCAGGCCCGGGATGCTGTGGAGCAGCGAGAACATCACCATCGCGGCGATCAGCGCCACCGCCGTGTCCAGCCCCACGACCCAGGCGGCGGTCCGGCCGATCCGCTCCTGGGGAGACAGGTAGGACCCGTAGGCCACCATGGCCCCGAGTCCCAGGGAGAGGCTGAAGAAGGCCTGTCCCACCCCCAGCAGCACGCCCTGGGGCGGCAGGTCCTGGAACCGGGGCTCCAGCAGGTGCCGCAGGCCCTCGCCGGCCCCCGGGAGTCGCAATGCCGTGACCAGCAGGTAGAGGAGGATGGCGAACAGCACCGGCATCATCACCTTGGAGGCCCGCTCGATGCCGGCGCCCACGCCCCGGTACACCACGAAGGCCGTCAGGAAGGAGAACACCGTGGTCAGCAGCACCTGCTGGGGGCCGTCGGCCAGGAAGGCCGGGAAGCGGGCACCGGCATCGGGGGGATAGCCGCCGAAGGACCACTCCAGGCACAACACGAAGGACCGGATCGACCAGCCGGCGATCACGGTGTAGTAGGCCAGGATCACGACCCCCGCCAGGACCCCCAGGACCCCCAGCCATGACCACGCCGGCCCGCCCAGGGCGGCAAAGGCCGGCACTGCGCTGGCCTGGGCCCGGCGTCCCACGAGGATCTCGGCCATCATGAGCGGCAGCCCCAGCACCACCACGGCGCCCAGGTAGGTGGCCACGAAGGCCCCGCCGCCGTTCTCCCAGCAGAGATAGGGGAACTTCCAGAGATTGCCGAGCCCCACCGCGGACCCGGCCGCGGCCAGGATGAAGCCGGCCTGGGACCCCCAGGTCCCGCGATGTCCTCCCATCGGGCCCCCCGACTTCCGGGTCGCCCAAGGCTACCACGAGGCCCGGGTCCCGATGAAGGACTCCTGCCGGGAAATGTGCCAGAATCGCAGGGAACGGGGAACGGCGGGACTTCGAAGGAGCGGACGATGCACCGACGAACCCTTGCAGTGTGGGCCTTCTGGGCCTTCCTGGCGCCGGTCACGGCCCGGGCCGGGGAGCGGGTGGGGGTCGTCGTGGAGGGGCCGCCGGAACAGGTCGGGTCCCTCCGGGACCTGCTGCGGGCCGAGGTGGAGAACCGGGGGATCGTGGCGGTTCCCCTGCGGGGGGCCCGGTTGTTCGAGGACGAGATTCCGGCCTGGGCCGAAGAGGCCGAGCGGATGTCGGTCCAGCGGGTGATCGTGCTGACGGTGGTCCCCCTGGAGAGCCGGATCGTCTTTCTGATGACCGACCGCCGCATCCCGGACCTCCAGGCGGCCCGGGCCGAGCGCATCACCGCGACCTCCTGGGACGAGGCCGACGTGCTGGTGCCCCGGCTCGCCGAAGCGGTGCTGGGTCGGCAGCTGGTCCAGGCGACGGCCACCCTGGATCGGGTCGCCGAGACCGAGACGGCGGCCTGGCAGTTCCTCTGGGGCCTCGGGATCCCCTTCGGCGTGGCGATCCGCCGGGACGGACAGATCTCCTACGGCGCCGCGGTCCGGCTGGCCTTCGAGATGGCCCAGGCCCGGGTGGACCTGAACCTGACCTCCCAGTTCAACGCGGGCCCCGAGAGGCTGCGCTACGGCAACTTCGCCCTCGAGGCCTTCTGGCTGGCGCTCCAGAAGGATGTCTCCCCCTATCTCGGCGGCGGCCTGGGCTACGCGGTGATGGAGATCGGCGACGTCATCCAGGACCTCAACGGGGGTCTGGTCTTCAACATCCGAGGGGGCGTCGAGTTCTTCCGGTTGCAGCGGTGGCGGCTGCTGCTGGACGTCGGGGTCGCGCTGCCGGTCTTCCGCATGCACCGGGACTCCCCATCGACCCGGTACTGGATCCCGGTCTTCACAACGACCCTGTGCTTCCTGTGGTAGAAGAGGACGCCCGGCCGTTCCTCGGAGGACCCATGCGACGGTTTCTCGGCTGCTGCCTGCTGGTGCTGGGCGTCTCGGTTCCCGCTCTGGGGGAGGAGTCGGTCGCGCTGGCCGGGGACCCCTTCGCGAGCCCCTACGTGTATCAGAACACCGGTCGGGGCCCCCGGCAGTCGTTCACGGTGCAGTATGAGGTCGGCTACGGGACCCGGGAGAGCCGGAACTTCGCCCAGCAGGGCGTGGAGCAGGGCCTCCGGTTGCGCTACCAGCCCCTGGACTTCCTGGGGGTGGAGGCCTTCGGGGGGATCGTGATCGACGCCTCCCGGGGCGGGATGCGGGGCCAGGCGGCCGCGGTGGAGGTGATCGCCCGGGCCCTGCGGCAGGATCGCCACCACCTGAACCTGGACCTGGGCCTGGGCTACATCTACGACTACCGGTCCGATCACATCCCGCGAATCCGCCTGACCCTCGGGAGGGCCTTCGGGGCCCTGGACCTCTCCCTCTCCGGATTGCTGGAGGTCCCGGTGGGGTCCGCCGGGCGGGACGAGGTAGACGTGATGACCTCCCTGGCGGTCTCCTACGGGGTCCTCCCTTCGCTTCGGGTCGGCCTGGAGGTCGCCGGGGAGGACCTGGAGGGGATCTTCGAGGAGGAGGAGGCCGAGGGCGGCGCGAAGATCCTCTTCGGGCCGACCCTGGCCTGGACCCTGCCCCAGGGCTTCTTCGTGAAACTGAACACCTCGGCGGTCCGGGCCTTCCTGGGCAACCAGCGCTTCGCCTCGGGGGAGGACCGTCCCGCGGCCTGGGGCTTCATGGGCCGCCTGGCCCTCGGCTGGACCTGGCAGTAGTCCGGGCGGCGCCTTCCGGATCACGGGGGCCCGTCACCGACCGCCGCGGGAGTCCCCGGCCGCAGCGGGGCCTTGCCCTGCAGGGCCGGCGATGCTACAATGCGTCCGCCTTTGGTGCTGCGCCCGTAGCTCAATTGGATAGAGCAGCAGACTACGGATCTGCGGGTTGGGG
The DNA here is from genome assembly GCA_029547805.1 of Deltaproteobacteria bacterium. Lineage (GTDB taxonomy): Bacteria > Myxococcota_A > UBA9042 > DTJE01 > DTJE01 > JAGOKF01. The sequence goes on from JAKPOP010000014.1 coordinate 189,786, forward strand.
GTTCGAGTCCCTCTGGGCGCGCCGGCCTCCCCCATCCACCGGGGTCGAGAAGACCGGACCCGGGTCTTGATCCCGGGGGGCAACCCTCCGATACTTCGCGCCGGCGAACGAGGGGGGTGCCGATGCGGTTCCATTTCCCGATCATCATCATCGACGAGGACTTCCGGTCCGAGAACACCTCGGGGCTGGGCATCCGGTCCCTGGCGAAGGCCATCGAGGACGAGGGCTTCGAGGTCCAGGGGGTCACCTCCTACGGGGACCTGACCAGTTTCGTGCAGCAGCAGAGCCGGGCCTCGACCTTTATCTTGTCCGTGGACGACGAGGAACTGGAGAAGGACCGGGAGGGGACCCTCCAGGCCATCCGGTCCTTCGTGCAGGAACTGCGCTTCCGGAACTCGGACATCCCGATCTTCCTCTACGGGGAGACCCGGACGGCCCGGCACATCCCCAACGACGTGCTGAAGGAACTGCACGGCTTCATCCACATGTTCGAGGACACGCCCGAGTTCATCGCCCGCTACGTGGTCCGGGAGGCCCGGTCCTACATCGACTCCCTGCCGCCGCCCTTCTTCCGGGCCCTGACCCACTACGCCGCCGATTCGTCGTTCTCCTGGCACTGTCCGGGACACTCCGGCGGCGTGGCCTTCCTGAAGTCGCCGGTGGGGCAGATGTTCCACCAGTTCTTCGGGGAGAACCTGCTCCGGGCCGACGTCTGCAACGCGGTCGAGGAACTGGGGCAACTGCTGGACCACACGGGGCCCGTGGCCGCCGCCGAGCGCAACGCCGCCCGGATCTTCAACGTGGACCACCTGCTCTTCGTCACGAACGGCACCTCGACCTCCAACAAGATCGTCTGGCACTCGACCGTGGCCCCGGGGGACATCGTCGTGGTGGACCGGAACTGCCACAAGTCGGTGCTCCACGCCATCATCATGACCGGCGCGGTGCCGGTCTTCCTGATGCCCACGCGCAACCACCTGGGGATCATCGGGCCCATCCCGAAGGAGGAGTTCGCCTGGGAGAACATCCAGCGGAAGATCCGGGAGAACCCCTTCGCCCGGGAGGCCCTGGCCCGGGACCCCGATGCGAAGCCCCGCATCCTGACGATCACCCAGAGCACCTACGATGGGATCCTCTACAACGTCGAGGCCATCAAGGAGATGCTGGACGGTCGCATCGACACGCTGCACTTCGACGAGGCCTGGCTGCCCCACGCGACGTTCCACAAGTTCTACAAGGGGTTCCACGCCATCGGGAAGAGCAGCGTCCGGTGCCGGGAGTCGATGGTCTTCTCGACCCAGTCCACCCACAAGCTGCTGGCGGGACTCTCCCAGGCCTCCCAGATCCTGGCCCAGGACTCCGAGACCCGGCACCTGGACCGGGACCTCTTCAACGAGGCCTTCCTGATGCACACCTCCACCTCGCCCCAGTACGCCATCATCGCCTCCTGCGACGTGGCGGCGGCGATGATGGAGGCCCCCGGCGGCAAGGCCCTGGTGGAGGAGTCGATCCAGGAGGCCCTGGACTTCCGTCGGGCGATGCGGAAGGTGGACGAGGAGTGGGGCAACGACTGGTGGTTCAAGGTCTGGGGCCCGGACGACCTGGCCGAGGAGGGGATCGGGACCCAGGCCGACTGGATCCTCCGGGCCGGCGATCGATGGCATGGTTTCGGGAACCTGGCGCCGGGCTTCAACATGCTGGACCCGATCAAGGGGACCGTGGTGACCCCGGGCCTCGACGTGGACGGGGACTTCGCCGACTGGGGCATCCCCGCCTCCATCGTGACCAAGTACCTGGCCGAGCACGGCGTCATCGTGGAGAAGACGGGCCTCTACTCCTTCTTCATCATGTTCACCATCGGGATCACGAAGGGGCGCTGGAACACCCTCATGTCGGAACTGCAGCAGTTCAAGGACCTCTACGACAAGAACCGGCCCCTCTGGAAGGCCATGCCGGAGTTCGTGTCCAAGTGGCCCCGATACGAGCGGGTCGGGCTCCAGGACCTCTGCAGCGAGATCCACGAGGTCTACAAGACCCACGACATCGCCCGGCTGACCACCGAGATGTACCTGTCGGACATGACCCCCGCGATGAAGCCCTCCGATGCCTTTGCCCGGATGGCTCACCGGGAGGTGGAACGGGTGCCCATCGACGCCCTGGAGGGTCGGGTCACGGCGGTGCTGCTGACCCCCTATCCCCCGGGCATTCCGCTGCTGATCCCCGGGGAGCGCTTCAACCGGACCATCGTCCGCTACCTCCAGTTCGCCCGGGAATTCAATGCCCGCTTCCCGGGGTTCGAGACGGACATCCACGGCCTCGTGAAGACCCCCGACGGCGGCTACTTCGTGGACTGCGTCCGCGAGGACACCCCCTGAGGTCCCGGACATCGTCTGACCGTGGGACAGGGAACTCCGGCCCTCCCCTTGCGTCGCGCAGGAGCCCCTGTTGGCTTCCCCGGTGCGTGGCCGATCTTCTGGGGTGGCCCTGGGGGTTCCGCGGTTCCGGGAGCGGGTTCCGGGGTGAAGGGACCCGGCCCGCGGTGATATGCTCGGGCGGGCGAGAGGGAACAACGGAATGACGATCGGCGTCGCACGAGAGGTTCGCTACCAGGAATACCGGGTGGGACTGACGCCCTCGGGGGCGGCCCGCCTGGTGGGGCTCGGCCATACGGTGCTGGTGGCCTCGGGGGCCGGGGTCGGGGCCGGATTCCCCGACGACGAGTACGTGGCTCGGGGGGCCCGGATCCTGCGGCTCAACGAGGACCTCTACGGGGAGGCGGACCTGGTGGTGAAGTTCCATGCCCCGACGGAGGCCGAGTGCCCCTTCTTGCGGGAGGGGCAGATCCTGTTCTGTTCGCTGCACCTGGCCACGATGCCGGACCTGGCCCGGGCCCTGCTGGACCAGGGGGTCACGGCCATCGCCTACGAGACCGTGACCCGGCCCGACGGGCGCATGCCCATCGTGCGGCCCATGTCCGAGATCGCCGGCAAGATGGCCGTGCAGGTCGGGGCCTCCCTGCTCCAGAAGTCCCAGGGAGGCCGGGGGGTGCTGCTGGGCGGCGTCACGGGGGTGGACCCGGGGGTCGTGACGATCCTGGGGGCCGGCACGGTGGGGGTCCACGCGGCCCGGGTCGCCGAGGGCATGAACGCCCGGGTCTTCCTGCTGGACAACGACCTGGATCGGCTCCGCCAGGCCGACGAGGTCTTCCTGGGACGGGTGAACACCCTCTTCGCCGATGCCGACGCCATCGAGCGGCAGGTGATCGCCTCGGACCTGGTCATCGGGGCGGTCCAGGAGCCGGGTCGTCGGGCCCCGGTGCTGGTGCCAGAGTCCCTGGTGGCCCGGATGGTCCCGGGGGCGGTCATCGTGGACGTGGCCATCGACCAGGGCGGGTGCGTCGAGACGATGCGCCCGACGACCCATGGGCACCCGACCTTCGTGGTCCACGACGTGGTGCACTACGGGGTGCCGAACATGCCCGGCGCCGTGCCACGGACCTCGACACTGGCCTTGACCCAGGTCACGGTGGGCTATCTGGAGCGGATCGCCCGGCTGGGCCTCGAGGAGGCCGTGCGGACCGACACGTCCCTGGCGGCGGGCATCAACACGCACCGGGGCCGGATGGTGCACCCGGTGGTGGCCGACGCCCTGGGGATCCAGGTCACACCGATCCAGGACCTGTTCGGATGACCGGGGGAGGTGGGGGATGAAGGACGTCGTGGCCCTGGTGCTGGCAGGGGGGCGACCCGACGCGATGGGCGTGCTGACGGCCCGGAGGGCGATGGCTGCAGTGCCCTTCGGGGGGCTCTACCGGGTGATCGACTTCCCGCTGACCAACCTGTCGGAGTCGGGAGTGGAACGGGTGGGCCTGCTGAGCCAGTTCCACCCGGCCTCACTGATGGACCACGTGGGGATCGGGCGTCCCTGGGACTACAACGGCCGGAGCCGCGAACTGTCCTTCCTGCCCCCCTTCGAGGGGGCCGGGGACCTGGACTGGTACCGGGGCACCGCCGACGCGGTCTACCAGAATCTCCATTTCCTCCGGAGGGCCGGGGCCAGGGATGTGCTGGTGCTGTCCGGGGATCATGTCTACCGGATGCACTACGGGCCGCTGGTGGAACGGCATCGCCGGATGAAGGCCGACGTGACGATGGCCTTTCACCCGATGGACTGCGGCCGCCCCTCCCGGTTCGGGATCGGGGTGATCGGGGAGGGGGGCCGAGTGCTGGACTACCAGGAGAAACCTGCCGATCCCCCGACGAACCTGGCCTCCATGACGGTCTACTGCTTCCGGACCGAGGTGCTGGTGGCGGCGGTGGAACGAAACGCCCGGGAGGGGCGGACCTTCCACCTCTACGACGAGGTGATCCCGGACCTGGTGCGCAACGGCCGGGTCTTCGGGGTGGTCCATCGGGGGGGGTGGGAGTACCTGCGCCCCATCGAGGCATGGCACGACGCCCACCTCCGGCTGCTGACCCGGCGGGGAACGGGCGTGCCCATGGACCGGGTGCTGACCAACCCCGAGACGGCCGGCTGGGGGGATGCGCCACCGGCCTTCTTTGCCGAGGGGGCACGGGTGTCCAGGAGCCTGGTCGCCCCGGGGTGCCGGGTGTCGGGACAGGTGTCCCGGTCGGTGCTGTTTCCCTGGGTCGTGGTGGAGCCCGGGGCCGTCGTGGAGGACTCGGTGGTGCTGCACCGATGCGTGATCCGTGCCGGGGCCCGGGTGGTCCGGTCCGTGCTGGACAAGGACGTCCAGGTGGGCGAGGGGGCCGTGCTGGCCGGCGATGGTCGGATCGTGTCCGCCGGCAAGGGCAGCCGGATCGGGGCCGGGGTCCTGATCCGGCAGGGCGTCGAGGTCGGCATCCGGCAGCAGGTGCCGGAAGGGGCCGTGCTGTCCGGCGATGGAGGTGCCCCATGAGGTCGGACGTGGTGGCCCTGGTGCTGGCCGGCGGACGGGGCAGCCGCCTGAACGTGATCGCGCACAAGCGGGCCAAGCCGGCGGTTCCCTTCGCCGGCTCCTACCGGATCATCGACTTCTCGCTCTCCAACGCCGCCGACAGCGGCATCTCCCACGTGGGGGTCCTGACCCAGTACCGCCCGACCTCCCTGATGGATCACCTGGCCGATGGAGAGGCCTGGGGCCTGTCGGGCCTCCGGGCCTCCCTGAAGGTCCTGCCCCCGTCCCTGGGCTATTCCACGGACTGGTACCGGGGCACCGCCGATGCCGTGTGGCAGAACCGGTCCTTCCTGCGGCCCCTGCGGCCCCGGGATGTGCTGATCCTGTCGGGGGACCACATCTTCCGGATGGACTTCCGGCCGATGATCGATCGCCACCGGGCCCAGGAGGCCGACCTGACCATCGCGGCGATGGAGGTCCCCTGGGAGGAGGTCTCCCGGTTCGGCGTGATGGTCACCGACGAGGCCGGGAGGGTGGTCCGGTTCGTCGAGAAGAGCCCGGAGCGGGTCAGCAATCTCGCCAGCATGGGCATCTATGTCTTCCGGGCGAACGTGCTGCTGGAGGAACTGGAGCGCAACTGCCCCGAGGGACGCCATGACTTCGGGGCCCACGTGATTCCGGGGATGCTGTCCCGGCGACGGGTCCTGGCCCATCGCTTCGAGGGCTACTGGCGGGACGTCGGGACGCTCCGATCCTACTGGGAGGCCAACCTGGACGCCCTGGACCCCGGGACGGGGCTGGACCTGGCCTCCTGGCGCATCCGGACCAATCCCGAGGGGCGCCGGCAGGTCTTCCACGGCCCGGCCCGGGTCGAGGCGGGGGCCCGGGTCCAGTGCAGCCTCGTCTCCCGAGGGTGTCGCATCGAGGGGACCGTGATCGGGTCGGTCCTCTCTCCGGGGGTCCGGGTGGCCCGGGGGGCCCTGGTGGTGGACAGCGTGGTCATGCACGACTGCGAGATCGGGCCCGGCGCCCGGGTCGAGAGGGCGATCCTGGACAAGGATGTCCGGGTGGGGACCGGGGCCCGAATCGGCCGGGCCGATGCCCGGGGCGGTGCCAACGGGCGCTTTCCCTCCCACCTGTCTGACGGGATCACCGTGGTGGGCAAGGGAACGATCATTCCTCCGGAGGCGGTCATCGGGGCCAACTGCCTGGTCGGCACGCTGCCGCACGACACGGATCCCGCGATCCTGGCCCATGTCCCCGATGGGGAGACCGTGACCTGAGGGGGCGCCGACCACCGATGTCTTTCCCTGGTCCAATGTCCCAGGTCGGCAGTATGATCATCGGGTCTGCCGGGGAAGGAACGCCTTGTCACCGGGGTCCTTTCTGCCCAGCGACCAGCGCAGGTCTCTGGAAAGAGGCCACGGATATCTCCACGGGAGGGCCTCGGGATGCGCCCTGACCGTGGACCTCGTCGGGTCCACCCGGATGGTCGAGACCCTGGTGGAGTCCCTCGGGCCCTCCCGGGCCGCCGAGGCCCTGGGCGGGGTGCTGAACCGGGTCTTCACGGCCCTGGTGGATCGCCTGCACGGACGCCACGGCGTGGTGACCCACTTCGGGGGGGATGCCCTGACGGCCTGGTTCGACGAGGCCCACCGGGAAGCGGCCCTGCAAGGTGCTCTCGAGATCCAGGAGGTCCTGGAGGGCGAGGGGCCGATCCTGCCGGGCCATCGGGACCTGCGGGTCCGGGCCCGGACGAGTCTCTGTCTCGGCGAGGTCCTCCGGTGCGTGGTGGGGGATCCGGGCGTCCAGCGGATGGACGTGCTGGTCGGGTCCCTCATGACCCGACTGTCGATCCTGAACTCCCGGACGCCTCCGGGGAAGGTCGTCGTGGACGAGGGGTGCCTGCCGTTGCTGCGGGACCTGGGGGCCCGGTTCCGGCGGCTCTCGGCGAAAGGGGCCGAGGAGGCCTGGGAACTGGAGGCGATCCCAGGTCGTCCTCCATGGGTCCCCCAGACCCTTGCGGTCCCGGATCATCCCCCCGGTGAGCGATGGGTCCATCCGGCCATCGAGGCCCGGCTCCGGTCCCTGGGCGGCGTGCTGCTGGACGAGATGCGGGAGGTCTCGATCCTGTTCCTGCATTTCGAGGGGATCGACTATGACCGGGACCCGGAGGCCGAGGTCCGACTGGATCGCCTGGTGCGGTTCGTCCAGGAGGTCTTCACCCGTTACGAGGGGATGCTGCTCCAGGTGGTCCCCGGCGACAAGGGGGACTACCTCTACGGCTGCTTCGGGGCCCCCATCGCCCACGAGGACGACCTGGAACGGGGGTTGCTCGCGGCGCTGGACCTCCTGCAGCCGCCGGCGGGGGAGGGCCTGGCCCGACCGCCGGCCATCGGGGTGGCCCGGGGCCTCTCCTATGCCGGGGCCTACGGATCTCCGCTACGGCGGACCTACGGGGTCCTCGGCCGGGAGGTGATCCGGGCGGCCCGGCTCATGGAACAGGCCCGACCGGGGGAGGTGCTTGCCCCCGAGTTCCTGCTCCGACGGGCCCCGGAGTTCCAGGTGGAAGCCCGGGGGGCCCTTGCCCTGAAGGGATTTGAGGGACTCACTCCGGCGGTGCGGGTGACCGGCCGGGCCTCCCGGGCCGAGGTGGCGCTGTCCCTGGACGGCGACCCCCTGGAAGGTCGGGACCAGGAACTCGCGGTACTGACCCATCAACTGGAGGCCCTCTGCCGGGAGCGTCAGGGTGGGTTCACGCTGCTGGAGGGCCTTCCCGGGATGGGGAAGACCCGCCTGGCGACGGAGTTCACGGCCCTGGCCCGCCGGAGAGGGGTGCGGGTCCTCTGGGGCGTCGGGGAGCCCCTGGGAGCCGAGAGCCCCTTCCATGCCTGGCGGCCGATCTTCGAGGACGTGATCCGCCGGGAGACCGCCCCGGGGGAGGACCTCCGCTCCGTGCTGGAGCGCCTGACGACCCGGATGGGCCTCCGCCCGGGCTGGGCCTCCTTGATGGACATCCTCTTTCCGCTGGCCTGGCCTGCGGACCCGGACGTCGCAGCGATGTCTCCGGAGGTGCGGGCCAATCACACCCGGTCCCTGCTGGTGGGCCTGCTTCGACTGGTGACCGAGAGAGGACCCCTGCTGGTGGTCCTGGAGGACCTCCACTGGTTCGACCAGACCTCCCTGGGGCTGCTCCTGGAGGCCCGCGCCCGGATTCCGGAGGCCCTGTTCCTGGCCGTCAGCCGCCCCCTGGGTGGGGAGCCGGAGGGGTTTCCGGGCGTGCTGGCGGCGGCGACCTCCCGGTTGTTCCTGGGGCCCGTCGGGGAGGCCCAGGTGGCGACGATGGCCTGCCGTCGCCTGGGAGCGGAGCGGCTCCACCCGGACCTTCGGCGATGGATCGTGCGTCACGCCGAGGGCAACCCCCTGATGGTCCGGGAGACGACCCTGAACCTGCGGGAGGCGGGGCTCGTGGAGGTCCGGGACGGGACCGCCTCGGTGGTCGGGGGGGACCCGGAGGCCCTTCCCCGGGAGGCCCCGTCGTTGCGGGAGGTCTTCATCAGCCGTGCCGATCGCCTCGATCCCGTTGCCCGGACCGTGCTGAAGGTGGCCTCGGTGGCCGGGAGCGCCTTTCCGGCGGGGATCCTGGGGCCGGCCCTGGGGGCCGAGGGTCGCTACGTCCTGGATGCCGAGGGGATTCGCGAGACGCTCCATCGGCTCGTCGAGTCGGAGTTCCTGGACCGGGTCTCCGGGAGGGGCGACGAGTCGTTCGCCTTCCACCACGTCCTGGCTCGGGAGGCGATCTACGGGACGCTGCTGGAGGCCCAGAGGCGGACGATTCACCAGGCGATGGCCCGATGGTGGGAGGCCCAGGAGGAGGTCCGGCGGCCTCCCCCCGAGGTCCTGGCCTGGCACTGGCAGGAGGCCGGGGACCGGGAGCGGGCCCTGGACTACCTGGATCTGGCCGCCGAGCGGGCCCTGGAACGGTTCGCGAACGACGTGGCTTCCTCGCTGTTCGCCCGGGCCCTGGCCCTCCTGGGGGACGATTCCCGGGATCACCTGCGTCGTGCCCGCCTCGAACTGGGACTCGGGATTGCTCGGGTGAACCTCCTGCGGTTCGTCGAGGCCACCGGGAATCTGGTCCGGGGCCTGGCCCTGCTGGGCTGTCCGATGCCCAGGTCCGCCATGTCTCAGAACCTGGTGCTGCTCAAGGAGGTGGGTGCCCACGTGATCCGCCGCCTGCTGCGATTCCGGCCCACGGCCCGGACCGATGCGGAACGGGAGCAGGTGCGGATGGTGATCCGGGCCCTGGAGCGGGTCTCCGAACTCTACTACATCCGGGCCGAGCCCACGGCGGCCTACGTCGCCGGCTTTCGGATGATCAACTGGGCCATGCGGGCCGGACCGTGCCCCGAGGCGGCCCGGGCCCATGCCAGTTTCGGCGCGGGGGTGGGGTTCATCCCGGTGCACTGGGCGGCCCCGTACTATTTCGACCAGGCCCGGTCCCTGCTGGAGCAGTACGACGACCCGGCCACCGAGAACTACGTCCGTTTCATGGAGGGGTTCTATCGCCTCGGCACGGGGGCCTTCGAGCAGACGGAGCAACTGCTGAACCGGTCCCTGGAACTCTCGCAGACGCTGGGCGATGAACGGCGTCGGGCAGACGCCCTGAGCCAGCTGGTGCCTCTCCACCTGTTCCGGGCAGAGGCGGATCGGGCCCGACGGTATGCCGAGGAGATGGTCGCGATCAGTCGGGATCGGGACTACCTGCGGAACCTGGCCGAGGCCCTCTACCTCCGGGGATGGACCCTCCTGATGGCCGGGGAGGACGACCTGGCGATTCGGGACAACGAGGACCTCTTCGAACTCCTGCGGGCGAGTCCAAGGACCGAGGACCCCTTCCTGGCACTGGGCCTCCGGGCCACCCGGGCCTTCCTGGAGCTGAACCGGGGAGACAACGACGTGGCGCTCTACTGGATCCGGGAGGCGATGGCCCGGGCGAAGGGCTACCAGCCGAACTTCGCCTCGGCGCTCCCGGCCTTCTGCTTCCCCGGAGACCTCTTCTATCGGCTCTGGAAGCGGGGCGTCCGGGACGTCCCCTCCCGGGACCTCCGGATGGCGATGCACATGGCCCGGACCTTCGCCAGGGTCTTCCCGGTGGGCCGATCGGGGGCCTTGCGGGTGGAGGGACAGGTGGCCTGGGTCCGGGGTCGGGAAGGGACGGCCCGGAGGCGCCTCCGGGCCGCCGTCGAGGTCGCCCGGAGGTCGGGCATGGTGCTGGAGGAGGTTCACAACCTCTTGTCGCTGGCGGAGATGCTCCCTGACGGCGATCCCGAGCGGGAGGAGGTCCTGCGTCGGTGCCGAGGACTGCTCGAACCCCGGGAGGGACTCGGGGCCTTCCGCAAGCGGCTGCAACCACAGGCCGGTCCCCTGGAGCAGGCCCATGGACCGTGAGACCGTTCTCGAAGGGGAGGCTGCCAGGGCCTGGTCCCGGGAGTCGAAATGGGAGGTCCTGGGGCCCTACCTCCGGCGCTGGGGTTGGGAGGGCTTTTCCTACGCCACCCTCCAGGACGGGTTCGACTACCTGATCGTGGAGGGGCTGGGCTATCTGGCCTACGACACGGTCCATCACCCGGTCCTGGCGCCCCGGGGGATCCGGGCGGTCTTCTGCAGTCCCATCTGTGCCCCGGAGGCGGCCCCCCTGCTGGTGGAACGGCTGCTGGCCCATGGCCGTCGGGTCTGCCTGGCGCCGGTGAGCGCCCAGGCGGCCCGGGCCCTCCGGCCCCTGGGGTTCCGGTGCGTCTCGGTCGGGGAAGAACCCCTCGTGCCCCTGAAGACCTATCCCCTGGAGGGGGACTGGCGAGACCACGACCTGGTCCGGAGGGCGTGGAACGAGGTCCGGCGGCATGGGATCGAGATTCGCGAGGTGCCGGACCTCTCGGCGGTGGACCGGGGGGCCCTGGATCGGGTCACGAGGGTCTGGCTGCGACACAAGCCCATCCCGGACCGGGAGATCCGGGCCTACGCCCGCCCTCCGGTCTTCGGCCCCGAACCGGACGTCCGGACCTTCGTGGCCTGGGATGTTGCGGGGGAGGTCGTGGGGTTTGCCTGCTACGACCCCCTCTATCGCGAGGGCCGGGTCTTCGGCTACTCGGCGAACCTGTGTCGGTGCGACGAGTCCCGCTTCTCGAAACTCTCGGTCGCGATGCACATGTCCGCGGCCCGGGTCTTCCGGGAGGAGGGGCGGGAGGTGCTGAACCTCTGCCTGGCGCCGTTCCTGGGGGTGGACCGGGCCGAGTTTCGGGACCACCGGTTCACCGAGTGGTTCTTCCGCCTCAGCGATCGATACGGTTCCCGGATCTACAACTTCGGTGGCCTGCGGGAGCATCGGGTTCGCTACAAGGTCCCCGGCGAGACCAAGTACTTCGCCTCCCGCTCCCTCTTTCCCCCGAACGAGGCCTATCTGGCCTACCAGGGGGCCCGGATGGTGGACGGCTACCTTTCGATGGCGAAGGACCTCCTGGTGGGCATCGGGGAGGGGCTGGTCCGGGACCTCCGGCGGGGCACCCGGTCCCGGTAGGACCGTCGCGGGTCCCTCACGGAGACCGGAGCAGGGCCGCCCGCTCCTCCTCGGAGGCGGCGCATCGGAATCCGAAGTGGTGGAACTCGGGGTCGTTGCGGGGGATGTGGGCCCGGCGGTAGATGGTCGTGTTGTAGGGCGCCGGCCAGTACCAGGATCCCCCCCGGACGACCCGGCGGGAGTGCCCGGGGCAGGGCTCTCGTCCCTGGCAGGGACCCTTCGGGTCCACTCCCTGGCAGTCTGCGCCACAGGCGGCGTAGGAGTCGCTGTACCAGTCGGCGACCCACTCCCAGGAATTGCCGACCATGTCGTAGAGGCCGTGGATCCCCGGCGGCCTGGACCCGACCTCCAGGGGTCGCCCCTTCTCGGGATGGCCCCCGCGGGCCTTCCGGACACCGCAGGATCGCCCCGAGGCGTCCATGTAGACCGCCCGGGTGCAGTCGATGGGGTCGTTGCCCCAGGGATAGAGGCGCCCGTCGGTGCCCCGGGCGGCCTTCTCCCACTCGGCCTCCGTGGGCAGGTGCTTGCCCTGGGCTCGGCAGTAGGCCACGGCGTCATACCAGGAGACCCCGGTGATGGGCTGCCGGGGCCGATCGAAGTCCACGTACCGGGGCCCCGCCTGGGGGCACTTCCGCGCCTTCACGCAGGCCCGATATTCCGCCACGGTCACCTCATGCCGGTCCATGTAGAAGGTCTGGACGAAGACGATGGCCGCCGGCCGGGCGTGGGCGGGGCCGTCGTCGCTGCCTCGGAGAAAGGGGCCCCCGGGGATGCAGGCCATGTCCGGGGGGGCATCCTGGCAGGGGATGACCGGCGGCCAGTCCGGATCCGCCCCGGCGGGGGAGGAGATGGCCAGGACCCAGAACCACGGCAGCACTCGGCGAGATCTCATGGGGACTCCTGTCTCGAAGTGGCCTTCTGGGCTCGGTCGCCGGTCCCGATGCGCAGGGCGGCCACCAGGGCCACCGGCACGGCGAACCCCAGCAGGGACCAGGGCCCTCCCGAGAGCATGCCCACCAGCAGCACGAGCACGCCACCGGCCAGGAAGAAGGCGGCGGTCCAGGGGTACCCGGGCAGGCGGACCGGCGGCACCAGGCCCTGGCGGCGTCGAAAGACGAAGAGGGTCGCCACGGTGACACAGGACAGGAGGATCATCACCGCTCCGGTAAGCGTGATCAGGAACGAGAAGGACCCCGTGAGGACCAGCACCGCCGCCAGGGCCGCCTGGGCCAGCAGGGCCTTCACGGGGGTCTCCCGGACCGGGTGGACCTCCGCCAGGCGCGGCCAGAGGTAGCCGTCGGCCCCCACGGCCATCGCGATCCGGGACCCGGCCATCACGGTCGAGTTCAGGCCCGCCAGGATCACGAGGAACATGGCCAGGGCGAAGGCCTCGGCTCCGGTCTCCCCCATCAGGGCCCGGGCGGTGGCCACGCCGGCGTTGCCGGTGCTTCGGAGGCCCTCCAGGGACAGGGTCAACAGGAAGGCCAGGTTCAGCACCAGGTAGAGGCCCACCACCAGGGCGACCGACCAGGTCACCGCCCGGGGAATCGTCCGGTGGGGTCGGCGGACCTCGCCACCGACGTAGGTCAGGACGTTCCACCCCGAGAAGGTGAAGAAGACCCCGCAGGCCGCCGAGGCGAGGGATTCCAGGGTGCCGACGGGCGGCGGGGCATTCTGGGGGGCGGACGGGAGGCCCTGGACCGGCCCCGCGCCGGCCACTCGTGCGACCGCGAGGCCCAGGGCCCAGAGGGCCATGGCCCCGAAGCCCAGGAAGGGGATCCAGGCCAGGACCTGCTGGATCCGGCTCGCGAGGGGCACGCCCCGGACATTCCAGACCGTGACGCCGACGATCACCGCCAGGGCCAGGACCTCCTGTCCCGACAGGGACCAGGAACCCACCTGGGCCAGCGGGGTGCCCAGCCAGGCCCCGGACCTCGTGCCCTGGAGGGTCCGTGCGGCCCCGACGGCCAGCGCAGCGACGCTCCCCGGAAAGGACCCCAGCACCGAGAGCAGTCCCCAGGAGACGGCCATCGGGCGGCCGAAGGCCCGGTCCAGGAAGACGTAGTCCCCCCCGGCCCGGGGAAACAGGATGCCCAGTTCGGCGAAGACCTGGGCCCCGGCGGCGGCCATGAGTCCCCCCAGGGCCCAGAGCGCCAGGTAGGACCCCCAGCCGGGGGTCGCGGCGGCGACCTCCGGCGGCGTCAGGAAGATGCCCACACCCACCATGTTGCCCAGCAGCAGGGCCACCGAGGCCCCGACGCCCAGGCGACGGGTCGGTTCATTCCGGGGAACCGGGTCCGGGGTCGTCATGGTCGGGTCTTCCTGGCGGGAGGTGGGCGCGGCGCGGGAGGCAGGCCGATCCAGTGAAGGCCCGGGTGTGCCTTGTCGGGCCGCCGGTGGCTGACCAGGCGCTTGAATCCGCACGGGACCCCGTCCTCCATCCAGGCGAGAAAATCCGGGCCCCGCTGGGCCATGTAGGTGTAGAAGCCGTCAGGGGAGTTCTCCGGCGGTCCCCAGCCCCCGGCGGTTCGAACGACGACCGATCGGTCGTCGAAGGGGAGGGATCGCATGTTTTCCCGGTAATCCGGGGAGCACTCGAAGTACTTCTCGGCGTTGGACGGGTAGTAGATGCGCAGGGGGATGCGGGCCTCTCGGAGGATCCGACCGACCTCCCGGACCGCCTGGCGCCCCGTCAGGTCTCCGCGAATGGCAACGACCCGGTTGGCCAGGAACAGGTCCCGCAGGTGCCGATACTGGTCCGGGTCGTCGAGGAAGGTCCGAACCTTCTGCTCCCGATAGGCCTTTCGGAGTCCCCGGAGGCGCCAGTCCACCAGGTTCCGGGCCATTCGGAAGGCCCGGAGGACCCGGTTCTGGTCCTCGCCGGCCGGGTAGGCCTCCCGGATCCACGTCTCCATCTCCGGGGCCCTGGCGGACGACCAGGCCGACAGGAACGCCTGGATGTCAGGGGCATGGAGGAAGGCCAGCCGGTACAGGGCGTGGACATCCACCACCACCTGGTCGAAGTCCAGCAGCACCAGCAGTTCCGATCGGGCCCAGCCGGCCATCAGGTAGTTCGGGTCGGTCCCGACTCCCATCAGGGCCCCGCCCAGGTTCGTCACGACAGGCTGGAAGACCCAGTGGGCCTTCTCGTCGGAGACGACGAAGTGGGCATCGGCGGAGAGTTGTTTCGGCAGCGGGTCGAAGGGGACCTGCCGCAGCGATCGGACCACCTCCGGGTCCAGGGGATCCGGCGGGCCCCCGGCCATGGGGATCGACGGCCAGGTCAGCAGCGCCAACACCAGGCAACGGGAGGCCAGGGACGACATCGGCCGGACTCCATTCAGGGAGGCGATGCTACGGTCGAAACGTCGATCCGGTCAAACGGAAGGCAGGGGGGGCCCCGGTCTGGAGGTCACTTCCCGGACTCCTTCCGGAAGGCGTGGCAGGAGGTGCATGACTCCCCGGGGTGGTGTTCCTTCGCCAGGTCACCGTGGCAGGCGAGACAGGGCTCCCGGGCGGCGACCGTCCATCGATGCGGCTTGTGGCAGTCGGTGCAGGGGGCCTCGGGATGGTCTCCCTGCCCGTGCAGGCCGCCCAGGTCCTCGTGGCACTCGGTGCAGGGCGTCTGGGGTTGCCGGTTCCCCGGGTCCAGATGGCAGTCGGTGCAGGGACTGCTCATCATGGGGGCCTTCCGGTCCATCCGGTGACAGTCGCTGCACTCCAGCGGCGGGCGATAGCCGGCCTCGTGGCACCGGGTGCATGGCAGTTCCCCATGGCGACCATGGAGGGGCAGGGGGTGCCATTCCGGGTCGCCGGTGGGCATCGCCTCCGCCAGCGGTGTCAGGGGGCCTCGGATCGGCATCGTGTGGCAGATCACACACTCGTTGCGGATGACCTCCCCCGACTCGGCCTTGTGGCGGCCGTCATGGCATCGGAAGCACCCGGGCCAGTTCCGGTGCCCGATGTGGGAGGGGTAGGTCTTCCAGTCCACCCGCATCTTCGGGAAGACGCTGCGACTCCAGATGAGGAAGAGGGCCTCTGCCGTCTCCTCGAGGGTCTGCCGACGGCTCTGGACCAGGTCCGGGGCGTGTTGCCCGTAGAAGGCGAAGAGGGCCTCCCGGATGCCCCGGCGGGCCGCCTCCTTGTCCTCGTAGGACTGGACGAGGGTCTCGACGGCGGTCTTCTTCAGGAATGGCAGGTCTTTCGGAAGCCTCCCGCCGGCCATCGCCCGGTCCACGGCGGTCTCCGGCGGGACATAGACGTGGGCCGGGCGGTTGTGGCAGTCGATGCAGTCCATCCGATGAGGGGTCCTGCCGGCGACCTCCGACGGGTCCAGGGGGTGGTCCTGTTCCTGGTAGATCACGACCTTCCCGTCCTGGCTCGTCGTCCGGACCCAGGGGATGTCCAGCATCCGCTCGTCCCGGGCCAGGAACTCGACGGTGTTCTCCTTCATCATGTGCCAGTGGATCCCCGAGGACTGGCCCAGCAGGGGGTCGCCGCCCCCGGTGCGGATCAGCAGGGAGATCTGCTCGGGGGTGTTGGCCTCGTCGTAGCGGAAGTGGGGGATCTGCATCAACTGCGCCCCGAAGAACTTCTCGGGCCAGTGGCATTCCTCGCAGGTCTCCCGGGCCGGGCGCAGGTTCCGGATCGGCGTCGGGATGGGCCGGGAGTAGGAGTCCGTGAGCACCGCCACGACCTGATGCAGCCCGGAGATCTTGGACTTCACGTACCACTCGGCCCCGGACCCGACATGGCACTCGACGCAGGTGACCCGGGCGTGGGGACCGGCCTTCCGGGCCACGGCTTCGGGCTCCATCACCGTGTGACAGATCTCGCCGCAGAAGGTCGGAGACTCGGTGAACAGGAAGGCATTGTAGCCCGCCAGCGCAAAGACCACCGCCAGCAGGGCGCCTCCGAGGAGCGAAAAGGCGAAGACCTTCCGCTGCCGGGGGTCATTGAGGTCCAGGCGGGGAAAGGGCAACGACTCGGTCGTGCCGGCACGCCGGCGCCGGAGGCTCTCCCGACGCATCCCCCAGAGCACCAGCAGGATTCCCGCCACCACGATCGACGGAAAGACCATCCAGGTGAAGATGCCCAGGTAGGGGCTCGGCTGGCGCAGGCTGAAGTGGACCACGATGGACCCCAGCATCAGCAGCACCCCGAACAGCATCACGAGGCCGCCGAGATACGAGAGGGCGTTCCGCCAGAGTTCCTTGCCCTTGGACATCGATGCCCCTCCAGGATCGTCGCCGGTGGCGATTGTAGGGCGACCCTGGGTATTCCGGAAAGAAAATATCCGCTTTTCTGCAGGTCAGGATCGGGAGGCCGTTGGCGGTTCCTTGCGAGGCGACCGGCTCGAGAAGAGGACCAGCAGCACGACCCCCACCGTGATTCCGATGTCCGCGACGTTGTACCGGGGCCAGTGCCAGTCCTTCCAGTACATGTGAATGAAGTCCACCACGTAGGTCAGCAGCAGGCGGTCCACCAGGTTGCCGATGGCCCCCCCCAGGATCGCCCCCAGGGCCAGCATCGGAAGCAGCCCCGGCGCCGGCGGTTTCCAGATCAGCCACCCGATGGCCACCAGTCCGACCAGGGACAGCCCGAAGAAGAGCACCCGCCGGAGGTCCTCGTCCAGGTCGTGGAGCAGGCTGAAGGCCCCGGCGGGGTTCTCGGCGTAGGAGAAGTCCAGGACACCGGGGATCAGCACGATCTCCCGGTCCGCCAGCAGCAGGGTCCGACCCGCCTCGACCGCCTGGGTCGGGTCCTGGGCCGCCTCGGTCGGCGGGATCGGGGCCAGACCCCGTCGGGCCCACTCCGGGACCTCGGTGGCCGAGATCCGGGGCAGGCGGTCCTGCAGGAAGGACTGCACGGTGATCCCCGCCAGGCTCTCCCGGACCAGGCGCCGGGCCTCCGGGAGCGACAGGCCCGGCTGCTGGCGCATCCGCTCCCGCTCCATCCGGAAGGCATCGTCCCGGTCCACCCTCCGGTAGAACCGTGGGGAGTCCAGGCGGTCCGGCACGAAGAAGCCCAGCACCGGAGGCAGTCCGTGGCGCGCCTCGATCTCGAAGGCCGGCTCGTCGGGGTCCAGGGCAATGGGGTCCGGCAGGCGGTGCAGGGCCCCCTGGAGCAGGGCATCGGTCCGGTCCGGAAACACCTCCCGAACGACCTCCCCTGCCGACTTCCCCTGGGCAGGGTCCGGGACGGTGACCGGCAGCAGGTGGCGCGGCGTGGCGAGGTGGGTCTCCGCCCAGCGCTTCGTGCCGAGGTCCAGGGCGCTCACGGCGATGGCCATGACCAGGGCCAGGGCCGCTTCCAGGCGTCGTCGAGGTGTCATGCAGGCTCCATCACGGCAGCGCAGCGTCCGCAGAGTCCCTGGGGATGCCGGTGGACGTCCAGGGCCCGGACCCAGCACCGGGGACAACGAGGTTCGAGGATGGGCTGGACCTGGACCTTGGGGGCCGACCGGTCGGGGCCCGTCGTGACCTCGACCCGGGAGACGCCCAGCAGTTCCGGCAGGGTCGTGCCGAGGGACTCCAGGCAGGCGGCCAGGCGGCTTTCGGCCGGGACCTGAATCGCCACCGCCGCGTCCAGGGCCAGGCCGATCTCCTTCCGGGCCCGGGCGTCCTCCAGGCTCCGAAGCACCTCGGGCCGGAACTCCAGGAAGGTCTGCATGCGCTCCCGGAGGGTCGCGTCCTCCGGGAGGTCCTCGGCCCGAGGGAAGGGCACCAGGAAGATGCTTCCCGGGTCCCCGGGAGCCCTGGGCAGGTGGCCGTAGGCCTCCTCGGCGGTGAAGGACAGGATCGGGGCGAACAGCGACAGGGTCGTCCGGAGGATGGTCCGGATGGCCGCCTGGGCCGATCGCCGCCGTGGGCTGTCCTCGGCGTCGCAGTAGAGGCGGTCCTTCGTGATGTCCAGGTAGAAGGCCGAGAGGTCCGTGATGCAGTAGTCCAGCAGCAGGCGCACCACGGCGTGGAACTCGTAGTCCTCGTAGGCCTTTCGAACGGCCCCGGTGACCTCCCGCAGCCGGACCAGGGCATATCGATCCACGTCCAGCAGGGGTCCGACCGGTCGGACCGGGTCCAGGTCCGACACGACTCCCAGCATGAACCGCCAGGTGTTTCGGACCTTTCGGTAGGCCTCCACGAGCCGATTCAGGATCTCGTCCGACAGCCGGATGTCGTCCCGGTAGTCCTCGGCGGCGGTCCAGAGCCGGAGCAGCTCGGCGCCGTTCTGGTCCATGATCCGGTTCGGGTCGATGTAGTTGCCTTCGGACTTCGACAGCTTGCGGCCCTGGCCGTCCACCACGAAGCCGTGGGTCAGCACGGTCCGGTAGGGGGCCTGTCCCCGGGTGCCCACCGAGGCCAGCAACGACGACTGGAACCAGCCCCGGTGCTGATCGCTGCCCTCCAGATAGAGGTCCGTCCGGGGGTGGGGATCGTCGGCGGTGGCCAGTCGGGCCTCCATCACCGCGGCGTAGGAGACCCCCGAGTCGAACCAGACGTCCAGGATGTCCCGCTCCTTCTCCAGGTCCCGGGATCCGCAGGCGGCGCACTGGTAGCCCGGCGGCAGCAGGTCCTCCAGGGGCCGGTCGAACCAGGCGTCGGCCCCCTCCCGGTCGAAGACCCGGGCCACGTGATCCACGAGGGCCTGGTCGGTCTGGACCTGACCGCAGGCCCGGCAGCGGGTGGCCACGATCGGGACGCCCCAATGGCGCTGGCGGCTGATGCACCAGTCCGGCCGGGAGCGAAGCATGCCCGTGATCCGGTCCCGGCCCCAGGTCGGCACGAACTGCACGTCCGCCAGGGCCTCCAGGGCCAGGTCCCGGAGCGTGGCCGGGGCCTCCTGTGGGGCCAGGGGGGGCTGCATGGGCTGATCGACCCGGAGGAACCACTGGGGTGTCGCCCGGAAGATCACCGGGTTCTTGGACCGCCAGCAGTGGGGATAGGCATGGGTGATCGTCCCGGAGGCCACCAGGGCCCCCCGCTCCCGGAGCAGGGCGATCACGTCGGGGTCCGACTCGAAGACCCCGCGGCCGGCAAGGCGGGGGACCTCGGTGGTGAAGCGCCCCCGGGGGTCCACGGGGGCGAAGGCCGGCAGTCCATACCGCGCGCCCACCACGAAGTCGTCCTCGCCGAAGCCCGGGGCCGTGTGGACGCACCCGGTCCCCGTATCCATCGTCACGTGCTCCCCGACCACCAGCAGGGAGTCCCGTTCCTCGAAGGGGTGGCGGCAGGCGGCCCCCTCCAGGGCCCGGCCCGGGAAGGTGGCCACGACGGTCCCCTCGGGGACGCCCGTCTCCCGGTGGAAGGATTCCCGCAGGGCCTCGGCCAATACCCACGTCTCCCCCGAGGCCACCTCCTCGGCGATGTAGAGGGCCTCGGGGTCCAGGGCGATGGCCAGGTTCGCCGGCAACGTCCAGGGCGTCGTGGTCCAGATCACCACGCCCCCCGGTCGCCCGGCCAGTTCCGGGACCTTCTCCCCGACGCTCGGCAGGAACGGGAACCGGACATAGATGCTCGGTGAGGGGGCATCCCGGTACTCCACCTCGGCGTCGGCCAGCGCCGTCTCGCAGACGGGGCACCACAGCACCGGCTTGCGCCCCTGATAGACCACCCCGGCGGCCACGAAGTGCCCGAATTCCCGGAGGGTCCGGGCCTCGTAGTCCGGCGTCATGGTCAGGTAGGGGTCCTCCCAGGCGGCGAAGGCCCCCAGGCGGCGGAATTCCTGCCGCTGCACCTCCACCCATCGGGCCGCGAAGTCCCGACACTTCCGGCGGAAGGCCGAGGGGTCGGACCGGGCCTGGTCCCGGCCGACCTCCTTCTCGACGGCGTGTTCGATGGGGAGCCCGTGGCAGTCCCACCCCGGTCGGAACTCCGTGGGGCGTCCCGTGAGGTTGCGGAACTTCACCACGATGTCCTTGAGGACCTTGTTGAGGATGTGGCCGTGGTGGATGTGTCCGTTCGCGTAGGGGGGACCGTCATGGAACCGGAAGGGGGTCCCGCCGCCGTTTCGGGCGGCCTCGAGGACCCGATCGTGGATCCCCATCCGGTCCCAGCGATCGAGGATCTCGGGCTCCCGTTCCCGAAGGTTCGCCTTCATCGGGAAGGAGGTCGTGGGCAGGCGAAGCGTTGCTTTCCAGTCCTTGGCGTCGGTCACGGGCGTCTTCCTCCCGCGGAAACCGGCGGATCGTGCCGCCGTGGGGGCGAAAAATCAATCCTGGACGGTCGGTTCGGGTCCCGGTGCCCCATCGTCGACGGGCAGCCCCGGGGCCGGGAAGGCCCGGCAGAACTCCGCGATCTCCGAAGCGATGCGGTCCAGGGCCTCGGGGGACTCCCATTGCCGGGCCACCGCCTCGATCCACCCGGCGATCCGGTCCATTTCCGCCTCGCCCATTCCCCGGGTGGTCACCGCTGCGGTGCCCAGGCGGATCCCGCTGGGGTCGAAGGGCTTCCGGGGGTCGTTGGGGATGGAGTTGGCATTGCACTCGATCCCGGCCCGGCTCAGGGCCCGGGCGAAGGCCTTGCCGGCGAGCCCCCGGGTGGTCACGTCCACCAGGATCAGGTGGTTGTCGGTGCCGCCCGTGATCAGGCGGAATCCCTGGTCCTGCAGCGCCGCGGCCAACCGGCGGGCGTTGCGGACCACCTGGTGGGCGTACTCCCGGAAGGCGGGCGTCGAGGCCTCCCGGAGGGCCACGGCGATCCCCGCGGTGGTGTGGTTGTGGGGGCCTCCCTGGAGCCCCGGAAAGACGGCCTTGTCGATCTCCTTGGCCATCGCCTCCCGGCAGAGCAGCATGGCCCCCCGGGGACCCCGGAGGGTCTTGTGGGTCGTCGTGGAGACCACGTCGGCATGGGGCACCGGGCTCGGATGGGCCCCCCCGGCCACCAGTCCGGCGATGTGGGCCATGTCCACCAGCAGGGTCGCACCCACCTCGTCGGCGATGGACCGGAAGGCGGCGAAGTCCACCACCCGGGGATAGGCCGTGGCCCCGGCGATCAGCAGCCGGGGGCGTTCCGCCAGGGCCAGGGCCCGAACGGCGTCGAGGTCCAGCCACCCCGTCTGGGGGTCCACGTCATACTGCACGCTCCGGAAAAAGGACCCGGTGATGCTGACCTTCCATCCGTGGGTGAGGTGCCCGCCCGAGGGCAGGGCCATGCCCATCACCGTGTCCCCGGGACGCAGCGTGGCGAAGTAGACCGCCAGGTTCGCCGGGCTGCCGGAGTAGGGCTGGACATTGGCGTGGTCCGCCCCGAAGAGGGCCCGGGCCCGGGCGATGGCCAGGTTCTCCAGGGGGTCCACGAAGTCCTGGCCCTCGTAGTAGCGTTTCCCGGGATAGCCCTCGCTGTACTTGTTCGTGAAGACGCTGCCGGTGGCCTCCAGCACCGCCCGGGAGACGTAGTTCTCCGACGCGATCAGGCGGACCTGCCGGCCCTGTCGCCGCTCTTCCTGGGCCACCAGGGTGGCCACCTCGGGGTCCGACTCCACCAGATGGGGGTCTCTCATCCCTGCCCTCCTTTCTGTGACGGCCGGGTCGCCTCCTGGAAATGGCGCATCGCGCAGAAGCGATCCCCGCACATGCTGCAGTCGCGCGACGTGCGGAACGATGGCTCCGGCAGGCTCTGGTCGTGGGACTCCCGGGCCCGCGCACGGTGGGTGACCACCTGCTGCATCTTCCGTACTCCCTCCGTGGCCCGGCCCTTTCGGGCGGGGTGGCCGGACTCTACCCCCGAGGGGGCCGACCTGTCCAGGAGCCGACGGCGTCCCCGGACCGCCGGTCTCCATGGGAGTCGCCCTCGCGATCCAGGCGGGGAACCGGTCGGCCCTTGGGGGTAGAATGAGGACCACCGGGAATGGAGGCGACCGTCCATGATCCGCAAGGCCCTGATCGAACGGATCTTCGAGGGCTTCTCGATCCAGCGGTGGAACGACATGGCCCGGCCCATGGACCTGGTGGAGATGGACAAGCACGGCCACAAACTGGCGCTGGTCTGGCTGATCGCCCGGGAGGAGGAGGACCAGGGGCGGCCGGTCCACTGGACCCACCTGATCGAGGGGGCGATCTTCGAACTCTTCCGCCGGATCGCCATCGCCGACATCAAGGCGCCGATCCAGCGGGACATCCGCCGGCGTTCCCCCCAGGTGGCGGCCCGCCTGGACGAGTTCGCGATCCGGAACCTCGGCCCCCTGCTTCCCGACGAGGCCCTCCGGGTCCGGATGATGGAGTACCTGCGGCCTGACGGGGACTTCGACCCCGGAGCCCGGCGGATCCTCGAGGGCGCCCATGCCCTGGCGACGCGGTGGGAATATCACCTGTTGCGTCCCCTCAACGGCATCACCCACCGGATCGAGGAACTGGACCGGCTCATGGAGAGGGACCTGGAACCCCACCTGGAGGTCCCGGGGGTCCGGAGCCTGATCACTCGGGCTCCCCATGCGGGATTCGGCGACCTGGTGGCCCAGTTGCGCTTCCAGGTCCGGTGGAGCCAGACCCCCCGGGTGCCCCGGACCTCGGTCCTGGGCCACTCGATGTACGTCGCCGTGCTGACCTTCTTGTTGCTCCGGGAGATGGGGGCCTGTCCCCGGCGGCTCCGAAACGGGGTCTTCGGGGCCCTCTTCCACGACCTGCCCGAGACCTTGACCCGGGACATCCCCTCTCCGATCAAGGGGTCGGACCCGGGCCTCCAGGAGGTCATCGGCCAGATCGAGCGGACCCTCGTGGAGGAGCAGGTCTACCCGCTGCTGCCCGGGGCCTGGGCCGCCGAACTCCGCTACCTGCTGGAGGACGAGTTCGGCTCCCGGATCCGGCGGGACGGGGCGGTGCACCGCGTCTCGACGGACGAGATGCAGGCCCTCGGCAACGAGGACCGGTTCGACGGCTACGACGGGGAGGTCGTGAAGGTCTGTGATCACCTGGCGGCCTTCGTGGAGGCCCGGGTCTCCCTGGGGATGGGCATCCGCACTCCCCACCTGGAACACGGCGTGAACCATCTCCGGGCCCTCTACCAGGGGCGCACGCTGGCCGGCCTGGACCTGGGGGCCCTCTACGCCGACTTCGGGTGAGGGTCCGGCGGAAGGGTCTCGGCTTCTTTCGCCTGAAGGTAGAGGCAACGGGCGAAGTCACCCCCGGGGGCCGGATAGAGATGCAGGGCGCCGCCCCGGCACCAGGCCCAGTGGTCGCAGGTGGCGCAGGGGCCCTTCCGGGTCCAGGACCGGTCCCGGAAGACCTGGAAGCGCTGTTCCCAGACGTCGCGCAGCCGCTCCCGGCGGATGTCCCCCTGGTGAAAGGCCGGGGGCAGTTCGGGGCAAGCCCCGATCCGGCCGTCGGCCATCACCCCGGCCACCTCGACGCCGGCCCGGCACTGGGCCAGGTAGGGCCGGACCCGCCCCTCGAAGCGCCAGCCCAGGAAGCCCTCCTCCGAGTGCTCCGGGACCGGGAGGCGGGGGTCCTGGCGGGCCCGGAGCACCCACTCCAGCAGCGCCCGCACCTCGGCGGGTCCCGGGACCAGGTCCGGCCGCTCCCGGGCCCGGCCGATGGGCATCACCGGGGCCACCCGCCACAGGGGGACCCGCATCCCCGCCAGCAGTCCCCGCATGCGGTCCAGGTGGGGGATCGCCGGTCGGGTCAGGGTCGAGAGGGCCTCCAGTTTCCCCTGGAAGCCCGCCTCCTGCAGCAGCCGGATGGCCCGGGATGCCTTCTCGAAGGCCCCGGGGCCTCGTTGGGCGTCGTTGACCTCCGGGGGGCCGTCCAGGCTCACCGAGACGGACCCCATCCCGACCCGGACCAGGGCCCGGGCCCAGGCGGCGTCCAGCAGCAGGCCATTCGTGACCATGCCGTAGGCGAAGCCCCGGTCCCGGAGGGCCTCGAAGACCCGGAGGATGTCCGGCTTCAGCAGCGGCTCGCCGCCGGTCACCGCCACCATCACGGTCCGGGGGTCGAAGTCCTGGGCCACCTGGTCCACCACCGCGACCCACTCCCCGGCATCCAGTTCCTGGCGGGGCCCGTCCCCTGTGCAGGAGGACCCGCAGTAGGCACAGGCCAGATTGCACCGGCGGGTCACCTCCAGGAAGAGATACCGGAGGGGGTGTTCCCGGGCCTTCTGGTCCAGCCGTTCGGCGTGGGCGCGCCAGGTGGCCAGGTACCGCTCCCGGGGGCTGCGGGGGTCCGGGGCGCCGGCGGGGTCGTCCATCGAGGCCCTCAGCGAGAGGGATTCGGGGGCGGGGGCCCGTAGAGGACCACGGGCACGCCGTCTTGCGACCCGTCGGCCGGTTCGGCGTCGGCCGCGTCCACCGACGGCAGGTCCTGGCCCTCCACCACGTCCTGCGAGGGGGTTCCCTCGGTGCAGAGATACCACTGGGACCCGGTGCAAGGGTCGGAGATGGGGTGGCTCTTGTCGCAGTAGTAGTTCTCGCCCCACCCCTTGCAGTCGTCGTCGCTGGTGCAGGGCGGCGGCCCGTAGGCCACCACCGGTTCGCAGTCCCGGGAGACGTCGGCCGGGAGGTCCGCCGGGACCACGTCCAGGGGCTCCACCGCGTCGCCCTGGCGGCAGAGGGGCCAGGTCACGCTCCCTCCGCAGGGGTCCGTGAAGACATTGGCGGTGTCGCAGTACCAGCCGGCGCCGTACCGTTGGCGGCAGTCTTCGTCCGTCTCGCAGGGCTGGGGCCCGTAGTAGGTCACCTGCGGGCAGTCGGTCGGGAGGTCCGTGCCGGAGATCTGGTCCACCAGGGCCCCGTCCGACGGGGAGGGGTCCGGGGCAGTCCCATCCGGCGCCACGGAGTCCTCGGGCGTCGAGGTCTCCACGACGTCCACCGGGGAGGAGGCATCCTCGCTGCCGGGGGCCAGGCACCCGGCGGACCCGGCGAAGAGGCCCCCGGACAGCACCATCGAGACCCACCGGAAGAACCGGGCCAGGCCGCTTCGGCCCAGGTCGATCAGCGCCATCAGCACCATCAGCATGGGCAACCTCCCGGGTGGCGACGAGGGCATTATAGGAATGCGGGATTCCGAAATGCAACGGCTACCGGAGGTCTCCTGGACCCGTCGATTGCGGTGGCGGGGTCCCGTAGTCCCGGAACAGGGCCCGGTCCCGATCCCCGTCCCGGAGCCGCTTGTCGGCCAGGGCCTGGACGACCTCCGGCGGGAGCCTGGACAGGGCGTCCTTGTGCCGCAGGGGTGGGCGGTCCGGCTCCGGGTGAATCTCCAGCGCGTCACACAGCAGGATCACCCGGTCCCCCGAGTCCAGCCGATCCACCACCACCAGTTCGGCGCTGCCGCAGGTCCCGGGGAGGCGGGGCAATCCCGAGGCGGTCCGCTCCCAGGGGATGCCGGAAAGCTTGTCCGGGCGGTCACGGGCCGACAGGAGCCCCAGGCGCGGCAGCAGGTCCTCCTGGCCCTCGGCCAGCAGGTGCAGCACCATCCGGCCGCTGCGCTGCACCAGGGAGAAGGTGTGGTTCCGTGGGGACATGGCCACCGCGACCCGCATCCGGTCCGGAACCAGCGTCACCGGGATCACCCAGGTGGCGATCTGGGCCCCGTCGCGACCCTCGGCCCGAGAACTGATGACGAAGACCTCGTGGTTGGTCAGGTGGAACATCGGGATCCTCCTCCAGGCACGACAGGCACCCGGTCGCAAGGGAGGCGGGCCGTCGGTCGGGTCTCACCCCGTCGCGTCGGATTCCGGGGCCGACCGGCGCCGCAGCAGGGCCCGCTCCTCGGGTCCCAGCGACAGCATCAGGAACGACGCCAGGTAGAGCAGGCCCCCCGGCAGGGCCAGCAGCACCACCTCGGCCAGGGTTCCGGGTTCCCACAGGGAGCGCAGGCCCATGCCCGCAGCCACCAGCAGCGCCGCCGGGAGGAGGCAGCCGCCCCAGGTTCGCCAGGCGAACCGTCCCCAGGACATCCCGATGGACCGTGCCCCGGCGTCCGCCACGAACAGCGCGTCGACCAGCAGTGCCGCGCAGACCGTCCCGAGGGCGATCCCCACCAGGCCCAGGGGATGCACCAGCAGGATGCTGGCGACCAGGTTCACGATCATGCCGGCCGCCGCCGCCAGGGCCGTGAAGCGGTGGCGGCCCGTCATCGTGAAGACGGCCGAGATCACCCACTGGGGCAACGACAGCGTCAGGGCCAGCAGCAGCAGCGTCATCACCGGGGCCCCGGCCACGAAGGAGTCGCCGACCCAGTGTCGCAGGGCGTCCTCGCCAAAGACCGCCGAGGAGGCACAGAGCAGCCCCGCCGGGGCCACTGCCAGTCGGGACCCCAGGAGGGTCAGGCGCCGGAGCCCCTGGGCGTCCCCGGCACCGCCCATCCGGGCTGCCAGGGGCGTCAGGTTGTTCACGAAGGGCTTCAGGAGCAGCACCGCGTACTCGGCAATCTTCAGCGGGACGGCATAGAGGGCCACCATCGAGAGGCCCAGGAACCACTGGACCAGCAGCACGTCCGTCCGCAGCAGCACCAGCGAGGCCACCGAGACCAGGAACTGGAAGACCCCGAAGGAGGTCGCCTCCCGGAGCAGGGCGCGATCGAAGAGTCGCAGCGACAGGCGCAGGTCCGGGACCAGGCGCAGCGTCGCCAGGACATAGGCCGCGTGCTCCAGCGCGAAGGCGCCCAGGTTGACCAGGGCCACCGCCACCAGTCCATGGCCCAGGGAGAGGACCGCCCAGGTTCCGGCCCCCAGCAGCAGGCTGGAGCCGATCTGGATCAGGGCCAGCAGGGCGATGTGCTGGTTCCCGAACAGGACCCCCCGGAAGATCCCGAAGGGCAGCGACACGGCCCAGGTCCGGGCGCTCAGGATCAGCAGCACGGCGACGGCCCGTCCCCGGGCGTCCTCGGGGATGTCCAGCAGGGGTCCATAGAACAGTGACAGCCCGCCGGTCAGCAGGACCGCCACCAGGGCGAGTCCCAGGTAGATGCCCAGGATCGTGCTGACCATCCGGTTCCGGTACTCGATGGCCCCGCTGCCCCGGGAACTGGCGACGAACTTCACGACCCCGGGCCCCAGGCCGAAGTCCAGCAGCGTGAAGAAGCCCAGGACCGAGAAGGCCAGGGCCCAGAGGCCGTATTCCTGTTCCCCCAGGGTCCCGATCACCAGGGGAACCAGCACCACCTGGACCCCGAAGGTCACCGCGAACTGGGCATAGCTGGCCAGGGTGTGCCGGGCGACCCGGCGGGCGTCCTCGTGCACGGCGGCATCCTGGCGGGGGCCTCCGGCGGGACCGCTGCCGACACCCCCGCGGCTGTCGGGACGCCCGAGTATGGCCCCGGTTGTCGCGATGGGGCAAGAAAGCCGGAGGCCCTTCGCGCCCGCCGGGGCGAGAACCGGTGTCCTGGGGCCGAATCCCGACCCGGACCGCGACCGAACAACCTGGCAGAGGAGGCCGTCCTGAGGCTCCCAAGGGACACGTCAGGACCTCGACGGGTTCCTGCCGGGGTCGCGCTCCCCTCGGGAGGTCCGGGGACGGGGGAATCCGCGGCGGTCAGGCGAGGGCCTTCGGGACCTTGTAGTTCAGTTCCCGGTCGATCTGGTCCCCGGCCAGTTTCTCGATCACGAAGGGCAGGTCCATCGTGACCTCCACCGCGTCGTCGGTGACCACCACGGTGGCAGATGTCCCCTTGCCCGACAGGTCGAAGCCCGTCGCGTTCGGGGTCACCTTCATCATGTACTTGCGGGCCAGGTTCTCGGCCATCGGGGCCACCCGGCGCAGGGCCTCGTCCTTGCCCAATGCGTGCGTGAACCGGTAGTTCCTCTTGCCCACGGTCATCTCCTGTCAAGGAAAGAACTCGGCCTTCCTATCCCTCGGAGCCCCTGGCGTCAAGGCCCCAATGGGACTCCGGGTGTCCGGGGAACCCCAACTTCCCCGTTCCGCCGTCAAAAACATAGAGATACCCCGTTGGCCCCGTGATCTCACGGGTTTCGAATGCGCGCTAGTTACACGGCAATCACCAACGAGGGGAACCGATCACGCAGCAGGGCGCGCTTACTTTCCAGTACGAAATCGAGGGAGGGTCGAACGGGCTGACAGGGCTGGCGGGGCTGCCGGCGTACATGGACCTTGCGGCGGTCGCCGGGCTGCGCAAGTCGATTGGGCGGCACGTGCAGGTGCGGGCGGGAAGCCAGGGGTGGACGGACGCCCAGCAGATCCTGTCGCTCGTGTTGCTGAACGTGGCGGGCGGGGACAGCGTGGACGACCTCCGGAAGCTGGAGAAGGACGAGGGCTTCTGCCGCGTGCGGATGCGGACGGATCTGGCTTTGGCTGCCCCGACGCGAACGACTGGAGGTCGAACGGCGCTGGCGGAAGGAGAAGAAGCGGGCGGTGCCCTCGCCGTCTGCGGTGTTCCGGTATCTGGCGGCATTCCACGACCCTGAGCAAGAGCCACTGCGCCACGCGGAGGGCGCACCGGATGCGTTCATTCCTGCACCGAACGCGGCGCTGATCGTCACCACGAAGGATGCCGCCCTGCTACAAGCACTGCCCGGCGTACCAGCCGTTCAACGTGTACTGGGCCGAGCAGCAGGCGATCCTGAACACGGAGTTCCGGGACGGGAACGTCCCGGCGGGGTATCAGCAGTTGCGGGTCTTGAAGGAGTCGTTGACCTTCCTGCCCCCGCAGGGGAAGCGTGCCCGGACGCGGTCGGACACGGCGGGGTATCCGCTCGACCTGATGAGATACTACGCGCCTGGCGAGGATCCGCGCTTCGGCAAGATCGAGTTTGCCTTCTCGTGCGACGTGACTCCCTCGTTCAAGATGGCGGTATCGGAGGTCAAGGGTGCCCCCGAATACCGCTACCTGGCGACGCGGGAACTGCTTGCCGAGCAGGAACTGCCGGGGCTCGCCCCTCAGCAGCAGGAGATGCCATTCCCGACGATGGACTTCGAGGGGAACCGGTACAAGATCTTCGGGATCGTGACGAACATGGACTGGGAGGGCGAGAAGCTCAGCCACTGGCAGCACGAGCGTTGCGGCAAGAGCGAGGAGGCGCACGCGGTGCTGAAGAACGACCTCGCCGGAGGACGACTTCCTTCCCAGCTCTTCGGCGCGAACGCGGCGTGGTGGTGGTTGGCGGTGCTCGCCTTCAACCTGAACTCGATCATGAAGCGCCGCGTCCTGGGCAGGGGCTTTGCGGAGAAGCGGCTGAAGGCGATCCGCTTCTTGCTGATCAACCTGCCTGGCCGCGTGCTCGAACGGGCCCGCCGGCTGATCGTCCGGCTGGTCGAGTCGCCAATGGCGACGCTCCTCCTGGAGGTGAGGTGCAGAATCCTAGGACTGGTGCGGGTTTCCGCTGGCTAACGCCCCGGAGACCCGCACCCCGAAGCAATGGTGATGATGGCTTGATGGACGGATGAGTCTGCCCAAAGGGCGCCCTGGCGACCCCTCTGGGACCACCGGACGCCCCTGATGCCTCGGCAGGTGCGGGCTTCGACGCCCGCGGTGCCCCAAGGAGGCGTGACCAGACCCCGACAAAGGACCCTACGCGACCCAGGCGGTGGATTCTGGTGGATTTTGGATTTGATTTTCTCCACCCAGATCTCCTAGCCTTCAATCAGACGCCTTGGATGGCGTGGTTAGTCGCCTTCGAAAGAGGCGTGCAATGCGAAGGATCTCCATCGGTTTTGCTTCGGCCATTGTCGCCCTCTGGTCCGTGTTCTCCGGGTCCGCGACCGCGATCGAACTTGACGGCAGTTGGAGCAGCACGTATCGCGAGAACATCAAGGTCCGCATCTGCTTCGGATCCTTCGCGACCTGGATCCCGGAGCTGAACCAGACCAAGTTGGTCACTGCCGTGAACAACATGATGGACCTGTGGGGCGTCTATGGCCAGGTCAAGGTGAAGTTCGTCTACGATGGAGCCGCCGACGACAGCTCCTCGTACTGCCAGGTCAATGGGCAGGCTCCGACGGGGTACCTCTACGTCCGGGCTGAACGCGCCCACCCTGGCAGCTTCTACGGATCGGCAAACTGCTCGACGTGGTGCGGAGACCGTTCCCGTTGTTGGGTAGTCCTCTACGGTCAGGACTGGGCCGGGAGCGACTACGGCTGGAGTTACGATCACCCGGACGGAGCGTTGACGGTCCAGTCGATCGGCTTGCACGAGTTCGGCCACACCCTGGGCTTCTACGACTACAGCACCGAGCCGAACCAGCACAACTCCGTGATGCGATACGTTGATGCCACGCAGAGGTGGCCCTGGCACGAGGACATCCGACAACTGCGTGCGACGTCTTGGTCCTTTCCGGACCAGGGCATCCAGAACTGCTGGCCGAGCACGCCTTACCCGATGAGGCAGGACCGTTACATCCGCCACAAGCGTTCGACGGACGGGGGCACCACTTGGGTCCCGGAATCCGATGGAACGAACGAGGCCACGAACCTCCCAGTAGGTATCGCGTTCGGGGTCACGAGCGATCCTGACAAGCCGTACGTGCTGGCCTGGGTCGGCACCAATGGATCCAACAACATCAACACGAAGTTGACGCGAGGGGATATCTCCTCCAGCAAGGTGGTTCATGACGACCGGTCAGAGATGGGGGTCACCGTTGCCTACGGCAACTCCAAGTGGCTGCTCGCCTACGCCGGCGTCGACGAGGACTACGCGTTCCGGGGCCGGAAGATCTTCTACAAGACGTCAACCAATGGATCGAGCTGGTCAGGCACCTATCAGTTGGGGAACTGCAACTCCCTACCCGAGCCGCGCTACGGTTCGCTGAGTGCGCCCGTTGCGGCTTTCGACTCGGCGAGCGGCCGGTTCATCCTCTTGTTCGTGAACTGGCGCACCGATCCCGTTCATGACGAGACGGTACCGTACGGCAAGATCCGGTGGTACACCAGCACCGATCCTTCGGCCGGGTTCAACAACTGCGGCGAACTAAGCCAGTTATCATGGAATACACCCGGTCTGGCCTGCAACACCAGCGGATCGTGCGTGGTCACGGCGACCGACTACCGGACGAACGGTGACAACCAGTTCTGGAACTCCTGCGGATGGGTTTCCGGCGGGAACTTCACGGTGGGTCCGTGGACCGCTCAGACCGACTGGACCACTCGCTCCGAGGTGGCGAACGCGTTCGGTTCAAACCGCTACCTTGTCGCCTACAGGGGACAGAACGGTCTGACGAGCGGAAACATCGGTCAGAAGACTGCGTGTAGCGGGTCGACGCCTTGGGGCTCCAAGGTCATCCTCGGAAGCGACACGTTCTACTTCGGACCGACTCTGGTCTACGGCCCCACGTGGAACGAGTTCGCGGTGTACTACACGGCACCTTGACGCAGGGAGGTAGGACATGAGGTTCGTTGCAAGCATCTTGCTCCTTGGCATCGGTGCCTGCACCACTGGAACCGGGCAGTCGCAGGATCCTGTCTTCATCGGTCAACGCCATCTCGCGGCCGGGCCTTTCGGAGGTTCCGTGTCCCCCCCGGATTGCGGCGACATGGAGGACTCGAAGGCCGCGCCCGGTCAGGTGTGCGTCGATCAGGGCCTTCCCGCCTTGACTGCGAACTACGCGCAAGCGGTCGGATCGGTGGTCGTGGCGATCGTGGATGTCGACACCGCGAAGTACGCCGAGTTGGGTGGTGAGCCGCTCGCCTGCCCGATTCGCGAAGGGGAGGAGGGCGCGGAGGACGCGACCTTCGTGCCGTACGCCATGTTCGAGCCGGAAGCGTGGATCAAGGGCGACGGGTCCGACGTCAAGACGGTCGGGTTCCAGGGTGAGTGCAGGGGGATGGGCGTGCAGGGTCAGTGCAACATCCTCCAGACTGGCACTTGGTACCTGTCCTACGGGCGGAACCTCCTGTTCCTCGCAGAGGATTGCTGTTTGTCCCAGGCGCTCCCGGGCGCGAAGGCCGTGGTTGCTGCGTACCCAATCGAGGGGGACAAGGTATTCGACGCTGCCGGCAAGGCTTGGCCCGTGGCCGAGGTCCTTGCTGCCGTCGAGAAGGCCGCTGCTGACCGCGAACCATCGAAGACCATCGGGGGCAAAGGGTTCTACGAGTGGGACGTCCCCTGCTCCGAGAAATAGGCCGCAAGGCGGGGCATGACAGCGAAGACGAGGGTCCTCCTGCTCCTGTTGGGAATCCTCCTCGTCGGTCTGTGCGGCCCCGATTGCGCCTGGAGAGCGGGTGCTGTACGCCGTCCCGGTGAGCCACCTCGACACGCAGTGGAATTGGACCATACAACGAACCATCCGGGAGTTGCTGCCACGGACCTTCGCGGGGATGTTCGACCGGCTGGGCGAGTTCCCGTTTCTGACGTTCGGTTGGCCAGAATCCACCGTCTGATCCCGCAACTCCCGGATCTTGCGGGTTTTGACGCTGAATCCCCTTC
Source organism: Deltaproteobacteria bacterium (assembly GCA_029547805.1). Lineage (GTDB taxonomy): Bacteria > Myxococcota_A > UBA9042 > DTJE01 > DTJE01 > JAGOKF01. The sequence goes on from JAKPOP010000014.1 coordinate 222,574, forward strand.
ACCTCCATCAGACGCCAGCCTGCCTGCATCCCAAATCCGTAATCCACAATCCGACATCCGAAATCCCGATTCGCCGCCGATCAGGCGGTGAATCGGGGCCGGCCCCGTTCCGCCGTCAAAAGAATAGAGATACCCCGTTGGCCCCGTGAACTCACGGGTTTAGAATGCGCGCTAGTTACACGGCAATCACCAACGAGGGGAACCGATCACGCAGCAGGGCGCGCTTCCTTTCCAGTACGAAATCGAGGGAGGGTCGAATGGGCTGACGGGGCTGGCGGGGCTGCCGGCGCACATGGACCTTGCGGCGGTCGCCGGGCTGCGCGAGTCGATTGGGCGGCACGTGCAGGTGCGGGCGGGAAGCCAGGGGTGGACGGACGCCCAGCAGATCCTGTCGCTCGTGTTGCTGAACGTGGCGGGCGGGGACAGCGTGGACGACCTCCGCAAGCTGGACGAGGGCTTCTTGCTGATCAACCTGCCTGGCCGCGTGCTCGAACGGGCCCGCCGGCTGATCGTCCGGCTGGCCGAGTCGTCGATGGCGACGCTCCTCCTGAAGGTGAGGTGCAGAATCCTGGGACTGGTGCGGGTTTCCGCGGGCTAACGCCCCGGAGACCCGCACCCCGAAGCAATGGTGATGGTGGCTTGATGGACGGATGAGTCTGCCCAAAGAGCGCCCTGGCGACCCCTCTGGGACCACCGGACGCCCCTGATGCCTCGGCACGCGCGCGCTTCGACGCCCGCGGTGCCCCAAGGAGGCGTGACCAGACCCCGACAAAGGACCCTACGCGACCCAGGCGGTGGATTTTGGATCTTGCAAAGGACTTGAAATCCGGACGTCATCTTTCTTACACTCTGGCGGTCTTCGTCCTGCGGGACGAGCGGTGACTCCGTTGAACAGGAGAGTTCCATGAGGAGGATCGTGGCGGGAATGGCGGCCCTGGCCGCAATGGCGGGTCTCGTCGCCTGCGACGGCGGCGGCGACACCAAGTGTAGCGTCAGCGAGGACTGCGCGAAGGGGCTGGTCTGCCAGAGCCAGAAGTGCGTGGAACGCCTCTGCAACGGCATCGCCGACTGCAACGGCACCGACATCTGCGTGGACGGCCCGCTGGTGGGCAAGGACCCGAACTTCCGGTACTGCACGGCCCGGCAGTGCACGCAGGAGGGGGCCGCCTGCGCCGAGATGGGCACCGTCTGCCAGGGGGGCCTCTGCGTCCCCGGGACGCCGGTCCAGGACGTGATCCAGCCCGACACGCCCGTCGAGGACACCATCCGACCCGACGTGGGCGAGGAGGACGCCCCGGCAACGGACACCTTCGTTCCGCCGGTGGAACGGAAGGACTGCAACCCCTGTGCGGCCGACGGCGATTGCGGCGAGGGGTTCAAGTGCCTCCCGGTGGGGGCGACGAAGCACTGCCTCGCCACCTGCCAGACCGACGGGGACTGCCCGGCCTCCTACATCTGCTACGCCTCCTCGACCGCATCGAAGAACTGCCTGCCGGTCTCCTACAACTGCGTGGCCTGCGCCTACGAGGGATGCGCCACCGAGGGGCAGACCTGCGACTTCGTGTCCGGCAACTGCAAGGACGCCAAGGGGCTCTGCGACAAGTGCACCTATGACTTCGACTGCGGCAAGGGATTCCGGTGCTTCAAGACCGCCGGGACCGCCACCGGGGCCTGCGTCCCCGAGTGCTCCGTCTCGGCCGGCTGCACCGACTCGACGAACTTCACCTGCGGCGCCACCGAGAAGGGCGTGATGCTCTGCCAGCCCAAGGTGGCCGACCAGTGTGGCGGCTGCCCGAAGGAGACCCCCTTCCCCGCGGGCGACGGCCAGACCTGCTACCAGTGCTTCAACAACAGCCACTGCGACGTGGCCAAGAAGGAGGTCTGCGACACCGGGTCCCACACCTGCGTCGGCCAGGGCAGCGATTGCGGCACCGGGCTGATCAAGTGCAACGACGGGTCCTGCAAGCAGTGCTGCCAGGACTCGGACTGCGCGAACAACACCGGGCCCTGCACGAACGGCCGCTGCGTGAACGGCGTGGACGAGTGCCAGAACCAGTGCGTGGACCCCTACCCGGTCTGCGCGGTGATCAACAACATTCCCCAGTGCGTGCAGTGCCTGGTGGACAACGACTGCGCCGCCATCGACCCGGCCTGCAAGTGCACCGGACAGCCGACCTACGCCTGCCTCAACGACAATGGCAGCGTCTGCTCGGGCCCGATGTGCTCGGCCAACTGCACCTCCGACGCCGACTGCCCTCCCGGGGCCAACGGCGAGACGCTGCTCTGCAGCCGTCCGGGCGGCGGGTTCTGCTATGACCCGAGCGGCAAGTGCGACAACATGACCGCCTGCTGCAGCGCGGGCCAGGAGTGCTTCGACGTGCTGAGCATCCTCTTCGGCGGTCTGGGCGGCGGGCTTCCGGGCGGAGGCGGCCTGCCCTCCACGGGCATGGCGGTCTGCTCCTGCGACAGCCAGCACCCCTGCCTGGGCGGCAAGGCCTGCACCGGCACTGCGGCCATCTGCGCAATCCCGATCCTCAGCGACATGATCTGCCCCGGCGGCCAGCCCCCGTCCAATCTGCCAGCAAACCTCTGCTTCGACATCATGGACCTGCTGGGCGGCCTGTTGGGCGGCGGCGGATTCCCGTGATGCCTCTAGTCGCCCCGGTCTACCCCGGCCTCGCGTCCTGCTGCTGATGTCCTACTGGCAACCCTGATGTCCTGTTGGAACCCGGAAGTCCTGCCTTCCTAGACGTCGTCCAGCAGGTGGCCCATGCGGTCCCGCTTGGACCGGAGGTAGGTGCGCTCCTTGTCGTGGCGCGGCGGCAGGACCAGGGGTACCCGCTCGGTGACCTCGATCCCGTACCCGGAGATCCCGACGATCTTCTTCGGATTGTTGGTCAGCAGGCGCATCCGACGCACGCCCAGGTGGGCCAGGATCTGGGCCCCGATGCCGTAGTCCCGGAGGTCCTCCCCGAGGCCCAGCCGGAGGTTCGCCTCGACGGTGTCCAGGCCCCCGTCCTGGAGGGCATAGGCCCGGACCTTGTTCAGGATCCCGATGCCTCGGCCCTCCTGCCGCAGGTAGAGCAGCACGCCGCCCTCCTGCCCGATGCGCCCCAGGGCCGCGTGCAGTTGGGGTCCGCAGTCGCACCGCCGGGAGTGGAAGACGTCCCCGGTCAGGCACTCGCTGTGGACCCGGACCAGGACGTCCCGATCCGGGGAGAGGGGGCCCCGGACCAGGGCCAGATGCGCGGTTCCCGTGAGGACGTCCTCGTAGACCACGCAATCGAACTCCCCCTCCGGGGTCGTCACCGGGGAGCGCCCCACGGACCGCACCAGCAACTCGGTGCGATACCGCCAGGCGATCACGTCCGCCACGGTGATGACCGGGATGCCCCGCTGCCGGCCCAGTTCCCGCAGGGCCGGCAGTCGGGCCGCCTCTCCCGAGTCGTCGAGGACCTGGCAGATCACCGCCGCAGGCTGCAATCCGGCCATCCGGGCCAGGTCCACCGCCGCCTCGGTCTGTCCCGCCCGCCGCAGGACGCCTCCAGGAACCGCCCGGAGGGGGAACACGTGTCCCGGCACCACGAAGTCGTGCAGCGTGGCGTCCTCCCGGAGGAGTACCTGGACCGTGCGGGCCCGGTCGAAGGCCGAGATCCCCGTCGTGGTCCCCTCCCGGGCGTCCACCGACACGGTGAAGGCATGGCCGAAGTGGCCGGTGTTCCGGGGGGTCATCATCGGCAGGCCAAGCCGGTCCACCCGGTCGTGGCTCAGGGCGACGCAGACCAGCCCGCTCGCGATCTTGGTCATCTCGTTGATGGCCTCGGGGGTCACCTTCTCGGCCGCGAGGGCCAGGTCCCCCTCGTTCTCCCGATCCTCGTCGTCCACCAGGATCACCATCCGTCCGAGGCGGAAGGCCTCCAGGGCCTCCTCCACCGTTCCGCGGTCGTCCATCTGGTCCGCCTCCAGCCGTTCCCTGAGAATCCGGGAACCCGTCCCGGGCCGGCGCATCTTACCCGATTCCCCGCCGGCCGGAGCAATGGACCCGTCCCGGGTCCGAACGGGTCCCCGATCATTGCGAACCCTTGACAAGTGCTGTACCATCCGCCGGCCTCTGGAGCCCGGGGAGTCGGGGGATGCTGGCAGAACTTCGGAAACAGTCCCGGTCGGTGATCATCTATGTCCTGTTCGGGATCATCATCGTCGTCTTCGTGTTCACCTTCAACATGAGCAGCGTTGACGTGGGCTGCGGCGGCGGTGGATCCCGGGTCTCCCAGTCGACGCTGGCCCAGGTGGGGGATCAGGTCGTGGACGGGTCGCTCATGGCGATGGCGCTGGCCCTCTCGGCCGACCCGCCGCCGCCGGCGATGGGGTTCGACCCCCGGACATTCCAGGCGGAGATGCTCTACCGCACGACCCGGTTCTTCCGTCTCCGGGGGGATGACCGGTATCGCCTCTACCAGCCAGACCCCCGGCAGGTCCCGGACCTCAAGAGCCGCAAGGTGGCCGATGACCTCTTCGAGACCCTGCTGGTGAGCCAGGAGGCCGAGCGCCTGGGACTCCGGGCCACCCCCGAGGAGATCCGCACCCGGATCCTCGCGGAGTTCACCGACCCCTCCACCGGGCAGTTCCGGAAGAAGTCCTACGAGAACTACGTGCGCTATTCCCTGCGGACCTCCCTGGGACGGTTCGAGGAGTTCGTCGGGCGGGAGATCCTCCGGGAGAAGATGATCGACCTGGTCACCGCCGGGGTCGCCGTGTCGGACCGGGAGGCCCGCTACCTGGCCGCTCGTCGCCAGGAAAGCCGGTCCTACGAGTTCCTGGAGGTCGATCCCCAGGCCCTTGCCGAGGCCCTCAAGCCATCGCCCCAGGAGACCGCGGCATGGCTGGCCGCCCACGAGGACCGGGTGAAGTCCTATTTCGAGGAACACCGGGCCGAGTTCCGGCAGGCCGAGGCCTACGATTTTCACCTGATCCGGGTCTCGGCGCCGTCCCGGCGGGTGATGGGGATGGTCGAGGACCCCGATCAGCGGGGGAATCTGGAGAAGGCCCGGTCGGAGGCCCAGGCCCGGGCCCGGGAGATCGAGAAGCGGATCCAGGGTCTCTCGGGTGACGCATTGGTGCAGGCCTTTGCGGACCAGGCGCGCCAGTTCTCCGACGACGCGATGACCCGGGAACGGGGCGGGCGGGTCGAGGCGGCCCTCCCGGCACAGTCGGTGGCGGCCCTGACCGACCAGTCGGTGGCGGAGGCCCTGGCGCGCCTGCAGCCCCGGACCGCATCGGGGGTCCTGGAAGGGGACAACGGGTTCTACCTGGTGCTGCTCCAGGGCATCCAGCCGGCCCGGGATCGCCCCTACGAGGAGGTCCGGGAGGAGATCGCCGCCCGGCTCGCCGCCGAGGAGCGGGCCCAGGCCCGGATGGAGGAGATCGCCACCCGGATGCTGGAGGCGGCGAAGAAGCAGCCCCTGGCGCCCCTGGCCGAGGCGGCGACCGAAGTGAACGCTCCCTTTGCCCCGGCCCACCCGGTCCAACTGGGGGAGACCGGGGCGGTGCCGGGCCTTCCGACGTCGTTGCAGGGCCTGGTCTCGGCCAATCCCAAGGCCATTCCGGGTCTCGGGGAGTCCGAGGCGCTGGTCCAGGCCGTCCAGGCCCTGACGCCCGAGAAGCCCCTGGCGGACCAGGTCTTCACGCTGGACGGCGGTCGTCGGGTGGTCGTGCGCCTCAAAGAGGCGAAGGCCGCCGGGGAGCCCTCGGCGGAGGAGATCGAGAAGGCACGGCAGGAATGGCTGCCGGTGAAGCGCCAGGGTGCCTGGCGGGCCTTCGTGGATGGCCTGCGGGCGAAGGCCGCCGCATCGGGCCGCCTGGTGGAAAAGGACGCCCTCCAGGCGATGATCCGGGACGAGGCCCGGGCTCGGGAGGAGGCCCTCATGCAGCGCCTCCGGCCCTCGAAGAAGGAGACCCCGGCGGCCGATTGACGATTTCGCAACGGCAGTTCCCGTCATCCGGGGAACCCGCCCCCCGAAGCCACCGCAATCATTTTCGTCTTGAACCGGGACCGGAGGACGGGCAGAATCCCCTCGCCTCGAAAGGGAGGGGTCCCGTGGCCCAGATCCTCGAGAACCGGCTGGTGGCTCCCGACGTCTATCGCATGGTGGTCGAGGCCCCTCGGGTTGCCCGGAATCGCCGGGCGGGTCAGTTCGTGATCGTCCGTCCGACCCCCGATGGGGAGCGGATTCCCCTGACCATCGCCGACGGGGACCCGAACCGAGGCACCGTGACCCTGATCTACCAGGTCGTGGGGACCACCACCGCGGCGATGAGCCTGCTCGGGCCAGGGGATGCGCTGGCGGACATCGCGGGGCCCCTGGGGCAGCCCACGCACATCGATCGCTACGGGACCGTGGTGATGGTCGGAGGCGGCATCGGAATCGCCCCCGCCTGGCCCATCGCCCGGGCGATGAAGGCCGTGGGAAATCGGGTCGTGTCGATCCTCGGGGCCCGGCGCCGGGACCTGCTGATCCTGGAAGAGGAGATGCGGGCGACCAGCGACGAGGTCCGGGTGATGACCGACGACGGGTCCTACGGGAAGCGGGGCTTCGTCACCGATGCCCTCCGGGAGATGCTGGAGGCCCGGGAGCCCGCCGACCTGGTCGTGGCCATTGGTCCGCCGGTGATGATGCAGGCCGTCTCGGAGGTCACCCGACCGTTCGGGGTCCGGACCCTGGTGAGCCTCAACACGATCATGGTGGACGGGACCGGGATGTGCGGCGGGTGCCGGGTCACCGTCGGGGGGGAGCCTCGGTTCGTCTGCGTGGATGGGCCGGAGTTCGACGGGCACCAGGTGGACTTCGACGAGATGAACCGGCGGAACCGGACCTACCGGGAGATGGAGCAGCAGTCGTTCCGGGCATTCCAGGAGAAGCACCGCTGCCGGCTGGAGGCTCGCATCGAGGAGGCCCGCCATGGCTGACCTGTCCAACAAGGAGCGCCTGGCCATTCCCCCGGTCCCGATGGAGGAGCAGCCCCCCGAGGTTCGGCGCCGCAACATCCGGGAGGTGCCCCTGGGCTATACGGCGGATCAGGCAATGGCCGAGGCGAGGCGCTGCCTGCTCTGCAAGAACCACCCCTGCGTCCAGGGCTGCCCCGTCTCGGTGGACATCCCCGGGTTCATCGCCGAGGTGGCCCAGGGGCGATTCCACGACGCGGCCCAGCGCATCCTCCGGACCAACTGCCTGCCGGCCATCTGCGGTCGGGTCTGTCCCCAGGAGGACCAGTGCCAGAAGGTCTGCATGGTGGCGAAGGCCCACAAGGACCCGGCCCGGGCGGTCCAGATCGGCAAACTGGAGCGCTTCGTGGCGGACTGGGAACGGGAGCACCACCCGGACCCCGAGCCGGTCACGGCGCCCCCGACCGGTCACCGGGTGGCCATCGTGGGGTCGGGACCTGCAGGGCTCACCGCCGCCGGCGACCTGATCGTCCTGGGGCACGAGGTCACGATCTTCGAGGCCCTCCATCGCCCCGGGGGCGTGCTGGTCTATGGCATCCCCGAGTTCCGGCTTCCCAAGGCCATCGTGGACCAGGAGGTCCAGCACCTCGTCCGCCGGGGCGTCCGGCTGGAGTGCAACGTCGCCGTGGGCAAGAGCGTGTCGATTCCGGACCTCTTCCAGGAGGGGTACGAGGCAATCTTCGTGGCGACCGGTGCGGGGCTCCCGATGTTCAAGAAGATCCCGGGGGAGAACCTCCTCGGGGTGTATTCGGCCAATGAGTACCTGACCCGGGCCAACCTGATGAACGCCTACGGCTTCCCGGAGACGAGCCCGACGCCGATCCTCCGGGGACGGCACGTGGTGACCTTCGGGGGAGGCAACGTGGCGATGGACGCCGCCCGAACGGCCCTCCGCCTGGGGGCCGAGACCTCGACGATCCTCTATCGGCGGTCCGAGGTGGAGATGCCAGCCCGGATTGAGGAGATCCACCATGCGAAGGAGGAGGGGGTCGAGTTCCGGCTGTTGCAGGACGCCATCGAGATCCTGGGCGACGACCAGGGCTGGGTCCGGGCGGTGCGGTGCCTCCGGATGGAACTGGGGGAGCCGGACCAGAGCGGACGTCGGCGGCCGGTGCCGGTCGCCGGCAGCGAGTTCGAGATTCCTGCCGACGTGGTCGTGGTGGCCATCGGCAATGGGCCGAATCCCCTGATTCCCCGGTCGACTCCCGACATTCAGGTGAACCGCTGGGGGAACATCCTGGCGGACCCGGCCACCGGCAAGACCTCGATGCGGGGGGTCTGGGCCGGCGGGGACATCGTGCTGGGGGCCGCAACGGTGATTCTGGCCATGGGGGAGGGGCGCAAGGCGGCCCGGTCCATCGATGAGTATCTCCGGACCGGCGTGTGGTGAGACGCACGTCTCTCGGGAGGCGGTGGTGGAGTTCCTGGGGGGACTGGTGGTGCTGGCCCTGGGCCTGGGAGGGCTCCTGGGGGGCCTGCAGACGCCGTCGCTGCGACGCCTGCTGCTGGTGGCGGCCCTGGCCATCGAGGTGGGCATCCTCTGGAGCCTGGGCCAGGACTGGGGCTACTCCTGGGTCGAGGAGTCCCCGGTGCACATGGGACTCCAGCAGAACGTCTGGATCCTGACCCCGGGTCTGCTGGCCCTGCTGGCGCTGGTGGGGTTCGCCCGCTGGGGCCTCGCCTTTGCCCCGTACGGGGCCGCCCTGGCCCTGGCCCAGGGGCTCTCCTTCATCCCGATGCTGTTGCAGGTCGAGCGGAACACATCGATGTCCTTCCTGGCCATCGTCCCGATCCTGGACCTCTTCGGGGTCCTGCTGGCGGCCTTCTGGCTCATCCCGGTCGCCTGCGAGGTGATTCCTCCCCCGGGGACCCACTGGCACGGGGTTGCCTTCGGCCGACGCGATCCCTGGATCCGGGCCATCGCGGGCCTTGCGTCCCTGGGGCTGGAGGTGCGTCCGCCGGCCACGGTGCTGGAATCGGGGGAGGCGACGGGGACCTTCCGGGGCCTGTGGGTCCGGGTCACCTCCAGGCCCGTCCTCTGGCCTCCGGGCTACGGGATCCGGGTCCAGGTCCGGGGCGTTCCCCCGGGTCCCCTGCCGGCCCCGCCCGGCCTGGCCCCCGCCGAGACGGTCGTCCGCCGGGGGGAGGACCTCCTCTACGAGGGCCGATCCCCCGACGGGTCCGGGGGATCGGCCGATCGGCTCCGGGCCTTTCTGGAAGACCTGGCAGACCGGGCCGGGTCTCCGAAGACTGGGCACTCCCCCGGCCCTCTGGCATGATCGTCTCCAGTCTCTTCCGGAGCAGCACCCTCGATGGCATGGGGAACCCGACGGCATGCACGCTCCCGGACCCCCCTGGGGACCGCCGACGAACTCCTGGAGGGGTCCGGGGACCTCGCGGTGGCCCTCCAGGAGGAACTGGTGCGTCGCAACGCCGTCGCCCCGGCCCTGGGAGGCCCCGGGGAATCGGCAAAGGCCGATTTCCTCCGGCAATGGATCGAGGCGGAGGGCCTGGGACCGGTGGCTCGGGTCTCGGGGAGCGACGGGGGGATGGAGCGGCCGAACCTCCTGGTCCGCAGGGCCGGAACGGCATCGGACCGATGTCTCTGGTTCCTCTGTCACCTGGATGTCGCCCCGGCGGGGGATCCGGAGGCCTGGCGCGGGGACCCCTTCCGGCTGCGTCGGGAGGGGGACAAGCTGGTGGGACGGGGGGTCGAGGACAACCACCAGGGGATCATCTCGGTGCTGCTGGCACTCCGGGCCCTGGTCCAGACCGGGATTCCCCTGCCCCGGGACGTGGGCCTGGCCCTGGTGGCCGACGAGGAGACCGGAGGGCCCTGGGGCCTGGACCTGGTCCTGCGACAGCGGCCGGTTCCCTTCGGTCCGGGGGACGCATTCCTGCTTCCCGATGCCGGGGACGAGGAAGGGGGGGTGATCGGGGTGGCCGAGAAGGGGGTCCTGGGGGTGCGCCTCCGGGTGCTGGGCCACGGGGCCTCGGCGGCGGTGCCGATCACGGGGCGAAACGCCCTGGCGGCCGGGGCCCACCTGCTGGTGGCCCTGGAGGCCCTGGCTCACCGGTTTCCGGACCGGGACCCCCTGTTCCTGCCGTCCCACTGCACCTTCGAGCCGACCCGGCATCTGGAGTCCCCGGGGGACCTGCACACGGTGCCCGGGGAGGACGTCTTCCACCTGGATGTCCGGGTGCTTCCCACGGTGCGTCTGGACGACGTGCTGACGGCCATCCGGGAGATTGCCACCGAGGTCGGCCGGACCCACCGGGTGGCCATCCAGGTCGATCCCCTGGTCCGGGAGGACCCGGCACCGCCCACCCCCTCGTCCCATCCCCTGGTGCGGCTCCTGGCCCGGGCCGTGCGGCAGGTGTATGGCGTGGAGGCGCGGCCTCGGGGCATCGGGGGCGGGACGTTGGCCACCCGGGTTCGCCGGGGAGGCTGGCCCGCGGTGGTCTGGGCCCGGCAGGACGGAACGGCCCACCAGCCCAACGAGTATTGCTGGCTGCCGAACATCCTGGGCGATGCCCGGGTCCTGCTTCGGTTGATGATCGAGGAGGAGCGCCCCGAGGGGACCGAACCCGGAGGGGCCGCGCAGGGAGGGACGTGATGGAGATTCAGAGGCTGCAGCGGGCGATTCGGGAGGCGGGGTTCGACGGGTGGCTGTTCTGCGATTTCCACAACCGGGACCCCCTGGCCTACCGGATCCTGGGCATGGATGGGGGGAAGTTCACCTCCCGGCGGTGGTTCTACTGGGTACCGGCCCAGGGAGAACCGGTCCGCCTGGTGAGTCGCGTCGAGCCGTCTCGACTGGACGAGATTCCGGGGCAGAAGCGGTTCTACCTGTCGTTCCAGGAGTTGCAGGGGGCGTTGGCCGGGCTGCTCCAGGGGCGTCGCGTGGCGATGCAGTGGTCGCCGGACCACGCCATTCCCTACGTCAGCACCGTGGACGGCGGGATGGTGGACCTGGTGCGGTCGGCGGGGGCCGAGGTCGTCTCCTCGGCGGACCTGGTCCAGGTCTTCGAGGCGGTGCTCGACGAGGAGGGCTACCGGAGCCACCTCTCGGCCGGGGAGCGGGTGCACCGGGTCAAGGACGAGGCCTTCCAGCGGATCCGGGAGTCCCGGGCCAGCGGGAACCCGGTCACGGAATACGAGGTGCAGTGCTTCATCGTGCAGCGCTTCGAGGACCTCGGCCTCACCTGCGAGGGGGAGCGGCCCATCGTCGGGGTCAACGACCACCCGGCCGACCCCCACTTCGAGCCGACGCCCGAGAATGCCCGGCCCATCCGTCCCGGAGACACCGTGCTGATCGACCTCTGGGCTCGGGATCGGGCCCCCGGGAGCATCTGGCACGACATCACCTGGTGCGGCGTTGTCGGAGACCGCCCCCCGGAGGAGTACGTCCGGATCTTCGACGTGGTGCGCCGGGCCCGGGACGCCTGCATCGCCTTCATCCGGGACCGCCTGGGCCAGGGACAGGAGTGCCGGGGCTACGAGGCCGACGAGGCCTGTCGGGCGGTGGTCCGGGAGGCGGGCTACGGCGACTTCTTCATCCATCGGACGGGGCACTCCATCGGCACCGCCGTGCATGGCAACGGAGCGAACCTCGACGGCCTGGAGACCCGGGACCTGCGGCGGCTGGTCCCGGGGATCTGCTTCAGTGTCGAACCGGGGATCTACCTGCCGGGCCGCATGGCGGTCCGGACCGAGGTGGACGTCTTCATCCGCCCCGACGGGCAGGTGGAGGTCACGGGCCCGGCCCAGCAGGAACTGCTGCTGCTGTGAATCCCCTGGCAGGGGGAGGGGATCCGCCCGTCTCCGCACGCCGCGCACGGTAGCGGTTCGCCCGCTTCCGGAGGGCTTCGCGCCCCGTCATCCGGCTGCCACGCGTGAGCGGTCCGTCCGGGCGGCCGGGACCTGGCGTCCTCACTCGGGGGAGGACTCCCGGACCCAGCGCCGGAGCCGCCAGGGCATCTTCAGGGACTCCCAGAAGATCCCGCCGGCCAGCTTGGACTCGCCGCGGGTCCGGTCCGGGAAGGTGATGGGCACCTCGACGATGCGCTTGCCGGCCCGGTGGGCCCGGTAGTTCATCTCCATCTGGAAGGCGTAGCCCGTGGCCCGGACCTTGCGGAGGTCGATGTCCAGCAGGGTCTGGCGGCGCCAGGCCTTGAAACCGCCCGTCAGGTCCCGGACCTGCATGCCGAGGATCGTCCGGGCATAGAGGTTGCCTCCCTGGCTCAGGAGTCGCCGCTTCCAGGGCCAGGACTCGGTCTCGCCGCCCTTCACGTAGCGGCTGCCGATGACCAGGTCCGCCTGTTCCAGGGCCGCCAGCAGCGACGGGAGCAGTCGGGGCTGGTGGCTGAAATCGCAGTCCATCTGGACGATCACCTCGAATCCCCGGTCCAGGCACCAGGTGAAGCCCGCGACGTAGGCCCGCCCCAGGCCCTCCTTGCCTTCCCGGGCCAGCAGGTGGATCGCGGGGTCCGTCGCGGCCATCCGCTCCACCAGGGCCCCGGTGCCGTCGGGGCTGTGGTCGTCCACGACCAGGACCTCCGCCTCCGGGACCACCCGGCGGACCTCCGGGATCAGCAGGGGGACGTTCTCGGCCTCGTTGTAGGTCGGGATGACGATGATCGTCCGGTCCATCGGGGAGCCCTCCGCCACCAGCACGGCGGCATTGTGCCACAGTTCGGGGATCGGAGGTCGGACCCCCTGCGTTCCTGCGCTCACCGTGGAGGTGGCATCTCGTTCTGGCGCACGACCAGAAGGACCGCCGCCAGCGGGACCAGGGTCGGGACCAGGGCCAGGAACGGCCATCGCGGTGTCCAGAAGAGGGCCGGGAATGCCGAGACCCCCGCCACCAGGGCCGTGGTTCCCCAGTGGATCGCCGCGGCGGAAGGCCCTCTCCCGGCGACGAAGGCCCCCTGGGCGCCCTGCCGGACCAGCAGCATCCCGGCCAGGAAGACCTGGGGAAAGGACATCGTCCAGGCGATGGGGGCGCAGGCATGGACGAGGGTCCCCAGCAGCGCCCACTCGGGCACCGGGTCCCGCCGCGTCCCCGGCCGGCGTCGCCACCCCAGCATCCAGGCGGCGAGAATTCCCGCCGCCAGCGCCGGCCATGGGGAGGGGGGCTCCCCGCCGAAGGTCCACCAGGCCAGAGAGACGAGGGAGAAGTTCCGGACCTCCCGGGCATGGAGGTCCACCTGGCCCCCCGAGAGGCGGAGGAATTCCTCCGTGTGGGGGAGCAGCAGGCTCCCGGCGGCCACCAGGAGGCCCGCCATCGCTGCCCGGGCCAGGGAGGACTCCCGGTGCCGGAGGGCCGCTGCGACCAGGAAGACCAGATAGATCCCCGGCATCGTCTTCAGGAGGGTCGCGGCGCCCAGCAGCAACCCTGCCGGGATCGGGGCGCGGCGCAGGCCGATCAGGGCCAGCAGCGGCAGCCAGGCGACCCAGATGGCGATGTTGCCGGTGCCGATGGACCCCAGGGTCACCGGCGAGAACAGCCAGAAGGCCGACAGCAGCCCCAGGGGCTGACGCCCCAGTCCCGCGGCCAGGGGCAGCGTGACGACCACTCCGAGGGACGCGGCGGTGTTGAGCCAGAAGGCCAGGCGGGCCCGATCCAGCGGGGCCGGGTCCGGCAGCAGCGAGAGGCCCAGGGCCAGTGCCGGCGGGTAGAGGTAGCACCGCTCCCCCTCCTGGTAGGGGCTTCGCCCCTCCCGGATCGCCCGGGCCGCCTCGGCATAGCACTGGACGTCGTTGTCCACCTGGGGACGGACGGCCGGTTCCAGACGCCAGGTCCACCAGGCGACGCCCAGGGCCACCCAGGCCAGCAGCCACACGGGCAGGCTCAGCGGACGCGACAGGGCGTTCATGACCGGGGGCCTCCGTCCCGGAACCGATGATGCCATGAAACCCCGGGAGTCCGGCAGGACGGGGGCCCCCGAGGTCCCTGGCGGGGGCGGTGGCCCGCCGGACCCGCGACTTTCTTGACAGGCCGGGGGCCTCGCCCTAGGCTCCCGGCAGGAGGCCTCCATGCCGGCGAGTCGTTGGGTCCTGGTCCTGGCCACCCTGCTGGCGACGGCCGTGCCGGCCCGGGCCCGGGAGGACGGGGCGCCGGCCCGGGCCCTGGGGATGTCCGACGCAGTGCGGTCCCTGGGCTTCGGAACCTCCGGGCTCTACTTCAATCCGGCAGCGATGTCCCAGGTCATGTCCTACACCATCGACATCGGCTACGGCTGGCGGTCCTGGGGCGGGGCCCACAATGCCCACCTCTCCTTCGTGGACAGCAAGACCAACCCCGACGTCGCCGGCGGGGCCGGGTACACCTATGCCCACCGGAGGAAGGGAGACTTCACGACCCAGACCCACGACCTCCGGTTCGGGGTCAGTTCCGTGGTCCGGGGAAAGGGGATTCTCTTCTGCTATGGCGGGGGCTTCCGGTACATGAAGGTCGAGCGCAACGGGCCCGGGACCACCTACGACATGAACAAGTGGGCCCCGACGCTGGACCTGGGGGTCCTGCTGGGCGTCAACGACCTGATCTTCATCGGCATCTCGGCCCAGAACATCCTCAAGATGCCCGTGGCCAAGGCGCCCCAGGCCCAGGATCGGATCTTCTTCGGGCCTCGGACCGTCGGGATCGGGGTCGGGTTGCAGTACTCGATCCTCCACTGGGGCGTGGACGTGGACATCGACCTCCAGAGCAAGGGGGACAACAAGGCGACCGTGAGTCCGATGACGGGACTCGAGGTGGTGCTGGCCCAGACCATCGCCCTCCGGGTCGGGTTCCACTGGGACCGGGTCAGCAATCTGGCCCACGACCAGTATCGAATCTCCGGGGGTCTGGGCTACATCAGCCGCTATGTTGGAGTGGACGTGGGCTATTCCCACGACGTGAAGCACGCCTCGGACTACGTCATCGAGTCCTCGATCCGGGTCTTCTTGCCCTGACGGTCCCGATTGTCTTACAGTAGGTTCGTGTGTCTGGCGGGAGGATCCGATGCGGAACGGACTGTGGACCGGGATGCTTGCCCTGGCCCTGGCCTGTGGCGGTGGGGGTGGCAATCGGGATGTCGGAATTCCCGACGAGGGTCCCGGGGACATCCAGGACGTTCCACTCCTGGACGAGGTCCCGGTGGATCCGGGAAATCCGGATGACGGTTCGGTGCGGGACCTCGGGGAGGACCCGGGCCAGGACCTCGCGCTGGACGAGGGCATCGGCCCGGTGGACCAGGGGGGCCAGGATCAGGTCCAGCCGCCCCAGGACGTCGAGGACACGACCATCCCGCCCCTCTGCCCCTGCGACGAGACCATCCAGGAGCCGGTCTGCTGGCTCGACGGCCAGCAGAAGGTCGAGTTCAAGAACGACCGCTGCGCCAGGTGCGCCCTCTGCGCCCCGGGGCCCGACTGCGTCGGAT
The DNA here is from genome assembly GCA_029547805.1 of Deltaproteobacteria bacterium. Lineage (GTDB taxonomy): Bacteria > Myxococcota_A > UBA9042 > DTJE01 > DTJE01 > JAGOKF01. Next base: position 238,001 of record JAKPOP010000014.1, read on the forward strand.
GCACCGGCACGAAGCAGGACTGCGTGGACGTCCCGGCCCCGAACTACATCTCCTGGAAGGGGTCGTGCAGCGAGTGCCCCTGCCGGCTCCAGGACGAGTGCGACCTCCTGACCTATCCCGCCTGCGGCAGGGTCTGTGCGGACAAGGGGGGCGTCCCGACCGAGTACGCGGACCTCTGCGCGATGAAGGCCGACTTCGGCTGCTACCCGGACTACGCGGAAAACCTGCTGAACTTCGGGGGGTGCGTGGCCCCGGCCTGCGAGGCCTGCCTGGGCCTGACCCAGAACCCGGTCTGCGGCAGCGACGGCAAGACCTACCGGAACCAGTGCGAACTGGTGAACTGCCCCTCGGAGGCCGGCGTGACCCGGACCTGCCTGGGGGCCTGCGTGGGCCGCGACTTCTGCCCGTCATGCCCCGTGGCCTGCGACCCGGTCTGCGGCGACGACAACGTGACCTACGGCAGCCCCTGCGCGGCGACCCAGTGCGGCACGAAGGCCCGGCAGGTCCAGTATGCAGGCCCCTGCTGTCCCGAGTGCGAGGGGGACCCGCTGGTGGAGACCTGCGCCAACGACGGCAAGGCCTACCCGAACCTCTGCGTGCTGCTCTGCCAGGGGAAGCAGCCCTGCGGCGACGCGGGCCCCCAGGTCTGCGGGCTGGACGGGAAGACCTGGCCCAATCTCTGCTGGGCGACCTGCAAGGCCGGGGGCCAGTACCACGCCGGGGCCTGCACCCGCCTGTGCGAGACCTGCCCCGCCGAATATCACCCGGTCTGTGCCACCTCGCCGGCGGGGACGCCCCAGACCTACCAGAGCGACTGCCACAAGACCTGCCTCGGGGGTACCGGCGGGACCCCGGGCCAGTGTGGTGCCTGCACGACCATCTGCGGCACCTACGAGAATCCGAACGACCCCAATGGCCCGGTCTGCGGGGAGGACGGCATCACCTATCCCTCCTCCTGCTTCCCCCAGAAGTGCCTGAACATCTCCTGGAGGGCCGGGTCCTGCACTTGAGGGGCGACCAGAGGTCACTGCCGGCCTGCCGGTCCCGGATGCTCTCGCTGGCGATCTGCCTGGGGCTCCTGGGGTGTCCCGGGGAAAAGACCTCCCCGGGGCCGGCGCCCGACGGGCCAGCCCGCCGCATCGTGAGCCTGCTTCCGAACGCCACCGAGATCCTCTTCGCCCTCGGGGCCGGGGACCGGGTCGTCGGGGTCACCCGCTACTGCGACCGGCCTCAAGAGGCCCTCGGTCTGCCCCGGGTGGGGGGCATCCTGGACGTCTCGGCCGAGGCGGTGCTGGACCTGCGTCCGGACCTGGTGGTGGGGTCTCCGACGGTGCTCCGGGGTCCCCTGGCGGACCTCCTGGATCGGGCAGGCGTGGGGCGCCTGGCGTTGACCTTCGAGGGGGCCGGGGACGTGGAGCCGGGCATCCGGGCCCTCGGGAAGGCCCTGGGGCTTCAGGCCGAGGCCGAGGCCCTCTGCCGGACCTGGCGACAGGAGTGGGACGCCCTCCGGGACGCCCTGCGCCGGGACCCGCCCCTTCGAGTCCTGGTCGTGGTGGGTCGGGCCCCCCTGGTGGTTGCCGGGGAGGAGTCGTTGCTGGGGGCCCTGGTGCGGCACCTGGGCCTCGAGAACGTCGTCCCGGGACCCCTGGCCTGGCCCATCTGGTCCCGGGAGGAGGTCCTGCGGGCCCGGCCGGACCTGGTCGTGGACGCGGTGGCGGAGGAGGACGCCGCCGGGGGCCCCGAGGACCTCGGGCTGCCGGGGACCCCGGTGGTCCCGATCCCGGATCGGGGAATCCTGCGCCCGGGGCCTGGCTTTCCGGCAGCGGCGGCGGCCCTGGTTCGGGAGATTGGCCGCCGGTGGGAGGGCCGTCCGGGGGTCCGGGGGGACTCCCGATGAGGCGACGGTGGTCCCCCCCGGTCTTCCTGGGCGTCTCGGCGGTCCTGCTGGGGGTCTTCCTGGTCCTGTCGTGGGTCGTCGGGGCCACGGCGCTGGACGTCGGGGCCGCCTGGAACGACCCCGGGTCCATCGATCGCCTGATCCTGCTTCGGGAGCGGATTCCCCGGTCCCTCCTGGGGGCGATGGTCGGGGCGGCCCTCTCGGTGTCGGGCCTCGTCTTCCAGGCCGTGCTCGCGAACCCCCTCGCCGACCCCTACGTGATCGGGGTCGCCGGCGGTGCGGCCCTCGGGGGGGCCGTGGTCCTGGCGGTGCCGCTGATCGCCGCCGGGGGTCAGGCGACGGTCTCCCTGGGGGCCTTCGCCGGGGGCCTGCTGGCCATCGCCTTGAACTGGACCCTGTCCCGAGGCCGCCGGGGGACCCTCCGGGCCTACCACTTCCTGCTGGTGGGGGTGGTGCTCAATGCCGTGGCCTCGGCGGCGGTGATGTTTCTCAAGACGGTGGTCCGGGCCGAGAAGGCCCAGGAGATGCTCCTGTGGTTGATGGGCACCCTCTCGACGGACGTCCGGGAGCCGTCCACCCTCGGGGTCGTCTTCGGGTTGGTGGCCCTGGCATTTCTGTGGCTGTACCGGCTGGCCCCGGCCCTCAACGCCCTGACCCTGGGCGCCGAGGGGGCCTCGGTGCTGGGCGTCGACCCGGTCCGCACGACCCGGCAGGTCTTCCTGGCCGGTTCGCTGCTGGTGGCCACGGCGGTTTCGGTTTCGGGCCTGATCGGCTTTGTGGGGCTCATCGTGCCCCACGCCGTCCGGCGGGTGATCGGGTCGGACCACCGCTGGACCCTGCCGGCCTGCGCCTGCGCAGGCGCCGCCTTCCTGGTCCTGGCCGACTGGGGGGTCCGGGCCCTCTTCCCGGTCTTCCATACCGAGTCCCCCGTGGGGGTCCTGACGGCCCTCGTGGGTGGTCCCGCCTTCGTCTGGCTGCTGCATCGCACCGAGGAGGTCCCGTGAAGCCCGATCCGGCTGCCCAGGGGCCCGCGCTGGAGATGCGCAGCGTCACGTTCCGCTGGCCCGGGGCGGTCGCCGCCACCCTGCAGGGGGTCTCGCTCCGGTGCGAGCCGGGGGAATTCCTCGGGATTCTGGGCCCCAACGGCGTGGGCAAGTCCACCCTGCTGCGTCTGGCCTGCGGCCTGCTGGCTCCCGAGGTCGGGGAGGTCGTCGCGGCGGGCCTCGCGCCGGGTCGGGCCAGGCGTCGGGAGGTCGCCCGGCGGGTGGCCCTGGTGCCCGCGTGGGTGGTGCCGGGCTTTCCCATGACGGTCCGGGACCTGGTGGCCCTGGGCCGGACCCCGCACCTGCGGGGCCTCTTCGAGTCCCGGCAGGACCGGGACGCGATCGACCACGCGATGTCCCTGGCGGAGGTGGCGGACCTGGCGGACCGGCCCTTCCAGGAACTCTCGGCCGGGGAGCAGCGCCGGGTGCTGGTGGCCCGGGCCCTGGCCCAGGACCCGCGGCTGCTGTTGCTGGACGAACCCACGGCCAACCTCGACGTCGCCCACTCGGTCCGCCTGCTGGAGGGCGTCCTGGGCCTGGCCCGGCAGTCGGGCCTGGGGGTGGTGGCGGCGATCCACGACCTCAACGTGGCCTTGCTGGTCTGCGACCGCGTGGCACTGCTGCACCGGGGACGGGTCCGGGCCTTCGGGGACCCGGACGACGTGATGCGTTGGGCCTTGCTGCGGGAGGTCTTCGGGTGCGACCTCTACATCGGCCGCAACGAGATGAACGGTCGCCTCTTCGTCGCACCGATGGGAAGCGCCAGGGAACCGGCTGCGATCACGGACACTTCTTGCTGACGTCGTAGGCCATCCGGGTGACCCACTCCGTGTCCTTCGCCGCCTCGATCCAGGCCTTCGTGAAGGCCTGGGGCGTCTCGAAGCCGAATTCCTTGTAGATCGACAGGATCCGGCTCATCTCGCCCTTCTTCTGGGCGCAATAGACCGCGGTGTAGCATCGGGCCAGGGCGTCCCGGTCCAGCGCCTGGGCCCCCTCGGCCTCGGCCGGAGGGGCCGGGACCGCCGGGGCCTGCGCCGCGTCGGGGGCCGCCGCAGGCGGTGGCTCGGGGGCATCGGTCTTCGCCTGGGCGACGGGGGCCGAGGGGGCCTCGGGTCGGACCGGGGCGGGGGCCTTGCTGCAGGCCGCCAGCGTCAGCATCGCCAGGGGAACGAGGAACCGGAACATGGGCGAACCTCCCGTCCAGGGCGCCCGAGTATAGCATGGCGGGATCGTCCATGGGCCTGTCCTGGCTGCCCCGGTCGAGGACCGCGGAGTGCCCGCCCCCAAGAAGACCGTTCGTCCCCGTCCCGGGTTCTGGCACAAAACATGCTGGAAAGAATCCTGGCGGCTTGGTGTCCGCCGGATCGAGCGGGTGTGGAGAAACATAACCCCCGGAGTTTCCAGGGGGTAGGTGCCCAGGGGGGGCCCGGGCGCCGGCTGGGGTGTGAAATGTTTGCGACTTCCGGTGTCATCCGCAGTCAAGGAGGCGACATGAATCTCCGCCGTCCTCAGATGGGATTGTGGGTCCTGGCCTGTGCGGGTCTCTTCATCGGGGCGGGGTGCCAGCCCGCCGAGGAGGAGGGCGACGCGCTGTCCCCGGCCTCCGAGGCCGCCAGCGCGACGGAGGGAGATGCCTCGGGGAGGGTCCTCTCGGCCCTGCGGAAGGCGTGCACCCAGCCGGTCGACGGCCTCGTGATCACCGAGTTCATGCCGGACCCCAACGGCAACCCGCCCAACTCGGTCCCGGACAACTACGGCGAGTGGATCGAGGTCTACAACCCCACCGGGGCTCCCATCGACCTGCAGGGCATGTGGCTCAAGGACAACGGGACGAACAGCCACCAGATCATCGCCTCCGTGGTGGTGCCGTCCCTGGGCTACGCGGTCCTCTGCCGGGAGAGCAATCCCTCGCTGAACGGCGGCGTCACCTGCAACTACCAGTACTCGAACTTCAGCCTGGTGAACACCGGCGGCGACGCGATCCGCCTCTGCCAGGACTCGGCCTGCAACACCCTGATCGACGAGGTGGTCTACACCGGAACGGCCCCGACGGGCTACTCCATCGAGTTGCGTCACCCCTACCTGCCCCACGCGACGCTGGCCATCCCTGCGTCCCCAAACAACCCGGCCTCCTGGAGCGCGTTGAACTTCGGCATCTCCTCCACGGTGCTGCCGGGCGGCGACAAGGGGACCCCGGGGGCCCGGAACTCCGTCTGGCAGGAGGTCGAGGACCCGACCTGCGATGACGGCAATGCCTGCACCTGGGACCTCTGCGAGAAGAGCGAGTGCCGGAACGCCTGGAAGGCCGGGTGCTGCCTGGTGGACGAGGACTGCAACGACAGTCAGGCCTGCACGCGGGACACCTGTGACGTCGGGACCCACACGTGCAGCCACGAGGCGATTCCCGATTGCTGCACGACCGCTGCCGACTGCATCGACGCGAACCCCTGCAACGCCGACTACTGCTCCTTCAACCGGTGCGTCCACTCGGCCTACAACATCGTCCCCGGGTGCTGCTACTCGGAGACGAGCAATCAGGACGAGGCCGATGCCCAGTGCGACGACAAGAACATCTGCACGGCGAACCACTGCGACCAGGGCACCAACCGCTGCTACTACGACCCGCCCCGGCCGGACTGCTGCATCACCGGCGACGAGTGCGACGACGGGGACCCCTGCACCTACGACCAGTGCTGGAACAACACCTGCTACAACCCGAAGATCAGCCCCACCTGCTGCCGGACCGATGCCAACTGCAACGACAACAACCCCTGCACCGACGACCGCTGCGTGATCAACTCCTGCCGGTTCTTCTGGAACTCGACCCAGTGCTGCTATGACAACGCCTGGTGCCAGACCTACGCGAACGACAACAACGCATGCACCGACGAGCGGTGCGTGCTGGATGCCGGCACCGGCCGCTACGAGTGCCAGCACCCCTACAAGCCCAACTGCTCCATCGACCTGCCGTACGTCCAGCCCTTCGAGGACGCCTCGGACTTCGACGGCATCGGCTGGAAGGTCGTCGATTACGGAACGGCGGCGTCGAATCACTGGTCCATCGACTCCGGGACCACCGGGGGCCTCGGGCCGGATCGCTACGTGCGGTTCAACTGGACCCCGACCACGATGCTGGTCCAGAGCGTGCTGCACTCCCCGGGCCTCAACGCGACGATCTCTCAGAACGACGGCTACAACTTCTACAAGAAGACCACGCTCCAGTGGCGGATGATCTACAAGCACTCCCAGCCCTCGGCCTACGTGACGCTCAAGGTGGTCGGGACCACCACCAGCGACTTCCAGGGCGGGACCGTGCTCTGGGAGGCCCGGACCAACGAGGACATCCCCTACACCCTCTACTCGGTGGAACTGCCGGACAACCTGAAGTTCAGCCCGACATTGAAGATCGGCTTCATGGTGGATACCGAGGACGGCAGCACCTTCCGGATGGACAACCTCCAGATTGATGACGTGAAGGTGGCGGCGGGACGGACGAACCAGTACGTGAAGTCGATGGTCTATCGGTGCCCCACCGACGGCCGTCCCTGCAACCAGCTTTACGCGACCCTGGTCTCCCAGGCGGTAGCCCCGGACCCGATTCCCCTGCTGACCGCGAGCGTCTGCGACTGGCACCGGATCTACCTGTGCATGTGGGACCCCGACGCCCGCTACTTCACCTGGAACTACTTCGGGTTCCCGGGGTCCTTCCTCGATGGCGACCCGATGGATCACCCGTCCTTCATCTTCTCGGCCCCCGACGTGGGTCAGGCCAACGGGTGCGAGTCCAACCCGAACTTCGTGCAGGCGGTCTGCGGCGTGCCGGCCCTGGCGGTGCCCGGCTACTTCTTCTGCGGCATCGATGTGAAGCCCCAGTGCGCCGACACGGCGGCCGGCGCCTGGAAGTCGGCCCTGGTGGTGAAGGACGAGTTCGACCCGACGCTGCCGCTCCACAGCCCCTTCGAGACGCAGGTGAAGTTCGACACGTTCCTGCTCCTGGCCGACGGCTACCTGGTCTGGGCGCCCCAGGGGCGGTCCGATCCGGCCGCGGTGGCCATCCGGGATGCAATCCAGGCCAGCGGTCGGAAGGCCCAGATCGTGCCGGACCTCTCGATGGTGCCGGACCTGACGCCCTTCGACGGCGTGATCGGCGTGCTGGGCGTCTATGGGAACAATCACCCGGTCTCGGCCTCCGAGGCCGCCCGGCTCGCGGCCTATCTGGAAGGGGGCGGCCGGGTCTACCTGGAGGGCGGCGAGTACTTCTGGGCCCAGAAGACGGACCCGGTGCTGGTCCCCTACTTCCGGATCACGGCGACCGCCGACGGTGTCGCGAAGCAGGACGGGCCCCTGGCCGGCCGCAACTTCCTGGATGGATACAACTTCAACCTGAGCCAGGCCGCGGGCCTCAACGCCTGGAACGACCGTCTGGTGCACACGCCCGAGGCCGGCGGCCGGGAGATCCTCCGGAACGCCGGGACCGCGACCTTCGCCTCGATGGTCTCCTACGAGGGCATCTCGGCCCTGGGGCACGTCTATCGGACGATTGGATCCTCGGTGCTCTTTGCGGCGCTGGAGGAGCAGCCCGGCGGGGCCACAACGGTCCAGTTGATGGGCAAGTTGCTGGACTTCCTGGAGAACGGCTACCCGGGGTGCTCCCGGGTGGCCCAGTGCGAGGACGACGAGGTCTGCACCGACGACGCCTGCACCGCGGGCCAGTGCGTGAACGCCCCGCGTCCCGGGTGCATCGCCTGCCAGGACGACCAGTTCCGGCCCGACGGCTCTCTGGCCTGCCCGCTGAACCAGGCCTGCCGGGTGGACCTGGGCTACTGCGTGGATATCCCGTACGAGGACCGGTTCGACTTCCAGGACGGTACCTGCGGCAAGTTCTTTGGGTCCGGTCCGACGTCGGCCTTCTGCACGATCAACGTGACGAAGCCGGCCTCGCTGGACGACCTGCACGTCAAGGTGAAGGTGAACCACCTCTACCGGGGCGACGTGCGCCTGCGCCTGCTGGGACCGGGCGGCGACGAGGTGCTGCTCAAGCAGGAGAACCCCGCTGACGCCAAGCGAAACGTCTATTTCACCTATGACGCGGGCGTTCCGGCGGCAGGGGACCTCAACGCCTTCAACGGCAAGCACATGGAGGGGACCTGGACCCTGGTCGCCGAGGACCTGGATCCGGCGATCTACAACGGCATGCTGGAGGGCTTCCACCTCTACGCGACTCACAGCCCCCTGGGCTGCGCGGACGACAGCGAGTGCCCCCCGGACCCCTGCGCCGCGGTCTCCTGCTACGACGAGGACGGCAACGGCAGCAAGGAGTGCGTCTATGCCGAGATGGACTGCGACGACGGCAAGGACTGCACGATCGACTACTGCGACCCGAACACCCAGGAGTGCGTCCACGAGCCCATCTCCGGATCGGGATGCGCCTGCATCCGCCACGACGAGTGCCCCACCGACGAGGCCTGCCTGAACCAGGCCGAGACGGCAACCTGCGACCCCGTGGGCGACCGGGACCCCCTGACCGGGGAGATCCTTTGCCAGTGCACGCCCGTGGTCGGGACGCCCTACCGGCTCACGGCGGGTCTGCCGGCTGCCATCCCCGACAACGACTCCAACGGGCTCACGAAGACCCTGGTGCTCTCGGCCCCGGGTTACGTGAACTCGTTGAAGGTCCGCCTGCGGACGGACCACACCGCGGTGGGCGACCTCCGGGCGAAACTCTGTCACCTGGGCGTCTGTGTGACGCTTCGGAACCTCCGGGGCGGTGCGGTGGCGGGCTTCCACGATGTCTACGACTTCGACCCGGTGGACGGTCCGGGCTCTCTGGCCGACTTCCGGCGTCTGGCGGTGGCCGGGACCTGGACCCTGACCGTGTCGGACCACATCGCCGGCGACACGGGGTCGCTGCTGGGCATGGTGATCTACATGCAGGCGGCGGACTGCTTCCAGGCTGCGGACTGCGACGACGGCAATCCCTGCACCACTGACACCTGCCAGAATCCCTCCACGGGCGGCACCTGCGAGCACACCACGGTGACCTGTGCGCCCTCGTCGGACCCCTGCCAGGCCAACGTCTGCAACCCGGCCAACGGCCAGTGCGAACTGGTCAACCAGCCCAACGGGACCGCCTGTGAGGACGGCCTCTTCTGCTCCGAGGACGACACCTGCCAGGGCGGCGTCTGCACCGCCGGGCCCGCGAAGTCCTGCTCCTTCCTGGATGGCACCTGCGTGGTGGGCGTCTGCAGCGAGACGCTCCGGCAGTGCGTGCGCGAGACGGCCCCCGACGGGGCGGCGTGCAATGACGGGGAGATCTGCACCGGCGGCGACCAGTGCCAGGCGGGCGTCTGCCGGCCCGGGACCCAGTTGCTCTGCTCCTGCCCCGGTGGCAACGACGCCGAGTGCCTGGACGACGGCAACAAGTGCAACGGCACCCAGTGGCGGTGCAATGCCCAGAAGTTGTGCGAACTCGTGGACGGCCCGGTGATCTGTCCCGACACGGGCGTCCAGTGCGTGAAGAAGGTCTGCGACCCGTTCGACGGGGTCTGCCGGACCCAGACGGACCTGAACTACATGCCCTGCGAGGACGGGGCCTACTGCACCGTCGCGGACTACTGCCTGACGGGCGTCTGCCGGCCCGGCACGGCCCGGGACTGCTCGGCCCTGGACGAGGAGTGCAAGACCGGGGTCTGCAACGAGGCCGAGGATGCCTGCCAGCCCCAGCCGAAGGCCGACGGGACGATCTGCGAGAAGGACGGCGCCGGCTGCACGATCGACCAGTGCACGGCCGGGGTCTGCGACTTCCAGGAGAACGTGAACTGCTCGGTCGTGGCCGACGACTGCAACGACGGTGTCTGCCAGAACGTCGGCTGGGGCGGCCACGTCTGCGTGAAGGGACCCCTGCCCGACGGCACCGTCTGCACCGACGAGCCGAATCCCTGCACCGATGACAAGTGCTCGTCGGGTTTCTGCGTCCACACGGTGCTGCAGAACTGCAACGGGCCCTGCGGCGGCGAGCACGCCTTCGACGCCGGCGACGACGACTGCGGCATCGAGGACTCGTGCCAGAACGGCATCCAGGGCTACCCGAACGGGTCCTGCGTGCCGACCTGCATCGCCCCGAACTGCGTCCAGGCGGCCTCCGGGCCCGTCGAACTGCCCATCGACGAGCGCCTCGGCTGCACGGTCTCGGCCCTGAACCTCTCGACGGCCTACTCCTATGTCGATTCCGTGGAAGCCAAGGTCCGGCTGGACCACGGCTATCTGGCGGACCTCACCATCGACGTGATCGACCCCCAGGGCTATGCCCACCGGGTCTGGAACCACGTCGGCGGGGCCAACCAGGGCTTTGCGAATACCTTCGACCTGTCCTTCCCGGTTCCGTACCCGGGGATCCCGACCTCCGGCGTGCCGATGTGCTCCCTGAAGGGGGAGGTGGCCTCGGGGACCTGGTACCTGCGGGTCTGCGACACCGGCAACGGCAACGGCGGCGTGCTGCACGACTGGAAGCTCTACGTGCGCGGCAGCAACAGCACGACGTTGAACCAGGGCCACCGGTGCGAGGACGCCATCGACCTGGGCACCCACCCGGTGGTGCCCACGGTGACGGTGGACGGGACGACCGAGTGCTCCCTGAACGCGGTCTCCGACAGCGGGTGCGGCGGTCAGCTGGGTCCTGACCGACTCTACAAGTTCACGCTCACGGCGCCACGTCGGGTCACGATCCGCCTCTTCCAGCCGGACCGGGACCTGATCCTGGTGCTCAAGCAGGAGGACTCGGGGACCTGCGGGCCCGGGGCGCTGGAGTGCCAGCAGCTCCATGGGGCCGGCGGCGACCCGGAGGTGATCGACCGGCAGTTGCAGCCCGGCGTGTACTACGTCGCGGTGGATACCGCAGGCGGGCCCTACGACTACGGAACCTTCCGGTTCGAGATCCGGATCAAGGACCTGCTGCCGGACGGCGCCGACTGCGTCGGGGACCTGGGTCCCCAGGACCTGGACTGCCTGTCGATGCACTGCCAGAACGGCTACTGCTGCGCCGCAGGGGACTGCTGTCCCGGTGGCGCCTGGCCGGTGCCCCCCGACGGGGAGAACCCCTACCTGATCCGATCCAACGCGGACTGGATCTCCGCCGACCAGGTGTGCCCCGCCCAGTACAAGGAGGCGGCGGCCTGCAACCCGAGCGTGGGCGGGATCAACGAGTGCCAGGGCCAGCGCTACGATGCGAACTGCGTGAGCCACATCTGCGTGAAGACCCGGGTCGATGACGACACGGCCTGCGACGAGTCGGTCCAGGCGGACCCCTGCGGGCTCTTCATGTCGGAGTATTGCGGCGGGGAGGGACCTTACGTGCCCGGGGCCCAGGTGAAGCCCGCCTGCCCGACATCCTGCGGACAGGACGCCGACTGCGATCCTCAGGCCCACTGCGACCCGGCCGTGGCCACGGACCCGGACCAGACCGTGCCGCCCTTCACGATGACCTGCCAGCTGGACCGGGTCAACGGATCCACCTGCAACGAGAACTCGGACTGCGTGAGCAACCACTGCCAGAACGGGTTCTGCTGCGACTCCGGCGACTGCTGCCCCACGGACGACACGGCCGGGGCCCTGGCCTGCCCGTCGTCCTACTACACGACTCCGTGGTGCAGCGACGCGACCTCCTGCGAGGGCTACCGGAAGGACCCGGTCTGCTCGAACAACCAGTGCGGCCAGGTGCTGGTCCGGGACGACTGCGCGTGTGGCGGCAACCTGTCGGACAATTGCGGCTTCTTCATCCCGGTCTACTGCGGCCTGCCGCTGTCTGGCACCTGCCCGGCGACCCCGGTGGGTGGCGGGACCTTCGAGGCAGGGGTGCCCCAGTGCCTGACCTCGTGCCTGACCAACGGGGTGGAGGACGACTCCAAGTGCGACGACATCGCCCGCTGCGACCCCTGCGACCAGGACGCCGTGGACCGGGGTCTGTGCGCCCCGTCGCAACTGGGCAACGACTCGGTCTGCATCGGCAATGCCCCGAACGGCTATCCCTGCGACGAGGCCAGCGACTGCGCGAACAAGCTCTACCTGCCAGGCGGCGGGCACTGCCAGAACGGGTTCTGCTGCGACTACGGCGACTGCTGCGCCCAGGCCAGCGACTGCCCGGCGGGCTACACGAATCCTCCGGCCTGCGACGACACCACGACCTGCCAGGGGCACCGGGTGGACCCGGTCTGCTCGGGGGCCTTCGTCTGCGGGACCACCAACGTGGACGACGACCGGGCCTGCGTCTACGACCTGAACAACCCGGCCAACGAGTGCGGCTACTACAAGCCGATCTTCTGCAACGGCCAGGCGGATCAGACGCCGCCCCAGTGCCCGACGACCTGCCTCGTGGGCGGGGTCGAGGACGACAACGCCTGCGACGCCAATGCCCACTGCGACCCGGACCGGAACCTGCCGAACCAGATCAACAGCATCTGCCAGGCGGACCTGTCCAACAACGAGTTCTGCGACGAGCCCAGCGACTGTGTCAGCAACTACTGCCAGATCCATTTCTGTTGCGACGCCGGCGGCTGCTGCAACGGCTGCCGGGTGGACACGGCGGTGCTGAACTTCGCCTCGGCGGGCCATGACAGCAAGAACGGCGGGTACTTCCTGCCCGACGGGACCGCGGTGCTGAACACGGTCGGCCAGCCCTCGCCGGTGGGACGCACCGGGGGCGTCAACCGCGTCGTGGACGTGGGCTTCCTGGCCGGCTCCACGGTGCCGGTGTACTGCTCCGACGGTGTCCGCAACGTCGATGAGACCGACGTGGACTGCGGTGGCCCGACCTGCAAGAAGTGCGCGTCAGGCAAGGAGTGCCGCGGCAACTCCGACTGCCTGAGCAATTCCTGCACGGTCCAGGGGGTCACGAGCCGTTGCCAGTAGCCGGCGTCCCGACGGGGGGACCACGGGACCCCCGCCAAGGGCTGCCCCCCTTACGTCCCCGTCGCCCCCTCCCGGGTCCTGCTGGAGTCCCATCCCGATGTGGTCCCGGTTCCGAGGTCTGGTTCCCTGGCTGGTTGCGGCCCTGGCGCTCCTCTGGGTCGCCTTCCATCTTCCGGTCGGCGACGGTCGCCTCTCCCTGGTCGGGCAGGAGTGGTTCGGGAGGTGGGTCGTGCGGCCCGCGGTGGCGATGGGCCTCGTGGTTGCGGTCTCGACCGTCTGGCGGATCGTGCTGTGGGCCCTGTATCGCCCCGGGGACCCGGTGGACCCGGAGGCCCTGCCCCCGGTGACGGTGGCCGTGCCGGCCTATCAGGAGGGGCCCCGTGCCGGGGAGTGCCTCCGGTCCATCCTGGCCTCCCACTACCCTCGGGACCGATTGCGGGTGGTCGCGGTGGACGACGGGTCCCGGGACGACACCCGGCAACACCTGGAGGCCGTGGCCCGGGAGGACGACCGGGTGGAAGTGGTGGGCTGTTCCGAAAATCGGGGCAAGCGAGCCGCCCTCCTGGAGGCCTTCGAGCGGGTTCGGTCCCCGATCGTGGTCACGGTGGACTCGGACACCATCGTGGAGCCCGAGGCGATCCGGCGCCTCGTGGGGCCTCTGGTCCGGGATGCCCGGGTCGGGGCGGTCGCCGGGCGAATCGAGGCCTGGAACCGCCGGCAGAACGCCCTGACGCGGATGCTGGGGGTCCGCTACCGCTATGGATTCGACTTCATCCGGGCCTACCAGTCGATGATCGGCGGGGTGCTGGTCTGTCCCGGGGCCCTGTCGGCCTGGCGCATGGAGGCCATCGGACCGGGGCTCGGGGCCTGGCGGCACCAGCGGTTCCTGGGGCGGGAGTGCCGCAACGGCGACGACCATGCCCAGACCAACGCGGTGCTGTCCCGGGGCTATCGGACGGTCTACCAGGGCGACGCGGTGGCCCTCACGCACGTCCCGGCCACCTACGGGGGACTCTCCCGGATGTACCTCCGGTGGGCCCGAAGCAATCTCCGGGAGAGCCTGCGCTACCTGGCCTTCGCCCCCCGCCTGGCCCGGGACCCCCGTCGCCTGGCATCGGTGATCGACGCGGTGACGCTCTTCGTGCAGATCCCCCTGCGGCTCTATCTCCTGCCCCTCTCGTGGGCCGTGACCCTGACCCACCCGGCGGTGCTGGTCCCCGCGGTGCTGTCGGCGATGGTCGCCTCGTTGCTGCCGGCCCTGGTCAGCTTCCGGTCCGAGCGGGGCCTCGAGGGGGCCTGGGCGGTCCTCTACGGGGTCTTTTCGCTGCTGACGCTCCAGTGGATCTATCCCGCTGCGGCGGTGACGGTGCGATCGAATCGATGGCTCACCCGGTGACGGGACCCCTCTGGGCGCCCGGTCAGGGCGCGCGGCGCATCCGGAGGGGGACGTAGTTGCAGAAGGGCTCCTCGTCCAGCACGTCGCCGGTCACCGCGTAGGCCCGGGCCCGGCATCCTCCGCAGACCTTGCGGAACTCGCAGGCTCCACAGCGTCCATGGTAGCCGTCGAAGTCCCGCATGGCCTGCATCAGCGGCGACTCCTCCCAGATCTGGCGGAACGGGGTCTGGAGGACGTTGCCCGCCGACTGCTCCATGTAGGAGCAGGGGTGGACCTCCCCGAAGGCATCGATCATGCAGATGGTCTGTCCAGCCACGCAGCCCTTGCCGGCACCGGTGCTGAAGGTCAGGTCCCGGCGCTTGAAACGGGAGCCGTCCCGGGCGGCCCACTGGGGGACCAGTCGGTAATAGTGGGGGGCGCAGGTGGGGCGCATGAGGATCTCGGTCTCCTGCCTCTCCTGCTGGTAGTGCCACTCGAGGATCAGGTCGTAGTGTTCCGGGTCGATCAGTTCGTCGAAGAGTTCCCGGCCTCGGCCCGTGGGGACGATCAGGAACATGTACCAGGCCTTGGCCCCGAGTTCCTTCGCCAGCCGGAAGGTCTCGCCGATGTAGGCCTGGTTGCGTTTCGTGAAGGAGGAGTTGAACAGGAAGGGGATCCCGTGTTCCCGGAACCGGTGGACCGCCTGCAGAGTCGCCTCGAAGGCCCCGGGCATCCGGCGGAAGTCGTCATGGATCGCGGCGTTGGGGCCGTCGAGGGACAGGGAGACCATCTGGATCCCCGTCTCGATCATCTGGCGACAGGTCTCGTCGGTGACGAGGGACCCGTTGGTGGCCATGCACATCCGGAAGCCCAGGGAGGTGCCGTAGGCCGCCAGGTCGAAGATGTCCGGGCGCATCAGGGGTTCGCCTCCGGACAGGACCAGCACCGGTTTCACGTAGGAGGCGATGTCGTCCATCAGGGCGAGGGCCCGGGGGGTGTCGAAGGCCCCCTGGGGCGAGGTGGCCTCGGAGGAGCACCGGCAGTGAACGCACCGGAGGTTGCACCGCCGGGTCGTCTCCCAGGCGATCCACTTGGGGAGGAACTGGCTGGGGTCGGTCAGGGCCATCGGGTCCTCCCCGGCGGGGAACGATGATGGATGCCCGGAACCGCCGCCAAAGTCAAGGCAAGTCGTCCCGCGGCTTGCTGGAAGGCCCCGTGAGGGCCTCGACGAACCGTGGGTCCGGGGTGACCCCCAGTCGGCGGGCCTGGTCCAGGGCCTCCAGGGCCTCTTCCCGCCGTCCCAGGGCGTGGAGGGCCAGGGCCAGGTTGTAGGCCGTGCGGCCGTCGGGCCGGGCGCCCAGGGCCGCCCGATAGTGGTCCACGGCCTCGGCGGTGCGGCCGATCTCGTCCAGGGTCACGGCCAGGTCGTTCTGGGCCGCGGCATCCGTCGGGGCCAGGTCCACGGCGACCTGGAGCGACCGCACCGCCCGGTCCCGGTCCCCGGCCCGCCGCAGGGCGAGTCCCAGGTTGTAGTGCGCCGAGGCGAGGTCCGGGTCGAGTCGGAGGGCCCGGACACTGAAGGCGATGGCCCGGTTCAGGTCGCCTCGGGCCAGCCAGGCGGCCCCCAGGTTCGCCGGGGCCTCGGCGGTGACCCGGGGCAGGGGGTAGGGGATCGCCGAGACGGATCCCACGAGCGCCAGCAGCAAGGAGCCTGCGGCCAGGGGTCGCCAGCGCCTCCCGGTCGCCGCGTCCCGGAGGTCCCACAGACCCTGGCCGGCGAAGGGGGCCAGGAGGGGCGTGGCGGGAAACCGGTAGCGGAAGGAGACCGAGAAGACCACCAGGGCCAGCACGATGGCAACGGCCCCCAGCAGGCCCAGGCGGGCATCGTCCCCGAGGGAGCCCCGGCGCCGGACCGCCGCGAACAGGGCGAGGCCCAGCATCAGCGGGAAGGGCACCGCCAGCAGCCGCAGCAGCGGAACCAGGTCGGCCTCCTGGTAGAGGTTGTAGACGTCCCGGGCCTCCCGGCCATGGAGGGTCCAGAGGACCTTCCGGGCCCAGAGGGAGGCGAACCGGAGGGGCTGTTCCCGGGCGAACCGGAGCCCCTGGCGGAACCACCAGGACGAGGACTCCGAGGGACGGGCCGGGTGGCCCAGGGCCCTGGAGGCAACGGCGATCTCCTGCTGCTGTTGTTCCTCGATCCGGGGCGTGAAGCCCGGGAGAATCGTGCTGACTCCGTTCGCGTCGGGGTGGTTGCCCTGGGCGAAGACGATGCCCCCGTTGGAGGAGATCAGGACGAGATCACCGCCGACCACGAGGTTGCGGAGGGTGACCGGCGCCAGCGTCAGCAGGAAGGCGACCGTTGCGAGGACCAGCGACCGGGCCGGGGCCAGGGGACGGCCCCGGAGGGCCCGCCAGAGGGCCCAGGCCCCGACCAGCATCGCCAGGGCCAGGAAGTTGGGCCGGGCCAGGGAGGCCAGGCCCAGGGCCATTCCGGTCCCGAGGAACCGGTGGGGGCGGTCGGGCCGCTCCAGCGCCCGGCCCGCCAGCACCAGGGTGACCAGCAGCAGGAAGACCGAGAGGGTCTCGGTCAGGATCTTCGTCTCCAGGAAGATCATCGGGGCATGAAACGAGAGCAGCAGCGCCCCGGTTCCTGCGGCCCGGGTCCCGAACCACCGTCGGCCCAGGTGGTAGACCATCGCCAGGGACGCGAGGCCCAGGGGCAACTGGACCAGCGGGACCCACTCCGGGTGGGGTCCCACGAGGCGGTAGAACCAGCCCAGGAGCCAGGGGTAGAGGGGCGCCATGTAGAAGGGAGAGGGACCGTATCCCTCCCCGGAGGCGACCCGGAGGGCCCAGGCGTGGTAGTAGGCCGAGTCGGAGATCGGGAAGTCCAGGAAGGGGACCTCTCGCCGGTACCAGAGCAGGTAGGCGATGCGCAGCCCCGCGGCCACCAGCAGCAGGAGGCCCAGGGCGGCCCTCTCCCCGAGACGGGGGGCGGTTCGGGGCATCTCCACCGGGGATTCCTGCGCTTCCACGACGGCAGTGTAAGGGGAGGCCTTCCCGGGCGTCAAACCGGGGCCGGCGGATCCAGGAACGAACTGGGCCGTGGATTCCAGCGCGGGGAGGGGCAGCGTCGTCTCCCGCGTTGACCATCGTCGGGCCAGTGGGGTAGAAGAGATCGGGAGACGCCGGGAGGAACGCATGGCCGACGGGAGCACCCTCGCCGAGGAAATCCTGGGGATCGCCATCGAGATGGAACGGCAGGAACGGGCCTTCTACCTGGACTGGGCGGCCCGGATCGGCCATCCCGGGGCGGCCCGCCTGCTGGTCGAACTGGCCCGGGAGGAGGAGGAGCACGAGGCGCTGTTCCGGCGGATCCGGGAGCGGGGGGACGTTCGGGAACTGGCCCGGGGGGAGGTGCCCCCGGACCTGCACCTGGACGAATACCTGGTGACGGCCCCCCCGGGTCCCGAGAGCACGCCCCAGGACGTCCTGATCCATGCCATCCGGACCGAGCAGAACGCCATCGATCTCTACTCGGCCTGGGCCTCCCTCCACGCGGGAACCGACCTGGAGCCCCTGCTGGATGGGCTCGTGGAGGAAGAGCGGCGCCACAAGGCGCGCCTGGAGGCCCTCTACCAGGATCAGTTCCTGGAGGACTGGTAGACAGGGGCCCTCTGCGGGTCGCGATCCGGGCCTCGTCGGACCCGGGGCCCGGGTCAGGGCTGGGATTCCTCGGTCGGCGGGGGAGTCGGGGCCTTCCGGGGCCGACCGCGCCGACGGCCCGGGGCCTTGGCCTCGGCCGGGGTCCGGCGGGGGCGTCTCGTTCGGGCAGGGGCCGTGGGGGCCACGGTGCCCTGCTCCTCGGCGATCTCCTCCTTCAGGTCCGCGATGGCCTCCCGCACACCCTGGGCCTCGTTCTGCAGTTCCGAGAGGTACCACTCCAGGGCCTCGAGCATCTCGGCCTTGCTGACGAACTGGCGCCGGAAACCGAAATCCGGTCCCTGGCGGTGACAGTCGCAGTCCGGTCCGCAGTTGCAGTCTGGCCCGCAGCAGCAGTCCGGACCGCAGTCGGGCCCGCGGTCACGGTCTCTGTGGTCCCGATGGTCCCAGTGGTCCCGGGGGCCGAAGTCACGGGGATGGTCGTGGTGCATGGAATCCCTCCTGTTCAGGTGACACCGTCCCCACCGTAACCGATGAATGCAGGAAAGTCAAAGAGTTTTGGTTGAGGGAGGCATCGGCGCCCCGGCGGGAGGGGTCCAGTGCAGGCGCTGGCCCGAGAGGGACCCGGGGCAGTAGGTCGGGAGCCAGTCCTCGGTCCGCTCCGGGGATCGCCAGCCCTTCAGGGCGAGGCGTCGGGTCGCGGAGATGCCCCGGACCTCCAGGCGTCCCTCGGCATCGAGGCGCACCTCGGTTCCCGGCACCAGGGTGCCTCGGGCATCGGGCACGGGCAGCCGATCCAGTGTCCAGAGGTCCGCGGCGACCAGCGGCCCCCGGGCCAGAAAGGTGGTCACCTGGAAGGCGGCGAAGGTGTCTGCTGCACGGTCCGAGAGGTCCCCCAGCACCACCAGCCGGTCCAGGCGCCCGCCGATCAGGGCCTTGAGCACCGATCGTCCCGAGTGCCCCACCAGGGCATCGAGGACCGCCACGAGGGGGTCGTTGCGCCCGGGGCCCGTGGCTGCCCGGACCGCCCATCGGGCCAGACGGCCGTTCCAGCCGGCGGCCCCGGCCACCTCCTCCAGGAGCCGGTCGGCCAGTTGCTCGGCCTCCCGGGCCCGGGTCACCGCGACGGTGGGATGGATGCGCCAGAGCCCCTCCATCGGGTCCGCCACGTCGGGGACCAGGCCGACGATTCCTCCGCTGATCCAGGCGGGGGCCAGGCCGGCGGTATAGGGAGCCGCCCCGTAGCCCGGTACTGGGACCCACCAGACGTCCTGTTCGGTCCCGCCCAGTTCCAGGCCCACCCGTTCCCCGAGTCCCAGCAGGTTGCGCTGGGTCAGGAGGCGGGCCAGCACCAGGTCCGCGGACCCTTCCGGGAGCACGGCCACGGCGGCCCCGTCGGGTCCCGAGGGCACGAGCCCCTCCAGCCGGGGGTCCTCGGTCCCGTCCAGGGGGCGCCCCGTCGGGGGAATCGGCTCCGGGACCGGGAGGACCGGCACGTCCGGGAGGTCCCCCATCAGGGCCTCGAGGCGGTCGGCCGGAAGACCGCGATGCATCACGAGGGGAACCTCGGTGGCTCGGGCGGCATCGGACAGGCGATCGACCGGGAGGTCCGGCGCCAGCCGGATCGCAAAGCACTGGACGGCCTGGAGGGCCAGTTCGGTCAACAGGGTCTCGGGGGAGGGCCTGCCGGCCAGCAGCACGGGACTGCGAGGGCACAGGCCCCGGTCCAGGAATTCCGTTGCCTGTCGCCGGACCTCCATCCACAGGTCCGCAAAGGTCCAGAGGGCATCTCCACGGGGAGTCGAGACGATCAGGGCGGGCTTGGGCCCCAGGGAACGGGCCCGGCTCCGGAGGAAGGCCGGGAGGCTCGGGGAGCGTTCGGGCATGACAGGTCGGGTCCTCCTGGAGTCAGGGCTTGGGGAAGTCGCAGGTTCCGGGTTCGGCGTGGCACTGGCCGACCACGCAGAAACCCACGTCGCAGTCCTGGTCCGCGTGGCACCCCAGGCGCTGGCACTGCGGCGCATCCTGGATGGGGCAGCGGTGGTTCACCGGACAGTCCTTGGGGCCCCGGCAGATCCGGGGAGCGCAATGCCCGGTCTCCGGGTCGCACTGCTCGGAGACAGGGTCGCAGGGGATCGGGGATGCGGGGTCGTCGCACCGTGGCTGGCACTCCAGGGCTCCCGGCTCGCAGAGGCAGGGCCTCTGGCTCGGGGCGCAGATGGGCGTCTCGGGGACGTCGAGGCAGTCGGCATCGTTCCCGCAGGGGTGCTCGACCCGGAAGCAGATGCCGCAGGAGGGGGAGGCCCCGGGCGGCAGGCAGGACCCCATGGGCTCGAGGCAGTCCTCCCGGTTCCGGCAGCGGCCCTCCGGGAGCGGGGGCGCATCGGGTCCCGGATCGACGGCGAGGTCGGACGGGGGCAGGTCCTCCAGGGCATCGGGACATCCGGGAATCAGGCACGCATCGGTGGCCTGGCAGCCCCAGGTTCCCCCGGTGCAGGTGCAGACCAGCGAGGGATGGCACTGGCCGCAGCAGCACTCCTGGCCATACGCGCACTGGAGGGCGCCCGTGCAGGTCCCCTGCAGGACCGGCTCGGCGGGGCATCCCCCCGGTCCTGCATCCCCCGGGTCCGGCGGCAGGTCGAGGGGGGACGGCACGTCGGCGGAGGGGTCCTCCTCGCAGAGGTCCTCGGGGGACGCATCGGGCACGTCGGTGACGCACGAGGGACTCACGCAACTCCAGAGGCCCTGGCGGCATCGGCACTCCTCGTCGTACCCGCAGGCCGAGGCGCCGTAGCCGCAAACGGCCCCCTCGGAGAGGCAGGGACGGTTCCGGGGCGGGTCGGCGGGACAGGTGTCCTCCCGATGCGGGAGGCAGGCGACGGCAGGGATCAGCAACAGGAAGGTGCCTCGTTTCATGGGCCCGTCCCCTTCCGAGGGATCTTCAGCATAGGCAATGGCTCCCCCCTTGGCAAATGGACTGGACAAGGGAGGAATGTTGCCTTACACTCCTCCTCGCCTTGTGGCGGTCGGGCCCATAGCTCAATCGGTAGAGCAGCGGACTCTTAATCCGGAGGTTGCAGGTTCGATTCCTGCTGGGCTCACCAGGCATTCCAGACAATTCCAGGGTCTTCCGAGAACCGGACACCTTCGGCCATCCCCGGTGACAGGCGGCGAGACTCTCCCCCCCAAAGGGGGATGGGGTTGGACAGGGCGAGGCGACCGGGGCCTACTCCCACTCGATGGTTCCCGGGGGTTTCGAGGTGAGGTCCAGCACGAGGCCCGAGACCCCCGGGAGGGCCAGCAGCGAGGCCCGCAGTTCGCCCAGCAGCGCCGCAGGCAGCGGGGCCGCGGTGGCGGTCATCGCCCGCTCGGAGCGGATCGGACGGACCACCACCAGTTCCCGTCCGGTCCCGTCCACCTCCAGGGGAACCAGCACCGTCGGGCACTGCCAGATGGCATCGTGGACGCCATGGCGCCGGAGGCCCTCCATCACCAGGGCGTCGGCCTCCCGGAGGAGGTCCAGGCGGTCCCGCGTGACCCGGGCGGGCAGGGGGCGCGCCTGCCGGAACTCCTGGGGACCCAGGTTCCAGACGCAGCGATTGAGCCCCGGGACCTCCTTCATCATCGCGCCCATCGTCTCCTGGAGGACCTCCCAGGGGGCCTCGCCGTGGACCACCACCGGGTGCTCGTAGCACCGCAGGTCCGCCTTCACCCCCACGGACCGGACCGGCAGCACGGTGGCCCGGAGGCCCCGGGCCGCCGCGATCCTCCCGGCAGCCTGCTGCAGCGGGTCCAGGTCCTCCCGGGGGGCCTCTCCCGTGGAGCAGAGCAGGCGGACCCCCAGCCCCGGGCCCGGGAAGGGGTGTCGCCAGAGGGCCTCCCGGGGGAGACCCAGCGTGGCCCCCAGTTCCCGGACCTCGACCTTGTAGAGGTCCGCCAGGGGCTCCACCACGCGTCCAGCGGCGATCATCTCCTCGATCACGGGGACCCGGTTGTGGTGGGTCTTGATCAGGTCGGCCCTCCGGGTGCCGCCGGTCTCGATCGTGTCGGGATAGATCGTCCCCTGGCCCAGCAGGTGGTCCTGGATGCCCAGGCGCCGGGCCTCCCGTTCGAAGACCCGGACGAAGGTGTCCCCGATGGCCCGGCGCTTGGCCTCCGGTTCCACCAGTCCCTCCAGGGCCTGGAGGAAGTCCTCCGAGGCATCGACGAAATGGAGGTGGTGCCCCAGTCCCAGGTCCTCGAAGAGGCGGAGCACCTGGGCGCTCTCGCCCTTGCGCATCAGGCCGTTGTCGATGTGCAGCAGGTGCAGCCCGTCAGGACCCACCACCTCCCCGAGCAACCGGGCGCAGACCGTCGAGTCCACCCCGCCGGAGACCAGCAGGAAGACCGACCGGGTCCCGATCCGCCGCCGGAGGTCCTGCACCAGATCGGCCCGCCAGGCCTCGGGGGTCCAGGTGGGCTTGCAGCCGCAGATCCCCAGCACGAAGTTCGCGATCATCCGATCGCCGTGCAACGAGTCGTCCACCTCCGGGTGGAACTGGAAGCCGTAACGCCGCAGGGCGTCGGAGGCGATGGCGGCGAAGCGATGGGGCTCCCCGTCCTCCCCCAGGCGGGTCCAGCCGATCTCCCGGAAGGTCGGTCCGACGGCCACGACGGAATCGAAATGGCTCTGGAAGACCTGGTCCCCCTCCGGGACCCCCTCGAGCAGCGGATGGGGCTCTCCGGCGCGGTAGAGCCGGGCCGCTCCCCACTCCCGTCCGCCGTGGATCACCGTCCCGCCGTAGTGCTTGGCGATCTCCTGATGTCCGTAGCAGAAGCCCAGGATCGGGATCGGAAGGTCCAGAATCGTCCGGTTGAAGTCCTCCCCCTCGCCGCAGGAGGCCAGGGAGGGGCTTCCCGACAGGATGATGCCCCGGAACCCCTCGAACCGCTCCAGGGGGTCCTCCGGTTGGCGAATCTCCGCATGGACCCGGAGTCTGCGGACCTTGGTCGCGATCAGGTGGGCATACTGGCCGCCGAAATCGACCACGGCAATGGCATCGTGCTGCATCGGTGCTCCCGCGGCTGCAAGAAGGGTCTTCCCGGTCCCAGGGGCCTTCCTTGATACCGCATTTCGCCCGTTCCGAGAAGTCCCCGGAGGGGGTCACAGGCGCAGGCGTTCCTCGATGTCCCGGATCAGGGCCTCCAGGGACGGGTCGTGGGCCAGTTCCTTCTCCAGGGCCTGGAGGCCAGCGACGATGGTCGAGTGGCTCCGGCCTCCCAGGAGGTGACCAATGGCCGGGAAGGAGGCCCGGGTGTGCTTGCGGATCAGGTAGATCCCGATCTGGCGCGGAAGGGAGACGGCCCGATGGCGCCTGGCCCCCTTCAGGTCCTGGATCGTGAGCCCGTGCATCTCGGCCACCACCCGGAGGATGAACTCGGCGGTGACGGGGGTCCGCTTTCGCCCCGGGCTGTCGGTCACGATCCGACGGGCCAGGTCCACCGAGAGGGGAACCTTCCAGATCAGGGCGTGGGCGGTCATCCGGTTCAGGGCGCCCTCCAGTTCCCGGACCGAGTCCCGGTAGTGCTGGGCAAGGACCCGGGCCGCCTCGATCGGGAGGTCCATCTCCTCGGCCCGGGCCTTCTGAAGCAGGATGCGAATTCGCAGGTCCTCGTCGGGCTGGGGGATCTCCACCGCAAGGCCCCACTGGAAGCGGCTCCGGAGTCGGTCCGAGAAGTCCGGGAGGTTCTCGGGGGACCGGTCGCTGGTGATCACGACCTGGCGTCCCGACTCGTAGAGGGCGTTGAAGGTGTGGAAGAACTCGTCCTGGGGGAACTCCTTCCGGTGGAGGTACTGGACGTCGTCGAGCAGCAGCAGGTCATAGCGGCTCCGGTAGCGGTGCCGCAGCAGGTCCAGGCGCTGGTTCTTGATGGCCGTCATCACCTCGTTGACGTAGGCCTCGCCGGTCACGTAGCCGACCCGCAGGTCCGGGTGCTCGGTCCGTACCCGGTGGGCGATGGCATGGAGCAGGTGGGTCTTGCCGACTCCCACCGGTCCCCAGAGGAACAGGGGGTTGTAGGCCTTGCCGGGGCGATCGGCGGCCATCCGGCACGCTGCTGCGGCCACCTGGTTCGTGGGGCCTTCCAGGTACGTCTCGAAGGTGAAGCGGGACACCAGGCGGATCGGTGACTCCTCCTCAGGGCCAGGGGCCACGGGGGCCTCGGCGTTCCGGGCCTTGCCGGGGATCTGGAACTCGATTCCCACCGGCTGCCGGGCCGTGTCCCAGAGGGCGTCCTGGATCTGGTCCAGCAGGTTGTCCCGGATCCACTGCCGGGAGAAGTCGTCGGGCACCTCGAGCAACAGGTGTCCGCCGTCGTCGGCCAGGGCCCGAATCGGGCGGATCCAGGATTCGAACTGTCCCGGATCCATGCGGTCCTTGAGCAGTGTCAGTGCCTTGTTCCAGAGGTCGGACATGGAAAACCCATACTCCTGCCCCACCGTCGGGGCTGCGCTTCCTTCCTGTTGGAAAAAGTGGCGGGTTCGGCCCGCAGAGGAACCGTAGCGGAGATGGTGCAGACGTTCAACCGGCCCGGACAGCGGTTCGCGGAAGATCAAGAAAAGCGGGAAGTTGCCGGAGCCCGGGGGAGCGGGGCAGGTGCCATTGCCATTGATCCAACCCTCCACATTTCTTCGATTCCACCAGATTCATGAAAGATTCCCAAAGGTTTCCGGTTGTGATCGGCAACTCTGCGTGCGGAAAGGAGTTTCCGGGTGGGGTCACGAGGCCTCCGGGGGAGGCGAGCAGAGGCCCTCGGTGCACTGCTCCCCGGGGTCGCAGTCCTGGTCCGCGAGACAGGGAAACACCAGATCCAGCACCGTGGGACAACCGGTGGAGCAGGTACCCCCTCCCGATGGGACCACGGTCCGGGTCTGGCTCTCCGGGACGCCCTCCCGGGAGAGGTGGGCCTCCAGGCGGGCCTGGGTACCCGCGGGGGCCTTGAGGCAGAAGGTGCCCTCGGCGGCGCCGGCCTGTCGGTCCAGGTGTTGCTTCAGGGCGCCCCGGAGGTCCGTTTCCCAGAGGTCCACCATGTCGCCGGGGGCCGGCCGTCGGCCCCGGAGCACCCGGGCGGTGACACAGGTGGCCGTGGGATCGGACCGGGCCCAGAGCCAGAGGCCCGTGCGGACGGCCGCGAAGAAGACCTTCGGTCCCGGATCGACGCGTCCCTCGGCCAGCCGTTCGACGGTGCCGGTGACGGGGTCCACCAGGAAGAGGTCGCGGGTCTCGGCGGAGATTCCCGGGAAGGCAATGTCCCCGTAGCGACAGAAGGCCTCGATGCCCACCCCGGGATCGGGGTTCGGGGCGCCCCGATCCAGGTCGAACCACACTGCCGCCAGGGGCTGGAGCCGGATGTCGGTCGAGGAGGAGGCGGTGGGAAGGCGGGGCATCGGGATCGTCCAGGCGTCGGGTTGGACCTCGGGGGGCCAGGAAGGGTCCCAGGTGGCCACCGAGACCTGGACGGTGCCCTGGAGCACGGTGCCGTCCCGGGCATCGACCAGGGAGTCCCGGCGGAATCGCAGGGTCCCGTTCTGGTCCTCCACCAGGGCCTCGTTCTCTCCGGTCGGGATCTGGACCTGGACGGTCCGTGCGGGCTGGGCCATCCAGGTCTCCAGCGTCGATTCCTCTCCGGGAAAGGCCCGGAAGGTCTCAAGGACCGGGGCGAACCCCTCCTGGAGGAACCGCACCGCCGTCTCCTCCGAACCCCCGTCCGGGGCCTCGGGCAGGCGGGTGACGAGCCGGAACGACCCGTCGGGACCCGTGAGGGTCGAGGCGCCGGTTCGGGGGACCTCGACCCGGACGCCCTCCCGACCCTGTTCCATGTCGGGGCCCGTCCAGACGCGTCCGGTCAGGACCACCCGGACTCCCTCCTCGCCACCGCAGGCCAGTGGCGCCAGCAGCAACACCAGCGGAACGCGAAGCCGGACCATCGATGCCTCCCGCGCGGTCTCCGGAAAGAAGCATAGGGGAGAATCGGTGGAATGTCCCCGGTCCCGTGCCGGTTCCGGGGCCGAATCGGTCAGGCGTCCGAGGGAATGGCGGGCCGCCGCCTCCGGCAGGCCGGGACCCCGAGGAGGGGCCAGAACCACCCGGGAATGGGCCCGCCCCGGCCATTGGCGGCGCATCCGGCCTTCCGGGGCGCTGGTGGGAGGTCATCGCCGGCATCCCGGTCCGGGGCCCCCGGGTCGCTCCCGGAGGCCTCCCGGGACGGGTCCGGTCCCGAGTCCGGGGAACCCTCGAAGGCCTCCTCGGGGGAGGCCTCCGGGGGCCCCTCGGGGGGACCTTCCAGCGGGGCTTCCGGGGGGCTGCCCAGGTCCTCCGCGTCCGAGAGGTCCGGCGGGGAAACCGCGAGGCAGGAGGGCACGTCCACCACCGGATCGGCCTGGAGCAGCCACAGCAGCAGCGCCCCGGCTCCAAACCCCATCATGGGCACCGCTCCCTGGTAGTCCGCCGTGGTCTCGTCATAGAGTTCCGCGGGCTGGTCCAGATTGGCCCGGGTCTGGTCCAGGACCCACCGGGCGATCTCTTGGGCCTCCTGGTCTCGCCCGGCCCGGCGCAGGGTCTCTGCCACTCGCAGGTCGATGAAGACCCATTCCTGGCGGTCGTACCAGTCCCCGTCGTCGTTGCGCCGCAGGCCCGGAGGCACCGCGAGGCCCTGCAGCAGGGCGTCCAGGGTCCGGGCCGCCACCTCGCCCGTCGGGGGCAGCACGCCCCAGAGGAAGGTCTCCACCACCGCGGCATCGAGGAACCGCCCCGAGGGGATCTCCTCCAGGGAACCCGCCAGCACGCCTCCGGGGGTCACCAGCGAGTGCTCGATGGCCCGGGCGACGGTCCGGGCAGCGTCCCGCCAGGAGGAGGCCCGGGGGTCGCCGAGGCGCTCGCCCAACTCCCAGGCGGCGCAGAGGCCCAGCACGGCGGTGGCCTGGGTGTAGGTGAAGTGCTTCTCCCGGCCATTCCAGTGCCGTTCCCAGATGGAGGAGTCGGGTCGGATCAGCCCCGACGGCTGGACCAGCGCCGCCAGGGGCGCCGCCACCCGGTCCCCGGCCCAGGACCACACCTCGGCCGGCAGGTCCGGGCGTCGGGCGGCCACCTCGGCCAGGGACCACAGGGCCAGTCCGAAGCCGTCAAACTCGATGTTGGGGCCCTCCAGGGCCGGGTCCCCGTCCGATTCCTCCTCTCCCAGCCCGAGGTAGCGGCAGACGCTGACCCCATAGTCCATGCCGACCTGGTCGCGGAAGGTCCCCACCCGGGCACGGGACAGGAAGCCCACGGCCTCCGCAGCCAGGTCCGGGTGTCCTGCGGCGGCCAGGGCGGCGATGGAATAGGCCTGGTCCCGGACCCAGGTGCGGTTCCAGGCCCCGGGGGGGAGGGAGGCCAGGACCTGACCATGGGGGGTCCCCCAGGAGCCGTTCGGTTCCCGCACCTGGCCCATCACGAGCCAGGCAAGGGCCTGCCGGGCGGTGGCCAGGGCGTCGCCGCGGAGGGCATCGGGCCACGGGGTCTCCCCGTGAACGGTCCGCCAGTACTCCCGCTCCCGCTCCAGGGGGTCGGCCTCGAGCCACGACCGGATCGCTCGGGCCAGCGGCAAGGGTTCCCCGGCCTCCGTCAGGCCCAGGACCACGACCACGGACCGCTCGCCCCCCGGGGGCAGCGGCGGGAAGTCCCAGGCGAGGGCCGACACGGCATCGTCCATCGCCTCCTGGGGTCCCATCGTCCCGAGGGTCCCGTCAAGGGGAAACTGGAGATAGGGATTCGAGGGGCTCGACGCCCGATGGTCCGGTTCCGGGAACGGGATCGCCACCCCGGCCCGGCCCGAGAGGGCCCCCTGCTCCACCAGGCAGTCGCAGTCGTCGTCCCAGGCGATGCGCTCCCGGTCCGAGGAGGCCTCGGGGGATCCCACCCCGACGTGCAGGTTCAACAGGTAGGCGACCTGGAGGCCCGAGATGGTCTCCGACCCGAGATTGCGGACCGTCAGGTGGGCGACGACCGCAGCCGCCGGGAGGGTCATCGGGGCGAACCAACGCTCGGTGAGGCGCAGGTCCAAGGACTCCCGGACCACCACGAAGATGCCGGTGCCGTTCTCGTAGGACTCGGTGATCGGGGCCAGGGAGGGGTTCCAGAGACCTGGTCCCCCCCGGGAGATGCCGAAGTAGGCGTCCCAGAGGAGGTCCGGGGTCGTGCGGCCCGGTTCGGCTTCTCGATAGGCATGGGGCCAGGCGTCTCGAAGACGCGAGGTCTCCCGGTCGAAGACCGCCGCCGCGAAGCCGTTCGCGAGGGTGGCCGAGGGCCAGGAGGCATGGGGGGGGCGGGCCAGCGAGAGAGCGGGGATCAAGGTCAGCAGCGCCAGGGTGCCCATGGCTCCCTCCCAGGGGCCCGGTCCGGTGGGACCGGGGTTCAAGGGAAGGGGGTGCAGGCCGCCTGGCCGGCCAGGAAGGGGGACCGGCCGCATCCCTCGGTCCGGGCATCCCGGCAGGACTGCCACTCGAAGTAGCCGTCCAGGCAGACCTTCAGGTAGACGTCCTCGCAGTCCGACACCGCCCCCTGACAGTCGGTGCCCGTGGGGCCGCAGACCTCCGGCAGGTACCGTGCCCAGAGGTCCTCGGCCGACACGTCGGGATGGTCGTTGATCCAGCCCTGGGAACAGGACCGCCGGCTGTCCGTGAGGCCCGCGCAGTCCACCGAGGCCTCCCGGCCCCCGAGGCACCAGACGAGGCGGTTCTCGGCGCACCGGGGGTAGGGGTTCCCATCGGCATCCTCGGTGGCCGAGCAGGCGTTTCCCCGGCCCACACACTGGAGGCCCGAGGCGCCGTGGCCGCAGGTCAGCCCGAGGGCCCCGCAGAGGACCTCCCGGCGTCGGCCGTCGTCACCGCAGACGATCAGGGTGTCCCCGTCACAGGAGTTCGAGACGCAGGTGGAGGCGACGCAGGTCCCCTCCCGGCACGAGAGGCCCGCGGCGGCGCAGTCCAGATCGAACCGTCGCCGGGCGCCCTGGACGTCGCGGCAGTCCTGGAGGACATCTCCCTGGCAGGATCGCCCGGCGACGTCGCAGGGGGGAGGCGGCAGCCCGTCGTTCCAGGCCGTCAGCAGGTCCTCGCAGGTCCGGGCGGACAGCATCGCGTCGTAGCGGCCCTTCCAGAAACGTCCCCAGGCGGCCTGGGTGCCGTCCAGCACCGGGAGGGCATCCCGGGGTCCCTGGAACCACGCTTCCAGCAGGGAGGCATCGCCGGTGCACGCCGCCAGTTTCCCCAGGGCCACGTACTCCTCGACCCGAAACTGGGCCGTCAGCAGGCCGCCTCGGGTCGGGTCCGGCTCCCCCTCGCAGGCGGCCAGCACCAGGACCGACCCGAGGACCCATCGCAAGGTGCGGTTCATCTCTCCTCCTGGATCCGATGCCGGCTGGAGACCCGGCGGTCCATTCTACGGCAAACAGGCCTGTCGTCGCGCGGGGATGTTCGGGGCGCCAGGGCGATCCGGCTTCCAGGGCCCGACCGGGGTTCCTGGTTCGAAGGAGGAATCCTGGACGGGTCGGGGAGATGGAAGAACCGGGCCTTGAAAAGTGGGGACGTTCCCCGGAGGATAGGAGCCGTTCGGGAGGGGATCATGGCGGATCCGGACGGTTTGGCGGGCAAGAGGCCGGACGAGGGGCGGGCCCGGGTCGCCCTCGCGGCCGTGATGCTCCTGTGTCTGGTGGGACTCGCGGTCTCCTGGGAACTCACCCGGGTGTGGCTCCTTTCCCGGACCGACCCGGACTACCACTCCTTCTGCGCGGTCACCGAGGGCATGAACTGCGAGACGGTGGCCCTCTCCCGGTGGTCGGTGGTCCTGGGGGCCCCGAACAGCACCTGGGCGATGGCTGCCTACCTTTACATCCTGGGACTGGCGATCATCGCCTGGCGGCGGCCGGGAAGGGGCCTGCTCTGGGGCATGGGGGTGCTGGTCTCGCTGGCCTCGATCTGGTTGCTGGGGGTGATGCACTTCGCCATCGGGTCCCTCTGCATCCTCTGCCTCGCCCTCGACGTGGTGAACTGGGCGGTGCTCGCCTTTGCCTGGGTGGCCCTCCGGGGCTCCGGGACCTCCATCGCCATCGCCCTCCGGGACGACTGTGCCTGGCTCTGGCGGCACCGGCTGGCCGGCGTCGCGATGGCGGTGGCGGGTCTGGGCCTGCTGGGAGGCGCCTGGGCGTTTGGCCACGGCCTGGTACACGAGGTCCAGGCAGGGAGCGGCCAGGTCTCGGGTCCCGTTCCGAAAGGGGCCTGTGGCGAGGTCGAGGAGCGGGAGCAGGCCGTCTCGAGCGGCACCACACCCGAGGGGGCCTTCTGGATCGGGTCGCCCTCGCCCGTGCTGACCATCGAGGAGTTCACCGACTATCAGTGTCCCCATTGCCGTCGGGCCCACTTCCGAGTCCGGCAGTTGCTGGCCGGTGCCGGGTCCCGCATCCGGGTCATTCACCGGCACCTGCCCCTGGACAATCACTGCAATCCGGCCATCGAGCGTTCCTTCCATGAACGTGCCTGCGAGTTGTCCCGGGCAGCGATCTGTGCCGGTCGTCAGGGGCGATTCTGGGAGATGAACGACCTGCTGTTCCAGCAGGCCGACGAGATCCGACAGCAGGACCTCCCGGTGCGGGTGCTGGCGGAACGGCTGGCCCTCTCCCTGGAGGAGTTCGACTGCTGCATGGAGGACCCGGCCACCGCTGAACGGCTGGCGCGGGACATTGCCGAGGGGAACCGGCTGGGCATCCGGGGGACGCCGGCCTTCCGGATCGACGGCCAGATCCATTACGGAAAGATCCCGGAAGAACGACTGCAGGCCGTGGGGATCACCCCGCCGCCTCCGTGAGACCCGCGGGACCCGGGGCCCGTGACGGAAGGAGGATCGATGCTGCCCTACGTCTTTCTGGGGGAGTGGATCAGCCCCCACCTGGCCTGGCTCAAGATCGGATCCTACGGCGTGATGATGGCCCTCGGCTTCTTGACCGCGGCCTGGCTGCTCACCCGGGAACTGAAGCGGCGCAACATCCCGCCGGCCCATGCCGACACGATCATCCTGCTGGGCATCGTCGGAGGCGTCCTCGGGTCGAAACTGGCGTACATGATCACCGAGGCGGAGGAGTTCCACTGGGGGGACCTCCTCTCGGGGGCCGGGCTGACCTGGCACGGGGGCCTGATCCTCGCGGCGGCGTTGATCATCGGCTGGTTCTACTGGAAGCGGTTGCCTCTTCCGGTGATGCTGGATGCCGTGGCGCCCATGCTGGCGTCGGGGTATGCCTTCGGTCGCCTGGGGTGCCAGATCAGCGGGGACGGCTGCTACGGACTGCCCTGCGGGCCCGATGCGGTGGACCGCGTGCTGTGCATGGCCTATCCCCACGGGATCGTCCCGACCCACGACGAGGTCCATCCGACGCCTCTCTACGAGGCGGCGGTGAACTTCCTGCTCTTCGCGCTCTTGTGGAAACTACGGACCCGGATCCGGAATCCCGGCGTGCTCTTCGCCCTCTACCTGATCGGGTCCGGTCTGTCTCGCTTCGCGATCGAGTTCATCCGCCGCCCCGACGGGCGGCCCGACCGCTTCTGGGGCCTGCGGGATGCCCACCTGGTGGCCCTGGGCCAGGTGCTGCTGGGGGTGATCCTGGGGATCTGGTGGGGCCTCCGGCGGGTCCCGGCCCTTCCGGAGTACGGCATCCTGGCTCCGGCGGAGGTCCCGGCTCCCGGGACCCGGAGGAAGAAGCATCGATGAGGGCCTGTCTGCTGGGGTGCGTCCTCCTGCTGCTGTCCGCCTGCCGCGCCTCTCCACCGGCTCCCGGGGCGGCGACGGGTCCCATCTGGCACCTGGGGCGGCCCGTGATCGACAGTCATGTGCACATCGCACCGAATCTCCAGTCCCTGGCCGAGGCCCTCGAGATCTTCCAACGGGTCGGGATCGGCCAGTTCGCCGTGAAGAGCGGCGGCTTTCCGGGTTCCCCGAGGTACCAGGCAACGATGGCGATGCAGCGGATGCTCGGGGACCGGATGCGGGTCTTCGGGAACCTGGACTGGCAGTCCTACAACGGCCAGCCCGAATGGGTCCAGGCTCAGGTCCGGCTCCTGGAACAGATGAAGCGGGACGGGGTCGCCGGGGTCAAGGTCTTCAAGAACCTCGGCCTGACGGTCCGGCGCCCCGACGGGACCCTCCTGGCCCCCGACGACCCGTCCCTGGACCCGATCTTCGAGGCCTGCGGGCGTCTGGGCCTGATCTTCGCCTGGCACGTGGCAGACCCGGTGGCCTTCTTTGAGCCTCCGACCCCGGACAACGAGCGGTACGAGGAACTGCAGATCGCGAAGGCCTGGTCCTTCCATGGTCCCGAATATCCCTCCTTCGAGTCCCTGATGGAGGCCCAGGAGCGCCGGATCGCCCGTCATCCCGGCACCACGTTCCTGCTGATTCACATGGGGAATCACGCCGAGGACCTGGACGCGGTGGATCGACTGCTGGACACCTACCCCAACGTCTTCACCGACACCTCGGCGCGGGTTCCGGAGTTCGGACGTCATCCGGCGGAGAAGGTCCGGGCCTTCTTCGTGAAGCACCAGGACCGGATCCTGTTCGGTTCGGACCTGGTCGTGGACATGAACGGGGCCTTGCAACTGGGGTCCGTCTCTCGGAAGGAGCCCACGATCGACGACGCGTTGGTCTTCTACGAGCGGCACTGGCGCTATTTCGAGACCACCGACCGGCAGATCGATCATCCGACGCCGATCCAGGGCCGATGGAAGGTGGATGCCATCGGCCTGCCACCCGAGGTGCTGCAAAAACTCTACGTCGGAAACGCGGAACGCCTGATCTGGAAGGCCCACCCGCTTCCACCCGAGGTCCCGCCCGGGGGCTTGATTCCGGCCCCAGGGGGACCTCCGGCGGACTAGCGGGTCCCGTCCCGGGGACGCCCGAGGCCCAGGCCCAGCAGTCGGGCAACCGTGAAGATCACCGAGAGGGCCGTGGCCGACAGCAGCAACCCGAGGGTCCAGAAGGCCTTCCGGGTCGCCTCGAGGCGACGATCCTCCCCTTGCAGGGACTTTTCCGCCAGCATCACGGCGATGACCTGCCCTTCCGGGACCTCCTGGTGGCAGGTCCGGCAGGTCGAACGGTTGAAGATGGGCCTCAGGACCACCATCCGGGCGTCCTGTCCCGGCTCGTGGCTCCGGGTCACCACGACCTGGCGCAGGTGCACGGCCCGCTGCCAGTCCTCCGGGGAGATCCCCTCGGGAATCGACTCCCGGGTGCCCACGGCCCTGGGAGGGTCCTCCAGGAAACCGGCGGGGGATCCGTCGGGTCGGAGCACCTCCAGCCGGGAGACTCCCGAGACGTGTCCCGTCCGCGGGATCAGTTCCCGGGCCATGGCCGGCTGGCCCTGGAGCATCGCGATCTGCAATGCCTGTTCCAGGGCCTCGGTCTGGTCCAGCATCGCGGTCCGCCCAAACCGGAGCAGTTCCTCCCGGTGGCGCTGGGTGCTGATCACCAGCATCGAACCGAAGAGGGACACGGTCACGAGCACCGCCGTGAGCAGCACCGCCGCCCACGTCCAGGTCTCCCGGTACCGGTCCAGATGCCGCCCCCATCGTTCCCGGAGGGACCAGGGGCGCACCGAGACGGGACGCCCCCCGACCCAGCGTTCGAGGTCCTCTGCCAGGGCCAGGGCGCTCTGGTAGCGACGGGCCGGGTTCTTCTCCATCGCCCGCTGACAGATGGCCTTCAGGTCCCGGGGAACCGGACGGCCCAGGTTCCGGATTCCCAGGGGCTCGGGGTCGGGGGGGGGCTTTCGGATCACGTCCATCAATACCGCGAGGGCGTTGGGGCCCGAGAAGGGGGGCTGTCCTGCCAGCAGGTGGTAGAGGGTCGCTCCCAGGGAGTAGATGTCCGTCGGGGGGCCCACCTCGCTGCGGTCCCCCCGGGCCTGCTCCGGGGACATGTACCAGGGGGTGCCGACTGGCTGTCCCTGGATGCTCTGGGTGCGTTGCTGGTCCACCGAGACGGCCAGACCGAAGTCTCCGACATGGGGACGACCCTCCCGGTCCAGCAGGATGTTGTCGGGCTTCAGGTCCCGGTGCACGATGCCGTGGAGGTGGGCATGGTGAATCGCCCGGGCCACGACGGCCAGCACCTCGACGCCCCGGCGCAGGTCCGCCTCGGTCCTGGCCTGCAACAACGAGGCGAAGGACCCCCTTTCCAGAAACTCCATCACCAGGTAGGGCTGGCCCCGGTCCTCTCCGGCGTCGAAGACCCGCACGATGGCCGGGTGGTCCAGGCGGGCCGCCAGCACCGCCTCGTTCTGGAAGCGCCGGAGTTCGGTCGCCGAGGCGATCGAACCGCCCCCCAGGGTCTTCACGGCGCAGACTCGCCCCAGGCGCAGGGCCCAGGCCCGATAGACCACCCCCGCGGAGCCTCGCCCCACCGGGTCCAGAAGGTCATAGTCCCAGAGCGGGCGAGTCACCGCACTCCAGAGATGGGGCGCCTCCAGGACCCGGCGGGGATCGACCTCGCCGGCGGTCCAGGGCTGTCCCGAGTCGGTCCGGACGTGTCCGTCGGGGTAGCGGACCAGGAAGCCCGGAGGAGCGTCCGACAGGGGGGAGGGATCGACCGCGCCGCAGACGGAGCAGGGCACTCCGGGGTCGGGTCGGTTGCCTCCGCATCGGGGGCATCGCATCCGGGGTCTCCAGTGGCGGGGCCCACCTCGGATGATACTGGATGGATCCCGGAGGGGAAGGCGAGGACAGGGGGGATCTGGCCAGGAAAGAGGCAACAGGATAGGAAGGAGGTCCTGGGCGCAGGACACGGAGGGACCGATGGCCGACAGACGCCGATGGAGGTGGATCGGGTGGGGAGGGGCGGCGCTGGCGGTCGGGATGCTGCTGGCGACCTGGCCCGCGGGTCGGGGATGGATGGCCGGGGTGCTGGCCGGGGCCGGGATCGGCCTGGGGGTCTGCTGGGAACGTCATCGGCGCCGGTGGAAGCGTCTGGTCGCCAACCTGCAGCCGATCTGGCTGCGCCTGCGGGACCTGGGGGTCGGTCTGCCCGAGGAACCGATCCGGGACCCACGGGAGATCGGGACCCGGCTGCAACGGGTCGGGGACTTCCTGACCAGCACCGTGACCCGGATGCGGGCCGAGAGCCGGCTGGTCCGGTCGATCCTGGAGGCCATGCGGGAAGGGGTGTTGGCCGTGGACCGGGATGGTCGGATCGTGCTGGTCAATTCCGGGATGCTGCGCCTCGTGGGGTTTTCCAGCAGCGCCCTGGGCCTGGCGCCCGGCGAGGTCCTCGGGTCGGGGGAACTGGTGGATGCCATCGAGGCGGCCCTGGGGGGGGCTCCCCAGAGCCGGGAGGTCGTGCTGGGGGAGGGGAACCCCCGGGTGCTGATGGCCAACGCCTCCCCGCTCGCAGAAGGGGAAGGAGCCCTGCTGGTGGTCCATGACACGACCGAGACGCATCGCATCCACCAGATCCGGCGGGACTTCGTGGCCAACGTCAGCCACGAACTGCGCAATCCCCTGGCGACGATCCAGGGGGCCGTGGAGACGCTCCAGGGGATCTGGGAGGATCGGACGGTCTCGGAGGACGAGCAGCGCCTGCTGGACTCGGTGGCCCGGCAGACGGCCCGAATGTCGGCCCTGGTGCGGGATCTTCTGGGTCTGGCGCGCCTCGAGAGCGGCCAGGAGACCCTCCACCGCATCGAGGTGGACCTCGGGGACTTCCTGGCATCGCTGCTGGCGGTCTTCCAGGAACGGGCGGAACGCAAGGGGATCTCCCTGCAGTGGGACGTCGACCCGGGGGCCTCGTGTTCGTGCCTGGTGGACCCTTCGGCGCTGCACACGGTTCTGGGCAATCTCGTGGACAATGCCATCCGGTACTCCCGACCCGGCGATCAGGTGCAGGTGGTCGCCCTCGCCGGGCCCCCCGGCGAGGTCTGCCTCGAGGTGCGGGACACGGGGCCCGGGATCGGAGAGGCCCATCTCCCGAGGATCTTCGAGCGCTTCTACCGGGTGGACCCGGGCCGGTCCCGAGAGGAGGGGGGAACGGGCCTGGGCCTGGCGCTGGTGAAGCACCTGGTCGCGGCGATGGGGGGCCAGGTCTCGGTGAAGTCCTCTCTGGGCCAGGGGACGGTCTTCACGGTGCGGCTCCCGGCGGGGGCCTCGGGGACCTGAGGGCCCCGGCCGACGCTGACGGGGGGCGGGAGGACCCGTCCCCGATTCCGAGGGCCTCCCTCCCCCTCGCCAACCATCGTTGGAGGAGTTGCAGGAACGCCGTCTCGTTGCTTGGATGGGCCGGTTGATCATACTCTCCGGTACGGTCCTCGAGGGGGTTTGACGGCGATGGGGGCGGGCGTGGACGGGAGGGTGTCCCGGTGGCGGGGCGTCGTGTCGCCTTGCATCACGGGGGCCTCGGCCGTGCTCACGGTCGTTCTGTGCGACCTGGCCCTGGGGATGCTGGCCCCGCCCATTCTCCTCCGGGAGGTGGACGACGCCCTGAAGGAGTTGCGGAACAGCGACCCGACGGTGCTGGTCGTGGGGTCCAGCCACGCCCGGTCCTTCGTCCCGGTGGCCCGGGAACTGGAGGACCTCTCGGGAGGCCGCCAGCGGATGATCGCGGTGCCGGTGGAGTGGGGCAAGTGGACCTCCTATGAGTGGGTGATCGAAAACCGCCTCTGGCCCGAACTGGACCGGAAGGGCCAGGGGAGATGCGGTCCCGGAGGACCTTCCTGGGTGCTGCTCGTGACCGAGTGGTGGGACTCGACGGCCCTGGACCCCGGGACCGGGCGGATCGACATGAACCTGCCGGCCCGGTCCTGGACCCTTGTCCATTTCCTGCGGGACGTCGCGGCGAACGGCCTGACTCCCTACAACCAGAACTTCCTCCAGAAGGTCTGGCGGGAGTGGTTCCGGGGATCGGCCCTGGTCCAGGATCGGGGCCTTGAGCGCATCCCCGAGGCGGTGAAGGATCGCCTCCGGGGACCCGAACCGGAACGCAAGGAGGCCAGTCGCCGCCGGCGGCTCGCCGGCTGGCGGCAGATGGTCGAGGCGGGGGAGGCGGCCCTCTTCGATCGGGACCAGGAGGCGGCCTTCGATCGCATCGTCGAGACCGTCCGGTCCCGGGGCTGCCACCTGGGGGTGCTGCTCTACCCGCGGATGCCCGGAACCCTGACGGACCGGGCCCGCCAGGGGACCCTCCAGTCCTTCTCCCGGCGCCTTCAGGAACGGTGTCGGCGCCAGGGCATCCCCTTCTGGGACCACACCACCGATGCCCCGTTGACCGACGAGGACTTCGCCGAGGACTTCGACCACATCCTCCCCGAGGGCAACCGGCGCCTGGCGCACTTCCTGCTCCAGGGCAGCCTTCGGTGGTTCTGGGACCCGGCGGTCCCGGGCCCGCAACAGGAGGCCCCATGAGTCTGGCCGGGCTCGAGATGGTCTTCTTCCTGCCGGCGGTGCTGCTGCTCTACTGGGCCGGTCCCCGGCACCGACACTGGCAGAACGGGGTCCTGGCGGTCGCTTCGGCGCTGTTCTACTTCACCTGGAGCCCTCGGCTCCTCGGGCTGCTGGCGGCGGCCATCGGGGTCTCCTTCGGGGCCGGGCGGTGGCTCCAGGTCCTGCCCCTGGAGGGGGTGTCCCAGGAGGAGGCGACGGTCCGGCGTCGCCGCCGGCGCTGGATCGTCACCGGGGCGGTGCTGGCCGAGGTGGGGATCCTGGGGGTCTTCAAGTATGCGGGCTTCTTCACGAACTCCCTCGCGGCGATCCTCGACGCCCTGGGCCTCCCCGTCTCGTGGCCGGTGCTGCATCTGGCCCTGCCGCTGGGCATCTCCTACACGACCCTGATCCAGGTCGGCTACCTGCTGGAGGTCTACTGGGAGCGGACCCCGGCCTGTCGGGACCCACTGGCCTACGGGGTCTTCGTCGCCTTCTTCCCCCAGTTGATCGCCGGTCCCATCGCCCGGGCCCGGGAGCAGCTGCCCCAGTACCTGGAGGTCCGACGGCCGACCCCCGAGGCCGTCGCCACTGGGAGCCGCGAGTTCCTGCTGGGGTTCACGCTGAAGGCCTTCGTGGCCGACTGGGCGGCGCCGCACCTGGTCGACCCGGTCTTCCAGTCCCCCCTGGCCTTCGGGGCCGCTGCCGCCTGGGCGGGCCTGCTGGGGTATGCGGTGCAGCTCTTCAGCGACTTCGCGGGCTACAGCCTGATGGCCCTGGGGGTGGGTCGCCTCTTCGGGGTCGTCCTGCCGGTGAACTTCCGGCACCCCTATCTCTCGAAGAGCCTGGCGGAGTTCTGGAGGCGCTGGCACATCAGCCTCAACACCTGGCTCTTCGACTATCTCTTCGCGCCGCTGACCACCGGTCGGTCCTGGTTCCGGGGCAAGGCGGGGCCTGCCTTCGTGGTGGTGTTCCTGGTGTCCGGCCTCTGGCATGGGCCCACGTGGACCTATGTCCTGTGGGGAGGCCTCCACGGGGTGGCCCTCTGGGTCCACCATGCCTGGGACGAGACCTACAAGGGCCTCTGTCGCCGGGATCGGGCCTGGGTGGCCCGGCGCCGGTCCTCCTCCTACCTGCTGGCCTCCTGGGTCCTGACCCAGGGCTTCTTCCTGCTGACGCTGATTCCCTTCCGGGCGCCGAACCTCGGGGTCGCTGCGGACCTCGTCCGGGCGATGGCCGGTGGCGGGTCCGGGGGGACGCTGCCGGAGGGTCTGGGGTTCCAGGGGGCGGCGGCCCTGGCGTTCTTCGTGGCCTGGCACGTGGCCGAGTTCCGCCCCGGCGCCTGGGCCATCGGGTGGTTCGAACGCCTTCCGGCGCCGGTTCGGGGAGTCGCCTACGGCCTCTGGGTGGTGTTCCTGGCCATCTACGTTCCCCTGGGGGCGGCGACGTTCATCTACGGGCAGTTCTGAGGCATCTCATGGGAGGGGGACATGGACCGGGGCGCCTTGCGGCAGCGGATCATCGATTGGCTGGACGACCAGTACCACTTCGGGGAGGCGGAACAGAAGATCGGGGATGACGACGCCTCGTTCCTGGACCGGGGAGTCCTGGACTCCCTGGGCTTCGTGGCGTTGATCGTCTGGCTCGAGGACCTCTTGCACCTGGCGATCGATCGCAGGAACATCAGCCGGGAGAACTTCGACAGCATGAACAAGATCCTGGACTACGTCGAGCGACGCCTCGCCGGGGAGCGTTCATGAGCGACGGAACCGTGATCCACCAGCCGGATCCTCGCCGGGCCGCGGCGTCCCAGATGGCCTCCTTTCAGCGCCTCTGCGAGGACCGGGTGGGGCGGCGCTTCGGCTCCTGGCCCGAGTTCCATCGATGGTCGGTGGAGTGTTTCCGGGACTTCTGGCGCCTCTTCCTGGAGTGGGCCGACCCGGCGGTGGAGGGCGATCGGGATCCCGTCTGCGAGGGCCAGGACATCGAGACGGCCGCCTTTTTCCCCCGGCTCCGACTCAACCACTCCTGGAACCTGCTGCGCCCCGGTCCCGGCCAGGAGGAGGAGACGGCCCTGATCGCCCGGGACGAGACGGGTCGCCGGGTCACCTGGACCCGGCGCCGGCTCCGGAAACGGGTCGCCGAGGTGGCGCAGGCGCTCCGGGCTCGTGGCGTGGGGCCCGGGGACCGGGTGGTGGCCATTGCCCGGAACGACGAGGCGGCGGTGGTGGCGAGCCTTGCCGCGACGGCCCTCGGGGCCGCCTGGTCGTCCATCGGACCGGATCAGGGCGTCGATGCGGTGCTCTCCCGGTTCCGGCAACTGGACCCGAAGGTCCTCTTCGCCACGGGGCACCGCTTCTACCAGGGCCAGCGGGTGGACCTGCTGCCCCTGCTCCGGGAGGTCGTCCCGGCGCTGCCGACGGTGGAGAGGGTCCTCTCCCTCGATGCATCGGACCTCGGGAGCCTGGCCTCGGGCCGCCTGGAGGACCTGGGTGACGGGGCCGGTGGCGAGGCCTTCGATTGGCCCCGCTTCCCCTTCTCCCATCCGCTCTACGTGATGTTCAGCAGCGGCACCACCGGGGTCCCCAAGTGCATCCTTCACGGGGCTGGCGGGTCGTTGCTGGAGCACCTGAAGGAGCACCGGCTGCACTCGGACATGGGGCCCGGAGACCGGCTGCTCTTCACCACCAGCGCCGGGTGGATGATGTGGAACTGGCAGGTCTCGGCCCTGGCGTCCGGGACCACGGTGGTGGCCTACGACGGTTCGCCGACCTGGCCGACGCCGGATGCCCTGTGGCGGGTGGTCGCCGAGGAGAAGGTCACGGTCTTCGGCACCAGTCCGGCCTTCCTCCAGTTCTGCCGGGAATCGGGACTGGAACCGGGGCGATCCCTGGACCTCTCGGCCCTTCGGACGATCCAGTCCACGGGGTCCGTGCTCCATGGCGACCTCTATCCCTGGGTCCGGGAGGCCGTGGGAGACCTGCCGCTCCACTCCATCTCCGGGGGCACCGACATCCTCGGGTGCTTCGTGCTGGGCCACCCGATGCTGCCGGTGCGCCAGGGACGCAGTCCGTGCGTGAGCCTGGCCATGGACGTCCGTTCCCTGAGGGCCCCGGGGGTCCCGGAGGACGGCGTCGGGGAACTGGTCTGCGGGACGCCCTTCCCTTCCCGGCCCGTGGGCTTCCACGGGGACCCGGACGGCACGCGCTTCCATGCGGCCTACTTCGCCCAGAACCCCGGCTTCTGGACCCACGGGGACTTCCTGCGCCTGTTCCCGGACGGCAGTGCGGCGGTGCTGGGCCGCAGCGACGGCGTGATGAACATCCGGGGCGTCCGGATCGGGCCCGCGGAGATCTATGCCATCCTGAGGGACGTCTTGGAGATTCGTCAGGCGATGGCGCTGGAACAGCAGGCCCCCGAGGACCCCGGTGGGACGCGGCTCGTGCTGCTGGTCCAGATGCAGCCGGGGCAGGTGCTGGATCGCCCGTTGACTCTGCGCATCAAGCGGGAACTGAGCCGCCGGGCCTCCCGGGTCCATGTCCCGGCGGTGGTGGTGGAGGTCCCGGACCTCCCGGTCACCCACAACGGCAAGGTCTCGGAAAAGGCTGCCCGGGAGGCCATCCACGGCCGCCTTCCCGCGAACCTCCAGGCCCTCCGGAATCCCGAGTGCCTGGACCTCCTGCGCGAGCATCCCGATCTGGGAGGACGCTTCCTTCGGGCGTCGAGGGACGCCCAGGTGGAGGGGACCCATGACCATCGGACCCGCCAGTGAGGCCGGAACGCCGGTCGAGGACCTCCAGAGGGCCTTGCAGGAGACTCGCGCCGAACTGCGGGAGGCCCTGCGGGTCAAGAGCGAGTTCCTGGCGGTCATCAGCCACGAGATCCGGACTCCCCTGAACGCCATCGTGGGGATGACCCGGCTGACTCTGGACACCCCCCTGACCGACGAGCAGCGGGAGAACCTCACGGTGATCCAGGAGGCCACCGAGGACCTTCTGCGTCTGGTCAACGATGTCCTGGACATGAGTTGGAGCGAGTGGGGCCGCGGGGAGCTGCAGGAGATCCCCTTCGACCTCCGGGTGGCGGTGGACCGGGCCCTGGAC
Organism: Deltaproteobacteria bacterium; assembly: GCA_029547805.1. Lineage (GTDB taxonomy): Bacteria > Myxococcota_A > UBA9042 > DTJE01 > DTJE01 > JAGOKF01. Next base: position 279,450 of record JAKPOP010000014.1, read on the forward strand.
ACGGTGGTCTTCCGGGCCCATGAGAAGGGCCTCGAACTGATCTCCCTGATCGACGCCGAGGTCCCGGCCCGGCTCGTGGGGGACCCTGGACGGATCCGGCAGGTGCTGGTGAACCTGCTGTCCAATGCCGTGAAGTTCACCGAGAAGGGAGAAGTGGCGATGGAGGTCCGCCAGGACCCGTCGGTCGCTCGGATTCCCGAGGAGGTGGGGATCCACTTCGCGGTGGTGGATACGGGGATCGGCATCGCCGAGGACCAGGTCGCCCGGATCTTCGAGCCCTTCACCCAGGGGGACGGGTCGATCCGGCGGCGCTATGGCGGGACCGGGCTGGGGCTCGCCATCTGCCGGACGCTGGTCGAGCGGATGGGGGGACGACTGGAGGTGGAGTCCCGGCCGGGCCTGGGGAGCACCTTCCACTGCCGCGTTCCTCTGCGGCGCCAGGCGGGGGAGCAGGCATCGACGGCCACCCGGGCGGACCTCCGGGGGATGCGGGTGCTCGTGGCCGACGACACGCCGAGCAACCAGTACGTGCTGACCCGCATGCTGGCCCAGTGGGGCTGCCAGCCCCAGGCGGTCCCCGACGGGGAGCAGGCCCTGGAGGTCCTGGTGCGGGCCCGGCGGGAGGGGAATCCCTTTCGCCTGCTGTTGCTGGACATGATGATGGAGCCCTGGGACGGCGAGGAGACGGCCCGGCGGGTCAAGAATCATCCCGAGGTCCGGGAGACCTCGATCCTGGTGCTGACCTCCCTGGGGCGACGGGGGGATGCCCGTCGGCTGCAGCAACTGGGCGTGGAGGGCTACCTGCTGAAGCCCGTGAAGCAGACCCAGTTGCTGGACGCCATCCGGCAGGTGGTGGATCCCGCGAACGGCCGGCATCGCCCCATGGTGACCCGCCACACCGTGGAGGAGCGGAGTTTCGAGGGGGTCCAGGTGCTGCTGGTGGAGGACCAGCCCCTGAACCAGAAGGTGGCGATCCGCTACCTGCAGCGTCAGGGCATCCGGGTGGTCACGGCGGACAGCGGTGCGGCGGCGCTGGCGGCCCTCCGGGACCACCGGGTGGACCTGGTGCTGATGGACCTCCAGATGCCGGGCATGGACGGGCTCGAGACGACGCGGCGCATCCGGGAGGCGGAGCAGCAGGAGGGGCGACCCAGGCTGCCGATCCTGGCGATGACTGCCCATGTCCTCCCGGGGGACCGGGAGCGGTGCCTCGAGGCGGGAATGGACGACTACCTCACGAAGCCCCTGGACAAGGACGTCTTCTTCCAGGTCCTCGGGCAGTGGCTGCCCCTCGGGGCCCAGGGCGAGTCGGCCCGGGGAGTCCGGGACAGCCTGTCGGGGGAGTTGCAGGCGGTCTGGGATCGCCACGGGGAGGACCCGGCCTTCTTCCGGGAACTGGCCACGGTGTTCCTGGAGGATACGCCTCGTAACCTCCAGGCCCTCCAGCATGCCCTGGACCGCCCGGACCCGGAGGCGGCGATGCGTCTGGCCCACGCCCTCAAAGGGACGACCCGCACCTTTGGCCTGGAGAGCCTGGCGATGCTCTTCCTGCGCATCGAGTGGGCCTGCCGGGAACGGCGGTTCCTGGAGGCCCGGGAGGCCCTGGCCCGGGCTCAGGCGCAGTACGATCGCGTCGAACGGTCGCTCCAGGCCTTCCTGGAGCACCGGGAAGGAGGGGAGTGATGCGGGTGCTGGTGGTGGACGACGACCGCCTGACCCGGCGGATGCTGGAGCGCTACCTGACCGACCTGGGCTACGAGGTCATCGCGGCCCAGGACGGGGCCGAGGCGCTGCGGATCCTGGAGACCCGCCGCGTTCCCATCGTGCTGACGGACTGGGAGATGCCCGGGATCAGCGGACTGGAACTGGTGCGAAGGATCCGGGAGGACCCGGAGGCCCCCTTCCGCTACCTGATCTTCCTGACGGTGCGGGAGTCCCGGGAGGACCTGGTCCGGGGCATCGAGGCCGGGGCCGACGACTACATTCGCAAGCCCTTCGATCGGTCCGAACTGGCGGTCCGGGTCCGGGCCGGGGAGCGGATCGTGCGCCTCCAGGAGCGCCTGGAACGCCTGGCGGACACGGACCCCCTGACCGACACGCTGAACCGCCGGGGCCTGGAGCGGTGGCTTCGGGAGCAGGAGGAGGACCGGATGCGGGAGGGCCAGCGAATGGCCTTCGTGATGGTGGACCTGGACCACTTCAAGAGCATCAACGACCTCTTCGGCCATGCCACGGGGGATCGCTTCCTCTGCCAGGCCGCCCGGTGTCTGGTGGACCACTTCCCCCCGGGGTCTCGGGTCGCCCGGATGGGCGGCGAGGAGTTCCTGGCCATCTTCCCCGTGGCCCGGGTCGAGGAGGCGCTGCAGGCCGCCGAGAGGGTCCGGGCGGCCCTGCCCGCCATGCCGGTGTTCCCCACGCGGGATGGGGCTCCCGTTCACCTGAAGGCCTCCCTGGGCGTGGCCATTCTCGAAGGCCCCCTGGACGCCGACGCCTTCGACCGCCTGCTCCGGAGGGCCGATGCCGCCCTCTACCGGTCCAAGGACCTGGGACGCAACCGGGTGACCCTGTGGGAGCCGGGCATGATCCCCCACGAGGGCTCCTGAGGACGGTTTCCGCTCCTGGGGGTGTTTCCGAGGGACTCCGTTGACAGGCCCGGCGGGCGGGTGCTACCAGAGTCCCGGGGTCAGGAGGTCGGCAGATGCGACGGGCGATCGGTCTGGTGGTGGCCGGGTGGCTGCTGGCGGGGTGTCGGGGGTCGGCGCCGGAGGATTTCGGGAAGATGGCCCGCAGCGAGGCGGGTCAGCGGCGGATTGCCGCCTGGGTGGCCGACGTCTCCCACCCGATGGAGCAGCGGGTGCAGGCCCTGGTGGCCGTGGCGACCGAGGGATTTCCGGGCCGGGTCCGGGGCATGGTCGAGGGGGCCCCGGACCGGGAGGTCCTCGCGGAGAAGACGGCCGGGGCGCTCGTGGATCGCCTTCCTCAGCGATTCCAGGCCCCCGAGGAGGCGGCCTACCTCCGGGAGGCGGCACTGGCGGTGCTGCTCCACGTCCCCGAGGACCGCCGCCTGCCGATCCAGGAGGGCCTGGCCCGGTGGGTCTTCGGGACCCTGACCCTGGACAGTACGGCCGACGAGGTGAAGCAGCAGGTGGAACCTCGCCTGCCGATCCACCAGTTGCCCTTGCTGGGGCCTCCCGGGGCGAAGGGGGCCACCGTGCTGGTTCGACACGGGTTCTCCGTGGATGCGGTGGCCCGCTACGTCCTCGCCCAGCCGGACCCCGAGGCCCATCGGCTGCTGCTGGAGGCCTTCCGGCGGCTCCACCAGACCCCGGATCTGGAGATCCCGGCATCCCACCTGCAGGCCATCGGGGACATCCGGGACCCGGCGGCGGCCGTCTACCTGCTGGACATGGCCCAGGACCAGAACCAGTCCTCGGACATCCGGGCCATCGCCTTCAACGAGGCCGCGGACCTCATGGAGGACCCGGCCCTGGCGGCAGGCAGCCGGGAGGCCCTCCGGGAGCGGTTGCAGCGACTGATGCAGTCCGGAGACCCCGACGACCGGTGGAGCGCCGCGAACTTCCTGTTCCGGCTCGACGGAGAGGCGGCCCTGCCGGGGATCCTCCAGGGGATGAAGGATGACGGGGTCTGGCCCAACGCCACCGAGGACCCGATGAAGTCCATGGTGGATTTCTGCAAGGGGACCTTCTGGAAGGGCGGGGCGACTGCCGGGAAGTGGGCCGCCGTCCAGGGGATGATCCAGAGCCGCAACCGGGTCCACCGGGCCCTGGGGCTGATCTGCCTGAAGGCCTCCCAGGACCCGGATCAGGCGGGCCTGGCCCGGCGGTCCCGGGGGAGCCGGGCGGACCTGTTCCCGGTCCTGGGAGTCCGGTTGCGGGAGGACGTCCTGGCCCAGAACGTCATCGAGGGGCTCCAGATGGACGCGGAACTCGCCAGGGACGAGGCCGCCGGGCGCGTCGATGCGGCCGATGCAAAGCGCCTGCGGTTCATCATCCTGGTGAACCTGACAGACACCGGGCGGAACTACCGCGTGGCGGTGGCGGACCGGTTCAAGGCGGAACGGGCGCCGTGAGCCACCCTGCCGGGACGGAGGAGGCGAGGGACCTCCGGGAGGCCGGTCGCGGCTTCCTGTGGATCACCGGGGCCAAGGTCTGGTTCCTGGTCACCGCGACCGTTTCCTCCCTGGCCTTCCCCAGGCTCTTCGGGGACCCGGTCCTCTACGGCCAGTACCGGGTGGTCTCGGGGGTCCTCAACGTCGTCACGATGGTGATCATCGGCGGGACCGTCCAGGCGGTCTCGCGGCTGACCTCGGAGGTCGGATCGGGTCCCGGGGCGGTGCGGCGGGTGGGCCTGCGGGTGGCCACGGCCCTCTTCGTGCCGGTGGGCCTGGCGGGACTGCTGGGGGCCGGGTGGCTGGCCCGGGTGCTGCTGCGGGACGAGGCCCTGGCCGGGCCCATCCGGGCCGCATCGGGGGTGGTGATCGCCTACGCCTTCTACGCCGTGATCGTGGGGGTCCTGAACGGGCGGCGGTTCTTCGCCCGCCAGGCGGCCCTGGACATGACCTTCAGCACCCTCAAGACCGCCTCGATGGTGGCCGTGGTGGCCTGGACCGGTTCGGTGACCGGGGCCTTCGGGGCCTTCGCAGCCTCGGCGGCGGCGGTCCTGGGGCTGGCCCTGTGGATGGGCCGGGTCTCGGAGGCCTCCGGGCCGGGGGACCGGACTCCCGGCGTCCGGGACCTGTTGCACTACCTGGTGCCCCTGGGAGGCTATGCCCTGGTGCTGAACCTGCTGCTGCAGGCGGACGTCATCGCCCTCAAGGCCTTCCTGGGGGCCGTCGGGGAGGGACCCGAGGGGGCCTCGGCGGTGGCCGGGGTCTATGGGGCCGCCCGGAACGTCTCGCTGCTGCCCTATCAGGCGGTCATCTCGCTGACCTTCGTGGTCTTCCCCCTGGTCTCCCGGGCGACCAGCGCCGGGGAGGTGGAGGCCGCCGGGCGCACCGCCTCGGGGGCCCTGCGCCTGGCCTCGGTGCTGTCCTTTGGCGCTGTCGCGGTGCTGGGGGCGGCCCCGGGGCCCCTGCTGGGACTGCTCTTCGGGCCGGCGTTTCGGGCCGGGGCCGAGACGCTCCCGTGGTTGCTCGGGGGTGGGGCGCTCATGGCGGTGACCTCGGTGGGCAACGCGGTGCTGGCCTCCTCGGGGCGCCCGGCGGCCCCCCTCTGGAGCGGCCTGGTCTCCCTGGTGGTGCTGGCCCTGGGCCTGGGGGCCGGGCTGCCGTTGTCGGGAATCGACCCGAGCCGGGTGGCCGCCGGGTCCGTGGTGGCGGCGGCGCTCTGCGGGACCCTCGTGACCGGGTCCTGGGTGCGGCGTTCCTTCGGGGACTTGCCCTGGCTGCGGACCTTCTGGGTGGCGGCCCTCGGGGCCCTGGGGGCCTCCCTGGCGTCCCTGGCGGTCCCGTCGGAGTGGCCGATCGGGGCCACGGGAATCGCGGTGCTGGTCTTCCTGGGGATCCTGCTGGGGGGTCGGGGAGTGGTCCCCGAGGATGGACGACTCTTGCGCCAGGGGTTTCGCCGGCGGCCCCCCGCGGCTCCTCCCGGGGAGTGACCGGACGGGCATGCGGCGGGGTGTCGAGAGGACGATCACCGTCGGGGAACGACCCCCGGAGGGGTCGGGGACGGCGGTCGCCGGGCCTGTCGGCAGAGGTCCAGCAGGAAGGCCCGGTCCCGCTGCGCCTGGGCCGGGTCCAGGCGGGCCAGCCGGGAGGACCCGGCAAACCACCCCGTCGGAAGCAGCACCATGATCGCCAGCACGAGCGCCCGGGCCCCGGGTTTCCGGACCAGGACCAGGACCGTCGTGACGGCCAGGGCCAGCCATCCCGCTCCGAGGACCAGCACGACGAGCGATGCCGGGAGGTCCAGGCGCATCGGGACCAGGCAGCCCTCCCGGGCCAGGGGCACCACGAGGTCGTGGAAGGGGTTCGGGAAGGACTCCGGGAGGTGGGGGAAGACCAGCGTCGAGGTGCCGGTCATCATCACCGAGCTGACCGCCAGGCCCGGGGCCAGGGCCCCGGCCCAGGGGGTGCGGGTCGCCAGCAGCGCCGCCGGGGTCACCAGCAGCGGCACCAGGGGCGTCAGGTGCCGCTGACCCACGGTCCATCCGCCGTCCCAGTAGACCATCGATGACACGAATGCGATGGGCAGGGCCACCTGGACCACCCGGAGCACCGCAAGGGGCCGAGGGGTCCGGCGGACATAGGACCAGACCCCCAGCAGGCCCAGGGCGGCCACCGGCGTGAAGAACAGCAGGCCCTTGGAAGGACCGAAGAGGCTGCCGGCAAAGGGGACCCATCGGGGTCCCCGGACGCCCATGAAGCCCTGGGCGTGGACACTGGCGAAGAAGGGATTCGCGACGAAGGAATAGCCGGTCCGCCAGGGGGCCCCGAAGGCGGCCTCGTGGTAGAGGCCCAGGGCGATCAGGGGAGGCATGGCCCCGGCCAGGGCCATCAGGACCCGGGACGGCAGGGGACGGACCCGGGCCAGGAAGAAGGTCGCCAAAGGCAGCAGGTAGACCGCCGACTGGTACTCGGTGGCGACACAGAGGGCCGACAGGAAGCCCACCGCCGCCGCACCGGCCCGGGAGAGGGGGCCCGGGCGGATCAGGAGCCAGGTGACGGCGAAGACCAGCACCGCCACCAGCTGGTGCCCGTAGAACAGCACCGTGTACGGGAAGGCCAGGGTGCCCAGGCCGTAGGTGGCCAGGGCCAGGGCCCGGGCCGGGGGGGGCACCTCCAGCGTCGCCATCTCCCGTCGCAGCAGGATCAGGAGCAGGAAGGTCGGCAGCACGCCGGCGACCAGCCGGGCCAGGAGCAGGTCCGCGGCGGGGTCTTCCGGGCCCCCGAGGGCCCGTCGCAGGGCCAGGGCCGGCAGGGCCACCAGGGCGGTTCCGGGGGGCTTGTCGCTGAACCACGAGTCGGCCACCCGGGACTTGTCGTTGATGTCCCCGTGCCGGGCCAGGAAGGGGCCGATCTCCACGTCGCCCTGGAGGAGGGCATAGGCGGTATAGAGGCGGGAGAGTTCGTTGGCCGAGTGGAGGTCCGGGTACCAGGGCGCGACGACCAGGTGGGCCAGCAGCACGAGGCCCAGGGCCCATCCCTCCAGGGGAGCGACTCGGTGATGGTCGGCCATCGGCCCCTGCCTCCTGGCCCCAATGCTAGTGGAAAGGCCCGCTTTCGGGGAGGCCCGGAGGCGTGCTAGCGTTCCCCCGTCGGGGCGGCTTCCGGGCCGCCCGTGGCCGGGAGGCATCATGGAACGGTCCTGGAAGGGTCCTGGCTGGGGATGGGTGCTGGTGCTGGCGGCCTGCGGGTCCCCGTCGGCCGGGCCCGATGTCGTCGGGGACACCGTCGGGGATGTCCTGGCCCAAGAGGTGGATCCAGGCCCCGGGAGCCAGGATGTGGAGGACCGGGACGTCCAGGGGGACGATGGCGAGGACCTCCGTTGGCCCGGGGATGTCCCGGAAGCGGGGGACTGGGGACTCGATTCGGAGGGAGGGGGCGAGGAGCCGCCCCCTCCGGGGCCCCTGGACGACCGGCTGCGACTGGACCACCTCCAGTGGGAGGGGACCCACAACTCCTACCACGTCGCGTCGCCCGGCGCGCCCCCCGAGTGGAACTACACCCATGCCCCGCTGAAGGTTCAACTGGAACGCCAGGGGGTCCGGCAGGTCGAACTGGACGTCCACTGGGACCCGGACCTCCAGGCCTTCACGGTCTTTCACATCCCTTACATGGACCCGGAGACCACCTGCGCCACGTTCCGGGAGTGCCTGCAGGCGATCCGGGGATGGTCCGATGCCCACCGGGGCCACGCCCCGATCTTTGTCCTCGTGGAGCCCAAGGACGACATGGACGACGTGCCGATCACGGGGCACCTGGAAGACCTGGACCGGGAGGTGCTGGGAGTCTTTCCGGCCTCCCGGCTCATGCTTCCCGATGACGTCCGGGGCCAGGGGACCTCGATCCGGGAGGCCATCGCGTCTCGAGGCTGGCCCACGCTGCGGCAGACCCGGGGGCGGGTGGTCTTCGTGCTGCTGGACGAGGGGGCCCACCGCGAGGCCTACCTGGACCTCCACCCGGACCTCTGGGGGGCCGTCTTCTTTGCCCGGGGAGGCGCCGGGGAGCCCTGGGGGGCGGTGATGGAGCACGGCAATCCCCTTCGGGACCAGGAGGCGGTCCGGCGGGACGTGGCGGCGGGCTACCTCGTGCGGTCCGGACCCGAGACCCGGGAGGAGGTGGAGGCGGCCCTGGAACTGGGAGTGCATCTGATCAGCACCGACCGGCCGGACCCGATCTTCGGGGCCCCTTTCGCGATGGGGATCCCCGGGGGACGGCCGATGGGGTGCAACCCTGTGACGGCTCCTGAGGAGTGCACCGCGGCGGCCGTGGAGGACCTGGGACTGGGACCGGTGGTGCCACGGGCCGGGCCCCGACGTCCAGCGGACTGCCTGTGGGACCGCCGCTGCGACCGGGTGATGGTGGCGGCCCACCGGGGGGACCACCGGCGGCACCCGGAGAACTCCCTGGGCGGGATCCGGGGCGCCGCGGCCATCGGGGCGTCCCTGGCCGAGATCGATGTCCGGGAGACCCGGGACGGGGCCCTGGTGCTGATGCACGACCCCACCGTGGATCGCACCACCGACGGCAGCGGCCCCGTCTCGGAGATGACCCTGGCGGAGGTTCGGGAGCTGCGCCTCACGGGGCCCGGCGGTGATGGCCCCGAGGACCGCCAGGTGCCGACCTTCGAGGAGGCCCTGGCCCTGGCTCGGGAACTGGACCTGGTGCTCTACGTGGACCAGAAGACCTCGGACACGGACCGGGTGACGCGGGCCATCGCCGAGGCGGAGGCCTGGGACTGGGCGCTGGTCCGGGACGACTGGCCTGTGGCGGTGGCCCAGGGGCAGCGGGAGCCCCGGCTGCGGGTGATGCCCGCGGTGGACTCGGTGGCGGCCTTCGAGGCGGTGCAGGAGGGGCTGCCCGACGTCCGGATCGTCGAGGTCTCGGCCGGCGGGGTCGAGGCGGCCCTCTACCAGGCCATCCGGGGGGCGGGGGTCAAGATCCAGCAGGACGTGATGGCCGGGGGGGACCTCTTTGCGGCCGTAGGGGACTACTCGGCCTGGGGGGCGTTCCTGCGGGCCGGGGTGCAGGTCCCCCAGACGGACTGGCCCGCGGTGCTGGGGCCCCTGGGGGACCTGTTCAACCAGAGCGGCGGGTTTCCCGACGAGGGTCCGCTGCTGGAGGAGGCCGACCCGACGCGGTGAGGATTCCCGCCTGGCCCCGGGGAGGCGCCGGGGATCACCGTGGCCGAGACCTGGGCGGGGCCACAGACAAGGGTCCTGGCGCTGGTCTAGAATCGTTGCATCCCACGGTGGAGGTCACCCGATGATCGACCCCCTGCTGAGCGATGCCGGGAAGGCCCTCCGGGAGGAGGTCCGGGACTTCGTGAAGTCGGTGCCTCGCGACCTCATCCTGGCGATGGATCGGGACGAGGTCCAGTTCCCGAAGGAGTTCCTGGCCGAGGCGGGGCGCCGGAACCTGATGGGGGCCCGCTACCCCCGGGAGTGGGGCGGTCGAGGGCTCACCTGGGTGGACACCTGCATGGTGATGGAGGAGGTGGGGACGCTGGGCTACATCTTCGCCTGCATCTTCGGGGTGGGGGCGGAGCTGGTCTGCGATGCCGTCCTGATCCATGGCACCGACGAGCAGAAGGAACGCTACGTTCGGCCGCTGCTCCAGGGGCGGATCTTCGCCGCCGAGTGCCTCACCGAGCCCCGGGGCGGGTCGGACTTCTTCGGGGCCACCACCCGGGCGGTTCGGGACGGGGACGACTGGGTGATCAGCGGCGCCAAGCGGTTCATCGTGGGAGGGGCCGCGGCGGACTACTTCCTGGTCTATGCCCGGACGGACCCCGAGGCCCCGCCCCACAAGGGCATCACGGCCTTCCTGGTGGACCGGGGCCCCGGTGTCGAGACGGACTACCTCTACGGGCTGATGGGCTGCCGGGGCGGGGGTGCCGCCCGGGTGCGCTTCCACGAGGTCCGGGTGCCGGGACGCAACGTGCTGGGGCGGGTGAACGGGGGCGTCGAGGTCTTCTACACGATGATGATCCCCGAGCGCCTGGGCACCGCGGCGATGACCATCGGGGCCGCCCGGCCGGCCCTGGAGATCGCGACGCGCTACACCCGCCGACGCCGGGCCTTCGGACGTCCCATCAAGGAGTTCCAGGGGGTCTCGTTCCAGGTGGCCGAGTCGGCCATGCTGCTGGACGCCTGCCGGGCCATGGCCTACATGACCGCCCGGGCCGTGGACGCCGGGGAGCCGCCGGGGCGGGTCCGGCGGCTGGTCAGCGAGAGCAAGAAGTTCATCACCGAGTCCTGCCAGCAGGTGGCTCGCCACGCGATGCAGGTGATGGGGGGCATCGGGTACACCCGGGTCTATCCGGTGGAGCGGATCGTCCGGGACCTGGCCCTGGCCAGCATCTGGACCGGGACCTCGGAGATCATGAGCCAGATCATCGCCACCGAGTGGTACAAGGAGCGAGAGGCCCTGGAAGAGGCCCCGGAGACCCGGGACGTCGAGGGCGATGCCGAGGGGGCCGATGACCTGGAGGAGAAGGACTTCGGCTGACCGGAGGAGATCATGGAACCAGGACCCACCGCGGCGGTGCTGATCATTGGCAACGAGGTCCTGTCGGGTCGGACCCAGGACCAGAACCTGGCCTTCCTGGCCAGGCGCCTGGGGGAGATGGGGGTCCCGGTCATCGAGGCCCGGGTGGTCCGGGACCGGGAGGAGGAGATCGTCCAGGCGGTCCGCCAGTTGCGGGATCGGTGCACCTGGCTGTTCACCACCGGCGGCATCGGCCCGACCCACGACGACATCACCACCGGGGCCGTGGCCAGGGCCTTCGGCGTGCCGGTGGTCCGGCATCCCGAGGCCGAGGCGCGCCTTCGGGCCCACTATGCCCCTGGGGAGGTCACCGAGGCCCGGCTCAAGATGGCCGACGTGCCGGAGGGCGCCTCCCTGATCGACAACCCGGTCAGTACCGCGCCGGGCTACCGCATCGGCAACGTCTTCGTGCTGGCCGGGGTCCCGGTGATTGCCCAGGCGATGTTCGAGTCCCTGGCTCCGGCGCTGCAGGGGGGGCCGCCGATCCGATCGCGGACCGTCCGGTGCCGGACCCCCGAGGGGGTGATGGCCGGGCCCCTGGGGGAGGTCCAGCGACGGCACCCGGAGGTGGAGATCGGGTCCTATCCCTTCTTCCGCCGCGGGGAGGTGGGGGTCTCGCTGGTGGTCCGGGGGACGGACCCGGAGGCCCTGGAGGTCGTGGTCCGGGAGCTGGTGGAGATGCTTCGAGGCCTGGGCGACGACCCGGAGACGTGACGGGAGGTGGCCATGGAGGGGAGGTTGGTCGCCCGCCGGAGGTCCTGGGCCTGGGGAGTTGGGTTCCTGCCGGTGCTCTGGGCGGCGGTGGCCTGCGGGACCCGGCCGCCGCCGCCGGCCACGGGGCCCACGGATCGGAAACCCGCTCCCATGGCGGGGCGGGAGGGACCAACGCCAGAGGAGGTCAGAGGGACGTCCGAGACCCCCCTGGAGGTCCCGGAGGGGATGGTCCACGTCCCCGAGGGCCCCTTTCCGATGGGGTGCGACCCGGGACGGGACGGTCCTTGCGCCCGGGCCGAGACCCCGGCCCGGACGCCCTGGGTCTCGGGGTTCTTCATCGACCGGACCGAGGTGACCGTCGCGGCCTACCGGGCCTGCGTCGAGGCCGGGGTCTGTTCCCGGCCCGTGTCCTTCAGCCTGTGCAACTACGGGTCCCCCGACCGGGGGAACTTCCCGGTCAACTGCGTCACCTGGGACCATGCGGCGACCTACTGTCGATGGCGCCACGGGCGGCTGCCGACCGAGGCCGAGTGGGAGAAGGCCGCCCGGGGCACCGACGGGCGTCCGTGGCCCTGGGGCCGGGAGCCGTTCGACGACGGTGGGGTCTTCCGGGCCAACCTCGGGGAGGGGTTCGCCTCGGTGCTCCGGTCCCGGGACCACTGGGAGCTGGATGCCCCGGTGGGCTTCTACCCCGAGGGGGCCAGTCCCTTCGGGGCCCTGGACATGGCCGGCAACCTGGCCGAGTGGGTCGAGGACGGCTACCGGGAGCCCTATGACCTCGGAGACCTCCGGGACCCCCGGGTCGGGGAGACCGCCGAGGGCCGGGTGGTCCGGGGCGGGTCCTTCCGGGACCCGGGCCGCCGCGCCCGGACCTACGCCCGGGAGTTCCATCCCCCCGAGTCCTGGTACGACCACGTGGGCTTCCGCTGTGTCCGCCCGGCGCCACGCTAGCGGGGACGGTCTTCCGGCCGGCGTTCCTCGCGGGCTCCTGCAGGGTGCTCGCGGACCCACTGTCCACAGGTCCCGGGGGGCTCCGCCCGGTCTCGGCGACGACCGTTTTGGTCCGGGTCCCCCGGCACCGGGTTTGACCGGGAGCCCCTGGAGCCTCTAGTCTTCCCGGGAGACTCCCGGTCCGGGGGCAGGATGAGGCGGGGGATCGTCTGCTGCGCGACATGGCTGGCGCTGCTGGCGCCCCTGCCTGGGGAGGCTCGGGACCTGGCTGGAGAGGTCCTCCGGGATGCCGACGGCCGACCGGTCCGGGTCTTCGGGGAGCGGGAGGTCCGGGAGGTCCGGGAGGACCAGGCCCTCCACCTGCTCTTCGAGGATCCGACCGGCGTCACTGTCGAAGTGCGCCTGGAGGGTCCGCAGGCAGGTCCCGGGGCCCTGGAACACACCCCGTCGTTCCAGGTCCGTTTCCTGGGCCCGATGGTCGGGGACCGCCCGGCACCTCCCTGGGACCGGGTCGTGGCAGAGGTGGTCCGGGTCGTCCGCCAGAACGACCCCGGGGGACTGGCCTTGGCCGAGGCCCGTGCCCCGGGGCCCGACGACCACCCTCGAGGCCTGGTCTCGGAGCCCTTCCCCCAGATGCGGACCCCCGAGGACCGGCGTCGCATGGCCTCCCTGGATGCCTGGATGCGCGCCCTCGGATTGGTGCTGACCGCCCTCTTCGTGCTGACCTTGCCCTGGGCGGCCCGGGGGCTCGCCTGGGACCTCTTCCGGGGAGGAACGGGCCGGGGTCTCCGGGTCGTGGCAGCGGTGCTGCTGGCGGCGGGACTGCTGGTCCGGTTGATGGCGCCCCGTTTCCTGATCATGCACTACATGGGCTGGCAACTGGAGCACCAGGTCTGGGAGTGGACCGAGGTGCCCAAGTACGGCGCCGGGGCCCTGGCGGTCTACCGATGGCTCTTCCTGGTCACGGGCCCCTCGGCGGAGGCCATGACCTGGCTGAACTCGGCGCTGGGGTCCCTGATGCCCCTGGCCGCCGGGGCCCTCATGGCGGGACTGGGGGCCGGGTCCATGGGGAGGCTGGCCGCTCTGGGCCTGGTGGCCCTGGCCCCGGTGATGGTCCGGGACGCCACGACCGAGAGCCTGCTGGTCCCGAACCTGCTGTGGACCCTCGGGGGACTCGCGCTGCTGCTCCGGGCCCGGCGTACCGGGTCCCTGGCGGACCTGGCCCTGGCAGGGACGATGGTGGCCCTGGCGATGACATCCCGTCCCGAGTCCCTGGTGCTGGTGCCCCTGGCGGCAGCGGGAGTCCTCTGGGCGGCACCCCGGGAGGGGCTCTTCCGGGCCCGGCACCTGTGGTGGATCGGGCTGCCCCTCGTGCTGGTCCTCGGAGCCCGGCTGGTCCACCTGGCCGCTGGCCTGGAGGTCGAGCGGTCCGTGGGCAACCTCCCGTCGGTCTTCTCCCCGTGGGCCTGGCCCGTGCTGCTGGCCCGGGACCTGCCCCGTCGCAGCCTCGTGACCTGGTTTCACCTCTTCCCGGCGGCGGCCACGGTGCTGGCGGCCTTCGCCCCCCTGGTCAGCGTCCGGCGGCGGGCGGCCTGGGTGCTCTGGGGCCTGGCGCTGGCCTGGACCGCCGTCTCCCTGGTGGACCTGCCCTATGTCTCGGTGCAGCGGGTCCAGGCCCCGGCGGCGGCCTTCGTGCTGATGGCGGCTGCCCTGGGCATCGAGGGCCTCCTGGGCCTTCGGGATCGCCTGCCGAGGCCGTCCTTCGCGATGCTGGCCCTGGCGGTCGTGCTGGCCCTGGTCGGCAGCAGCCTGGTGACTGTGCCGGGACTCTGGGCCCGGACCCACGCCGCCGACGAGGAGGCCCTGATCGCCCGGGCCCTGCGGGAGGTCGGGTCCGGCCCCGCCGTGCTGGTTCGTCGGGGCTACCTGGACTCCCCGGGCGAGCGCCTGCACCTCCATTACCCCGACGACCGCTTCCACCTCCAGGGGGTGGTGACGCTGGGGCCCGACGCCTTTCTGGCCGCCGGTGCGCCCCTGGACGTGCCGGTCTTCTTCCTCCGGGGCACCCGGTGCTGGCTCCGGGCCTGCGACGCCTCGGCCGAGGAGCACCCTGCCTGCCGGGCCATGATGGACCGGTTTCGCCTGGAGCCGGTGGTGGAGCAGCGGATCCCCTTGCGGCCCCTGCCGGTGGACCGGGACGTGGGGCCCCGCCATGACCTGGACTTCCCGTGGTGCCTGGCCGACCCCGAGGGGATGACGATCGGCCTCTACCGGGTGCTGGGTCCCCGGGACCCCTGAAACCGGGCCGCCACCTCGCACACCCGGTCCACGTCCTCCTCCCGGAGGGCGTCGTGCATGGGCAGTTCCAGGGCGGTCTGGACCACCTCCCGGGCGCCGGGGGTCGCCGCCCCGTCCCCGCAGAGGGGCAGCACCTCGGAGCCGATCCCGCAATCGATGCCCTCCCGCCGGAGGAACCGGCCCAGGTCCCGGGCCTGGGGGTGGCGCACGACGAACATGTACCAGAGGTGGGGCCGGTCCGGGGGGTCCAGGGGCAGGACCCAGGAGGCCGGCAAGCCCTGCCGGTACCGGCGGGCCAGGGCCGCCTTGCGCCGGACCTGGTCGTCGAAGGCGGTGATCTGGGGCTCCAGCAGGGCGGCCTGGAGGTCCGAGAACCCGGCGGTGGGGGCCCGGCTGGAGGCGTGCATGCGCCGGTAGATGCCCACGAAGAGGCGTCGTCCCTGCTCCTGGTGGAGCCACGGGGCGATCCAGCGGAACCCCGGCCGGGACCAGGCAAGGGCCTCGGCGGCGGTGTAGGCCAGTTTTCGGGCATCCTGCCAGCGCGACGGGGGCGGGAGGGCCAGGGTCGCCAGCGAGGCGGCGATCCGGGGGTCCCGACTGAACACCAGTCCACCGCCCATCGCGTTGAGGGGCTTGCGGCTCTCGAAGCTGAAGAAGCCCCCGATCCCGAAGGTCCCGACCGGTTGCCCCTCCACGGTGGCCAGGGGGGCGTGGGCGCAGTCCTCCAGCAGGTCGATCCCCAGGTCCTCGGCAACCGACCGCAGGGCCGGCATCTCGGCTGGGAGGCCGAAGTAGTGGGTGACCAGGGCGATGCCGGGTCCCCGACAGGCCCGGCGCAGGAGGTCGGGGGTCAGGGACAGCGTGTCCGGGTCGATGTCCAGGGGGATCACCTCGAAGCCGCATCGGCGGAGGATCTCCGGGACCGCCTCGATGGTCAGGGTCGGGACGTATGCCCGGGTCCGGCCCAGGTCCCGGGCCAGTCGGGCCAGGACCTGGAGGCCTTCGCGGCCTGAGGCGGTGAAGCGGACCGCGGGACAGCCCAGACGCCTCCGAAACTCCTCGGCCACCCGGTCCCGGGTCGGCGTCGGCGTCTGGAACGGCCGGATCCTTGCCAGAGTGGACGGGAAGGCCGTCACGCTGCGCCGGGGCACGGGGGGACGCATCAGGCCTCCCGCTTCCAGGCATGGAGGATCATCCGGGCAGCGGTCCGGGCGCTCCGGATCGCCTCGTCGGGCGACCGGAAGCGGGCGACCGCATGTCCGAGGTATCCCGGCCGGAAATAGAAGGCCAGATAGACGGCCTTGGTCCAGGCCTCGACCTCCCGGGCCGAGAGGTCCGTCCAGGGGGTCGGCAGGCGGTCCTCGGCGCGGCGGCCCAGGACCCACTCCCGCCAGGGGTCCGATCCCGTCACCTGGCACACCTGGCGGTGCAGGTCGGTGCCGGGCTTCGCGATGGTCCGGGAGAACTGGGCATAGTCCAGGCCCAGGGAGAGGGCGTACCGGATGGTTCGGAGGATCGTCCTCCGGGTCTCTCCCGGGACCCCGGTCATGAAGAAGCCCAGGGGCCGGATGCCCACCTCCTGGGCGGCCCGGATCACCTCCTGGACCCGGGAGGTGTCCAGGCGCTTCTGCATCTTCTGGAGCAGCGTGTCGTCGGGGGTCTCGATCCCCAGGTAGACCTTCCGGCATCCCGCCTCGGCCATCCGGGCCAGGGTGGGTCGATCCAGGGAGTCGATGCAGGAGCGGCAGGACCACTCCAGGTCCAGACGGCGATCCCGCAGGCCGTCGCAGAGGTCCCGGAGGCGTCCGCGACTGGCGGCCAGATCGGCGTCGAAGAAGTCGATCTCCCGGATGCCGAGCCCATGGACGCATTGCTCCACCTCCGCCAGCACCTGGTCCACGGGCCGGACCCGGTAGGGGATGTGGGCGATGGGGCAGAAGGAGCAGTGCTGGGGACACCCGGTGGAGGTCAACATCACCGTGAAGTGCCGTCTCTGGGAGGTGATGGAGTAGTAGCGGTCGTTCGGGAGCAGGTGCCGGGCCGGAAAGGGGTGCCGGGCGAAGGCCCCCCGGTCCACCCGGGGCGGTTCCAGCCCGATCTCGTCCCCTCGGCGCCAGACCACCCCGGGGATGCCCGCCGGATCCCGGTCCCGTTCCAGGGCCTCCAGCAGGGCCGGAAGGGCGTCCACCGCCAGACCCGAGACCCCGTAATCGACAACGCCGGTGGCCAGGGTCTCGCGGGGGTACAGGGAGAGGTTCACACCCCCGGCCAGGATGGGGACCTTCAGGGCCTCCCGGACGGCCCGGGCCCAGGCCAGCGTGTCGTGGAACATGTAGGTGGAGAAGTAGAACCCCGCGGCCTCGGTGCCGAAGGACCGCAGGCGCTGCAGGACCTCCGACAGGGACAGCCCCTCGGCCCTGGCGTCGATCAACTGGACCTGATGGCCCGCCTTCTCGGCGATGGCTGCCGCCCAGGCCAGATTGATCGGTGGCAGCAGCCCGAAGTCCTCGTCCACCACCTCGAGGTTCTCCGAGAAGCGCTTGTGGCGGTACGGGGCATAGACGAAGGAAAGGCGCATCGGACGTTCCCCCGGGAAGAAGAACCCTACCCACGGCCTGCGAGGCTGTCAAACGAACCCAGGCCCCGCCCAGGACTGACCGGTCAGGGGGCCAGGCCGGGCTCGGGCATGTTCCCGGCGCGTCGCGGCCCAGATCCGCAGGGATTTGGGCAGACTCCGTCCAGGGGGCTGAGGGTTTGAAGTCCCCGACTCGGCGACCAGACCATGTCTGGCGTGTGGGGGGCGGGTCGCCGAGTCAGATG
>JAKPOP010000021.1 GCA_029547805.1 Deltaproteobacteria bacterium
CGTGGAGGATGGGCAGGACGAGCTCCATCTGGCCGCGGAGATGCAACTCGCCCTGCGCGGACTGCCCGCGCCCTGCGACATCGTGGTCCGCACCCGCTCCTGGTAGGCCGCGTGGAACGACACGCCCCTGAGCCTGGAGGCCCAGATCGCATCGGAAGGAGGGGTTCTGCATGACGCTGCCTGACAAGACCCGGACACTGGCCGAGGCATGGCTCGGAAAGGCCGACGGCGATCTGCTGGCCGCACGGGGCCTGATCGCGGATCCTGGAATCCCCGCCTGGATCGTCGGGTTCCACCTCCAGCAGGCCGTCGAGAAGGCATGGAAGGGTCGCCTGGTCCTGGTGAGCATCCGGCCGCCTCCGATCCATGACCTCCGGACCCTCATCGAGACCCGCGACCCGCAGGCCCTCGATTCCGAGGTCGTCGCTCGGAGATAGGGCTCGTTCCATCCCGGTCGGACGCCGGCGTCGCGAACTGCCAGGACCATCCCGGGCCCACGCCAGTCGGTTGCCCCCGGGAAAGCCCCGTCACAGCGGGTCGATCCGGTCGGGATGATTCGGGGAACCCTGGGGTCAGGACGGCGTCGCGCCGCTCTGGACAGGGGGCAGCACCAGCACCACCGGGTCCTCGGAGGACGGCAGGGCCCCGGGCCACTCCCAGGGGTCCCGGGTCCCCCGGACGATGGGCCATCCCTCCGCCTCGGCCTCCCGCAGAAAATCCTCCAGCGGCAGCAGGGGCAGGTCCACCTCCGGCAGTCGGTAGTGCATCGGGACCACGACCCGGGGCCCGAGTCGCCGGGCCGTCTCGAGGGCCTCCCGGGGACCCACCGTGAAGGTGCCCCCCACGGGCACCAAGAGCAGGTCCACGGGACGAAGGGCCCGGGTCTCCGGGGGATCGGGGGGCCGTCCCGCATCCCCCAGGTGCACCAGCGTCACGCCGTCGATGGCGAAGCGCATCGCCGTGACGAAGCCTCGACGGGCCCCCTCCTCGGCGTCGTGGGGCAGCCGCACCCCGGCAAAGGGAATCCCCCGGATCACCTCGTTGCCCCGGACCACCGCGGGCCGTCCGAAGGCCGGATCCAGGTAGAAGTGGTCCAGGTGGTCATGGGTGGAGGCGACGATGTCCACCTCCTGCTTCCACCCCTCGAGGCCGAACCGCCCCCCGAAGGCCCCGGGCAGATAGGGGTCCAGCAGCACCCGGAGCCCCCCGGCCCCCTCGACCAGCACGCAGGCATGCCCGATGAAGGTCAACCGCATCGCCGCGCCCTCATGTCTCGGACCCGGGGACAGTCCCCGATGCCGATCCGGACCTCGAGGCGTCCACCGTGTCGAACCAGGCCTTCAGGATGGCCCGGAGGGGGTCAGGCTCCCGGCCATAGAGATACGACGGTCCCAGACTCACGCGCCCCTCGGCATCCCGGAGCACCGTCGGTTCAGCGCCGGTCCGCAACAGGGCCTCCCGGCCGCCTTCCCCCTCGCCCCGCCCCCGCCACCGGGATCGCTCGGCCCGCTGCTGGGCCTGCCACTGGGCCTGGAGGTTCAGCAGGTCGTCCAGGTCCTCGGGAAGCCGGGATGCCATCGCGTAGAGCAGCCGCACGGTGGCCTCGGCGTCGGCTGTGGCCCGGTGGGCGGTGCCCATGGGGACCTCGAAGAAGCGCACCACGTCCTCGAGCCGCAGGCGGATGCGCCTCCCCTGGTCGTCCTTGAGGCCCAGGCCCCGGGCCAGCACCAGCACGTCCACGACGCGACAGGGCGGCAGGTCCATCCCGACCCGGGCCAGTTCCGCCCGGAGCAGGGGCAGGTCGTATTCCAGCACGTTGTAGCCCACGAGCACCTGGTCCCGGATGCGGTCCGCGATCTCCGGGGCCATCGTCTGGAAGACCGGGCGCCCCTGGAGGTCCTCGTCCCGGATGCCCGTCTTCTCCCGGGAGGCCTCCGACAGGGGCCGCATCGGGTCCAGCAGCATGGCGTAGGGGTCCACCAGTTCCCCGCCCTGGAAGGTCACCAGGGCGATCTCGAAGATCCGGTCCTCGGTGACCGAGAGCCCCGTTGTCTCCGTGTCAAACCCCACCAGGGGCACCTCGGTCCAACGTCCCATCGACGCCTCCCCTGCACCTGAAACTAGGATACCCTCCCCCTGGGACATCGGGAATCCCCGTCTCGCCCCTCGACCCCGCGACCCCGGGTCGCCAGCGGCCCCTTGACGAAACAGAAGTGCAACGCATATGATGACTTTTGCCGGGCTGGGCGGTGCAAGCCGGGCCGGTCCGGACCCCTTCAGGGTTCCTTTCCCCCTGGCCGGTGGGGGAGACCAATCCGCCCGAGTTCAACGCCCGCTCTCTCCTGCCGGCCCCCTCCATCCCCGGGGGCCCGGTCTCAGGAAACCGGCTCGAAGGTCGAGGTGAAGTGCCGCAGGACCTGGGCCTCCCTGCGGAACCGCAGGCCCCGGACCTGATCCCGCTTTCGGAAGACCTCCAGCACCACCTCGATCAGGTACTCGATGTGGCTCTGGGTGTAGACGCGCCGGGGAATCGCCAGGCGCACCAGTTCGTTCCGGGCCGGGATGAACCGACCGTCGGCAGCCCAACGGCCGAACATCACGGAGCCGACCTCGACGGACCGCACCCCCCCCTCCAGGTAGAGGGCGCCGACCAGGGCCTGGCCCGGGAACTGCTCCGGAGGGATGTGGGGCAGGAAGCGCCGGGCGTCGATGTAGATGGCGTGGCCGCCCGGGGGCTCGAAGATGGGAACGCCACCGGCCACCAGGTGCTCCCCGAGGAAGGCCACCGAGCGAATCCGGTAGCGCATGTAGTCCTCGTCCAGCACCTCCTGGAGGCCCTGGGCCATGGCCTCCAGGTCCCGCCCGGCCAGGCCTCCATAGGTCGGAAACCCCTCGGTGAGGATCAGCATGGACCGGCACCGGTCGGCCAGGTCCGGGTCGTTCATCGCCAGGAAGCCCCCGATGTTCACCAGGGCATCCTTCTTGGCCGACATGGTGAGCCCGTCGCAGAGGGAGAACATCTCCCGGGCGACCTCCCGCAGGGGCCGGTCGCCGTATCCCGCCTCCCGCTCCCGGATGAACCAGCAGTTCTCCGCGAACCGGGCGGCGTCCAGGAACAGCGGCAGCCGATACCGATCGCAGACCGCCCGGACCGCCCGGAGGTTGCCCATCGAGACCGGCTGCCCCCCGGCGGCATTGTTGGTCACGGTGACCATCACCAGGGGGATGCGTTCCGGCCCCACCTGTTCGATCAGCCGCTCCAGGGCCGGGACGTCCATGTCCCCCTTGAAGTCCCCCCGGAAGGTCGGGTCCAGGCCCTGGGGAGACACCAGGTCCACCGCCTCGGCCCCGACGTGCTCGATGTTGGCCCGGGTCGTGTCGAAGTGGGTGTTGTTCGGAATGACCTTCCCGGGCCCCCCGACCACCCCGAAGAGGATCCGCTCGGCGGCCCGTCCCTGGTGCGTTGGGATCACTTGCCCCAGTCCAGTGAGGCGTTTGACCACATCGGCAAACCGGGTGAAGGACCGGGCACCGGCATAGGACTCGTCCCCCCGCATCATCGCGGCCCACTGCTCGCTGGACATCGCCGAGGTCCCCGAGTCGGTCAGGAGGTCCAGGAGGACGTCCTCGGCGGGGATCAGAAAGGGGTTGTAGCCGGCCCGCTCCAGGATGGCCTGGCGCTCCTCCCGGCTGGTCATGCGAATCGGCTCGACCATCTTGATCCGGAACGGTTCGATGATGGTGCGGATGGACATCGGGAGCCTCCAGTCACTGCCCGGCGGCACTCTATCGCCGCCGGGACCTCCCTGCAATGCCTCGTGCAGGCGCCCAATCGGACGACTTCGGTCCGGCTGGCATCATTCCTGCTTGGGCACCGGCCCAGGCCGGTTCTCTCTCTGACAGGAGACGACATGAATTTCCAGCAGCGGTTCACCCGAGTGCCTCTGTTCGAAGGGCTCACGGACTCCCAGCGCGCGCAACTGGAGCAGATGGGCAGCGAGGTCCCCTTCAGCCGCGGGGAAGAGTTGTTCCGGCAGGCCGACAGCGCCGATGCCCTCTACGTGATCCTCCGGGGGCGGGTCAAGATGCTGCGGTCCACCGCATCGGGCGAGACGTCGCTGCTGGAGATCCTGACCACCGGCGACGACCTGGACCTGGCGGCCATCGTGGACGGCAAGGGGCATACCGTCACGGCGAAGGTGCTCTATGACGGAACGGCCTTCCGGCTTCCCACGACGGCCTTCCGGCGGCTCCTCTGCGAGTGGCCGGTCCTGGCGGCGAACCTGCTGCGGCTGCTGGCCTCCCGGCAGCGGGCGTTGCTGGAGTCGGTGACCGCCCTGGGAACGTTGTCCGTGGACGAGCGGATGTGCCGGGCCCTGGCCGGGCTGGCCCATCGGTTCGGCATCCTGGGCGATTGCCGGGGGGTGATCCTGGACCTGGGACTCACGCGGCAGGACCTGGCGGACCTGACCGGGTCCACGCTGGAGACGGCCATCCGGGCCCTGAACCGCCTCAAGGACCAGGGACTGGTGACCTGGGAGGGGCGGCGCTTCTTCCTGCCGGACCTCCGGTCCCTCGAGGCCCAGGTCGCCGCCTGACCGAGGATCCCTGAACCCGTCCGGGCGTCTCCGCTCCCCCGGGGCGGGTCACTGCATGCACTTGTTGTACTTGTTCGCGGCGGCTCCGCAGTCCTGAGGGGCCTGGTTCTGCTCCGCGTAGATCCGCAACTGGTCGCAGGAGAGGCCCTCCACGCAGGAGATGAAGGACTCGTACTCCCCGCCACAGTCCCTGACCCGAGCCCCCTCCAGCACCGCCTGCACGGCGTCCTCGCACTGGGAGATGCTGAAGGCCTGCCCCGCCTTCTCATAGCAGGACTCCGCCGCCGCACAGAAGTCCCCCACATAGTCCTTCGGGCCGCAGGCACTCAGTCCCACGCACAATCCGGCCAGCATCAGCCACCGAGACATCGGAAACGACCCCGTGAGAGAGGAGCCGATGATAGCCCATCTGCCCCCGCCGTGACAAGGGACGGGCCGGTTTCCCCAGGACTGACCGGTAAGGCGGCCAGGCCTGACTCGGGCATGTTCCCGGCGCGTTCCGGCCCAGATCCGCAGGGATTTGGGCAGACTCCGTCCAGGGGGCTGAGGGTTTGAAGTCCCCGACTCGGCGACCAGACCATGTCT
>JAKPOP010000022.1 GCA_029547805.1 Deltaproteobacteria bacterium
CGTGGAGGATGGGCAGGACGAGCTCCATCTGGCCGCGGAGATGCAACTCGCCCTGCGCGGACTGCCCGCGCCCTGCGACATCGTGGTCCGCACCCGCTCCTGGTAGGCCGCGTGGAACGACACGCCCCTGAGCCTGGAGGCACCGATCGCACATCCGTACCTTCATGCCTCCCCCCAGGGCAGCCAGCCCCAAAGGGTCAAACGGTCAAAGGGCAAAGGGTCAGGGAACCGACCTCGAAAGACGAAAGCCCAGGCCGTCGCCGCGGCCGCCCGGGCCGCCCCTGCCGCGGCCCGACGCCCGAAGCCACAAGGAAACGCTGAACCACGAGCCGCCCCGGGACACCCGGAGCGTGCCGGAAGGCTCCTCCCAGGCACGCCCATCCCCAGGTGCACCGGCGTACGTGCCGTGATACCAGTCCTGCACCCATTCCCATACATTGCCCGCCATGTCGCACAACCCCTGTTCCGTGTTCCCTCCAGGTCTCGAGCAGACCGGCCACGTCCCCCCTCGACCACATCCCGACCCGCTCCCGTCGTCCATCACCGCCCTCTCGCACGTCGCCGTCTCGTTCCCCCACGGGTACTCCCGCTCCTGACCCCCGCTCCGCGCCGCGTACTCCCACTCCGCCTCGCTCGGAAGACGGCCACCGGCCCACCGCGCAAACGCCTGCGCCTGGTCCCAGTCCACGCAGTTCACCGGGTGCCGGTCCCGACCCGCCTGGCCCCAGTTGCACTTCCCGCCGGTGCCCGGTTCCGTACACGCGCCCGCCTCCACGCACCTGCGGTACTGCTCCACCGTCACCTCCGTCCGCGCCATCTCAAACGTCCGGACCGTCACCCGGTGGCGGGGTTTCTCGTCGGGTGCGCCCCTGTCCGACCCCATCAGGAACGTCCCGCCCTCCACCCGCACCCAGTCGATGCCCGCCGTGTTCGAGGGAGTTTCCGGTGACGCGGTCTTCTGGTCGGTTCCCGGGGTGCGCATGAGGATCAGGGCCCCGATCCCAGCAACCGCGATCCCGGCCAGGACGACCGCGACGGAGATCCCCGTGCGCCGTTTCGGCCGCCATTCCGGGACCTCCTCCTCGTCGGGCGTACGCGGCGCATTCCGTGCCGGTCGGGCCTCAGGCGCGGGCTGCGGCGCAGGCCGCGCGACCGGCGCCGGCGCATGGGCCGCCGGCGAGTTCGCCGACCGGCGGTCCCGATCCACCACCGACCGTTCCTGCGGCGGCGCTGTGGCCTCATCGCGGAGCGTGGTCTGCGCGGGCTGCGGCGGCTTCGCCACGGCCCCCGGGGCCCGCGGCGCGACGATGTTGACCTCCGGGTTTCTCCGGGGCCCGATCTCCTCCGGGACCGTGGCCGGTCCATCGGCCCGCGGCGCCGGAGACGGCTGCAGCGACGGAACAGGCTGCGTCGCCTCCGCATCCGCCGGGGGCGGCCCGGGCAACGCCTCCCGCGCCTCCAGGCGCCTCAGGAAGGCAATCCGCGCCAGCACCTCGTCCGCCGATGCGGGCCGCCGTCCGGGGTCCTTCTCGAGCAGGGCGTGCACCAGCCCGGCAAACTCCCGCGAGACGCCCGGGCAGGCCCCGGTGAGCGGCGGTATCGGCTCCTGCATGTGCATCAGGAGCAGGCGCAACGGCGTGTCCGACTCAAACGGCGCGTGACCGCACACCATCTCGTAGAGCATCACGCCCAGCGAGTACAGGTCCGACCGGCCGTCCACCCGCTTCCCGCCACCCTGCTCCGGGCTCATGTACTTCGGGGTCCCGATGGCCCCCTGCGTCAGGCTCGGGTCCCCGCCGGTCTTCGCGATCCCAAAGTCGAGCACCTTGACGAAGTCCACCTCGCCACGCATGGCCACCAGGAACACGTTCTCGGGCTTGATGTCGCGATGCACGATGGGCGGATCCATCGCGTGCGCCTCTCCCAGGGCCTTGCACACCTGCTCCGCGATGCGCAGGACCCGCCCCTCCTCCATCCGGCCGACCCGCCGCATCTCCTCCCGCAGCGACGTGCCCTCGAGGTACTCCATCACCAGATACAGCAGTCCCTCCTCGGACTGGCCGAAATCAAACACGCGGATCGTGTTCACGTGCTTCAGCCGGCTCGCGGCACGCGCCTCCCGGTAGAAGCGCTCGATCGCCTCCAGGTCCTCCGCCGCCTCCCGACGCATCACCTTGATGGCCACCACAGAGTCCATGGCCAGGTGCCGCGCCCGGTACACCGCTCCCATCCCGCCCCGCCCCAGCAGGGCCTCCACCTGGTACTTGTCCGCGAACACCTGCCCGATCAGACCCTCGCCCTTCAGCGACCTCTCGTCCACCGTCGTGATCCGGCACTTCGGACAGCGGGTCGCCTCCATCCGCTGCTTGCATTGCGGGCAGATTCGGGTACCGGCCATCGCCCACCTCGGATGCGGCGGGCCGATTCTAGCACGGCCCGACATCCGGGGTGGTCGGAACGGAGAAACGGAACCATCCCGTCCAGCTCACGTTGACACGGACGATGGGACGTCCCGGATCGGCTGTGATCACGAGCCCGTGCCGGACCTTCATGCCTTCCTCCCGGGGCAGCCAGCCCCAAAGGGTCAAACGGTCAAAGGGCAAAGGGTCAGGGAACCGACCTCGAAAGACGAAAGCCCAGGTTGACGTGGCGGCCGCCCGGGGCGACCCCGCCGCGGGCCGACGCCCGAAGCCTCAAGGAATCGTTGCCCCACGAGCCGCCACGGCGCACCCGGAACGAGCCGGAAGGCTCCTCCCAGGCACGCCCATCCCCAGGCGCGCCGTCGTACGTGTCGTGATACCAGTCCTGCACCCATTCCCATACATTGCCCGCCATGTCGCACAACCCCTGTTCCGTGTTCCCTCCAGGTCTCGAGCAGACCGGCCACGTCCCCTTACGAACATCGCATCCCACCCCGCTCCCGTCCCACATCACCGCCCTCTCGCACGTCGCCGTCTCGTTCCCCCACGGG
>JAKPOP010000028.1 GCA_029547805.1 Deltaproteobacteria bacterium
GTGAAATACCGTCTCCGCCACCTCCTGCAGCGACATGCCCATGCCCTGCCAGGCCAGGATGGCGTAGCCGCGTTCCAGGTCCGTGTAGGTCTTTCGGGCCTCGTTCTCCAGCACCGAGACCTTCCATGCCTGCGCGTCCGAAAGGTCGTCCAGCACCAGCGCGTTCACCGTGGGCCACCCGATCTTCCGGATGGCCGCGATTCGCCGGAATCCCGACACCACCTGGAGTTTCGGCCGATCGGGCTGCCGACGCAGGATGACCGGCATCTGCTGTCCGTGTCGCCGGATGCTCTCCACCAGGTCCGCCACCCGGAGGGTGACCCGGAACTGGAACCGGGTGTCCTCGAGGTCGATGTCCGCGAGGTTCACCGACTCCACGGTCCGGCGGGTGCCCAGGGCCTCCACCGGTCCCGGGACCTCTCGAACCCTGGCGCCCCTCGTCGTGCCCCGTCTCTTCTGCGATTGCTTCGCCATCCTTTCCTCCCTTGCCGGCAGGATCGCATCCCGACCGTCGGTACGAGACCTTGCCGGCTGGTACCAATGAAAGCGATGAAAATCCGGAACACGCCCGGCTGTCAAGGTCATTTCATCGGGGTAGGATGGGACATCGATGTCCCATCGACGGTTGACCAGGGTTGGCCGGAAGCCGATACTCTGTAAGTTCCTGTAACTTACAGGGTGAATCTTGACGAAAGAGCACGGCAAGGCGGAGGTCCTGCGGGAGCGACGGAAGGCGCTGTTGCGCCAGATGGACCGGATCGGGGACCTGCGGCCGGGGTCCCTGGTCGAGATGTACCGCAAGTGCGGGAAGCCCAACTGCCGATGCGCCAGGCCCGGTGAGCGGGGACACGGGCCGACCTTCATCCTGACCCGCAAGAAGGGCGGAAAGACCGTCACCCGTGCGATCCCGGACGATGCGGTGCAGAGGACGCGTGAGCAACTGGCGGAGTACCGACGGTTCCAGGAAGTGGTCCGGGAATTCGTGGAGGTCAGCGAGGCCATTTGCGACGCGGAGTTGCGGGAAAGAGGGCCTGGGGGCCGGATCGCCGGGAAAGACGTCGCCTCCAGGCGACCTTCGCCCCGGAGGTCCACCCCGGAAGGGCCCCGCCGGGCCGAGACACCGCCCCGGTCCTGAGGATCCGAGGACCGATCGACGGGATACAATGATGCGCCCTCTTGGAGAACCCTCGGTGCCCCGAAACGAAACACCCCCCACGGTCCCGCGGCCATCGGAGGCCCGGGACGCTCCCTGGATCGGCCTGACGCTGGGAGACCCGGCGGGAGTCGGTCCCGAACTGGCCCGGGCCGCCCTGGAGTCGTTGCCCGAGGTCCGGCCCCTGCGCCTCTACGGACCCGCGCCGCTGGTCGAGGCCATCGCCCGGGTCGCCGGGCGGTGCGATCCATGCCCCACGACCGACTCCCTGGAAGGGATCCGACCGGGGTGCTACTCCCCCGCCTCGGGCCGGGCCGCCCTGGCCGCCCTGGACCGGGCCGCCCGGGACCTCGCCGCCGGGGCCATCGGGGCCCTGGTGACCGGGCCCCTGGACAAGCGGGCCTTCCGAGACGCCGGTGACGCCTCTCCCGGCCAGACGGAGTTCGTGGCCCGGGCCTGCGGGGTGCGCCGATTCGCGATGCTCCTCGCCGGACCCCGCCTCCGGGTGGCCCTGGTGACCCGCCACCTGGCCCTCCGGGAGGTCCCCGACGCCATCACCGCCGAGGCCATCGTCGAGACGACCCGCCTCACCGCGGATCACCTGCGTCGATTCGAGGGGATCGACCGGCCCCGGGTCGCGGTGCTGGGGGTCAATCCCCACGCCTCGGACGAGGGGCGCTTCGGCAACGAGGAGGCCCGGGTGCTGGTCCCGGCGCTGGACCTTCTCCGGGCCGATGACCTGGCCCTGGAGGGCCCCCTCCCGGCCGACACGGCCTTTCACCGGGCCTGGGAGGGAGATTTCGACGCCGTGGTGGCGATGTACCACGACCAGGGACTGGGGCCTCTCAAACTCGTGCACTTCCGGGAGGCGGTGAACGTCACGCTGGGCCTGCCGCGCCTCCGGGTCTCGCCGGACCACGGTCCCGCCTTCGACCGGGCCGGACGGGGCACCGCCGACCCGGGCAGTCTCCGGGAGGCCCTGCGGCTGGCTGCCCGTTCCGCCTCTCGATCCCCGGGACTTTCGGGGTCTTGACACCGCCCCGAATCTCCGCGATATCGTCGTTCAGATTTCGTTGGCCGCCCCCATCGGCGGACCGCCGGCAAGGGCTTTCTGCAACAAGGAGGGACCGTGAAGATTCTCGTCACTGCGAAGCGGGTCACCGACCCCGACGCCAAGATCCGGGTGAAACCGGACGGCACCGGCATCGAGACTGCCGGACTGGAGTACAAGCTGAACCCCTTCTGCGAGAATGCCATCGAGGCCGCCGTCTCCCTGGTGGAGAAGCACGGTGGCGAGGCCGTCGCGGTGACCATCGGCGGCCCGGAGGTGGAACAGAATCTCCGGACGGCGCTGGCGATGGGCTGCGAGCGGGCCATCCGCGTGGACCTCTCCGACGAGGCCCTGGACTCGGACCTGGCGGCCCGCATCCTGGCCAAGGTCTTCGAGGCCGAGAAGCCGGACCTCTTCCTGCTGGGCAAGCAGGCCGTGGACGGCGACTCGAACCAGGTGACCCAGTTGCTGGCGGAGTACCTGGGCCTGCCCCAGGCCTGCTTCATCTCGAAGATCGCCATCGAGGGGTCCGAGGCGGTGGTGACCCGAGAGGTGGACGGCGGCCTGGAGTCCATCGCCGTGACGCTGCCGGCCATCGTCTCGGCGGACCTCCGGCTCAACACCCCGCGGCTGCCCACGCTGCCGAACGTCCTGAAGGCCAAGCGGAAGCCGATTCAGGTCCTGGCCCCCGGGGCCCTGGGCGTGGACGTCTCCCTGAAGGTGGTGACGGAGCGCTACGAGGCTCCGCCCCAGCGGAAGGGCGGCATCCAGGTGAAGACCGTCGAGGAGCTGGTGGACAAGCTCGTCAACGAGGCCAAGGCGATCTGACCGCCGGGGACGGCAAGGAGGTTTCTCATGGGTACCACGCTCGTGATCGCCGAGACCTTCGGCGGCAAGCTTCGCAAGTCCAACCTGAACGCCATCACCTTCGCCCGCACGCTGGCGGCGAAGACCGGTGGCGACTTCGCCATCGCCCTGCTGGGCTCCGGGGTCTCGGGACTCGCCGGGGAACTGGCCGGATACGGGGCCAAGGCCATCCACGTGGTGGACCACCCGGACCTGGCCCAGTACCTGGCGGCCCCCTGGGCCCAGGTCGTCGCCACGCTCGCGGACACGGTGGGAGCCACGGCGGTCGCCGCCACCTCCACCACCTTCTCCCGGGACCTGCTGCCCCGCGTCGCGGCGCGGCTGGGCGCCGGCATGGTCAGCGAGGTCCTCTCGGTGGTCGGCGAGGGGGCGGGAGTCCGCTTCACCCGGCCGATGTGGGCCGGCAACGTGATTGCGACGGTACAGGTCAAGACCCCGAAGATGGTCTTCGGAGTCCGGGGCACCGAGTTCGACGCGGCGCAGCCCACCGGCGGCGCCTCCCCGGTCCAGACCCACGCCATCGCCCCCCAGAACAACGGGAAGCAGCGCTACATCCAGTTCAGCCCGGTCGTGTCGTCCCGCCCGGACCTCGGGGAGGCCGCGGTGGTGGTCGCCGGGGGCCGGGGCCTCAAGGACGCCCAGGGCTTCGCCATCCTGGACCCCCTGGCGGACCTGTTGAAGGCCGCCATCGGAGCCACCCGTGCCGTCGTCGATGCGGGCATCGCCCCGAACGACCTCCAGATCGGCCAGACGGGCAAGGTGATCGCGCCGCAGCTCTACATCGGCGTGGCCCTCTCCGGCGCAATCCAGCACCTGGCCGGCATGAAGAACTCGAAGGTCATCGTGGCGATCAACAAGGACTCCGAGGCCCCCATCTTCTCCATCGCGGACTACGGACTGGTGGCCGACGCCTTCAAGGCCGTGCCCGAACTGGTGGAGCAGATCCGCAAGGTGAAGGGTCTCTGACCGCCGCCCCCGATCCCCGCATATCTCGTTTCATTTCGATGCCATCAGGGGCCGGAAGGCCGAGACCCGAAAGGTGGACACCCAGACCGGGGCCGTGATCCCCTGACCCCGTCCGCGGGACCTCAGGGAGCCGGAGCCATCCGCTTCCAGACCGTGTCCCCGGCCACGAACCGCTGGGGGTTGCCGTCGGGCCCCACCTCGACCCGGAAGGAACCGCAATCGCCCGAGACCTCCCACGCCTCGGTCGCCTCGATCCCCTCGCCGGAGGCCTTCCGGACGATCCCCTTCCCGATGCCCTGGGACCGGCTTCCGACGCAGAGGAACTCTCCCTCGTGTCGATCCCGGACCAGCACCCAGGCCAGCACCGGCTGGTCCTCTTCCAGGGGACGGACCGCCTCACCCCGCCCCAGGGAGGTCACCTTCGGCTTCGCATTCCCGACCCCCTCGTGGCGCAGTCGGACCTCCCCGTCGACCACGAAGGCGAACCAGTAGAGCGCCCCGCCCTTGCCGACGTTCTTCCAGCGCTTGTACTTGCCCAGCGCCCCCCTCGGGTCCAGTTCGGCGTGACACCGCACCGCGGGCGATCCTGGACGGGGGCTCTTGAGGGCCTTCGGTCCGTCGTAGGACGCTGCCACGGCGAAGATGCCTTGCGGGTCTGCCACGATGTTGCAGTCATAGCGCCCGACGGCACGTCCCTTCTTCTGGACCTCGAACGCCCAGGGTTTCGGAGACTGTGCCCGGGCCGGCGTCCCCATCCCGATCCCGATCAGGGCTCCCAGCAGCCAGCGCCTCATCCCGGATCCCTCCCTGCCGCACCCAGTCGCCGATTCTAGAGGGAACCGCCGGGTCCGGCCAGTTCCTGCGAACCCCCGCGCCTCGATGCCGGGAAGGCCCCGCGGTTGCAGCAGGAGCCGAGGCCCGGGAGGTGCCCTCGACGCTGGTCCGACGGGACGCACCGGGCGCAGAATCGACATTGACGAGCGGGGAAGCCCCTTCTAGGATCGCGTCGATGAGGACGACCTTCCCCCTCAAGGCCCTGATTCCCTTCGCCGCCACCGCCGGAAACCTGGTCTTCGGTCTCGTGTCCTTGGTGCTGGCGGCCTCGGGACGGTTCGAGGGAGCCGCCTGGTGCATCGTCTATTCGGCCATCCTGGACAAGGCCGATGGGACCCTGGCCAGGGCCCTGAAGGTCGAGGGGGCCTTCGGCATGGAGATGGACTCCTTCGCGGACTACACCGCCTTCGGCATCGCCCCCGGGGCATTGACGTGGTTCCTGGCCGCCGCGCACCTGGAGGGCTTTGCGCTGGTGCTGGCGGCCCTGGGGGGCCTCGCGATGCCCCTGGCCGCCGCGACCCGGCTGGCCCGGTTCAACGCGGTGACCCACGAGGACCACCGCTTTTTCGAGGGGGTCCCGACCACGCTGATCGGGGGCCTGGTGGCGACCTTCCTCCTGAGCCTCCTGGACCTCTCGGTGGCCCCGGGGATCTCGGCCCAGTGGATGATCCCCGCCTGCCTCGCCGGAGGCTGGCTCATGGTGAGCCGTGTCCGCATCCCCAAGATCCAGCGACAGCAGCGACGATGGAAGGATGTCGGACAGTCGGTGGTCATCGGCGGTCTGTCGATCCTGGCGGTGTTCCAGAAGGCCCCCGAGGCCCACTTCCTGCTGGGATCCGCCTTCGTGGTGGTCTCCTTCCTGCGCCACGGTCGGTTCGGAAAGGAGGCCCCCCCGGTCTCCGGTACGGGAGGAGGTGAGCGGTGAGTGCAGCGGAAGCCCGTGGCGCCAGGGGAACGGCACTGGTGATCGAGGACCAGAGCGGCGACCTTGCGGCCCTCCGGGAGGTCCTCCAGCAACTGGGCTACGACCCCGTTGCCCTGGAGGAGCCGGCCAGGTCGGCCCTGGATGCCTGGGATCACCGGGCCCGCCTGGTCGTGCTGTGCGCCGATGTCCGAAACGGCTTCAACCTCTGCCTGAAACTGAAGAAGCACCCGGTCTGGAAGCGGACCCCCCTGATCCTGACCACCGGCAAGGCCAGTCCCGAGGTGATCCGAAAGCACCGGTTGCTGCCCACGCGGGCCGATGCCTACCTGTTCAAGCCCCTGAAGGTCGAGGAACTCATCCAGGCAATCCGGGAGGTCCTCCCGGAGGACTTCGAGCCCGCCCCCTCGGATCACGAGGCGGAACTCCCGGTGGGCGCGGTGGCGGAGCGGACCCTGGTCTCCCCCGGGCAACTGGAGAATGCGGTCGTCAACTACGTCGAGGACGAGGTCCGGACCATCCGGTCCACGTTGGAACGGCTGATCAGTGAGAAGCCTCCCACGGGGCCCGTCCCGGTCCAGGGAATCGACCCGGTCGAGTTCCAGACCCGCCTGGAGGAGGTCCGGGCACTGGCCCGCCAGCAGGCCGAGGCGGCCTTCGCCGTCGAGCGGGAGCGGCTCCGGACCGAACTGCTGCAGCAGCAGGCGCTGGTGATCGAGGCCCAGGGACAGGCCGAGGAGGTGCGCCGGGACCTGGCGGACGCTCGGCGAAGACAGGCGGAGGCCGAGGCCCGGGCCGAGGAGGCCCGCCGGGAGACGGCGGAGGTTCGAGGCCACCTGGCCGAGGCCCTGGCGCGGCAGGAGGAACTCCGAGCCGAGTTGGACCAGACCACGCTGCTCTTCGAGCGCCTGGAGGCCGGTTACAAGGACGCTCAGCGGAAGATCGAGGCGGAGCGGGACGCCGCCCTGGAAGAGGCCGCCCGCCTCGAGGCGGAACTGGCAGCGGCCCGGGAGGAGGTGGAGGCGCAGTGGAGGACCGCCCTGGAAGAGGCCAGGGGGGCCGAGGCCGCCAGCCGGCAGGAGGTCGAGAGGGTCAACAAGGAACTGCAGGGAATGAAGAGGCGCCTGGAGGCCGCGACGGCCGCCGGGGCCCGGGTGGCCGAACTGGAGGGCGAGGTGGACGTCCTGACCCAGCAACTGGAGACGGCCCGCCAGGCCCTCCTGGAGACCGAATCGATCCGACAGGCCGAGGCCGACGCCCGGCGGGAGATCGAGGCCCTGCGGGCCCGGATCGATCAGGCCCGAAAGGTCCTGGAGGAGGATGCATGAGGATCCCCTCCCGCGTGCTGATTCCCGGCCTGGCCCTGCTGTGCGCCGCGTGCTCCCCGGGGGTCGGGGACTCCTGTGCCAGCAACTCCGACTGTGGCACCGAGTTGACCTGCGACCGGTCCCAGCCCGGAGGCTACTGCACCCGGACCCCCTGCGTCCGGTCCGGCTGCCCGTCCAATGCGGTCTGCGTTCTCTACGGTGACCAGGTCTCCTATTGCATGGCCCGGTGCGGCCCCTTCGCCTTCTGTCGCCCCGAGTACACCTGCCTCGAAGGCCACCCCCGACCCGACGGGGAGGACGAGACCTATCCGGCCTTCTGCTCCCCGGCCCCCGGGCCGGTCCTCGATTCCGGGGACGTCCCGCCTGCCGACGCCCCGTGACACCGTCCTTCGGGATGGAACGGTTCCCGATCTCCAATCGATCTCAGGGAGGGTGCCGACGTTTGACCCATGCCCTGGAAAGACCTAGACTCCGCCTGCGTGTCGTCCCTTGTGCCCGGGACGTCCCAGGGGGACGCCCCCGGCCCGCAGGAGGTCCATGGAACCGAAGACCCTGGCGAAGGCCCCCCAACGACCCGGCAAGGCGCCGCCTCTTCCCGAGGCCTTTTTGGAACCCCGGGCCCTCGCGGCGGCGATCCTGGAGGCGGCCTGGTCCAAGAATGCCTACCAGACCCGGGCGATCGAGGTCGGGAGCCTGGTGGACTATACGGACATCTTCCTGATCCTGACCGGGAGGTCGGACCGTCATGTCCGGGCCATTGCCGACGAGATCGAGTCCCGGATGAAGCAGCAGGGAGTCCTCCCGCTGGGGATCGAGGGAAGGCAGGCGAACACCTGGATCCTGCTGGACTACGGGGACGTGGTGGTCCATGTCTTCGAGAAGACGGCCCGGGACTACTACGACCTGGACCATCTCTGGGGCGAGGCCCCGACGATTCCCTTCGAGGAGCCCGTCTGGGTCCAGGAGTTCGCCCGTTCCGAGGACTCGTCCGACTGGTAGCCTCGCTGCACCCGCTCCCGTTCCTCCGACAACGGATCAGGGACCTCGCCGCGGCCTGCTTCCCGGCCTCCTGCGGTGCCTGCGGTGCACCGGTCTCCCAGGGAGACGTGACCCCGGGCCTCGTGGCCCTCTGCCCACCGTGCCGGGAGGCCCTGGTGGCCTCCGATGATGGTTGCCCCGGTTGTGGTCGGCCCCTGTCCGACCCTGGTACGCCGTGTCCCCGATGCCAGGCGCACCCGCCACCCTATCGCAGCCTCTCGGCGGTGATGGTGTATGGCGGCACGGGCCGGGACCTGGTGATCCGCCTGAAGCACGGCCACCGGCCCGATCTGGCCCGGTCCCTGGGGACCTGGATGGCCGTCGTGGCCCATCGCCGGAGACTGGTGGGTCCTGACACGGTGGTGGTCCCGGTGGGGCCCTGGCCTGCCCACACCGTCCAGCGGGGCTACTCGGCGCCGGTACTGCTGGCCCGGGAGGTCGCCCGGCGCACGGGAGCCCCGTGGATCCCCGACCTCCTGGTCCGGGTCCGTTCACCCGGGGATCCCCACGGCAGCCGCCAGGCCCGGGCGGAGGTCGTGCAGGGGGCCTGGGACCTGCGACGGCCCCGGCGCGTGCTGGGCCGATCGGTCCTCCTGGTGGACGACGTGATGACCACCGGGGCCACGGTCTCCGAGGTGTCCCGACGGCTGACACACGCCGGGGCCCGGCAGGTGGACGTGCTGGTCCTGGCCCGGGTCGATTGACCGGAGGGCCCGGGAGCCATAGGGTTCGCCGTGGTCGGAGCCTGGAAGGGGCCGGCCTGGGACCGAGACGACAGGGGGACCGATGACCTGGAATCTGGCATGGGGACTGGGGCTGGTGGTGGTGGCGCTGGCGTTGGGGGCCCTTCGGGCGGACCTGGGGACCCTCTCTCGGGCCGGCCGGGCCTGGAAGGCCGTCCGGGTGCTGCTGCTGGCCCTGGGCCTCGCGGTGGCCCTGAATCTGGTGCCGATCCCCCATCCTGCAGGCGAGGCCCCACCGCTTTCATGGCGCACCGACGTGGAAAACGCCCTGGCCGAGGCCCGGGCCCAGGGCCGGATGGCGATCCTGGACGCCGGGGCCGAGTGGTGCGCCGCCTGCAAGGAACTCGAACACCGGACGTTCCAGGACCCGGCGGTCGTCGAGGCCCTGAGGGACTTCGTGACGATCCGGATCGACATGACCGACTTCGACGCGGGCCAGCGGCGTCTGGAGGCGCTGGGCATCGAGGTCTCGTCGCTGCCCTACGTGGCCTTCTTCCTCCCCGACGGCCGCCGGAATCCGGGGGTCACGCTGCGGGACTACGAGGCCCCGTCGGCATTCCTGCGCCGGGTCTCCCAGGCGGGGACCTGGCAGGAGGAGGGCGGCGGCCCGGTGGCGCGCTGGCTGGCCGAAAAAGGGATTCTGTGGGCGATGCTGCTGGCGTTCCTGGCGGGCATCGGGGTCAGCCTGACCCCCTGCGTCTACCCGATGATTCCGGTCACACTGGGAGTCCTGGGGGCCCGCGGCACCACCGAGGGGCCATCGCCGTCGCCGGGATACCGGGTGGGACGGGCCGCGGTCTTCGTCCTCGGCATGGTGATCACCTACGCGACGCTGGGGGTCGTTTCGGCATTGCTGGGCAAGGGGTTCGGGTCCTGGATCCAGCATCCCGTCGTGACCCTGGCGATGGCGACCCTGTTCGCGGCGCTGGCCCTGTCCTACCTGGGCTTCTTCTCCCTGGACCTCCCGGAGGGGATCAAGGCCCGCCTCGGGGCCCGGCGGGGAGGCTTGCTGGGACTGGCGCTGGTGGGGGGAACCACGGGCCTCCTGGCGGCACCGTGCGCCGGGCCGGTGGTGGTGGGAATCCTGGCGGTGGTGAGCGCCACCCAGTCCGTGGGCCTCGGCTTCGCCTTGATGCTGGCGTTCGGCACGGGACTGGGACTCCTCTTCTTCGTACTGGGCGTCTCGAGCGTCCTGGTGGCCCGACGGCCCCGGAGCGGCCCCTGGATGGAGCGCATCGAACTGGGCCTGGCCACGGGCCTCCTCGTGGTGGCCCTCTACTACGGGAGACTGGGCCTGGGCCTCTGAGGGGATCGGACTTCGCCCCCCCTCCGGCCCCTCTCGGGTCTTTCCTTGGAACGCGTTTCCTGCTACCGTTGCGCCGCCTTCACGCGAACATGCACGATGGACCACAGGACTCCCATTCAAGCGGCCGTCTTCGACTTCGATGGCACCTTGGTGGACACGATGGGCGGCTTTGCCGACATTGCCGCCGGAATTCTCCAGCGCATGTACGGCCTCGACCCCCAGGAGGCCCGCCGGCAGTACCTCCTGACCTCCGGTCTGCCCTTCAACCAGCAGATGGAGATCATCCGCCCCGGAGACCCGAGGAATCCGGAGGCCGTCGCGGAGTTCGAAGCCACGAAGCAGGAAGGCTTCTTCCGGGAGCGCTTTTCCGAGGATGTCCGGAAGGCCATCCGAGGCCTCCGGAGTCGGGGATACCGCTGCATCGTCTCGTCGAACAACTTCCAGCACCTGATCGACCGCTTCGTGGCACGGGAGGCCGACTGCCCATTCGATCTGGTGCTGGGGGCCGCCCCCGGCTTCTACAAGGGACGGGACCACTTCCTCCGGGTCCAGGAGGTCTTCGGCCTCAGACCCGACCAGTTGCTCTTCGTGGGGGATTCCCTGAAGGACGCAGAGAAGGCCCTCGCCAACGGGGTCGCCTTCATTGCCCGCCTGGGGACCTTCCGCCGGGAGGACTTCGAGGCCCGCTACCCGGGCGTTCGAACCATCGAATCCCTCTCCCAACTGCTGGATGTCCTGCCATGAATCGACCCTCGTCCGTGATCCTGCTCGCAGCAGGGCTGGGAAACCGGCTCCGCCCCCTGACCGAGTCCCTGCCCAAGGCCCTGGTCCCCTGCGGCGGCTGGCCGCTTCTGGCCTACGACCTGGAGTTCGCCCGGCGGGCCCTGGCCCCCGGGGGCCGGCTCGTCGTCGTCACGGGCCATCACCGGGAACTGGTCGAGGAGTACCTCGCCCAGGCGGCCCCCGAGGCCATCCCGGTCCACAACCCCGACTACGAGAAGGCGAACCTGCTGTCGGTGGCCGCGGGGCTCCGGGAGGTGACCCACGACTTCCTGCTCATGAACGTCGATCACATCTACCCCCTGGCCTTCGCCGATCGTCTGGTCCAGAGCCACGGGGACGTCGTGTGCGCCGTGGACCACGATCGCCCCCTCGGTCCCGACGACATGAAGGTCGGGCTGGATCCCCAGGGACGAGTGGCCCGGATCAGCAAGCGCCTCCCGACCTGGGACCTGGGCTACATCGGCATGACCCTGGTCCGTCCGACAGGACTGCCCCGGTGGCGGGAATGCTTCGATCGCCTGCTGTCGGCGCGGCCCGACTCCGCGGTGGCCGAGGAGGTCATCCAGGCCCTGGCGGACCAGGGCACGCCCGCCGAGGTCTGCGACCTTTCGGGACTGTCCTGGCTGGAGGTGGACACCCTGGAGGACCTGGAGGCCGCCGAGGCCCGGCTGGCCGAGTGCCCCGACCTGATCCACCGGCAGTGGAACGCCCCGTGATGACTGGCCCCCGACCGGTTCCAACCCGGGCCTCCGGGGCGAACCCGGCCCCCTCCGACCGGCCGATCCTGGGGTTCGACCTGGGCGGCTCCCGCCTGAAGGCGGGGATCGTGGTCCAGGGAGGCGTGGTCCGGATGGAGGTCCGGGACCTGCCCCGGACCGGGCGATCGCCCCAGGTCACGCTCGACTTCCTGGTGGAAGGCCTGCGGGACCTCATGGCCCGAGAGGGAGTCCGGGAGTCGGACCTCCTGGGCCTCGGAGGAGGCATGGCCGGGGCCATCCGGTTTCCCGGCGGCGTGGTCGTCCAGTCCCCCCACCACCCCGAATGGCGCGGGTTTCCGCTGCGACGGACGCTGGCGAGTCGCCTGGGGATCCGGCGGGTGATGATCGACAACGACGCAAACGTGGTGGCCCTGGGAGAGGCCCGGCACGGGGCGGCCATCGGCTCCCCGGACTTCCTGTGCATCACCCTGGGAAGCGGCATCGGCGGTGCGGTGGTGCTCGGGGGTGCGCTCTGGCGGGGAATCCGGGGCATGGCCGGGGAGTTCGGCCACATCCCGGCCCGACCCGGGGGCCGGCGATGCGCCTGCGGGAGCCGTGGCTGCCTGGAACAGTATGCGTCGGCCGAGTCCCTGCGCCGGTTCGCCCGGGAGCACCGGCTCGTCGCCCGAGGCGTGATCCCCCCGGGCCCCGACGCACCCCGATCCCTCGTGGAGGCGGCCCGTTCCGGAAACCCCGAGGCCCTTCGGGCCTTCGACGAGATGGGCCGCTGGCTCGCCGTGGGCATCGCGACCCTGGTCCAGGCCCTGGACCTGCCTCTCGTGGTGATCGCCGGGGGTCTGGCCGCCGCATTTCCGCTCTTCGAGGACCGACTGCGACAGGACGTGGGAGGACACGGACTGGCACCGCTGCTCCAGGGAATCCGGGTCCGACCAGGAACCCTCGGGGATGCCGCAGGCGTCCTGGGCGCCGCGTCCCTCCTGGTCGGGGTTCCGCCTCGACACGGGAGGCCTGTCGCCGATTTGCCCCTGGCTTCCGGTGACCGCTAGCATCGGGGGTGGTTCCCCCGGAGGTGGATCGATGGAAGGCAACGCACCGGGTGCCGCGGAGGTCCGCCGGATCGACCCCAGGCAACTTCTGGAAATCCATGCCTTCCTGGCCTGCCAGGGACCCGAGGCGTTCCAGCCGTCGGTGGCCTGGTTCCGCCTGATGCCCGATGCCCGCCAGGGGGCCCTGGTGGACTGGCTCCTGGACCCGGCGCACCGGCAGGAGGCATCGGCCCTGCTGGGGGCGGAGTGGGGCCGGGTGCTGGAGGGTTCGGACCGGGACGGCTTCGCGCGGATGGGAGGCCTGCTCCCCTGCCTGGCGGCCTGCGACGCGGCGCTGGGGTTCCGGGTCCTGGAGGCCACGGCCCGGGCGGTGGGGCCATCGGCCCAGAAGGCCTTCGGAGAGGCCCTGCTGGCCCTGGCCCTATCCCAGGCAACGGCCCGGGGGTGCAAGGAGGCCGCACCGGGGTCCGAGCAGGACCTGCTGGCGGTCCTGTTCGGAGCGATGGCATGTCTGCCCCAGGACGCCGAGGGCCAGGCCCGGCGCTTCCTGGCCCTGACCCAGGAAGCCCCGGAGGCCATCGGAGAGGCCCTGGTCCGAGGAGACCTGTTCCCCAGGACTCCCGAGGCCCTGGCGCTGATTCTCCGCGACGGACATCCCAGGGCGATCGAGTGGCTCCTCCGGGGAGTGACGGTGCGTCCGGGGGGAAGGTCGGACCTCTTCCAGGCCTGCCGCTCGTTGCTGGCCCGGAGCCTGGAGACGGCAATCCCGGCCCTGGGTCGAGCCGTCGATGGCCTGGTCCGGCACTCCCAGGCGCTCGAGCCCCTCGAGGCCCTGTTCCGGGCCGCCCTGCTGCCGGCCCTGGAACGGGCTCCCGTCGAGGTCCTTTGCGCCCTGGTCCCGGAACCGGCGACCCCCGGAACCCTCCGACTGGTCTCCCAGGTCCTGCCGGGCCTGCCGCCGGACCGACGATCGCTCCTCTGCGACGTGCTGTTCGATCGGTGCGACCACCTGCTTCGGGAGGGACGAGTCGGCACCCCGGAGGGATCCCTCTTCGTGGACGCGGTGGTCCAGGCGGCGGTGCTGCACCCCGACCCGGGGCGGGCGACGGAGCGGGTCCGGCGGATGCTGCTGGACGGAGCCGCCCTGTTCCGGGTCCAGTTGTTCGGCAGCGCCCGGCCCCGGGAGGAGCTCTTCGACGCGGCGATGGCCTTCGAGCAGGTGGTCGCCGATCTCGACGAGGAGTTCCGACGCCGGAGGTCCCTGGCCTACTCGCTGGACAGCGTGATGCCGATGGTCCGGTCGCTGGCGAACCCGCCACAGGTCACCTGGGCCGAGTAGCCCTCCCCGCTGCGGGCCGACCGGTCGCTCCTCCCGGGTGGCGGCAACCACCGGGGCGGGATCGTCACTTCTTCGAGGCGGCCGACGCGGCCTTGCCCGAGGCCGGGGCCCTGGACTGGACCTTCCGGAGGGCGATCCGCAACTCCTTCACCTCGACGGTGAGTTCCTTGAGGGACTCCTCGATCGCCTCGACCTGATCGGTGGTCGCGACCCGCAGGAAGGCAACGGCCTCCTCCCGCAGGAGGGCCAGCGGCCGGGCCAGTTCGGGCGCCCGGAGCCTCTCCATCAACTCGGGCAGGGGCAACTTGCCGTACTGGTCCAGCAGCCCCTTCAGGTGCAGGCCCGAGAAGGCCTGCGCCACCCGCTGCCGGCGCTCCTCGAGGATCTGGCGACCCGCCTCCAGGGCCTTCTGTCCCTCGCTGAGGGCCTGGCGCCCCCGGGAGGCCACCTGATCCTTCACCTGTCTCCCCTTCGACGTCAGTCCCGAGAGCCGCTCGGCGGACTGGTCCAGCAGCCCCTTCACCTGGGAACCGATTGCCTTGGCGGTCATGGAATCCTCCTGGAAATCCAGAGTGCAACGGGAAGATAACGCACTGCGTCATTCCTGTCAACCCCGGCAGGTCCGCCGCCCGGGAGCCTCCGGACCTCCAGGGCCCCCGCAGGGCCGGACCTCCGCGGAGGTCCGCCGCTGGAAGACCGTCATCAGGACTGCAGAGAGACGGGTGGTGGCGGGGGGACGATTCGGGGTCAGAGACCCAGGAGTTCCTTGCGCCGGGCCTCGGAGGCCGCCAGGACCTCCCGGTGCAGGCTCCCGCCCCTGGCATCCATCGTCACGACCACCGGGAAGTCCTCCACCTCCAGCACCCAGAAGGCCTCGGGCACCCCGAACTCCTGGAGCATCCGGACCTCCCGGACCCGGCGCACCCGCCGGGCCAGCAGGGTGCCGGCACCTCCCACGGCGTGGAGGTACACCGCCCCATGCTGCTGCAGCGCCCGGCTGGTCTTCTCCCCCATGCCCCCCTTGCCGATCACCCCGGCGATCCGGTACCGGGCGATCACCTCGGCCTGGTAGGGCTCCTCCCGGTTCGAGGTGGTGGGACCTGCGGAGACGACCCTCCAGCCCTCCCCCTCCCGGACCATGATGGGTCCACAGTGATACACGAAGGCCCCCTGGAGCAGGTCCGCGAAGTCCGGGCGGAACGCCTCCACCAGGAACTTGTGCCCCATGTCCCGGGCCGTCACGACGGTCCCCGACAGCAGCAACTCCTGCCCGATGGTCAGGCCCCGAAGGACCTCCTCGGACACTGGCATCCGCAGGCGCAGCGGTTCGTTGGCCATCCTCGTCCCCCTCTAGAAGACCTTCCCGACGCCGTTCCGGACCTCCAGCCGACGATGGCGGTCCGCCCAGCAACTGTAGGCGATGGACACGAAGAACGATGCCGGGTGGCGATGCTTCCATCCCACCTTGACCGCCAGCACCGTCGTCCGACCGCCGAACCCCATGGGACCCACCCCGAGGCGGTTGCAGTCCCGGATCAGCCGCTCCTCCAGCTCCGCCAGTGCGGGGTCGGGGTTCGTGTCGTCCAGGGGCCGCAGCAGTTGCCGCTTGGCCCCGGCATATCCCCCGGCCCGATCGCCGCCGATGCAGACCCCCAGGATTCCGGGGGCGCACCCGTGGCCCTGGGCGTGGTGCACGGCGTCCACCACGCAACGATAGACTCCCTCCAGGTCCCGCCCCGCCTTGAGGCCCGCATCGGGAAGCCGGTACTGGGCGCCGGTGTTCTCGCTCCCGCCCCCCTTCAGCAGCAGGTCGATCACGAGCCCGTCGTCCGGCGACGGCTCGAACTCGATGTGAGGCAGGTCCACGCCCAGGTTGTCCCCGGTGTTCTTCCCGGTGATCGGGTGAACCGAGTTGGGCCGCAGGGACCCCTCCTGGGTCGCCAGGCGGATGGCCTGCTGGAGCGCCTCCCGGATCGCCTCGGGATCGGTCCCCCGGGGCACCTGGACGAAGAAGGTTGTCAGGCCCGTGTCCTGGCAGATGGGGGTCCCCGCCTCCCGGGACATCTCCACGTTGCGGATCATCGCATCCAGGACGTTCCAGGCGGTGCCGCCCTCGGCCTCCTCCTCCCGGGCCCGCCGCAGCCACCGTTCCACGTCCGGGGACAGGTCCGTCGAGGTCTTCCGGATCAACTCCAGGGCCCAGTTCACCAGGGGGTCCATTCCCTCCTCCTTCGTGTGTCCCGTCGAAACTCTCACAAGGCCGCCCCGGCGTCAACGCCGAATCCGAAGGCCACGCCTGCCTCTTCCGGCGGAAACGGCGACTGGAGCCCCCCGTTGTGGTATGCATTCGGCTCGCTGCGGAGATGGGACGATGCGAATCCTGCTGGTGGCCCCGGGCGGTCGGGAGGACCTGCTGGCCTCTGTGATGAGGGAGATCCCCTACCTCGACAGCCCCGCGTTCTTCGCCCCCCATGCCCTGGCCGCGGTGGCGGCCGTGACCCCGGCGGAACACGAGGTCCGCATCCACGACGAGAACCTGCGGGGCCCCGTGGACGGCCTGATCTCCCGGGAATCCTTCGACATCCTCGGGGTCACGCTGACCACCAACCAGTTGCACCGGGCCAGCGAGATCCTGGAGCTGGCCCGGGGCTCCGGTGCCCACCGGGTGATCGGGGGCATCGGCGCCGGGGCGATGCTCCCGGTGCTCC
This sequence comes from Deltaproteobacteria bacterium, assembly GCA_029547805.1. Classification (GTDB taxonomy): domain Bacteria; phylum Myxococcota_A; class UBA9042; order DTJE01; family DTJE01; genus JAGOKF01. The sequence goes on from JAKPOP010000028.1 coordinate 16,804, forward strand.
AGTCAAAGGCCGACACCCTGTTCCTGGGCGAGGTGGAGGACACCTGGCCCCGGTTCCTCGGGGACTTCCAGGCGGGACGGCCGCTGCCGGTCTATCAGACCCTGGTGCGCCCGGAGATGGCCCGGACCCCGGCCCCCCGGTGGGACCTGCTGGGGAACGACCTCGCGCGCTATGGGGCCGTGTCGGTCCAGACCGCCAGGGGATGCCCCTTCGACTGCGACTTCTGCGACGTGCTGTTCACCTATGGCCGCAAGGTTCGCCAGAAGCCCCTGGAACGGGTGCTCCAGGAGGTGGCCCTCCTGGAACGCCGTGGGGCCAAGATGGTCCTCTTCGCCGACGACTGCTTCGCCGCCGACCGGGCCTATGTGAAGGACCTGCTGCGACGGCTGGCGCCGCTGAACAACTCGTTCCGGGTGCCCCTGGGGTTTCTGACCCAGGTCGACCTGACCGTGGCCGACGACGAGGAACTGCTGGAACTGATGGCCGATGCGAACTTCCAGGAGGTCCAGATCGGGGTCGAGTCCACCCACCCGGCCTCCCTGGAGGACCTGGGCAAGCGCCAGAACCTGCGCCGGGACCCCATCGAGGCGGTGCGGCGCATCCAGTCCTACGGCATCTCGGTGATGGCCCACTGGATTGTCGGCACCGATGCCGATGACGGGACGGCCTTCCAACGCCTCCGGGACTTCCTGCGGGAGGCCCGGATCACCCACCATCATGCCCATCCCTTGATCGCCCCTCCCGGAACCCGCCTCTGGTACCGTCTGCGGCGCCAGGGACGCATCGTGACCTTCACCGACGAGATGAGGGACCGCCTGGACGTCGCGACCAACGTGATCCCGCTCCGGATGACGCGCCTGGAACTGATGGAGGGACTCGCGGCCCACTGGGAGAGCCAGGAGGACCCGGATTTCGCCCTGGAACGGATCCTGGGCTTCCTGCACGAGGTCCGGCGGATGCCCCGGGTGCGGGAGGCCCGCCTCGCCTCCCTCTGGCGGGACCGGGGCGTGATGGCCAAGGCCACGGCCTGGTACACCTGGAAGGCCCCCAGGTCCTTCCGCAAGGTCTTCTTCGCCACCCTCGACGAGACCCGGCGCCACGCCCCATCCCTGATGCCCCGGATGATGTTCGTGGTGACCTCGTGGGTGATGGACGTGCTGCGATCCCGCAAGGCCGCCAGGATGGCCAGACTGCAGGCGGACTTCGAGCGGGCCCACCCCGAGGCGGTCCGGCCTCTGCCCCGGGAGACCCCCATTGCCGCCTCCTTGAGGGACCACGGCCCCCAGGTCGTGGGAGAGGCCTGGAACCGGCTCCGGCCGGCAGCCCGGGACCTGGAGCACCTGACCTGGGGCATCGTGGAGGCCCTGACGGACTTCAACGACCGCTTCGGGACCTCCCTGACGTCGTTCGACGAGGCGGCCCAGGATGCCCTGCGCCTCGCCTGCGACCGGGCCGCCGGTCGCATGGCCTCCCGCGCCTCCGCGGCGACGGCAGCCCCCGGGAGCCTGCCGCCCACGATGCCCGGAGGCTTTCCCCGAGACGTGCTGGACGCCCTGGAGCGCACCCTCCAGGTCACCCGGGGGTCCGACGACGTCGCCGCCCCGTAGTCCGACAGGGACCGGCCCCTCGATGGCCGAGGCGCCCGGTGGAACTGCGATTCATGGTGAGGCGGGACTGCCGTTCTTCAGGCAGTTGCGTCCACGGCGGCAGAGGCGACTGCACTCGAAGCCCCGGATCACGTAGTCCTCGCGGTAGAGCAGCGAGGCGATGACCTCCATGAGGGCCAGGGCGTCCTTGTAGTGGATCGACCGCCGCAGCAGGTCGTCCGAGAGGCCCAGGGGCGCGAAGGTCTCCCGGAAGTACAGGAGTTCCTGCTCGTTCTGGGCATGGAACTGGGAGTCCTCGTGATGGAGCCGATGGTCGTACTTCCGGACGATGCCGTGAAAGATGGTCCAGAGGGGCGCACCGGGAGCCATGCGCCCCTCCTCGACCCGCCACAGGCCCTGGACCTCCAGCACGAACTTCCGGAGCGCCACCGCCAGGTAGGTCAGCAGCGGGAACAGGGGCTCCTCGATGTCCACGTCGTGGGCCATCCGCAGCATGGCCTGGAAGGTGGCCTTGCCGCTCTTCTTGAACAGTTTGTGCAGGGTGGCCTCGAGCCGCGGATCGGCCCTCCGGGCCCGGACCTCGGCCATCAACTGCTTGGCATTGTTCAGGATGAAGAGGTTCTTGAAGCACTGGTAGAGTTTCTCTTCGTCGGGGTAGTTCTCGATGGTCTGGATGTTGTGCATCCGGTCGGCCAGTTTCACCAGCGTCGCGGCGACCCGAATGTCCGGGTCCGGGTGGGTGAAGATCCCCGAGATGGACTTGTAGTAGAGGTCCGCCTTGTGCCGCGTCAGCACCCAGACGACCTCCACGACCCGCTCGGCGATGTCCCGGGGGAAGTGGGACCGCTCGGTCAGGCGCACCACCTCGGTGGCCAGCCGGGAACGGCAGCCGGCCTCCACCTCGGGACCACTGCGCCCGCAGGCCTTTTCCTGGTCGATCGCGTCCTCCATCACGTCGTGGAGCAGGCCCGCGACGATCACGTAGGGCTGGGAGACCGCCTGCTTCAGGATCCAGGCCACGTTGGTCGGGTGGGTGAAGGCCGCCTCGTGGTTCTTCCGAGGCGGCATGTCCTGGTAGAGCCGTTCCGACAGGCTGTAGGCCAGTTGCACGAACCGCAGGTCCGGATCCGCCAGCCCCTGGACCAGCACCTCCCGGGGCACCGGTTCCCGGAAGGGACGCCAGATCTCGACCTCCTCGAAGACCGCTCGGGCCGTACCGGCCATGACCCCCTCCGGGATCCGCCCGGGGGCATCTTGTCAAAAACCGCCATCGAATGCCAAGGGGAAACCGCCAGTCCGTAGTCGGTCCGCGGATCGTTCCGGGGCGTCCCGATCCGCGGCCCCGGAGGGTCGCTCCCCCCGCCCCGAGGCGCCCCGACCCCTCACCGGCGGCAGACGACCCGGTTGCGCCCCTCGGCCTTGGCCCGGTAGAGGGCCTCGTCTGCCTGGCCGACCAGGTCCTCGGGGCGGCGCATTCCCGGTTTCAGTGTCGTGACCCCGATGGACACCGTCACGGCCAGCGGTCCCGTGGGGAGGGGCAGGTGGACGCCCTCGCACCCCCTCCGAATCCGCTCGGCGACCTGCCGAGCCCCCTCCAGGTCCGTGTGGGGCAGCACCACCGCGAACTCCTCCCCTCCGTAGCGCCCGGCCAGGTCCGACTCCCGCAGGGTGGCCCGGACCGTGTCGGCGATCATCCGGAGCACCCGGTCCCCCACGGGATGGCCATGCCGGTCATTGACGGCCTTGAAATGGTCCGCGTCGATCATCAGCAGCGCCAGGGGCACCCGGTGGCGGACCGCGAAGGCCGTCCACTCGGACAGCAGGCTCATGAGGGCCTTCCGGTTGTAGAGACCCGTGAGCCCGTCCCGGAGGGCATCCAGGGCCACCTGGTCCCGAAGGCGGAACTGCCGGACCAGCAAGGCCGCGACGTCGCACAGCGTCCGGATGCCGTGCATCGAGGCCCCCCACCGGAAGACCCCCCGGGCCAGCACCAGGGCTCCCAGGGACTCGGGGGAGCCGATGGGCATCACCATGAGGGCGTCCCCCGGATCGAGGTCCAGGTCCCGATCGCCCCCCAGCACCTCCCGGTCCCGGGACCCCGATCGGGTCAGGCTCGTGGGCACCACCGTCCCGGATCGGAGGGCGACCCCCACGAGGCCCCGGTCCAACGGAAATCGCACTCCCGACAAGGCCTCGGCCCCGATCTGGGCCCGGACGATCCCCTCCTCGTCGGAGGGCCCGACCGTGCACACGAGGGCGAGGGAGGCCCCGGTCAGTCTGGCGGCCGCCTCGGCCAGCAGACGCAGGCAGGTCTCCTCGGAGTGGGCCGCCAGGAGCGCCCGGGCCCCCTCCACGGTCTGGCCGAGCCCCTCGGCGACCCGCCGGGACTCGGCCAGGTCCCGGGTCAGGCCCCGGAGCCCCGCCAACCCCAGAGCCCCGTCCACCAGGGCCTCGAGGTCCCGATCCGACAGCGAGGCCTCCCGCCGATCCGCCCAGAAGAGGCCCCCCTCGATGGGGATGGCCGCCGCCCCTGCCAGCGGCACGGCCCGGGGATTCCCCGGGACCCGCAGGGCGCGAGGGGGGTTCGGATCGAGTCGGAGGGCCCGCTTCTGGGTCATGGCGGCGGCGGCCACCCCCAGGTCCTCGGTGACCTCCCCCTCGGCCGGGTCCCCGGGCCGGGCCTCGCCTTCCCGGGCCACCAGGCGCCAGCGCCCGACCCCCGCCTCCTCCCACCAGGTCAGCGTCGACAGGCCGAGTGCCTTGCGGATGGCCGCCAGCAGGGACCTGCCCGTCCCACCGGGGTCCCCGTCCTCCCCCACGTCTCCCTCCTTGCGTCCGGTGGTCCGTTGGGATTATAGCCCCTTCCCCCTCCGGGCGGCCGGGGTCGCCAACGGGCCTTTGACTCCCAGGCGCCTGCGATGGAAGATTGGTCAACTCCAGGCCGGAGCCCAGAGGTCATGGACACCGGGACGCGACCGTTCATCGGGATCCTCGCGGGGGGACTGCTGGCCGCATTGGCCACCGTGCCGATTCCCCTCCGGGCGGCGGAGCCCACCTCGGTGCTGTCCTCGGGAGACCCCGGGGACCCCTTCGACGGGACTCTCACGCTCCGCTACGGCTGGGACACGCGGCGGGGAAGAGTGAGCCGCGAGTTCCTCTGCACCCCCGGACTGCCCGGGTGCCCCGGGTCCCCGTCCCTGGTCTACCGGTCGGAACTGGCCACCGAGCGCACCCGCCACCGGATGGACATCGACGTCCGACTGGGCCTGTGGCACGACCTGGAGTTCTTCGTCTCCCTGCCGCTGGTCCTGGGGGACCGGACCGACGTCTCCTATGCCCCGGGGGTGACGCCCCTGAACTCCACCGTGGACCCCGCCTCGGGGACCTCGCTGCTCGATGCCGGCGCACCGGGACACTCCCGAAGCGGCTTCGGGGACATGACCCTCGGACTTCGCTATGCGCCCCTCTGCCAGTGGCGACACCCCGAGCAGCCGAACCTGGCACTCGCCCTGGCCTACACGGCCCCCACGGGACGCCTCAAGACCGCCCAGAACGGGCAGGTGGGAATGGGGCTCCATGGCCTCCGGCTGGACATCGCCGGAAGCCGGCGGTTCGGGTTCGTGGAGCCCTACCTGGGCCTCTTCGGACAGGTCTGGATCCCCGGTGGCAGCACGCTGTTCCGGAACTGGAACCCCGGTACCCAGGGGCGGGTGTCCCCGGGGCCCTCGGGGGGACTGTGGGCCGGGACCGAGTGGTTCCCCTGGATCCGGGTCCGGGAGGACGGCCGACCTGAGCGGTTCGTGGCCATCGACGTGGGAATCCAGGCCACCTACACCTTTGCCGGAAGGGAACAGACGGACCTCTTCGAGGCCCTGGGCAACTCCCCTTGCCGGTCAAATCCGGCCTGCGTGTCCTCGTTGGCGGCGAAGCCCCTGATGGCCTACGACCGGACGCTCGATGGCAAGTCCCAGGCCATCTCCTTCATGGACGGCGTCACCGACGTGAGCCCCTATGGCACCGTGGGCGTCCACCTTGGGGTCACGGCCCAGCCGGTGCGCTACACCGCCCTGTCCCTGTCGTTCCAGTACGCCCGGGAGACCTCCCACTTCCTGACATGGGCCAACACCGGCGTGAACAGCGACGCGACCAACCGCACCATCGAACTGTCGAACAACCAGGGGGTCAACGAGTACAACCCGGTGTACAACAGCGACGTGGACGAGCCCGGCCGCCGCCTGCGTTCCGACGGCGTGAACGTCTTCCAGGTGCTTCTCACGATCTCGGGACGGCTCTGACCCGGTTCAGGTCCTGGGACGGGAGAAGCGATCCCGGAGGCGCCGGGCGACGCCGGGGGGCACGAACTGCTCGACGCTCCCGCCGAAGCAGGCCACCTCCTTCACGGCCGTGCTGCTGATGAAGAACTCCTCGGACCCGGCCACCAGGAAGACCGTCTCCACTCCGGGGCGCAACTGCCGGTTCATGTGGGCCATCTGGAACTCGAACTCGTAGTCCGACACCGCCCGGACTCCACGGATCACCACCCGGGCCCGGGTCCGATCCAGGTAGTCCACCAGCAGCCCATCGAAGGAGTCCACGACGACCCCCGGGATCTCCTCCAGGGCCTCTTGAAGCATCTCCACCCGCTCCTCGGGGGTGAAGAGGCTCGCCTTCCGGACATTGCTGGCCACCGCCACGACGACGCGGCCGAAGATGCTCGCAGCCCGCCGGACGATGTCCACGTGGCCGTTGGTCACCGGGTCGAAGGAGCCGGGATAGACCACCTCGGTCATCGGGATGCCTCCTGACAACGAAAATAGGACACCCGGGTGTCGCCATACTGGCGCTCCCGATCCTTCCGGAGGGCCCCGTACACCGGGGAGACGTCCAGATGGCGCGAGTGCTCGACGATCACCCAGGCCCCGGGGGCCACCAGTCCCGGTGCGAGGGACAGCGACAGCAGCGTCTCGTCGTAGAAGCCGCCCTCCCAGGGGGGGTCCAGGAAGATCAGGTCGAAGGACTCGCCCCGCTGGTGCAGCCGAGAGATGGCCTGGAGGGCCGGCAGGTGCAGGACCTGATCCGGGTCCAGGCGGACGTCGAGGCGGCGGGCATTCTCCCGGAGGGCCTCCAGGGCCCGGAGTTCCACATCGACGAAGACAACTCGGGAAGCGCCCCGGGAGAGGGCCTCGAGACCCAGGGCCCCGGACCCGGCAAAGAGGTCCAGCACCCGGGCTCCCTCCACCCGGGACTGGAGGACGTCGAAGATCGCCTCCCGGACCCGTTCCAGGGTCGGGCGGATGCCCCGCCCCCGAGGGGCGGCGAGGCGACGTCCGCCGAGACGGCCGGAGACGATGCGCATGCGCTCCCCCGGGCAGGTCAGGAACCGGCCTCGATCAGGATCCGGTAGCGCTCGAGGATGGGCAGGTCCCCTCCGCGGCGCCGGATGTCCTCCAGCAGGGTCGCGGCCTCCTCGTAGAGCCCCGCATCGACCAGGAATTCCAGGTTCTGGACGTCGTCCTGCAACTCGGGCGGCACCGAGGCCAGATCCATCCCGTCCCCGGGGCCTTGCAGGAAGGGGGCCACCGGTTCCACGACCGTGGCCTGGTCCAGGGCATCCATGCCCACCGACGCCGAGTCCTCACGAACCACCAGGGGGACCGATCCGGGGGCCTCGCCGGGCCGGGAGGCCTGGACCGTGAGGGCGGGCCGCTGCGGCGGAGCCATGGGGGGAGGCTCCTCGGGCTCCTCGATGACCTCCACCGCCGAGACCTCCGGGTTCGTGTCCTCGCCCATCTCGTCGATGGGGATCTCCTCGTCCAGGTGGACCTTCTCCGCCTCCAGGATCTCCCCCCGGGACTCCCCGTGGCCGTCCAGCACCAGTTCCTGTCCCAGGGGGACCGCGGGCACCGGAACGTACTGCAGCGCCGCAGCGGCCGACTGGTCCTGGGGATTGAGCCGGAGGACCCGCTGGAAGACCTCGTCCCGATCCCGAATCAACCCGCTGCGGTCGTATTCCCGGGCCAGGGCCTTGAGGACCGCCGCCGCCTTCTGGGGCTGCCCCAGGAACTCGAAGACCCCGGCCAGCAGGTCCAGCACCTCCGGGTCGGTGGGACGCAGGCGGTAGCAGACCTGGAGACGGGTGAGGGCCTTCAGGGCATCCTTCTGGGCGATGTAGCGCTGGGCCAGGGCCTTGCAGATCTCGAAGTCGTCGGGCTGGTGGTAGAGGAGGCGTTCCGCGACCAGGATGGCCTCTTCCTCGAGGCCGGCCCGGTTCAGGATCTCGTAGGCGGCCCGGAACTCGTGCACCGCCTCCTCGATCATCCCCTCCTTGCTGAACTCCTCCCCGAGTTCGATCCGCAGGCGGGCGTTGTCCGGGTCCAGTTCCAGCATCTTCTGGGCGGTCCGCAATCGCTCCAGCGTTTGCCCCTGGCGACCCAGCAGCGCAATGGCCTCCCGATACTGGGCCACCGCCTCGGCCGTGAGCCCGATCTGCTGGTAGAGGGCCGCCAGGGCCAGGTAGACCGAGACGTCCTCGGGCTTCAGGCGCTGGACCTGCTTGTAGACCGCCACCGCCTTGAGCAGGAAGCCCTGGCCGGCGTAGAACCGGGCGACCTCGAGGAAGACCGCGGTGGATCGGTCCTTGTCCCCCAGGCGGAAGAGCAGATCGGCGACCTTCAGCTTGGTCCGGATGTCCGAGGGGTCGTCACGGAGGACCCGCTCGTATTCCCGGATGGCCTTCTTGAGGTTCCCCTTGGCCAGGTACTTGTGGGCCGCCGCGATGGCCTTCGTTCGATTGACGGTGCTCAAGACGGACCTCGCTCATGCCTCCCGGGCCATCCGGCGTCGCCGGACCCGACGCAGCAGGCGTTTCAGCGTCCTCACCCGGGCCTCGCACCGGACCCCCCGGGCCCGGGCGTCCCACAGGTCCCGCAGTTCCTGGGAGAGTCGCCCTTCCTGTTCCAGCGCCTCCATCATCGACCGGGCCCTCGCCAGGTAGCCCTGGAGGATGTGAATCCGTACCAGGGTGGGCGTGGGTCGCATCGGGTCTGGACTCCCGGGGCTCCTCCCGGCCTGTTATGGCCGAGATTGCCCCGTCCGTCAAGGTTCGGCGGGCCCCCCGCCCTCGATGCGGTGAGACCTTTCGGGCGTTTTGTGCTACAGGAACAGGCCCACGGTGCTGGAGGACCACGATGCGCCTGATCGATGCCTGCCGGGGACGACCCGTGGACACGACGCCGGTCTGGGTGATGCGCCAGGCGGGACGCTACCTCCCGGAATATCAGGAACTGCGACGGGGCCTGGACTTCCTGGACTTCTGCAAGCGCCCGGACCTCCTGCTCGAGGCGGCCCTGCAGCCCCTCCGGCGCTTCGACCTCGACGCGGCGATCCTCTTCTCCGACATCCTGCTGCCGCTGGAGCCGATGGGAATCGCGGTGCACTTCCAGCCCGAGCCCCGGATCCCGGATCCCCTGCGAACGCCAGGGGATCTGGCCCGCCTCCGGGACCTGCATCCCGAGCGGGACCTTCCGTACGTGCTCCAGGCCGTGGCCGACCTCCGGGCCGCCCTGCCCCGCGACAAGGCCCTCTTCGGCTTCTGCGGCGCCCCCCTGACCCTGGCCCTCTACCTGGTCGAGGGCGGTGGGTCCCGGGACTTCCTGCAGGCCAAGGCCCTGTTGTTCCGGGAACCGGACTTCTTCCGGCGTCTCCTGGACCTCCTGGCCGACGCGATGGGGGAGTATCTGGCGGCCCAGGTCCGGGCCGGGGCCGACGTGGTCCAGGTCTTCGACTCCTGGGCGGGGGTCCTGACGCCGGACGACTACGAGGCCGTCGCCCTCCCGGCGGTCCGGCGGCTCATCGCACGGGCCCGAGCGGCCGGGGCCCCGGTGGTCTACTTCGTGAATGGGGTCGCGCCGCTGATCGAGGCTGCCGGGACCGCCGGGGCCGACGTGCTTGGAGTGGACCACCGGGTCCGGCTCCAGGAGGTCGTGGCGCGACTGGGTCCCGGGGCGGTCGTCCAGGGCAATCTGGACCCGGCGGTGCTCCTGGGCCCGGCCCAGGCCATCCGGGACCGTGCCGCGGCCATCGTGGAACAGGGCAAGGCCGCCGCAGGACACGTCTTCAACCTGGGCCACGGCATCACCCGGGAGACCCCTCCCGAACACGTGGCCGTGCTGGTCGAGGCCGTGCACGAGGCCGGCCGGCGGAGGGACTGACCCCATGACGCCGACCCTGGTGGTGCTGCTCCAGATGGGGGGCCCGGCATCGCTGGACCAGGTGCGCCCCTTCCTGGAGGCCCTCCTCTCGGACCCGGCGATCCTGCGGATGCCCGGGGTGTTCCGGCGCCCCCTGGCCCGTTGGATCGCCCGCCGCCGGGCACCGGCGGTCACGGAGGTCTACCGGAGGCTCGGGGGGGGATCGCCGATCGGCCCCCTCACCGAGGCCCAGGCCCGGGGACTGCAGCAGGAGATGGCCCGACGGGGGATCGATGTGCCGGTGCGGGTCGCGATGCGCTACGTGTCACCCCGGGCCGAGGAGGTGCTCCAGGAGGCCGTCCACCTCAGGGTCCGCCGTCTGGTCCTGCTGCCCCTCTATCCCCAGTTCTCGACCACCACGACCGGGTCCTCCCGGGCGGAGTTCCGGGCCCTGGCGTCCCGGGTCTGCCCTGAGGTCGAGGTCCGGGAGGTCGAGGACTATCCCGATCACCCCCGCTACGTGGAGGCCCTGGCGGAGCAGGTCCGGCGGACCCTGGATTCGGTGCCCCGGGACCTCCGGGACCGGACCCGGATCCTCTGGTCCGCCCACGGCCTGCCCATGCGCCATGTCCGGTCCGGAGACCCCTACCCCGAGCGAATCCACCGGACCGTCGCTGCGGTGGAGGCCCTGCTGGCCCAGGAAGGACCGATTCCCCCAGGAAGGATCGGATGGCAGAGCCGGGTGGGGCCGGTCCAGTGGTTGGGGCCCTCCACCGAGGAGGTGGTCCGGGAGGAAGGACGACGGGGTACCGGGGCCCTGGTCGTGGTCCCTGTCTCCTTCGTGAGCGAACACCTGGAGACCCTCTACGAACTGGACGTCCTGGTCCGTCAGGTGGCCGCCGATGTCGGGATCATGTCCTATCACAGGGTCCCGGCCCTCAACGACCATCCCCGGTTCCTGCAGGCCCTCGCGGACCTGGTCCAGGGGGCCCTGGCCTAGGAGCCTGTCGGCAAGGGGCGGTCCGTTGCGGATCCGGAGGCCGCCGCAGGCGGGTCACTGGCAGCCGCAGGCGCAGGAATCGTCGTGGTCGTGGAGGTCGCAGTCCTCGGCGGCATGCTCCTCGACCTTCAGGCAGGAGACCTCGAAGTCCAGGGGCTGGCCCGCCAGAGGGTGGTTGAAGTCGCACCGCACCGACTCCCCGTCGGCCTCCAGCACCTGGAGCATCCCGTCGCCCTGCTCCGTCTCGAAGGAGATCGTCGCGCCGGGTTTCAATTCCATGTCGGGCGGGAACATCTCCCGGGGCAAGTCCTGGACCAGCCCCTCGTCCCGGAGGCCGAAGCCCTTTTCCGGGGGGACCGTGAACCGGAGGGTCTCCCCGGCCACCATGCCCTGGACGGCCTCCTCGAAGCCCTCGGGAACCTGCCCCGCGTCCAGGTGCAGCACCATGGGCTCTCCGGGCTCGCTGCGGTCCATCACCTCACCTGAGGGGTCCCGGAGAATGTAGTCCAGCGTCAAGACCTTGTGGGGAACGGCCATCGGGCACTCCTGCGAAGAAAGATGCGTTCGCGGGACCCCTGCCGCCCCGTCGGAGCGCGCCATCCCGAGCGATCGCCGGCGCCATTCCTACCGGATTCCCGCTCCCTTGGCAAGCACGACCTGGAAAACGCGCCCATTACAGGCGCAGGGCCGGGACCTCCGAGAGGGGAACCGGCTGGACCAGGGGGCGGCCCGGACCCGCCAGCAGCACCCAGTGAATCTCCCCCCGGCGGCGCTTCTTGTCCTGCACCAGCACCGAGAGCAGGGCCTCGGTGGACGCCGAGAGGCGCGTGGGCAACCCGAATCCCCGCAACAGCGACTCGACCCGATCCCGCCACGAGGGGTCCAGGAGGCCCAGATGCACCGACAGGTCGCAGGCCGCCACGATCCCGGCGGCCACCGCCTCACCGTGGGACCGCCCCAGGACGACCTCCCAGGCATGGCCCAGGGTGTGGCCCAGGTTCAGGATGCGCCGGCGATCCGCCTCCTGGGGGTCCGCCTGGACCACCAAGGCCTTGAAGGCCGCACAGCGATGGACCACCTCGGCCAGCACCTCCGGGTCCCGGTGCCGCAGGAGCCCCTGCCAGTCCTCCAGTCGCTCGAAGAACGCCGCCCCGTCCAGCAGCGCCGTCTTCACCACCTCCGCGAGTCCCCCCCGGTAGTCCTCGGGGGACAACGACGACAGGAAGCCGGGGTCACAGACGACGAATCGGGGCTGCCGGATGGTCCCCACCTGGTTCTTGGCCCCGCCCCAGTCGAGGCCGTTCTTGCCCCCCACCGCCGCGTCCACCTGGCCCAGCAGGGTCGTCGCGATGAAGGCGCAGGGGATGCCCCGGTGCCAGGTCGCCGTCGCGAATCCCACCAGGTCCGTCACGGTGCCGCCCCCCACCCCGAGGACCAGGGTGCCCCGGTCCGCGCCGACCTCCTTGAGAAAGGACCAGACCTTCTCCAGATTTCGGACCGTCTTGAGCGACTCGCCGCCCCGGACCTCCAGCGTGGGCCCCGAAGGCAGCCGCTCCCGGTGCCACCGGGCCACCCGTCGGTCCACCACCACGCACAGGGGCCCCTCCCAGGGCAGGGGGTCCAGGCTCCCGACCCGGATCCGGCAAGAGGCCCCGTCCCCGGGCACTTCCAGCAGGATCTCCCGGTCCATCCCTCCCTCACAGCAGATAGTAGGGGTCCACGTCCAGCGTCACCCGGAGGGCCCCGCGGCCGTCCCCGAAGACGTTCTGGACCTGGCGAAGCAGGTCATGGAGCACCTTCCGGCGGCCCGCCTTCACGAGCACCTGGCTCCGGGTCCGCCCCCGGAGGCGCTCGATGGCCGCCGCCGCGGGCCCCAGCACGGTGACCTGCCGCCCCTCGGGCCCGGCGGCCATCACGCACTGGTCCAGCACCTCGCGGATCTCGTCGGCGGTCCGCTGCACCTCCACCCCGTCGGGCCCAGAGACCTCGATGGCCGCAAGGTGGGCATGGGGGGGATACCCCCGTTCCCGGCGGATCCGGTTCTCGGTCACCGCGAACCCCAGGTAGTCATGGTTCGCGGCATGGCGCAGGGCCTCATGGGTGGGATCGAAGGTCTGGATCAGCACCTGCCCCGGGCGATCCCCTCGCCCGGCCCGCCCGGCCACCTGGGTCAGCAACTGGAAGGTCCGCTCGGAAGCCCGAAAGTCGGGGAAGGCCAGGGACTGCTCGGCCAGCAGCACCCCCACCAGCGTCACCTGGGGAAAGTCGTGCCCCTTCACCACGATCTGGGTTCCGACCAGCACGTTGAGGCGCCCCTCCCGGAAGTCCGCCAGCACCCGGCCCAGGGCCCCCACCTGGCTCACCTCGCTGTCCAGGCGGCCGCACCGGGCCTTCGGGAACAGCCGCTGCACCTCCTCCTCCAGCCGCTCGGTGCCGAACCCGACCACCTCCACCTCGGGGCTGTTGCAGCCGGGGCAGCGGTCCGGAACAGGCATGTGGTGGTCGCAGTAGTGGCACTGGAGCCGCTCGGGCCTCCGGTGGTGCGTGAGCGTGATGCTGCAGTTGGGGCACTGGAGGCTCCGGCCGCAGGACCGGCAGACCAGGAACCTCCCGAACCCCCGACGGTTCAGGAACAGGATCGCCGACTCGCCCCGATCCAGGGTCGCCTGGAGGGCCACCCGCAACGGTTCCGAGAAGAGCCGCTCGCCGCCCTGGGGCCGCTCGTAGCGCAGGTCCACGAGCGTCACCTGGGGCAGGGGCCGCTCCATCACCCGCCGGGGCATCGACAGGAAGGTCAGTTTCCCGATGTGGGCGTTCTGGAAACTTTCCAGGGAGGGGGTCGCGGACCCCAGCACGACGGGGCAGCCCGCCAGGGACCCCCGGACCAGGGCCAGGTCCCGGGCATGGTAGCGCAGGCCGTCCTGCTGCTTGTAGGTGACCTCGTGCTCCTCATCCACGATCACGAGCCCCAGGCGAGGCATCGGGGCGAAGACCGCCGACCGGGCCCCCACCACGACCCGGACCTGCCCCGCCAGGACCCGGTCCCAGGCCCGGACCCGCCGCCCCTGGGACATGGCGCTGTGGAGCACCTCCGCCAGGTCGCCGAACCGGTCGTGGAACTGCCGCTGGAGTTCCACCGTGAGGGCGATCTCAGGGACCAGCACCACGGCCCCCCGACCCAGGGCCAGGCACTCCTCGATGGCCCGCAGATAGACCTCCGTCTTGCCGGAGCCGGTCACACCGTGGAGCAGGAAGCCCTGGTAGCGCGGCTTCCGGACCGCCTCCAGGATGCGGTCGATGGCCTCGGTCTGGTGCTCGGTGGGGGTGACCCGAGATGCCTGCGGCGGCGGCGGAACCGGCCCCGGGACCTCCGGGACCTCCTCCCGCTCGGTCATGCGCAGGCAACCGGCGGCAAGCAGGCGCTTCACCGAGACGGCCCCCTGGGGAACCGCCTGACGGGCCTCGTTGAGGTCCATCTCGCCGGCGGCCTCCAGAAGGGCCAGGAGGGCCCGATCCCGGAGGCTCCGGGGCGGCACCTCCGGGCGCCGGACGAAGACCACCAGCGGGTCCTTCTTCGGGGGATGCCTTGAAAAGAGCCCCGGCATCGCCGTCCGGGCCACGACTCCCACCGGCACCAGGTAGTAGTTCGCGGTCCACTCCACCAGGTCCAGCAGGTCTCCGGGCCACGGGGGACGGGAGGTGACGACATCCCCGATCGGTTGCAGGGACATCACGTCCTGGTCGCTCCGGGGCCGCACCCGGATCACGAGTCCCGGGACCTGCCGCCCCCGGACCGGGCACCGGACCTGCCGACCCCGCTGGAGACGGTCCTCCAGGGCCTCGGGGACCAGGTAGGTGTAGGTCCGGGCCAGGGGCAGCAGCAGCAGGACGTCCGCGACCGTCTGTTCCCCCGACATGGGACTCAACCGACCTCGAAGGGGACATCTTGACGCAGGGCGTGAGTCATCAGGACCAGGCGCCCCCCCTGGATCTCCAGTTCAATCTCGTAGAAGGCCACCCGACGCACCAGACCCTGGACGGCCTGGCCGTTCCGGAGCCGGAACCGGACCGGACGGCGCTGGCGGACCCAGGCCAGGGCATCCGACAGGGTCGGCCGCCAGCGGTCCTCCCGGTATCGGGATCGACCCAGGTCCTCCAGTCCCGCATCCGACGCAAAGAACTGCCGGACCGTCGCCAGGTCCTCGGCCCGGCAGTAGGCCACCACCTGGTCCTTCGGAATCGGGACGACCCCCTCGGGTCCCTCGACCAGCAGGTCGTACCGCTCGACGCTCCGCAGGCGGACCTCGAAGGGGTCCCGGCCGTAACAGAACAACCCCACGGCCGTGTCCGGGGGCCACTCCTTCCAGCGCTGCACCTTCCACCCGGCCTGCTGGAAGTTCCAGAGTTCCTGGACCTGGAGCGCCCTCTCGGGCGGAAGACGGCCGCAGACGACCTGACCCGCCAGGTCGCATCGGAGCCCCTCCTTCACGAGCCGGCCGACCCGCTGTCTCAGGAACATCCGCTCCAGGACCTCGTTCAGCGTGACCCGTCCCCGGACCACCCGGAGGGCATCGGCGGCCGCGATCCCCGATCGCTGGACCATGACCGCCACCTTCTCCTTCTCGGCTGCCGTCGGACCCGGCGCGCCCCGTCGGCCTCTGGCGGGTTTGCGGGGGCGCCCTCCCCTCCCGGAGGGACCGCCGGCCCCAACGGGTCCCCTGCCGACCTTCGGCACCTTGATCATGGCCCTCCTCCGAACAGAAACTGCCAGAGGGCGCCTCTGGTTCCCACTCGCCAGAAGATATCACCGACCCGGGACCCGCACAGCACCTGTCCCACGGTCAGAACCGGGCGACCGGAAGTTGCAGGACCCAGGAGCGTGGGAGGGCCGTCCGGCCCCGAAGGCCCCCGCTCGCCTCCGGTCGCAACCACTCCAGGCGCCGTTCCTGCCAGTCCCGGATCAGGGACCGCTCGGCCTCCGAGGGAGTCGCCATCACGGCAACCCCCGGAACGAACAGCACGAATCCCGCCCCTCCCAGGGCCCCCCAGACCGCGATGGCCGGAAGGTGGTCATCGATCCCGAACCACAGGGGGGTCCCGACCAGCACCGAGAGGAGCATGAAACTGACCCCCAGGCCCACCATCGCCCGGCCACCGGCCAGACGCTTCCGGGATGCCACGAGGTACTCGTCGGCCAGTTGCCGGAAGTCCCCGTCCCGCTCCAGGCGCTCCCGGACGAGGTCCGGATCGTCCTTGAGGAGGCGGATCACCTGCTGGACGGTGCGCCGGTCCAGACCCCGGGCGGCGTCTCGGGCCATTCCTGTTCCGGGGATCGCCAGCAGGACCCCCACCAGGACCCCTGCCACCCCCCGGCGAAGCCAGTCCGCAGCCGATCCCGTCATGGCGACTCCTCCAGGGGTCCCCTCCGGCCCGATTCCCCGAGGCGAGGCCCGGGAACCCCGTCGTGTCCTGAGGTCGAGGCCAAGAATACCAGAACGGGAGGATCCCGGGACTCCTTCCGAAGGCCCTGGACCCGAAGATCGGATCGGAAACCCGATCCCGGGACCGGAGGGCCGCTTGCCCCGGATCCCCATTGCGATAGACTTGCCCCACGATGCGGATGCCGAAGGGTCCCTGCCGGGACCCTGGACAGGAGCCAGGGGGAGACATGGGAGACCACCGTCGATCGGCAACCATCCTGCTGACCCTGTCCCTCGTGGCGGCCCCGGCCTGGCCCCAGACATCCAACCTCCAGAAGGCCGCCCGGTCCCTCTACGAGAAGGGGCGCGCCCGCTACGACGCCGGGGACTTCCAGGCCGCACAGGAACTCTTCGACCAGTCCCTGCGCCTCTACGCCACCCCCCATGCGCGCCTCTACCGGAGCGCGAGCCTGGCCCGAACCGGGAACTGCCCCCTCGCCCTCGAGGGACTGGCCACCTTCTCGGTCACCGACCTCCCGCCGAAGGCCCGGGAGAAGGGCAGCCGCCTCCGAGAGGAGGTGCTGCGCCTCTGCCCGGCGGCCTCCCAGGAACCGCCGCCCCAGGTCCCGGCCGCCGAGGCATCCCCGGCTCCCGGTTCGACGGCCGGCGAGGCCGCGCCCAAGGAGCCGGTCTCCCAGGCGACCCCGGCCCTCCCGGAGGTCACCCGCGGAGCCCCCGAGGCCACTGCCCAGGGCCCCGAGGCCGCATCTCCGGAACCTCCCGCAACCTCCCGGAACCCGGGACGACCCCGGGGCTCGGCCACCGAGTTCCAGGTCGCCCGGGACGGCGGGGACTTCCCGGACCTGGCCCAGGCCGTCGCCCAGGCACCCGATGGGGCCCGCATCGTCCTGGGACCCGGACGGCATCGCCTGGAACACCCCCTGCGAATCACCCGCCCGGTGCACATCGTGGGCGCCGGGCCGGACCAGACCACCCTCGTCTGTGACGGGGAGGACTTCGTGCTGCGGTTCGAGGGGTCGGGGCCCTTCGCGCTGTCGGACCTCGCGGTCGAGCACGATGGGGTGCGTACCGCCGCGGTGATCCAGGTGCTGTCGGGCGAGGTGGATTTCCGGAGAATCCTGGCCACGGGGGCCATCCGCCACCCGGCGACCCGTCGGGGGGGCCAGGGCCTCCTGGTCGGCGGCGACGCCCGGGGGCAGGTCCTCTCGTCGGTCTTTCGCCGCAACGCCCTCCACGGCATCCAGGTGACCGGAAAGGCCGTGCTGCGCATCGAGGCCTGCCAGTGCCTCGAAAACGGCCAGACGGGCATCTCGTGGTTCGAGTCGGCCTCCGGGTCCGCCCGGGACAACGTGATGGAGAAGAACGATCGCTACGGCCTGGCCGTCGTCCCGCCGGCCCGTCCCCAGATCAGCGGCAATGTCTGCCGCGAGAACCGGAGGGGAGGACTCTACCTGGAGGAACCCCTTCCCCTGGGGCCGGGAAACGACTGCCCCCTGTTCCAGCCCCGGAGGCCCGGGAAGTAGGCCCAGAGGACGGAGCACCGGGCCGTCAGAGTTCCCAGTCGTCGGTCGGAGACTCCCGGCCAGGAGGCCTCCGTTCCAGGCGGACCGACTGTTCGGACTGCTGCCGGGCCCCTTCCCAGTCGATCTCCAGGTCCAGCGGACGGAAGCCGCGCGCCTCGACCCGCAGGCGGTGGTGCTGGCCTGGCGACACCACGAGGTCCAGGGGCAGGACCCCCAGCACCGCGCCGTCCCCCTGGCGCCGGACCACCGCGCCGGCGGGGGTTCCGACGATCCGGACCGTGACCGGTTCCCGGGCGGGCTGGGACGGGCCTCCGGGGTCCTCCGGGGCCGACCTGGCGTCGGCCGGGGCCGGCGTCGCCGGGACGCCGACGTCCCTCCCGGCGTCCCCCGGAAGGTCCGCCGCCTCCCGGGGAACCGGGGCCCCGGCCAGGACCTCGTCCCCGGGCCCTCCGACCGACGCCGACCCGGCGTCCCCAAGCCACCACCAGGCCCCGGCGCCGGCCAGGGCCAGCGGGACCAGCAACCACCAGACCCGCCGCCGGGGGGTCCCGGGGACCGGCAGGTCTCCAACGGGGGTCGACGACGGTCTCTGTCCCCGGGACCGCGGCCCCTCGTTCCAGGAGGGCCCTCCGTCCTTCCGGACCGGGGCGACCGTGAGGTCTGGCGACAGGGTCCGGGTCCCCAGCAACGTCCCGGCCTCGTGGAAGGCCGGCCCCGGTCCCGAGGGGGGGGCCTGCATCGCCCCGATGGGGGTCGTCGGGGAGTCGGCCGATGCCAGTTGCTCCAGGAAGGCCACGTCGGTCCCCCGGCGAGGAGTCGGAGCGACCTCCCCGGACCCCACCACCCCGAACCCGGATCCCCGGATCGTCGCGATGCGCCGGAGCACCTGTTCCGCGTCCCGAGGCCGGGTCTCGGGGTCCTTCCCCAGGAGGTCCATCACCAGTTCCTCGAACTCCCGGGACAGCCCCTCGACCCGCAGTTCCGACAGACGTGGCGGGGGGTCGTGAAGGTGCTTCAACAGCAGTTGCATCGGGGTCCCGGAGGTGAAGGGAGGCACCCCCGCCGCCAGTTCGAAGAGCATCACGCCCAGGCTGTAGAGGTCCGACCGCCCGTCGACCTTCTCGCCCCGGGCCTGCTCCGGGCTCATGTAGGCCGGAGTCCCGATCGCCATGCCGGTGCGGGTCATCGTGTCCCCGGCCAGGTTTCGGGCGATGCCGAAATCGAGCACCTTCACGAAGTCAGGTGCCCCGAGCATCTGGAGCAGGAAGACGTTCTCGGGCTTCACGTCCCGATGCACGATGCCCTTCTGGTGCGCCTCCCCCAGCGACGAGGCCACCTGCTCGGCGATCCGCAGGAGCCGTTCCTCCGGGAACATGCCGACCCGCTGCATCTCGGTCCGGAGGGAGACGCCCTCCAGGTATTCCATCGCCAGGAACATCTGGCCGTCCTCGCTCTGCCCGAAGTCGAAGACGCGGATCGTGTTCGGATGTTTCAGGCGACTGGCCGCCCGGGCCTCGCGGTAGAAGCGCTCGATGGCCTCGAGGTTCTGCCCTGCATCCCTCCGAAGCACCTTCAGGGCGACGATGGCGTCCATCGCCAGGTGGCGCGCCCGATAGACGGCACCCATGCCCCCCTGGCCCAGCAGCCCCAGCACCTCGTAGCGCTCCATGAAGACCCGGCCGACCAGGTCCTCCCCGCTCAGGGCCGCCTCGTCCACGGTCGTGATCCGGCATGTGGGACAGGTCCGGGCCTCGGTCCGGGTGCGACACTCGGGGCAGACACGCATGCCGGTCCCATCCTCGGAGTCGGGCCTATCTTACCCCGGGACGGCTCCTACGGGTCGGGTTTCGGGCAAGGTCCCGCGGATCACCGATTGTCAGCCGGCCCCGCCTCGCTCTACGATGCCCACGCCTTGACTCCCGACGGAGGAACGATGCGGGTTCAACTGCGGTCTTGCCCGTGGATGCTCGCCCTGGTGCTGATGATCGCCTGCGCCACGACCCGCCCGGGGCCCGGCGACGCCCCGCCCCGGGAAGGCCCCGTGACCGTCCGTTCATCCCCCTTCGGGACCCTGCCCGACGGGACCGAAATCATCCGCTACACCCTCCGGAACCCCCACGGCATGACGGCCCGGATCATCACCTACGGCGCCACGCTGACGGAGTTGTGGGTGCCCGACCGCGACGGCGTGTTGGGGGACGTCGTGCTGGGATTCGACGACCTGGAGGGATACCGTACCCGGAGTCCCTACTTCGGGGCCATCGTGGGCCGGGTCGCGAACCGGATCGCCGGGGGACGATTCCGGCTCGATGGCGTGGAGTATCGCCTCGCGACCAACAATGGACCGAACTTCCTCCACGGGGGACAGCGGGGATTCGACAAGGTGGTGTGGTCCGCCCGGACGGCCACCGGGGAACACGACGCCTCGGTGCGCCTCACCTACGTCAGTCCCGACGGCGAGGAGGGCTTCCCGGGCACCCTGACCGTCCAGGTGGTCTATACCCTGACCGACGATGACGTGCTGCGACTGGACTACACGGCCACGACGGACCGGCCGACCCCCGTGAACCTGAGCAACCACACCTACTGGAACCTCCGGGGCGAGGGGGACATCCTGGGCCACGTCCTCTGGATGGATGCGGACGCCTACACCCCCGTGGACGAGACGCTGATCCCGACGGGCCAGATCGCCCCCGTGCGTGGAACCCCGATGGACTTCACGACCCCGACGCCGGTCGGGGCCCGGATCGATCAGGTCCCCGGAATCCCGGTGGGCTACGACCACAACTTCGTGCTGCGGAGCGGTGGTGGGAGACTGGCCCTGGCCTTGCGCCTGTCCGAGCCGACGACGGGCCGCTTGATGGAGATGTGGACCACCGAGCCCGGGATCCAGTTCTACAGCGGCAACTTCCTGGACGGGACCCTGGTGGGCAAGCGCGGAATCCCCTATCCCTTCCACGGGGCGATCGTGCTCGAGGCCCAGCACTTCCCCGACTCGGTGAACCAGCCCGGGTTCCCCTCGATCGTCCTCCGGCCGGGGCAGACCTACACCCAGACCACGCTCTACCGATTCACGGCGAAGTGACATCCTCCGAACGACCCGGCTACCGGCTGACGACCTGATCCCCCTGGATGAAGTAGCGCCACCCGGTGCGGGAAGCACCGTCCTGGGGACGTCGGATCGTGACCACGTGCTCGAACCCCGGGTCGTCCACGTCGGGATGGTGGTAGAGGATCTGCCGCTCGGGGTCCCACTGGCAACGGCCGTCGCTGACCCAGACGAAGAATCCGTCGGGATACTGGAGCCGAGGCACGAACACCTCGGTGGGTGCCAGGGTCGCCCGCCCCCGATAGACCAGCTCGAACTCGCCGTAGGCAGGCACCTCGCCCTTGTCGGGGTCGAAGTAGTGCACATCGGACCAGTAGTGCATCGACACCAGCCGACCGGCCAGTGCGTTCGGGTGCGGCCGGTGCCAGCCGTCCACGCCGCGCCAGTTCCCGTCGGGGTCGATGATCGACAGGTCCTCGTGGTTCCACAGGTCCCCCCACTCCCAGTCGTTCTCCGGGTTGTAGTTCCAGAGCAGGCGGCTCACGCCGATGCGGTCCAGGGCCTCGAAGTAGTTGTTCAGCAGCATCGTCGTGACGATGTAGTCCTGGGCCCGGGCGACCTCGATCCCGTTGAAGTCGAAGAACATCCCGAACTCGCCGAAGACCGCCGGCATGTTCCCCAGGGAGTGCCTGGCCGGGGCCAGGACCTGCTCGATGGCCGGCTGGTAGTCCCGGAACCGGACCTCCTCGGGACGGAAGGACCGGGGCGTCCGCACGAACGACGGGTAGGGATACATGTCGGGATACCAGTGCGGTGCGAAGACCACCAGGTCCGATCGCGGCAGGTTCGGGGCCTTCATGGACTGGTCCCACATCCCCTGGGTCAGGCTGTCGACCCCTCCCAGGAAGGTCTGGATGGAGAGGACGGGCTCGATCCAGATCATCGCGTCGGGGTCCGCCTGCTGGATGACCGTCCCCATCCGCTCCCAGAAGGGGCGCATGTGGGTCTCCTCGAAGGCGATGTTCACCGAGAGGGCGGCCCCGAGGTCCAGGGTGTCCAGTCCCCAGGCGTGCAGCGTCCGGGGGTCCGTGTCCGGAGGCAGGACGCGGAAACCGACCAGCAGGTCGTAGAACCGCGCCCCCTGGTCCTTGCCCAGGACTCCCTGGAGCAACCCTCTGGCCCCCTCGATCGCACCGGCCTGCACCGCCGCGGCCACCGCCGCCAGGACCAGGAAGTTCCCGTTGGGTTCGTTGTGCACGTCGTAGCCCGCCACGTTGGGCAGGTCCGCCACGGCCAGGGCCAGGGCCCGCCAGGCCTCGGCGAAGGCGTCCTGCAGGTAGTCCTGGACGTTCTTTCCGTCACGGGTCACCCCGGGAAACAGGGTCCGGCCCGCGAAGAAACTCCCGAAGCACCGGGCCATGTCGATGGAGAGGGCCGCCGAGAGGCCCCAGGAGGACAGGGGCAGGAAGTCCGACGTCTCCTCGATCGCAAAGGGCCCTGGCAGGTGGTCCTGGAAATACTGCAGAAACTCCGGGGAGAGGGGAGCGTCGGTGCTGCCGGTCAGCATGCGGACCGCCTCGACGAAGGCCGTGACATCCCCGGTCCTGAGGCCGCTGACGAGGCGGGGAATGCCCCAGCCCGGGGAGGACAGGTCGCGCTCGGGCAGCGCGGCCTCCACGGCCCACCGGGGGGCTCCGTTCCCCGACACCACGTCATCGTATGGCGGCAGGAGGGCCGCCAGCGTGTTCTCCAGGGACCCCGGGACCCCGACCGTGGGGTGCTGGTTGTAGCGGGCCCGCAGGAAACGGCTGAAGTCGTCCTGGTGCATCTCCAGCAGGACCCGGATGCCATGCCGACCGGCGGCCTTCACGATCTCCCGCAGGTAGTCCACGTAGGCCGTGTCCACGGTGTCGGGACCGGTGGGCTGCAACCCCTCCCAGAGGATCAGCAAGCGGATGGTGTTGAACCCCATCGACTGCATGGTTGCGAAGTGCCAGTCCGCCTGGTCCAGCGGAAAGGGGCGGCCGACGTAGGACGGGACGCCCCGGGCGTCGATGGACACCGGGACCTTGTCGGCACCGCTGGTGTTGATCCCGTTCAGGAAGACGTAGCGGCCATCGCCGTCCTTGAGATGATTCCGCTCGGTCGTGAGGGGAGTCGGGGGGTAGGGAACCGGGACCGGTGCCCCTCCGCCACACGCAACGAGACCCATCGCCCCCACCAGGACTCCCAGCACTGCCCGTCGCACGACTCCCTCCTCGGCATTCCCGTGCACCGGGCCGAGTATCGGTCACCCACCGGAAGACCGGAACAGGAAAAGCCCCCCGGGACCCCCATCAGGGGTTCGGCAGTGGAACGGACCTCGCCCGGTCCCAGGCCATGGCGTCGAGGCCGATGGTGCCGGTCAGGGACGCGGGAAAGGCGGGGTCTTCCACCTCGACGAGCCGGGCCTCGACGGCCTGGAGCCGCTCCAGGGCCACGGACCGGGCCTCGGGGGTGCAGGCGGTGCACTGTCGGACGAAGTCCCGCAGGGCCTCCCGTCCCCGGCGAAGGTGGTCCCGCTCCCGGTCCCGATAGCGGACCAGCCTCTCCTGGTACCAGTCCGAGGAGAGCACCCGCTCCCGGTCGAAGAGGCCCCGGAAGGAGGGGTCCTGCCACTCCTCCTGGGAGAACCGGCCTGCCGCGAGGAGGTCCAGCAGGGCCCGCAGCGGGGGAATCGCCCCCTCGGCGCTGCCGTCCTGAAACCACTGCCGCGCGACCTGCTGCTGCATCTCCACGATGTGCCAGACCCCGTCCGCGAAGTGGTCCAGGTCCTGCTTCTCGGGCCGCAGGACCTCTTCGGGAAAGACCGCCGTGGGATTGTCGAAGAGGCGCCCCAGGACCTCGGCCGCGAAGAGGGCCGTGATCCTCCACCCCAGTCGGCTCGCCGGAACCACCCGCCCCCGATGCTCGAAATCCTGCAGGGGTTCCAGGTACCCCCGGGCAATCATCCGGCGAGGATCCTGCTCCTCCGGGTCCATCCGGCACCACAGTTCCGGGATGAGCAGGGAGAGGTCGTGATCGACCCGATAGCGGGGACCGACGAATCCGGCGGCCGTCGTGAACCCGCCATGACCGGTCAGGATCCAGGACAGCAAGGCATTGTTCATGTCCGCGACGGGGGGCAGGGCGTTGAAGGGGCCCGTGGTCAAGGCCCCCTCGCTGCCGGCGCCGGTCGTCGAGGGACTCTTGCCCGACAGAGAGCACAGGAAGTCCGCAAACAGCTCCGGGAGCTCCTGGTAGTGGATCGGTCCGTAGACGGCCAGCGGCCGGATGGCACTCCCGGGCTCTCGGGGATTCAGTCGCCGACCGGGCAGAATGGCCCCCACGGGATGCAGCACCGGCTCGGGCCAGGGGATGCGCCGGGCCAGTCGAGGTCCCAGGTCTGCCAGGAGCCGTGTCAAGGGGTCCCGATGGCTGGGGTCCGGCTGGAGGTACCGGGGATTCTGGGAGGGGCGGCCATCGACGACCCGGGGACGGTCGCTGGCAACGAACCACTCGAATCGGTCCTCCCGGGCCGTCTCCCGCACCCACTGCTGCATCGGCAGCGTGTAGCGGTCCAAGTCCACGACCCGATCGGCCATCTCCCGGGCCTCCTGGATCGGCAATGGCTCGAAATTGCTGATGAAGTTCCCGGGGCGGGCCAGGTCGCGCTCGGCCTGACGGTCCACTCCCCGGTGGATCGCATCATCGGGACGCTGGAAGAAGTGTCGCTCCAGATTGTGGCAGAACTTCACCGAGAGGCCAGGAAGTCCCCGGGGCAGATGGTTCGCGCAACGGGAGGCCGGCAGCGTGACGCTCGCGGTGATGTCGTCCTCCAGCTGCACCTTCCGGGCAGGCATCACGTCCTGGCGCATCTTGAAGACCCACCGGCGCCCCTCCGGGGTGAATCCCACCCGGAGGTAGGTCCCCAGGAGGGGCCTTCCCTCGAACAGGAAGAGATTGCCCGTGGTGCCGTTCATCACGTCCACGCCGAAGTGGGACTCCCAGTCCTCGCCCCAGTCGGGCAGGTAGAACCGTTTCACGAGGTAGACCAGGGCCTTGATCCGCTCCGGGATCCCCCGGATCCAGGCGTTGTACTCGTCCGTGTACTCTGGCGACGGAGACAGCAGCGCGATGACGCTCCCCAGGGAGCGGTCCAGCGACAAGAGGGGCCGACTGGCGGCTCCGGACCGACGCGCCGGGTCCCGAAAGCGGTCGCCATAGCACCGCCCGATGATCTCCCGGACCCGGGCCAGGTCCGCCTCGTAGTCCCCCACGACGACCGGGGCGAAATGACACTGGTTCCAGAGGGACTTCGAGATCTCGGACTTGCCTCCCCCCGAGACCGTGCAGGGCTTGTGGCAGAAGAGGCCCTCGGCGGCGGTCCCGATCAGGCGCCAGGCCCCGGACCCCCGGTGTCGCTCCATGTGGACCCGATATCCCGAGGGGTGGACATAGACCTCGTCGGGGCGCAGGGGAATCACCCGCTCCTCTCCCGCCACCTGGAAGCGGGCCGCCTGGTCCTCGAGGCCCAGCACCGCATCCTCGGGCAGGAGCACCACCGCCGGGTGGTCCCGGAGCCGGGCATGCCCCTCCGGTTGCCGGACCGCCCGGTCCCCCAGCAGCGTCAGGGCCTCCTCCAGCGTGTGTCCCCCCCCGCGCAACGACAGGTCCGGCACGAAGCGTGTCCCGTGGTTGTACGCCGGAAAGACCAGGGCCCCGCCGGCGTGTTCCTCCTCCACGAGCCCCGCCAGGTTCGCCGCGAAGGAGACCTGGCTCTTGACCTCCTTCTTCGCGTATCCGAAGTAGCTGTCCGCAATCAACGTCACGATGCATCCCCGGGGCCCCCGCAAGGTGACCTTGAAGGGACGGCCGTCGTTGTAGCGTTCCTCGGGGTCCGCCCAGCACATCCCGTCCCGCCGCTGCCGCTCCGAGGCCTCCTCGATCCGGGGCAGTCCCAGGTCCCGCTTCCGCAGTCCCGAGAGGTGGGGAGCCAGCACCACCAACCCACTGTGACCCGTCCACCCCAGGGGGTCCAGGGCCGCGTCGTTGATGGCGATCCAGGGGTCTCCGGCATTGCCGAAGATGTGCTCCAGGAAGTCCAGGCTCGCCACCAGGGACCCCGGGGCCAGGACGTGGACCTCCATCGTCCGTTCCGGGCAGCACCCGGGAACCGCCGGCTGGACCACCGGGCGGAGGTAGAGCGACACGAACACCCGGGCCGGGGGCTCCTCGCCTGCGGTGAAGGGCAGTTCCAGCCGTTCCGTGTCGGGCCTCAGGGCCGTCTCCAGCAGCCGCCGGAACGTCTCCCGCGAGACGGCCTTCTTGTCGCCGGGGACCGGAAATCCGACATCGACGACGTGAAAGACCCCCTCGGTGGTCCGCCGGTCCCGGTCGGGATTGTGGAGGATGCCGTTCCGAACCCGGAAGGACTCCAGGTCCGGAGTCCGGTGCCGATGGCGGTCCGGGGGCAGCGACATCTCCCGGGCCATGCCGGGACGGTCCAGCACGAAGGTCTCCCCCGGGAGCCTCGGAACCGGTCGGCCCAGGTCCCCCAGGATCTCGTCCAGGAAGGCCTGGATCCGGGCATCCACCGGGGGCAGGCGGCCAGCCAGCAACCGCCCCCGCTCCCGGTGATGTTCCAGCATCTCCCGGGCCATCTCCACCAGGGCGGTGCCCTCCCCTCGAAAGATGGGCAGGCCCATCGCCGCCAGTTTCAGGTTGATGTAGGCGATCCGTCGTCCTCGGTCCGGGTCGGTGATCATCGATCCTCCGTTTCCAGGGGGGGAGCCCGTCGATAAAGCCTCCATCGTCCCGACTCGCAGACGGGCTCCGGCAAGACGGGAATGCCGGCCAGCAGCAGCCGATCCAGCACGACCGGATCCCCTCCCGGAGGCCGTACCTGCCTGGGACCATGGATGAGAAAGTACTCCACGGGGGCGGCCATGGCGGGGTCCTCCAGGGGCCTCGGGGACCACAGGAAGACCGGCGGCGGAGTCCCCAGGCCCCGGGGGTCCTTCCACCGGACCATCGACGTGGGCAGCGCCTCGATCCAGTCCCCGAAGACCCGTCCCCGGTTCCGATAGGCATGCCAGGCCCCGGCATGCAGGAAAAGGGGATAGCGCAGGTCGGGGTCGTCCCGCTCGAACGAGAAGGGCATCAGGATGCTCCCGGGCCGGCTCCGGGCCAGGCACTCCCAGGCCCCCGCCGACCGTTCCGAGAAACGGGCCGAGGCCACCGCGGCCAGAGAGACCGCCACCAGTCCCAGCGCCGTGGCTCCCACCAGGAAGGCCCTGTGGAACCGGATCCGTCCCGCCAGGGCCAGCAGCAGGAAGACCCCTGCGAAGACCAGGAACCTGGGATAGACGAAACTCAGTTCCGCGACGTCCTGGGGCAGGACCCAGTAGGCCAGGAACATCCCGATCGCAAGCCCGCCCCACCGGACGACCCGCCGGCGTCGGTCCGGCGAGGGGACCAGATGAGGGGCCTCCGGGATGGCCAGGCCGACCAGTCCCGACCACCCGAGGGTCAGCACCGCCTCCCAGGTGGGCGAGAGGGCCGGGAAGGCGTGGTGGGCCCACCGGGACGCCTTGTAGAGGAGGCTGTGGGTGGCCGGGGCCTGGGTAATCCCCTCGAGGCCCGCCGAGGCCTTCCAGATCAGGAAGAGCCCCAGGGGGACGACCATCGCCGTGGCGCCGCCCAGCACCCGTCGCCGGTGCCCGGCCTCGGTGACCAGGACCCAGAGACTCCAGGCCGCCCAGAGGGCCCAGGCGGTCGCATGGGCCACGAAGATCGCCCCCGAGGCGAGATGGACCCAGATCAGGGAGCATCGTCCCCCCTCCCGGGCGAACCGCAGCACCGGCAACAGGCCCATCACCGCGAGGCAGGCCGAGACGTAGAACGGCTCGAAGCCCCAGTAGTAGTTGAAGCCGAACAGCAGCGGGAAGGCCCCCAGGGCCACCCGGGGGTCTGCCCCCTCCCGCCGGGCCACCAGGAACACCGCCACCGGCAGGCAGACCAGGGCTCCGAAGATCACGAGGCGGGCCGCCAGGTCCAGAGGCACTGCCTGGGCCAGCAGCAGCGTCGGTCCGTAGAAGCCCCAGTACGGCTGCCAGGGCCGGACCTCCATGGCCTGGGAAAACGCCTCGGGGTGATCCAGGGCATCGGCCAGGTGGCGCAGGATCGCCAGATGGCTCGGGAGGTCGGCTCCCGGGACCCGATCAACGGCGAAGACCGGGACCGCGCAGGCGACCACCAGCAAACCGAAGACGCCCCAGAAAGCCCGATCTCCCCGTCCCATGCCCCTCCTCGCGGCCAAGGATGCCACGGGGCCGTGGCAGGTGCCAGACCCGGGGGCGCAACCCCGGTCCGTGACGAGAGACCCGCTGTGGAAGCCCCGTCGGGCCACCCCCGGGACGACGGGAGACATGCCCTTCCGGGGCACACGGTCATGGACCCGGGACCGGGCGATCCCGTCGATGGACCTTGCCACCGAACTCGCAGGTCTCCGGGGCCGCGGGGTCCAGGGCCCACCGGATGCGCCGTGCTCCCTCCACCAGGTCCTCCTCGGTCCCACAGAAGGAGATCCGCAGGCGCCCCTCGGCCCCGAAGTCCACCCCGGGGACGGTCACCACCCGGGCCTGCTCCAGCAGGTACTCCGAGAGGGCCGCGCTGTCCCGGCAGAAGGCCGAGAAATCCGGCAGGCAGTAGAAGGTCCCCTGCGGTACCGGGACCCGCAATCCCGTCAGCCCCGACAGCGATCCCACCAGGATGTCCCGCCGACGCTGCAGGGCGATTCGGAGATTCTCGATGAAGGCCTCCTCGGTCTCCAGGGCCGCCAGGGTCGCCGCCTGGCTCAGGGGAGAGGCGCACGAGAGGACCTGCCCGGTGTACCGGTTCATCGCGTCGATGACCGCCGGGGACGCCACCGCCCAGCCGATGCGGAACCCGGTCATCCCGAACATCTTCGAGACCCCGTCCACCAGGATCACCGGGCAGTCGTCCATGGCCCCGTCCCAGAGCGTGAACGGAGAAACGGCCTGCACGCCGTCGAAGACCAGGCAGCGGTAGATCTCGTCGGAGATCAGGAAGAGGTCCCGCTCCCGGCAGAGGTCCACGAGACCGGCCGCCAGGTCCCGGGGATAGATGGCCCCGGAGGGATTGTTGGGACTGTTGTAGAGGATCGCCCGGGTCCGATCGGTGACCGCCCCCCGAAGATCCTCGATCCGAGGAATCACCTCCCCCTCCGGCGCCGGGACGATCACCGGGGAGCCCCCCACCATCCGGACCATCTCGGGATAGGAGACCCAGTAGGGTGCCGGGACGATCACCTCGTCGCCCGGGTCCACCACCGACGCCAGGGCCGCCATCAGCACCGGCTTCGCGCCGGCCGAGACGAGGACGTTCCGGGCCTCCACCGGACGCCCGTACTGCCGCTCGGTCCACCGGGCCACCGCCTGGCGCAGGGCCGGGATCCCCGGGGTCGCCGTGTACTTGACCTCCCCCCGTTCCAGCACCTTCCGGGCCGCCTCCAGGGCCGCCGCCGGCGCCGGTCCTGCGGGCTCGCCGCCCCCCAGGTGGATGACCGCCTCCCCCGCCGCCTTGAGTCGCGCCGCCTCGGCATTGAGGCGCAGGGTCGCCGGCTCCTTGAGGGTGGCCGCCAGACGGGACAGTCTCATCCGTTCCTCCTCTTCCGCCTCCGGCGCAGCACCAGCGTGCGCACCGGCGGATTGAAGTAGCCGAACCGCAGGCCCGCTCTTGCCTCCCGCATGCGGACCATGGCCGCCCGCAACCCCATCACCGGCCCCAGGTCCATGGTCCCCAGCCGCTCCCGGTAGACGTCCGGATCGATGTTGAGGTTGCGCATCTGGATCAGGTCGGCCCGACACTCCCGGATCCCCCCCAGGGTCGCCTCCACCTCCGCCTCGGCATCGGTGACCCCCGGGAAGGCCAGCAGGTTCACCGACACGAAGCCCCCGCTGGCCGCCACGACCCGCCCCGACTCCAGCACGTCGTCGAGGGTGTAGCCCCTGGGGGCGAAGTAGGCCCCGTAGGCCTCTGGCCGGAAGGAGTTGATCGAGAGGCGGATGGAGTCCAGGCCGGCCTCGCAGAGGGCCGCAACGGACCCAGGGCGGCTCCCGTTCGTGTTCAGGTGGATGGTCCCGGCCCGGGTCCGTCGACGGATCAGTCGGATCGCCTCCACCAGCACCGGGGCCACCAGCAGGGGCTCCCCCTCGCAGCCCTGGCCGAAGGAGACCACGGGCCGGGGCACCCGGGAGATGTGCAGAAGTGCCACCTCGGCGATCTCCTCGGGGTCCGGCACGAAGGCGATGCGCTGGTGGGGTGCCGGGACATCCCCGGCCGGGTCCAGGGAGAGGCATCCGGCGCAGCCGCTGTTGCACGTCGGCGAGGTCGGCAGCGGACATTCCTCCCGGGCCAGGAAGAAGTTCTGGGCCGCCCGGCAGCCATAGACCCTGGCGCAGTGATCCAGGTGCTCCACCAGGCGGTTGTGGGGCATCCGCCGCCGAAGCGCTCGGCTGGCCGCGGCGATCTCCCGCATCCGGAAGCGCCTCGGGTCCTGGCGATTCGATCGGTCCACCCGGAGTGCCGTCGTGACCAGCCGCCCGTTCCGCCAGCCCAGGGGGGCATAGGCGAACAGGGGCAGCACCGGGGCATCGGCCTCCCGGTCGCAGGCGGGCAACGCCAGGCGCAGCCAGGCCGGACTCGCGAATCCGGCCACCGCCTCGAGGCCGCCGAGGGTCTCGGGCCCGCCGGTCTCGGGGTTGATGCCCACCGGCAGGCGCCCGGGCATGCGCCAGAGGTCGCTTCCCGGGGGCAGCGGGGCCAACTCGTCCTCCCGGGGCGGTCGGACCTCCCGCCCATCGAAGACCGCCATCCGGTAGAAAGGGTGCACGATCAGGTGCCCCCGGCGGTCCGTCGCCACCATCGCAGGCGTCGTCACTCCGATCCTCCCCGGATCCCGCCGGCCAGCCACTCCAGCAGGACCCCCGTCGCCACGCCAACGTTCAGGGACTCGAAGCCCCCCGGAGACGGCAGGGTCACCCGGGTGTCGCAGGCCTCCAGGACCAGGCGCCTCAGCCCCGCACCCTCGGCCCCCATCACCAGGACCCGGGGTCCCTGCCGGGGCACCTCCTCCGGCCGCACGCCCCCGTGGGCCACGGCGCCAATGACCCGCCAGCCGGCATCCCGGGACTCCCGGAGGGCCCGGGCCAGATTCACGACCCGGGCCACGGGGACCCGGGTCACGGCCCCGGCCGAGGACCGGATCACCGCCCCCGTCACCCCGACGGCCCGGTCCTTCGGAATCACCACCCCCATCACGCCATAGAAGGCCGCCGTCCGGAGAATCGACCCCAGGTTCTGGGGGTCCTGGATGCTGTCCAGGGCCAGGACCAGGGACGAGGCCTTCCTGGCCTCCAGCCACTCGGCGAAGTCCGCGTACGGATAGGATCGCAACCGGGCCGCGATGCCCTGGAAGTTGCGCCCCCGGGACCACGACCGGATCGCCTCGGAGGACACGGACCGCACGGGAACCCCCAGGGACCGGGCCTCCTCCGCCAGGGCCCGGGCGGGCCGCGTCGCCTGGCCCTCCAGCAGGACCTCCTGGACCAGGTCCCGGGCCTCCCGCAGCAGCGCCTCGATGGCGTGCAGCCCCCCCGCGATCTCCCCCTCCCGATCGGGCCTCGGCTCTCTGCCGGAATCGTTTCTCACCCGCACCCCCGGAGGTCCCGAAGGGCCTGGACCGGGTCCCGCGCCCCGGTGACCGGGCGACCGATCACCAGCAGGTCGGCCCCGGCCTGGAGGGCCCCCCGGGGAGTCGCCGTCCGGGCCTGATCGTCGACGGACCCGATGCTCCCGGCCGGCCGGATGCCCGGCGACACGAGCCAGAAGTCCCTGGGCACGGAGGCCCGGACGTCGGCCACCTCCCGTGGCGACAGCACGATCCCGTCCAGGCCCGACCGCACTGCCAGGGCCGCCAGCCGCCCGGCCAGCCCCGCCGCCGTCTGCCCGGGCCAGAGGTCCCCGACGTCGGAATCCGAGAGGGACGTCAGCACCGTCACCGCGACCAGTCGCATCGGGCCCCGACGGGCCTCCGCCGCCGCCCGCAGCATCGCCGCGCCCCCGGAGGCGTGGATCGTCAGAAGGTCCGCCCCGACCTCCCCTGCGGCGGCCACCGCCCCCTGGACCTGGGCCGGGATGTCGTGGAGTTTCAGATCCAGAAAGACCCGACCGGCTCCCTCCCCGGCGATGCGTTCCACCACTGAGGGGCCGTGACGCACGAACAGCGTCAGGCCGACCTTGAACCACCCGGCCTGCCCCCGGAGAGCCCGGCACCAGTCCAGGGCCTGCCCCAGGTCCGGCGTGTCCAGGGCGATGCACAGGCGATCCGGCGGGATGGGCTCCGGAACCGTCATCTCCAGGTACCCCGGCTCTTCCGGGCCTGGAGGGCGACCACCTCCGTGATCTCCCGGTGGGCCTCCGACGGCTCCACCAGGACGACCTCCGGCTCGACCTCGCCCCCGAAGGCCCGGGCCATCTCCTCCAGGAAGGTCTCCACCCGATTTCGCAGCGGGAAGGCCGCCCGGGGCGACCCCGGCAGGGACAGCAGAAAGGAGGAGGTCCGCAGCCTCGCCAGGATCTCCCCGATGTAGTAGCACGACTCCTGATAACGCTTCGGCGTGAATTCCTCCCGAGACCCCAGGCCAAAGACGCAGATGCGCTGGGCGGGAAGCCGCCCATAGGTCGGCAGCAGGATCGACTCCCGGTAGGTCCCGAGGCACCTCTGCTGGACCACCAGATTCCCGATCCTTCCCAGCAGGCGCCAGTCCAGCAGGCCCGCCAGCCCCCGCGGAGGCCGGTCCTCCCGGAAGATGTGCAGCACCACCGTGTCCACCGTCACGTGGTCCAGCAGGTGGAGGTCCGGTTTGACCAGTTGGATCTTCATGCCTCCCCGCGAACCTCCGGCTTCTGCTGGGGTCTCACCAGGGAACCCACCTTGTCCAGCACGCCGTTCACGAAGGCGCCGGAGTCCTCGGTCCCGAAGCGCTTCGAGAGCTCGATGGCCTCGTTGAGCACCACCTTGATGGGGGTGTCCAGGACCTCCATCAACTCGAAGGTGGCCAGTCGCAGGATGTTGCGATCCACCATCGCCATGCGATCGATCCGCCAGTTCAGCGAGGCCTGCCGGATCAACTCGTCCACCTCCGCCAGTCGCCGGATCACCCCGGACACCAGCAGCATCGCGAAGTCCCGGGCCTCCTGGCCCCCCGGTTCCCTCTCCACCGACTCCCAGAAGGCCCGCACGCCCGGGTGATCCAGGGTTCGATGGTACTCCCACATGTACATCAACTGCAGCGCGCATTCCCGAGCGCGACGCCGACTGCCCATGGCCGTTACTTGCCCCCCGCGGTCCGCCCCTGGCGCAGCAGGTTGGCCATCTCGATGGCGCTGACCGCCGCGTCGGCCCCCTTGTTGCCTCCCTTGGACCCGGCCCGCTCGACGGCCTGCTCGATGTTGTCGGTGGTCAGGACCCCGAAGGCCACCGGAACCCCGGTCTCCAGCATCGTGACGGCGATCCCCTTCGCCATCTCCCCCGCCACGTAGTCGAAGTGGGGGGTCGCGCCCCGGACCACGCACCCCAGGGCGATCACGGCGTCGTACTTCCCCGAGGCGGCGCAGTTCTTCACGACCAGGGGCATCTCGAAGGCCCCGGGGACGCGCCAGATGTCAATCGCCTCCGGGTCGGCCCCATGGCGGATCAGGGCATCCATCGCCCCCTCTTCCAGGCGCGCCGTGATGAACTGGTTGAACCGACTGATCACCAGGGCGAAGCGGAGGCCACCGGCCTCCAGGTGCCCGACGTATTCCCGTCCCATGACCCGGCTCCCGGAGAAGGCCCGGAGAAGATATCCCACGGCCCGGCTTCTGACAAGGATTCCTTGCGGGTTCCCGGGACCCGCCACGCAGGACGGGGGCCGCCTTCGCGATCCGGGCGCCCGCGGCATCGGCGCAGGGCCATTCCACGGATCGGCGCCAACCCCCTGGGGTCGACCGGCCCCGACTTGGCTTCCGGCCGACCGCTGGGAAATAATGGCAGCGTCCTGCGACCACCGGGCGGCTCCGTGGGGATGTGGATCTCGATCGTGGCCTTCCTGGGGGCCCTGGTTCTGGCCGCGGCGGCCCTGTGGGTCCGCCGGTCCGGGTCCCGGGTCCCGGACGCCCCCGCGCCGGATCCCCGAAACCACCCGACCCCGGGGCGCCCGATCTCGGTCGAGGCCCGCCTGCTGGTCCAGGCAGGCCAGCCCCAGGAGGCCCTGGACCTCCTGCTGCAGCAGGGGGATTTCCGGCAGGCCGGACGGGTGGCCCTCAAGATGCAGCGGTACCAGCGGGCCGCCGAACTCTTTGAACGGGCAGGAGATTTCGAGGCAGCCGGCAACGCCCTGCTCCGGGTCCCGGACCTCCGCCGAGCCGCCGAGTTCTTCTCCCGGGCGGGCAATCCCGAGAAGGCCGCCGAGATCCTCTCCCAGGTCGGGGACCTCTGGGGAGCGGCCGAGGCCCTGGTGACCGCCGGTCGGCTGGAACAGGCTGCGCGGGTCTACCGGGTCCTGGGACGGGAGTCCGAGGCCCACCGCCTCTCGGCCCAGGTCCTGCGGCGCCAGGGTCGGCACCAGCAGGCGGCGGAACTCTACGAGTCCCTCGGGGACTACCTGAACGCCGCCGAGTGCTATGCCCAGCAGGGCCAGGCCCGGGAGGCGGCCCACTGCTACCTTCGGGCCGGGCGGGCCGACCTGGGCGGGGCGGTGCTGGAGCAGGCGGGCCTCGGTTCCGAGGCCGCGGCGCTCTACGAGGAGGCCGGGCTGCACGAACGGGCCGCGGCGCTCTACGCCCAGGTCCAGGACCCCGACCGGGAGATCCGGGCGCTTGCCGCCGCAGGACGCTACCTGGAGGCCGGCCGGATGGCCTGGGATCTGGGTCGGGTGGACCAGGCCGAGGAGATCCTGCGCCTCGCCTCCCCGGCGGACCGGGGATATGCCCGGGCCTGCTACCTCCTGGGACGCATCCTGACCCGGAAGGGGCAGACCGACGAGGCGGTCCGCTACTACCTCCAGTTCGTGGAACGGGTCACGCCAACCGCGGCCACCCAGGAGGCCTTCGAGCATCTGGTGGGCTTCTTCACCCGCTCCCAGGCCCTGGATGCCGCGCTCAAGACGCTCCGGAAACTGGAGGCGGCGAACCTGCTCCGGGACGCCCTCCGGTTCGAGTTGCAGCGCCTGGAGGACGCCCGGCGTCTGGCCGAGGTCCAGGACACCTCTGCGACGGGCAGGCCCGCGGCTCCCCCGGCGATCCCTCCGGGCCTCCCGGAACGTTATCAGGTGGTCCGGCGCCTGGGCGAGGGTGGCACGGCGATCGTCTACCTGGCCCGGGACCAGGTCCTGGACCGGGACGTCGTCCTGAAGTTCCTCTCCAATCCCCACCTCCCGGAAAACCTTGCCGAGGAGTACTTCCTGCGGGAGGCCCGGATCCTGGCGAGCCTGTCCCATCCCCACATCGTCCAGGTCTACGACATGGGGCAGGTCTCGGGACGGCAATACCTGGTGATGGAGTACCTGGACGGGTCCTCCCTGGCCGACCTGCTGGATCGGGTTCCCCAGCACCGCCTCCCCCTGCCCCGGGTGGCCGTGATGGCCCGGGAACTGGCCGAGGCCCTGGACTTCGCGCACCAGCACCGGGTGATCCACCGGGACATCAAGCCGGGCAACGTGATGGTGCTCCAGGACGGGCGGTGCAAACTGATGGACTTCGGCATGGCGAAGGCCCTGGAGGTCCACCGGGACCGGAGCCTCTTCATCTGTGGCACCCCGGACTACATGTCGCCGGAACAGGAGGCGGGCCACGACCTGACCCCCGCCACGGACCTCTATTCCTTCGGCCTGCTGCTCATGGAGGCGCTCCTCGGTCCCCTGCCCTCGGGACCCACGGCTCGAAACGCCCGGGATGCCCGCCTCCAGTTCCTGGACCAGTCTTCGCTGCCCCGGGAACTGGGGGAGGTGCTCCGGCGCTGCCTGGACCTGGATCCCACGGCTCGCCCGGCCACCTCCCGGGAAGTGGCCGATGCCCTGCAGCGCGCGGTCGTGTCTGAAGGGCCTTCGCCATCCGAGGACGGCGACGAGGAAGAGCCGCCGCCGCTGATGCGATGAACGATCCTAGGGCAGGCTCGGCAGGGAGGCCTCCTCGAACTCGAGGGTCTTCGAGAAGGGGCCCAGTTTCCCACTGATGGCGATCTTGCCGGGACGGGAACGGGACATCGCGGTGATCGTGGCGCTGCCCTTCGTGACCCCCGAGAGCCCGCTGAAGGATCCGGGCTTCAGGACGCCCGAGATCGTCCGGTCGAAGGTGACCGTGTTCTCCTCGTCGAACTTCTTGCTGAAGCCGCTCTTGAGGGTGATCGTCAGTGCCCCCGAGGACGGGTCGTGGCGGAAGTCCACCACGTTGGTCGGGACCAGTTTCTCGGGGAGGTTGTTTTCCCGGAACAGGCGCCGCAACTCCTCCACCGGATCCTTGTTCTCCGGGGCGGCCGGCAGGCGTGGCTTGGATTCCTGTTGGGCCCGGGGCGAGGCCTTTCGGCTCTGCTCGGCGAACCCGCCCGCCGGGACCTCCCGCTTCTTCGGGTCCTTCACCGGCTCCCGAGCGGCCTCCTCCTTCATCTTCTTCGCCTCGGCGGCCTTGGCCGGTTCCTTCTCGATAAACATGGTCACCCCCTTGATGTGGCAGGCCTCATTATAGGAGAACGTCGCGCCGTGGTTCAAGGAGCCGCGAGCAAATCCGGCTCCCGTTCGAGCAGGAGGTCGATCCGCTCCACCAGGTCGTTCATCTGGGACAGCGTCCCGATCGTGATGCGGATGTACCCCTCGAACCCCTCCAGATGGCTCCGGTCCCGGACGAAGACCGCCACGGACTCCAGGGCCTGGACCAGCCGTCGAGGGTCCCGGACCCGGACGTTGATGAAGTTGGCCTCGCTGTTTCGCACCTCGGCTCCCCGGCGACGCAGTTCGGTGACCAGGAAGGCCCGGGCACCCCGGACCTGGGCGATGTAGGCCTCCCGGGCGTCCACGTCGGCCAGCGCCGCCCGGGCGCCGACCTGGGCCAGGGCATTCACGCTCTTCGGGTTGTAGGGCTTCCGCAGGTGGCCCATCAGGTAGGGCCCGGCCATCAGGTAGCCCACCCGAAGGCCGGCGATACCGAAGCACTTGCTGAAGGTCCGGGTCACGGCCAGGTTGGGCAGGTGCTGGACCAGGGGCGCCGAGGTGATCCCGGCGAACTCGTAGTATGCCTCGTCCACGACGAAGAGGGTCGCCGGGAAGGCCCGACACAGGGAGGCCACGTCCTGGGGCGAGGTCAGCACGCCCGTCGGGTTGGCCGGCGAGGGAAGATAGACCATGCGGGTCGCCGGGGTCAGTGTCTCCAGCAGGGTCGCGACCGCATCCTGGAAGGGGTCCGGGGGCATCGCCTTTCGGGGCTCCACGCCCCGCCCCCGGGCGAAGATCAGGAAGTGCCCGTAGGTCGGCCAGACCACCACCACGTCGTCGCCGGGATCGATGAAGGTGCGGCAGAGGAGGTCCAGGGCATCGTCGGACCCGTTGGTGACCAGGATCCCCTCGGCGGGAACGCCGGTGTAGCGCGCCAGGTCCTCCCGGAGCCCCGCCGCCCCCAGTTCGGGATACCAGTTCAGGTGATGCCCGTTGGCCAGAAATCCGGTAATGGCCTCGATCACCTTGGGTGTCGGGGGGATCGACGACTCGTTCCAGTCCAGTTTCAGGGGCACGGCACCCCGGGGGAGCCTCCGGATCACCGACAGCGAGGAGACAGCGTCGTAAGGAGCCAGGGACTCCGTCGCCCGGGACGGCGCCGGGACCGGTGGCGACTGGACCGTCGGGTGTTTCGGTGTTTCCTGGATCACGCTTCCCCCCTGCCTGCTCGCGGGCACCCCACCGGGAATCCCGACAAGCAGGTTTTGTGCCACCGTCGCGCCGGAATGTCAATTTCTTGACAGTCCCGTGACTTGCGTGCCGCCGGGGGACCCGGGTGCCTTCCTCCGGTCCTGATCGCCCACCCGCCGGTGGAGGATCCTTACTCCAATCCCTGGACAGCCCTCCGCCGACGCGGCACCTCGACAAGGGGAGGAGGTCCGCTCCCCCCCCCGTGCCGCGCCCGCCTTCCCCGGGATCCGCTCGGAGCCCTCGGGCCGCTGCGCTCAGCGGTCCGCCTCTCCGGGCGGGCCACGATTTCGCCAGGGCCACGACGACGCCCTCCCTCCTGCCGGGTGACAGGGAATGCCCCGGTGCAATCGAGGCGACGTTTCTTTGACTGTCACGGGGGGTTCGGCATACCATCGCAGCGAGAGTGGCTCCCTTCGGCCGGAGGTTCGAATGTCACGCTCCCGACTTGTGCCGATGGTGGTGATGGGCGGACTGCTGGCGACGGCTCCCCTGCTGGGCCAGGTCCCCGCGACCAACCCGATCCAGGGCATCTCGGTCACCGAGGAGGCCCAGGAGACGGTCGTCACGATCACCACCTCGCAGACCCCGACATTTACGGTCTTCCGCCTGGAGGACCCGGTGCGTCTGTTCATCGATGTGAACCGGGGCGACATCTCGGCCGCCGCGGAGCCCATCGTGGTGGACAACGGGGTCGTGGATCAGGTGGGCACGCTCCAGTTCAAGTCCTCGGGCGTGCCGATGGGGCGTGTGATCATCGGGCTGCGGGAGGAGGCGGGGTACGACGTCCGAACCGAGGGCAACCGGATCGTCGTGCGCATCGACGCGAGCCGGCGGCGACCGTCGGGAGCCGAGACAGGGGCGCTGGCCCGCAAGGCCCAGGAGGTCCGGGACCAGATCGCGCGGGAACAGGCGGTGCTGGACCAGTTGCGGGCCGCCCGGGAACGGGAGTCCGCCCTGCGGGCCGAGGAGGAAAAGAGCCGGAAGGAGGCGGAGCGGCTGCGACAGGAGGCCGAGCGACTGGCCCGGGAGTCGCGGCAGCAGGCCGAACGGGCCTCGGAGGATGCCCGGCAGGAGCAGGCCCGGCTCGCGGAGTTGCGTCGACAGGCCGATGCCCAGTCCCGGGAACTGGCCGAACGGACCCGGGCCGCGGAGGCCCAGTTGAAGGACCTTCAGGCCCAGGCCGCGGCCCTGGAACGCCAGCGCCAGGAGATCGATGCGCGGACCCGGAGGCTCGCGGACCAGCGAACCACCGAAGCGGAGCAGGCCATCCGGTCCCTGGAGCAGCAGCGCGCGGACCTGGAGCGGAAGACCCAGGATGCGGCCCAGAAGGCTCGGGAGGCCGAGCAGCGCCTGGAGGCGCTCCGGAGCGAGGCGACGAAGGCCGCGACCCAGCGGGATGCCCTGACGGAGGCCCAGCGGCTGGAGGCGGCTCGGCTCGAGGTCCTCAAGAAGGAGCAGGAGGCCGCCCGGGCCGAGAGCCAGGCCCTGGAACGGGCCAGGTCCGCTGAGGCCGAGATGGTCCGCCAGGCAGCCGCGCGTCGGGAGGCCGAGGAGCGAGCGGCCGAGCAGGCCCGGGAGGCCCGACGGGCAGCCGAGGAGGCGGTCCGGGCCGAGGAGGCCCGGCTGGCCGCGGCCCGGAAGGCCCGGGAGGCCGAGGAGGCCCACCGCAAGTCCCTCCAGGACCTGGCCGCCAGCGAGGCCGAGAAGGCCCGGCAGGCACGGCAGGCACGGGAACAGGAGGAGCGACTGCAGGCCGAGATCGCCCAGGCAAGGACCCGGGCCGAGACGACCAGGGTCCGGGAACTGGAGGAGCAACTGGCGGCGAACCAGGCCCGGGCCCGGCAGGCGGCGGAACAGCTGGCCGGGCGACTCGCGGATGCCGAGGCGGCAGCCCGTGCCCGGGAGCAGGAACTGGCCGCGGCGACGACCCAGGCCCGGGATCTGGAGCAGCGCCTGGCCCAGCTGCAGCGGGAGAGGGACACCCTGGCCCAGCAGGCCCGCAACGCGGAGCAGGAGGCCCGGGAGGCGGCCCGCCGAGCGGACGAGGCCATCGCGGCCCGGGCGGCCGTCGAGACCCAGCGGCAGGAGGCCGAGCGGCTGGCCCAGGCCCTGAAGGCCCAGCGGGAGGAACTGGCCCGGCTGGAGGGCCAGGCCCGGGCGAAGGCCGCCGAGCTGGAGGCCGTGGCCTCCCGGGCGGAACGGACCTCCGCAGAGGTGACCGAACTGGAGAGCCGGAGGGCACAGGCCGCTGAAGAGCGGGCCCGGGCCGAGGCGGCCCTGGCGGCGGAGGAGGCACGGCTGGCCCAACTGGCCCAGGAACGGAACGCGGCCCGGAAGGAACTGGAGGACCTGAGACGGCAGACGATGGAGCTCCAGGCCCAGCGGGAGCAGGAACTGGCCCGACTCCGGGAGGACCTGCAACGGGAGCGACAGCGGGCCGAGGGGGTCGAGACGGAGCGCAGCGAGGCCCTGGCCCAGGAACTGCGTCAGAAGGAACAGGAGATGGCGACCCTCCGGGAGTCGCTCCAGGCCCTGCGGGCCGACGTGGAGGCGACCCGGGCCGAGATGCAGACGAAGGAAGAGACGATCCGGGAACTGACGGACCGGATGGCGAAGGCCCGGGAGGAGGTCGCCCGGGCCCAGCAGGAGGCGACGCGACGAGAACGGGAGGTCCAGGAACTGCGCCGGGACCTCGCGGCAGCCCAGGCCCGCCAGGACGCCGGGCAGGCCTCGGAGGTCGCCCGGCTCCAGAAGGCCCTGGGGGAGCGGGAGGCGGCCCTGGAGAGCACCCGGCAGGACCTCGACCGGCGGCTGCAGCAGGCCGACGAACTGGCCCGGCGCCGCGAAGAGGAAGTCCGGCGACTGACCGCGGACCTGGAGCGGGCCCGGACTGCCCAGCAGCAGGAGCGGGAACAGCGTGCCCAGGAGGTGGAGTCCCTCCGGGGACGCCTCCAGACGCGGGAGGCAGAACTCCAGGTGATCCGGAAGGCCTACGACGACGCCCGGAAGGCGGCAGGCCGGGACCGGGGCGAGCAGCAGCGAGCCGAGACGCTCCGGAAGCGCCTGGAGGCCCAGCAGCAGGAACTGAAGGAACTGCGGGCGCGCTACCAGAAGGAGTCCCAGTCGGTCCGACAGGAACTGCAGTCCCGGGACCGGCGCATTGCGGAACTGGAGCGACAGATCCAGGCGCTCCGGGCCGACGACGCCGCACGGGAATCAGCAGAGGTGGCGCGGCTCCGGCGGCTCGTCTCCCAGAAGGAGTCGGAACTGGCCGAGGCCCAGCGCCGGGAGGCCGAGGCCCGGAAGGCCGGGGAGGCCCGGGAGACCACCGCATCCAGGCAGTGGCGGGAGGACCTGGCCCGGACCCAGCGGGAACTGGACCGAGCCCGGGCCGAGATGGCGGCGGCCCAGGCCCGGGAGAAGGAGGCCCGGGAACGGGAGGCCCGGGTCGCGAGCCGGATCGATGAACTCACGGCGGCCCAGGCCCGGGCGGAACAGGAGGCCCAGGCGGCCCGGGCGGCCGCCGACGAGGTGACCCGGCGCCTCCGGGAGCAGGAGACCGAGGTGGCCCGGCTGCAGCGGGAGCTGGACGCGGCGCGAAGGGCCCAGGCGGCACCGCCGGCGAGGGCCCAGGCGCCCGAGAAGAAGGCCACCCTGCGCAACGTGGACTTCCGGGCCGGTCGCAGCGGGCCGTCCCTGATCCTGGACGTGGAGGGCAGCCCCCGATACGAGGTGGTCGAGGGGAACCGCCAGTGGGTCCTGACGCTCCAGGACACCGTGGTGCCCAAGGCCCTGGAACGGAAGATGGACGTGACGGCCTTCGAGTCCCGGGTGACGACGATCAGCGTGTTCCAGGACGCCCAGGGAAGCGCCCGGATCGTCGCGGACCTGTCGCAGCCCGTGGGACAGTCCCTGGTCCAGGATGGCAACCGCCTGCTGTGGACCTTCACCGGGACCTCCGGTGACCGCATGGTGGCCGGCGAGACCGGCGGTCCGGCAGAGGCCCGCACCGGTCCACCCCCGGCCCGGGTCGTGGCCCGGGCGACCCCCGCGGCGCCCCCGCCGCCCCCGGCCTACGCGCCTCCTGCGGCTCCGGCTCCCGGAGCGGGGCAGGGAGCGACCGTGACCGTGCCGACGGGCGAAGGCCGGGAGTACCTGAAGCCCGCGATGGTCCCGAAGCGCAAGAAATACAAGGGGAAGCGCATCAACCTGACGGTGAAGGACGCCGACATCCAGAACGTCCTGACCTTCCTGGCCCGGGAGGGCAAGGTCAACATCGTGACCTCCGAGGACGTCAAGGGGAAGGTCACCTTCCACCTGGAGGACGTGCCGTGGGACCTGGCCCTGGACACCGTGCTGCGGGCCAAGGGGCTGGACTACGTCATCGAGCAGGGCATCTACCGGGTGGCCCCGGTGGAGCAGATCCAGAAGGAATACGAGGCCCAGGTCGAGAAGCAGAAGAAGCAGCAGGCCCTGAAGCCCATCATCGTGCGCCTGATCCCCATCAACTACGGGGACGGGACCGAGATGATGGCCCGGGTCCGGTCGGTGCTGTCGCCCCAGGGGACCTGCGAGGTGGACCTGCGGACCAACACCCTCGTGATCAAGGACACCGAGGACTTCCTGGAGGCCGCCGAGGACCTGGTCCGGCGCCTGGACCAGCAGACCTCCCAGATCCTGATCGAGGCCCGGATCGTCGAGGCCCGGACCACGTTCAAGGAGGACATCGGCATCCAGTGGGGCGGCCACTTCGCGATGAACTCGGCCTTCGGAAACGAGACGGGGCTCGTCTTCCCCAGCAGCATCGGCCTGGCCGGCGGCGTCGAGCCCTCGGACCCCAAGGGCGGCATCGGCTTCCAGAACCCGAACTGGGTGGTGAACCTCCCGGCGGCGGTCGGTCAAGGCACCGGCGGTGCCATCGGAATCCAGCTGGGGTCCATCGGCGGCGCGGGCAACCTCTCGCTCCGGCTCTCGGCGGCCGAGGAGAACGGGGACGTCAAGATCATCTCGTCGCCCCGGATCTCGACGCTGGACAACCGGACCGCGGTGATCTCCCAGGGCGTCTCGATTCCCATCAGCGTCGTGTCGGCGGCGGGCGTGAACACCCAGTTCTTCGCCGCGGAACTGCGCCTGGAGGTGACGCCCCACGTGACGCGGGACGGCCACATCTCGCTGCGGCTCAACATCACCAAGAACGAGCCGGACTTCGGCAACCTCGCCGCCAATGGCAACCCGACCATCCAGAAGAAGGAGGCCCGGACCGAACTGCTGATCCGGGACGGGGACACCACGGTGATCGGCGGGATCTACACCCGGAGCACCGGCAAGTCCTACAAGAAGGTCCCCCTGCTGGGGGACATCCCGATCCTGGGCTGGATCTTCAAGTCCCGGACCCAGACCGATGACCGCAGCGAACTCTTGATCTTCATCACCCCGAAGGTCGTGAACCGGGAGGTGTCGCTATGAACAGGCGGATCCCTGGCAAGGGGCGTGCGGCCGTCCTCGCGACGGCCATCCTGGCAGGCTGCTTCTCCTGGACTTGCGAGACGTCGAATCCCCAGGCGATCTTCGTGCTGGACGCCGCGGCGGTGACCTTCGCCACCCAGTGCACGATCCGCCCGGGACAGGCGGCCCAGGCCATCTGGCCCTACGGGAGATTGGACCTGGCCCTGACCAACCAGTACTGGCTGTTCCCCCGGTTCCGCAACATGCTGAACCCCATCCGGACCGTCACCGGGGAGACCCTCGAGACTCCCCAGGCCGAGGCCCACTACCTCACGGTGCAGGTCGCCCGGGTCTTCCTGGACATGGGGGAGTTCTCACCGAAGGGCAGCGACAACCCGGCGACCAAGCAACTCGGTTACAAGTACATGTACGAGGGGGTCGAGTCCCAGGTGGCAGCCGGCGTCGCGCCGCTGACCGAGGGCATCGTCGCGGTGCAGGTCATCCCGCCGGAACTGGGCAACGTGCTCGACCGGAAGATGCAGGAGGCCGTTCGGAGCGTCTCCAACCCGGCGGTCTGGGTCACCGCCTACGTGACCCTCATTGCCCAGATGCAGGACGGCACCGTGGTCCAGTCCAACGAGTTCGCCTTCCCGATCCAGTTGTGCTGGGGGTGCCTGGTGGTCCCCTCCTGTCCGGACCAGATCCAGCAACTGCCCTGCAACCTGGGCCAGGACGAGTCGATTCCCGGCACCGTCTGCCAGTGCCTGGCCAATCACCCCGAGGGCTGTCCGGTCGACTGCGGCGTCGCCTGCTGGCCCGCCCCCTGACCGGGGACAGTCCCCGAATGGCCCAAATCAACCCTTTGATCTTCCAAGGATGATCTGCATCCAGGGCGGGTTGCGCCGATCCGCGGCCGAGGCCTGGACCGCCAGATCTCTCGATGTGGGGAGTGTTCGCCCTTCCCCCCGGGCCGCGCCCGGGTCGCGGCGCGTCCCATTCCCCTCGCTTCGCACGCGGCCTCCCGGCCGCAATGCCCCCGGTGACGGCAATCCATGTCGGAGGACGGATGTTCGAGGAGGAGTCAGTGCTCGGGAAGGTTGCCGCATCGCACGACGTCGTCCATCGTCCGGGCCTTCCACGCGCAGACGGAGAAATCCAGGTCGCCCGCGTTGCATCGCCGGAGGCAGATGTTCCGGATGGGATCCCTGGCCCCCTCCGAGTCCACCGCCTGCACGAAACGGTCACAGACCTTCTTGCAGTCCGGCTTCTTCGCCTCTCCTGCCGGGGACCCCGGCGTCGAGGGCTTCTCGGCTGGGGTCTGGGCCACCGGCGCAGGCTGAGGGGCCGGAGCCGGCTCAGGA
Organism: Deltaproteobacteria bacterium; assembly: GCA_029547805.1. Classification (GTDB taxonomy): domain Bacteria; phylum Myxococcota_A; class UBA9042; order DTJE01; family DTJE01; genus JAGOKF01. The sequence continues at coordinate 61,458 of JAKPOP010000028.1, forward strand.
CTCGGGGACGCCGCAGGCTGGGGGGCCGGCTCAGGACGCGGAGACGCTGCGGGCTGCGGCGCCGGGGCCGGCTCGGGACGCGGGGCGGGCTTGGGAGCCGGCGCCGGAGCCGGAGCGACCACCGGAGCGGGAGGCGGAGGAGCGGGCTGCCGGACGGGAACGGGGGTCTCCCGAACCACGGGAGCCGCCGGCGGCGACGAGGCCCCGACCGGAACCGAGACCAGACTCACCGCCCGGGCTGCAACGTCCACGTCCTGTCGATACATCCAGGCCCCACTGACCAGCACGACCTCGTGGCGACCCTCGGGGACGCGCCGGAGGGTCAAGGGGGTCCGCCCGACGTACTCCCCGTCCACCGAGATCTCGGCCCCGGTGGGCTCGGTGAGAATGGTCAGGGCTCCGGTCCCACCCTGGGTGGCCGGCCTCAGCGATACGAAGAGTTTCAGGACCTCCTCCTCCCGGAGTTCCACGGCCCCGGAGATCGTCTCCATGCCGGGGGCGGACACCTGGAGGTTCACGACCCGGTCCTCCCGCCAGCGCAGGAACACCCGTCCGCGCCCCTCCAGGGACCCCTCGATCCGGATCTCCGCCGTCTCCGGCGAGGTCTCCACAAAGAGGTAGGCGGGACGTTTGAGAGGGTTCGGGCGACGATTCTTGAGCCGGGCGTCCCCGGGAGGAATCAACACCTCGGGCCCCTGGAATTCCCCGGGGGCGGGCCCTCGAACCCGGGGTGCCGGAGCCGGCTCCGGCACGGGAGCAGGAGGCGGAGGTGCCGGGGGATCGGAGGGCCGGGGTTTCGCCTCGGCAGCCACGACCCCACAGAGAACCACCACCATGGCCAAGCACGTTCGTTTCATCGTGATCCCCTCCGCGTCATCGATGGACGGACCGGTCCTCCCATCCTGCTGCGAACGGCCGCATTCTGTCCCGCTCGTCCCGAGGAAGTCAATCGGTTCGATGTCCCGGCGTTCCTTCGGGGACCCGACCGTTCGACTTCCGCTACACTCTCCTGGAGCCGTGAGGAATCGGATGCGCACCCCCGAACAACGTCCCAGCCGCCCGAGGGTGCACGCTGCCGTCGCAGGAGTCATCTCCGCACTGCTGGTCTGGGTGGCCTGTGGCGGTACCCCCGGAGGGAACCCTGCGGACCGGGACCTTCCAGGGCTCGACTCGCCGGACCGGCCCGAAGCCGAGGTTTCCCCGGACCCGGGCCGGGACGACGGCGACGAAGCGGCCTTTCCACTGGACGCCCCGGAAGTGGGAAGGGATGCCGAATTCCGTGACCCCGGAGACACTGCCCCTGGAAAGGACTCGGAAGCCCCCCAGGACGGAGAGGCCCGGGACGTGGAGTGGCAGGACCCGGGCAGGGAGGACGTCCCGGCGGGGGAGGAGGCCCCCCCGACCGATGCGGCGCGCTGCATGCCAGACGAGGACCCCTGTCCATGCCAGGAGGACGAGGACTGCCCTGAGGGGACCTTCTGCGCCGGAGACCGATGCAGACCCTGGGTCTGCTGGCCCGGGGCAACCACCTGCCTGGAGTCCAACCGGATCCTGTGCGACCGCAACGGGGGCGGCTACCAGGTGCTCGAGGACTGCGACGACCACAATGCCTGCACCCTCGGAGACGGCTGCGCGGCCGGGGGATGCCTGCCCCGCAGCGCCGTGTCCTGCGACGACGACAATCCCTGTACGGTGGACCGGTGCGAACCCACGACCGGGGAGTGTCGTTTCGAGCCGATGGACGACCTGCCCTGCGACGACGGGGACCCCTGCACGACCGGGGACCGCTGCCAGCAGGGTGCCTGCGTTCCCCCGGGATCCCGCTTCTGTGGAGACGGGAACCCCTGCACGGACGACCTCTGCACCTCCCTGCTGGGCTGCGTGCACCTGCCCCGGGAGGGGCCCTGCACCCCCGGGGCCTCGACCCCCTGCACGGTCGGAGGATCGTGCCGGGACGGGCGCTGCGACCCGGTGCCCCGGGACTGCGATGACCAGGACGTCTGCACGGAGGACTCCTGCGACCCGGCCTCCGGGACCTGCCGACACCTGCCGATTCCCGGCTGCGCCTGTGTCTCTGACCGGGACTGCGACGACGAGGACCCCTGCACCGACGACCCTTGCCAGAACGGGGCCTGCAGCCACGTCCCGAAGACCGGCCTTCCCTGCTGCCTGGACGACCGGGACTGCCCCGTCGAGGACCCGTGCCTCGAGGCCCTCTGCCAGGAACGCCGGTGCACCCAACGCCCACGGACCACCCCCGAGTGCTGCCAGAACCCGGACCGGCGGTGGGACTTCGAGGCGGGTCCTGGCGACTGGACCCCCGTCCCCGACGACCAGGCGGCCCTGCGATGGCGCTGGATGGCGGCCCCAGGAGGCGGCGGTGCCCTGGGCTTCGGCCGGGAGGATGGGGCGCCTTTTGACGTGCAGACCCCGGTGACCGGAGAGGTCCGGTCGGTGCCGCTGGCGATCCCCGGTGGCGTGCAGACCCGGATCCGGTGGCGGGTCTGGCTGGACCTTGACGACGCTCCGGGAAGGGACCTCGTTCGCCTCGAGGCGATCCGGGGGGAACGGGTCGTGGGGATCTGGGAGCGCCCCTCCGGCTTCCCGATGCGCCTCTGGCAGTGGCTCCAGGCGGACCTCTCTGTGCTTGGAGGCAGTACCATCGCCCTGCGCCTCGTCTATGACTCCCTCGGGTCCTTCCCCGGATCGGGCCGGCAGGTCTTCGTGGACGACCTCTCGGTGCAGAGTTCCTGCGTCGCCGCTCCCTGCGCCGTCCCGGGCGACTGCATCTCCCTGGGGCGAATCGGGGAGTGCCAGGACGCCACCTGCCGCTTCCAGCAGACCCTCCAGGCACTCCAGGTCCTGGGGGACCAGGACCTGGCCCCACCGCTCACGACCCCCTCGGACGTCTTGTGGTCCCCCGAGGAGGGCCGGCTCTTCCTGAGCGACCGGGACGGGAACCAGGTGCGGGTGCTGGATCCTGCCGGACGGGAGATCGAGAGCATCGGTGGTGCGGGGCAGGATCCTGGGCAGTTCCTGGCTCCGAGGGGCCTGGCCTGGTCCCGGGGCCTGCTGTGGGTCGCCGACTCCCAGAACCACCGGGTGCAGGCCCTGACTCCATCCGGCGTGCCGGTGCTGGTCCTGGGCCGCAAGGGGTCCGGGTCCGGGGAGTTCCTGGACCCCCGGGACGTGGCCCTCAGCGAGGATGGGGAGCGGGTCTTTGTGGCCGACACCGGGAACCACCGGGTGCAGGCCCTCACTCGCTGGGGTGTCCCACGGTTCGCCGTCGGGTCCTACGGCACCTCCAGCGGCCGCTTCCGGAGCCCATCCTGCGTCGTCCTCCTCCCGGGGGAACGCCTGCTGGTCTGCGACTCCCAGAACAACCGGCTCCAGGTGCTGGGCCCCGACGGGGCCTTCCTCCAGGTCCTGCGCCCCCTCGAGGGAGCGGCCCTGTCGCTGCCCTACCACGCGGCGGCCTTCCCCGACGGGTCCGTGGTCGTCAGCGACTCCCAGAACCACCGGGTGGTCCACATGACCCAGGAGGGCCGGGTTCTCTGGTCCATCGGGGCCTTTGGCTCCGGGGCCGAGGAGTTCCAGTTCCCCATGGGCCTGGCAGCCCTCGCCTCCGGAGAGGTCTGGGTGGTGGACTCGGGAAATCGTCGCCTGGTGTTGCTGGGATATGGCCCCTGGCCCTGACCCGCCGGGAATCAGGCCTGGTCCAGGGGGTTTTCCGACGGCCGTGACAGGACCTCCTGGAAGCGTTCCAGAACGGCCCGACGCTTCAGTTTGAGCGTCTGGGTCAGCAGGCCGTTCGCGACGGTGAAGTCCTCCTCCACGAAGTGGAAGCGACGGGGGATTTCGTAGGACCCGAACTTGCCCCTCAGGTGGTTCTGGATGTCCCGGGCCACCAGCATCCGCAGGGCCCGCCCCACCTCGTCATCCCTCCGAAAGAGCAGTTCCGGCGGGTCCGCCGACAGGCCCAGTTCCCGACCATGGTGCCTCAGACGCTCCACGTCGGGCACCAGGATGCACTCGTTGAAGGCCCGACCTTCCCCGAAGACCATCGCGTTGAGGACGTAGGGAATCCGCTTGATCTCCTCCTCGATGGCCGCGGGGAATACGTACTTGCCGTTCTCCAGTTTGTACTGCTCCTTGAAGCGCCCGGTGATCCAGAGGTATCCGTCCTCGTCCAGGCGTCCCCGATCCCCGGTCCGCAGGCCGCCATCGGGCGTCATCACCGCTGCCGTGGCCTCGGGCTTGTTGTGGTAGCCCGCCATCACGTTCGGGCCGTAGACGATGATTTCCCCCTCGCCGCTCCCGTCGTCCACCAGGCTCGTATCGATGACCACCCGGACGTTCGGCACCGGGCGCCCCACGGTGCCCAGTCGATGGGCGGCGGGACAGTTCATCGTGACCGCCGGCGACGTCTCGGTCAGGCCATAGCAGTCGTAGACCGGCATCCCCAGGCTGAAGAAGAACCGGGCAATCTCGGGGTTCATCTTCGCGCTTCCGGAGAGGGACCCCTTCAGTCGCCCCCCGAAGCGATCCCGCACCTTCTGGAGCACGACCCGGTCCAGCAGCCGGTACTTCCAGCCTCCTCGGCCCGTGTCCAGGTGCACGCGGGCGGCCTCCACCGCGGCCTCGAAGAGCCGCCTCCGAATGCCCCCCTCCTCCCGGACCTTCTGCCAGACCGCATCGTAGATGCGGTTGAAGACCCGGGGAACCGCGATCAGGTAGGTCGGTCGCACCTCGGCCATGTCCTGGGCCACCGTCATGGGCCCGCCGGCAATTCCCAGGCAGCCTCCAAACGAGGTGAAGAGGTAGAGTTCGGCGGTCTGGCCATAGACGTGGGCCCAGGGGAGGATCGACAGGCCGACCTCCCCGGCCCTCATCTCCGGAAACAGGGAGTGCCCCGCCCGGACGTTCGTGGTGAAGTTCCCGTGGGTGAGCAGCACCCCCTTGGGGTCGCCCGTGGTGCCGGAGGTATAGATCAGGCTGGCCACATCGTGGACCCCGGGGCGGATCGAGGCCACCGGTTGCCGGCTGCCCTGGTCCTCCAGGACCTTCAGGGAATCCTCGCCATCGCCGTCGAACACCACGATTCGGCCCAGGTCCGGGAGGTCCGACACGTCCCCCAGGGCCTCCCGGACCTTCCGGTTCGCCACGAAGAGCACCCGGACGCCGGCATCCCGGAGGATGTAGCGCCAGATCCTGGGCAGTTCGGCCTCGTACATCGGGACGAACCGCGCCCCCAGGCCGAAGGTCGCGAAGGCCGCGATGGCCCATTCGGGGCGGTTGTTGGCGATGAGTCCCACCGCGTCCCCGGCCCCGATCCCCGCCTGGGCCAGGCCCGACCGGACGGCGTCCACCCGCTGCCCCACCTCCCGGTAGGTCATCCAGTGGAAGCGACCGTCCACCCCGCGGGTCCCGAAGACCGGACGCTCTGGATGGGCGGCCACCGAGTCCTCCCAGAGGTCCACCAGATTCCGGGGATGCTGGTACCAGGCGTCCGGTCGGTCCATCGCCAATCCTCCCGGAGGAAATGTGGACTCAGTCTATCGTGAAACGTCCCGGGAAGAAAACCTCGTCAAGACCAAGGACCGGCCGTCCCGCCTCAGAGGCAGTCGTTGCCGACCCGGCACCGCCAGATCCCGTTGCCGCCGCCGACATCGACGAGCCGACAACAGGTGCGTTCCCCGGACAGGAGGCAGTTGGCATCCTTCCCCAGGCAGTTGCAGTCCCGGAGGTCGAGGCGATGCCAGCAGCCCGACGCGGGTTCGCAACCGTCCACGGTGCAGAGGACCTGGTCATCGCAGGATGCCGGCGAACCGGCCCGGCAGTTCCCCTGGAGGCACTGGTCCCCCACCGTGCAGGCATTCCCGTCGTCGCAGAGCAGGGTGTTCGCGACGAACCGGCAGCCCCGGGCGGGGTCGCAGGAGTCGTCGGTGCAGGGATTGTGGTCGTCGCAGACCACCGGGGCCCCCGGCTGGCAGGCTCCCCGGACGCAGCGGTCCCCCTCGGTGCAGGCGTCGTTGTCGTTGCACGGTCCCTCGACGGGGGAGAAGACGCACCCCCAGGGCCCCTCACAGGCATCGGCGGTGCAGGGATTTCCATCGTTGCAGACCACCGGCGTCCCGGGCCGACAGCCCCCCTCGGCGCACCGGTCGCCCTCGGTGCACGGGTCCCCGTCGTCGCAGGGGGCCTCGTTGGCCACCTGGATGCAACCACGACCGGGAAGACAGGAGTCGTCGGTGCAGGGGTCCCGATCGTCGCAGTCGTTCCAGGCCCCCGACTCGCACAGTCCCAGGTGACAGCGGTCCCCGACCGTGCAGACCTCCCCGTCGTCGCAGGCCACCGAGGTCCAGACGGCCCGGCACGTCCCGGTCGAGCGGTCGCAGAGGTCCTCGGTGCAGGGGTCGTGATCCTCGCAGTCGGCATCGTCCCGACAGGTCCGGCACCCGGGACGAAGGTCGAAGCGGCAGCACCCCTGGTCCGGGTCGCACCGATCGTCGGTGCAGGGGTCCTCGTCCCGACACTCCTCGTCCCGCTCGCAGAAACCCGGAAGGGCGTCGTGGCGGCAGCCGGTTCCTGCCTCGCACCAGTCTCGGGTGCAGGACCGCTGGTCATCGCAAGAGGACTGGGAGTGGCTGCAGACCCCCAGGTCCGGGTCGCATCGATCATCGGTGCAGGGATCGCCGTCGTCGCAGGCATCTCCCGACCGGCAAGAAACGCATCCCTCCAGGGCCCGGTGCAGGCAGCCCCCCGTGGCGGGGTCGCAGAGGTCCTGGGTGCAGGCGTTCCCGTCGTCGCAGGACGGCGGGGACCCCGTGACGCAGACCGTCTCGCTGCATGCCCCGGGGGTTCCCCGCAGGGTCACGCATCGCCCCGGGGAGCACAGGTCCCCGGTGCGGCAGTCCTCGTCACTGGCACAGAGGGACTGACAGTTGCACTCGAAGACGCAGTACCCCTCCCCGACGCACCGGTCCAGTGTGCAGTTGTTCCCATCGTCGCACCGGCCCGAGACCAGGCAGGACACGCACCCCTCGATGGGAATGGACTCCCATTCACACCGCCCATCGCGGCAGAAGTCCCGGGTGCAACCGTCCCGGTCGAAACAGTCCCGGCCATCCTGGCAGGGAATACACCCGGGGATCGCCTCGTGGCGGCACTGGCCGGCAGTGACGTCACACCAGTCCCGGGTACAGGGCAGGCCGTCGTCGCAATCCCAGGGACAGGGCAGGTCTCCCGAGAGGTCCGCCGGAGGCAGATCGGCATTCCCGAGATCGGCCTCCTCGACCCGGTCCTGTGGCAGGGCGTCTCCCGGCCGGTCCGACCCTGTGACGTCTTCGGGGCCCGGATCCCAGGCACCGTCGGTCCCGCCGCGATCCCCCGGGACGTCCGCCCCGCTCATGTCCCCCAGGGTCAGGTCCATCCCCTCCAGGGAGGGCCCAGGCACGCCGCCGCACGCCCCGCAGCACCCCGCCAGCCAGACGACGAGCCAGAGCCGCTTCCTCATGGGTCTCCCGGGTCGCGAATGCCGTCCCGGAACAGTATAGCCGTCCACCAGGACCCGGTCCAAGGAACCGAACCTCGTCCCTGCCGGGCCGATCGACCTACTCGAAGGAGAGGCGGGGCGCCAGGCGCAGGATCGTCTTGGGCCCGAAGCCCTTGACCCGCCGGAGGTCCGAGGGGCGGCGGAACGGCCGGCGTTCCCGGGCCTCGATCAGGGCCTGGGCCTTCTTGGGGCCGATTCCCGGCAACCGCATCAATTGTTCGGCGTTGGCCCGGTTCACCGCAATCCGGTCGGGCCCGGCCTCCTCCCCCGATCTCCGGACCTCCTGTGTCGGGGCGGACACCTCCAACGGCCCCTCCGTCACCGGCTGGGCACTGGCACCGGGGATGCCCAGCCCCAGCAGCCAGACCAGGACCCATGAAGACCTCCCGATGTGCATGATCCCCTCCCTGGACAGGACCCTCCCTCCCGTCGCAAGGATCATGCCCGACCCAGCACCTGACAACCCATTGGTTCGACTTGATTCTTGCCTGTTCCAGGGCCCGATTGGACTGGACCCTTGGACAGCGGTCCAGGACAGGGCCCTCAGCCTGGGTCGTCGAGGGGACGAACCCGGAACCGGACCCCCAGGTCCTCCTCGGCCAGTCGCCGGGCCGCCTCGATGTCGATCCCCGGAAGGCCCACCACGGTGGCGGTCACCCGCGATGCGTGCCGCCTGGCGGACCGGATGAAGTCACAGACCGCCCGGTGGGCCTCCTCACCCAGGGACGACCGGCAGATCGTGGCATAGGTCCCGGGATCGGGGGCGTTGAGGCTGACGCTGTACTCGTCCACGGCCCCCTCCAGTGCGGCAGGTACGTCGAGGCCGAAGACCCGGGAGGCCAACCCGTCGGTGTTCACCCGGACCGGAATCCCGGCCGCCCGGACCCGGCGCCCCAGGTCCCGCACGACCTCCCACCGCAGCAGCGGCTCCCCGTACCCGCAGAAGACCACCTCCCGGTAGTTGCGAAAGCCGGCTTCCTCCAGGGCATTCCAGAGGACCTCCGGAGACGGCTCCCCCCGGAGTCGCAGATTGTGGCCCTTCACCACGAAGTCCCGAAACTTGCTGCAGAAGGTGCAGTGCAGCGTGCACCGGTTCGTCAGGTTCACGTAGAGGGAGGACCGGATGGGATACACCACCCGCGGCTCCAGGTCCTCCTCCGTGGGCAGCCCGAACAGCCTCCGGGTCGAGACCCGGGTCACCCGGGCCAGGTCTTCGGGCGTCAGGCCCTTCTGGGAGGCCACGAACTCCCCGGTGTGGGCCACGAAGGCCGGTTCGTTGCGCCGTCCCCGATGGGGCACTGGCGCCAGGTAGGGCGCGTCGGTCTCCACCAGCAGGTCCTCGGCCCGAAGGCCCCGGACCGCCTCCACCAGGGGTCCGGCCTTCGGAAAGGTGACGATCCCCGGAATGCTGATCAGGAAGCCCATCTCCCGCCAGGTCCGGGCGGCCTCCAGGCCCTCCGTGAAGCAGTGCACCACCCCCGGTGGCCAGGGCAGGGTCCGACGCCCCAGGACCTCCCAGGCCTCCCGGTGAGCCTTCCGGACGTGCAGCACCAGGGGCTTGCCCAGGCGAGCGGCCATCTCCACCTGCCGGTCGAAGACCCGGACCTGGGCATCCCGCCGGGAGAGGTCGTAGTGGAAGTCGAGCCCGACCTCCCCCAGGGCCACGGCCCGGGGATGGGCCAGGGCCCGCTCCAGGTCCTGGAAGGTGCGGTCCGTCGCCTGGTCCGCCTCGTGGGGATGCACCCCCAGGGCCGCCCAGATCCGAGGATGGGAGGAGGCCACCGCAATGGCCTCCTCCCAGGCCTCGGGACGGGCCGAGGATCCGATGTTGAGGATGCCATCCAGGCCCGACGCAAAGGCCCGCGAGATCACCTCCGGCAGGTCCTCCGGGAAGAACTCCCGGCTCAGGTGGGCGTGGGAATCGAACCATCCGACCGCGGACATTCCCTTCCTCCCTGGGGTCTTCTCCGGCGGGAACGACCGATTCCTCAGGAGGCGTCGCCGTCGTCGTCGGCGGCGTCGTCCGCCTCCTCCGGAGTGGTTCCGGAGGCGCCCGCGCCGGCCCCGCCCCGTTTCCAGGAGACCTTGTCCAGGGGGAACTCCTCGAACATGCCGGGCCCCAGGGACACCCGGACCGCCCCCTTCAGGATGAGCAGTTCCTTGACCTTCCCCTCGCCCTTGGGGGTGGTGACCATCGAGTTCATCTTCGGGAACCCCTTCATGGCCTCGACGTACCAGGGCTGTTCATAGGCCAGGCAGCACATCAGGCGTCCGCAGAGCCCCGAGACCTTCTGGGGATTCGGCACGAGACCCTGCGTCTTCGCCATCCGGATGCTGACGGTGGTGAAGTCTCTCAGAAAGGAGGCGCAGCAGACCGGCAGGCCGCAGGGTCCGAGGCCCCCCGTGCAGCGGGTCTCGTCCCGAACGCCCACCTGGCGCAACTCGACGCGGGTCTTCAGGGTCTGGGCCAGTTCCCGGACCAGTTCCCGGAAGTCCACCCGCTCCGGCGCAGTGAACAGGAAGGCGACCCGGTTGTCCAGGTACACCTCCACCTCCGAGAGGTGCATCTCGAGGTCCCGCCTGCGGACCGCCTGCACGAAGACCCCCCGGGCCTCCTGTTCCCGAGCCGTCGTCCTGTCCAGCAGCGTCTGCCCTTCCCGGGGGCCGAGTCGGCGCACGACCCGCAGGTGGCGGCCCGAGGCGACCAATGTCCGCCGAGAGGCATCCCGGGCCCGCATGAGCAGGTCGCCGCGGTCCGTCTGGACCACCAGCAGGTCCCCCCGCTGGAACCGCCATTCCTCCGACGCCACCGGAAAGCGTCTTCCCGACCCGGGGGCCGCGGCAATGCCGGTCTCCAGCAGCCGCTCCTGGGCCCCCGGGAGCAGGCCCCGGGGGACCTCGTCCGTCGTCCGGTCACATCCGTTCGTTTCCATCATCCTTCCATTCCCCACGGACGGGGTTCGCCGGTCACGGGACCGGCTCCAGTTCCGCCTCGACCGTGGTCACCCGGTCCCGCTCGATCACCACATTCCGGATCCACCGGTCGAACCCGGCCTTCCGCAACTCCAGGAAGTGCTTTCCCGTCTCCAGGCGGATCCGCTCCACGGGCGTCTCCCCGACCCGCTCCCCGTCCAGCAGCACCTCGACGCCGTCGGGGGGACTCGTCCGGACCTCCAGATGGCCGTATCCCTTCTTCCTGGAGAGGTCCAGGGTCACCTCCGTCTCCCGATCCGGCTCGATCCGCACCTCCCGGACCCCGTCGTCGAAGTCCGGGCAGCGGCAGGAGACCCGGACCTGCCAGGTTCCCGGGGGGACCTTCAGGCGGTTCACCGGCAGCCGGGCCTGGAGGACTCCGTTCAGGGACACCTCCGCACCTCGGGGCTCGCCCCGGATGGTCAAGGTGCCGGTCTCGCCCTTCCGGGCCTCGCAGGCCTCGATGGCCCGCCGGGCCGTCCCGTCGTCGTCGGTGCCCGGCGACAGGAACAGGAAGGACCGGAAATACAGCAGGGTCTCCCGGCACTGCTTCAGTTTCCAGGCGACGCTGCCGGCATTGAAGGCCGCGTCCAGGTGCACCGGGTCCGCCCGGACGGCCGCCTCGAAGGACTCCAGGGCCCGGCGCCAGTCCCTGGCCTTCACGTACCGGGCCCCCTGGCGCAGCAGGGAACCAACCTCCGGCGGCCCAGGAGGGGCCTGCGTCCTCCCCTCCCGGGGGACCGCCATCCAGGCCACGACACAAGCCGCGACGACCACTCGAAGACCCCGTGGCGTCATGGATCCCCCGTTGTTCGAGGCCCCACGGCGACGCAGGAGGGCGACTCCGGCTGCCACCGCGAGAAGCGGCGGACCGTCGTCCGGTCCTTGCCCTCCACCGCGACCACCATGAAGTCGTTGCGCCCCTGAACCAGGGGCACCACCGCGTCCAGGGGGACCGCAGCCTCGGTGGTCGGCCCCTGGCGGGTCCAGAAGTGGACCTTCGCATTGCCCCGGAACACCAGGATCTTCCTCCGGGCCTCCCCCTCCCGCCCCGGGAAGCGCACCGTCCCCCGGAGCCGCACCGACCCGCACTTCCCCTCAGTGGCCACGTCCGGTTCGATCCGCACGTCCATCTCCGGCGGAACGTGACCCATCTCCGGGACCAGCGGCAGGGCGCTGAAGCGGGCCCCGCCCTGCTCGTCCCAGGTCACTTCCGATTCCTTCACGAAGCCGACCCGTCCCTCCTCCACCTCGACCCGCCACCAGGCCCCCTGCCTCCCGAGGGCCCGGATCCGGAAGTCCGGCGGGAGGTGGAACAACGGGGCCGCATTCTCCAGGGCAGCCCGGCGCAGGGTGGCCCCGGCGGCGCCGACCTTCAAGGCCCCCCGGCGATCCTCGAAGGCCGGGACCCGGACGGTGGACACCGGGAACACGACGTCTTCCGAGACCACCTCCCGGAGCGTCAGGTCCATCACGGACACCTCCAGTTGCGGCTGGACCTCCCGCTGGGCCGCGGGCCATTCCACCTGGAGGCGCACCTGCTGGTACTCCTTGGGCTTCAGCCCCTGGGCAAGGGTCGCCCTCCCGTTGCGGACCTGGAGCCCCTGCTGTCCCTCCTTGTTCCGGGCGGTCACCAGGACCTTCCGGGCCGGTCCCTCCCCGGCATTGAGCAGATCCACGAGCAGCGTCGCCGTCTCGCCGGGCTCCAGCACGCCGTTGCCGTTCCCCTGGTCATCCAGCACCTGCACGTCCCAGGCGAAGAGTGGCCGGGGCAGCGACGCCACCGCGACGGTGGCCGACGGCGGCCGGGGCAGTTCCTCCTCCCCCTGGAAGAGCCGGAAGTCCACCCGGTCCTGGCGATCCCAGGAATCCGCCGGAATCCGGACCTGGATCTCCCGGGTCACCGTCTCTCCGGGCCGCAGGCGCCCGAAGAGAAACTCCCGGCCGTCCAGCGGCTCGAAATCCGACTCGGTGACCACCCGGATCCGCGACATCGGTTCCGACCCGTTGTTCCGTGCGGTCATCTTGAGGGTGACCTTGTGATCCGGCACCAGGGGCTGGGGTGCCTCCACGGTCCACCGCAGGTCGATCCCGGTGCCCTTGCCCGCGGGTCCGGCCGTCCAGTCGATGCCCCGGGCCCCCAGGGCCGCCACCAGGCGATCATCCTCGGACTTTCCCCAGGCTGCGAGCGACGGGTCCACCTCGGCCAGTCCCCGTCGCCGGCTGGAACCCGACATGGCCAGGGTGACCCGCTGGGCCAGGTCGATCACCTCGTCCCGCCGGAAGGCCTCGTCGTCCCGCAATGGGGGGTCGTCGTCATCCTCGCTCCCCCGGTTGTCCAACTCGTCAACGGACAGGTAGCGCAACCGCCGCTCGGGACGGTCATCCGCCACCTTTCCGAAGGCCTCCAGTTTCCGCCTGGGGTCCCGCTGCATGCGCTCGTCACCGGTCCCCAGCGTCACGTAGTCCCCGCTGGTCCGGGCAGGGATCAACTCGACGTCCGGCGAGATCCCCACTCCCTGAATCGAGATGTCCCCCGGGGTCAGGTACTGAGCCACCGTCAGTTTCAGGGCCCCATCCCCCACGTCGAAGAGGACCTGGACGGTCCCCTTCCCGAAGGACCGGGTGCCCAGCAGCAGCGCCCGGTCGTCATTCTTGAGGGCCCCGGCCACGATCTCGGCGGCGCTGGCCGATCCCTCGTCAATGAGCACGACCATCGGGAGCCGGGCATAGGGCGCGGTGCCGTCCGCCTCGTATTCCTGGCGCATCCGGTGCCCCTGCCCCTCGGTGACCACCAGCGTCCCCTTCGCCACGAAGAGGTTGGCCACGTCCACCGCCACCTCCAGGAGCCCCCCGGGGTTCTGCCGCAGGTCCAGCACGAGCCCCTTCAGGGACCCCGCCGCCCGGAGGCGCTTCAGGTGATCCCGGAGCTGGTCCGCGGTGTCCTCCTGGAAGTTCCGGACCCGGACATATCCGATCCCTTCTCCCAGTTTCTCGGAAGTGACGCTGCGAACGCGGATCTCGGCCCGCTCCAGCGTGAGGGTCTTCGGATCGCTCCACTCCTTCCGCTGCACCAGGATGCGCACCCGGGTCCCCGGTTCGCCTCGCAGGCGGGTCACGGCATCCGAGAGGGGCATGTTGATCGCCGATTCCTCGTTGATCTGGAGGATCTGGTCGCCGGACCGCAGGCCCGCCCTGGCAGCCGGCGTCTCGGGCATCACCGACACCACCGTGACGAAGCCCTTCCGGGCCGAGATCACGATCCCGAGCCCGCCGAACCGCCCCTGGGTGTCCAGTTGCATCTCCTTGTAGGCCTGGGGGGTCAGGAAGTTGGAGTGCTCGTCCAGGGGGGTCAGGAGGCCGTTGATGGCCGCATATTCGACGTCCTCGGGCTTCACGTCCGGCGGCAGGTTCGGGGCGATGAACTCGAAGCAGTCCAGCAGTCGCCAGTTCATTTCGTAGAGGTCCCGGATCTCCCCGATCTCGAAGGTCTTCACCCGATCCCCGATCCGGACCTGGACCTGCCGGACCTGGTCCTCGTCCTCGGAATCCGGGGTGATCAGCAGGTCCGGGACGGCCGCCTCGGCGCCCCGGAGGGCCCCGATCAGCATTGCCTTGGGACGGACCCGGGCCGGCACCACGTAGTTGGTCCGGATGTACCCCACGGACCGGGTCAGGAGTCGCAGTTTCGCCAGGGGCCAGGAGGGCTTCTCCCGAGCCTCGGCGTCGGAGGCCAGCACCCCGACGGTCCGGAAGATCGGCGGCCGGGGCCCCAGGTCCATCGTGGTCAGGGCCCACCCGATCATCAGCGACGCGATCACCACCAGCGACAGACGCACCATGCGACGCAAGAGAGACCTCCCTCCCAGCGGGGAATGACGACCGGATTCCCGGAACAGCCTACCGCACCCCGTCCCCGGGAACAAGCCGAGGTGGCCGTTTGTTCCCGCATCGCGCCGAAACGGGCTGCAAGAATCCGATGGTCGGAGACCGTGGCCGGGAAGGGGTCACGGAAGGGGCAGCCCCGACGTCTCCAGCAGGGCCAGCACCACCGCCCCGATGCCGTAGGGGATGTCATCGGCCTGGGGTACCGCCGCGTACTGGGCGAAGGTCCCGGCCGTGGTCGGTCCCGAGGTGCCCGTCACCACCGGTCCGTCGGGGTCCATCCGGATGCGGGTGAGGACCCCGTCCATCGCCGCCCGGATCGCCGGGAGCACCTCGTCCCCGAGCATTCCGAACCGCCAGGCCCGCGCCATGCCGAAGGCAAGGAGGGCCGCCGCGGAGGTCTCCAGGTACGTCTCCCCCGGGCGGTTCAGCACGGTCCACCACAGGCCCGTGGCCGGGTCCTGCCAGGCCCGAACGGCCGCCGCCAGCCGTCGAAGGACCTCCTGGACCCGGTCGTCCCAGGCCCCCGCCAGGCGGACCTGCCGGAGATACTCGGCCCCGGCGGCCAGCACCCACCCGTTGCCCCGGCCCCAGAAGACGTCGGGGTCCTGCGGGAGGGCCCAGCCCTCGGCGTGGCGCAACAACCCGGACTCGTCCTGAAGCAGGTCCGCGAAGACCCGGAACTGACGCCCCGCCTCCGCCAGGGGGCCCCCGTTCCCTCCGGCCTCCCGGTATTCCGGCACGTTGCCCAGTCGTGCCAGCGGCACCCCGACCATCCAGAGGGAGTCCAGCCACAGGGTGACCCCCAGCAGGTCATTGACTCCCAGGTGGTTGAGTCCCCCCTCGGGGCTTCGAAGACACTCCTCCTCGATGTAGTCCAGGAACTCGTCCACCACGGCGCGATAGCGGGCCTCGCCGGTCACCTGCCAGAGATGGAGGGCCACGGTGACCGGGGAGGCGGTATCGCTGCTCAGCATGTCGTGGCCCCCCTGGAGATGGCGGTCCATCCAGGTCCGGAGGTAGGCCAGCAGGTCCGGGTCCCCGGTGGCTCGATGCAGCTCGGCGAAGGCCGTCAACATCACCGCCGGTCCCCAGTCCCAGGACAGGCGGTCCGCCGAGACGCGCGCCATCTGCCGCCGGGCGATCTCCAGGGCCAGACGCACGGAGTCGGACCGGACGTCCCGCCGCTCCCGGAAGCAGTCCAGGGAGTCGGCAACGGGCAATCCACAGGCGTCCCACGGCGGGTCCAGCACCGTCACCGAGTCCGCCGGCGACTCCCCGGTCCTCCGGGCCCCCTGGAGAGGGATCTCCCGGCCGTCCCGGCGGACCCATGTGCCCCGGGACATCCCGAGCAGGTCGTCGTCCAACCCCAGCAGCAGCAGCCGGGCATCTGTCTCGATGATGTGCCCCCCGGCCTCGATCCGACCGGCAGCCCCGTCCTCCCGGGCCCAGAGGAGGTCCGTGCCGCGGGAATGCCCTACCAGGAAGGCCGCCGCCCCGTCCCCCGAGGCCAGGCGGGTCACCACCAGGGGCGCCTCCAGGGCCCCCGGTTCGGCCCCGATCTTCCAGGGGGCCAGCACCGCCAGGAACCCCGGAGCCCGGTCCCGCACGACCCCGTCCATCACCGTGTGATCCCCGGGCCCGTCCAGGATGTCGTGGACATGGGGTGGTCGGCCGGGCACGTAGTCCGGTTCCTGGATCGCCGGATCCCCGGCCGTGGAGGCCAGGGCCACCTGGACCCCTGCCCGCTCCCGCTGGAAGGTCACCCCCGTCGGCTGCCACTCCACCTGGCCCCCCGACCCGTGACCTGCCCATCCGTGGACCCGGAAGGCATGATCCCGCGCCTCGGCCCGATCGGTCTGCAGGGCATCGGCCACCACCGCGTAGCGATCCCGGACCAGCCAGACCGACCGGCGAATCCGGGTCCCCTGGAATTCCTGGGAGACCTCCACCGTATCCAGCCGCGCTCCATCCACGGCGTGGCCCATGGTCGCGTCGGTGTCGCCGAAGTCGTTCAGGTAGCCCTTCGGAGGCGCCCCCTGGCCGTCGATCAACAGCAGGTTGTGGCTTCCGGCCTGGGCCGTGAGGGCGTTGTCCATCGGGTTCGGCTTGTGGTAGCCCGTGTCGATGAGCAGGTACTCCCCGTAGGCCGCCAGCGAGAAGGACAGCCCGTCCACGTGGTCATGGATGGTCTTCCGGGCGTTCCCGGACTCCCCGAGGACCAGGATCCACCGGGCATCGGGGTCCCAGCCGCTGCGCAACGTGGCGTGTCCCGATGTGGTCCGGAAGGCCGTGGTCCACCAGGGTTCCACGGGCGTCGGATCCCCGGGGAGCGCCAGGAGGTGCATCGCCGTGAGGTCCAGGCCCCGGGTCATCTCCACCGTCTGCCCCGGGGCGTGCGTTCCGTCCCAGGCATGGCGCCCCCGTCCCGAGAGGGCCGCCAGCCAGAGGGAGGCGTTCTGGGTCCGCATCGCTCCGTCCCCCGTCGGCGACCGGAATCCCGACGGCATCCGGTGGTCCAGGGACCAGTCCCAGGCCTTCCAGAAGAGGTCCGAGTGGGGATTCGCCCCCGGGGGATCCAGAGGGTCCGCCCACAGGAAGGGCTCGTCTTCCCGACAGGGGATGGCCCCCCAGGGGTCCGCCTCGTTGTGGGTGATGCACCGCCGGAACCACCATCGGTCCCGCCAGACGGCATCCTGGGCACGGACGTGACGCATGGCCTGGAAGAAGGCCAGGGCCGGAGGCGCCCCGAACCCGAAATAGAAGGGTTCCTCGCTGACCACGCCGTCCGGCTGCAGATAGAGCCCCCGGGGTCCAAAAAGGTCGTCCAGTTCCGAGACGGCGAACTCCAGGATCTCCTGGCTCCCCGGGGCGTCGGGAAAGGCCAGGGCCGTGAACCCCATCGCCGA
This sequence comes from Deltaproteobacteria bacterium, assembly GCA_029547805.1. Classification (GTDB taxonomy): domain Bacteria; phylum Myxococcota_A; class UBA9042; order DTJE01; family DTJE01; genus JAGOKF01. Next base: position 78,780 of record JAKPOP010000028.1, read on the forward strand.
GGCGGTCCGGATCGGGTGATTGTTCCGGGTGACGACGAGGGCCGTCCACCGGTAGAAGTCGTCCCCGACGTAGCGGTCGTAGAAGGCCTGGTTGATCCGCACCAGGCGGCTTCGGGCCTCGGCGGCCTCGGCCTCCGGAAAGAAGTCCGTCCCGGCCAGGAGGTCCCATGCCACCACGAAGGGGATCTGGCCGTTGGCGACCCGGATGTTCACGTCCAGTTCGGAACTCGACTCCACGTCCGTGCGGATCCGGGCCAGGCACTCCCGGGCGCGGTTCGCAGCCTCCGAATCTCCCAGCAGCCATGCCAGCACCGCCGCCGCCTGGGCCCGGACGCCGTTTCGCTGGTGGACCCCCGGCGACCACTCGGTCCCCAGGTCCTCCTCGCAGGCCGTCGCCGCCTGGTCCCGCATCCGGGTCAGCAGCCCGGCGAACAAGGGCTCCCCGAGGCGCCCGACCAGGCGTTCCCGGTCCTCGGGACCGACCCAGAGGAAGGGACGCGACGCCGGCCGCGGAAGCGGTCCCGGGTCCTCGACCCCCTCCTGGACGTCCCCCGGCTCCTCCCCCGGATCCCGGTCCCCGTCGGCCCCCGAGTCCTCCGGACCGGTCCCCTCCCCCGCGAGTTCCTCGGGGATCGCCTCCGGCCCTCCATCGGTCCCGGACGGGGTCTCCCCGGGAAGATCGGCCAGGGTCTCGGCCGGAAGGTCGGCTGGAGGGATCAGGCCTCCGCCCTCCGAACAGGAAAGCGCCAGCAGGGCACCGGCGGCGGCCAGACATCCCCATCGCCCCATCGGGACCTCCCCGTCCTGTCCAGGGCACGATACCGCAGCCGCCGGCCTCGGGCCAGGGGCGATGTCATCCTCGAAGATCGGCGAGGACCCCCTGGGCGGAAAGCCCGCCATGGAACAGCGGGAAGTCCAGGGCCGTGGGAAGGTCCAGGGCCTCCCGGTACGCCGGCGAGGGGCAGACCACCAGGACTCGCCAGCCGGCCCAGCCGGTCCGGATCGTCCGGCCCAGTCGCCGGAAGAACTCCAGGGGGTCCGGGAGTCCCAGGCGAAGACCATAGGGAGGGTTCAGGCACAGGAGTCCCGGTGCCAGGTCCGGCGGAGGACGCCAGGCCAGGAAGTCCCCCGTCACCAGGGCCACGTCCCCGGCGACTCCCGCCCGTTCCAGATGCTCCCGGGCCCCCTCGACGGCCTCGGGGGATCGGTCGATGGCCACGAACCGCGATCGGGCCGCCGGGAGCGCCCGGGCCAGCCGCTCCTGGCGCAGATGCCGGAAGGCGGCGGGCCGGAACGAGGGCCAGGCCTGGAAGGCAAACGCCCGCCCCCGCCCCGGGGGCAGGCCCCGATCCCACGCGGCCGCCTCGGCGGTGAACGGGGCGTCCCCGGCGAAGCCCTCCACCAGGGTCTGGCCGGGAGCCCAGCCGGCCCGGCGGAGCAGCCCCTGGGCCAGGGTCTCCCGGAGGGGGGCCTCCGAGACCCGGATCCGCAGGCCTCGCCGGTGAAGCGGCTCCCCGGCCAGATCCAGCATGAGCGTGAGCCGGTTCTCCTCCAGGCGAGCCAGCAGGGTGCTTCCCAGCGGGACTCTCCGGGGGTCGTCCCGATCCTCGGCATCAGGTCCGGCGTCCCACCGGCGAGGGCCAGGCCAACCCAGGTCCCGGAAGCGTCGGTCCACCGCGTCCCAGACCACCCGCTCCAGGAAGCCGCTGCCGAACAGCCGGGACCGGCGATTCGTCCCCTGGACCCGCAGGGGAGCCTCCCGGGGAAGCCAGGCCTCCCAGGGGACGCCCAGGGCGAGTCGGAAGACCGCCTCGGGGGCACCGGCCCTCCCGGAGGCCACCTCCACCCGCACCCGGTTCACCAGGGAGAGCACCAGGCAGGCCCGCCACCCGTCCTCCAGTCGGCCGGACCAGACCAGCGTCCCGGTCCCGACGACCTGGGGTTCCCCCAGTCCCTGCTCCCGAGCGTCGGACCGGGCCTCCTCCTCGAACCCCGGCGGGCAGGTCAGGTGGAACTGGTGCAGGGGTCCCTGGACTCGCTGCCGGACCCGTCGCCGCCAGGCCTCCTCGGTCATCCGGGTCCCCCGCCGGGGACCGGCGTCCGGGGCAGGCTCACGGTGAAGGTCGATCCCTCCCCGGGGGTGCTGGCCACCGTGACCTCGCCACCATAGAGATGGGCCAGACGCCGGACGATGGACAGGCCGAGTCCGCTGCCCTCGATCATCCGGGTCTTCTCATTCTTGATCCGGACGAACTCCCCGAACAGCCTGGAGCACTCCTCCGGGGTCATGCCGATGCCCGTGTCCGCCACCGTGATCACCACCTCGTTCCCCCGATCCTCGAGGCCCACGTCCACCCGCCCCTGGTCCCGGTTGTACTTCACCGCGTTGGACAGCAGGTTGTTCAGAATCAACTCCACCTCGCCCGCGTCGGCCCGGAAGGGCACCGGGCCCTCGCCGTGCATCGCCACGACGATTCCCCGGGCCTGGGCCAGTTCCCGGGCGCCCTCGACGCAGCCCCGAACCACCTCCCGGAGGTCGAGGTCCACCAGGTTCCGGGCCTTCCTCCCCGACTCGATCCGCGTCAGGTCCAGCAGGTCCGAGATGAGTTTCCGCATGCCGTCCAGCCGGACCAGGGCCCGCTCGATGGGCCGGTCGTAGGCCGACAGGTCATCGCCCAGGACCCGGTCCTGCATCATCCGGAGGTAGTTCTTGATGGCCGCGGTGGG
>JAKPOP010000017.1 GCA_029547805.1 Deltaproteobacteria bacterium
GGCCACGAAGCGTGGTTTCAAGGGCATCTGACTCGGCGACCCGCCCCCCACACGCCAGACATGGTCTGGTCGCCGAGTCAGGGACTTCAAACCCTCAGCCCCCTGGACGGAGTCTGCCCAAATCCCTGCGGATCTGGGCCGCGACGCGCCGGGAACATGCCCGAGTCAGGCCTGGCCCCTTTACCGGTCAGTCCTGCCGGACCCCCAATGGCGATTGACGACGCGGGGCCGGGCGAGGGAGAATCCCCGCGGCCCGCAACGCGGAGGGTTCATGGGAAAGGTCTTCGACAGCGCGGACGCCGCGGTGGCCGACATCCCCGACGGGGCCACGATCGCCGTCGGGGGATTCGGGCTCTGCGGCAACCCGGAGAACCTGATTCGGGCCCTGCACCGCAAGGGGGTCCGGAACCTCACCATCATCAGCAACAACTGCGGCATCGACGGCGAGGGCCTCGGCATCCTGCTCGATGCGGGGCAGGTCCGGAAGATCATCGCCTCCTACGTCGGCGAGAACCGCCGGTTCGAGCAGTTGTTCCTGTCGGGGGACCTGGAGGTCGAGCTGGTGCCCCAGGGGACGCTGGCGGAGGCGATCCGGGCCGGAGGGGCAGGAATTCCCGCCTTCTACACCGCCACGGGCGTCGGGACGCTCCGGGCCGAGGGCCGGGAGACCCGGGTCTTCGACGGCAGGGAGTACCTGCTGGAGCGGGCCCTCCGGGCCGACTTCGCGCTGGTGAAGGCCTGGAAGGGGGACCGGGGCGGCAACCTCGTGTATCGGAAGACCGCCCGGAACTTCAACCCGATGGTCGCCACCTGCGCCCTGATCACCATCGCCGAGGTGGAGGTGCTGGTGGACAAGGGCGAGATCGACCCGGACCTGGTCCACACCCCGGCGATCTTCGTCCAGCGCATCCTGCAGGGCACCGAGTACCGGAAACCCATCGAGAAACGGACCACCAGGCCCCGGGCCTGAAGGAGGACCCCATGCTGACACGGGAGGAGATCGCCCGCCGGGCAGCCCAGGAGATCCGGGACGGTTTCACGGTCAACCTGGGCATCGGCCTGCCGACGCTGGTGGCCAACTTCCTGTCGCCTGACCTGGACGTGACCTTCCACAGCGAGAACGGGATGCTGGGCGTGGGCCCCTTCCCCTTCGAGGGAGAGGAGGACCCGGACCTGATCAACGCCGGCAAGCAGACCGTCAGCGAGACGCCGGGGTGCTGCTATTTCAGCAGCGCCGACTCCTTCGCGATGATCCGCGGCGGCCACGTGGACATGACGATCCTCGGGGCGATGGAGGTCTCCCGGCACGGCGACCTGGCCAACTGGATGATCCCCGGCAAGATGGTGAAGGGCATGGGCGGGGCGATGGACCTGGTGGCCGGGGTGCCTCGGGTGATCGTGGCGATGGAGCACACGGCGAAGGGCCAGCCGAAGATCCTGGAGCAGTGCACGCTGCCCCTGACCGGGCGGCGATGCGTGCACCGGATCATCACGGATCTGGCGGTGATGGACGTCGGGCCCGGGGGCCTGACACTGGTCGAGATCGCGCCGGGACACTCCGTGGAGGACGTCCGGGAGGCCACCGGCTGTCCCTTCGAGGTCTCGCCCCACCTGCGGGAGATGCTCCTCTGAGCCAGCCCTCCGCCAGCCGATTCCGACTGGGGCGCCTCGGGGACCTGCTGCACCTGCGGGAGGCCCGGGAGGCGGCCCGGGCGGTCCCCTTCGAGGCGGCGGTCGTGCTCCTGTCGATCCCCCTGGTGATGACGACCTTCTGGTACTTCGGGCGATCGGGGTTCTACCAGCAATACCTGGAGCCCCTGGTGCCTCCGGACCTGCCCCTGCGACACCTCTACCCGTTCTTCTACTTCGCCCTGTCGTCGGTGGTGCTCCGGCTGCTGTTGCCCCTGGCGCTGATCCGCCTCGTGCTGCGCCGGTCGCCCGGGGACTACGGGTTCCGCCTGCCCCGGCGGTTCGAGTACACCTGGGCCTATGGCCTGCTGTGGCTGGCGGTGATCCCCTTCATCGCCCATGCGGCGGGGATGCCGTCCTTCCAGCAGCGCTACCCCTTCTGCGGCGAGGCGATCCTGCGGGACGGGGCGGTCCCGGTCCTGGACTTCCTGATCTACCAGGCCTTCTACGGGCTGGTCTTCGTCAGCGGCGAGGGATACTGGCGAGGGTTCGTGGTCTTCGGACTGCGACGGCACATCGGGGACCTGGGGATCCTGGTCATGGTGACCCCCTACGTGATGAGCCATTACGGAAAGCCCGCCGCCGAGTCCTATGCGGCGATCCTGACGGGCCTGGTGCTGGGCTTCCTGGCCCTGCGCCACGGGTCCTTCTGGCTCGGGGTGGCGGTCCACTGGGCCGCGGCCCTGGCCATGGACCTGCTGGCGATCCGCCAGCACGGATGGCCCTTCGCCTGGTAGCAGGGAGGCGAGATGCGGTTCCTGGCCATCGACTCCGGCACGGTCCGCTGTGGGCTGGCGACCTGCGACCCCTCGGAGTCGGTGGTGACCCCGGCGGGGGCGATCGAGGTCGGGCGGGGCCCGGACCTCGCCGAGCGGTTGCTGGCCCAGGCGGCGGCCCTCCAGGCCGAGGCGCTGCTGGTCGGGATCCCCAGAAACATGGACGGCACCGAGGGGCCTCGGGCCCGGGCGGCCCACGCCCTGGCGGACCGCCTGGAGGCCATCGGCCCCCTCCCGGTCTTCCGTTTCGACGAGGCCCTGACGTCCTTCGAGGCGGACCTGCGGCTCGAAGAGGCCGGGGGACGCCGAGGGGACCCGCGGCGACTGCGACGAACAGGGCGCCGGGACGCCCTGGCCGCGGCGGTGCTGCTGGAGCGCTTCCTGGACCACCGGAGGAGGCCATGACCGAGGCAGCGGTCGAGGCCCGGGGGCTGTGCAAGGACTACCTGCCGCCCCTCACCTGGGGGGCCATGATCCGGGGACGGTTCCGGCGCACCCCGGTGCGGGCCATCGAAGACCTGGACCTCACGATCGCCGCCGGAAGCCTGGTCGCCCTGATGGGCCCCAACGGGGCCGGGAAGACGACCCTGCTGAAACTGCTGGCGGGCCTGCTGCTGCCCACGGCGGGGGTCCTCCGGGTGCTGGGACGGGACCCGGAGCGATCCCCCCGGGAGGTCCGGCAGCAGGTGGGCTACTGCATCACCGAGGGCCGATCCTTCTTCCTGCGTCTCTCGGGCCGCGAGAATCTCCGCTTCTTCGGGACCCTGGCGGGACTGCACGGGCCAGTCCGGGACCGGCGCATCGCCGACCTGCTGGAGGAACTGGAACTGGCCGACGTGGCCGACCGGCAGGTCCTGTCCTACAGCGACGGCATGCGGCAGCGCCTGGCCCTGGCCCGGTCCCTGCTGCATCGCCCTCGTTTGCTGCTGCTGGACGAGGTCAGCCGGGGCCTGGACCCCCGCCTCCGATCCCGGGTCCATCGCCTGGTCCGGGAGGACCTGGCCCGAAGCCAGCGGGTCACGGTCCTCTGGGCCAGTCACCAGGTGGAGGAGGTCGAGGCCCTCTCGGACCGGGTGCTGGCCATGGACCGGGGGCGGCTGGTGGCCGACGGGACCTTCCGGGAGGTCCAGCCGGTGCTGGACTCCCTCTTTCGGGAGGATCGGCCGGGGAGGGACCCGCGATGAGCCAATGGTCCCTGGAGGCGAGCCGGGCCTGGGCCTTCCTGCGCCGGGACTTCCTGTTCCGGTGGTCCTACAAGTTCGGGTTCCTCTATGACATCGGCGCCCTCTTCAGCAGCCTGATCGCGCTGTTCTTCACGAACCGGATGATCGCCGCCGCGCCCCCGCCCTCGGTGACGGCCTACGGGACCGACTACTTCACCTTCGCCCTGGTCGGTGTCGCCTTCCTGGACTACATGTGGGTCTCGATGCGGTCCTTCGCCCAGCAGGTCCGGATGGCCCAGTTGATGGGCACCCTGGAGGCGATGCTCGCGACCCCCACCTCGCCCTTCCGCATCCTGTGCTACAGCGCCCTGTGGCCTTACGCCTGGACCACGATCCGGGCGGTCCTCTACCTGGCCCTGGGGGTTCTGGCCTTCGGGGCCGACCTCGGAGCAGTCAATGTCCTGTCGGTGCTGGTCTTCCTGGCGGCCATGATCGCGGCCTTCGCCGGCATCGGGATCGCCTCGGCGGCCCTGACGCTCTACCTCAAGCAGGCCGACCCCATCACCGCGGCGGTCGGGGGCATCTCCTTCCTCTTCGGCGGCATCGTCTATCCCGTCTCGGCGCTCCCGGAGGCCCTCCAGCCGGTCGCCTGGTCCCTGCCGATGACCCACGCGGTCGAGGGACTGCGCCGGGCCTTCCTGTCGGGCGCGCCCCTGGCCGACCTGTGGGACCACCTCGCGATGCTGGTCCTCTGGGCCCTGCTATCATTCCTGCTGGCCGCCGGGTCGCTCCGGCGGGTGATTCGCGTCCTGTCCCGGGAGGGGTCCTTCGGGGCCTATTGACCATGGAAGACCTGGCGCCAGCCCGGTTCTGGGAACCCGCCGACGGCCTGTCGGTGCGCTGTCATCTCTGCCCGGCCCGGTGCCTGCTGCCGGACGGCGGGGCCGGTCGCTGCGGGGCCCGGACCAACCGGGGCGGGGTCCTGTTCAGCCGGGTCTACGGCCACCTGAAGGCGGTGAACCTGGACCCCATCGAAAAGAAGCCCCTCTACCACGTGCTCCCGGACACCCCGGTCCTCTCGGTCGGGACGTCCGGGTGCAACCTGACCTGCGCCTTCTGCCAGAACTGGTCCCTCTCCCGGGCCCCGTCGATGCCGGCCCAGGAACCGGTCTCTCCGACCCGGCTGGTGGGGCTGGCGGAGCGACACCGGTGCCCCTCCATCGCGTTCACCTACAACGAGCCCACGATCCAGGCGGAATACGTGATGGACGCCGCGGCGCTGGCCCGCCGGCAGGGACTCAAGGTCGTCATGGTGACCAACGGCTACATCACGCCGGAGGCCCTCCCGGAGGTCTACCGGGACGTCGATGCGGCGAACGTGGATCTGAAGTCCTTCGACGACGACTTCTACCGGCAGCACTGCGGCGGAAGCCTCCCGGCGGTGTTGAAGACCCTCGAGGCCCTGGTGCGCCAGGGGGTCTTCCTGGAGGTCACCACGCTGGTGATCCCCGGCCTCAACGACACCCCCGAGGAGATGCGGCGGGAGGCGGCCTGGATCCGGGATCACCTGGGGGCCGGGACGCCCCTGCACCTCTCGGCCTTCCACCCCGACCACCGGATGCGGGACCGGCCCCCGACGCCTCGGAACACCCTGGCCGTTCTCCGGGAGGCAGCCCGGGCCGAGGGACTGTCCTTCGTGTACGAGGGCAACATCCCTGGCGGATATGCGACCACCGTGTGCCCCGGCTGTGGCAAGGCCGTGGTGGACCGAACATGGTTCACGGTGACGCGGATGGACCTCACGGCCGGCCGATGCCGCCACTGCGGCCACCGCCTGCCGGGCATCTGGGAGTGACCGACCCGTTTTCGGACGCCTGCGATATCACCCCGGGAATGGCCGATGGTGTGCTGCTATCCGCTCGATGTTGAATCCCGCCTTGGCCAGCACCAGGGGATGCTGCCGGATCATGTGCCGGGCCCGATCCCGGTCCGATTCCTGGAGTCGTTCCCAGGCCACATTGGCCGAGTGCCCGGGACCGGCGTCCTGGGTCCGCCACCGGTCATGCTCCATCCGGGCCAGCGTCTCGACCTCGCCGTCCGAGAACTGGAGCCACGGTTGCCTCCAGTCGAACCGGGGGACCAGCGTGCAGCCCACCGCCTGCAGTTTGACGGGAACATGTCGTGCCAGCCGGTGGTTCGAGTCCCGGTAACTGGCCGGCAGGCGGCACCACGGCTGGTGGGAGGCCCGGGCGGGGTTGTACCGATGGGCCTGCATCTCGTGCCGCAGATAGACCTGATGGAACTCCCTCGCGATGCCCTCGTAGGGAGCCTGCTCGAACACCTCGGGTCGGCACGCCTCCTCCCGCAGCCCAAAGAAGCGGATGCCCGGGCCCCGGCCCTTCTCCTTCTCCGCCAGGCGCGCCACTCCCCCCAATCCGGTGACCATCACCGTGGTTGCCATTCCCGGGAAGCGGTGATGCAGGCCATCATGGACCACTTTCGCGGTCAGGAGGCTCTGGGTGTCATGGCCCAGACAGACAAAGACCAGCGGGGGGTCATCCCCCTGGGAGGTCAATGGCTCCAGGAAGTCGCGATAGAACGCGCCCGTCTCCACGTCTGCGTCCACGGCCTCAAGGTCGGTCACCGCTGCCAGGGCCGGATATCGGGTGGTCAGCAGGTCTTTCACCCGGTTTGCCTCCCGATCCACCATCGTGATCCGCAGTCGCGGCCCAGCCTCGCGGAACCGCTCCTCCCCGGGATCCCACCAGTGCCTCCAGAACCAGGCATGGGCGGCCCGGACGATCAGGGACCGGCCCATCCACCCGGTCCCGACGATCGCCAGGCGCGTCCGGTCCACCTTCCGGAAGTCCAGGTCCCAGACGAGACGTTCCGCCGCATGGTCGAACAGGTTGACGCAGTCCACCTGGGGGCCCGTCGATCCTCGATCGGAGGCCAGGGTCGCCCCCCCCAGAATCGACCCCCGAAAGAACGCCAGCAGGTAGTCGTCGGCCACGTGGGCGATCACCCGGCAGTCCCCACGGCCGCTCCGTCCAAGCATCTCCGCGACGTTCCGGGCAATCGCCAGGTTCGCCGCACCATCGCCCGTTGCCGTCACGACCAGTCGCGCGGACCGGGTCCGGGCGATCTCCAGCACCGGAGTCTCCATCGCATCTCCGACGACCACCGCCCCACCGGAGGTCCTCAAGGGAGCAATGAAGTCGCATTCCCCGTCGAGTTCCACCGCCACCACCCGATCCCCCTTCTTCCGGTAGCGGTCGGCGAGGCCGTAGCCGGTCTCCCCCAGGCCGCAGACCACCACGTGACCCTTGCGGGCCGTGGCCCAGAACAGGCGAAGTCGCTGGGAAAAGAGGTCCACGAACGCGGCCACCGCGGTCGCCAGGGCAGTGAACGGAGCGAGGAATCGCGCGAAGTTCAGGAAGCAATTGGGTGTCGCACTGCCGTTGTATTCCAGGCCGAAGAGCTGGATGGTCTGGAAGAAGGCGGCCGATCGGAAGAAGTCACACTCCTGCCCCTTGGACATCTCGCAGGCCTGACGCCGAAATCCCTCCAGGCCCAGCAGGAAGGAGGTCAGGAACATCCCGGCGAGGACCAGGGGCCAGGTGACGCGAAGCCACGGAATCCAGCGCCGGAGCCCCTGCCGCCCGGACCCCGATTCCAGAGAGGGGCGCTGGACCCCGTATTCGCCCGCCTCGAGCAGGTCCGGGATCTTCCGGACCGCCTGCCGATCCTTCTCTCGATTCGGCTCGTCCAGTTCCAGGAACGGAACCAGGTAGGGAGAAAGCCTTGCGGCCACATCCTTCGCGGGCCCCCAGCGCCAGCCGGCCAGCAGCCGCTCGATCACCCATCGGCCATGCTCGATGACCGCCAGCCACTCCACGTCCCCATCCGACAGGTCGAGCCCCTGCCCACCCTCCGACAAGGGGACAATGCGCCATCCCAGCAATTCCAGTTTCCGGTGCATGTCCTCGGCCTGACGGCAGTTCGACTCCCGCAGGTCCGCGGGCAGGTCCTCCCAGGGGGCCAGGGAGGGTTCGGGCAAGGCCCCCTCGGCCAGGCGTTCGTTCACGTAGGACTCATGCAGGAGCCGACCCAGGCGCTGGCGCAGGTCATCCGGCAACCGGGGAGCGGGCCCGCGGAGAAAGCACCAGAGGACCGCCTGGTCCAGGGGAAGGGGCAACCAGGCACCCGGTTGGGCCTCAGAACCTGTCGGCTCCTCGCCGGTACTGCGGACCAGGGTTGCCACCTTGAGGCCGAGTTCCTGTGCCAGGAGGGCCTGACGTTCCGATGCCTCGTCGCCCCGAAAGAGGAGCACCGGGAGGTATCCTCCTGCCGACCGGGTCACTCGGGCCCAGAAGGACACCAGATCCCGTTCCTGTCGCGGGTCCAGGAACCTCAAGCCACCGGCGGTCCTGGAAGCCGTCTTCTTCCACCCCGGGTGCTCCCGGTTCCCCTGGGAGACAACGAACACCGGACCTGGAAAACCCTCCAGGGCCCATTGCAGAGCCTGCCACTCGGCATCCGTCGCGGGATCGCCCAGCACGATCAGGGGATGCGGTCCTGCCTCGGTCCGCCCGGGGACCGAGGCATTCCGGACCCGTTCCGCCAGGCGCCTCACCTGGTCCCTCGAAGCCTCCTCCATGGCACCACCTCGATTTCCGGCCATGATCGCGAAGTATCCACGATTCCCCAACGACGGCCAATCCGTTCGGGAGCGATGGCGGGGAGGTCCCGGGGATCAGGCCTCGGCGCGGGGGATGGGCGCCAGACGCCAGGCCAGGTAGCGCTGGAAGGCCCGCATCGCCGAGTCGACGCTGCGGCCCACGACCAGGTCCTTCGCCCGCAAGGCGTGGACCAGCGGGTCGTAGAGGGGCCCCGCATCGACCGTCACCAGTACGGGCTTTCGGTGGCGGCGGACCAGCGGCGGGAAGAGGTCCGGCAGGGCCCCGGGGGCGTCCACCCGATCCCGCCCATTCGGGTCCACCCCCGGCGGCAGGGTCTTCATGGCCGGGGTCAGCGGGATCACGCCGACCACCACCGCGTCCATCCCCTCGTCGAGCAGCATGGCCTCCAGGCAGTCGGCGTAGGCCTGGTCCCCGGCCATCGGCGTGATGTCCAGGGGGTTGCGCAGGTTCACGATCCCCGTCAGGCGATGCCGTTCCAGGATGCCCTGAACCCGCCGCCGTCCCTCCTCGGACCACTGCCCCAGGCGGAACCGGGGCCGCTGCAGCAGGGCGTCGGCCATCCCCACCGTCTCGAAGCCTGCATTGGAGAGGCAGCCCAGGCGCATCCCCCGGACCTCGGTGTCCCGCATCTGGCTCATCATCGACAGGATCAGGTTGAACTCCTCGAAGGACTCGGCGACGTAGGCCCCGGCATCCCGCAGAATCGCGGCGCAGGCGGCGTAGTCCCCGCTGATGCTCGCGGTGTGGCTCGACGTCGCCGTGCGCCCCTCGGCGGTGCGCCCGCCCTTGTAGGCCAGCACGTCCTTGCCCAGGAGGCGGGCCCGCCGGATGGACCGGGCCAGCCGCAGGCCGTCGCCGGGCTGGAAGCCCTCGATGTAGAGCCCCAGCACCTCGACCTCCGGCTCCTCCAGCACCGCCTCCACGAAGTCCGTCAGGGACAGGTCCATCTGGTTGCCGGTGCTGATGGCGTACCGGGGGTCCAGGAACGGCAGGTCGTTGATCCGGGTGATCAGGAAGGCCCCGCTCTGGCAGATCAGGGCCACGTTGCGCCGCCCGCCCTCCTCGGGCAGGGGCAGTTTCGTCTCCGGGATGAAGAGCGTGTCGTAGCGTCCCGGCCGGGACCGGAGCCCCAGGCAGTTGGGCCCCACCAGCACCGGCGCCGGACGCCCCGCCTCCCGGGCCTCCCGGAGGGCCCTCCGGGCCGCCTGGTCCGCTTCCTGGCCCTCCTCGGTCTCCCCCATGCCGCCGGGGATCAGGACCATGCCCGCGGCCTTTCCCGTCGCGATGGCCTCCCCGAGGATCCCCGGCACCTGCGCCGCCGAGACGGCCACCACGACCAGGTCCGCCCTCCAGGGCAGGTCCGTCAGCGACGGGCAGCAGGCGACCCCGTCCACCTCCGCCACGTCCCCGCGGATCACCCGGATGTCCGCCCGGGGAAAGCCCTCCCGGATCAGGTTCCGCAGGATGATGCGGCCGGGGTTCACGTCCTTCGCAGAGACGCCGTAGATCGCCGCCGTCCTCGGTCGGAGCAGGGTCCGGATCCCCGCGAGGTCCGCCGGCCGGCCCTCAGGGTCCCTGGGCCGGAAGCGGCAGAAGGCGTCCACCGCCACCAGGCGGTCCCCCAGCCCGAAGAAGGGATTCACCTCGAAGTCGGCGATGGTCCACCGGCCTCCTGGCGCCATCGACACCTCCCGGGCCAGGGCCTCGAAGAAGGCCAGCGCCCTCCCCAGGGCCTCGGGCGAGGCACTCTGGAGGGCCTCCCGACTCCGGCCGGCCAGGCGCCGTCCCAGGTAGGAATCCTCCAGGCGCCGCCCCCACGCCTCCACGGGGGTCAGCAGCGGCGACCCCAGCAGGGTCCCCTCCCCCGGGCCAAAGGCCGCGGCCAGTTCCTCTGCGTCGAGCCCCCCGAAGCCCACCGCCAGGACCGGCCCGAAGTCCGGCGTATGCCGCATCCCCAGGAAGACCTGTCCCCCCAGGGCGGCCGATCCGGGCACGAACTCCGAGACCAGCACCTCCCGGACCGAGGCGGCCAGGTCGTCTCCGCCTCGTTCCCGAACGTTGGCCAGGACCTGCCGGACGGCCTCCCGGATGGCCTCGGGGCGATTCGCCGTCACCTTCACGCCCCCCATCTCGGTCTTGTGGGTGATCCGGGGCGAGACCACCTTCACCACCACCCGGTCCCCCGGGAGGATCCTGGGAAGGGCCTCCTCGGGCCCTGGGACCGTGAAGAAGTCCGGTGTGTCCACGCCGCCCTGGCGGAGCAGGGCATAGAGTTCCGGCTCCAGCAGCGTGTCCCGACCCTCCGCGGCGGCGCGGTCCAGCGCCTCGATGAACGACTCCGTCCAGGCCATCATGTCCTCCATGGATTCCAGCGGAAGCAGGGCCTCAGCGGCAGCGTGCCAGCGCCGCGTCCAACGGCATCTTGCCACCGGCCTCCTGCAGGAAGGCCTCGGCACCGGGGCCATGGAGCGCGACGGCCACCTCGTTGGCCCGATCGGGGTCCACCGTCTCGGGCGTGACCCGCAGGAGGAAGGAGTTCACCTGTCGCGTCGGGACCCCCTGGGTCAGCAATTGCTGCACGGTCCGGCCCACGTTCCAGCCCATGCGGAGCACCGCGAGGTTCCCCTGGACCAGCGCCTCCCCCTTCGCCTCGAAGAGCCGGCGCACGAAGGGCTCGTAGTCCGCCAGGTCGAAGGGAAGGAACGGCGTCGCCGCGCCCACCATGGCCATGTTCTGGGCCTTGGGCTGCCGCCCGGCCGCGGCGATGGCCGCCGCATCGACCAGCACGCAGCGGGGGAGGTCCAGGAGCGCCGACAACACGGCCGCCTCCTCCGGATAGTCGGGGATGTTCTTGTGGGGCGCCGTGTTGCTGATGACGACCCCCTCCCGGGACAGGTAGTGCAGGTAGCGCTGCACCTCCAGGGGCTCGACGCTCAGGATCATGTCCCCCTGGCCCTCGGGCACCAGGTCGCTCCAGATGGGGCGATCCGCGATGCGCAGGTAGGAATAGACCGCTCCGCCCCGCTGGGACATCCCGTGGACCTCGGCCTGCTTGAAGTGCAGTCCCCGGGACAGCGCCGCGTTGTCCAGCACGAAGGCGATCGTCAGGATGCCCTGGCCCCCGACCCCCGACAGGATGATGTCCGTCTTCATCGCTGCATCTCCTCCTTCAGGCCTCAGACCACCCCGCGCCGGAGGGCCTGTACGCAGGCCCGGCGGGCGATGATCACCGAGGTCCCGGGGTATTCGATCTCCCGGCGGATGATGGCCACCTGCTCCTCGGCCCGCATCTTGTGGGGCTCGATCACCTTCAGGTGGTCCGGGTCCAGGCCCAGACCCAGCACGATGCGATCCAGGTCCTCTCCGGTGGCCAGGGTCTTCTGGGTGCCGGTCATCGCGACGGTGCCGTTGTCCAGGATCACAACGGTGAAGTCCACGTTCTGGCGGATGGCCGTCAGCAGCGGGGTGATCCCCGAGTGGGCGAAGGTCGAGTCGCCAATCGCCGCGACCACCGGCCGTGCCCCGGCGTGGGCCGCTCCGGCCGCCATGCTGATGCTGGCCCCCATGTCCACACAGGAATGGATGGCGTTGAGCGGCGAGTAGAAGCCCAGCGTGTAGCACCCGATGTCCGAAAAGACCCGCAGGTCCCCATAGGGCTTCATGGCCTCCCGGACCTCCAGGAAGGAATCGGTGTGGGAACATCCGGGACACAGGGTCGGGGGCCGCCCGGGGACCTCCCCCAGGGTCGGCCGGAGGCCCTGGGCCACCGGCAGGCCAAGGGACGCCGCAACAATGGTCGGGTTCAGTTCCCCGGTCCGGGGCAGCGTCCCGTCCAGTTTCCCTCGAATGGCCTTCCCCGGGATCCCCACGATGCCCCGGAGGCGCTCCTCGAGGAACGGATAGCCCTCCTCGACCACCACCACCTCCTCGACCCTCTCCACCAGCGACCGCATCAGGTCCACCGGCACGGGGTACTGGCCGATGCGCAGCACCGGGTGGGGGCATTCCCCGCCGAAGGCCTCCATCAGGTAGTTCCAGGCGATGCCGTTCACCAGGAACCCCCGGTCATGGCGGGGTCCGTCGGACAGCACGTTCCAGCGGGACGTCTCGGACCGGTGCAGCAGGTCCGCCTGCTTCTCGGTCAGTCTCCGGTACTGGATCCGGGCGTTCTGGGGCAGCAGCGTGAAGGTCATGGGGTCCCGCCAGACGTCCAGCGGTTTCTGAGGGACCCGGGGCCCCGGGAGGACCGACGCGCGGCTGTGGGCCAGCCGGGTCACCAGCCGCAGCACCACCGGCAGGCCGACGGCCTCCGAGAGGTCGAGGGCCTCCCGGGTCATCTCGTAGGCCTGCTGCTGGTCCGCCGGTTCCAGACAGGGCACCAGGGCGAAGTGGGCGTAGTAGCGGGAGTCCTGCTCGTTCTGGGACGAGTGCATGCCCGGGTCGTCGGCCACGGTGAGGACCAGGCCGCCGTGGACGCCGGTGACCGCCGAGTTCATGAAGGCGTCGGCGGCGACGTTGAGGCCCACGTGCTTCATCGTCACGATGGACCGGCGCCCGGCGAAGGACATCCCCAGGGCCTCCTCGTAGGCGACCTTCTCGTTGGCGGACCAGTGGGCGTGAATCCCCTCCCGGAGGGCCACCGCCTCCACCGCCTCGAAGATCTCCGTCGAAGGGGTCCCGGGGTAGCCATAGACTCCGCTGATCCCCGCGTGGACCGCCGCCATCGCAACGGCCTCGTCCCCCAGCCAGACCTCCCGGTCGCCCATGGAGCCCTCCTGTTGCGTGAGACCCGATCCGTCGCGGAGGCGACGGCCTGCCCCTTCTACCCAGGCCACGAACGGAGATCAACCGGAAAATGCCCCATTGACAAACTTTCCGGCGGACGGCGATGCTCTGCGCGGCTGGCCGAGCGGGACAACCGGAGCGCTGTCCGATGGGGAGTCCTGTCGCCTTTGAAGACCACTTCGGGGACATGGCGAAGGACTATGCCCGCTACCGGCCGGTCTATCCCGAGTCCCTCTTCCACTGGCTGGCCTCCATCGCCCCCGGAAGGGAGACCGCCTGGGACTGCGGCACCGGGACCGGCCAGGCGGCCCTGGGACTGGCGCCCTTCTTCCAGACGGTGCTGGCCACCGACCCCTCTCCCATGCAGATTGCCCACGCAGTGCCCCACCCCCGGGTCAGATATCTCGTCGCACCTGCCGAGGACAGCGGGCTGCCCTCGGCCACGGTGGATCTCGTCACGGTCGCCGTCGCGATGCACTGGTTCGACCTGGATCGCTTCTACCGGGAGGTCCGGCGGGTCGGGCGTCCAGGGGCCGTCCTGGCGGCCTGGTGCTACACCCGGGCGCAGATCCGTCCGGACATCGACGCCCTGGTCGAGGACTTCTACGACCGCGTGGTGGGACCCTACTGGCCCATGGACCGGCGAGTGGTCGAGGGGGGCTACGCCCGGTTGCCCTTTCCGTTCGACGAGATCACGCCCCCGTCGTTCGAGATGACGGCCCGGTGGGACCTCGGGCACCTGGCGGGCTATCTGGCCACCTGGTCGGCAACCCGCCGGGCGACCCGGGCCCTGGGACGCAACCCCCTCGAGGACCTGGAGCCCCGCCTCCGGGCCCTCTGGGGCGACCCTCGGGAGGAGCGGACCGTCCGGTGGCCTCTGGGTCTGCGAGTGGGCCGTCTGCCCTCCTGACCTCGGATCGGGTCCTCGAGCGATGGGATGGGAGCGTCGACGATTTCCGTGTATGGTTGGCCACCGGCGCCCGAGGTCCGGCGCCCAGGCGTGACCCCAGGAGGCGACCATGACCGATTCCGAGGCTTCTGACACCCCCAGGCGGCCCCGTCCGGGAACCGCCGCGGTCATTGCCTACAGTGCCGGGAACTTCCCCACGGGATTCCTGCTGCTGGCGGTCGGGATCTGGCTGATGCGGGTGTACTGCCCCAACGAGCCGGACCGGCCGACGCTGGTCAGTCCGCTGATCTTCGGGGCGGTCTCCTTCGGGGTCATGCTGGTGGCCGGGATCATGGACTTCCTGGTCGGCTTCTGGTCCGACCGGAGCCGACACCCGGCAGGACGCCGGATCCCCTTCATCCGATGGGGCCTCTTCTTCATGGCCCTGTCCTTCCTGCTGGTCTGGTTTCCCCTGGATCACACCGGGGACGCGGTCTGGTGGGTCACCGACTCCTTCGGCCTGCACCTGAACGGGCTCTGGCTGGCCCTGATGCTCGGCATGCTCCACGTCTCCTTCACCGTGGTGGTGAATCCCTACCTGGCATTGATGCCGGAGGTCTGGCAGGACGGCCAGGACCGGGTCCGGGTCTCGGCCTGGATGACCATCTTCAACGCACCGGCCCAGATCTTCGCCTTCGCCGGTTTCGGCGCGGCCTCCTTCCTGCTGGCCGGAGGCCACCGGTTCCTGGGAATCCCCCTGGACAACGGCTTCCAGCTGGCCGGGGTCGTCGGAGCGGTGCTGACCGTCGCGGCCTTCCTCCCGCTGCTGTTCCTGGTCCGGGAGCCGCCCCACTCGGCGGACAAGGAGGTCCCCTTCGGCCTGTTCCGGGCGGCCCTCGAGACCCTCCGGAACCCCGCCTTCGTTCCCTACATCATCTCCGGGGCCCTGCTGATGGCCTCCTTCCAGTTGATCGAGGCAGCCCTGCCCTACATCTCCAACACCGCCCTCGTGGACGACCCGGCCGACGGGGACCTGGTGGCGGGCCTGATCCTGGTGGGCCTGGCATTGCTGACCGCCGCCTGGGCCCCCCTGGCCAACGTCCTCTCGCGCCGTTACAAGCGCCGGCAGCTCTACCTGATTTCCCTGGCGTGGTTCGCGGTGCTGCTCCCGGCAGTCTCCCTGGTCGGGCACGTCCCGGGAGTCTCGGCCCGCTGGCACATGGGGGTCGTCTGCTTCCTGCTGGCACCGGGAATGGCCCTGGGCCTGGTGGTCCCCCGGACCATCCTGGCCGACGTGATGGACCACGACATCGAGCGGACCGGCTACCGCCGAGAGGCCATGTACAACGGCATGGAGGGGTTGATCCAGAAGATCGCGATGGGACTGGTGATGCTGGCCCTCGGGGCCCTGTTCCACGCCTTCGGCTACACCGAGGACTCCCCGCTGGGCATCATCCTGAGCGGGGCGGCGGCAGGCGTCTTCGCCATCCTCGGCTTCATCGCCTTCCTGTTCTACCCGCTGGATCGTTGACGATCTGCCCGGGCCACCGGGGATCCGGGGCTACTGCCGGTTGGCCGTAAACGCACCGGTCAGGGCGATCGGGTCACCGCCCGGGGCGTTCACGGTGCCGGTCTCGGCCCCCTCGGAGAAGCGGTCCCCCGTCAGGTCGCAGTTCTGGTCGCTCCAGGTGGCCGTGCCGGTCCAGCGGAGGCTCGTTGTCGCGGTGACGGCCGAGAGGGCCTCGTTGAAGGGCCGGAGGGCCTCGGTGACCCCCTGGGTGCACAGGGTCTTCAGGCCCGCCTGGCCGCTGCCATACCACCCCTGAACCCGGGGCCAGAGGTCGGCGGCGAGGTCGTCGCAGTTCACGGTGAGCCGGAAGGCCGAGGCCACGTCGGTCGCCTGGCCGTCCTTGTAGATCCCGTCCCGGATGGTGCCGCCGGTGAGGGCCCGTGCGGCGATGTCGCTGGCCACGAAGACCAGCAGGCGCCCGGGGTTCATCTGGACCTCGTGTTCCAGCACCTCCAGCAGGTTCCCCTGGCCCCGGCGGACGGTCATCGTGGACTTCGGAATGGCCGGCGAGTACGCGAGCCCCCCGAAGCGGTCCATCCCGTAGGTCAGTTTGCCGCAGAGGTAGTACTGAGGGTCCTGGGGGTCGCAGCCGGTCTTCCAGTAGAGCAGGTACGCCTTCCAGGTCTCGGACCCGTCAAAGACGCCTTCGGTCGACGAGGCCTCCAGTTTCATCGTGGAGGTGACATTGACGCTCCGGACGGCCTGGAGAGCCTTGGGCCCCACGGTGGCATAGTCGGCGGCCCAGGCCGGCAGCCTCGAGGTCACCTGGGCAGCCACGGCGGCCCGGACCGCCGTCTCGAAATCCGCCTCGTGCCCGGCGACGGCACCGGCGGCGGCGCTGATCAATCCCTGCACCACGGCCTCGCCATCGGACCGGAAGAGTCGCTCGATGGACTCCAGGAAGCAGCAGACCCGACCGGGGAAGTCCAGGGACCCGCTCCCGCACCTCTGCACCGGGGACTGGCAGGCCGGGAAGGCCTCCTGGAACTTCCAATTGTGGCTCACGTCGAACGACCCCGCCAGCGAGACCTCGACGCCGGTCAACGAGACGGTCGCCTCGGTCACCTCGTCCTTGCCGCCGCTGTGAACCCCCTCCAGGCACCCCGCCGCGAAGGGGCAGATCTCCTGGGCCTCGGCGAAGATCGTCCAGGTCTGGTCCAGCGGCACGCAGGGGATCTCGACGCCTGCCTGGAAGTCATTGCCCACCTCCTGGGCCACCGGGTTCGGCAGGTTGCCCACCTCCAGGGAGTCGCAGGTCCGGTCCCCAGGCAGCACGGTGACCCGGAGAGAGGCCGCCGGGGACAGGGACCCGGCCCAGTCGCCCTTCACCAGCAACCTGGCGCAGTCCATCGCCCGGACCACCAGCTGGATCGTCGCCGGGCTCGCATCCTCCGTCTCGACCTGCACCGTGTAGACCAGTTCGGTGGACTCGCCGGCCTGGAAGACCCCGTCGGCGCGTCCGTTCTCATCGGTGATGGCTGCGGAGGTGGTCATCGTCCCGTCGTACTCCAGGATCTCCTCGCCGGCCAGTTCCTCGCACTTCACGATGCGGAACTGGACCGCCGCCGCCCGGACCCCCTGGTTCGTCTCGTTGTCCACCACGCGAACCCGGATCGTGTACTTCTGGGTTGCCGGCACCGCCTGGGGGAACATCACATCCACCAGGAACTCGATGCGCCGACCGTAGCCCGTCGAGAGGTCGCTGCCGGGCGTGTCCTCAGGGACCGTCGCGTCGGTGCCGCCCTCGTCGATCTGGACATCGACCCGGGGCAGGTCCTGTCCCTGCGGCACGTCGGCAGGGCCCGGGTCCGAGGACCCGCCGTTGCCACCCCCACAACCCAGGGCCAGCAGCAGCCCCAGTCCCCACACTGCGCGTCGCATGGTCGTCCTCCGCCCCCGTCGCCGGGGTTGCCTGGTTCCGGCGGCAGCATACGCGGCCAGCCCCGCCCCTTTCAAGGGGGAGATCACCGACCCGGACCACCATGGGAGTTCCCGTATCGCCGCCGGGTGTCCGCGCTCCCGCCCCAGGGACCTCAAAGGGCACCCGCCGGGCCGCCATCAACGTCCACCGTCCCTTGCCAGTCAGCGGGCCTCGGGATAGAGTCCGCGCCGTCTGATGGACCGGGAGGTGCCTCCATGAGGCGAGCGACCGCGACGTGCCTGATGATCCTCCTCTGCCCGCTCCTGGCCCGGGCCGACGAGGGGATGTGGCTCTTCAACGACTTCCCCTCGGACCTCGTGAAGTCCCGTTACGGCTTCGCCCCGGATGCCCGCTGGCTGGAGAAGGCCCGCCTGGCCTCCGTCCGGCTCGCCGGAGGTTGCAGCGGGTCCTTCGTCTCCCCGGAGGGCCTGGTGCTGACCAACCACCACTGCGCCTCCTCCTGCATCCACCAGGTCTCGACGCCGGAGAAGGACTACATGGAGACGGGCTTCCTGGCCGCCAGCCGGGACCAGGAAGTGAAATGCCCCGAGATCGAGGTCAACGTCCTGGTGGAGATCCGGGACGTCACGGACCGCCTGGCCCAGGCCACCGCGGGCAAGGAGGGCGGGGCCTTCAGCGAGGCCCAGAAGGCCGAGATGACCCGCATCGAGGCCGAGTGCGCCCAGAACGGCGCCTGGCGCTGCGACGTGGTGACTCTCTTTCATGGCGGTGCCTATCATCTCTATCGCTACCAGCGCTACCAGGACGTGCGTCTGGTCTTCGCCCCGGAGTTCCGCATCGCCTTCTTCGGCGGCGACCCCGACAACTTCACCTTCCCGCGGTATGACCTGGACATGGCGATGCTCCGGGTCTACCAGGACGGCAAGCCCCTCCGGTCCCCGGCCTGGTTCCGGTTCAGCAACAAGGCCCCCCGGGAGGGGGACCTGACCTTCGTGTCGGGTCATCCGGGCCGGACCCAGCGTCTCCTGACGGTCGCGGAACTGGAGTTCCTGCGCGACGTGGCCTACCCCACCCGCCTGCTCCGCCTGGCAGAACTCCGGGGGCTCCTGACCCAGTATGGACGCCGATCCCCCGAGGCCCGCCGGGAGGCCCGGGAGAACCTCTTCTTCGTGGAGAACTCCTACAAGGCCGTCCTGGGCATGTGGCGGGCCCTGCTGGACCCGGCCCTGATGCGCAGGAAGGCCGACCTGGAGGCGGCCCTCCGGCTCTTCATCCAGGACCCCGAGAAGGCCAGGGCCTGGGACGCCATTGCCGAGTCCCAGCAACGCTACCGGGACTTCTTCGACGCCCACATGCTGCTGGAACAGGGCTGGGCCTTCCCCGGCGACCTGTTCCCCATCGCCCGGATGCTGGTCCGAGGCGCCGCCGAGCGCCAGAAACCCGACGACCAGCGCCTCCGGGAATACACCGAGGCCGCCCTCCCCTCCCTGACCCAGCGCCTCTTCAGCACCGCACCGGTCCCCCTGGCGATGGAGGAGGAACTGCTGGCCTTCGGGCTCACGAAACTGCGGGAAATCCTCACCATGGACGACCCGGTGGTCCGGCAGGTCCTCGGCGACCGAAGTCCCGAGCGCCTGGCTGCCGAGGTGGTCCAGGGCACCCGGCTCGCGGACCTGGAGGTGCGCAAGGCCCTCTGGGAAGGAGGCCCCGAGGCCATCCAGGCCAGCACCGACCCGATGATCCGCCTGGCGATCCGGGTCGATGAGGCCGCCCGAGCGGTCCGCAAGCGCTACGAAGAGCAGGTGGAGGCGGTGGTGCGCCAGCACTCGGCCACCGTTGCCCGGGCCCATTTCCAGGCCGCCACCGGAAAGACCTGGCCCGACGCCACCTTCACCCTCCGCCTGTCCTTCGGCACGGTCCAGTCCTTCCGGGAGCGGGGCCGCACGGTGCCCCCCGTGACCTTCCTGGAGGGTGCCTTCCAGCGCCACACCGGCGAGGATCCCTATGCCCTCCCGGCCTCCTGGCTCGCCGCAGCCTCCCGCCTGAACAGGAAGACATCGATGAACGTCGCCACCACCAACGACATCGTGGGCGGCAACTCCGGAAGCCCGTTGTTCAACAAGAACCTGGAACTGGTGGGCCTGATCTTTGACGGCAACCTCCCCTCCCTCGGGGGTGCCTTCTGGTTCGACGAGGCGTCCAACCGGGCCGTGGCGGTGACCTCCCAGGCCATCCTGGAGGCCCTCAAGAAGGTCTACCGGGCCGACCGTCTGGTCCGGGAACTTTCCCGCTGACGGGCTTTACCTGGGGCCCGGATCCTGGCACACTGGGCACTCCTTTCGAGGAGGCGACTCGATGGCCAACCCCCAGGTCCTGATCCAGACCACCAAGGGCGACATCACCGTGGAACTGTTCCCGGACAAGGCCCCCAAGACCGTGGAGAACTTCCTGGGCTACGTGCGGTCCGGGCACTACACCGGCACCCTGTTCCACCGCGTGATCCAGAAGTTCATGATCCAGGGTGGCGGCTTCGACGTGGCACGCCGGGAAAAGGCCACCCGGGCCCCGATCCCCAACGAGGCGGCCAACGGCCTCAAGAACCGCCGGGGAACCCTGGCGATGGCCCGGACCAGCGAGCCCCACAGCGCGACGGCCCAGTTCTTCATCAACCTGGTGGACAACGACTTCCTGGACCACACCGCTCCGGTCCCTGACGGCTGGGGCTACTGCGTCTTCGGACAGGTGGTCGCCGGGATGGACGTCGTGGATGCCATCGCCCAGGTCCCGGTGACCCGGAACGCTCTCAGCGAGGCCTTCCCGACCCAGGTGGTGGCCATCAAGGCCACCCGGGAACTCTGACCCCTCCGGTCCTCACTTTCCGATG
This sequence comes from Deltaproteobacteria bacterium, assembly GCA_029547805.1. Taxonomy (GTDB): domain Bacteria; phylum Myxococcota_A; class UBA9042; order DTJE01; family DTJE01; genus JAGOKF01. Next base: position 20,342 of record JAKPOP010000017.1, read on the forward strand.
CCGTCCAGGGCCGACCCGGGCCTGGTGCGTTGCAGCGACTCGGCCAGATGGCCGTCCAGCACCTGGATGTGGTGCATCATGTGAACCAGGAAGAGTCGGAACCGGTCTCCGAGATCGGGGTGATCCGAACGAACGTGCCGCAGGGCCAGGAGGGACTCCAGTTCCTGCTCCAGGCGCCGGTGCGCCTCCCGGTGCAGGGGGCCCTCTCCCCAGGCCACCCGCTCCATGAGGGCCTCCTCCTGCCGGAAGTGGGGGATCAGGTGCCGAGACACCTCCTCCAGCAACTGCAGCAGGCGTGAACTCTCGAGGTTTCGTCCCTGTCCCAGAGCCTCGTTGGCCACCTCGCAGAGGGATTCGTGATCCCGATCGAGGTCCGGTTCCCCCAGGACCAGGCGCGGGGAGAACCGGACCATCCGCAGGGCCCCGGACTCTCCGGAGCGGTGTTCGGGGGCCGAGGTCTGAGCGGTGCCCCGGATGGGGCGGGTCGGGCGCCGGAACTTCGACTCCGGAGCCTTCCGAATGCCCGTGACCTCCCCGCCCTCCCGGGACGGGAGGCTCGCCCGGATCTCCCGCAGGCGGTCCCGGACCTCCGCCGCGCCGGGGGGACGCCGGGCCGGATCCCGGTCCAGCAGGGAGGACACCAGGTCCTCCAGTTCCCGGGGCACCCCCCGCTCCGGCGCCACCTCCCCGATCCGGGGCGCGTCCTCGGTGTTCTTCTTCAGGAGCAGTCGGATGGCCGAGGCATCCTGGTGCGGCGTCTCCCCGGTGATCATCTCGAAGAGGATCACTCCCACCGCGTAGAGGTCCGTCGGGACCCCGCCCGGCAGGCCCCGCCCCTGTTCCGGGGACATGTAGAGGGGCGTTCCCAGGGCCGTGCCCGCCAGGGTCAGCCGAGGCCCTCGGTCTTCCAGGTTCCTGGCCAGGCCGAAATCCAGCAGGCGGACCCGCTCCGGGGACCCGGCCAGCAGGAAGATGTTGCCAGGCTTCAGGTCCCGGTGGACCAGGCCCCCTTCGTGAACCCGTTGCACCGCGTCGAGCACCTGGGCCCCCAGGTCCAGCACCCGGGCGACCGGAAACGGGAGTCCGTCCTGCTGGAAGGCCTCGGCCAGCGTCCGTCCCTGCAGGAGTTCCATTGCCAGCCAGCACGTGCCATCGGGGTCCTGTCCGTAGTCGAAGACCCGGACCACGCCTTCCCCACCGAGCCGTCGCGCCAGTTCCGCCGACCGCAGGAACCGCTCGACCTCCCGGTCGGTCTGCCAGAGGGACGGCGGGCTCACCTTGAGGGCGACCTCGATCCCGTCGGGGCGCCGCAGGGCCCGATAGACCATCGCGGAACCCCCGGTCGCAAGCCGTTCCAGCACCACGTGGCGCCCCAGGACCTGGCCCATCTCCGGGTCGATCCGGGCCACCTCCCGGAGCTGGGTCCGGTGCACGGGGCACAGAGAATCGCCTTCCCCATAGGCCCGGCGGCAATCAATGCAGACCCTGGGCACCCCGTTCCCCCTTTCTCCCTGTACCTGTCCTCCCGGCAGAGTCATGCTACCGCGAAACCGACCCATCTGCCACGTCGGCCATCGAACCCCTGGATGGGAATGGCCCTTGTCGGCAAGACGACATCCGGGTATCGTTGCGTCCCTGACGAAGACGTGAGGCATCGCGGTGTCGGATGTCGGGACGCCCTCGACGGGGAACACCCTGGTGGGCCGGGTGCTGGACGATCGCTACGTCCTCCGTTCCGTGCTGGGCGTCGGGGGCATGGGAACGGTCTTTCGGGCCGAACAGCTGAGCATGGGCCGCGACGTGGCCATCAAGGTCCTCCGGACGGACATGGTCCACGACGAGCAGGCGGTCCGGCGCTTCCTGACCGAGGCCCGGGCGGCCAGCCGCCTCAAGAGCCCCCACACGGTGTCGGTCTTCGACTTCGGACGGACCGCCGATGGAGTCCTCTACCTGGTGATGGAACTCCTGGAAGGCCGGACGCTGGGTGACGCGATGGAGCAGGAGAAACGCCCGATGGCGCTGGATCGGGCGGTCCGGCTGGTGCACCAGATCCTGGACGCCCTGGAGGAAGCCCATGGCCAGGGGATCCTTCACCGGGACCTCAAGCCCGACAACGTCTTCCTCCTGGAGGGGGCCAACGGCCGAGAGTTCGTGAAGGTCCTGGATTTTGGCGTGGCCAAGATGCTCTTCGACCCGCGTCCGGGGCAGACGGTCCAGGGAGTCACCTTCGGCACGATGGAGTACATGAGCCCGGAGCAGATGCTCGGGCGAGACCTGGGCCCCTCCTCGGACCTCTACGAGGTGGCCATCCTGCTGTTCCAGTTGGTCTGCGGGAAGTTGCCCTTCGAGGGAAACAACCCGGTGGAGATCGCCCTGCGGAAGATCGAGGGTCCGATCCCCACGCCCCGGGACCTCCTGCCGACCCTCCCCCCCTCCGAGGCGCTGGAGGAGTTCTTCCGGGTGGCCCTGGCCCCGTCACCGGAGGACCGCTACCCGGACGTCGAGACCTTCCGGGCGGCCCTGAAACTGACCGCCCGGTCTTCGATTCCGGAGCGACTCGCCGCCCGGGGACCAGGGGACACTGAGCGGGACCTGTCTCCGTCTGGCGGCGCCCTGGACACCTGGGCCGGGGTGCCCATGGTGTCCGACGCTCCGGCGCCAATCGCCGAGGGGCCCCGGGAGCCGGCGCCGGCCACCGTGGCCATGGCCCCCTTCGGGAAGATGGATGTCCAGGGGGCCCCGGCCCCCGCCGCCCGATCCCCCGTGCCCGAGTCCCCCCGAGGCACCGTCGCCATGGCCCCCTTCGGGCAGATGGACACTCCCTCGGCAATCGATCCCGTGGTGCCGGCCCCTCCCCCGGAAGGGGGTCCGATCCCCGCACCGGCGCCGCCATCCGTTCCGGTCCCCGGGACCCCCACCAAAGGCCCCGGCCAGGACCGGAGGCGGCGTCCCCGGAAGCCCCACCTGCTGTCGGTCCTCTGCGTCCACAATGGAGCCCGGCACAAGGCACTTCTGGCGGAGGTGAGCCTGGGAGGCGCCTTCGTCCACTCCCGTTGGCTCCCGGTCCCCGGGGCCGAGGTGGCCATCGTCTTCCCGCGGCTGGTCGAGGAGGGACATCCCACCGTGGTGATCCGCTCCCAGGTCCTCCGACGGCTGGAGTTCCCCCAGAAACCCGGCGAGGTCCAGGGGTTCTCGGTCCGTTTCCTGACGCTGCGGACCCAGGGCGCCCTGGCCCACCTCAAACACTTCTTCCGACATCACTTCCGGTTTGAACTCCCCACGGACCTGCCGGAGGATCGGCAGGCGGCCCTCTGGGAGTGGTCCTTCGAGTCCCAGACGCTGCGCGGAGTCGACGAGGCCTGAGGCGGACTGGAGGGGAGGCCATGAAGCGGCTGTTGCTGGCCTGGGCTGGAGTCCTGTGCATCGTCCCGGACGCCCGGGCGGGGGTCCTCGGGCCCCTGGACGTCACCGTCCACCACCGGTGCCTGGGGGGCGACGACCAGCCGGGCCTGTCCCTGCACGCCGAGGCCCCCGTCCGGGGCATCACGGTGACCCTGGAGCGCGTCGACGGTCCTCGGAAGGTCTTCCGGATCCCGGCGATGAAGGCCGGAGAGACCCGGCGGGTCGGGATGCCTCAGGAACCAGGCCGGCAGTACTACCGAGCCATCGTGGAGGCGGCGGGTCACCAGCCGCCCTACGAGGTGGCCTTTTCCGCAGCGGTCGCGAGACCGTTCAGGCTGGAGGTCCCGCCCGAGGGGGTCGACCTGGCCCTGGGGCGGATCGCCGTCCGGCTCCAGGGCGACCCGGAGCGGGTCACATTGACCCTGACGGGTCTGGATGGCCAGGAACTGCTCCGAAAGCACTGGCGCCTGGACCTCCCCATGGGGAGACCCGACACGCTGACCTTCGATCCCCCCAAGGACCCGGTGGGTCGGGTGGAGGTGGTCGCGGAGGACCCCGAGGGCTTCCGGCAGGCCGTGGAGTTCAGCCCGGTGGTCATGGAGGTCCCCCACGACGAGGTCCTCTTCGAGTTCGGCAAGGCCGACATCCTCCCGGAAGAGGAGCCCAAACTGGCCCGGGTGCTGGAGGAGACCCACCGGGTGCTGGCCACCCTGGGAACCCAGTTGCGGTTGCGGCTCTACGTCGCGGGCTACACCGACACCGTCGGCAGTCGGGAGTTCAACCAGTCCCTCTCGGGGGCCCGGGCGGCGGCGACGGCACTCTGGCTGAAGGCCCACGGCCTCAAGGTCCCGGTCTGCAGCCAGGGATTCGGGGAGGATGCCCTGGCGGTGCCGACCCCCGACGAGACCCCTGAGCCACGGAATCGACGGTCATTGTTCGTGCTGGCAGCCCAGGGACCGTCGGGGGCGGCCTTCCCCCGGGGGGGATGGGTCTGCCATTGAGGACATGCCGACGGCGAGGCCGCCCTACCGGGTCAACTGGCGGTAACGGATCCGGTGGGGCTGCCAGTCGGCCCCGAGGCGGGCCCGTTTGTCGGCCTCCCACTCCTGGTAGTTCCCCTCGAACCAGTCCACCCGCCCCTCGTCCTCGAAGGCCAGGATGTGGGTGGCGATGCGGTCCAGGAACCAGCGGTCGTGGCTGATGACCAGCACGCATCCCGCAAAGCGGTCGATGGCGTCCTCGAGGGCCCGGAGGGTGTTCACGTCGAGGTCGTTGGTCGGCTCGTCCAGCAGGATCACGTTGGCCTCGGCCTTCAGCATCTGGGCCAGCTGGACCCGATTCCGCTCGCCTCCCGAGAGAGTGCCGACCTTCTTCTGCTGATCCGACCCGCTGAAGCCGAACCGGGCCACGTAGGCCCGGCTGTTCACCTCGACCCCGCCCAGCAGCAGCCGCTCGCTGCCCCCGCTGATGCACTCCCAGACGGTCTGGTCCGGGTTCAACGTGCTCCGGACCTGGTCCGCGCAGGTGATCCGGACCGTCTCGCCAAGGCGGAGGGTGCCGCCGTCGGCCTGCTCCTGTCCGGTCAGGATCCGGAAGAGGGTGGTCTTGCCGGCGCCATTGGGCCCGATGATGCCCACCACCGCCCCGGGAGGCACCAAGAAGTTCACGCCGTCAAAGAGCACCCGGTCGCCATACACCTTCCGGAGATTCTCGGCCTGGATCACCACGTCCCCCAGCCGGGGCCCCGGCGGGATGAAGATCTCCAGTTCCCGGGACAGACGGTCCGGCTGCTGGGCCAGCAGGTTCTCGTAGGCCGTCAGGCGGGCCTTTCCCTTGGCGTGGCGCCCCTTCGGCGACATCCGGATCCACTCCAGTTCTCGCTGAAGCGTCCGCTGGCGGTCGCTCTCCTGCTTCTCCTCCTGGGCCAGGCGCTGGCGCTTCTGCTCCAGCCAGGACGAGTAGTTGCCCTTCCAGGGGATCCCGTGCCCCCGGTCCAGTTCCAGGATCCACTGGGAGACGTTGTCCAGGAAGTAGCGGTCGTGGGTCACCGCGATGACCGTCCCGGGGTAGCGCTGGAGGTGCTGCTCGAGCCAGTGGACCGACTCGGCGTCCAGGTGGTTGGTCGGCTCGTCCAGCAGCAGGATGTCCGGCTTCTGGAGCAGCAGGCGGCAGAGGGCCACCCGTCTGGCCTCGCCCCCGGAGAGGACCTCGACGGGGGTGTCGCCGGGAGGGCACCGGAGGGCGTCCATCGCCACTTCGAGCCTCGAATCCAGGTCCCAGGCACCCACTGCGTCGAGCCGGTCCTGGAGTTCCCCCTGGCGGGCCAGCAGGCGCTCCATCTCGTCGTCGTCCAGGGGTTCGCTGAAGCGTTCGTTGAGGCGATCGAACTCCTGCAGGAGGTCCACGATGGGCTGCATCCCCTCCCGGACGACCTCGATCACGGTCTTCCCCGGGGCCAGCCGCGGCTCCTGCTCCAGATAGCCGATGGTGTAGCCGGGGCTGCACGCGGTCTTGCCCTCGAACTCCGTCTCGACACCGGCCAGGATGCGCAGGAGGGTGGACTTCCCGGACCCGTTGGCCCCGATCACCCCGATCTTGGCCCCGTAGAAGTAGGACAGCCAGATGTCCTTGAGGACCGATCGGGTCCCATAGGTCTTGCCGACCCCCATCATCGAGTAGATGACCTGATGCTGCTCCTCGGCCATGGCCGGAGCCTCCCTGCATTCGACGGCCTACTCTAGAGGAGGGCCCCGGCCCCTGGCAAGGACCCTCGCCCCTCCTCGACCCTCGGGAGGCCCCCGGTCTTGCCGACGAACCGCACCGATGCTCGCTCCGGGAGATCACGCCTCGAGGTCCGTCTCCCGCTGGGACAGGCCGAGCCGGGCCATCCTCCGGAGCAGTCGGAAGCGACTGATGCCCAGTTGCCGGGCCGCTTCGGCCTTCACCCCCCGGGCCCGTTCCAGGGCCTCCAGGATCGCCCGGCGTTCCAGGTCTTCCAGGGAGCCGGACCCCGCCGAGGCCCGTGGCGCCGCCCGGTCCGGCCCGGCGGACCTCCCACCGGCTCCCGGAGGGGGAACACGGGACCCGGTGCCCCCGGCAGACCACAGGCGATCGGGGAGATGGCGCAGTTCGATCCGCCCCGAATCCCCGAGGATCAGGGCCCGCTCCAACAGGTGCTTCAGTTCCCGAACGTTTCCGGGAAAGTCGTAGCGAACCAGGGCCTCCTCCACGTCCGGAGCCAACGGTTCCGGTGTCCGTCCCAGGCGTCGGGCGGTGTTCGACAGAAAGTGCTCCGCCAGGATCAGCACGTCCCGGTCCCGATCCCGCAACGGGGGCAGCAGGACTGGATAGACCGACAGCCGCTGGTAGAGGTCGAACCGGAAGGTCCCCTCCCGGACCATCTGCTCCAGGTCCCGATGGGTCGCGGCGACGATCCGTGCCCGAACCGTCTGCCGCCGGACGCTCCCCACCCGGGAGTACTCCCGGGACTCCAGCACCCGGAGCAACTTCCCCTGGAGACCGAGGTCCATGTCCCCGATCTCATCCAGGAAGACCGTTCCGTCCCCGGCGGCCTCGAAGGCACCCGTCGCCGCCCTGTCCGCCCCGGTGAAGGCACCCCGCTCATGACCGAACAGCAGGCTCTCGGCCAGGCTGGCCGGCATCGCGACGCAGTCCACCGGCACGAAGGGGCTTCCCGGAGGGGCGTGCCGCTCGTGGAGCCACCGGGCCGCCACCTCCTTGCCGGTGCCGCTCTCCCCCAGGAGCAGGACCGTCATCTCGGGCATCGCCCCGGCCCGGTCCAGTTGCTCCCGGGCCAGCCGAATCCCCGGGCTGTTGCCCAACAGCCCTCCTGCGGCGTCCTCTCCCTTCGGGGCCTGGAGGGCCAGGCGCCTCCGGACGGCCATCACCGCCTGGACCAGGGGATCCATGGAGGCCTGCTTCACCAGGTAGTCCTCGGCCCCCAGCCGGATGGCCTGGATGGCGCTGGGAATGGCCTCGAAGGCCGTCATCACCAGCACCACGGCCCCGGGCATCCGTCCCCGGAGGGTCGGGACCAGCCGGATTCCATCGCCGTCGGGGAGTTTGTGGTCCAGCAGCACCACGGCGTAGGACTTCCGGGAGACCCTCTCGACGGCCTCGGCGGCACCGTGGGCGACATCGCAGGAGACCCCCTCCCGGGCGATGGTCCGGGCCAGGGCCCGGGCGAACAGCACCTCGTCGTCCACCACCAGCACCCGAAACTCCCCGCCGCCGGTGCCTCCGGTCATGTCGTCCTCCTGGGCAGCCACACCGTGGCCCGGGTGCCCCCCTCGGGCCTCGCAGTCAGAGCGACGCGCCCCTCGTGGGCCTCCACCACCTGACGCACCACCGAAAGGCCGAGCCCGGTGCCGTGGCGCTTGGTGCTCATGAACGGTTCGAACAGCGAGGCCGGGTCCACCGGGGGGAGCCCGACCCCGTCGTCCTCCACCTCCAGCATGACCCGGTCCCCCTCGACTCCGCCTCGGACCTCGACTCGCCCGCCGGGAGAAGTGGCCTCCAGGGCATTCAGCACCAGGTTGAACAGCACGTGCCGCAACCCATCGGGGTCCGCCATCACCGGCAAGGTCTCCGGCAACGCCTGGACCAGGATCCGGTCCTGGGCCTTCGGGGAGTGGCGCAGCAACGAGAGGACCTCCCGGGTCACCTCCACCAGGTCCACGGGAGCCCGGACCGCCCCCTGGCGGACCGCCAGCGACAGGTAGTCCTTCAACAGCATGTCCAGCCGCGTGATCTCCGCGGCGGCGGCCGTGAGCATCCCCCGGGACTCCTCCTCGATGCGCTCCTCCCGGGCCAGGACCTGGAGGGTCGCCCCGATGGCCAGCAGGGGGTTCCGGATCTCGTGGGCCATCTGGGCCGCCATCTGCCCCATCGTGGCCAGGCGCTCCTGCCGCATCACCTCCGATCCCGCCCCCTCCTCCCGGTCCCACTCCTCGTCGAGGGTCTCCCGGATTCCCATCAGGAATCCCAGAGTCCGGCCCTCCCCATCGGCCAGCAGCAGCCACTCGGTCCGGCCCGTGAACGACGAGCCGTCCAGTCGCCGCAGCGTGACGACCTCCTCCCGGTGTTCCTGGCTCATGATCATCTGGCGGTTCAACAGGGCCTGGGCGGCCTCCCGGGAGGGGAAGAAGTCCCAGATCGGCCGGTCCTGGAGTCCGCCCGGTTGCGCGCCGAAAAGGACCTCGGCGTCGGAGTTGCAGGAGGTCACCTCCAGGTCCGGTCCCAGGAGCAGGGTGGCCTGGCGCTCCCCCAGGGCCAGCCGCATCCACCGGTCCCGGGGGTCCAGGCCCGTCGCCGTCCGATCGAGTCGCACCAGGGCCGCCTCCTGTCCCTGGACTCGAAGCCGGTCCCAGTGCACCCGCACGACGCCGCCCTCCTGGGCCGCCCCCCATTCGAGGGTCTGCGGGCCGCCGTCCCCTGGCCGTTGCAGCCGTTCCCCGACCTGTCGGGCCAGGGCCCGGCGCTGGGACTTGTCGAGGGACAGGGCCATCCGGTTGCCCCCGAGAATGCGCCCCTGGGGTCCGACCAGCAGCAGCACCTCCTGGCGATGACCCTGGGAGGCGGCCTCGGGGTCCTGCCCCCGCCGAAGGATCTCCCCCAGGCGCTGGGCATACCGGACCATCACCTCCCGCTGCTGGGGGCTGAAGGGGCGCTTCCCGGTCTTTTCGAAGAGCACGAGCCCCACGGGGTTCTCCCCGGCGATGACCGGAACCGCCACGAAGCGATGGTCCCCCAGCAGCCGGTCCACCATCCGGAGCACCGAGGCCGGGAATGCCCCGCCGGCCATCTCCGTCAGGCTCGAGCACTCCACGGCGGCCCGGTCCCGCCAGGCCACGTAGAGCAGGCTGTTGCGGACCGATTCCATGGGCCGGGAGATCTCCCGGATCGACCCCAGCAGGGACTCCACCTCGGCCAGGGACGGATTGGAGACTGCCGTGATTCCCACGCGGACCCGGAGGACCTGGGCCTCCTGGTCCAGAAAAATCAGGCTCGCCGAGGAGCACCCGAGGACTTTGGCCGCACCTCGGAGGACCGCCTCCAGGACCTCATCGCCTCCCGCAGGGACGTTCCAGAGGGGCTGGGGCAGGGCCTCGTCGTCCTTCATGGCAGACAGGTCCTCTGGCAGCGCCTCTCGCAGTCGCTCCGGGTGTCGGCCGGGATCGCCCGGGGCCCCTCCTCGTTCCGGTCCAGCGTCGCCGCAGGGCAGGTGGCCAGGCAGGCCCGAATCCGGTCCTCGCAGTCCCGGGAGACCGTGAGCCCCCCGGCGCAGGCCGCCCACCCCAGAAGTCCCGTCAGCAACCACCGGTACCGCATCCTCGTTGGCTCCCTCGATCCGGGGCATCAGTATATCCGACAACAGACTCCGGGGCCTCCGGCCTAGGGAGCGGCCGATGGGCGAAGGCGCAGGCGGACGGGTCCCACCAGGCCCGCGGCCACCCGGGTGGCCCCCTTGCCCCGGAACTGCCTGGCCCAGGCCTCGCCCCGGTCCCCGAGGGCCAGCATCCGGTTCCGCAAGGGGGGAGTCACCGTCACCGTGACCTCGTTGTTCCCTTCCCGTACCCGCCCCGTCAGGTCCACCACGAAGGGCGGCACCAGGCTTCGGCCGACCGTCTGTCGGTTTGCCTGCACCTCGGCGCTCCCCCAGATCCAGCCCAGGTCCAGCGACACGTCCCCGGCGGCCTCCCCGGCCGTCAGGGAGAAGGTCGTCCGATAGACCCCGGGGCTCCCGGCATCCCGGAGGTCCTCCTGGTCCCGCCAGTCCCCGAGCGCCTGGAAGACCCGGTCCACGACGCCGCCAGGCACGTCGTCCCCCTCGACCCGAAGCCTCCAGTCCTGGAGGGGCAGTTCCTTCTGGAACGCCACCGTCCCCGCGACGGGCACCGGGACCCCCTGGTCCATGGGAGTCCCGGTGCCACAGAGCAGCAGTCGGGTCTCCCAGGGTGCCAGCGTGATCCCGATCCGCCCGTCGTCGTCCAGGTCGGCCTCGGTCCAGGTCCCCTGCATGGGGTCCGCCAGGATTGGCCCCCGGCAGCCTCCCTCCAGCGAGAACCTCGCCTCCAGCGAGGTCCCCGAGGGATTCCAGAGGAGCGCCACCCGCCCGTTGCCCGGGAGTCGGCGCCGGATGTGCCGGAGGATCGATCGCCCCTGGGCATGCTGCAGCCCCGGCACCACGCCCGCCGCGCGCAGCACGGCAGCGGCCTGGGCCAGGTCCCCGAACACGGCCCCCCGGGACGTGCGGGCCGAAGCCATCGCCGCCGCCACTCGGGCATCCCCCGCCTCGCGACCCAGGTAGCCCGGCTGGTGGTCCGGAACGGCCCCCAGGAAGATCACCCGCACCCCCTGGCCCGCCAGATCAGCCAGGGCCTCGGCCACCTCCGGCTCCAGCGCCGTCACCTCGGGCACCACCAGGGCCTGGAACCGCCGGTCCCCCAGCACGATCCCCGACACCAGGTCCGGCCGAGCCTCCAGGACCCCGGCACCGTTCACGAACTCCCAGGCATGGCCCTGGTCCTGAAGGTCCCGCAGCACCGGCCGCATGACCTGCATCCATCGGGCCGAGGGAGGCAGCGAGAGGCCCCCGAAGAGCCCCTGGACCGTCTCCAGCAGCCCCTGGTTGCCGGTCTCTTCCGGCTCGCCGTCGAAGCGCCCCTGGACCAGCGGCTCCCCCTCGGCGTCCAGGTTCACCAGGGAGGCCGACACCTCCAGCCACGGATACAGCACCAGGAAATCCGCCGACGGGGTTCCTTGCCGCATCGCCCACTGGATCCGACCGGCGTACCGGTTCAGGTCCGGCCAGGCCGACCAGAAGGGGTCCGCCTCCCCGATGTGGCTGGAATAGGTCCCCGACCCGCCAAAGGGCGAGCAGAACGGATGCCAGTCCAGGGGCCCGTAGCCCTCCTCCATGGAGCGATAGGGAAAGCCGTGGAGCGTGACGGCGTTGATCCCCGCCAGGAAGGCCTTGTCCAGGGCCGCCTTCGCCTTGAGGGGGGTGGTCATGAGGTCCCGGCCCGACCAGACCAGGACCTCGGCCCCCACCAGGTCCCGATGATACTGGTGCGCCCCCGAGGAGACGACCTTCAGGAAGACATCCAGGCCGTTGGCGTAGAGTTGTTCCGCCTCGGGGATCGGGACCACCCGGGCCGCCTCCAGGGGGTCCACGTGAACGCCATGGACCTGGGCCCGATAGGTCCATCCATGGGCCTCGGCCCACTGGCCCAGGGACCCCAGGCCTCGTTCCAGGAACAGGTCCGAGACCGTCCGGGCGTAGTCCCAGCGAACCCGGTCGTCGTCCTCGCCGTAGGCGAAGGGCGCCGCGGTGGCGATGGCCGCCCCGTCGAAGAGGTGGTTGTCGGCCCCCGGGACCAGCATCACCGGGAGCCAGGGCTCCAGGTCATAGCCCCGAAGTTCCCGGAAGCGCTGCAGGAAGTCCCGGGACCAGTGGCGCTCGCACTCCAGTTCGAAGGAATCGGTGAAGAGGCCCCGCCAGGGCGGCCCCTGGAGCGAGCCCGCCTGCCCGTCCAGGTAGGCCTGGAGCGCCGCGACCATCGCCTCGCCGTCCAGGTGGTCCGCCACGAAGGACTCCCCCGGATAGGCCGCCAGACTGACCTCCTCCCCGTCGGGCATGTCCCAGATCGAGACAATGCGCCAGTCCCCCTCGGGGACCTCCCAGGAGAGGCGCCGGTCAGCCCCGACCCGGTCCGTCAGCAGGCGGATGCTGGAGGGGTCCAGGCGCACCTGGTCCGTCAGCACGAAGACGTCCGGGTCTCGCTGGTCGTCGAGGACCCGGGCGGCGATCACCGACACCAGGGAGGCCTGATCCGGCAGGAACCGCGCCAGGGGCTCCCCGAGTCCTGCGGCCAGTTCCGCCACCTCGTAGAACGGCCCCTTCTCAGGTCCAGCGAGGACCAGGGAGAGCGACGCGGGCCCCCGGGCCACGTCCTCCCGGTGGATCAGCGTCCGCATGGACCGGTCCACCGCAACGAAGGGTCCCCCCAGGGGCCACCCCGACCCGGCGGTGAGGTCCAGGGTGATCCCCGCTTCCCGGGCCGCCTCCGCCGCCGTCCGCAGGTGGTCCAGGAACTCGGGGCTCCCCACCGAACGCCTCCGGGTCAGCCGTTCCTCGGGCACCGTCGGGTCCAGGGCCGCATCGAGGGCCTGGATCTCGGCCCCGCCGAAGCCCGCCTCGGCCAGCAGTCCGACCTCCCGGCGCAGTTCCTCCGGGGCCACGTCGTTGCCGGGCCACCACCAGCGCACGAAGGGCCGAGCCTCCCGCGGAGGGTCCAGGAAGGCCTGCCAGTCGAACGCCCCGTCGGACGTCCCCCCGCACCCGAGAACTCCCATCCACAGCCATCCCCAACAGAGTCCCCGAGTGACTCGCCGCATCGCCCCCCTCCTTCCGAACCGACGCATTGTAGCGTCAGCGCCTCCCCTGCGAATCCCGCTCTCCCCCCCCGGGATGAGAGACCTGGGCTAGAATGCCCCCGTTCCCTGCCGGAGGACATCCTGAAACACTGCATTTCCGCGAAAGAATGCCTCGTCATCGTGACGCTGGGCCTGGCGCTGGAATCGGCCCTGGCCTGCGGGGCGGGCCCCGGAACGACCGATCGGGGACCCGGGGATACGGGTTCGATGGGGCCCGAGGATCCGGGACATGACGAGGAGACCGCCCCTGGAGACCCCGGCCCCGAGGGGACCGGGCTGCCCGATGCCGAAGTCCAGGGGGACTCCGGAACCGACAACGCCACGCCCCCGGATGCCGACGCATCGCCGACCTCCGACCCGGGGGACGTGGCCGGCGGGGACCCGTCCTCCGGGGCGGACGACGACCTGACAGACCTGGCCGATGCTCACCCCGAAGTGATCGAGGCCTGTCCGCCATGGTCGCCTCCCCAGGTGGTCGGCAACCTGGACGACACCGATCTGGTGGAGGTCTCGGGCCTGGCGGCGAGCCGGACCCATCCGGGCATCCTGTGGTCCCACAACGACTCGGGGGACTCTGCCCGCATCTTCGCCATCCGCCTGCCAGAACCCCCGACGGGCGATGCCCCGCCGGCGGAGGCGCCCCTCACGGAGGTCATGGCCTTCCCGCTGCAGGGCATCCAGGTGTCCGACGTCGAGGACATCGCCATCGGGCCCTTTGCCGGGATCGCCGGGGATGCCCTGTTCCTGGCCGACACGGGCAACAACGGGGGCAGACGGACCATCCTGTCGGTGTACGTCTTCCCCGAGCCGGCGGCCATCGACGGATCCCCCATCGAGGACATTCGCCGGATCGACCTGACCTACCCCGACGGCAGCCACGACTGCGAGTCCCTCTTCGTGGACCCCTGGACCGGGGATCTGTACCTGGTGGTGAAGGAATACACCCTGGACCGCACGAAGGTCTTCCGGCTGGCGGCCCCGGCAGCGGACACCCCCGCCATCCCGCGGGAGCCCGTCACGGCGGAACTGGTGGCCGACTTCCCCTTCGCCACCGCGACCGCGGCCGACATGTCCCCGGACGGGCTCCTGCTGGCGATCCGCGGCTACTTCGACGGCCGCCTGTTCCGACGGGATCCCGGGCGGTCCGTCGCAGAGATGCTCGCCTCGGACCCCTGCCCCCTGCCCGCCTTCATGGACGACCTCTACCACGAGGCCCAGGGGGAGGCCCTGGCCTTCGACGCCGCCGGAACCGGCTTCTACACGGCCAGTGAGCGGATCCTCTTCCCCCAGGACATCCTCTACACGTCCGTTCCCTGACCGGGACCTGTGCCCGGGAGGGTGTCCGGTCCCGACGCCCGGTGGAGGGTCCCGAGCCATCCAACTGGACCTCTGGACCGCGGGTGGGAGATGCTGACGCGTTGCGTTACAATGCCCCGGGATCTGGGGGAGTCGCCCATGTGGATCGTCCCGGACCGGCCGTTGCCTGAAAAGACCCCGGCCATCGCCCGATGGATCGCCCCCGGGGGCATCGCCCGGGCCCGGATCCACCGGGGACCCGACACGGCCGTGATGGTCCTGCCAGGGCGCTATGGGGTCAGTTACGTGATCCGTGCCGGGGACCGGGCCATGGTGGTGGACATGGGGTCCTCCCAGGATGTCGGCGACGTCGCCGAGGCGGTCCGGTGGGCCCGGAGGACTGGCGCCCGGGTCGCCGGCGTCGCCATCTCCCACCTCCACTTCGACCACCTGATGGGCGCCGATGCCCTGGCCTCGCGCCTGGGGTGCCCCATCCTGGTCCAGGCCCGGGCCTTCGAGGCCTTCCAGGGCGGTCCCCCGCTGCGGTATCCCCATGCCCCCCACCTGCGGCACCTGCTGGCCGGATGGCTCTACCAGGGCCTCCCGCTCCTGACCCCCGAGGACCTGGGGTGGATTCGACAACGGGGGCTGACCCACCAGCAGAACCCCTTTCATGCACCCGTTCGGTCCCTGCCGGTCGAGGGGCCGATCCCGGACCTCCCGGGTTGGGAGGTCATTCCGACTCCGGGGCACTCCGACGACTCGGCCTGCCTGTTCCACCGGGAGGCGGGCTTCCTGGTCACCGGGGACACCGTGCGCAACTTCCTGGGCGGCGAGTGGAACCCGGTGGTGATCGACGAGGGCCAGTATCGCCAAAGCCGGGAGCGGCTGCTGCGCCTGCCGGTCCGGGTCGTCTTCCCGGGTCACGGCCCGGTCCTCGAGGGAGAGGACGTGCTGCACCGGCTCCGGACGGTCCTCCCGGATCGGTCCTGACTCCCGGGTCAGAGCCCGTGGAGCAGGGAGGGGTCGGTCACACAGCCGCCCCGGATGCCCACCACCCGAGCAGCGACCTGAGATGCCAGGGCCATGGCCCGGTCCGCCGGCCAGCCCCGCAGACGGCCGGTCAGCAGGGCCGCCGTGAAGGCATCGCCGGCCCCGGTGGGGTCCACCACGGTGGCTGGCATGGCCGGGGCCTCGATCCACCGGCCCTCCAGGACCCCCCAGGCACCGGCCGCCCCATCGGTCACCACCACCTCTCGGGCCGCCCTCCCCTGGAGGGCCTCCACTGCCGCCGGGCCTGCCCGCCCGGTCGCCCGTTCGGCCTCCCGGCGGTTCAGCACCAGCAGGTCGAAGGGGACATCCGCCCGGGTTCCCAGGCGATCCAGGTCCGGCGGCGACCAGCATCCCGTCGTGCAGACCCGCGCCCCCCGGCCTCGGACCTCCCGGACCCGAGCCTCGTTCCGGAAGGCCTCCTTCGCCCCACCGACCAGCACCCAGGGGGCCGGCGGAATCGGCGGGCAGGCTCCCAGGCAATCCTCGTCCCCGGCGCTCAGGAACGACCGATCCTCCCCGGGGATGACCATCGTGACGAACGGATCCGGACGACTCGGCCAGAGGACCTCCCGGATGCCCAGAAGTCGCAGCAGGGCCCGAGCGGCCTCCTCGGTGGGACCGCCGCCGAAGGGATGCACCAGGGTCACCCGGACCCCCAGCGCTGCCGCCACGCTGGCGGCGTTGATGGCCCCGCCGAATCCCGTCGGAATCGCCGGAACGTAGCGTTCCTCCCCCGGGGGAGGCCAGGGGTCCCGGCCGGGCAGGAAGACCTCGAAGAAGACAGGGCCGACCACCGTCAGGCGAGGGCGTCGTCGATCCATGCACCCGGCTCCTGTCGTTTGCGAAGGACAAGCGGCCGGGTTCAGCATAGCATGCACCGGTCCGGGCACGGAGGAGCCGATGCGACCCCGATGGCACACCTGGCAGGTGATCGGATGGGCGATGGCGACCTGCACGCTGGCCGCCTGCGAGCCTTCAGACACGACGTCGTCCCTGGACCTTGGCCAGGACCTGCCGCCGGAGGCCCTGGGAGACCTCCCGGGAGAGGGACCGGCGGACACCGCCGTGGAGGACGTCCGGTCCGATGGCCCTGGAGACCTGCCGGACGCCCCCCTGGGGGCCGTGGACCGGGTCAACACGCGCATCGGCACGGGGGGACGGGGGTGGTTCGCCGGCAGCGCCTTTGTAGGGGCACAGGCCCCCTTCGGGCAGGTCCAGGCGGGCCCCGACGGCCGGGACGACTACCAGCTGCCGCCAGACCACTGCAGCGGCTTCAACAGTGCGGACCACCACATCCTGGGGTTCAGCCACAGCCACCTCCACGGGACGGGCATCCCGGACCTCGCGGCGGTGGGCTTCCTGCCGTTCCGGGGAGAGGTGGACGCCGGCCCGGCGCTGGACGAGGGGCAGGGCTTCGACGCCGACAGTTTGCGGGGCACCGCCGGCCATTTCCAGGTGACTCTGTCCGACGGGGTGCACGTGGAACTCACCGCCACCGACCTGGCGGCCGTGCACCGCTATTCCTGGCCTTCCGGAAACGCCCCGACGGCCCTGACCCTGCGCATCGACGTGGCCCACACCCTCTCGACCGGCAGGATCCAGGACGGACGTCTGGAGGTGCTGGAGGGCGCCGCGGGCGTCCGGATCAGCGCCTGGAACGTCGGGGAGTTCACCCGGGCCGAGGGACCCATTCCCCACTATCTGGCCGTGCGGTTCCGCTGGCCCCCGGACCGGTTCGGCACCTGGAAGGGTCAGGACCGGCAGCCGGGGGTCCGGGTGCAGGAAGGACCGGACACCGGCGCCTGGTTCACCTGGGACCTGGCCGCCGGGGAGGCCGTCGAGGTGGACGTCGGCCTCTCCTTCGTGGACCTGGACGGGGCGGTGGACAACCTGGCGGACCTCCCGGACGGCGGCTTCGACGGTGCCCTGCGGCAGACCCGGGAGGCCTGGGAGGCGGTGCTGGGCCGCGTGCGCTGCGAGGGAGGCAGCCCCGAGGACCAGGAGGTCCTGGCCATCGCGATCTACCACGCCCACCTGATGCCCAACCGCTTCATGGACCGGGACGGGCGCTATCGGGGCCTCGATGGCCAGGTCCATGGGAACCCGGGGTTCGTCCATCACACGAACTTCAGCCTCTGGGACACCTACCGGGGCCTCCACTCGCTGCTGGTGCTGCTGCAGCCCGACCGCCAGGCGGACCTGGTGCGTTCCCTCGTGCAGATGGCCCGGGAGGGGGGATTCCTGCCCAAGTGGCCTCTCGGTCCCTACTACACCAACGTGATGATCGGCTCCCCGGCCGACATGGTCATCGCCGAGACCTGGCTGAAGGGAATCCGGGACTTCGACGTGGACACGGCCTGGCAGGCCATGGTGGCCATCGCCAACGCGCCGCCACCCGCGGGACACCCCTACGCCGGTCGGGTGGGCATCGAGGACTACGTCCGGCTCGGCTATGTGCCGGTGGACCGCCAGAACCAGTCGGTGGCCCGAACGTTGGAGTTCGCGGTCGCCGACGCAGCGATGGCCCGCCTGGCCCGGGCCCTGGGGAAGACCGACGAGGCGGCCCGCTACGAGTCCCGATCCGCCAACTGGCGCAACCTCTTCGACCCGGCCCAGGGCTTCTTCGCGCCCCGAAAGGCCGCCGGCACCTTCGTGACCATCACGGACCCGACGGACCCGATGACCTTCCAGAACCGGCCCTACACCGAGGGCACGCCCTGGCAGTACCTCTGGCTGGTCCCCCAGGACCCCGAGGGACTCCGGGAGGTCCTGGGCGGCGCCGAGACGATGGCCGATCGGCTGGAGACCTTCTTCCAGCAGGGCCGACGGGAGCACGAGGAGATTTTCTCTCAGCCCAACGACGACCCCCTGTGGTGGTTCGGCAACCACCCCCGCTACTACTGGCACGGCAACGAGCCGGACCTCCACGCGGCCTTCCTGTTCCACGCCGCCGGGAGGCCGGACCGGGTGGGCCACTGGGTCCACTGGGCCGCCCGGACCCTCTACACGACCCGGGATGACGGGATCCCGGGCAACGACGACGCCGGCACAATGGCCGCCTGGTACGTCTTCGCGGCCCTGGGCTTCTTCCCGATGCCCGGCGACGACCGGTACTGGGTCGGCAGTCCCCTCTTCCCCCGCTGCGAGGTGGACCTGCCCGGGGACCGCACCCTGACCGTCGAGGCCCCCGGGGCAGCCAACGGCCCTGCCTGGAGCCGGGTCACCTGGAACGGAGTCGAGGTTGCAGGGGGAGTTCTCCAGCACTCGGACCTGGTCCAGGGAGGCACCTTGCGCTTCGAGCCGTGACGGGGCGGGTCATCCCCCCGGCAGGTCCCGGATGCCCAGTTCCGCTGCCAGGACCTTGCGGAACATCCCCTTGTCCAGGGCCCGGTCCATGGCATCCCGAGGCTCCACCTCCCGGCGACGGACCAGGTCCAGCAGGCTGTCGTCCATCGCCACCATGCCCAGGCGCCTCCCGGTCTTGATTGCCGTCTCGATCAGGTGGGGCTTCCCGTCGCGGATCATCGCCGGCAGCCCCTGGGTCCAGAAGAGCAGTTCGATGGCCGGGACCCGGCCCCCGGACCGCCGGGGCAGCAACTGCTGGGCCAAAATGCCCCGAAGCACCCCCGCCAGCACGCTCCGGACCACCTCCTGGTCCTGGCTCGGAAAGACGTTGACCAGCCGGTCCACGCTCCGGGAGGCACTGTTCGTGTGCAGCGTCGCGAGTACCAGGACGCCCGTCTCGGCGGCCTGCAGGGCCATCTGGATCGTCTCCAGGTCCCGCAACTCCCCTACCAGGATCACGTCCGGGTCCTCCCGGAGGGCCAGCCGAAGGGCCTCGGCGAAGGAGACCGCCGACGACCCGATCTCCCGCTGGGTGATCCGGGCCAGGCGGTTCTCGTGGATGTGCTCGATGGGGTCCTCGATGGTCAGGATGTGGATGCGCCGGCTCCGGTTCAGGTGGTCGATCAGGGCCGCCAGGGTCGTGCTCTTGCCGGAACCCGTGGGCCCGGTGACCAGCACAAGCCCGTCGGGGTACTCCACCAGGCGGGAGACCTGGGCCGGCAGCGACAGGTCCTGGAACGACAGCGACAGGCTCGGGACATGGCGAAAGACCGCCCCGGTCCCCCGCTCCTGCCGGAAGAGATTGCCCCGGAACCGGCCGAGGCCCTCCACCGCATGGGCGAAATCCAGGTCTCCCGTCTCCAGGAACCGGACCAGCAGGTCCTCGGGGAGGGCCCGACGCAGCATCCCCACGAGGTCCTCGTCCCCCAGGGCCTGGAGGTGCAGGGGCACCATCTCCCCCAGAAGCCGCAGGATCGGGGGATGTCCCGCACAGAGGTGCAGGTCCGAGGCCCCCTGCTCCACCGCAATCTCCAGCAGGCGGTCCAGGTCCCAGGTCATGGCTGCCCTCCCCCGACCGCCGCCCGGAGGACCTCGGGGTTCTGGGCGCGACTCGCCGCGTCCTCCAGGGTGATGTCCCCGGCCCGGACCCGCTCCGCCAGCGCCACGTCCATCGTCCGCAGGCCCTCGCCCCGCCCCACCTGCATCTGGGCCAGCAACTGGGCCAGTTTGTTCTCCCGGATCAGGGCCGATACGGCCATCGTGACCGGCAGCACCTCGAAGACCCCGACCCGCCCCTGTCCGTTGCGTCGCCGGACCAGCATCTGGGCCACCACGAGCCGCAGGGAGTCGGCCAGCATCAATCTCACCTGGGCCTGCTCCGCTGCCGGGAAGGACTCGATCAGACGCTGGATCGCCCCCACCGCGGTGGGCGTGTGCAGAGTCGCCAGGACCAGGTGCCCCGTCTCGGCGGCCTCGATGGCCATGCGCATCGTCAGGAGGTCCCGCATCTCTCCCACCACGATCACGTCGGGGTCCTCCCGGAGGGCCGCCCGAAGGGCCGCGGGGAACGATGCCGAGTGGCGGCCGATCTCCCGCTGGTTCACCAGGGCCCGCTTTCGCTCGTGGACGTACTCGATGGGGTCCTCGAGCATCACCACGTGACAGGCTCGCGCCTCGTTGATGCGGTCCACCAGGGCCGCCAGGGTGCTGGTCTTGCCGCTGCCGCTGCGCCCGGTGACCAGCACGAGGCCCTGGGAGAGCCCCGCCGCCTCCCGAACCTGGGGCGGCAGGCCCAGTTCCCGGGCATGGGGCGGCCGGGCGGGCACCAGGCGAAACACGGCGGACCAGCCCCGCCGCTCCTGGAAGACATTGACCCGGTGGCGGCCGATCCCCGGCAGGTCGTGGCTGAAGTCGCCTCCCATGGCCCGGAGGACCTCCTCCCGAAGGGCCTCGGGCACCACCGACAGCACCAGATCCCGACACTCGGACTCCGACAGGGCCGGCCCCTCGATCTCCCGCAACTCTCCGTGGATCCGGTAGGCCGGAGGCGATCCCGGGACCACGTGCAGGTCCGACGCCCCCTGGCGCCTGGCCTCGGCCAGCCACCGTTCCAGGGGGGTCCGATCCCCACCCGCCTCCACCACCGGTTGCAGGTCCTCTTCGGGCAGGGAGACCCCCAGGTCCAGGGCCATCGATGCCGCCCCTGCAGCCGCGGCCTGCCGGACCCGAGGCATCGGATCCTCCCGGGCCACCCGGGCCAGGTAGGGAATCAGGCGCCGGTCCTGGAACCCCGCCAGGGCCCCGATCGCCTCCAGACGGACCTCCGGAGAGGGATCCTGGAGGTGGCGGGCCAGGACCCCCATGGTCTCGGGGATGCCTCGTTGGCGCAGCATCGCCACCGCAGTCCAGCGCAGGTCCTCCCGGTCCAGGGAGGTCACCAGCAGCGACGTGGCCCTCCGGTCGTCCATCGCTCCGACGGCCTGCAGGGCCAGCACCGCCGCGAAGCGATCCTCCCCCTCCAGCACCCGCTCCAGCCCCGGCAGCAGGTCCGGCAGCCCCAGGACCTTCGCGAAGTCCAACACGAGCCGCAGGTCCCGCCCCTTGCAGGTCTCCAGGCGCCGAAGGATGGGACCGACCCAGCGCGTCCCTCCCTCGGCCAGAACCCCTTTGAGGCGCCCCCGGAGCACCGGCATCAGGCGATACTGGGCCCGGAGGACCGCCAGGGCCGGATCCGACGCCGGGGTCCCCGGGTCCCGCCCCCCGCGGTCGTAGGCCTCGACGGCCCCCAGGACCGCCTCCAGGGCCTTTCGCCGGGGCACCTCGCCCCCGTCCAGCAGCACCGGGATCACCTGGAAGAACGACGTGCGCCTGTCATCCATCCTGACCGCCCCGCCCGATCCCCCGCTCGATGCTTCACGGACCGCATTCCGAGCATAGCCCGTCCCGAGGGTCCCCGTCACCCCGGTTCCCGTTCCCGGGCGGCCACGGTCGGGTCCGACGTCAGCGTCCCCGGAGCGTCATCGAGACCTTCAGGATGTCCGCCAGCACCCCGGCGGCGGTCACGGCGCCACCGGCCCCGGACCCCTGGACCAGCAGCGGGTACTCCAGGAACCGGTCCGTGGTGAAGGCCACGAAGGCCTCGGTTCCCCGAAGTCGCGTCGCAGGATGGTCCCGGTCCACGGCCATGGGCCCCACCTGCACCACCGGCTCCCCCGGCCCCGGCTCCGGATCGATGCGGGCCAGATAGCGGATCACCCGCCCCTCCGCTGCCACCTGATCCCGCCAGGCCCCGAAGGCCTCGTCGGCCCCCTGGAGCGCCTGGAAAAAGGCCTCGACCCCCGCTCCGGGATCCAGGCCCAGGTCCACCAGCGGCACCACCCGGACGTCGGCCAGCGACAGAGGCAGGCCCAGTTCTCGGGCCAGGATCAGGGCCTTCCGGGCCACGTCCATCCCCGACAGGTCCTCGGCCGGATTCGGCTCCGTGTAGCCCAGGTCCCGGGCCCGCCGCACGGCCTCCGACAGCCGTTTCCCCTGCATCACCTCGTTCACCACGAATCCCAGCGTCCCCGAGAAGGACCCCTCGATCCGCCGCACCCGGTCCCCGGTCCGGACCAGATTCTTCAGCGTGTCGATGACCGGGAGGCTGGCCCCCACCGTGGTCTCGTAGTGGTAGAAGCGGTGGTTGCGCCTGGCTGATTCCATCAGCCGCTCCCGGGTCTCCCAGGGGATCGTGAGGGGCTTCTTGTTCGCCGCCACGACGTGGATGCCCCGCTCGAAGGCCTCCTGGTAGACGGCCTCCATTCCCTCGGCGGCGGTGCAGTCCACCAGCACCGGCACTGGCAGTCTTCGAAGTCGATCCAGCAGGGGCCTCACGTCGGGGACACCGTCCCCGGGCCAGGGGGCCATCCGTTCCTGCCACCGCGCCGGGTCCAGGCCCTCGGGGTCGAAGGCCATTCCACGCTGTCCCACGACGCCCACCAGGTCCAGGTCCGCATCGTGGCGTTCCGCCAGCGTGGCCCGTTCCGAGGCGATCTGGGCCAGCAGGTGCCCCCCGACGGTCCCCTTCCCCAGCACCAGCAAGGAGACCTGCTGGTGGGCCAGGTTGAACGCCGCATGGACGGTCCGGACCGCCACCTGGGTGTCCTCGGCGTCGATCACGCAGGAGATGGACCGGGAACTGGCCCCCTGGGCCGCGGCCCGGATGTTCACCCCCACGGCCCCGAGGGCGTGGAAGAACCGCCCGGCGACCCCGACGGTCTGCCCCATGGCCTCGGCGACCAGCGTCAGCAACGTCACCGGGGACCGGACCGCCACCGACTCCACCTCGCCGCGGCCCAGTTCCAGGGCCAGTTCCTCCTCGATGACCTCCCGGGCCCGGGCCTGCTCCCGGACGGGCACCACCACCGCGAAGGCCTGTCCGTGGGCCGACTGGCTGGACATCCAGATGGTCAGCCCCGCGTCCTCGAGGGCCCGGAGCAGGCGCCCTCCCACCGGGGCCTGCTTGGCGATGCGCCGGACCTGGACCCCCAGCAACGCCAGGTTCTCGAGGCTCGTGACCGAGGTCGCCGCGGACCGGTCGCTGGCCCCCCGGGCGTCGATCAGGGTCCCAGGGTCCCCCGGCACCATCGTGTTCCGGATGCGCATGGGGATCCCGGACTCGATCAGGGGAATCAGGGTCCGGGGATGGAACATGCTGGCGCCGAAGTCCACCAGTTCCAGGGCCTCCATGTAGGACAGGTGCGCCAGGGGATACGCATCCTTCACGATCCCCGGATCGGCCGTCATCACTCCCGACACGTCGGTCCAGACGATCACCTCCCGGGCCTGCAGGAACTTCGCCAGCAGCGTCGCCGTGTAGTCCGACCCGTTGCGGCCCAGCGTGGTGGTCCGACCGTCCCGGGTGGCCCCGATGAAGCCCGTGACCACCGGCAGTCTCCCCTCCCAGCCGACGGCCCTCTCCCGCAGCCGCGCCTCGCTCTCGGAACACTCGACCCGGGCCGCCCCGAAGCCGTCGTCGGTCACGAGCCACTCCCGGGCGTCCACCATCTGCGCCGGGAGACCCCTGGCCTTGAGCAGGGCCGCCAGCACCGTCGCACTGAGGCGCTCCCCGAAGGACAACACCAGATCCAGGGTCTGGGGCGTCCGCTCCCGCAACAGCGAGACCCCATAGAGCAACTGCCGCAACTCGGTGAATCGCTCCCGGACGGCCGGCACCAGGGGGACCCGCTCCCCGGCAGAACCCATTCGCTCCTCGATGGCCCGCAATCCCACCAGGCCGTTCGTCGTGGTGAGGTCCATCAGGTCGTCCAGCACCCGCTCCGCCCGATCCAGGTGCCCCGCAACCGCCAGGTCCGCCGCCTCGATGAGCCGATCGGTGGAGTGCTGCATGGCCGATACCACCACGACCAGCGGCGCCTCCTGCCAGGAGTCGGCAACGATCTCCACCACCCGAAGCAGGCGATCGGGAGACCCGACCGAGGTCCCCCCGAACTTCATCACCCGGACCTGTGCCCCGTTCATGGCCCCTTCCCTCCTCCGGTTCCCCGGTCCTGGAACTCCCGCACCATGGCCGACAGTTCGTCCGTCTGGATCAGGAACCCATCGTGACCGTCCCGAGAATGGAGCGTGGCCAGCCGGGCTCCCGGAATGCCCCGGGCCAGTTCCTCCTGTTCCACCGGCGGATAGAGGACGTCACTGTCAATGGCCACCACGAGCGTTGCCGCTCGAATCCGTGCCAGGGCCGCCTCGACGCCCCCGCGGCCCCGCCCCAGGTCATGGGAGTCCATCGCCCGGGTCAATGTCATGTAGGTGTTGGCGTCGAAGCGCCGGACCAGTTTCTCCCCCTGGTACCTCAGATAGGACTCCACCGCGAAGATCCCCGTCCCGTCCTGGGGACGCCGCCCGAAGCGGTCCTGGAAGGATTCCCGGGTCCGGTAGGTGCACATGGCGACCATCCGGGCCGCCGCAAGCCCCGCCGCCGGGGGCCGATCCGGGGCATAGAGCCCTCCCCGCCATTCCGGGTCCGCCCGGATCGCCTGTCGCTGGGCCTCGGACCAGGCAATGCACCAGGCCGAGTGGGCCGCCGAGGTGGCAATGGGGACCGCCGCGGCCACCCGATCCGGGGCCATGACCGCCCACTCCAGCGCCTGCATGCCCCCCAGGGACCCGCCGATCACCATCGCCACCCGCCGGACGCCCAGTCGAGTCAGCACCGCGGACTGCACCGCCACCATGTCCCGGATGGTCACCTCTGGGAAGTCCGGACCGTAGCCGCGTTGCGCCCCCGGCATCGGCGACGTGGGACCCGTGGTGCCGTAGCAGGACCCCAGGATGTTCTGGCAGACGATGAAATCCCGGTCCGGGTCCAGGGCCTTCCCGGCCCCGAACATCCCGTGCCACCAGTCATCGGCGTCGGCAGACCCCGTCAGGGCGTGACAGACCACCACCCCGTTGCTGCCGGAGGCGTTGATCCGGCCCCAGGTCCGGTAGGCCACCTGCACATGGAAGAGCCGTGCCCCTGACTCCAGCCGCCAGTCTCCCGGCAGGTCCATGATCTGGGTCCCTGGCGATATCACGCGTCCTCCTTCCGAGTGTCCCGGCTCCGCGACGCACCGTCGATTTCGGAGATTGGGCCGGAAAGGGATTCAGGCGGTGGGCCGCCGACCCCTCCCCGGCCCGGGACACATCATCCCGGTTCCGACGAGGGGCCTGCCTGTGCCAGGTCGGCGCATCATGGAGGCGAACCTAGGAGAAGCGGCGTCGGAGGTCAAGAGAAGCGACGCCTTGCCCCGTGGTGGCGCGATGATGGCCCCTCCGCACCTCCAGCGGGGAGGCCCACGGACCTTGCCAGGATGCCTCTGGCCACCGGCCCCGAATTGCCACGCCGGGCACCGGAGAAAACGGCTAGAATGACTCGGCGCCTTGCTGGAGGTTCCCGATGCGGACCCGGAATCTGGCTGTCCTGATCGTGCTGGCCCTCGCCGGCTGTCCCGATTCCGGCACCCCGGCGCTGGGGGGCCTGGACCTGTCCCCTCTTCCCGATTCCCCGGGACTGGACCTCCCCGGCCAGGACGAGGGAACGCCTCGGGACATCTCCACCGACAGCCCGACGCCCTTTGAACTGCCGCCCCAGGACCCAGGGGTCACTCGGGACGACGGGGGCATCGACGTCGTGTTCCCCGAGGACCTCCCGCAGCCCCTCTGCCAGCCCTGTCGATCGGACCTGGACTGCCGGACGGACGAGGTCGATGCGCCCTGTCTGGACGACGGACCCGACGGCCGCTTCTGCGGTCTTCCCTGTGGCGCCGACACCGACTGCCCCGAGGGCTTCCTCTGCATGCGGGACGACCTCCACGGTCGCCAGTGCCGGCCGGCCGGCGGCGCCGCCTGCCCCTGCCTGCCCCGCTTCCGGTCCGCCGGCTTCCTGACCGAGTGCTACCGGGAGAGCGAAGCCGGCCGCTGCACCGCCACCCGGACCTGTGACCAGGCGTGCCCCGCCCCGGTCCCGGCCCCGGAGACCTGCAACGGCATCGACGACGACTGCAACGGTCAGGCCGACGAGGGCCTCGGCAGCACCACGTGCGGCGTCGGCGTCTGCGAACGGACCGTCCAGAACTGCCTCGCGGGAGTGCCCCAGACCTGCACTCCCGGAACGCCGGGGACCGAGACCTGCAACCTGCTGGACGATGACTGTGACGGGCAGACCGACAACATCCCCGACATCGTCTGCGGGGTCGGGGCCTGCCTCCGAAGCGTCCCGGCCTGCATCGACGGCCGTCCCCAGGCCTGCTATCCCCTCCCGCCGGAGCCCGAGGTCTGCAACGGCATCGACGACGACTGCAACGGTCTGGTGGACGACGGCTTCACGCTGGAGACCTGCGGGGTCGGGGCCTGCCAGCGGACCGTGTCCCAGTGCCAGGACGGCCAGCCCGCCCACTGCGTCCCCGGAGACCCGCTCCCCGAGGTCTGCAACGGCATCGATGACGACTGCAACGGGGTGACGGACGACCTCCCGCCGGTCACCTGCGGGGTGGGCGAGTGCATGGTCACCGTCCCGGCCTGCCTCGACGGGATGCCGCAGGCCTGCGTCCCGAAGGACCCCCGCCCGGAGGTCTGCAACGGGAAGGATGACGACTGCAACGGCCGGACCGACGAGGACTTCGGCGTCGGCTCCCTCTGCGACGGCCCCGACGGGGACCTGTGCGCCGACGGTCGCATCGTCTGTGGCTCCAACGGCGAGGCCTTCTGCAACGAGCCGGGTCCGGGCCGGACCGAGGCGTGCAACGGCAAGGACGACAACTGCGACGGCCAGGTGGACGAGACCGGCTGCCCCCAGGGCTGCACCCGGAAGACCTGGCAGGGGCACGTCTATCTCTTCTGTGCCTCCAAGGCGCGGTGGGCCGTCGCCCGGGACACCTGCAGCGGCTGGAACTACCACCTCGTGAAGATCGAGACGGAGGCCGAAAACACCTTCGTCACGGACACGGCCTACTCGATTTCCACCGAACCCTGGTGGATCGGCCTCAACGACCTCCAGAGGGAGGGGACCTGGGTCTGGTCCGACAACACCGCGGCGACCTGGTTCCACTGGGGCCCCGACCAGCCCAACAACGGCGGGATCTGGCCCAACAACCAGGACTGCGTGCTGGTGCTGGAGCCCGCCTGGGGCCGCGACGGGCGATCCTACTGGAATGACGCCGATTGCGGGACCGACGGCAATCGCGGCGACATGTACCGGTTCATCTGCGAGACCCCCTGAGGAGCCGGCCTCCCGGCCTGTCCCGCTGCCGATCCCGGGCCCCGATCCCCGGCGATGGGATCCCCCCGTTCTCCCCCATGACCGGCCATGTTCTCTACTTGATGGATTGTGCTACTTGACTTTTTATCGGACCATTCTTATCCTGGTTCCGTCTCCAACCCATAGGGGGATTGATGATGCGTCCTGATCACCGATTCCTGACATGGATGTTCCTGGCAGTGCTGTTCGTCGTTCCCGGATGCGAGTCGAGCAATGACAACGGTTCGGGATCCGGCGGATCCGACGCCATCACCACGGGCGATGGTTCCTCGGGTTCCGGCGGATCCGACGCCACCGCCACGGGCGATGGTTCTTCGGGTTCCGGCGGCGGTCCGTCGATCGTCTGCGGAGACGGCACCTGTACCGGCGGCAAGATCTGCTGCCTGGAAACGCCTCCCAAGTGCATCGCGCCGACCGAGTCCTGCGCCTTCGGGTACGGAAGCACGGTGTCCTGCGACGGCCCCGAGGACTGCGACGCGGGGCAGCAGTGCATGGACAAGCCTGGGAGCTTTCCGATGTCCGTCGCGTGCGTGGCCGGGACCGACCCGTACTCGGCCTACTGCCACGACCAGAAGGACTGCGGCGGGAGTTCCTTCGATGTCCAGTGTTGCGCCTTCAACGCCGGCCCTGGTTTGAAGCGTTGCAACATGAAGTCCATGTGTCCGGCCGAATGAGCGAAGACCCTCGGCCCCCCTGAGGACGGGGCCGCGGGCGTGATGCAGAACCAACAGAGGAGCAAACGACATGAAAAACGGATCCATCGGAGGCGTGGTGATGGCCCTGGCGCTGGTCACGGCCCTGGCGGCCTGTGACGGCGGGTCCTCGTCCTCGGGCACCGATCACGGTGGCCAGGACGTCATCTCGGGCGGTTCGGACACCGGGGGATCCCGGGACCCTGGCGGTACGACCGACACGGGGGCATCGACCGACACGGGGGCAACGACGGACCCGGGGGCGACGACCGACACAGGCGGCACCGCCGACACAGGCGGGGGCCCCGATGGGGGAGCCGACCAGACCACCTCCCGGGAACTGGGTGGCGAGAAGGGCGGCGGCAGTCTCGAGAGCGCCGACGGAATGGCCTCGATCAGCATTCCCGCGGGCGCCCTGGACACGGTCACCACGATCACCGTCACCGTGCTCCCGAAGACGGCGGAGACGACCTCCAATGTCTATGACTTCGGACCGGACGGTCTGGAGTTCCAGGTTCCTGCCTCGCTGAGCATCAAGTATGCCGGTCCTGCCCTCGCCGAAGGGAAGAAGGCCGTGCTGGCCTGGTATGACGAGAAGGCTGGCCAGTGGGTCGACATCCCAGGCTCCCAGCTCCTGAACGTCCAGGGCGATTCTCGGGTCCTGGCCCCGGTCGAGCACTTCACCCGGTTCGCCATCGTGATCCGGGACGACCAGGTCGTCATCGAGGGCTGCGTGGAGGACATCGATGCCTTCCAGGCCTGCGGCGGCGACCCGACCGGTACCTGGAAGTTCCAGGACGCCTGCCTCCAGTTGCCCATGGGCAGTGGCGGTGGGGAGTGCCCGGGCATGACCCAGCAGGGGGACATTCAGTTCGTCAACCTGACGATGGAATTCCAGGGCGGCCAGTTGACCACCTCGATGGACAAGACCGTCGCGACCGTCGAGTTGAACGTGCCGAAGTCCTGCCTGCCCGGTGTCCCCTGCTCGGCGCTGGAACAGGACGGGCAACTCACCTGCACCGATACGGGATCGGCCTGCCAGTGCACCGGCACCCAGGAGGAGGTCCCCCAGGACAGCCCCAAGACCGTGGCCTACACCGTCTCCGGCGGAGACCTGTCCTACGAAGGCACGACGGCGAAATTCTGCGTCCAGGGTGATGAACTGCGCATCCTGCAGGAGGACCCGGAGGACGGAAGCCGCCTGCTGCTGATCATGAAGCGACAGTAGTCGCTGTCAGACACCCCCAGGACCGACCTGGCGGTCCTCCCGGGAACAAGGACATCCGTCGTCGACGCCATCCCGATCGCCGTGGGGGAAACCGACGGTCCAGGAGCCGAGCTCGGGGACCCGGAGGCCTGTACCGCACCCGATTCTTTCGATGAAGGCTGTTGTCACGCGGCCTTCCGATCCAGCAAGTCTCGCGGGCCTGCCTGGGGCTGAGAAAACCGAGTTTCTTGATGCGCCAGTGTTCGGTGTCGTCACCGACGACGTCTCGGCCGGCGCTGAGGACACCCTCCAGGTCGTTGAAGTGGCTTCGGTCGATGGCCTGCTCCTGCTGGGTCCTGTTGAAGCGTTCCAGGATCCCGCATGTCTCCGTCTCGGCCACAAGGGAGAAGACCCAGCCCACCTGTCCGCCAGGGATACCCTACCGGGGATGCACATCGCACCTTCCATTGCGTGAGAGGTCCTTCCCTGCTAACGTCCGGCATCAGGCATTGCATGGTCCAGACGGGACCGGGACTTCGACGGGGAAGGCATGGCCGGAAGGGGAACTCGGGGATGGATGGCCCTGTCGGCGCTGGCAGGCGCCTTCACGGGACTCGGGGCCTTCACGTTCCACTACGCCGGGGGATTCGGCTACCTGGGCAGCGACCCGGCCACCTGCGCCCAGTGCCACCTGATGAACGACCCCTTCGACTCCTGGCGCAAGGGCCCCCATCATGCGGTCGCCACCTGCTCCGACTGCCACCTGCCCTCCCCGTTCGTGCCGAAGTATCTGGCCAAGGCCCGCAACGGCTATCACCACTCGATGGGCTTCACGCTGCAGCCGCCGGCCCCCGACGACCCCGGGGCTCGGACGGTCTTTCCGGAGCCGATCCGCATCAAGGACTTCAACAGCCAGGTCCTCCAGGACAACTGCCTTCGCTGCCACGGGGAGTTCACCCATGGGATTGTCCGGGGCAGCACCGGGGCGGACCATGCCGTTCGATGCGTCCATTGCCATGACGCCGTCGGCCACGGGGCCCGGCGCTGAGACGAGGGAGGAACATGGACCGGAACCGCAGAGTGGTCATCGGCACCTACGTCTTGATCGCGATGGGGACCGCCATCGCCACGGCGGTCGTCGCGGCCCTGCTGGTCAACATCTTCGAACGGAAGCAGGAGGCCAGGAACCCCTTCCTGAAACTGATCGAGGTCGGCGAGGATGACGTCGATCCGGCAAAGTGGGGCGTGAACTGGCCCCGGCAGTACGACGGCTACCTCCGGACCTCGGAGCCGACCGCCACGAAGTATGGAGGCAGCCAGGTGGGTCCCGAGGGGTCGATGCCGCCCCAGAAGGCCGACCGGGACCCCTGGCTGAGGCGGATCTTTGCGGGCTACCTGTTCGCGGTGGACTACCGGGACCGCCGCGGCCACGCCTTCATGCTCCACGACCAGGAGGTCACGAAGCGGAACGTGCCCGGCGGAAAGAAGCAGTCGGGCAACTGCCTCCACTGCCACGCCTCGGTGATGCCGCTGTACCGGCGGCTGGGCGCCGAGGCCCTTCCCCATGGGACACCCCAGGAGCAGGTGCAGCGAGGCCTGGAGGCCGTTGCCGGAATGGACTACTGGGACGCGCACCAGATGCTGACGGAGATCACCGGCAAGGCCCACCCGGTGTCCTGCGTGGACTGCCATGACCCTGCGACGATGGAACTGCGGGTCACCCGACCGGCCTTCCTGGCCGGCATGCGCCGGCTGGCCGCCTCTGATGCCCCGGTGCCGCACCTGCCCAGCGTCGAGCAATGGCGGCGGGGAAGCCGGTCCGCGCCCTACGACCCCAACGTGGACGGCACCCGCCAGGAGATGCGGTCCTACGTCTGCGGCCAGTGCCACGTCGAGTACTACTGTGGCAAGGGGATGACGATCTTTTTCCCCTGGGATCGGGGGTTGAAGGCCGAGGAGATCGAGGCCACCTACGATGGGATGACCGTCCAGGATCGGCGCTTCAAGGACTGGACCCACGCCGAGACGGGCGTCGAGGTCCTGAAGGCCCAGCACCCCGAGTTCGAGGTCTGGAGCCAGGGCATCCACGCCAGGAGCGGCGTCGCCTGCGCCGACTGCCACATGCCCTACAAACGGGAGGGCGCCTTGAAGGTCTCCGAGCACTGGGTGCGCAGCCCGTTGCTGCAGATTCCCCGGGCCTGCGCAACCTGCCATCCCTACGGCGAGAAGGAACTGGAGACCCGGGTCGAGGCCATCCAGGACCGGCACTTCGCGCTGCTGACTCGGGCCGGCGAGGCCGCGGTGGCCATGCTGGACGCCCTGGTGGCGGTCCGCAAGGGCTACGACGAGGCCGGTTGGCAGGAAGCCCTGGAGAAGGACCCGGAGGTCCGGCGCCTCGGGGAGTTGCAGCGGGCCGCCCAGTGGCGCCTGGACTTCGTCGCAGCCGAGAACTCGATGGGATTCCACGCCCCCCAGGAGTTGGCACGTCTCCTGGCGGAGTCGATCGACCTCTCCCGTCAGGCCGAGATTGGGGCCCTGAGGCTGCTGGCGAGGTCCCCGACGCCTGCGGCGGCCCCCGGTCAGAACTCGAAGGCCAGCCCCGCGGACCCGCCGATCCAGCCCCGGTCATACTGCCGGCGCAACCCGTAGGTGACCTCGCCGTTCAGTTCCAGGCCGAAGGGCAGCAGGAAGGCGACCCGGACCCCGGGGACCACCCCGTAGTCCTCGTTGAACGGCCAGTTGGTGATGTCCGCATGGAACCCCAGGCGCAGGAACGAGGCCGCCAGCATGTCCAGGCCCGCCTCGAATCGCCATCCGAGGGTCCGCACGCCCGAGAAGCCGAGGTCGAAGTGCGTCCCGTGCAGTGCCCCAAACCGCAGCATCAGGCCCCCGCCCGCCTCCATGCCCCGCTGGGAGGCCCCCCACATCAGGACCGGTTCCAGCCCGAAGATGTCGTTCCAGTGCCAGGCCAGTTTCACGAAGCCCAGGTAGGCCCCGGGGCGGTCCTCCAGTTCCAGCCGGGACGGCATCCGGACCCCCATGCGATCCCCGACCAGATCCACCCCGACGGAGACCTGATAGAGGGCCGGATGCAGCAATCGAAAGGTGTACCCGACCGTCAACTGGTTGAAGCGGTCCGTCGAACGCGGATCCCCGGGCCACTCGTGCCCGAAATCCACCCGGCGGAAGGTCGCCTCGACCCGGTGCCGACGACCGTGGAAGGCCTTCAGGGCCCCGGCCACCGAGTCCCCCTGCCTCCCGGCCACCGTCACCCGTTGGGGCATGTCCTCCGAGGCGAAGCAGGCCTCGGTCCTCCCGTCGGCCGAGACCACCTCCAGGAAGTAGTCGAGGTCCCCCTCCAGGCGGTCCCGGGCGATCCGGGCCTCCCAGAGTCCATCCCGGGAGGGGGAGAAGACCTCGGTGCGCCACTCCGGCTGGTCCACGGGTCGCCATCGCAACCGTAGCGTCCAGCCCTGAAGCGGGCCGTCGACTCGGGCCGAGAAGACCAGCCCCCGCCGGCCCGCCTGGGCCTCCCCCATGGGCCAGTGGAACACCCGCCCCCGGCCCCCCACGGCCCCCTCCCCTTGGGGCCCGGGTTCCGACGACTGCCCCATCGCGACCCCCGGCACGGCCACCAGCCACAGGCACACCGTCCAGACGCCCCAGTTGCGGCGCTTCATGGTCCACCCCCTACCACCAGAAGGCCAGGTTCAGGCCGCCGCCGATTCCCGCGTGGTCCGTGCTCCGGATGTTGGCCCCCAACCGGGCCTCGAGTCCCAGCCAGGGCAGGCCGCGCCATGCAGTGATCCACTCGATCCGGGTCGCCCATTCCTGGGCCACCGGCCAGGAGGTCCCGCCGATGCGGCCCCCCACCCAGACGCCGTGACCGGCGTGGCCCATCGCCCCGACCAGGAACTGCCCCCCGACCGTGGCCAGGCCGTTGCCCTCCACCGACACGAAGAACCGGTCCTCGGGGCCGAACTCGAAGCGGCTGCCGGCCCCCCCCATCACGTCGCCTCTGGCATAGGACTGGTAGTCCCCGTACTCGCAGTCGTCGCAGAAGTCCCAGAAGGCCCCCAGGACCAGCCGTGGGATCCAGCGGACGTACCGGCCAAACCGGAACCGGGCCTCCAGGAAACCGTATCCCAACGACCGGTAGTCCAGCGCGAACCCTTCTTCGACCTCGAACCGGCTGCCCCCGACGCCCTCGAAGGCCCCGAAGCCGACCCGGATCTCGTCCAGCACCCCCCGGCCCACCCGGTACCCGAGGGCCGTCTCCGCCGTCCACCAGGTGTCCCTTCCCCCGTGGGTCAGGTAGGCCTCCTGCCACTCGAAAGACCCCGAGATCCCCACCTGTCCCCGGGTCGCCGCCCTGGGACGGGGATCCACCTGGACCTTCCAGGGGCGCTGCTGCCCGGCGAAGAGGGGCCTCTCGTCCCCCGCGGGGCCCCGGGCCACCACGTGGTAGAGCACCTCGCCCGGAGCCAGGGACTCCCCGGGAATGCGGGCCTGCCAGGCCGTGTCGCCCGCCGGCTCCAGGGGCACCTCCCGCCACTCGCCTCTCCGTCCGGTCTTCCATCGCAGCATCATCCCCGACAGGGGCTGATCCGACTGGACGGAAAAGGTCAGGATCAGGTCCCGGCCCTCGGTCCAGCGAGACACGGGGTCATGGGCCACCCTGGGTGCCACCGCGACCCGCCGGGGAGGCGGCTCCCGATCCGATTCCCGGTCCCCGGCCACCTCAGGGCGCCCGGCCTCCCGGTCCTCCGCCTCCTCCCGAGGGGCCCAGTCCGCGGGGTCCGCCCGGACCAGGTCCCCGGGCCGGATGGCCCCCCGGGGGAGCCGTCGCAGCCCAACCCAGGCCCGGGTCTCCCCGACCCGGACGACCCGGGCCTTTCCGACCTCCTTCGGACCCGCCGGCAGGGCCTGAAACAGCGTCACCCGGTCCCCGGGGACCAGCCCGTCGGCCTCCCCCAGGTCGATCACCGCCAGGTCCCCTTCCACCTGGACCACCTTCCCTTCGAGGGCCAGGCCCGGACCCGTCGGCGGTTCCGGGGCGTCCTCCCGGGCCGGCGCGGCGATCGCCGACATCGGAATTCCGCCGAGGACCCAGATGCAGACCACCACGGTTCCCGCTTGCTTGACAAAGGGGGTCTTCAACGTCATAGAACACCTCGGCTTGGGACGTGTTCGAACGCGGCACCACCGGAATGCA
Source organism: Deltaproteobacteria bacterium (assembly GCA_029547805.1). Taxonomy (GTDB): domain Bacteria; phylum Myxococcota_A; class UBA9042; order DTJE01; family DTJE01; genus JAGOKF01. The sequence goes on from JAKPOP010000017.1 coordinate 54,808, forward strand.
AGGCGCGTGCCGCCAGGGCCGACCCACAGGATGCCGGATGGCGGCCCGATTTTCCAGCCCGGATCCGGCGTGGTCCGGTTCCGGGTCCGGGACCTCGGTGGAGGAGGGATGCTCCAACCTGGGCGGAAGTTCCTGCCGCCCCGACCCCGGAAGGAGACCGATCGATGCCCTGGGACTACTCGAACAAGGTGATGCAACTGTTCCGGGACGCCATCGCCGGGAAGGCGGGCACCCATTTCGGTCGGGCGGATCCCCCTGACGGTGAGGGCCGCCACGGGAGCATCCAGTGCGGCGACGCCATGGACTTCACCTTCCAGGTGGAGAAGGACCCCGAGGACCCCCGCAAGGACCGGATCGTCACGGCCCGGTACCAGACCTTCGGATGCACCTCGGCCATCGCCTCCTCGGAGGCGCTCTGCCGGATGCTGGAGGACCGCCGCCTGACGCCCATCGAGGCCCTGGGGATCCGGAACGCGGACATCGTGGACTACCTGGAGGGTCTGCCGCCCCAGAAACTCCACTGCAGCGTGATGGGGGCCGAGGCCCTCCAGGCTGCCGTGGTGGACTGGGCCCGGCGCCGGGGCGTGCCCCTGGAGGACCTCGGCATCGACCCGACGCAACTGGCCGAGGACGAGGGGCGGGTGGTCTGCCGCTGCTTCAACCTCACGGAGCCCTACATCCGGCGCAAGGTGAAGGAACTGAACCTGCGGAGCATCGAGGAGATCACCGCCGCCATCAAGGCCGGCGGGGCCTGCACCTCCTGTCACCACGAGCCCGGCGGGCTCCAGGACATCCTGGACGAGACCTGGGGCACTCGCCCGGAGCCGCCTCCCGCGCCCCCGACCACGCCCGCCGGATCGCCCATCGGTCGTCCCGCCCGGACCCCTTACCAGTTCGCGAAGGAGGTCGAGCGGGTCGTGGACTCGATCGTGCGGCCACGCCTGGCCCTGGAGGGCGGCGACATCGAGATCGTGGAGATCCGGGACCGAAAGGTCTTCTGCCGTCTCCTGGGCGTCTGCGCCGGGTGTCCCGGGTCTTCCCAGACGCTGGTCTTCGTGGTCGAGGACGCCCTCCGGGAGCACGTGGACCCCGAGATCGAGGTGGTCCCGGTGCGGATGCCCTGAGCCGGAGAAAACCCATGCACACCGACGGCTGGATCTACCTGGACAACAACGCCACCACGCCCCTGGCCCCCGAGGTCTTCGAGGCGATGACCGTCTGGCTCCGGGACCAGTTCTACAACCCGTCGTCGGCCTACGAGGCTGCCCGGCCGGCCCGGGACGCGGTGGAGCGGGCCCGGGAGTCGGTGGCGCGGCTGCTGGGCGCCGGGGCGCGGTCCGAGGTGATCTTCACCTCCGGGGCCACCGAGGCCAACAACGCCGCCCTGTGGGGAGCCCTGCGGGCGAACCCGGAACGAACCCACGTGATCACCTCGAGTGTCGAGCACCCGGCGGTGCTGGAGGTGGCCAAGGAGATCCAGCGACTGGGCTACCGCGTGACCTTCCTGCCGGTCTCCACCCGGGGGACCCTGGACCCGAAGGACCTCCTGAAGGCCCTGACGCCGGACACCGCGGTCGTGTCCCTGATGCACGCCAACAACGAGACGGGCGTGATCTTCCCGGTGGGGGACCTGGCCCGGATGGTGAAGCAGGCGGACCCGAAGGTCCTGTTCCACACCGATGCGACCCAGAGCGTGGGCAAGGTCCCGTTCCGGATGGAATCGGAGTTCCAGGCCGTGGACCTGCTGTCGCTGTCGGCGCACAAACTCCACGGGCCGAAGGGCGTGGGGGCCCTCTACGTCCGGCGTGGGGCCCGATGGCGCCCCTACCTGCTGGGAGGCCACCAGGAGCGGGGACGACGGGCCGGGACCGAGAACGTCGCCGGCATCGTCGGGCTCGGCAAGGCCTGCGACCTGGCCCGGGAATCCTTCGTCCAGGAGGCCCGCCTGCGAGGAATCCAGCGCCGCATGGAGCAGCAGGTCAAGGAGCGCATCCCCCGGGTCCTGATCAACGGCGAGGGGGCGGACCGGTTGCCCAACACCAGCAACTTCGCCTTCGAGTTCGTCGAGGGCGAGGGCATCCTGATGGCCCTCCAGGACCACCGGATCCTGGCCTCGTCGGGGTCGGCCTGCACCTCCGGGAGCCTCGACCCCTCCCACGTGCTGAAGGCGATGGACGTGCCCTTCACGGCGGCCCATGGGAGCCTGCGGATCAGCACGAGTCGGTACACCACCGAGGCCGAGATCGACCGCCTGGTCGCGGTGCTGCCCGGGGTGATCGAGAGCCTCCGACGGATCAGTCCCTACTGGGACAGCGACCGGAATGCCCCCCGGGAGGGGGCCGAGGTCTTCATCCAGGGGAAGTTCCGCAAGGAAGGCTGAGGTCGGGACCTCGGGTGTCCACCACCACCCGGATCACCGGCGCCCGGTCCCCCCGAGCCGCCGGCGCCAGAGGTTCTGCACGAGTCGCTCGGCATAGTCGATGGAGTCCATCACCTCGTCGTAGGCGAGGTTCTCGGGGGTGTCGCTGGGCATGTGGTAGTGCCGCGGCGCCCCGATCTCCGGGTCCACCGCCGCCAGGCAGACCCCCTCCCAGCCCCGGGCCAGGAAGGCCGAGATGTCGCTGCCGCCGATGGGGACCTCGAAGCCCGTGACCCCTGCAAACCGGGGTTCGCTCCGGGAGGTCTCCTGACAGACCTCCTCGATCCAGGCGGGGATCCGCCGGGCCGTGACCTCGCCCTCCTCGACCAGATAGCGCAACTGCCCGTTGCCCAGGCCGTCGAGGCCGACCACCACCGTGCGGGTCTTGTCCCACTCGCCGTCGAAGTCCCTTGCGATGGCGTCTCCACCGCCCAGGGAGGCCTCCTCGCACCCCGTCGCGGCGAAGACCAGTTCCACCTCCGGGGGTTTTGTGGCCGAGAGCCGCCGGGCCAGGATCACCAGCGCCGCCACCCCCGACAGGTCGTCATTCGCCCCGGGGACGATCTGGTTGCGGATCACGATGTCCAGCTGGGTCAGGGTGGCCAGCAGCGAAGGCACGGTGAGCAGGAACTCCAGCGGCCGCAGAGGCCAGGACAGGGGTCCCAGGACCATCCGAGCCACGTCGGTCGCCGCCAGGGCGAACTGGGATCGCACCGTGAGTTCCATCGCCCGGTGGAGCCACTTCTGCCCCAGGGGCGGGTCCCGCCCCACGGTCTTGAGCACGTCGGGCCGGAAGAAGAAGCCGGTGAAGGCGGCATCGACGTGGGCGCACAGCACGACCCGCAAGGCCGGTTCCAGGCCGTCGGCCGGCAGGATGCCCAGAATGTTCCGGGAGGGCTTGAAGGGGAACAGGCGCCGGCCCAGGTAGGCCTTCCGGTTCGATTCCAGGTAGTAGGACAGGGCCGGGAGCAGGTGCAGGGGCAGGGCCACGGCCGGGGCCACCCCGGAGATCGCCGTCCCGATGACCGCCGGGGCGGCATGGAGCAGCGAGTTCTTGTAGAGGCTGTCGTTGAACAGGAAGGTGTGTTCCCGGAGGGCGAGTCCCAGGCGCCGGAACTCCTCCTCGACGATCCGGGAGGCCCGCAGTTCATCCTCGGAGGTCGGCTGACGCCGGGGACACTCCCGGACGATCCGGGTGATCAGTTCCCGGACCTGCTCCCGCTCCTGGTCCCGGGTCACCTGGGGCTCCGGGGCCGTCGGGGTGGGAGCCTCCACCACGGCCACCACAGGCTCCTCGACAACAGGCGCCGCCGCAGGAGCCGCCTCGGCAGGTCTGGTCGTTGCAGGCGCCCTGTTCTTCCTGGAGGACGACCGGGGGGCGGAACCCGCCCTCCCCGGTCGGGAAGTCACCGGACCGGCTGCCTCTTCCACCGAGGCCACCGGCTCCGGGGTCTTCGGTGCGGTCCCGACCGGACGAGATGCTGCGGCGCCACCCCCCGGAGCGTTCCCCTTGGGCCGGAACCGGGCCGCCACTGCTGCCAGGCGATCCGCATCGACCGTCACCGGACGGGAAGTCCCGGCGGCAGCACCCGCCCCCCGATCCCGGGACCTCACACACCTGGATTCCCGGCCAGCCTCCCTACTCTTCCCGGGCATCGACCCACCCCCTTTCAAAGACCCGATAGGCATTGCCGAACAGCACGTCGTCGATCTCCCGGGGACTGAAGTGCTTCTTCATCCGCCAGGCGATGCGGTCCAGTTCATCGGGCTTGCAGCAGTCGGTGAACGGGTGCGTCAGGCCGTCGAAATCGGTCCCGATGCCGATGCAGGCCACGTCCCCGGTCAACTGGCGGATGTAGAGCATCACCTCGATCAGGTCCGCGATCCCGTCCCCGCCGCTGTAGTGGCAGTCCTCGGGAGACAGCAGCCACCGCTTCGACAGGATCAGCCCGATCACCCCGCCGATCTCCCGGATCCGCAGGACCTCCCGGTCCGAGAGGTTGTACTCGTGGGGGAAGAAGTGCTGGAGGCCGTTGTGGCTCAGCACCACCGGCCGTCCCGCCTCGGCGCAGAGGTCGTAGATCCGCCACCGGGCATCCTCCTGGACGTGCACCAGATCCAGCAGGATGCCCAGGCGCAGGCACTCCCGGACGAACTCCTCCGAGGGATGGTCCCGATCCCCCCAGGACCAGGTCGCGCGCTCCATCTCGTAGAAGGCGTCGTCCCGCTCCCAGACGACCTTCCCCTTCCGAACCTTCGGAATGATCTCGGTGCTGTCGATCTGGGGCACGAAGGCGTTGTCCATGAAATGGGCCAGGCCGATCATCGCCAGGCCCCGGTCCTTCACGATGCCCAGCCGTTGCCTCGTCCGCTGCCAGAAGGCCTCCCGGTCCATCCCCGGGTCCCGGTAGCCCAGGGCATGGGGCCCCTCGATGGCATGGACCACCCCGATCTCCTGGGAACTCAGGTCCCGGATGTCGGTGAACCGCCGGACCATGCGCAGGCGCTTTCCCCCCAGCACGAACAGGTTGGTGTTCTGCACCGCCTGTTCCAGGTCGTCCATCATGGCCAGCAGGGACTCCCAGGGGTCCGCCCGGACCAGCCGCTCGTACCACTGGCCCGTGAGCACCTTCGCCAGCGTGCGCCCCAGGCGCTTGATCCCCTTGCCGGCAAAGGTCGGCTCGATCACATAGTGGGCGTTGACCAGGACCTTGACGGGGCTGTTCTTGAGATTCTGGTAGCGGGTCTGGAAGTTCAGGGGGTTCCAGAAGCGCTCCTGGGCCACCGCCGCGTGGAAGGTCCGGGAGAGATAGGGCAGGTAGTGGATCTTGAGGCTGGGATGACAGTGCAGGTCGAAGAGTCGGTCGCTCACGGGACTCCTTTCGACGACGGCCCGGTCAGCCGCCGAACTCCTTCTTCACGATGCCGAAGCAGGTGTCCGCCACGTCCAGGGTCCGGTCGATGTCCGCCTCGGTGTGGGACTGCATCAGGAACCAGTTGTGATGGGGGTGCAGCAGCACGCCTCGCCGGGCCGCCTCGCCACTGAACCGCTGGCTCCGGCGGAAGTTCTTCTCGTTCGTGAAGGTCATGAAGGGAATCGATGGCGGACCGCTCAGGGTGACCTGGAGCCCCCGGGCCTCGGCCAGTTTCCCGAGGCCCTCCATGAGCCTCCGCCCCATGGCCATCATGTGGTCCACGGCGTTTCGCTTCTCCAGTTCCGCAAGGCAGGCCAGCGCCGCCGCTTGCTCCACCGCCGAGGTATAGAAGGTCCCCGTGAAAAAGACCCGAGAGGCCGCCGGCTTCATCGTCTCGGTGCCGCAGCACGCAGCCACCGAGTAGCCGTTCGCGATGGCCTTGCAGTAGCACGTCAGGTCCGGCTGGAAGCCGAAATGAACGTGGCTGCCCCGGAGGTCCAGCCGGAACCCGGCCCGGACATCGTCGAGGATCAGCGCCGCTCCGTAGCGATCGCAAATCGCCCGGAGGTCCTGCAGGAACCCGGGCTTGGGCAACACCTGGTCCCCGAAGGCCGGGTGGTGATAGGGCGTGATGATCACACCCGCCACATCCCCGTCATGGCGCTTGAAGAGGTCCTCGACCTCGGTGGCATCGTTCCAGGTGAAATCCAGCACGTGCTCGTAGTCGGTCTCGATCAGGCCCCCGAGGCCGCTGCGGCACCAGGACTGGCTCCCATGGTAGGCGCCTCGGGCCTTCAGGATCTTGCGCCGCTGGGTGTGCTCCCGGGCCGTCTGCACCGCATAGGCCGTCACGTCGCTGCCGTTCTTGCCAAAGGCCGCCCAGTCCATGCCCTGGATCAGGGAGACCATCTTTTCCGCCAGTTCCACCGCCCGGGGGGTGGGATGGTTGAAGGCGGCCCCGAGTTTCCGCTGGGCCTCGGCGGCGGCGTCCACCACCGGGTCGTTGTAGCCCAGCACGATGGGGCCGTACCCCGCCAGATAGTCGATGTACTCGTTGCCATCGACGTCCCAGTAGCGGCAGCCGGAGCCCCGCTCGGCGTAGTATGGAAAGGACCCCGGGACCGCGAAGGCCGGGTTCTTGTTTCCCGAGATCCCCGACGGGGTGACCTTGGTCGCCCGGGCGAACAACTCCTGGGACCGATCGAAGCGATACAGTTTCATCGTCCCCTCCGCCCTATTTCAGGTAGAAGCCCACGCGTTCGAAGACCTGGTTGAACTCGTCGGCCAGGTGCAGGTCCCCGGAGGCCCGGATGTCGCCGCTGCCGTTGGCCGCGAAGGTGTCCACGGTCCCCTGCAGGAGCCCCAGGGCCAGGTCCACGTCCCGGATCGTGATGGTCGTCGCCGGGTCCCCGAGGGGCCCGGCCCCGACCCGGATGCCGCGGGGTTCCAGCAGCACGTGGACCGCGAAGACCCCGGGCACCTCGTACTGGATCGACCCGTGGTGGAGGGCCGGCCCGACACGCTGTTTGACCCGGGGGTCGTTCTCGAGCAGGCTCGACACCGCCGCGAGGCCCACCAGCAGCGAGATCTCGACGTGTCGGGCCCGGAAGGACGGGTCCTCCAGGGCCTCCCGGGTGGGCTTGAGCAGGTGGGTCAGGCGGTCCGTCATGGCCGGGAACCGCTGGAGCGCCCGCAGGCTCCCGATCCCCCGGAACTTGAAGGGGATCGGGGTGACCTTCTCGCCGTCGAACATCCGGTTCAAGGCCTGGCACGACGGGAAGAAGATCCCCACGTCGCTGCCACCCTCCTGGCGGACCTGGACGGACCCGCCGCGGAATTCCAGCACCACCCGGGGCCCCGCAAAGACCCGGAACTCCAGGGCCACGTCTCCGATGCCCCGGGCCAGCCGGGCTCCCTCCGGGTCCAGCCGGACCAGATGCGGCAGGCTCCCGAGCACCGCGTGGAGGTGCATCGAGGCCCGCACCCGCTCCCGGACGGGCGGGTTCCCATCGAGCCCCACCTTCTCCAGAATCGGCAGTCCCATCGCTCCCTCCTATCCCATCGTCAAGGCATCGAGGCGCTGCATGAACGCCCCGATGTCCTTGCTCCCCTCCATGGCCCCCTCGACCCGCAGGTACCCCCGCTTGACCGCCTCGACGGTCCCGACCCGCTGGGTCAGCACCTCGAAGGCCCCGTCGATGTCCCGGAAGATCATGTGGACGTAGGGCCGCCGCCGGGCGTAGGTCCCCAGGCCCGCCTTGCTCTTCCCGGCCTTCACCCGCAGGTAGCACGCCGGGCCGCCGTTCTCCACCGTGAACTGGAAGACCCGGTCGGGGCTCTTCTTCGCATACCCCGCCAGCACCTCGTCCCCGCCCTTGACCAACTGCGAAAGCCCTGATGCCACCATCTGCAGCAGCATCCGGACCTTCAGGGCCTTCTCGGCCGGGTCGTCGGGCATCGCCGTGGGCAGCAGGATCTTCAGTTTCAGCAGGAACGGCAGCAGCCGCAGCAGCAGCGGAATCCCCGGGAGGCCCCGGATCACCGGCAGCGCCAGGCCCCCAGCAAAGAAGGCGTTCAGGTCCCGGAGGCTCCGGAACGCGATCACGAGGTCCGGCGCCTCGTGGCGGCCGGGCTTGACGTCGATCCCCTCCGGCGACAGCAGCACGTGGGCCGCCTGGTCGCTGTCCCGGGCCTCGAACTGCACGACGCCCGATGCCCGGTAGAGGAGGTACCGATACCGGGGCCGCTCGGCCAGCACGACCTTGACCAGGGGCAAGGCCGACCGGAGGAACACGCGGGCCCGCAACTCCTGGGTCGCATCCGCCATCAGATCTCGTCCTCCCAGTCCTCGTCCGCCTCGAACTCCGCCTTCAGGACCTGACCGATGGCATCGAGGATGCCGTCGGCGTCCAGGCCATAGTCATGGAGCAGGTCCTCGTAGTACCCCACCTTCGAGAAGGTGTCCTGGTAGCCGAGCTTCCGGAAGGCGCACCCCTTGCCGGTCCGGGCGATCACGTCGGCCACCGCGTCCCCGAGCCCCCCGATCACCGAGTGGTCCTCCACCGTGATGATGCGCCGGGTGTCCAGCAGGGCCTGACGCACGGCCTCCTCATCCAGGGGCTTCAGGGTGTGCATGTCCAGCACCCGGACCGAGACGCCGTTCTGAGCCGCCCGGTCCGCCGCCTCGACGGCATGCAGCACGCAGACCCCGGTGGCGATCACGGTGATGTCCCGGCCGTCCCGGAGGGGAATCGCCTTGCCAATCTCGAAGTCGAAGTCCATCGACCGGTGCAGCGGAGGCTCGAAACCACGACCGATGCGGATGTACACCGGCCCCGGCCAGTCGATGCAGGCCGACACCGCCCGGGCGGTCTCATAGGCATCGGCCGGGGCGATCACGGTCATGCCGGCGAAGGACCGCATGATGGCCAGGTCCTCGGTGCAGTGGTGGGTGGTGCCCGCCTGCCCGAAGGAGGTCCCCGAGTGGGTCGCGATGATCTTGACCGGGCGCTTCTGGTAGCAGAGGTCCGTCCGGACGAACTCGGCAGCCCGCATCGAGGCGAAGGTCGCGAAGGTGCTCACGACGGGCACCAGGCCTGCCTCGGTCATCCCGGCGGCGATGGCGATCATGTTCGCCTCGGCGATGCCGACGTTGAAGAAACGCTCGGGGATCTTCTCCTCGAACTTTCCGATCTTGGTGGACTTCGCCAGGTCCGCGGTCAGGGCCACGACCCGCCGATCCTTGAGGCCGATCTGGGTCAGCACCTCCCCGTAGATCTCCGCCTGGGTCATGTGGTCCGCATCGAGCACCGTCCAGGTGAGGCCCTGTGCCTTGGCCATGTCTCCCTCCCATCAGGACCGGACGGATGCCCCGCCCGTCCGCTGCACCCGTCACTTGGAACGCCGGATGGCCTGGATCGCCTTCTCCTTCATCTCCTCGTCCAGGCCGCCGTAGTGCCACGCGATCTGGTTCTCCATGTAGTCCACGCCCTTGCCCTTGATCGTGTCGGCGATGACCACCACCGGGCGCTCCGTTTCGGCCTTCGAGGTCTCCACGGCCTCAAGAATCTGGTCGAAGTCGTGGCCGTCGATGCGCAGGGCCCGCCACCCGAAGGCCTCGAACTTCGCCTCCAGGGGCTCCAGGCGCATGATCTTCTCCGTCTCGCCGTCCAGCGAGAGCCTGTTCCGGTCCACGAAGGCCGTCAGGTTCGTCACGCGGAAGTTCCCGGCGGCCATCGCCGCCTCCCAGGTGGACCCCTCGGCGCACTCCCCGTCGGACAGCACGACGTAGGTCCGCCAGTCCTTGCCGGCGACCCGAGCGCCCAGGGCCGCACCGACCCCAAGGCCGAGGCCGTGGCCCAGGGACCCGGTGCTGAAGTCCACCCCGGGGACCTTCAGGCGGTCCAGATGCATGCCGAATGGGGACCCGGTCTTGTTGAAGTCCTTGAGCAGGGCCGGGTCGAAATAGCCCAGGTCGCCCAGGATCACCGCGTGGCCGATCCCCCCGTGCCCCTTCGACAGGATGAAGCGATCCCGGTCCTCCCAGTCGGGCCTCTTCGGGTCGATCCGGAGGACCTTGTAGTAGAGGGCCACCAGGATCTCGTGCTGGCTGAAGGCGCCGCCCACGTGGGCGCCTCCGCAGGCGAAGGTGACCTCGACGATGCGCTCCCGGAGTTCCCGGGCCTTGTCCTTGAGGCGTTTCCGTTCCTTGGAATCGAGCATCGGCAACTCCCTGGAGAGAGCGTTCGCAGAAGAACCGTTCAGACGTGTTGTACCGTCGCAGCGCGTCAATGGCAACCATCCATCAGGACGATTGCCGGCTCCTGCAGTCACTCGCCAATGATCTTCACGAGCACTCGTTTCCTCCGCCGGCCATCGAATTCGCCGTAGAAGACCTGCTCCCAGGGCCCAAAGTCCAGGCGCCCTCCCGTCACCGCGATCACCACCTCGCGGCCCATCACCTGGCGCTTGAGGTGGGCATCGCCGTTGTCCTCGCCGGTGCGGTTGTGGCGGTAGCGGCTCACCGGCTCGTGGGGAGCCAGGGCCTCGAGCCAGTCGTCATAGTCCTGGTGCAGGCCCGGTTCGTCGTCGTTGATGAAGACGCTGGCCGTGATGTGCATCGCGTTGACCAGGCACAGGCCCTCCCGGATGCCGCTCTGCTGCAGGGCCCGCTCCACCTGGGGCGTGATGTTCACGAAGGCCCGACGGCTCGGCACCTGGAACGTCAGTTCCTCGCGGTACGACTTCATTCACGTCCCTCCGGTCGGTCGATGCGATCAGTCGCAGGAGAGGTACTCGCAGGTCACCCGGTTGAAGTAGCAGATGTTGATCCCGTAGTCCATGCACTGCTCCCGACACTTCCTCGGGGCGCACTGGTCGGAGTAGCACACCAGGTCCCCCCCGCAGTCCTCGTCGGAGGAGCAGGAGTCGCCACACTTGGGCTCGCACCCTGCCCCCAGATGACTCCCGGCCAGGATCACCAGGGCCGCCAGGACCAGTCGCCGGCGAACGGGATTCCCCTTTCTGTTCATCGTGGACTCCCCCACAGTGGATGGACCCGATCCTGGAGGATGCCTCGGAGTTCCGTCAAGCCCCTGCCGGGGACCGGCATCGTGGGGTCTCGTCGTGGTCTTCGACGGCGTCGACGGCCTGACGCGGGACGTTCACCGGGAAGGTGGGAGGGACGGGGCCCCGCAATCGGGGCCGGGACTATTCCTTGTTCCGAGGCCAGGGGCGCTCCCAGCGGGGAATCCGGGTGTAGGCGGGAACCTCGGACCACTCGCTCTCCCCGTCGATGGGATTCTGGGTCGGCAGGCCATACTGTGCCGGCTGGCTTGCGACGCCGTTCACCACCTCCGGGGGCTCGGTCCCGGGCGTCCCGCGACGGGGGGCATGGCGGAGCATGCTGGGACGGGCCTCCCGGGGGGTCTCGACGGGGCCCCGGAGCGTCTGGCCGCTGCCCCGGGCTCCGGACCAGGACTCGGAACCGGTCCAGCCGGGATCCTCCTCCTGGGCGTCCTCGGCCTCCAGGGGCTCGATGTCCTCGATGCCCGAGGCGATGACCGTGACCCGGATGCTGCCCGTCAGGGAGTCGTCCCGGGCGAGGCCCGCGTTGACCTGCCCCTCCCGGCCCAGGGCCTTCGCCAGGCGCTCCCCGATCACCTTCTGCTCCAGCATCTTTCCGTCCTGCCCCTGGACCACCTGGACCAGCACCCGGTCCGCCCCCTCGATGGAGCAGTCCTGGAGCAGGGGGTTGTTCACTGCCATCTCCAGTGCATGGACTGCCCGGTCGGGCCCCGTGGCGGTCCCGACACCGATCACGCATCGCCCGGCCTTGCTGAGGACCGCCTGGACGTCCCGGAAGTCCCGGTTGATGAATCCGGGGCGGGTGATCAGTTCCACCACCCCGCTCACCGTGTCGCAGAGAACCTGGTCGATCCGGGCGTAGGCCTCCCACGTCGAGACGTCCTCCCCGGCGACCGAGTAGATGCGGTCGTTGGGAATCAGGATGTAGGAGTCCACGTGCTGCCGCAGATCCGCCAGGGCGTCCTCGGCGACCTTCTTCTTGTGGGCGCACTCCCAGTCGAAGGGCATGCAGACGACGGCCAGGGACAGGACATTCCGGCGGGAGGCAATCTCGGCCAGCACCGGCGAGACCCCGGACCCGGTGCCGCCCCCGAAGCCCGTGGCGATCACGACCATGTCGTAGTCCGCGAGGATGGCCTCCAGTTGCGGCATCGCCTGGAGCGCCGCCTCCCTGCCCAGGACCGGGTCCCCGCCGGTCCCCAGGCCCTGCCGGCCCGAGGTCCGCAGCAGCATCCGTTTCCGGGCTCGGCTCTGCTGGAGGCTCTGGCGGTCGGTGTTGATGGGCAGGTAGTCCACGCCCGACACTTCCTTTTCCAGCATCGTGTTGAGGGCGTTGACCCCGGCGCTGCCGACCCCCACCACGAGGATTCTGGCCTCCTCCTGGACGTCGTCCACCAGGTCCTCGAAATCGTCCTGCACCAGCTCGAATCCCCCGGCCATCGCATACCTCCTCTGTTCTGCTTCCCGGAATGCCCCCGACCGGCCCCCCCGGTCGCCCGTCCCCTCACATGCCGAAGAACCGCATCACCCGGCCCCACCAGCCCGGCTGCCGCTCGGTCTCCGAGACCGGGCGCATCGAGTAGGGGATGTCCTCCCGCCAGGCCAGGCTCTTGAACAGGGCCAGGCCGTATGCCGTCGCGTAGATCGGCGACGCCAGCATCTCGCCCAGGCTCCCGGTGTCTCGGGCGGTCCCCTGCCGCACGGGCAGGTTCAGCACCTCCTGGGCGAACTCCACCACCCCTTCCAACTGGGATCCCCCGCCGGTCAGCACCACGCCCGCGGCGAGCATGTCCTGGCCCTGGGCCTGCTGGATCTCCCGCTCGACGGCCTTCAGGATCTCGATCACCCGGGGCTCGATGATCTCCGTGAGGACCCGTCGCCCCAGGTTCTGGCCTCCCCGGGGACCGTAGGCCGGCAGCGCGACCTGCTCCCCGGCCTGCACCAGTTCGGTCCAGGCGTTGCCGTGTCGCACCTTCAGGTCCTCGGCCATCGAGACCGGCAGCCGCAGTCCCAGGGCGATGTCCCGGGTCACCAGTTCCCCCCCGAGGCCGATGACCCGTGTGTGGACCAGGCGTCCCCCGCGCCAGATGGTCAACTGGGTGGTGCCGCCTCCCAGGTCCACCACCGCCGCCCCGAGTTCCCGCTCGTGGTCCTCCAGCACCGCCATGGCCGACGCCACCGGGTTCGCCACGAACTGCCGGACCCGGAGCCCCGCCCGCTCGCAGCATCGCTTCAGGTTGTCCAGGGCCGAGGTCGAGGCGGTGACCAGGTGGACCTCGGCATCGAGCCGGACTCCCACCATCCCCACCGGGTCCTGGATCCCGTCATGCTCGTTCACCACGTACTGCCGGGGCAGGATGTCCATCACCTTCCGATCGACCGGCAGGGCCAGTTTTCCCGCCAGCCGCAGCACCCGCTCCACGTCCTCCCGGGTGATCTCCCCCTTCGGTGAGACCATCGCCTGGTTGTTGACCCCCGCGACATGGGTCCCGCCCACCCCCACGATCACCTCGGAGATCAGGCAGTCGGACATCTTCTCCGCGTCGGCCCGGGCCTTCCGCAGCGCATCCACCACCTTCCCGATGGCGATCACCATGCCCATCCGGAGGCCTTCCTCGCACGGAGCGCTCCCGACGCCCAGCACCGTGAGGCGACCGTCCTTCTCCACCTGGGCCACCAGGATCACGACCTTGGTGGTGCCGAAATCGACGACCCCGATGACCTCCCCGGTTCCTTTCATGGCATCCCCCTGGGTCCTTCGGGGTCCACCGCGTCGTTCCAGACCATCGCCCCGGCGAAGGACGGCCGGATCACCACCCGGTTGGGTCGAACCACCCCGTCGACCCGGATCTCCCCGATGGGAAGCCGGATGGAACGAGCCACGGACAGCGCCTGCTCCAGGCGCTCCATCTTGCGCCCGTAAGGTCCGAATCCCAGGTGCGCCCAGAATCCCCGGTGCCCCACCATCGCCCGGGCGCCCAGGCTGGGATCCCACTCGACCTTCCACAGGTCCCCGGCCGGGTCGATGCGACGATAGAGGCCTGCAAGCGTGGTCGCATGGGACAGCACCTCCCCGGACCAGGACCCGACCTCCCCGGAGGCCGGGACCAGCAGGGGAACCGATCCAGGCCCTTCCAGGGGGTCCCAGGGCGCAAACAACTCCCCCTCCCGATTCATCCAGTGAATGCCCGAGGCAGTCGCCACGGCCAGCACCGGGGTCTCCCGCTGGATCGTCACCGTGACGACGTCGGGCAGGAGGGTCTCGACCCGAGCCCACCGGATCCGCAGGTCCCCCAGGCAGGTCCGTGCGACCTCCCGGGTGTCCAGGCCCAGGACCCGGGTTGTTCCCGGGGTGATCCCGCAAACCGCCAGCACCTCCTCCCGGGACAGGTCCCCCTCCCCCACGATGCGCACCTCCCGGAGCAGGAACCGAGGGGACTCCCGGATCCGGACCCAGGCCTCGTGGCCGCCGACCACGGCGCCAAAGCCGGTCAGGACCGCCAGGGCCGGCACCACCGACCTGCGGAGGAACCGCCCCAGGCCGGTCCCGAGGCCCCGGATGCGCGCCCTCCACGTCGTCCGCCGCCGATTCCTCCGCCAACTGGCCATCGTCCCCCTCCTGGCCCCCGGGGCCTTCAGGCGTCCTTCCGCTCCGTCCACTCCAGCACCTGGCGACCGATGACCTCGATCGCGTCCCGTCTTCCCCGGGACCGGCAGCAGCGTCCCATCTCCCGGAGCCTCTCGGGGTCCCGGAGGACCCCCGCCAGGGTCCCGGCGACCTGCTCCTCCTGGAACTCCTCCTCCCGGACCATGAAGGCGCCGCCGGCATCGACGATGGGCCGGGCATTGGCCGCCTGATGGTCGTCGGTGGCCGCCGCGAAGGGGACGAAGAGGGCCGGAATCCCCACCGCCGAGACCTCGGAGACGGTCCCGGCCCCGGCCCGGGCCACCACCAGGTCCGCCCAGGCATAGGCCTCCGAGACCCGAGGGAGATACTCCCGGACGTCGGCGTCGAGGCCCAGGTCCCGGTAGGTCCCGGCGACGTCCTCTCGACGCCCCTTGCCGGTCTGGTGGATCACCTGGAGTCCGGGAACCGCGGCGGCGACCCGGGCCAGCACCGGCGGAATACGGGCATTCAGGAACGCCGATCCCTGGGATCCCCCCAGCACCAGCACCCGTCGGGGTTCCTCCCGGGGATCCCGGGGACGCACGGCCAGGATCTCAGGACGCACGGGCACGCCGGAGACCACCGCCCGGCGACAGGCCAGTCCCGTCGCAGCCAGTTCGGACGGGACGAATGCGACGTCCACGAACCGGGCCAGCAGGCGGTTGGTCATTCCCGGAACGGCGTTCTCCTCGCAGATGGCCGTCGGAACCCCCCCGAGGGCCGCTGCCAGCATCACGGGACCCGTCGTGTAGCCCCCGAACCCCACCGCGGCGGCAGGGCCGATGCGCCGTACCAGCGCTCGGGCCCGGAGCAGGGCCCCCGGGAGGCCGGCCAGGCCCTTGACGCGAGCCCGGAGGCCCATGCCCTTCCACTTCCCGACCCGGAGCACCTCGACGGGAACCGAGGCTCCCTCCAACACCTGTCGTTCCACCGCCTCCCCCGAGGTCACGAGGACCACCTCGATTCCCCGTTCCAGGAGGAAGCGCCCCAGGGCGATCGCGGGATAGAGGTGCCCGCCGGTCTGGGCGCCGGTCAGGAGGACCCGGGGGGCCACGTGGCGACCCGTCATCGCGCACCCTCCGGTGGGGGATTCGTGGCCAGATGCCAGTGCTCCACGGACGACTCCGCGGCGGTCGCCTCCAGGTGCAGCCGCTGGAGCAGGCCCGCGGCGGCCAGGCTGACCACCATCGAGGACCCGCCGAAACTCAGGAATGGACAGGCAATCCCCTTCGTGGGGACCATCCCCATGTTCACCATCATGTGGATCCAGGCCGGCAGGACCAGCAACAGGGTCAGGGCAAAGGCCGCGAAGCGCTGGAAGTCCTCCCGGCACCGGTGGACGAGCCGGATGCCCTGGATCGCCAGCACCGCGAAGAGCAGCACGATTCCGACGACCCCGACGAAGCCCAGTTCCTCGCCGGCGACGGAGAAGATGAAGTCCGAGGACGACTGCGTCAGGTAGCCCAGGGAGTGCCCGGGGCCCGCCCCGAGGCCGGTCCCGGTGGTCCCGCCGGCGGTGATGAAGCGCATGGCGTAATGGTTCTGGTGCCCGGCGCCCTGGTAGGACAGGTTCGGGAACAGCCAGCCCACCAGCCGGGCGAACCGGACCGGGTCCTGGACGAACAGGACCAGGAGGCCCACCACTGCGGCCCCGAAGAGCATCGCGAGGTAGCGCAGGCGCGTCCCTGCCACGGCGACCATCAGGGTCGCCAGGAGGATCAGCAGAAAGATGGACCCCATGTCGGGCTCCAGGAACAGGGGAGCGACGACCAGGGCCAGGGCCACGGCCATCGGGACGAGCCCCTTCCGCCAGTCCTGGAGAACCGACCGGAACCCCGCCAGGTAGTTCGACAGGAACAGGCCCATGCCGAGTTTCGCCACCTCCGAGGGCTGGAACCGGAAGCCCCCCAGGTCCAGCCACCGGGTGGACCCGAACTCCTTTCGCCCGAGCCCCGGGACCAGCACGAGCCACAGCAGCACCAGGGAGAACCACACCAGGGATTTTGAGAGCCACCGGAGGGTCCGGGGCTTCAGGGTCAGGGCCCCCAGGAACGCCAGGGCGCCGGCCCCGACGGACGCCAGGTGGCGCACCAGGGGGCCCCAGGCCAGGCCCCCCTCGGCCCCGTCGCCGGTGCCGAGGGCCGTGGCGCTGAAGACCAGCAGGGTCCCGAGGCTCACGAGGGCCGTCACCGCCAGGAAGGACGCGTGATCGAAGCGCCCGCCGGCCGGGGGAAGTCCGAAGGGCCTCTGGCGGACCGCCCACCGGATCTCGGTCTTCCAGCGTTCCCACCTCGCCCCGATCATTCCCTCACCTCACCTTGATGGAGGCCAGCGCGACCATGGCCAGTAGCAGCGATGCGATCCAGAAACGGACCACGATCTTGGGTTCCTTCCAGCCGATCTTTTCGAAGGAGTGGTGCAGCGGGGCCATCGGGAGGACCCTCTTGCCGGTCAGTTTGAAGGAGGTGGTCTGGAGGATCACGCTGATGGCCTCGAACAGGAAGACCCCGAAGATGACCATCGAGAGGAGTTCGTTCTTGGTCAGGACCGCCATCGCCCCCAGCATCGCCCCGAGGCCCAGGGCCCCGGTGTCTCCCATGAAGATCTCGGCGGGGTAGGTGTTGTAGAACAGGAAGCCGATCGTCGCGCCCATGATGGCGCTGGCGACGATGGAGAGTTCCTGGGCCCCCACCACCTTGGGAATCAGCAGGTAGCGCGAGAGGTCCAGGCTCCCGAGTTTCGCGCCGGTCAGATAGGCCAGGATCAGGAAGACCGCCGATGCGGTGAGGATCGGTCCCGCCGCAAGGCCGTCGAGCCCGTCGGTCAGGTTCACCGCATTGGCCGTCCCGACGATCACCAGGAGTCCCAGCAGGAAGTACAGCCAGATCGGAAGGTTCCACCAGAACCGCTCGGCCGAGACGAAGGGAAGATAGAGCCGCAGGTCGTAGGAATAGTCCTTCCCCCACCACGCCAGGAGGCCCCAGAGAAGGACCCCGGTGACGAGGAACTCCAGCGCCAGACGGATCCGTCCCGGAAGGCCCCGGGAATGTCGCTCCCGGAGTTTCCGGGCGTCGTCGATGAAGCCCACCACGGCGAAGAAGAACCCGACGCCCAGGGTCAACAGCACGAGGCGGTTCGAGATCTGGCACCACAGGAGCGAGGAGATCTGGATCGACACCATCACCAGCAGGCCCCCGAGCGTCGGAATGCCCGCCTTGGCATGATGGTTCGCGGGCATCTCCGCCCGGATGACCTGGCCCATCTGGAGGGACTTCAGGCGCTCGATGAGCCACGGAAAGAGGACCAGGCAGATCACCAGGCTCGTGACGAAGGCCGCCATCACCCGGAACGTGACGTAACGGGCGACATTCAGGAAGCCCAGGTACTCCCGCAGCCATTCCGACAGGTAGAACAGCATGACATCCCCCGGGCCAGCGGCCTCACTCCCCCTTCGAATTCCCGTCCGACTGGAAACGCCGGGCCAGCGCCTCGACGACCCGTTCGAGTCCCAGGGCCCGACTGGCCTTCACCAGCACCGTGTCCCGGGGCTGCACCATCACCAGGGCCAGGGTGGCCCCCGCGATGGCGTCCTCGGCCTCGAAGACCTGGGACGGGGCCATGCCGCCTGCCACGGCCCCTTCCCGGACCAGCCCCCGGAACTCCCCGATGGCGATCAGGACGTCGACCTTCTGCCGGGCGGCCTGATGGCCCACCTGCCAGTGGGCCGTCGACGCGATGGCCCCCAGTTCCCGCATGTCCCCGATCACGGCCACCCGTCGCCCCGGGGCCACGGCGGCCAGGGTCTCCAGGGCCGCCTCCATGGAGAGGGGCGAGGCGTTGTAGCAGTCGTCGAGGATCCGGATCGTCCCCGCGACGACCTCCTGCATCCGGTGATGGCCCGGGCGCACCGTCTCGAGGGCCGCGAGGGCCTCCTCGGGAGGAATCTCCATCGCCAGGCCTGCGGCCACCGCGGCGGCGGCGTTGATCCCGTGGTGGGCCCCCACGAGCCCCAGCCGCCCCCGGAGGTCACGCCCGTCCACCCGCAGCCGAACAGCCGGGAATCCCCCCGCCTCCAGGGTCACGTCGATCAGGCGGACCCTGGCATCATCGGCCTTCCCGAAGAGCACCGTGGGCGCCCGGGTCGATGCCGCCATCGCCCGCACCCGGGGGTCGTCGGCGTTGAGCACCGCGCACCCGTCGATCGGCAGGGCCTCCACCATCTCGGCCTTCGCCTGGGCGATGCGGTCCAGGGACCCCAGCGTCTCCAGGTGCACCGGCGCCACGCAGGTGACCACGCCGATGGTCGGGGGGGCGATCCGGCAGAGGGCGGCGATCTCCCCGAGGGCGCTCATGCCCATCTCCACCACCATCACCTCGTGCCGTGGCAGGAGACCCAGGCACGTCAGGGAGGTCCCCAGGACGTTGTTCTGGTTCCCTCTGGTCGCGTGGGTCTGGAACCGGGTCGCGACGACCTGCTGCACCATGTCCTTCACGGTGGTCTTGCCCACGGATCCCGTGATGGCCACGACCCGGGGCGAGAGCATCGAGACCCAGGCGGTCGCCGTCTCGATCAGCGCCGCCTGCGGGTCGTCGACCGCCACGACGAAGACGGAATCCCCACAAGCGGACGCCAGGGCCATGGCCTCGGCGGCCCGATCGCCCCGCACCACCAGCCCCGTGACGCCCTTCTCGAGGGTCTGGGCCAGGAAGTCGTGCCCGTCGAACCGGGGCCCCCGAATGGCGAAGAAGACCTGCGACGGCCGGGCGATGCGACTGTCGATGCAGGCCCCTTCGTCGGCCGACACCCCGGATCCCCGCACCAGCTCGCCGCGGCTCGCCACGGCGATCATCTCCCCCGTCAGTCGCAGCGCCGATGTCGGGCTCATCCCTGCAACGCCTCCATCGCCGTCTCCACGTCCGAGAAATGCACCTTCCGGGTCCCCACGGTCTGGGTATCCTCGTGGCCCTTGCCCGCGATGATCACGATGCCCCCGGCGGGGGCCAGCCGGATGGCCTCGAAGATCGCCTGACGCCGGTCGGGCTCGACGGTCACCAGGGCCCGGGCGACCCCCTCCCGTCGGGCCTCCTCGATGCCGTCGAGGATCGCCTCGATGATGGCCATGGGGTCCTCGGATCGCGGGTTGTCGCTGGTCACCACCACCCGGTCCGCCCCGATCACGCAGGCCCGTCCCATCAGGGGGCGCTTGCCCCGGTCCCGGTCCCCGCCGGCCCCCATCACCACCGTCAGGGACCTGCCGGGGTCCAGGGCCCGGACCGACCCGATCACCCCCTCCAGGGCCTTGGGGGTGTGGGCGTAGTCCACGACCACCAGCGGCGACCCCGGGGGCCCCGGGACCCGTTCCAGGCGCCCGGGAATCCGGGACAGGCCGCAGAGGCCCTCGACGAACCGCGGCAGGTCCAGGTCCAGCAGGCCCGCGACGCCGATGGCCGCCATGAGGTTCGCCAGGTTGTGGCGCCCCAGCAGCGGGCTGTCCAGCCGGAAGGTCCCCCAGGGCGTTCGAACCCGGGCCCGACATCCCTGGAGGTCGAATCGGGCCTCCTCCGGGAACAGGTCCCCACCGCCGGGGATCAGACTGAAGGTGCGGACCGGGAGGGGACACGCCGCGACAAGGTGCCGGCCGAAGGGGTCGTCCCCGTTCACGACGGCACCCCGGGCCCGGGGATTCGAGGGCAGCACCTCGGTGAACAGGCGTTCCTTGGCAGCCCCGTAGGCCTCCAGGGTCCCGTGGTAGTCCAGGTGGTCCCGGGTCAGGCAGGTCAGCACCGCCACGTCGAAGAGGGTGCCGGCGACCCGCCGCTGGTCCAGGGCATGGGAGGAGACCTCCATCGCCGCCGCCCGGACCCCGGCCCGGACCATCTCCCGGAAGAGCCGCTGCAGTTCCAGGGCGTCGGGGGTGGTCAGGGGCGCCGGGATCCGGGTCTCGCCGTACCGGTACTCGATCGTGCCAATCAGCCCTGCCGGGAGCCCGCAGGCCTCGTACCCGGCGCAGATGGCCCAGACAGTGGAGGTCTTGCCGTCGGTTCCGGTGACCCCGGCCAGGGGGAAGGACCCCGAGGGCTCTTTGGCGATCCAGGACGCCAGCAGGCCCAGGGCCTCCCGGGTGTCCTCCACCTCGACCCACTCCCCCCGATCCGGGCGCCGGCCCTCCTGCACCACTGCCAATGCCGCGTCGGAGGCGGCCGCCAGGAAGTCGTGGCCATCGACCCGGCTCCCCCGGAGGGCCACGAAGGCGACTCCAGGACGGATCTGCCGGCTGTCGGCGACCACCGCCTCGATGGGAGTCCCCACCGCTCCGGGAGAGGCCGCCCGGGCCCGGAGGAGACGCAGGTGTTCGTGCCCCAGGACGAATCCGTTCATCTGGCCACCACCACATGGGACTCGGGGGCCTCCTGCGGCGGCACCCCCAGGATCGGGAGGACCCGGTCCACGACCCGTCCGAAGACCGGCGCAATGGCGCCTGCCGCGGTCTTGTGCACCTTCGGGTTGGCCACCGTGACCGCGATGACCACCCGGGGAGACTCGGCCGGGGCGAATCCCAGGAAGGAGCAGAGATACGCCTCGTCGGAGTAGCCCTTCTTGGGGACGAGCAGGCGCGCCGTCCCGGTCTTGCCTCCTGCGGTGTAGTGCTGCGGCCGGGCCTTCCGCCCCGTTCCGTCCGGTTCCATCACCACGAATCGCATCGCCTCCCGGACCACCCGGGAGGTCTCCTCGGAGAAGAGCCGGACGCCCTCGGGCCATGCCACCTCGGTGACCTCCCGGGAGTTCGGGGAACGCCAGGCTTTGGCCAGGTGCGGCGTCCGGCGCACGCCCCCGTTGACCAGCGTCGTGACGGCCGTCGCCAGTTCCATCAAGGTGGCCGTGTAGCCATACCCGTAGCCTGCGGTCCGGTACCCGGTCTTGCGCCAGTCCTCCGGGTCCTGGGAGCGGCTGATCACCTCGCCGGGGAGGTCGATGCCCGTCCCGCGGCCGATGCCCAGGCGGGTGAGGCCCCACAGGATCCGTTCGGGTCCCAGGCGCGTGGCGAGGTCCAGGTGGGCGCAGTTCGAGGAGTACTTGAAGGCCTGCCACAGGGGTACGCGGCCCACCTTGTGGAGGTCCGTCACCTCGTGGCGTCCGATCATGCAGTGCCCCCCCTGGCCGTCCAGCACCGTGTCGAGGGTCGCGATGCCCGACTCCACGGCCGTGGCCACCGTGAAGATCTTTCCGACGGACCCCGGCTCGAAGGGATAGGAGAGGACCTTGTTGGCACAGGGATTCAGGAGCAGCGCCGGGACCGGCGCATCCTTCGGGAGCCAGTTCTCCTCCTGGCACGCCCCCTCGAACTGGTTGGGGTCCACGGCGGGCAGGCTCGAGATGGCCAGCACCTCGAAGGTCTCGGGGTCCAGGGCGACGCCCATGGCCGCGTCGGCCTGTTCCTGTTCCATCTGGGCCGCCAGTTCGGCGTCCAGGATGGCCTGGATCTGGGCATCGACGGAGATCTGCAGGTGCTGGCCGTCCAGGACCCACTCCTCCCCCAGGCGATCCTGGTAGTACCGGGTCTTCCCCCGCCCCTTCCAGAAGGACACCTGCCGGACCTCCCCCTGGAGCCCCTCGTCGTAGCGGGCCTCCAGGCCCATCCGACCCCGTTCCCGCAGGCCGGACCGCGCCTCCTCCGGATTTGCGATGCCCACGAAGCCCAGGGTCGGGCCCAGGGACGGCCCGTTGGGATAGAAGCGCCGATCCCGGGTCTCCAGGCGCACGTCCTTGAGTCCCAGGCGCCGGACCAGGGAGACCTCCTCCGGGGTCGGCCGGGACTTCACCCGGACGTAGTCCCGGCCCGAGAACATCTCCGAAATCAGCGGCTGCGGGGCAATCCCCAGGGCGTCGGCGAGGGCCCAGGACGTCTCCAGGCGATCGACCTCCCAGGAGGTCGGGACGAAGGCCACCTCCACCGTGGGGACCGTCAGGGCCAGGACCCGCCGTCCCGTGCGGTCCAGGATCTCCCCCCGGCGCCCGGCGATGGGCGTCTCCTTCCCCAGGGCCTCCATCGAACGGGCGGCCGCGACACTCTCCGGCTCCAACTGGAACCATGCCGCCTGGGAGATGACCCATCCGAGTCCCGCCAGGGGGAAGAGGAGGGCCATGGTCATGCGAAACGTGACGCCCCCATCCCGACCCCCGAGGGGGCCGTGGAGGCGACGCAGCCATCGGTTCCAGATCCGGGTCGCAGCCATCGTTTCCCCGCCCCCGTCTTCCGAACGCTACTTCCGGGCCTCGCAACGCCTCGCCAGCGGTGTGTCCGGCGCCGCCTCGATGCACCTCCGGAAGGCCTCCTCGGCCCCGGGTCCGTCTCCCGCCGCCTGGCGCAGGATCCCCAGGTGATACCAGGGCTCACCGTAGTTCGGGCAGATCCGGACCGCCTTCTCGAAGGAGTCCCGGGCCTCGGCGGTGTTCCCGAGGTCCCGCTGGACGATGCCGAGGTTGTTGAAGGCCTTGCACATTCTTGGGGCAAGGAAGATGGCCATGGTCAGGTGTCGCTGAGCCTCCTGGAGGTTTCCGATCTGGTAGTACGCCCATCCCGCATTGGCATGGGCGAAGGCGGGGGTCGGGTAGAGGGGGTCCTCCAGGACCGGCTGGAGGGCATCGAGGGCCTCCTGGTAGCGCCCCAGTTCGATCAGGGCGCTGGCCATGTTGTTCCGGCACTCGCCGCAGTCAGGCTTCAGGCGAACCGCCTCCCGGAAATCGGCCAGGGCCCCGGGGGGGTCCTGGAGGCCCAGGCGCATGAAGCCCCGGAGATGCCAGGCCTCCCAGTTCCCGGGGTCGGCCTGGAGTGCCAGGTGCAATTCCCGCTGTGTCATCGCGATGTTGCGATCACCGTAGTAGCCCCGGGCCAGACGGTAGTGATAGTCGGACTTCGACCGATCGTCCTGGGACACCCGATTCCCCGAACCGGAACAGGCGATTGCCAGCACCAGCACCCAGGCGATTCCCAGCGCCCGCACCCGGGCGATTTCCGGACTCCTCATCCCGAATGAGGGAATCTTCCAGGGTCGCCGCATCCCCTACTCCTCCGTCTGTCCCAGGTCCAGCACCTGGTTCCGGTCCACGGGGCCCAGGCCCAGGACCTCGGCCTTGACCGTCGTCCGTGGAATCGCCAGCAGCTCCGTGATCTGCCGCCGGAGCCTGGCCCGTTCCTCCTCCAGGGCCCGAGACCGGCGAACCTCGTTCCAGATCTCCCGGCGAAGGGCCATCTCCCCTTTTGCCCGGGCCACGTGCAGGATCCCCATGCCCAGAGTCACGATGGCCACCAGCAGGATGCCCAGGACTCCCCAGTGTCCATGACGGCCCATCGCTCCCTGCCGGTTCATGGCTCCCCCCCTGCCCGTTCCAGCACGCGCCAGTGGGCCGACCGAGCCTGCCGGTTCCTCCGGACCTCTTCCGGGTCCGGGGAGACGGGCTTCCGATGGGGCAGCCGGAACGCCCCCGAGGCCGCGAGTCGCCGGAAGGCCTGCTTCACCCGCCGATCCTCGCCACTATGGAACGCCAGGACTCCGACCCGCCCCCCGGGCCGGATCACCTGGGGCAGGCGGTCCAGCAGGCGATCCAGTCGCCCCATCTCGTCGTTGACCAGGATTCGCAGGGCCTGGAGCGGCAGCAGGGCGCTGGGCATCGTTCGCACCCTGGGCCCCAACACCTCCCGGCAGACCCCGATCAGGTCGTCGGTGGTCTCCATGCGCCCCCGACGGGCCTCCTCCTTGAGGCGCCTGGCCAGACGGGCAGCCGCCGGGACATCGCCATGGTCCCGCAGGGCAGCGGCGAGGACGGGTTCCGGGACTTCCCGGATCCGGTCCCGTGCCGGACGCCCCTCCCCGGGGTCGAACCGCAGGTCCAGGGGCTGCCCCGGGCGAACGGAGAAGCCCCTGTCCGAGGCCAGTTGGGCATTGGACAGGCCCAGGTCGAGGATCAGCCGAGGGACCGGGCCGATGCCCCGTTCCTCCAGCACCTCCGGCAGGTCCTCGTACCCTCGATGGACGGCCACAAACCGCGTCCCGAAGGCTTCCAGCCGGGCCCGCGCCACCGCAAGCGCCGAGGGGTCCCGATCCATCCCCAGGACCCGGACGGCCTCCGGAGTCCGGCGCAGGATCTCCTCGGCGTGGCCTCCAAGCCCGACGGTCCCGTCCACGACCCATCCCTCCTCCAGGTCGGCGCACAGATCGCCCACCTGGCGAAGCATCACGGACACGTGCTGTACGAAATCGTTCATCCCACCGGTCCCGACATCGCCTGGGCCTCTGCAGCCGGAGCGCATCGGTAGATCTCGGTGGCGTATTGCTCGTACGTTTCCTGGAGCCGCTTCTGGGCCTCTTCCTGGTTGCGTTCCCAGGACGCCAGGGGCCAGATCTGCAACTCGTCCCCGACCCCGACGATGACCACCTCGGGGCTTCCCTGCAGGAGTTCCCTGGCCTTCTTGGGAAGCACCACCCGGTAACTGCTGTCCACCTGGGTGAGGCCGAAGGACCCCAGATAGAGGGTCCTCAGGAAGAGGGCGTCCTCGGGGCCGAGGGTGTCGGCCTTCCGGCGGATCCGGTTCTGGAACTCCTCGAAGGAGTCCAGGAGCCGCAACTGGAGGTACCGCCTCCGGGGCTCGATTCCGACCCGGACCTGCTTGACCTTCAGAGACTCGAAGTCCGAGGAGAGGGCCAGTCGGCCCGTGTTCAAATCCACCCGACCTTCGTAGATCCCGAAGAGGTCGTGATGGTCGGCGGGCATGATCCTGGCACCTCCCTCTTGAGGCCCAGTCTATGCCCAAAAACGATCAAATCAAGCCTTTTCCATCCCAGTCCCGGAAGAAATCCTCCATTCTCTGCCAAACGGCCCCAGAAGCGGGGATCCGGGGCCTCCCGCCTCCAGGACCGGACCCGACGGAAACTCCCCTTCGAGAAGCCCGGCGGACGGCCAATATTTCCACAGGTTTCGCGCAAGTGCAAGTTTCCGTTGCATTCTTTGAAATGACGGACACCTTCCGGGCCAATGAATTCGTGGAAAATGGCTTCTCCCCCGCATCGCCATTGGATTTCCCTGCTCTTCAAGCGACGCATCCTGCCACCAAGAACAAGCCTCGGGGCGGCATGGGGAGGAGGAGAACGGGCAGGTCCTGGCAGCCTCTGGATCGACCCGGGGCGGGGCCCCGGCAAACCCGGTGTCAGGAAAGGACCGCCGCAGGGTCCATGCGGGCGGCTCGGGCCGCCGGCAACCAGGCCCCCACCAGGGCGAAGACCTCCGCGCAGGCGACTCCGGCCAGCAGCACTCCGGGGGAGAAGTCGAAGAGCCGGGAGACCCCCGCCAGCCCCGGGAGACCACCCATCCCCGGCAGCCGATTCACTCCCTGGGCCAGCAGCCAGGCGAGGCCGGTGCCCGCGCCCCCCCCGAAGACCCCCAGGAGGCCCGCCTCCAGGAACACCATCGCCCGGATGTCCGACAATCGCGCCCCCACGGCCCGGTAGACCGCGATCTCCAGCCGCCTCTCCGTGAGCAGCATCAGGAACGTGTGGGTGATGTGGATGGACGAGATGACAAGCATCACGCCGCTGACCAGTCCGAAGACCCAACTGAGGATCCGGAGGACCTGGGAGGCCTTCCGGGCCTCCTCGCTCCGAGGCGCCGGCACGAGTCCCAGCACCTTCGCATCCTCCACCGCCGCGGCCAGGTCCTCGTTCCGGGCGGTCTCCAGGATCACGCTGGTGGCCTCGGCGGCCCCCTCTCGCCCCCGCATCATCGCGTTCGCCCGAACCACCACCCCGAGCGGCACGGTGAAGCCGAAGTCCAGGGCCTTGTTGGAGAATCCCACCACGACGCACCGGCGCAGGACCCGCCGGTCCACCGGCGCATCCTCGATGAAGAAGGACTCCCCGAAGACCATCGAGAAGGGCACCCCCAACAGGATCTCCAGCCCCGAGACCGGCTGCATGCCCATCGCCGATGCCACGACCCGGTTGTAGATCTCCAGCAGGCTCGGGGAGAGGATCACGGGAATGGGGGCCTCGCAGGTCCCCTCCACGGACCGGACCGACCCGGTGGCGCACCAGGTCCCCAGCGGACATCGCCGGGGCGACTCCCCCGCCGACGGGTTGGATGACACCACCCACCCCCGGATCACCTCCGGGTCCGACGAGAAGACCTGCTGGACGTTCTCGAGTCGGCACTCCAGGCGACGGCACGCCCGGCCCCCGGCCCCCGAGGAACAGGTCTCGCCGGGGAGGCAGTCCTCGTCGGAGCCGCAGGCCTTGCGGCATCGCCCCCGGTCACAGACCCCTCCCTCGCCGCAGCCCTGGTCCCCGCAGGGGATGCCGCAACGACCGTCGATGCAGGCCTCCCCGGGTGGACACCCCCCGTCGTCGCGGCACAAGAGGTCCCCGCCGGGGTCCCGGAACCGGTCCCAGAAGGTCCGTCTGCCGCAGGTTCCCGCCCGGCAGGCGGCCCCGAGTCCGCAGTCCTGGTCGGTCTCGCATCGCCCCGAGAGGACCTCCGGTCCGTAGGCTTCCTGTTCCGCATGGCGGATCTCGTCCCGGACCAGGACGGGGTCGATGCCGTCGAAGAACGATTCGACCCGGAAGTCGCGACCGAAGACCTCCCTGCCTCCCCAGAGGATCGCCTGGAACCGGCTCTTCTGCTTGGGCCAGACCCCCTGGACCCCCGGAAGCCCCCGGAGAGCCGACAGCACCGCCTCGTCGAGCCGGGAGGGGACCTCCAGTCCCAGTCCGAAGACCCGGACCATCTCCCGCTGCAGTTCGACCTGGTTCACGGGGTAGAGGCGGTTCAGGACCCGTTCCCGAATGCCCCCCGTCAAGGCCAGAAAGAAGACCAGGGAGGCGGACCCGACCACCAGTCCCACCGCGGCGAAGGCCAGGTGGGTCCGGCTGCGGGCCAGATGCCTCCCCACGATGCCCATCCGGGTCGCCAGCGTCATGGCGCCTCCCGGCCCGCGGACCCGACGGGGTCTCGGGTCACGTCCCGAACCACCCGGCCCTCCCGGAGTTCCACGGTCCGTCCCAGGACCCGGCTGATGCGGTCCTCGTGGGTGGCGATGACCAGGGTGGTCCCCTCCCGATTGAGGTCCAGCAGGAGGTCCAGCACCACCAGGCCCGTCTCCGGGTCCAGGTTTCCGGTGGGCTCGTCGCACAGCAGCAGGGAGGGGCGGTTCAACAGGGCCCGGGCCACCGCCACCCGTTGCCGTTCACCCGCCGAGAGGCGCCCCGGCAGGTCCCCGGCCCGATCCCACAGTCCCACGCGTCTCAAGGCCGCCTCGGCCCGATCCGGCCCGTCCCGCAGCAGCGATCGATCCCCGAACCAGGAGGGCAGCAGCACGTTCTCCCGGACCGTCATGTGAGGCAGCAGGTGGAAGGCCTGGAAGACGAACCCCAGGTGGCGGTTCCGCAGGTCCGAGATCCCCTCGTCCCCGAGCCGTCCCAGGTCCCTTCCCTGGACCAGGACCTCCCCGGTCCAGTGCCGATCGAGCCCCCCCAGGACGTTCAGCAGGGTCGTCTTGCCGGACCCGGACCGGCCCACCACCGCGACGCCCTCCCCGGCCCGAATCACGAGGTCCACCCCCTGGAGGGCCGGCGGCCTCTCCCCCCCCTGTCCCGGATGGACCCGGGTCAGGCCCCGGACCTGGACCACCACCTCGTTCATCGTTCCGTTTCCTGCCATCCGGTCAGTCCCATCTCGACCACGACCCTGGCCCCCTGCCGCAGGACCCGTGCCCGAACCTCCCGGATCATCGCCGCCAGGTGCCCCGGCAGACCCAGGGAGTCCCCTCGAAGCCCCCGGACCACCCGCTGCCAGTCCACCCGAAGCCACGCGACGAGCCCCCCCTCGAGGCCCAGGGGATCGTCCGGCTGGGCCTCGGCGTCCACGGGACCGGCAACCAGGCGAATCTCCCCACCCGTGCGGACGCCCCGGACCTCCCCCAGACCCGGCAGCACGAACCGGAGCAGGCTCTCGGGCGGCACCGCCCCGGCCACCCCGTCCCCGTCTCCCGCGGCGGGGGCCCCGAGGATCCCGCGTTCCTCGCCGGCCGCCTCCACGTGCCGGACCCCCAGCCGCACCCCGACCGGGAATCGGTCCCCCCAGGAGACCGCTCCCGGCCGGGCCTCTCGAACCGACAGGCGAAGGCGCCCGTCCCAGTCCCGCCGGATCAGGTCTGCAACCCACTGGAGCAGCCCCAGGTTCCCGGCGGCCGATCGCAGTGCCGGCATCCAGGGACCCAGGTCCAGGCCCAGGGTCGCGACCTCTCCGGAGGCGAGGGGCGGAACGCTCCCGGACGGTTCCACCGCCTCGCCGAAGGCCCCGACCAGCACCCGGATCACCGGTGCCGGGGCCCACTGGATCGCCCCCCGGACCTCCCCCACCGCCGCCCAGGCCACCTGCCCCGCGATCCCCGCAGGCCATCGGGAACGCCAGACTGCAGGAAGGAGGCGCTCCCGGGCGTCCCCGGCCATCAGGAAGACCACCGCTGGCCTCTGGAGCCCCGTTTCCCGGGCCACCGCCTCGATCCGGGTCGGGACGGCTCCCGGGTCCCCTGCGACCGGCGGAGGCCCCTCGCAGCCCCCCTCCTCCGACAGGCAGACCCGGGCGACACCCCCTTCCACCGACGCCCAGGCCCGCCGTCGGGGGTCCTGGAGGTCCTGGTAGCCGACGCCGGACCCCGAGGCCCCTCGGGAGACCATCCCCAGGCGCGCGAGGCGCAGTCCGAGGCGTCGGCGGACCTTCCCCTCGGCCTCCACCGGCAGGGCGACCCACCACTCGCCCGCACGCCAGGCCACCCCGAAGGGGCGCTCCGGGTCCCAGCCCTCCTCTCGGGTCCGGTCCACCGATTGCAGATCAATGCCTCCCAGCGAGCGGATCCACTCCAGCAACCCGGCCGCCTCGGGCACCCGGTCGAAGAAGGGTCCGGCCTCCTCGCGGGTCCGGACCACCGAGGGGAACGAGATCAAGACCTCGCCGTCCGCCGGCAGGAGGGTCCTGGGATCCCGGGAATCCCGCCCGCAGGCAAGGCCCGCAAGGCAGGCCAGCGCCCACCAGGGCCGAACGCGAATGCCGATGCTGGTCCCGATGCCCACCATCCGGCCGAGGGTAGCACAGGACCTTCGTGGGGAGGTTGCCGTTCGGAATGAAACTCCCATCTTGGGGGTTGTCCGGTGGCTGGATCCGGCTCCCTGCCGGAGAGGAGGAGACGATGGTGACATGGAAGAAGGTGGCCCTGGGTTCGATGCTGGTGCTGCCGGCGGCGGTCCTCCTGTTCTGCGGGTCCGCCGGGTCCCCGGTGGCGGCGGAGAAGAACGGACGCATCTGGACCGAGGCGGGGGCGGCCCCGGCGGTGGTCCCGGCGGGCTTCTCGCCCACGGCGTCCTTCGCACCGCTGGTGAAGCGCCTGAAACCGGCCGTCGTGAACATCTCGACCACCACCGAGGTCCAGGGCCGTCGATTCCTCCGGCGGGGCCCTTCCGGGTCATCGCCCTTCGAACTGGGACCGGAGGACCTCTTCCGCCGATTCTTCGGCGACCGGTTCGAGATGTCGCCCCAGAGGCGCAGTTCCCTGGGGTCGGGCTTCATCATCAACGCCGACGGGTACATCCTGACCAACAACCACGTGGTGGACGGCGCGACCGAGATCCGGGTCCGGCTCACGGACCCCGAGCGGGAACTGACGGCCCGGGTGGTGGGAAAGGACGAGCGCTATGACCTGGCCCTGATCAAGGTGGACACGAAGGACCCCCTGCCGGTGGTGCCCCTGGGGGACTCGGACGCCCTGGAGGTCGGGGACTGGGTCATCGCCATCGGCAGCCCCTTCGGGCTCTCCCACACGGTCACCGCGGGCATCGTCTCGGCGAAGGACCGGGTCATCGGAGCGGGGCCCTTCGACGACTTCATCCAGACCGATGCCAGCATCAACCCCGGCAACTCCGGGGGACCGCTCTTCGACTCGGCCGGCAACGTCGTGGGGATCAACACGGCGATCCATGCCGCGGCCCAGGGCATCGGGTTCGCGGTCCCGGTGAACATGGCCAAGAAGTTCGTGCGGGACGTGCTGGAGAAGGGCCGGGTGGCCCGGGGCTGGCTTGGCGTGGGCATCCAGGAACTGACGCCCAACCTCGCCCGGAGCCTGGGCATCCCGGAGTCCCAAGGGGTCCTGGTCTCCCAGGTCTTTCCGGGAAGCCCCGCCGAGAAGGCCGGTCTCCAGCGGGGGGACGTGATCTTGTCGGTGGACGGCCGCCCGACCGACGACCCCACGACCCTCACGCGGACCATCGGGCTGGCGGAACCCGGGCGGGAGATCACCCTCCAGGTCCGTCGGAACGGGAAGGACCGGACGCTCCGGGCGACGATCGCCGAGCGCAGCGAGGATGGGTCGCCGTCGGAGAAGGGAGAGGGCCCGGAGGTCGGAAGCCTGGGCCTCGATCTGGCCCCCCTGACGGATCGGGAGGCGGCCCGGCTGGACCTCCCGAAGGGCCAGGGGCTCAAGGTCCGGGACGTGGACGAGGAGGGACCGGCGGCCGGCACCGGCATCCGCCCCGGGGACATCCTGCTGGAGATGAACCGCCAGCCCGTGGGCAGCCTCGAGGACGTGCAGCAGGTCCTCTCCCGGGCGTCCTCCGGTGACCAGGTGCTGCTGCTGGTCCTCCGGGGTCACAACTACTTCTACGTCGTCATCCAGAAGCCCTGAGACGCCGGTCGGGGAGACCACAGGTCCCGGGGCGGGCGGACCGCCCGGGCCGGGCAGGAGATCGGGGCCCCGCATTGACCGGACCCGGTTCCCATCCTAGGATCGGGCGGAACGATGCGAACCGAGGATTCGACCGGATCCGAAGGAGGATCGCGTGAGCGAGGACGAGGACCGGGACCAGGAACCCTCCCCGGCAGAGGAGACGTCGGAAGCGGAACTCGACCTGTCGGCAACCCCGGCCAGGGCACTGCCGGTCCCGGCGGATTCCGAGGGGCGGGTCGATCTGCTCTACCGGTACATCAAGGACATCCAGCGCTACCCGCTGCTGACCCCCGAGGAGGAGCAGCGGCTGACCCGCACCTATGCCGAGACCAAGGACCCGCGCCTGGCGGCGCTGCTGGTGTCGTCGAACCTCCGGCTGGTGGTCAAGATCGCCCTGGAGTATCGGACCTTCACGGGGCAGGTGCTGGACCTGATCCAGGAGGGCAACATCGGCCTGGTGCAGGCGGTGAACCACTTCGACCCCCTCCGGGGGGTCCGCCTGTCCCACTATGCCCAGTACTGGATCCGCTCCTACATCATCTACTACCTCCTCAACAACCACCGGATGGTGAAACTGGGGACCACCCAGGCCCAGCGGAAGATCTTCTTCAACCTGCGCCGGGAGCGGCAGCGCCTTCAGAACATGGGGTTCGACCCCACCGCGAAACTCATCGCCCAGAACCTCTCGGTGCCCGAGGAGACGGTCCAGGAGATGATGGACCGGATGGACCAGCCGGACCTCTACCTGGACGCCCCCCGGGACCCCGAGGGCAAGACCACGCTGCTGAGCACGCTGGCCGGCAGCGAGAACCCCGAGGAGGAGACCTCCGCCCAGGAGATCACCGATCGCCTGAAGGCCAAGATCGCCGAGTTCGGCGCCACGCTGGACAATGAGCGGGACCGCTACATCTGGGACCGCCGCCTCCTCTCGGACGACCCGGTGACGCTCCAGGAGGTGGGCGAGCGCTTCGGGGTGAGCCGGGAGCGGGCCCGGCAGGTCGAGGAACGCATCAAGAAGCGGTTCAAGGAGTTCCTGAAGCGGGAGCTGGGAGACGACTTCGTCGAGACCCAGGTCTTCCGTCCCTGAACGGCCCGCCGGGGTCCCGGGGGCGCCAGGACGGCGCGATCAGGCGTCCGGGCCCCGGCCGGTCCCGGTGATCTGTCCCTGGAACCACTCGCAGGTCCGCCGAAGCCCCTCCTCCAGGGAGACCTGGGGGCTCCAGCCCAGGAGTTCCCGGGCCAGGCTGATGTCCGGCCTGCGGACCTTCGGGTCGTCCTGGGGCAGCGGCAGGAACGAGAACCCCGCCTGACTGCGGAAGAGGCGGGCCACAATCTCCGCGAATTCCAGAATCGAGTGCTCCTCCGGATTGCCGATGTTGACCGGGTCGTTGCACGACGTCCCGAGCAGCCGGACGATCCCCTCCACCAGGTCCAGGACGTAGCAGAAGGAGCGCGTCTGAGACCCGTCCCCGTAAATCGTCAGGGGCTCCCCCCGGAGGACCTGGGACAGGAAGGCGGGCACCACGCGCCCATCCCCGATGCGCATCCGGGGGCCGTAGGTGTTGAAGATGCGGACGATCCGCGTGTCCAGGCCATGGTACCGGTGATAGGCCATCGTGAGGGCCTCGGCGAACCGCTTGGCCTCGTCGTACACCCCCCGGGGACCGATGGGGTTCACGTTTCCCCAGTAGGTCTCCGGCTGGGGATGCACCAGGGGGTCTCCATAGACCTCGGAGGTGGAGGCCAGCAGGAAGGTCGCCCCCTTCTCCTTCGCGAGTCCCAGGGCCTTGTGGGTCCCCAGGGACCCGACCTTCAGGGTCTGGATCGGGAACCGGAGGTAGTCCACGGGGCTCGCGGGAGATGCGAAGTGCAGCACCGCATCCACCGGACCCGGGACGTGGAGGAACTCCGTCACGTCCTGACGCAGGAAGGTGAATCCCTCCCGTCCGAACAGGTGGGTGATGTTGTCCAGGTTCCCGGTCAGCAGGTTGTCCATGCAGATCACCTGGTGACCGTCCGCCAGGAACCGCTCACAGAGGTGGGACCCGATGAATCCCGCTCCGCCCGTGATCACGACTCGCATTCCGTCCTCCCCGTCGCTGGTCGGACCCTGCCGGCCCGATTCCCTTCCTGCTCTCCGGAGCGAAACGGGCCCTAGCCCTTGCGAAAGGATCGTCCCATGCGGATGGGGGCCGCTTCCTCGGCCTCCTCGGAGACCCCGTATGACTGGTAGCGTTCCAGGATGAGGTCCACGCCCTGGCGGACCAGTTCCGCCATCGACAACCCGGTACGGCGCTGCGCCTCCTTGAGCCGGGCATCCTGATCCATTGTCAGGTAGATCGTCGTCGCAACCTTCCTCACCGCCCCCCCTCGTCCGCTCACCAGCCGCGAGTCTGCCCCATCTGCCGCCTGGAAGTCAAACCCCGCGGCGAGGGCCCTTGCGGGGGATCACTGCGCCAGGGACTCGATGTCCCTCCAGAGGCGTTGAACCCCGCGAATCGCCTGCAACAGCAGCGGATGGGACAGGGCCTGGGTCCAGTTCTCCACCCGCTCCTCGGGGGAGGCCTCGGGCCAGAGGGCGTCGGTCGCGACGACGATCGTCGAGAGGTCCGCCAGGGCCAGGACGCCTCGCAGCACCAGGGACCCGGGGACCCACCAGGGCAGGTCCCGGGCAATCCGCTCCCGGACCGCCAGGGCCAGCATCGGGAACCCCATCCGCCGGACCGCCAGGGCGACCCACAACCGGTCCGGTCGCGGCCAGGGAACCGAGGGTCCGGAGCCGTCCTCCATTGCCCACGACACCATCCGGCAGGCCGTCTCCAGTTCCAGCAACCGACGGCGAACCTCCAGGGGGGCATCCACCGGGGCCTCCCGGGCCGAGCAGTCCAGCGCGTCCCCCGACTCCTCCGTGGATGGTCGCCCATCGGTTCCAGCCAGGGCCAGGACCCAGCCTTCCCCGAAGTCCCCCAGGACCCAGAAGTCCCACCCGAGCCCTCCGGGGCCGGTCCGGGCCCGCTCGAAGATCCCCAGGCCCGGGGACCCGGGACGGACCTCCTCGAACCGGAAGTCCCCCCGGACCCGGGTGACCTCGTCGATGACCTGGTCCCACCAGAGGGCCAGGCCTTCAAAGGTGCCCATGAAGACTCCGCTGAGCAGTTCCCCCGAGGAGATCTCCCGCTCCGGCGCGAGTCCTTCGAAGGTCCACAGGTCCCGGGCCACGACCCTGCCAAAGGGTCCCAGGAACATCTCGTAGGTATAGAGGACATCCAGGACCCCGTCGCCGGTCACGTCCTGGAACGTCACGCCCCGGGGCGTCACCTCCCGGCCCAGGTACCAGCCGAAGGCCCCCTTCCGGGAGGCGGGGTCGGCTCCCTCCAACACCAGCACCCCGTGCATCGTGCCGCTGGACGGTGGGACGTACTCCGAGAACATCGAGACCTGGATGACGAGGTTCCGGGCCAGGTGCCCCGTGACCGGGGCGATGGCGGCCTCCCGGCGCACCCAGGCCTCGGACGGAATGAACTCGAGGTCCCCGCACCGCGTCGCCGAGATCCCCTCCAGGGGGCACCTCCGATGATCGGGATCCCGGAAGCCCTCGACGGAAACGTGGAAGAACTCGCCCTCGACCTGGACTTCGCCGCACGCCAGGCCGAAGTGCCTCCGAAGCAGATCCCGAGCCTGCCGGGGCGACAGTGCCACCGCCCGGGGCGCCGGCGCGGGAGGCAGTCGCTCGGCCACGGCCTGACCACCAGGAACGACCGCGATGACCCCCAGGAGCAGCAGGGCCGGTCTCATGGCGACTCCGTTCCCCAGGCCGGAAGGGTTCCCAGGGTCCCGTCGAGTCCCGCCAGCACCGCCCCGCCTGCCGGCAGGCCCACCAACGCACGAAACACCCTCCGGGTGCCGCTCTCCAGTACCTTCCAGGATCCGTCGGAACCCCGCCGGATCAGCGTCCCGGCCCAGCCGGCCGCAACCGGAATCCCGTCGTTCTCCCCCAGGGCGTACAGGAAGGTCCCGGGGTCCTCGAACACCCGCAGACACCGGGACGGGTCGCACTCGATCACCAGGCCGAAGTCCCCCGCCGCGATCACCCGGTCCGGAGACAGCGGCCACAGGGCCCGGATCGTGGAGAAGGTGCCCGTGGGAACCACCCGGGCCCCCTCCCCCGCATCGACCTCCAGGCGCCCGTCCCCCCCCGCGACCCAGACCTGGCTGCCGACCTCGGCAACAGCCCACAGGGGCACCGGACGGGTTCCCCGCACCTCGGCCCCGGCCTCGGTCCAGCGCCAGAGGGTTCCTCCGTCGTCGGTGATCCAGGCCCCGGCATCCCCGGCTGCGACTCCGGTCAGGTTCGCCTGCCCCACGCGCTCCAGGGCCTCCACCCGCCCTCCGTCGACCCGGATCAGGGCCCCCTGCTCCCCCACGGCCAGGGGCCAGGACACGGCCAGGAGGCTTCCGGGAACGGGGGCCCGCTGGGCCCAGGGCTGCTCCCCAAGCCGCCACCGCAACACCAGTCCCTGCTCCCCGACGGCGACCACCTCCCCGTCGGGTCCGGTCCCGGCACCGTAGAGCGATGTGGCAACCCCGAGGACCCGGTCCTTCCAGACCCCGTCCGTGCGATCCAGTCCCCGGGAGTCCAGACCCGCTGCGGTCCAGGCCCAGGTGCCACCCTCCTGCCTCCGGGTCACCACCGCCCGGATCGCCAGGCGCACCCCGTCCGGCCCTGCCACCGTCTCCCGACTCCAGCGCTTCCCGTCATAGTGGAACAGGGCCCCCCCGTCGCCGGCCGCCAGGATGTCGTCCGAGGCGGTTCCCCCGACTGCGTAGAGGTCCCGGGGCGGGTCCTCGGTCTCGTTGGTGAGGTCCAGTTTCCAGGAGACCCCATCGTGCCGGACCACCACTCCCCGGTCCCCCACCGCCACCATCCGCCCGTCTGCGGCCCGAAAGAGGGCCCGGAGCGTCACCGAGGACAGGCCGATGGTGGTCCGTTCCCAGGCGACGGTGCCCCGGGTCAGCAGCGTCCCGTAGCGGCCGACGGCCCGGACGCCCCCCTCCTGGGACGCCAGGACCCCGAAGAGGTCGTAGGTGATCCCGGTGGGGTCCTGTTGCACCTGCCCACCGGTTCCATGCAGCACCAGGCCGCCATTGCCCACTGCCCAGAACTCGTCCCCGGAGACCGCCGAGACGCCATTGAGCGGGATGCCGTCTCCCTCCCGCAGCAGGGACCAGCCCCCCCCGTCAGTCCAGCGATGAACGGCTCCCCGGGCGTCGACCGCAAAGACCGTTCCCTCCGAGACGGAGATCCCGGTCAAATCGCCGGCGCCGGGGGGGCCCGGAAAGGGCCAGAAGTCGTCACGATCGCTCCGGAATACCAGGCCGCCGCGACCGGCCAGCCAGGCCCGCCCGTCGGCGGCCGAGGCCCCCGCCAGGACCTCGCCCAGGCCGTCCAGGGCCACCAGACGCACCGCTCCCCCCGGGTCCTCGGGCAGGTCCCCGCCGACATCGGCCGGCGTCGGGTCGTCCGGGACCTCCCGGGGCCCGTCCCCGGGCCCGG
The DNA here is from genome assembly GCA_029547805.1 of Deltaproteobacteria bacterium. Classification (GTDB taxonomy): domain Bacteria; phylum Myxococcota_A; class UBA9042; order DTJE01; family DTJE01; genus JAGOKF01. The sequence continues at coordinate 91,715 of JAKPOP010000017.1, forward strand.
AGTCCTCTCCAGCCGGATCCCCCGAGAGGCCGTCCGGAGGGGCCTCATCGGAGGTCTCCGGGACCTGGGAGTCCCGATCCCCGACGTCCTCCCGGACCCACACGTCCCCCCGGTCCCCGGCGTCCCGGACGTCCTCCGGGACCCCAGACCCGGTGCACGCGACTCCCAGGAACAGGCAGGCCGCCAGTGCCGGGAGGCCTCTGAAGGAGGGGAAGGGTTCCGCCCCTGCGGGCACGCGACGATTCGACCGTGGCGACGACGCCCCTTCCCCTCCCGGAACGGGACGTGCGCCATGGGGCACTCGTCCGATGCCGCTCCCCTCCCCCCTCACGGACCGGCCCTCCCTGGTGGGTCCGGACGATTGTAGGACCCGTTCTTCCCTCCGTCCATCGGACCGATCGTCATCAAGGTCAGGCGCCGGGAGACGCGAGGTTCTGCTACAATCGCGCGTCTCTGGGGGGTGACCATGAGCGAGATGGACCGCATCCCATTGACTCCGGAAGGCTACGATCGCCTGACGGAGGAACTGAAGCGTTTCAAGGAGGAGCGTCCTCGGGTGATTCAGGCCATCGGGGAGGCCCGGGCGCACGGGGACCTGTCGGAAAACGCGGAGTACCACGCGGCCCGGGAGCGCCAGGGAATCGTGGAGGCCCACATCCGCAAACTGGAGGACATCCTCTCCAGGGCCCAGGTGATCGACTACCGGCAGACCCGGGACCCCCGGGTCCGTTTCGGGGCCCGGGTGACCCTCTACGACCAGGACCGGGACGAGACGACGGAATACCAGCTGGTCGGGGACCCCGAGGCCGACATCCGGGAGCGGCGCATCTCGATCCTGGCGCCCCTGGGCCGGGCGCTGCTGGGGAAGGAGGCGGGGGACGAGGTGGTCTTCCAGGCCCCCGGGGGCACCCGTCGCTACGAGGTGATGGAGGTGCGCTACGGGGACGAGTGACGATTCCGCCAGGCGCCGGGTCCTCCGGACGAGGTCCGCGATCGAAACGGAAACCGCAGGGGCCGAACTGGCCACCCGCCTGCGGCCAGGGGACCTGGTGGGCATCGAGGGAGACCTGGGAAGCGGAAAGACGGTCTTCGCCCGGGGGGTTGTCCAGGGACTCGGCGGGGACCCGGGTCAGGTGCACTCCCCGACCTTCACGCTGGTGAACGTCTACCAGACGCCCTCGGGCCCGGTCCATCACATCGACCTCTACCGCCTCCGGGGGGTCTCGGACCTGGAGGGGATCGGGTTCTGGGAACTGGCCCGGGGCGACGGCATCACGCTGGTCGAGTGGATCGACCGCATCCCGGAGGCGTTCGAGGAGGAGACCTGGCACGTCGTGCTGGCCCTGGTCCCGGGCCAGGACGACCACCGCCGGGTCGAGTGGAGTTCCAGACTCCCCTGAGGAGGCAGCATGGGGTTCCTGCAGCGCACGGTGTCGTTCTTCACCTGGGAGGTCCTCGACGGTCCCCTGCCGGACCATCGCCAGGACCTGCTGGATTCCCTGGTCCGGGGCCGCATCGGCCCCATCGACGTGGACCTGGGCCGGGACCAGGCGGCGGGGTTCGCCCGGTTCGAGGACCCCCTGGACACGGAGTTCACCGAGGCGACCGTCTTCTTCGACCCGCTGGTGGCCTTTTCCTTCCGGATGGACCGACTCTCGGTGCCCCCCTCCACCTATCGGCTCCATCTCCGCCGCCGCATCGCCGAGACCCTGGCCAGCGGGCAGAAGTCCCGGCTCCGCAAGGAGGAACGGGAGGAACTGGCGGAACGGGTCCGGATGGAACTCCTCCGGCGATGCCTGCCGGCCATCACGGCCCACGAGGTGGTCTGGGACGTCCCGAAACGGCGCATTCGACTCTTCACCACCGCGGCCAGGGTCCGAGAGGAATTCGCGGACCGGGCCCGGAAGGACCTGGGGCTCACCATGCGGCCCCTGCACCTCCAGGGCGTGCTGGAGGGCGGCCTGACCCCCGAGGAATATGAACGGGTGTTGAGCCTGCTTCCATCGCGCTTCGGGGGGGCCCTCTGGTTCGAGCCCGCCAGCGAGGAGGAATCGCGATGACCGAGATCCATCGATCCGAGCACGCCCGGCGGACCGAGTTCCTGGGACGGGAGTTCCTGACCTGGATGATGGCGCGATCGGCCCGAGACCGGGAGTCCTTCACGCTTCCCTCGGGGGAGACCTTCGACGTCGTCTTCGAGCGGGTCGTGACCCTGGACGGCCAGAATCCCGCGAAGGACCGGTCCGTGCTGAAGGTGGACGAGCCGACGGAGAGCGAGGAGGTCCGCCTGTCCCTGCGCCTGGGAAAACAGGTCAGCGTGGCCCGGGTCAACCTGATCCACGAGGGGCGGGAGTTCCACCTGACGATCCATGGTGCGGACCTGGGCCTCCGAGGAATCCGGCTTCCGGACACGGAGGGCGACGACCCCGATGCGGCGATGTCGTTCCGGATGGACCTCTGCGATCAGGTGGAGGCGCTGGTCCAGGGCCTGTTTCTGTCGTTCGTCCGGATCCGCCTGGACCCGGAGGCCTGGGAACGGGAACTGGCGTCCATCGGCCGCTGGGTGGACAACCTTCCCGAGACGGACGCCGGGGACGAAGAGGCCTGACCGACTTCCCGGGGTCGAAGGGCATCGCCGGGAGGCCCGGCATGGAGGGGACCGAGATGCGGCTGCCCCGAGGACAGTTGCCAGTGCCCTCGCTGCATCGCCTCGGCTGGCCCGACCGGCTTTCCGCTGCTCCCGAGGTGCTCCCGGGCCGCGTCGTCCTCCTCTTCCTCTGGGATTTCGCGCAGGTCGAATCCCTGCGCGTCCTGCCCTACCTCCGGGCCTGGCACGGACGTCATGCCTCCAATGGCCTGTCGGTCCTCGGGGTGCTGCTTCCACGCCTGGGCTTCGGGAGGGACCCCTTCTGGACCCGGAGGATCCTGGACCAGATGGGGCTGCCGTTCCCCGTCGCGGTGGACCGGGACCTGGACCTCTGGGAGGCCCTGGGAACGCCCCCGATCCCCTCGGCCTACCTGGTGGATCGCACGGGCTTCCTGGCAGACTGCCTGGTGGAGCGGGGCCCCTGGCCTCCCTTCGAGCAGTCCATCCAGGCCCTGTTGCGTGAAGGACACGGACCTCTGGTCTTCCCGCCGGTCATCGAGCCCCTGCGACCCGAGGACCAGACGGGATTCGTCCCCCAGGTGATCACCCCGCCGGTGCCATTCGGCTACCTCCAGGGACGCCTGGGCAACCCGGAGGGCTTCTCGCCGGATCAGGTGGTCCAGTACCCGGCCGGGGAACCGGAACACCGGGGATCGGCGTGGATGGAGGGAGCCTTCCGGAACCTCCCGGACGCCCAGGAGCATGCCGAGGGAGAATCGGCCCTGGTCCGGATCGACTACGAGGCGCGGGTCGTCTGGCTCGTGGCCTCCCCGGCCCGGGCGGGACGGGTCGGTCGGGTCCAGGTGCGACAGGACGGCGTCGCCCTGGCCCGGGAACTCCGGGGAGACGACCTCCCCACTTCCGGCGAGGAGGCCATCCTGGAAGTCCCTCTGCCGGGGGTCTTTCAGATCGTGCGCAACCCCGCAGTCGGTCCCCACCGGCTCGTGCTCCGGAGCCTGACCCCCGGGCTTCGCTTCCACCGGTTGGAGTTCACCGAACACCCGTAGGAACAGGGTTCAGGACTCGGGACGACGCAGGCGCTGCAGCGTGACCCAGGTCTGCAACGCGAAGCGCGCCAGATGGCCGGCCCGGAGAGGCCCCGGCCCCTGGGTGGCCATCAAGGCCGCGAAGGCCATCCGCGGGCGATCCGCCGGGAAGAATCCCACCATCCAGGTGTCGAAGAGTCCCGACCCGTCCCGGCTGGTGAGGGTCCCGGACTTCACCGCGACCGCCCCGCCCCCCGGCTGGGCCGCCAGCCCCGCAAAGAACCGCGCGCCGGTTCCCTCCGACGAGGTCGCCTTCATCATCCCCCGGAGTTCCCGGCAGAGGTCCTCCGGGAGGACCTGCCGATCCTCGACGGGCCTGCCGTTGCGCAGCACCCCGGAGGGCCAGCGCCCCCCCGAGGCGATCACCGCGGCCATCACCGCTCCGGCCAGCGGGGAGAGATTGCTCCGGACGAATCCCGCAGCCATCCGGGCCAGGTCCAGGCCCCCGGCCGGAAGGGACGCCGTCGGGCGGGTCTCCAGGCCCCCGACCCGCAGGACCTGGTTGAACCCCAGGGTCTCGGCCATCTCCAGGAGGTCCCGGGGCGCCAGGTGCCGCACCGCCAGTTTCCCGAAGACGGCATTGGTGCTGTGGGCGAAGGCTCCTCGCAGGGTCCGGCACGACCGGTCCCGACGGCTGTCCGTCAGGTGATCCGGGTCCAGGCGGGAGGACCCCCCGTGATAGCAGACCGAGGTGGATGACGAGACCTTCCCGGACCGGATCAGGGCGGCCGAGGTGACGATCTTGAAGACCGACGCGGCGGGGAAGTCCACGCGGACCGCCGGTCGGGGCTTCCCCGGCCCCCGGCCGGACCAGTCGCTCAGGGCGATCACCTCCCCCGTCTCGGGGTCCAGCGCCACGAAGGCCCCCGCCGCAGGTCGGACCTGCCGGAACCACTGGTCCAGATGCCGGGTCCAGACGGCCTCGAGGGGCTGGGAGGGGTCGTCGGAAATCGTCACGACGGAGGACGGCGACCGACGAGGCGACGGCCGGGTGCCCGGTTTCGCCGACCGTCCCCCCGGGGAGGCGACCGGCCGCTTCCTGGCAACCCCCTGGGACCGCGTCCCCGCCGTGTTCCTCGGAGAAGGCGATGCCAGCCCCACCGGCTCCCCGACCACCAGCAGGGCCACGATTCCAGGCAACAGGCGGTTCACCCAGGGTGTCATGTCTCGTCGTCCTCCCGGGGTCGAACCCCTCTCGGGGCCATTCTAGTCCGAGGTGCCGAGGGTTCCCAAGCCCAGGAAGCCAGGACCTCCGGCCCCGGGTCGTGTCCCGGACCTCCCGCACCCCGGCCGCCCGGATCCCCCCGCCGGGTCCAGCCTCCCGGAAAGACGGAGGGTTGCCCGGGGAAACCCGGGGGCGATCCTGGGGATCACTGCACGGAGACGACGATGGTCTGGTAGGGGTCCCAGGGGGCGTCCCGGGGGTCCCCGAGCATCCCGTACTGGAACCGGTTCCCGCCGTCCACCGAGACCCGGAAGGCCACGAGATGGTTGCCCCTCTGGGACGGGGTGACCTGGGCCTGGTACTCGTACACCCCGAGCCGGGGACAGTCCTGGCAGTCGGGGTTGTAGGCCGCAGGCCACCAGGTCCAGCCGGGGTCCCGGAAGGGATCGGACTCCAGGAATCCCTTGGGCCCCAGTCCGATCTCGGCAACCAGGGACGCCGGGTCCGCCGGTTCGGCCCCGTTGGTCACCCCCTCCGCCCAGACCCTCCCGTAGATCCGGGGTGTCGAGGCCCCGAGGGAGATCACGATGTCGCTGGTGGGCCGATCGATGCCGGCCAGGACCCCCGAGGCCAGGCCGATGACCCGGACCGCGTCCGGGAGGACGGCCTCCACGACCCCGTCCCAGGCCGAGACCGCCACGAATCCCACCACCGCCAAGGGGGGGGAGTCGAAGTCGATGCGCTGGCCATTGACGACCCGGAAGGCGCAGTCCACCCCGCCCATCCGGACCTTCCGAACCGTGTCGAAGGCATCTCCCACCAGCGCCAGGCTCCATCCCCCCGTGCCCGGGACCACCCCCGGAGAGACCTGGGTCACCGAGAAACGACACTGGAGATCCTGCCCATCGATGAAGCCGTCGCAGTCGTCATCGATGCCGTTTGCGCAGCGGGCATCGCCTGCCGGTCCCTCCACGGCCTCGGGATTCCAGGGGTTCCGGCAGGCGTCGGCCTCCTCGTCGCAGAGGTCCAGCGTGCAGGCCGCGACGGGACCTGCATCCCGGCAGTCCCGAGGGGAAGAGGAGCCGCAACCCCCGGCCTGACACGTCTCCCCGACGGTGCAGAAGAGGCCGTCGTCGCAGGACCCGCCGTCGGGGATCGCCGCGATGCGGCAACGACGCAAGGTCGGGTCGCAGGACCGGACCTCGCAGGCCGTCAGGGTCTCCTCAGGCCAGCGACCGGCGCAATCGAGGTCCGTCGCACAGAGGGGAACGTCGGAGTTTGGCCCCCGGGGAGTCCCCAGATTCATTCGCTGCCTCGGGTCCCCGTCAAACCCGTCGGCCACCTGCGCCGACTGCCAGTCTCCGTCCTGAAGCCCCGTCCCCGGCGTCGATCGCCGCTCCATGGTCCGCTCAGGCTGCAGCAGCAAGGGATTGCCGTCCACGCCCGCCGTCCCGGTGAACCGGGCCTGATCGACCACGAGGCCCCCCGGGGCCACGAGTTGCCAGGTCTTCGGGGGCGTGTTGGGAATCGACAGGCCCCGGAGAGGCGAGTCCCCGGGTACCACCGCGATGTCGGGATTCACGTCCAACGCCGATCGGCTCGCCTCGTACTGGGAGATCAGGAAGAAGCCCCCGGGCTCGATCACCGTGGACCGGATGACCTGGCCCACATCCCCCAGCACCAGGTCCCCCGAGGGATACCGGATCCCCGTGATCTTCCAGTCCCGCATCTCGAACGGCGCCGGGGTCATGTTGCGCAGCTCGACCCACTCGTCGGTGATGTCGTCGCTGGACCCCATCCAGCAGACCTCGTTGATCACCACGGCGCCGACCCTCGGTACCCCCATCACGGTGAACGGCAGGGCTCCGGCGGGGTCATAGGTGCCCCGGTCCGGCACCGTGTCCCGGTAGATCCACGACTGGCCCCCGTCGAGGCTGAACCGCACGGCCAGGTCGAAATAGCCCCCCACCTGGGGAACCGTGTAGGACGAGAACCGCAGCGCCCCGTCCCCCGTCGGCGTCCCCTGGGCGGGGCCGAACCAGCGCCAGCCGGTGGAGGCCCAGGGCAGGCTCCCCCGGGGACCGTAACCGAACCGACCGATCACGATCGACGGGTCCGGGGAGGGGCCGTCGGTGACCCCGGGAATGCGCACCGTGGCCTCCAGCGTGGGGGTGCTCTCCCCCTCCCGGATGACGATGGGCTCCGTCGGAGCGGTGAGGGCCCCGACCACCGAGGGGTCCTCGACCTTCGTCACGTATCGGAAGGCGTTTCGCAACGTGAAGGAAAACCTCGCCGACTGGATCGACACGTCCACCAGTCCGGGCCCATGGGGCGGCATCGTGACCTGGAGGGCCATCGAGGACTTCACCAGGAACGGCACCGGCGTCCCATCCACCCGGGTACCGGTGACCTGGTCCAGGGACTGGCCGACCCAGGTGGTGTCGAACCCGCCCACGTCCGGGCCATCGGAGGGATCCACGGCGCTGAGCCCGAACCGGCAGTCGGGGTCCAGGAAGTCCTTGAGCCCGTCGCAGTCGTCGTCCAGGCCGTTGAGGCACCGGGGGTCGTCGGCGGGTCCCTCGCTGGCCTCGGGCCGCCAGGCATGGACGCAGCCTCCCGCCTGGGAGTCGCAGGAATCGGCGGTGCAGGCGTTGCCGTCGTTGCAGTCCGGGGCGCCCCCCGGAAGGCACCCCTCGTAGCGGTCACAGACCTCGACCCCGTTGCAGGGGTCCCCGTCGTCGCAGGGGGCCGGAGGTCCACCCCGACAGGTGCCCTGGTTGCACCGGTCTTCCACCGTGCAGGGGTCCCCGTCCTCGCAGGAGTCCTGGTTGTCCACATGGGTGCAGCCCAGGCCCGGGTCGCATCGATCCGTGGTGCAGAGATTGCCGTCCTCGCAGTCCCGGAGGTCCCTGGCCACGCACTCCCCCTGCGTGCACTCGGCCCGGGTCACGCAGGGGTCCGGCAGCGTGCAGGGCTGTCCCTCGGGCTCGGGAGTCATCACGCAGAGTCCCAGGCCCGGGTCGCAGCGGTTGACCCGACAGGCGGTGTCCTCGGCCGGGGAGCACCGGACGACCGACGCCAGGTCCAGCACGCAGACGAACGGAAATTGCCGTCGGTCGCAGACCAGCCGCCCGTTGCAGAGGTCATCGTCGTCCCGGGAACGGCAGTCCTCGTCCTTCGAGCACTGGCACAGGGCCTCCCCCGGGATGCACGCCCCATCCTGGCAGTGGTCGGGGTCGGTGCACGGATCGCCGTCATCGCAGGCCGACTGGTCCGGCCGGGAGACAACCTTGCAGGTCCCCCCCCGATCCCCGACGTCGCAGAGGCACTGCTGGCAGGGCCCCAGGTCCCGGCAGGTCTGCTGACAATCGGTCCGAACGGTCGCCGGGGTGCACTCGGGCGGCGGCAGGTCCCCTGGCGGCGGCACGTCCTGCAGGTCCTGCCCGGGGTCCCTGCCCGGGTCCGGGGACGTCAGGCCAGGGTCCCCGGCGTCGTCCGGGTACTGGATGTCCATCCGGGCCGGGAGTTCCTGCCCCCCCCCGCCCCCGCAGGCCGCCAGCATCAGGCACCCGATCCACCACCTCGACGTGCAGGCATTCCGACGCACCGTGGTCCTCGTTCCAGGCGCCCAAGAGGATAGCCGAGCCGTTGGGACCTTTCCACTCCCACGCGGCCCGCCCCCCCCTGTCCGGGCCCGATTCCGACCGGCCAGGATTCGCCTTGCCGATCCGGGGCATGGTCACCGGTAGAGCAGCAGCGTCAGGAAGTAGTCGCTGACCAGGATCAGGATCGACGACAGCACCACGCTCTGGGTGGTCGCCATGCCGACTCCCCGCGCGCCCTGGGTCGCCCCGAGTCCCTTGTGGCACCCCACCAGGGCCAGGATGAGGCCGAAGACGGCCGCCTTGATGAGCCCGGAGATCACGTCCCAGGAGTCGGCGTAGAGCCGGATCTTGTCCAGGAACATTCCCCCGTCCACGCCCATCAGGTAGACGCTCACGTAGTAGGCCCCCCCGATGCCCACCAGGTCGCAGAAGGCCGTCAGCACCGGCAGCATCACCACGGCGGCCAGCAGGCGCGGCGTCACCAGGTACTGCACCGGGTGAACCGCCATCGCCGAGAGGGCGTCCACCTGCTCCGTGACCACCATCGTGCCGATCTCCGTCGCAATGGCCGACCCGACCCGCCCTGTCACCATCAGGGCCGTGAGTACCGGCGCCAGTTCCCGCATCAGGGCCAGGGAGACCACCGACCCCACCAGGGTCTCGGCATTGAAGAGCCGGAAGGTGTGGATGGTCTGGACCGCGAAGACCATGCCGGTGAAGACCCCCGTCAACAGCACGATGAAGAGGGACCCGGCACCGATGAACTCCATCTGCTGCAGCAGCAGGCGCCAGCGGTAGGGGGGACGGAAGGACAGGAAGAGCCCCTCCCAGAGGAGAATCAAGGCCCTCCCGAAGCCCTCGACCCCTGCCAGGAGTGCCGCCAGCAACCGCATCGCCGCCCCCGGGACGCTGCATTGTAGCAGAGACGGGTCCGACCGGCGCGACGGATCCGGTTGACGAAATGCCCCGGAAGTCGTATAAGACGCCGCCCTTGAGCCAGGAGGACCCGATGGCCCGCTGCGCGATCACCGGAAAGCGACGGCTCTCCGCGATGAACATCTCCCACGCCCACAATCGGACCAAGCGGTGGCAGCATCCGAACGTCCAGAACAAGCGCATCTGGGTCCCGGAACTGGAGCGATACGTCCGCCTCTCGCTTTCCACGCGGGCCCTGCGTACAATCACGAAAGTCGGCCTGGTTGCCTACGCCCGCAAGAAGGGGCTGGACCTCTCCGCCCTGGTGGATTGAGCGTCCCGGCGCCCTCGGTTCCACCGGGTGTCCAGGCCGGCCGGACGCTTGCTGGAGGTCAGGTCATGGACATCCGCCACCGTCGTTCCCTGTGGCTGCCCGTCGTCTCGCTGGTCGTCGTCACGGTCGGTCTGGGCTGTGCCGACGAGAAGCGCAAGAAGCGGGTTGGGGACTCCTGTTCCGACGACACGGACTGCGAATCGGGCATTTGTTACGACAACCTCTGCCTGGACCCCGACGGGGACCTGGACGGGGACGGCCTCAAGAACGGCGTGGAAAAGAACCTGACCCGGACGGACCCGGGCAAGGCCGACACCGACGGGGACGGGGTCCCGGACGGCCTGGAGGTCGGGAACGACCCCCGGGCTTCCCTGGACCGGGACGAGGACGGGATCCCGGATGCCCTGGAGTCGCGGCTTCCCCAGGTGGACGGCGACGGGGACTGCATCCCCGACGAGTACGACCCCCACAACGACGTGCCCGACGAGGACAACGCGGTGCTCGTGCAACTGGGGTGCCTGTCCGAAGGGGTCTGCGGCGCCGGGGCGGCGTCCGTCCTGGCCCGATGCGTCGAAGGGCGGATCGCCTGCGACTACTCGCAGGTGACCGGCTGGCAGGAAACGGAGACCTCCTGCGACGGCCTCGACAACGACTGCAATGGCCAGACCGACGACGGAACGCTGGTGGATCCGACCCCCGACGCCTGCCCGACCGGAGGGGTCTGCGGTGGATCCGTGGCGCCCCAGCGACGATGCATCGATGGGGTCTTCGCCTGCGTCTTCGACGCCATCCCGGGCTGGCAGGCCTCCGAGACCCTCTGCGACGGCCTCGACAACGACTGCAACGGCCAGACCGACGAGGGGCTGCTGGGCAACGCCTGCCAGGTGGAGAACGAGTTCGGAACATGCCCCGGAACCACCCGGTGCGCCGAAACGGGAGGGCAGGTGGTCTGCGAGGGCCCCGTTCCGGCTCCCGAGACCTGCAACGACCTCGATGACAACTGCGATGGCCAGACCGACGAGGGTCTTGCGGGAGAGGCCTGCACCATCACCAACGCGTTCGGGTCCTGCCCCGGCACGACGGCCTGCGACGGCGAGGGCGGAACGACCTGCGCGGGCCGGGTTCCGGCCGCCGAGGTCTGCAATCAGGTGGACGACAACTGCGACGGGCAGACCGACGAGGACAACATCTGCTTCCGGACGGCTCACATCGCGGGGATCGTGATCCGGGCGCAGCCCCTGGCCGTGGTCCGGGGGCCGGTCCCCCTGGGAACCGGCGTCCGGGCCGCCACCACCGCCGAGGCACCCCTGAGCGGCGCCCGGGTCCGAGTCGGCGTCGGGGCCGCCTGCGAGGGCGACGTGCCGCCAGGGCCCTTCTACGAGACGGTCACGGGCCCCGAGGGCCTCTTCGACCTGGCCGTCGAGCCGGGCAACGCCTGCCTGCTGATCGACGCGGACCAGTTCCTGTCCATCCGATCGGACCCCCTCCCGCTGACCGGAGGCGACGTCCTTCCCCTCCGGGTGGCGATGTATCCCCTGGAGACGCTGCCGGACCGGGGAACCATCTGCGGGCGGGTCCTCGGCAAGACCGCCAACGGAGAGGTTCCTCTGGGAGGCGCCCTGGTGCTGGCCACCGACGGCCAGGGGGCGGACCTGGGTCAGGTCGCCACCACGCAGCAGGGGCTGTTCTGCCTGACCGGACTGCCGCTGAACCCGCCCGACTCGGGGGGCGTCCTGCTGCAGTTCGTCCTGGCCGGCTGGTTCCGGGGCCGGGCGGTTCCGGTGGTCCTGCCGAACCAGGTGACCTTCCTGGAGCAGTTCCTGGAGCCCCTGCCCCAGGAACCGTCCCTCTGCTTCGCCGACACCTTTGAAGGATCGCTGCCAGGAGGCGACACAGGACAGTCCCCGCCCCCCTGGGACATCGCCCCCCAGGACACCGACGTCCGGTGGAACTGGATCCAGTGGTCCCCCTCGAACTCCTCCATCGGGGACTGCGTGCTGATGCCCGCCGAGGAGGTCTGCGAGACTGGCTCGGAATGTGTCCTCTGCCGGGAGGGCCAGACCCAGCAGTGCATTCCCTCCCCGGGGGCGCTTCCGCTGCCCTACAGCGGGCAGGGGGCCTTCTGGTTCGGAAACCTGGAACTGGGCAACTACCTGCCCTTCGACCAGACCTGCGACCAGGCCGGCAAGCCCGTGGCCGGGACCCTCACATCCCCCTGGATCTTCGTCGGGGACGCCGTGGACCTGACCCTCTCGTTCGCCACGGCCTGGGAGGTCGAGTCCCGGGACCTGGACCGGGACCGGATGACGGTCGAGGCCCAGACTTCCATCCAGGCGGAACAGGACCTCTGGGTGCCGATCTGGGACATCAAGAAGGGAGCCGACAACCAGGGGGCCGTCTCGACGAAACAGGGGCTGTCCTCCGGCGGGCTGGGACGCTCCCCCGCCTGGGTCCTCCACTCGGTGGATCTCGCCTCCTGGCAACAGGCCGGCTGGATGCGGCTCCGGTTCGTGTTCGACTCGGTGGACGGAGTGGACAACGCCTTCCGAGGCCTCCTGATCGACGACGTGCAGGTCTGGGGCCGGGGATGTGGCGCGTCGGTGACGGGAGGATCGTTCCGCTGATGGAGCCCGAGACCCCCGGGCCCCTGGTATCGGCACGCCGGGAAAGGAGCGGCCCCTGATCCCTCGCAAGCCCCTCCCCTCCACCACGGAACGACCCGGAGTGGCCGATCGGCGGCGGGATTCCATGCTGGATCTCGGTGCCCTGCTGGCGACCCATCCCTTCGTGGCTGCGCCGCTGGACGGCTACTCGGACTGGCCCTTCCGCCTCCTGTGCCGGTCCCAGGGCGCCGCTCTCTGCTTCAGCGAGATGGTCCCGGCCATGGCCCTGGTCCGGGGGGCCGAGGATGCCCGAAGGCGGCTGGACATCCCCCCGGAGGATCACCCCCTGGTGGTGCAGGTGGAGGGCGCCGACCCGGCAACGATGGCCGAGGCGGCGGTCCAGGCCCAGGAGGCCGGTGCCGACGCGGTGGACATCAACGCGGGCTGTCCCTCCCGGCGGGTCACGAACGGACGCGCCGGTGCGGCCCTGCTGTCGGACCTGCCGCGCCTCGAGGCCATCGTGAAGTCGGTCCGGCAGGCCGTCCGGGTCCCGGTGACCCTCAAGATCCGGACTGGCGCCGTTCCGGGCCACTCGGTGCTGGAGGAGGTCGCGGCGATGGCGGCGGATCACGGCCTGACGCTCGTGACGCTCCACGCCCGGACCCGGTCCCAGGGCTTCCGGGGCAACGCCGACTGGTCCCAGATCACCCGCCTCCGGGGGATCCTGCCCTGTCCCTTGATCGGGAACGGGGACATCCTCTCGGCTGAGGACGGTCTTCGGATGCTCCGCCAGACCGGCTGCCACGGGGCAATGGTGGGTCGGGCCTCCATCGGAAACCCCTGGATCTTCCGGGAATTGCTGGCCCTCTGGCGGGGGCTCCCGGTGCCCCCTCGGCCGGACCGGCAGGAATGGCGGTCGGTGGTCACGCGGCACTTCGATCTCCTGTGCGAGGCCCACCAGGGGGACGATCGCATGGCGGCGCGCCTCTTCCGGAAGCACCTGAGCCGCTACAGCCGCGGCATGGCGGGCGCCGTGGCCCTCCGGCGCTTCCTGCCGCAGGTCCAGAGCCGCAGCAGCCTCCTGGGGGCCATCGAGACGCTGCTTCAGCAGGAGCAGGCGGGACCTCCGGGACCTGTTTCTCCGGAAGGGGACCTTCCCTGGGACACGCCATGATCCGGAACCGAGGCCCCCAGACGGCCCTCGTGGCCCGAGAGGATCCTCCGGATGGTCCCGGGGCTGCCTCCCCGGTCGAGGAAGGGCCATGAATCCCGAGACGCCCCTGACCATCGGCGAGACGTTGCGCCTGGCCACCGGCTGGCTGGCCGGGAAGGGGATCCCCTCGGCTCGGCTGGACGCGGAGTTGCTGGCGGCCGAGGTCTGCGGCATCCGTCGACTGGACCTCTTCCTGTCTCCGGAACGGCCCCTGACCCCCGGGGAGCGGGCGCACCTGCGTGAACTCCTGCGGCGCCGGGCCCGAGGGGAGCCGGTGGCCTACCTCCTGGGACGGAAGGAATTCTACGGACTGGAAATCCGGGTGACCCCGGCGGTGTTGATCCCCAGGCCCGAAACGGAGTCGCTGGTGGATGCGGTGCTGGACCGGGTCGGTTCCGGGGCCGGGCCCCATCCCCGGATCGTGGACGTGGGCACCGGCAGCGGCGCCATCGCCTGCGCCCTCGCCTCCCGGATCCCCGAGGCGGAGATCCTGGGTGTGGACCTCTCGGAGGCGGCCCTGGAGATCGCTCGGGAGAATGGACGGCGCCTGGGGTTCGGGGACCGGGTCCGGTGGGCTCGGTCCGACCTCCTGGAGGCGGTGCCACCGGACCCGCCCTGGGACGTGGTCGTCAGCAATCCCCCCTACGTGGCCGAGACGGAGCGAGAGTCCCTGGACCCCGGCATCCGGGACTTCGAACCCCCGGAGGCCCTGTTCTCGGGACCCGAGGGGGTCGATCACCTGCGCCGCCTGCTACCCCAGGCCCTCCAGCGCCTCCGGCCGGGGGGATCCCTGGTGGTCGAGACCGGTTCCACGGTCCAGCGGCAACGGGCCCGGGCCCTGGTGTCCGCGTCGTTCCCTGCGGAGTCCGTCGTGGAGGTCCGGGACCCCTCGGGCCATCCCGTGGGTCTCGCGGCCCGCACGTCGATGCAGGAGGAGGTGGTCCATGGCCGATGATCATCGCTGCGGAGTGGTCGCCATCGCCGGTCGCCCCAACGTCGGCAAGTCCACGCTGTTGAACCAGGTGCTCGGGACCAAGATCGCCATCGTGACGCCCAAGCCCCAGACCACCCGGGACCGGATCCTGGGCATCCTGACGCTCCCGGATGCCCAGGTCCTCTTCCACGATACTCCGGGCATCCACGTGCCGTCCAAGGCCCTGAACCGGCGCATGGTCCGCCTGGCCGAGGAGGCCCTGGCCGACGCGGACCTGGTGCTGCTGGTCACCGATGCCCATGACCCGGCCACCTGCCTGGAAGAGGAGGCCCTGGTGCTGGACCGGGTCCGGGGGGCTGGACGGCCGACCCTCCTGGTGCTGAACAAGATCGACCTGCGACGGAAGGCGGACCTGCTCCCCTGCATGGACCGCTGGCGGTCCGCGGGCTTCGAGGACCAGGTTCCCGTGAGCGCCCTGACCGGCGACGGCGTGGACCGCCTGATCGAGGAGGTCCGGAAGCGCCTGCCGGTGGGACCGCCCCTCTACCCCGAGGACGACCTCAGCGACCGCCCGGTGCGCTACCTCGCCTCGGAGGTCCTCCGGGAAAAGGTCTTCCTGTCCACCCGCCAGGAGATCCCCTACTCCATTGCGGTCACCATCGATCAGTTCCAGGAGCCGGAGCCCCCCCGGGCGATCCAGATCGATGCTACCATCCACGTCGAAAAGGAATCCCAGAAGCCGATCGTGATCGGGCGGAACGGGGCGATGCTCAAGCGCATCGGCATGGCCGCCCGGCAGGAACTGGAGGCGATCCTGGGTCGGAGCGTGATGCTCCGGATCTTCGTCCGGGTGGACGAGGACTGGACGCGGTCGGACCGCCTGGTGCGGTCCCTGCTGGACGAGGGGACATGAACGACGGGCCTCCGTCCTCCCAGACCACCGTCACGCCGCGCCACTGGCACCGGGTGCGGGCCCTGCTGGGGGGCACCTGGGCCGCGACGACCCTGACGCTGGGTGTCCTGGGCCTCGGTCTGTGGCGCGTCTCCGGTCCCGGGGAGGGGCGATCCTGCCTTGGGCTGCTGGGGCTGACGGCCCTGGCCTTCCTGGTGGTCACCTGGGCCTGCCTCCGCCTGTGGGGCATCGTTTCGTCCCTGCTGGTCCAGGCCCGGGAACTCCGGGTGCTCGAGGAGGCCGGGAGAGCCGCCGCATCGACACTGGACCTGGAGGACATGGGCAGGCGGATTGGCCAGGTGCTGCTGGACGCCTTCCCGGACATCGTGGGCGTCGTGCTGACCGTGGTGGCCAGCGACGCGGGCCCCCATCGGGACCTGGTCCGGGTCCGGGATCGTTCCCTGAAGCCGTTGCTCATCGGGCAGGTGCACCGAACCCTGCGCCTGGATCCGACCGTTGCCAACGCCTCCTGGTTGCGGGACTCGCCACCCTCGGGCGCCCGGACCCCGGCACTTCGGGTCCTGCCGGCTCCCCTCTTCTCCCCCGCCCAGGGCACCGTGCTGGGGTTCATCTCTCTGGTCGTCCGAGATGCCCGGCGTCCCCCCCAGGAGGTCCAGCCCCTCCTGGAACCCCTGAGCCGCCACGTCTCCCTGGCCATCGAGAACTGGCGTCTCTACACCCTGGCGACGGAGGACGGCCTCACGGGACTCTACGTCCGGCGCTATCTCGACGCCCGCCTCCGGGAGGAGTTCGACCGGAGCGCCCGGTCCGGCAAGCACTTCTGCGTCGTGATGATCGACGTGGACAACCTGAAGACCGTCAACGACCGCTGGGGCCACGGGGCCGGCGACCGACTGCTCCGGGAGGTGGGCGAGGCCCTTCGCCAGAGCGTCCGGGCGATGGACGTTCCAGGCAGGATCGGGGGGGACGAGTTCCTGGTGCTGTTGCCGGACATGGACCTGGCCGAGGGGCTCCAGACGGCCCGGCGCATCCACGCCGAGGTCGCCCGGCGGTCCTTCCAGGAGCAGGGGACGACCATCCGTCCCGGGGTCAGCATCGGCGTCGCCTCCACCGAATCCCCCGAGCCGCCCGCATCCGCGAAGGCCCTCCAGGCCCGAGCCGACGAGGCCCTCTACGTGGCCAAGCGAGGCGCCGAGAAGATCGTCCTGTGGACACCCGGGATCGGTCAGGCGGCCCCTTCGGACCCGGTCAACTCCGGGCGATGAGGCTCCGTACCCGCTGTCCCTGCGTGCACTTGAAACAGGTGGACTCCTTGAAGGAGAAGGCGTTGGCCTCGACAAAGGAGTCCAGGCACTTCTGGATCGTCACCTCGATTCGTCGGGTCTTGCAGTAGAAGGGGGCGTCCAGGCGAACCTGCACCTTCTGCGGCATGTCTCCCCCATCGGGACGGGAAAGAAAGACTGGGGCATTCGCCCAAGTGGTGGCATTATTCTGAGCGGATCCCCCCCTGTCAAGCAGAGGGACCCGCAGTTCGTTGCTGGAGGCCGACAAATGGTGCTGGGCATCACGGGCAGGAACGCCGCGGGCAAGGGAGAGGTCGCGGCCTTCCTGAAGGGATCGGGGTTCGAGTTCTTCTCCCTCTCGGACGAGTTGCGGCGGGGACTGTCCGAACGGGGCATCGCCCCCTCCCGGGAGGCCCTGATCGACGAGGGGAGGCGCGTCCGGGAGGAGCAGGGGCGAGATGCCCTCGCCCGTCGCGCGATGGCCCGCTTCACCCAGGGACTGAACCAGGTGGTGGACTCGATCCGCAACCCCGATGAGGTCCGGGCCCTCCGGGAGTTGCCGGACTTCTTCCTGATCGCGGTGGATGCCCCCATCGAACTGCGGTTCCAGCGGGCCCAGGCCCGGGCCAGGCCCGGGGACCCGGTGGACTTCGAGGCCTTTCGGGCGGCCGAGGCCCGGGAACTGGCCAGCGGGAATCCGGCGGCCCAGCAACTGAACGCGACGATCGCGCTGGCCGACTTCACGATCCAGAACGACCGGGACCTGGAACACCTTCACGATCAGGTGCGGGAGGTCTTCCGGCAGGCCGCGACTCGCATCCACCGCCCCTCCTGGGACGACTACTTCCTCCGGATCGCCGAGGTCGTCTCGACGCGTTCCACCTGTGTGAAGCGGCGCGTGGCGGCGGTCGTGGTGAAGGACCACCGGATCGTCTCGACGGGCTACAACGGGACTCCCCGGGGCACAAGGAACTGCAACGACGGCGGATGTCCCCGGTGCCTCTCCCTGGCGCCATCGGGATCGGGCCTCACGGACTGTCTCTGCAGCCACGCCGAGGAGAACGCCATCGTCCAGGCGGCCTACCATGGCGTCAGCCTTGCGGGAGCCACCCTCTACTGCACCTTCCAGCCCTGCGTGTTGTGCAGCAAGATGATCATCAACGCCGGGATCCGGGAGGTCGTCTATCGCGACGCCTATCCCTTGCCCGAGGCGGCTCGCCACCTCTTCCTGGAAGCGGGGGTGGTGGCCCGCCAGGGCCGGCGGAACCCGGAAGGGGAACCGGCACCCGGGGACGCTACTCCGTGAAGGCCGGATTCTCTTCGAAGACCTCCGGCTTCCCGTCCCCGTCCCGATCCCATCCGACCCGGGCCAATCGGTTTCCCTGGAAGTACTGGAACTCGTCGAAATGCCCGTTTCGGGCCGTGTCCACCTGCTTCACCACCAGCACCCCGTCCTCGTAGAACTTTCGGATGTCGATGCGGCCGTCGAAGCGGGAGGCCACATCCTCCCGTTCCAACTTCCCCTTCCGGTAGTGGCGCACGACGTCGGCCCGGCCATCGAAGTCCAGGTCCAGTTCCTCCCGCACCAGGTCCCCCTGGTCGTCGTAGACCATCTGGATGTCCACCCGACCGTCCCGGTTCAGGTCCACCGCCTTGTGGACCATCACCCGGCGAACCTGGTCCTTGCCCGTCTTCTGTTCCCGGAAGGAGGTCCAGACATCGGGCTGGCCGTCCCCGTCCAGGTCCGTCGTCTGCTGCACGGTCCCGTCAGGCCCCTTCTGGGTCATCACCGGGGTGTTGAAGTCCTCCCGGGCCACCTGGGTCCCCCCACAGGCGACACCTGCCAGGACCAGCCATCCCATCCCCGTCCACCGACCGGCCATGATTCCCTCCTGCGCCACGAACCCAAGGTAGCGAAGGGCTTCGGGACTTGTCAAGAAACGCATCCCCCGCGGCGTCACCGGGAGGACCGACCCGTGCCGTCGGAGCGCGCCAGCAGGAGGTTCGGGTGCGTGTTGATCAGACGAGCCATCTGCAGGGCGTCCTCCTCGGCCCCCCGGACCAGGTAGAACACCCAGGTCACTCCGCCCTGCTGAGGCACCGTCTCGTCGATGAACTCGATCCGATCGGTGTCGCCGGTGGAGACCCGGGCGGCCAGATGCACGTCGCGGCAGGACTTCAGGAGCCAGAGGTCCGGACCCAGGCCAATGAGCCCGTTGGCCAGAGGCACGTAGATCTGGTTCGCGAGCAGGTGAAAGTCCGCCAGGGGGATCGACACCACCTGGTCCTCCACGAGGGCCGGGGTGTAACGCAGCACCCCGTCGGCCAGCGGCATCCCGAGGGTCACGGTCCGTTTGGCCCGATCCTCGCCACCGGGGTCGTCGCTCGGACCGATCTCCAACTCGCCTCGAAAGACCCGGCCGTCGTCGGCCCAGGTCCAGTGGACGGTCCGCCCGGGGGCGGTCGTCTCGATGACCACGGGCAGGTCCTCGGGCCGGGTGGGTGCCAGCATGAACTGGGGCTCGAAGGTCCCGTCGGGCTTCTCCTCCCCGGAGTCCAGGTCGAGGATCACGTGGTCCCGGCTCCAGCGGGCCAGCAGACCGTCCACGGCCCGGGAGCAGGACTCTTCGGCGGACTCGTTGTAGCGGAGGCCGTAGACCCACTCCCCCAGCCAGGGGTTGATGCCAGTGGCGTCGGAGACCTCGGCTCGCACGAGATCCAGGTATCCCTCGTCGATGAAGGCGCGCTCGCCGGTGACGTCGTGGCCCTCCCGGGACACCAGGTCCGCCAGCAGCGACGCGCCGGCCAGGCAGAGGGATGCCTGGTAGTTCCCGGTCCGGATCCGGTTGTCGTTCTCGTGGAACGAGTACCCCAGGGTCCCCATGCGGCCCATCCAGCGGGAGATCCCCTCGGTGCTCGGGGGCTGCCAGGTGCAGTCGGCGATGGGCAGCAGGGGCCTCGGTTCAATGCCCAGCCGCTCGAGTCGGGCCACGTAGTCGGTGATGGTGGTGTGCAGGTAGCCCTGGTCCGCCAACCCCTGGAGGGATCGCTCGAATTCCCGCACCGCCTGCAAGTCCGGCTCTGGCTGGACCGGCGCCAGATAGGGATTCCCGGGCGTTGCGAGCGTTTCGCCATCGTCGAAGAAGGTCCATTTCACATCGACTCCCGCCGCCGGGTCCACCCCACCGCTGACCACCACGAGCACGTCCTCCGAGGCCCCGGGCCATCGGCTCCGATAGACCGGCCAGACCCCGTCATCGACGTCCTCCCGCTGGTGATACCGGTAGAGATTCCGGTGCATCACGTCGATCGTGTAGCCCGTTTCCGCCATCACCCGGTGCTTTCCGACCCCCGACTGTCCCTCCTGGTTGAAGACCACGCCGGACAGCGGCAGGCCCGCCTCCTCGAAGACCCGTCGGTTGTAGGCGATGGACCATCGAAGGTCCCGGGACGGGAAGGCCAGGAACAACTGGTCGGACCAGTGGAAACTCACGATCTCGATCTGCCCGCTGTTCGCGACGCACTGCAGTTTCGCAAGGACGTCGGGGTGCCGTTGCTGCATCGCCTGGACCATCAGGCCCGGCATCTCGAAGGTGGCCCTCCAGTCCGGGTGGGCCAGATACAGATCCAGGATGGGCTGGAAGGAGACCCGGATGATCCAGTCGTTCAACGCGTCGTCGGTCCACCCGTCGCACAGTTCTGGGCTGCCGAACATCTCCTCGCAGATGCTGATGGGCTGGCCATTCCATTCCCCGACGAGGCCCCCGGCCACGTACTGGATGTTCCAGTGGAACATGGTCAGGCCAAACTTGCGCTGCCCATCATCCACCGACGGCCAGGACCCGTAGGCGGGGCAGACGAACGGAGGACCCTGGTCCCCGCCTGGGTCCCCGGGAAGGTCCGCCGGGACCTCGGCCGGAACATCGGCCGGAACCAGTTCATCCCCGGCCGGGTCGACTCCGGGATCGCCTGGCAGTTCGCCGTTCCCGGGGTCATGGGGGAACTCGGCGGCCTCGTGGACATCCGCCAGGTCTGCTCCCATCCCGTCGTTCGAGTCCCCGGCCCCCCCCGAGGCCCCGCATCCGCCTCCCGCGCCGGCCAGCAGCAGCCCCATCGCCAGACAGATGGCCTGGACGCTGGAAGGGGATCCACCACTCCCCACGCGCCGCGCACCGGTCGCAGCGCATGCTCTTCCCCCCGCTTCGCTCGCGGCCTCCTGGCCGCCACGCTCCAGCGCCCTGCCCTTGCAAGCGAGCAACATCTCCCTGCTTCTCATGGTCCACCTCGCAGTCCGATCTCGCCGCCGATGATAGTCCAGGCAGAACCCCTCCGCACGGGCACCGTCGCCTCCTTCGGGGCTGCCCCGGGGGATTCCTGCGTTCCCGTTGACTTTGTTCGGGAGATTCCTCATCATTCGCCCCCGGAGGTGAGACCATGGCACGGGTGACCATCGAGGACTGCCTCGACGCGGTGGACAATCGCTTCGCCCTCTCCCTGCTGGCCGCCAAGCGGGCCAGGATGCTCCTGGATGAACATCAGCCCCTGGTGGAGTCCGGCAACAAGGAGACGGTGACGGCCCTGCGGGAGATCGCCGCCGGAAAGGTCGGTTTCCGCCGGGATGTCCGGGAAATCCTGAAACTCCCGAAGAAGGGCGAATGACCTCGTCCCGCCCGTTCCTGCGGGGGTTCCTCCTTCCCTGGGTGGTGGGTGGGGCCCTGGCGGCAGGATGCGCCCCGACCCTCCATCCCGTTCCGAACGTGATCGAAACGGACCCCCAGGCGTTGCTTGCGAGGGCCGAGGCCCAGGTCGAGCAGCGACGGGCACTGGCGGCCGAGGCCCGGGTCGAGGGCCGGGTCCGGGGTTCCAGACTCTCGGGGCGGGCCACGTTGCTCGTCCAGAGGGAGGGACGCCTGCGCATCGACGCCTGGACCGTCACCGACCTCTGGGTGGCCACGTTGCTGGCCGACTCGGCAGAGGTCCTCTGGAGGCAGCGGGGCGAACCCTGCCACGAGGGCCCCTCGTGTCCTCGGAACCTGGAGATGCTGATTCCCCCGGGCTGGGACCTCCGGTCCACCAGCGAGGCCCTCCTGGGAAGACCCCCGGTCCGTTCGCCGGAACAGCCCTGGGACCTGACCTTCGATCGCCGGGTGGGCGCATGGCGCCTGGATGCGCGGCCAGGTCCCGAGGCCCCCCAGCGCGTCTGGATCGACGCCGAGGGCCGATTCCGGCGCTTCGAGACCCGTCGCCCCGGCGCCCGGCCCCTGGAATGGGAGGTCGAACCTTCGAAGGAGGGCCTCCAGTGGGTCCGGATCCAGTCGGGAGACGACTGGGTCCGCCTGCGACTCCGTGACGTAGAATGGAACCCCGAGTTCACCCCGGAGGACTTCCAGGTGGAGTGCCCGGGCGAAGTGGTCCCGATGCCGTGCACGGAGGACCCGCAATGACACCGTCGCAGGGTCGGTTCCTGGTGCTGGAGGGGATCGACGGGGCAGGCACCACGACCCAGTTGCGGGCCCTCGCCGAGGGGATCGCCCAGCAACGGCCCGACCTGCGTGTCCACCTCACCGCCGAACCCAGTTCGGGTCCCGTGGGGCAGTGCATCCGCCAGATCCTCCGGGGCCGCATCACCGGCCAGGACGTCCTGGGCCGCCCGGGGTCCTTCGACCCGGCCTCCCTGGCCCTGCTCTTCGCCGCGGACCGGATGGACCACCTGGCGACCGAGGTCCTCCCCCTGGTCCGGGAGGGATGGGTGGTGATCTCGGACCGCTACCTCTGGTCCTCCCTGGCCTACCAGTCCCTCAAGACGCCCTGGTCGCTGATCCAGCAGGCCAATTCCCTGGCCCCGGACCCGGACCTGATGGTGATGATCCACGTCCCGCCGGAGGTGGCGATGTCCCGTCTCGAGGGCTCCCGGCCCGGTTTCGACGTCTTCGAGAACCTGGCGACCCTTCGGGAGGTCGAGCAGGCCTACCGACAGGCCCTGGAGGTCCGACCGCCCGGGCACCTGCTCGAGGTGGACGGGACGCTCCCGATCGGGGAGGTCGCCCGTCGGATCCTTGACGCGGTCCTGCCCCTGCTGGGCTGACGGGCCGGATCAGACCAGCGTTGCCCGATGCCCGTCGGAACCTCTTCATGGCTCCAGGGGCGGCGAGACGCCCTCCACCGTCCCGACCTCCGGGTCCTGTGAGTCCCACTTCCCGAATCGCAGCCACCGGACCTCGCCCTGGAGGTAGCCGATGCAGCGCCCCCCGCCGGGCCCCGCCTCCATCACCACGCAGGCCCCGATCCCGTCGGTCTCCATCGGCCCGCACCGCCCCTCGCAGCGAAAGAAGAGGAGATGACCGGGAACCGCCCGGTCCACCTCGACCAGGGTCCCGGTCTCCCGGGCCCTCCGGAGGGACGTCCCGGCCTTCCAGTCCTGGCTCTGGGCCCCGGCGGGCAGCAGGTCGGTCACCCGCAGCAGGTGCCCCAGGAACGATCGCTCGTCGAAGGACCCTCGAATGCCCACCAGGCGCCCCGCCGAGGACCTCAGGGAGTCCGCCGCCGCCCCACCAGCCACCGACGTCGCCGCGAGGGCCGGAAGGGTCGAAGGGCCAGCGGCCGCCCCGGGTCTGCGGGGGGATCGGATCCCGGAGGCCGCAGTGGCCCCGTTCCCGGAATCGGGCCCCGGCAGGTCCCCGAAGAGGGCCATTGCCCGGTCCTCCCGGGGAGAGGCCAGGGGATGCCCCAGGGCCGCCTCCCGCCGCATCGCCTCCCGGGGCGCCGCACAGGAACCAAGGGTCCCAAGGCACAGACACCCCAGCGCCAGACGACGGATTCCCCGGACGCGAGCAGGCCGCCCGGCGCCACTCCCGAGAGACGCTCCCCGAGGAGACGGGGCAGCGGTCCCGCAACCGGAATCCCCGCGCCGGGCCTGATGATTCCAGCCCGCTCCGGGGTGCCGCGGAACCGGGGACGCACAGGCCACGGCCGTCTCCCTCCCTGGTCCGGGACCACCACGAGGCCGCACCGCCGTCGCGCCTGATCCCGACGGATATGATATCCTGTGCGCGCCGGTCAGGGCGGTCCTGGCGATCGCCGGGAACCATCCGTGGTTCCTGGAGGAAAGTCCGGGCTCCGCAGGGCAGGGTGCCGGGCCAATCCCGGCGGGGGCAACCCCAGGGACAGTGCCACAGAAACCAGACCGCCGGTCCCCTTCGGGGCGACCGGCAAGGGTGAAACCGTGGGGCAAGAGCCCACGGGCGTCCTCGGTGACGGGGATGCCGGCAAACCCCACCCGGAGCAAGGCCGAACAGGGGAAGGATGGCCCGTCCGAGACCCCGGGTAAGGCCGCTGGAGGCGAGGAGGGATCCTCGCCCGAGAGGAATGATCGCCGCGAGGTCCCCGGCGACGGGGCCCTCGGACAGAACCCGGCTTATGGGCCGCCCTGACCGGCCCCCTGCGGGATGAGACGATGGCGTCGACGATCCTCTGGACCCGAAACCGCGGCGTGCAGGCGATGACCCGGGTGATTCTGGCCCGGCGTGGGGAACGGCCGCTGGTGGTGGAGACCCTGGCCGCCCTTCGGACCTCGGCCGCCGAGCGACTCCCCGGGGTCCTGATCACCACCGACGAGGACCTCGAGACGAGCGGCCTGGACCCCGCGTCCCTGGACCGCCTGTTCCCGGGAGTCCCGACCCTGGTCGTCTGTTCCGGAAGACGTCCCCTCCCCTCCCCGGTCGGCCCCCGGATGCGGGTGATCCCCCTCCCCTTCTCCGCGGCGGACCTCCTGGACGCCCTTCCGGCTCCCGGGGGACCCCGATCCCCTGAACCGCCGGGCCCGGCCGCCCCCGAAGCGGCCTTCACCGGCACCCGTCCACCGCCGGAGTCCGCCTCGGTTCCCGCCGATCCGGTGCTGCGCGACCGGGACCTGCAGGCCCTCGTGCAACAGGAGGTGCGGAAACTGCTGGAGGCCTCCCTGCGGGAGTGGGTCCAGCGAACGGTCCGAGAGGTCGTCCCCGAACTGGCGGAGAGCCTGATCCGGGAGGAACTGGAACGCCTGCTTCGGGAGTCGGAGGAGGCGGCCCTGCAGGGTCCGGTCCCAGAGGACTCCGAGTCCCCTCCTAGGAAGTGATTCGCGACGTCAGCATCGACCCGAGGCTGCCGCTGAGGACCAGAGACCCGCCCCAGGCGGCCAGGAAGGCGATCCCCTGCCAGAAGGAATGGGAGGTCGCCGCGTGGACCACGCCACCGGCCACGAGGACCACCAGGACGGTGGCCGCCACCTGGGCCCCCGGGCTCCCCATCCAGGCCCAGTTCGCCGTCGCCATGCCCATGCCCATCGCGATCCCGAAGCCCAGGACCGTCAGCACCCCCGAGAAGATCACGGCCCCGAAGACCCCCAGGCGCTCCCCGGGAAGCAGCACCGATGCCAGGATCAGCAGGGCCGGGACCAGGACCAGGATTCCCAGCATCAAGGCCAGCATCGACTTCACCTGGGCCACGAAGGTCCCGATGGCCGTGGCCCGGACGATGTTGGCCTGGAACACCTGGAAGATCCGGAAGAAGAGGTTGTAGCGAAAGAGGGCCGGAAAGCGATCCGCCGGGACGCCGTTCACGCGGGCGACGGCCTGGATCGGGATCCGCCGGGCCTCCACCTGGTGCCCCTGAGCCTGGAAGGCGAAGTCCCCCTTGCCTTTCCGGACCTCCTCGGGCTGGTCCTTGGACTTCTGCCAGAGGAAGATGAGGTCCTCCCCCTCCACCTGTTCCACGACCCCGGTCCACTGTTCCCCGCCGAGGGTCTCGAGCGTCGCCGCCCTCGCCGTCGGCCCGACCCAGGACGCCACCAGGAGCACCATCATGCCGGTCCACCGCATCCGCCCGCTCCACGCACTGGAGAGGTCTACTGTTGCAGAAGCGGCGTTCCGATTCAAGCCCCGGCGCCGCCCCATGTCCGGACCACAAACCTCGACCGCGGTGAGGTCCGTTGCGGCCCGAGGAGCCCCGGGTGTCCAGGAACCGGCCCATCAGGACAGGGGCGAAGGGGATGGTCGCACTCCGGGTCGCTGGATCGGCGGCCCCGGTCTTCCAGGGCCGCAAGGCGACGGCCCGTCCCTGGAATCAGGTGGTCGGGGGGAAGCAGGCCTGGGCCTGGATCGGGCAGTTGTGGTTCTGTCCATAGGCCTCGCAGGTCCAGGTCGGCCAGCCGTTCGCGTTGATGTCCGTCTCGGCGCACTCGATGCCCAGGATGCAGTCCTTGTAGGCGATCCAGGTCGCCTGGGCCTCGGCGGAGCCCAGGCCGAAGCACCGGGCCGGGCACGCGGCATCATCGGGGTCACAGTCCTTGCGGCACTTCCAGATGTCCCGGCACGTCCCTCCGGGGGTCGGCCCGCAGGCGGTCAGCAGTTCCCGGCAGGCATCGAGCACGCAGTCGGTGTACTGCTCGTCCTGGAAGATCGGGTCGCATGAGGCGTTGGCGATGCAGTCCCGCAGGGCCTCCCAGGCCCCCGTGGCCCCGGACACGGGCTGCACCGCGCAGGCGGCCTGGAACGTGGGATCGGGACACTGGATCGCGCAGGCGGCGATCTCGTGACAGGTCGATCCCCCCACCGACTGGGGACAGGATGCGGTTCCGTCCGTGGTTCCGGGGTCCTGGGTCCCACCGGGGTCCTGGACGTCCACGCGGCCCGGGTCCGGAGTCCCTGGGTCCAAGGGAACCCCCGGATCCCTGCCAGAGT
Organism: Deltaproteobacteria bacterium; assembly: GCA_029547805.1. Taxonomy (GTDB): domain Bacteria; phylum Myxococcota_A; class UBA9042; order DTJE01; family DTJE01; genus JAGOKF01. The sequence continues at coordinate 118,089 of JAKPOP010000017.1, forward strand.
CCTGCGGAGCCCCCGGGTCGGTTCCCGGGTCGGCCAGGTCCGTCACCACCGGGACGTCCCGGCCGAGGTCCGTCCCCAGGTCCGTCACGTCGTTCCCCGAGTCGCAACCGGCCAGGAAGCCCACGATGCCCATCACCGCCAGGAACTGTCTCATCGTTCCCCCCTGAAATGGCCGGGGGGACCGGCAGCCTCGCGAGGTCGCCGATCCCCCCGGGAAAGAACCGCTGGTTCCAGGGCCGTTGGGCCTACTGGGCCGCCTGATCGTTCATGCAGGCGTTGGCCTGGCTCTCACAGGCGCCGCCGGCATTGATCGCCGCGTTCAGGCAGTTGTTGCAGTCGGTCTCCTGCTGGGGCGTCGGGTTCTCCACGTTGCAGACCGTGCAGGTGTCGAACATGCACTGGATCATGGCGTTCCAGAGCTGCCCGGCGGTCTTCGTGCCCTCCCGCAGGCAGTTCTGCACGCAGGCGCTGTCCTGGCAGGTCTGGAAGACGCAGGTGAACATCTCGCCGCACTTCTTGGTGCCGTAGGTCGCGCACTTCTCCCACTGGGACGCGCAGGCGCCGTCGGCCGCCTGGTTCCAGCAGTCGTCGCAATCCTGCTGCTGCTGCGGCGTGGGATTCTCGACCTCGCAGACCGGGCACTGGGCCGAGGTGCAGTCGATGGCGTACTGGAGGTCCAGCTGGGCATCAGGAGTCGCCTCGCCCCAGCAGTTGCCGATGCACTCGCTGCGCTCGTTCACGTCGGGGGTGGCCGGGTTGTCCTCCGGGCAGGAGGTCAGGCAGCCGATCAGGCTTCCGCAGTTCTGGTACTGGCAGCCCCAGAAGCAGTGGTAGTACTCGGAGATGCACTTCTGCTCCAGGCAGGCGTAGAACTCCTCGTCGGTCTGAGCATTCGCGCAGTTGCGCTGCAGGCACTGGATGAAGTTGTTGTAGTCCGTCAGGCCCCGGACCGACAGGTTCGACTGGCACTGCTGCCGGCAGGCGTTGCCGGTGGCGTCCTGGGGGCAGTCGGCAGCGCACTCGAAGTAGCCCTTGCAGGACCGGGCCCCCTCGTCCACGCAGGTCTGGGTGCCCGGGTCCGTGCCCTGGTCCACGCCGGTGTCGGTCGGCGGCGTCACGGTGTCGGTCCCGTTGTCGGTGGGGGGCGTCACCGTGTCGGTCCCGTTGTCCGTCGGCGGGTTCACCGTGTCGGTGCCGTTGTCGGTCGGCGGCGTCACCGTGTCCCGGCCCGTGTCGGTCCCATTGTCCGTCGGCGGCGTCACCGTGTCCCGGCCCGTGTCCGTCCCGTTGTCCGTCGGCGGATTGACGATGTCCCGACCCGTGTCGGCCCCCGTGTCCGTCGGCGGGATGATCACGTCCTGGCCATTGTCATTGCTGCTGTCGCAGGCCGTCATCCCGACGGTCAGCGCCAGCACCGCGAAGATCCCCAGACACTGCTTCATCTCGACCTCTCCTGGAAAGAAGTGCTTGCCCGCATCCCATCACCGCAGGCTTCGAAACATGCGGATTGTCGCAGAATGTCCTCGCTCTGTCAACGGCCTTGTCGAAGAACTGGAGTCCGGTCCCCCAGGACGTCAGGAGACCGGGGCATTCGGTCGGGAGCCCGCCCCTGCGGGATCGGGCCAGAGGCGGACCTCGAACCGGGCGCCGCCCGACGGACGATTGACCGCCCCGATCTCGCCGTTGTGGGCCTCCACGATCAGCCGCGCCATGTAGAGCCCCATCCCCAGTCCCCCCTCCCCCTTGGTGCTGACGAACGGCTCGAACAGCCGGTCCGCCGCCCCCTCGGGCAGCCCCGGGCCCTCATCCTCCACGGCAAGCCGGATCTGGCCGCCCTGCAGGATCCCGGCGGAGACGGTGATGGCCTGGCCCTGGATGGTGGCTTGGACCGCATTTCGCAGCAGGTTCACCAGCACCTGGATCAGTTTTCCCCGGTCCCCCTGGATGGGAGGGAGGCCGTCCTCCACGAACGTCTGCACCCGCCGGCGTCGGAACTCCACGTCGCCCCGCATCACCACCAGGGCGTCCCGGACCAGGTCGCCGACGTCCACGGTGGAGATGGCGGTCCCCAGGCGCCCGTCCCGGGAGAACTGGTGCAGCGACTCCAGCGTCCCCATCAGGGCGTGGAGCCCCGACAGCCCGACACGCACCGACTCCTTCATCTCCTCGGAAGCCCCCATCGACTCCAGGTCCGCCTCCAGGAAGGTGAGCCCCATCAGGGCGTTCCGGAGGTCGTGGACGACCCCCGTGGCCAGGCGGCCCATGCTGCTGAGCCGCTCCATGTGCAGCATCCGCTGCTGGGCCTCCCGGAGTTCCTGGAGCGTTCGCGTCAGGTCCTCGTTCCGAACCGCCAGGCGTTCCAGCAGTCCCGTCACCGCCCGGCGATAGAAGACCATCTCCTGGGCCTCCCGGACGGTCCGGACCAGGTCCCCGATGTCAAAGGGCTTCGTGAGGAACCGGAAGACCTTCGCCTCGTTGATCGCCTGAAGAATCACCGGCGCGTCGGTATAGGCCGACAGCACGATTCCGACCACGTCGGGTCGCTCGGTGGTCAGGCGCGACAGCAGGTCCACCCCCGTCAGACCGGGCATCCGCTGGTCCGAAATCACCAGGTCCAGGGGCTCCGCGAGAGCGCTGGCGAGCCCCGAGGGACCGTCGGTGGCCCGGACCACCCGGAGGCCCTCGTCCTGCAGCACCGCCTCCAGGACGTCCAGGTTTTCGGGCTCGTCATCGACAATCAGGATCGCACGATGCAGCAGGTCCCCCATTCCCTGCTGTTCCACCAGTCGCTGGAGGGTCTCGATGCCCATCGCAAGGCGAGTATAGGGGCCACCGGTGCACACCGGCAAGTTTTCTTCCGCCCGTTCCCCCTCTATCATTCTCTCCTCGACAGGAGGCCCCGATGGACCGTCGTTCCCTGGTGCTCCGCAACGTCCGACTCCCTGGAAGGCCGGGACATCCCGGGACGGACGTCCTGGTGGAAGGAGGTCTCTTCGAGCGGATCGGGGGGGCCGTGACGCCCCGGGAGCCGGCCGTCGAGATCGACGCCGGGGGAGCCTGGCTGGTCCCGGGAGCCGTGGACATGCACGTCCACCTGCGCGACCCGGGATGGACCCACAAGGAGGACCTCCAGAGCGGGTCCCGGGCCGCCGTGGCCGGGGGCGTCACCACCGTCTGCGACATGCCCAACACGGTTCCCCCGACCCTGGGCCTCGAGGACCTCCGGGCCAAGGCGGCCCGGGCCCGGGAGGTGTCCCTTTGCGAGATGCGTTTCTTCCTGGCCCTGGCCCAGGACAACCTGGACCAGATCGCTCGTTGCCTGGAGGAGCCGGCCTTCGCCGGAGTCAAGGTGTTCCTGGGGGCGACCACCGGGGACCTCCTCTCGGGCGACCGGGCCCTGGAGCGGGCCGTGGACCGGTTTCCGTGCCTCTTCGCCTTCCACGCCGAGGACGAGACGGTCCTCCAGGAGGCCCGTCGCGGAGCAGGCCCGGACCCCACTGCGGCGGACCACCACCGACTGCGCCCGCCCGAGGCGGTGGTCCGGGGGGCCCTCCGGGTGGCGGGCCTCTGGCGCCCCGGAAGGCGCCTGCACCTCTGTCATCTCTCCTCGGCCCGGGAACTGGAGGTCCTCCGGGACCACCCGGGACTCACCGCCGAGGTGACGCCGCACCACCTCTGGTTCACCGCCCAGGACACCGGCGCCCTGGGCAACTGGCTCAAGGTGAATCCGCCGGTCCGACTGGCCGAGGATCGGGAGGCCCTCCGGAGGGCCCTGGCCGACGGCGCGATCGACGCCGTGGCCACGGACCACGCGCCCCATACCCTTGAGGAAAAGGCCCTGCCCTACCCCCAGGCCCCGTCGGGGGTGCCGGGACTGGAGACCTCCGTGCCGGCGGTCCTGCGCCTGGTCCAGGAGGGACTGCTGACCCTGGATCGGGCCGTCGAGGTCCTCTCGGCCACGCCGGCCCGCCTGCTGGGCCTTCGGGACCGGGGGGCGATTGCCGAGGGACTCCGGGCCGACTGCTTCCTGTGGGACCCCGATGGAACCTGGGTTCCCGAGGCCGGAGACCTGGTCAGCCGCTGCCGCTGGAGTCCCTTCTTCGGCCTGCCGCTGGCCCGGCGTCCCCTGGCCACCTGGGTGGCCGGGGTCCTGGTGCATGCCTCGTCCGAGTTCCGACACAGAACAGGGATCACTGCCCCTGCTGATTGATGGCGACCTGCACGGTCTGGAGCACCAGTCGGGCCGGCTCGATCAGTTCCGTGGCCTGCCCGGTGACCTGGGCGGTGACGATGAACTTCTTGAGGTAGAACATGGCCTCCCGGAAGCGGTTCTTCCGGATCAGGGCGTTGGCCAGGTTGAAGGCCCCGGCCAGATTCTCGGGGTCCAGTTCCAGGCTCCGGGTGAGGCTCTCGATCGCCCGGTCGACCTCCCCCATGCTCAACTGCATCAAGCCCAGGTTGTGGTGGCACTCGGCGTCGTCGGGATTCAGGCGGACACACTCCTGGAAGACCGCCAGGGCCTCCTGTTCCGCCCCCTGCTTCCGGTAGAGGCTGCCCAGGCCCGAAAAGGCCCGGGCATACCCGGGGTCCAGGTCAATGGCCTTCCGATAGAGGTCGTCCGCCTCCCCGATCCGCCCCTTCTGGGCCAGCACGTCGGCTGCCCAGAAGACGGCCCCCACGTGCCCCGGGTTCAGTTTCTGGGCCTCCTGGAACCGGGCCAGCGCCCCGTCCAGGTCCTTCTTCGCGATGGCCAGGCGCCCCAGCTGGAAAATGGCCTCCGCATCCTTGGGCGCCAGCCTGGAGGCTTCCCGGAGCTCCCGCTCGGCCCCAATCAGGTCCTCTTTCTCATGGAGCAACAGCATGCCCAGTTGGAGGTGCGCCGCGGCGTTCTTGGGATACAGGTTGATGGCCGACTCGAAGAGGGCCTTCGCCTCGGCCACGTCCTTCCGGTCCCAGGCCTTGATCCCCCGGTTGGTCAGGGCGATCGAGTCGTTCCGGGCCCGGCTGCACGACGACAACAACAGCGCCACGACCACCAGGGAAAGGACCTTCTTCATGATCGACTCCTGCCGCAGGGCGAGGGACTCACCGGGTCGTCGTGGCCCGGAAGATGAACGGGTACACGACCCGCGCGATGCCGCCACTCTTCGGGGCCGGGAACTTCCAGGTCACGATGCGGGTCTTCAGGCACTGCTCCACCGCCGCACTGCCCAGGGATCCGCCGGTCGCCCGGACCTGGGCCACGCTCCCGTCGGCCAGGATCAACCACTCCATGTTCACGTCGCCCTGAAGGGACGGGTTCTTCTGGAGTTCCTGCTGGTAGCACCACTTGACCTGGTCCATCTTGGTCTGGATGTAGCGCCGAACCGTCTCCTTATCCAGTTCGCCGGTCACCGACGAGGGGCCGGAATAGACCACGGGCTCGCCGCCGCCCCGGAACCTCAGCCGCGACGCCGCGCCCTCCGCCTCGCTCCGGGACAGTCCCTGGATTCCCCGGAGGTCCGCCGGCCCGAACTCCGAACCGCCGCCCCAGCCCGTTCCCCGGAAACCACCGCCTCCGCCGCCGCCCAGGGTCCCGCCAAAGGCATCCAGTCCCATGGCCAGTTCGGCGTCCAGTCCCCGGTCCCCGATGACCCGGATCCCCATCATTCCGCCGCCGATCCCCGGCCCGACGGCATCCAGGACCTGATTCATGAGGTCCTGCTGGTCCCCCAGCACCCGGGTCAGTGCCGTGTCGGCCACCTGCCGGTCCTTCTGGACCTGGTCCTCGGTCACCAGGCGGCTCGTGGGCTTTTCGTCCACCGGACGCTGGCTCAACACGGTCCCGGGCTGCTGGACCTGCTGGGCCTGTTCCAGTTTCCGCCGCTCCTCCTCCCGCTCCTTCTTCTCCTCTTCGACCTTCCGCTCGAGCATCGCCACCTGGATCCGCTTCAGGGCCTCGGTACGCCGCTCATAGGGGTCCCGGACGGCCCGCAGCTGCTCCTCGGGGACCAGGGTCACCAGCACCATGAAGGCCAGATGCAGCACCAAAGACACCAGGAGATAGAGGTGCTCCCGGAGGCTGAAGCGCCGGGTCCAGGACCCGACCGGGCGCCTGGACGGCAGCGGCGACAACCCCATCACGAAGACGAAGGCCCCCAGTTGGAGTCGGGCCCGGGTCTTCCGGTTGATCCGCACGTAGCGCCCCTGCTCGACCAGTTCCCGGCGCCGCATCTCGGGCAGGCGGACGATCCGGCCCTCGACCAGGAAGTCCCCCTCGGCACCGGGCAGGGACACGTCCAGCAGAAAGTCCTCCCCGTCGGGACGCGCCAGTTCCACGCTCGCCCCGCCGACCACCTCCTCCGGGAGGAAGACCCGGGCCTTGGGGTCCGTGCCGACGGTCAGGGTCTCTCCGGGTCGGAGGAGGTCCGTGTAGAGGGTCCGATCCCCCCACAGCATCGACACCTCGAGACCCAGGGGCCCGGCGGCATGGTCCAGGGCGCCGGTCCATGCCCCGTCGGCGATGGCCCCGGACCGGGTCGCCTCGTAATCGAACACGAGAGTCGTGTCGCCGATCTTCACCTCGTCACCGGGATTCAGGGCGGCATGGCTGACCTTCTTCCCGTTCACGAACGTCCCGGAGGCGCTCTCCAGGTCCGACAGCAGGACCTCCCCCGAGTCCTTCCACTCGATCATGCAGTGGAGGTTCGAGACCCCTTCCCCCTGGAGCCGGAGGTGGTTCTGGCCTCCCCTTCCGATCCGGATGGTCCTCTGGGTGAAGACCTCCTCCCGGACCAGACTGCCCCCTTCGTAGATACTGACCCGGATGGTGGGCGTCTGTTTGGACATGTTTCCCCCTCGTGGGACCTCAGAGGTCCTCGGCGCTCTTCAGGATCTCGTCCACGAAATCGGTCCTCACCCGGATCAGGCTGGGGCCCTCTTCCAGCACCACGGCCTCCGCGACCCCCTGGTTGGGCCGCAGGAAATCCGCCTCCAGGACCCCCGCCTCGTCGCTGAAGTCGAAGGTCTTCTGGGGGGAGTCGCCGGTTCCCTTCTTCGGAGGCTCCTTCTTCTGCTGCGCCCAGGCCGGCGCGGCGGCCAGCCCCAAAACGAGACCGATGGCGATCAGCAACCGGTTCATGACCCACCTCCCTCCCGAATGCTACGTCGCTCCCTCCCTGCTGACAATCGATTCCCCGGGTGCATTCCCATCCTCAAGGCGTTCCCTCGGGAGCCGGAGCGGCGGGAGGCGCTTCCCGCAGCGCCTCGATCGTCGCCCGGATCGATTCCAGCCGGCGCGTCGCCTCCTTCCGCCGGGGATGTTGCGCGGGGGCGATTCGAAGGAACGACTCGCAGGCCCGAAGCGCCTCCTCGTTCTTCTGCAGGGTCATCTGGTAGAGCACGCACAGATTGAACTGGACGTCCGGATTCTGGCCGTCCCGGTCGATCTGCTGGTAGATCGCCAGGGCCTCGTTCCCCTGGTTCAGCCCCCGTAGGGCCACGGCCTTCCCGAGAGACGCCTCGTAACTGCCGGGGTTCAGTTTCAGCGCCTCGGAGAACTGGGCCAGCGCCGTCTCGAAGTCCTTGTAGGCCAGCGTCACCGCCCCGAAGTTCATCCGCCCGTGGAACAGGCGCGGGTCGTCCCGCACGGCCTTCTGGAACAGTTGCACCGCCTGCCGGACCTCGCCCTTCTTCAGGAAGATCAGGCCCAGCACGTTCTGCACCGGCCCGTCGTCGGGGCTCAGGGAGAGGGCGTTCCGCCCCACCAGGATGCCCACGTCCGGCAGGCCCATCTCCAGATAGGCCGCCTCCAGGACCTGGTACGCATCCATCGAGTCGGGGTCTGCGACCAGGGCCTTCCGAGCCAGGGAGATCGCCTCGGGGAACTTCCGCTCGCGCAGGGCCCGGGCAGCATAGAACGAGTTGGCCACGGCGTTGGCCGGGTCGATCTCGACGGCCCGGGCGAACTGGGCCTGGGCCTCCTCCAGGCGCCCCTCCAGCAGGGCCAGCCGACCCAGCTGGGCGATGGCCTCGTCCATCTTCGGGTCCATCTGGAGGGCCTTCTGGAACGCATCCCGGGCGCCGGGGAGGTCCCGTTCCCAGAACCGCAGCAGCCCCAGGTTGTACCAGGCGCCGGCGCTGGCATCGGCCCGGGACGCGGCCTTCCGGATCCGGTCCCGAACCCCCTCGTCGGCCCACTTCGGGGCGTTCTCGCCCTCCTGGTCCGGCTTCAGCGTGCCCCGCGTCTCGTTGAGGCCGTAGAAGCCCGGCTGGGGCCGCATGTCCGGCAGCGTCTGGAAACTCGGGTCCAGTCTCAGCAACTGTTCCTCGGCCTCCTCGGAATATCGGTTGTACCACCGCAACTGCTGGGCCAGTTCCACGCACCGGCGGTAGGAGTCCCGAGAGGCGTTCCAGATCGGCATGGCCTGCTGCGAGAGTCCCTCCCGGTAGAACAGCCTCTGGTCGGTGGTCAGGCCCGGGGGCACCGGGGAGTTCTCGATGGACTCGGCCAGTTCCTGGTATCCCGACCCCCGGCGAGACCAGGCGGCGATGGTCCAGTTCGGCTGCCCGAAGGCCTCCACCGACGCCAGGAGGTCCATCGCCTGCTTCAGCAGGCCCAGTTTCCGGGCGATGGACTCCTTGAGCACCTTCTCGGGGAGCTTCAACTGGATGCCGTGCATCTCCGCCAGGATCGCCTCGCCGCGATAGAACTGGGCCTCGGCCGCCGAGGCCAGGCCCACGGCGGTCACCTTCGCCTTGTCTTCGTCCGGGAGTTCCTCGTAGGCCTTCACCGTCTTCTCGAACCACTCCAGGGCCCGAGCCTCCTGCTTCTGTGCCCGAAGGGTCAGGCCGATGCGCAGGTGGGCCTTCAGGTAGAGGTCCAGGTTGGCCTTGCCGTACTTCCGCAGCCAGGCCTCGTACTCCTTCTGGGCCAGGGCCGCCTTGCCCTGCTTCTCCAGGATGGTCGCGATCTCGAAGGCCTGGGCGGCCGCGAAGGGATTCTTCGGGAAGAGTTCCATGTAGCGCCGCAGGTCCTTGATCGCCAGGTCCCACTCCCCGAGGCCCGCCCGGAACACCGTCGCATACCGGAGGGCCTCCTCGGCCAGTTCATGCTTCGGGACCTGGGCCACGAAGATCTCGTAGATCCGGGCCGCCTCGGAATAGACCGCGAGCCGCCGGTAGGTGTCGGCGATGTAGAACAGGGCCCGGGCCGCCAGCGGCGAGTCGGGCATCGTGTTCACGATCTGCTGGTTGGCCTCGAGGCTCCGCTCCACGAGCCGGGCCTTGAAGAAGTTGTTCGCGGCGTTGAGCAGCGACTTGTCCTTCAGCGGCGTGTTGGGGAAGCGCCTCACGTAGTCCAGGAAGCACTCGGCGGCGGTCCGGTGGTTGCCGGCCTGCTCGTACTCGAAGCAGCGATTGAAATCCCGTTGCTCGGCGATCCGGGCCAGGATGCCCGGGATGTCCCCCTTCAGGAGGTTCGGGTTCGCCTGGATCTGCTCCGCAGCCTGATAGAGCCCCGGGATGTCGCGGGTCAACTGGAGGGCCGAGAGGAGCAGCCGGGCGGCGTCCGGGGCGTTCTCGTGGTCCGGGGCCTCCTGGATGATCTGCCGGAAACCCGCAATGGCCTTGTCGAAGTGGTTGAACTGGTACCAGACCATCGCCGCGGCGAAGCGAGCCTCCACGACGTCCGGGGCCCCTGGCTTCGCCATCGCCAGGTAGCGCTCACAGGCCTTGACCAGTTTCGCCTCGAACTCCGGCAGGTCCTTCGGCTCCGTGTCCATCGCGTCATCGGACTTCGCCTTGTGCCGGGACAGGTCCAGCATCTTGTAATAGGCCGACACGGCGTCGTGGGCCGCATCGAGGGCCGCCGGGCCGTTCGGGTCCATGTCCACGATCTGGGTGAAGCGCTCGGCCGCGTCGGCGTATTTCTCCAACTGGAAGAGCAGCCGGGCATAGTTCAACACCATCATCGGGTACTCGGGGGCATTCGGGAACAGGCGGAGGTACTCCTGGTAGAGGAGGTGGGTGTACTCCATCGTGGCCTCCTCCTTCGTGAGGGCCACCTCCTTGTGGTAGTTGGTCACGATGCCCCGGACCAGGGACTCGGCCTTCTCCATCTCGGGCTTCATGAACGACTCGGGGGCCTCCTTCTGGAAGCGCTCCAGCAGCCCGATCAGGCGCCGGGTCTCCTCCACCACGGGCTTCTTGATCCCGAGGTTGTAGGCGTTGAGCACGATGGCCCGCTGGAACTCCACCACCCGCCACGGGTCCTGGGCGTCCTTGTACTCGGCGATGATCTTCTTGTAGAGGCGGGTTGACTTGTCGAACTCACCCTGGGAGGCATAGCTCTCGGCCAGGCGGATGGCCAGGTCCATGTAGTTGGACGGGCTGATGGCCCGGAACACCTTGATGGCGTTCTCCGGGGTCCCGACCTGGGAATAGACCATCACGAGGTTCCCCTGGGCCTCCCGCAGCAGCTGGGTCGCATACCCGGAGGCCTTGGCGGCGTCACTCCGAGCGTAGTTGATGACGTCCAGGAAGCGGTTCATCGCCTCTTCGTGGCGTCCCATGTTGAAGTAGCACCAGGCCTGCTTGTAGATCGCGAGCCCGTAGGCATTGGACTCGGCGCAGCAGGAGGCCACCTCCCCGTACATCTTCTCGGCGTCGGCCATCCGGCCTGCGTTGAAGAAGAACTCGCCGATGTTGAGCAACGCGTCGGGAACGTAGCGGCTCTCGGGGGCCTCCCGGACGATCCGCGCGAAGTAGGGGAAGGCCTGGTCGGCCCGGTCCATCTGCACCAGCGTGTATCCGAGCAGGTAGAGCACCATCGGCAACTGGTCGAAGTTCGGGTAGCGGCTCACGACCAGCATGTAGGCGTTCGCCGTCTCCTCCTGCCACCGCTTGCGCTCCTCCAGGAAGGCGTTCTGCTCGTCCTGGACCGCCCGGACGGCCGCCTCGTCTCCCGACTCCTGGGCGGCCCGCAGGCGGGCGAACATCTCGTCGCTGTTGGCCTTGTTGTAGTAGTTCTCCGCCTTGTCCCAGTAGAGGCGCGCCAGTCGGACGTAGTACTCGGGCTTGCTCGGGTCGTCCTCGTCGGTGGTCTGGATGAGTTCGTTGAGGGTGGCGATGGCCTGCTCCAGTTTGTCATCGGCCATCCGCTCGGTTCGCGTCGCGAGGGTCCGCACGCTCAAGGGGGTCGCGGGCTTGCCCGTCCCCGGCCCGCCGACCACCGGACCCGGCTTCCCGGCCTCCGCCTGGGGCAGGTCGTAGGTCTTCACCTCGGAGACGCCCTGCTTCTGCTGGGCCCAGGCGGCCGAGGACACGCAGACCAGGACCACCGCCAGGATCCCCTTCCCTCGCATCAGCATCGTCATGTCACAGGCCTCCGTTGAATCGGAGAGAATCCCCAGGCGCTTCACGGGTTGCCGCCACAGGAGGACTGGAGCGGGTAGCGATAGGACCCCAGTTCATCCTTCCAGTACTCACCATCCCAGGGCCACTGGAGAAACCGGGGGTCCCGCTTGCCCCCCGAGGAGGCCGTGGCGGAGGAGGAGCCGGTCACCTGCTGGCGACGGACGCTCTCCCGCAGCAGCCCCTTCTGGGCGTTCAGGGACTCGAACCGCACCTTGAGCCCCTGGGACAGCAGGGACTTCAGTTCCTTCCGCACGCGGCCCAGGCGCTCCTGGGCGAGTTGTCCCGACTCGCTCATGGCCAGAGAACGGGCATTGAGCAGTTCGGGCAGCAGGATCTGGACCAGCGGCTTCGCGATGGGGTTGGACCGCAGGGCCTCGACCTGGGAGATCTCCCGGCCGATGGTCACCACGTATCCGAACAACCGCCGCAACTTGGCGTCGGCCAGGGCGGCATTGAAGATCTTCTTCATCTTGAGCGAGAAGGAGGGCCCCCGGCCCACGGAGAGCGAGGCCAGGTACTGGTAGAAGTCCACCGGGACCGTGTAGCGGGCCAGCACCTGCTCCAGTTCCTTGTGGATCTCGAAGTACTCCTTGTAGAAGGGGTCGATGGTGGCCAGGGCCTCCTCGTAGCGGCAGTTCTTGAAGAAGATCATGGCCCGGAGCACCAGCGCCTCGGGGTAGTACTCCTCCTCGAAATAGGGGGAGCTCACCGTGAGCAGGTTGCCCAGGGCCCGGGCGTGATCCCCGATCATGTAGTAGGCCCAAGACCGCTCGAAGAGGCTGTCGAGCCACTGCTCCGAGTCCTCGGGGATCTGCTCGTAGTAGCGAATGGCCGTCTGGAACTGCTTCGGATTGTTCTGGCCGTCGCTGTAGAAGACGCGGGCCATCCCGATGAGCGCCATCTCCCGGTAGCGGTTCTTCCCCTCGAAAGTGCCCGCGCCATCCAGGAACCGAAGGACCTCCTGGAAGGCCTCGGCGGCCTGCCGGGCCTCGTTGCGCCGGACGTGGACGACCCCCCGGAGGTAGGTGGCCCGGACGAAGAGGTCCGGCCGGGAGGCCCCGACCCGGGACAGGCTCTCCAGGGCCGCGTCCAGATTGCCTTCGTAGTAGTGCCACTGCCCGACATAGAAACTGGCCTCCTCGGCCAGGTCCAGGGGATACAGGTCCGGGGAATAGGAGGACAGGCGGAAGAGGCCGTCCGTCTCCCCGGGAATCTCCCGATGGATGCGCACGAGGTAGGGAAGGGCCTCCTTGTACCGGATGTGCTGAGGACCCGCCTCGGCGACCCGTTCGAAGTAGATCCGGGCGCTCACGAAGAACCGCAGCGCGAACAGGGAGGCCCCCATCTCGTACTGGGCCTCCTGGAAGTAGGGGGCCGACTCGTCGCCTTCGGAGAGCACGCGGTTGAAGAGGAGGACGGCGTCGTAGTGCCGGCCCATGGCGGCCAGACGCTTGCCCTCGGTCAGCACCAGCGAGAACGCACCCTGGGACCCCGAGGCGGCGGCCGGTTCGGGGGGAACCGTCTGGGCATGCGAGGACACGGCCAGCAGCACGCCGAGTGCGACGAGGCTCCCGACGGGAACGATTCTGCGCATGAGCGTACCTCTTTCAAAGTCCGCGGGTTGGCTCATTATCGCAGCATCGCCCCCCCTGTCAAGGCAATGGTCGGCCTCCGAGCCGTGGACGGATCGCGGCGCGTCTGCTACTCTTGCGGCGCCTCCGGGGAGGGTTCGGAATGACGGGCGTCACGGTGGAGCGCATCGACCGGTTCGTCGGGCAGTCGGTCCTGCTGCAGGGATGGCTCGCGGCCCGGCGATCCAGTGGCCGGATCCTGTTCCTCCAGGTGCGGGACGGCACCGGGACCATCCAGTGCGTGATGGTCCGGAACCAGGTCCCGGCGGAGTCCTTCGAGGCCGCGGACCACTGTCCCCAGGAGTCCAGCGTGGAGGTCCGGGGGACCATCCGGGCGGACCCCCGGAGCCCCATCGGCTTCGAGATGGACGTCCAGGAGTTCCGGGTCCTCGCGGCGGCGGAGCCCTACCCCATCCAGCCCAAGGAACACGGCACGGCCTTCCTGATGGAACATCGCCACCTCTGGCTCCGGTCCCGGCGGCAGCACGCCATCCTCCGGGTGCGAGCGGCCATCGTGAAGGCCATCCGGGACTACTTCGACGAGCACGGGTTCCTGCTGGTGGACACGCCGATCCTGACCCCCTCGGCCTGCGAGGGGACCACCACGCTCTTCGGCCTCGACTACTTCGGCGAGAAGGCCTACCTGACCCAGAGCGGGCAACTCTACAACGAGGCCACCGCCGCGGCCTTCGGCAAGGTCTATTGCTTCGGTCCCACCTTCCGGGCCGAGAAGAGCAAGACCCGTCGCCACCTGATGGAGTTCTGGATGGTGGAGCCGGAGATGGCCTTCTGCGACCTGGACGAGAACATGCAGGTGGCCGAGGACTTCCTGGTCGAGGTGGTGGGGCGCGTGGTGGAGTCCCGGAGGCGCGAACTGGAAGTGCTGGAACGGGACCTGAGGCCCCTCGAGGCGGTCCAGAAGCCCTTCCCACGCCTCCATTACCGGGAGGCGGTCCGCATCCTCCGGGAGCACGGGAGCGACATCCCCGACGGGGACGACTTCGGGGGCGACGACGAGACGCTGCTGACCCGGCAGTTCGACCGGCCCATCATCGTGCATCGCTACCCGACGGCGGTGAAGGCCTTCTACATGAAGCGGGACCCGGCGGACCCGGCCCAGTGCCTGAGCATGGACGTCCTGGCCCCCGAGGGCTACGGGGAGGTGATCGGCGGAGGCCAGCGGGAGGAGGACCTGGAGGTGCTGCTGGCGGCCATCGATGCCCACGGTCTGCCCCGGGAGGCCTTCCAGTGGTACCTGGACATCCGGCGCTTCGGCAGCGTGCCCCACTCGGGGTTCGGGCTGGGCCTCGAGCGGACGGTGGCGTGGATCTGCGGGCTGCCCCACATCCGGGAGACCATCGCCTTCCCCCGGATGCTCGAGAAGATCTACCCGTAGGAGACCCGGTCCCCCGGGAAGCCCCCGGGTGAGTCCGGCAGAGGAGTGACCCCTTCGTGCCTTCCAGAGACCGGGTGCTCCAGTTCGGCAAGTATGAGATCGTCGATGCGATCGGCACGGGTGGCATGGCCACGGTCTACCGGGCGCGCCTGCCGGGTCCGATGGGGTTCGAGAAGCCGGTGGCCGTGAAGGTGCTGCTGGAGGAGGCGGCCGGGGACCCGGACCTGGTGCGGATGTTCGTGGACGAGGCGCGCCTGGGCGCTCGGCTGAACCACCCGAACATCGCCCATGTGCTGGAGTTCGGCGAGGCGGATGGCCGCTACTTCCTGGCGATGGAGTACGTGGACGGGGTCAGCCTGTCCCGGCTGCTGAAGCCCGGTGGACGCCGGCGGAAGGCCCGGGGACTCCCGGTGGAGGCGGCGACCTTCGTGGCGGACCAGGTCTTGCGGGCCCTGGAATACGCCCACGGGCTCATCCAGGAGGGGAGACCGGCCGGGGTCATCCACCGGGACATCAGTCCCCAGAACGTCCTGGTGGACCGGTCCGGGGCGGTGAAGGTCTGCGACTTCGGCATCGCCACCGGGCCCTGGAGGGACGAGCGGACCCGCACGGGGGTCGTCAAGGGGAAGGTGGGATACATGGCGCCGGAGCAGGCGGCCGGGGCCCGGGTGGGTCCCCAGGCGGACCTCTACTCGGTGGGATTGCTGCTGGTGGCGATGCTGGAGGGGGGCCATCCCTTCGAGGGGACGAACACCGAAGAGATCCGCCGACAGGCCAGGCAGGGCATGGACCCGGACCGGATCGCCCGATTGCCCGGGGGAGAGGCCCTCCGGGAGGTGATCGCCACTGCCCTGGCCCCCCGGCCCAAGGACCGCTTCCCCTCTGCCGAGGCGATGCGTCGGGCGATGCGGGAGGCGGTGCCGGATCGGGAGGAGGCGGGGGTCCGGCAACTGGCCCAGATGGTCCAGGAGGCCGCGGCGGCACCGGTCCCTGCGGGCCGGCGGAGTCGCAAGGCGTCGGTGGCCCCGACCGCCGTCCCGTCGATGCCCCGGGCGGCGGCCCCGGCAGGGACGAGGGTGCTGGTGGGGCTCGTGGTCGCCTCCGGGCTGATCCTCGCCGCCGCGCTGGTGATGGCGCTGTTCGGATGGAGCCTGCCCAGGTAACGGAGAAGGGGACATGCTGGACCGGGCAACGATTGGCGTGCTGGGAGCGGGAAACATGGGAGAGGCCCTCATCGGGGGCCTCCTGAAGGCCTGCATCGTGGAGCCCCGACAGGTCGTCGCGAGCCGCAGGTCCGAGGTCGCCCTGGCGTGGCTCCGGGACCAGTGGGGCATCCGGACCACGCGGGACAACTGCGAACTGGTCCGGGACAGCGACATCGTGCTGCTTGCCGTGAAGCCCCAGGTCCTCCGGGAGGTGCTGGAGGACATCTCCGGCTGCTTCCACGAGGGACAGGTGGTGATCAGCATTGCTGCCGGGATCTCCACGACCTTCATCGAGTCCTTCGTGGGCAGGAACATCCCGGTGATCCGGGCGATGCCCAACACCCCGGCCCTGGTGGGAGAGGCCATCTCGCCATACTGCCTGGGGAGGCACGGGTCCCCGGAACAGGCCCTGGTGGCGTCCCAGATCCTCTCGGCGGTGGGAGTCACGGTGCAGGTGGACGAGGCGATGATGGACGCCGTGACGGCGCTGTCGGGCACGGGGCCCGCCTACCTGTTCTACCTGTTGGAGGGCCTCATCGAGGCCGGAAAGGCCGTGGGCCTGCCGGAGACCCTGAGCCGGGCGCTGGTCCGGCAGACGGCCTACGGGGCCGCGAAACTGGTCGTGGAGACGGCCAGGAGTCCCCGGCAGTTGCGGGCCCAGGTCACCTCGCCCCAGGGGACCACCCATGCGGCGATGACCTGGCTGGATCAGGTGCACTTCCACCAGCACCTGCGGGAGGCGGTCCAGAAGGCCCGGGACCGGGCCGAGGAACTGGGGCGGGAGGCCTCCCGGACCGATCGGTGAGGAGGGATCATGCAGGAGTGGTTCCAGG
Organism: Deltaproteobacteria bacterium; assembly: GCA_029547805.1. GTDB lineage: Bacteria > Myxococcota_A > UBA9042 > DTJE01 > DTJE01 > JAGOKF01. The sequence continues at coordinate 134,548 of JAKPOP010000017.1, forward strand.
TCCCGGGGGGAGCCCAGGGAAGCGGCATCCTGGCAGGGGCGGCCCTGGTGTCGGCAGTGCACGGGCTGCTTCCGAACCACTGGGCGCCCTTCGTGCTGATCGGGCGGGCCCAGGGCTGGACCCTGTCCCGGACCCTGCGGGTGATGCTGGCCGCCGGGGTGGCCCACACGGCCGTCTCGGGCGGAATCGCGATGGCCATCCTGCTGCTGGGGGTGGCCCTCCAGCCGATGCTGGACCCCTTCTCCCACGTTCTGCCGGCGATCATCCTGATCGGGAGCGGGCTGGTCTATCTGGCGATGGACCTGGCGCACCACCACCACCCGCACCACCATGCGGACCTGCACCAGGAGGCCGCAAAGGGGATGACGGACCGGGCAGCCGTGTTGACCCTGGTCCTGGCCCTCGCACTGTCTCCCTGCGAGGCGATGGTCCCGATCTTCGTCAGCGCCGCTCCCTTCGGAGACGTCTGGTTCGTGCTGCTGCTCACGGTGATGTCGGGCCTGGGGACCATCGGGGTCATGCTGATCCTGGGGCTGTTGGCATGGCAGGGGGCCCGGGCCATCCGGTTCGGCTGGCTGGCGCACCACGAGCGGCTCGTGATTGGCGGCCTGCTCTCGCTGCTGGGGCTTGCCACGCTGGGCCTGCACCTCTGGGAGAGGGGCTGAGTCGCCCAGCACCGGACCCCCGCGCGCCACGCCGGGAGGCCCCGTTCAGCGGCGCCCCCGGTCGGCGGCGGCCATGCGCTCGAGGCGAGCCCTCTCGGTGGCCGGCAGCGGGGCCGGGGACCCCACCGTGAAGGCCATCCAGGCAATGCGGGCGTTGTGTTCCAGGGACTCCAGGCGGTCGTAGGCCGTCGCCAGATCGGGGCCCAGGCAGACGGCTCCGTGGCGCTCCATCAGCACGACGTCCGCCTCCCGGAACCGCTCGGCCACGCCCTCGGCCAGTTCCTCGGTGGATGGGGTCGCATAGGGCGCCGTGGGCACCCGTCCCAGGGCGGTCAGCAACTCCGGGACCAGGGGAAGATCCAGGGAGAGGCCCGCGAGAGTGAGGGCCACCGCAGTCGGCGGATGGGCATGGATCACCGCCCCGACGTCCTCCCGGACCCGGTAGGAGGCCAGGTGCAGCCGAACCTCCGACGACACCCGACGGCGCCCCTCCTCCGGGCGCCCCTCGAGATCGATGGTCACCAGGTCCCCGGGGCGCAGAAATCCCTTGTTCACCCCCGAGGGGGTGATCAGGAGCCGCCGGGACGACAGACGCACACTGATGTTCCCTTCGGCACCGGCGATGAGGCCCCGGTCATGCATCCGGCGGCCGATCTCCACCACGGCCTCCCGGGCCGATGTCTCGTCCAGGCGGGGGATCGACCCCATCGCGATCACTCCTCGGGCAGGCCCTGGTTCTCCCGGTCGGTGGCGTCCACGTCCAGTTTCCAGGCCCGGCCCTCCCGGACGAAGACGAGCACCCGTTCCGGCGCCCCCTCCATCCGGACCCGCACCTCGGCCCGATCCCCCTCCACCGACTCCCCCACGACCTCCCCGCGCGTGATCTGGCGCAAGGGGTCGGGTCGGTTGCCGTCCTTGGGATACTCGGCGGCGTACAGGGCCAGCAGCGCCTCCGCGAAGGGTCGAGATGTTTCGGAGAAATGGGACGCGAAGGCCTTGCGATCGCCCTGCCGGGCCGCCTGCTGCATCTTGCTGAAGACCCTGGACGGCGAGGGGGAACAGGCGGCCAGGACCCCCAGGCACAGCATCCCGGCCACCCACCGGACCCTTCCGTGCCGCATGATCGCCTCCTGTCCAGCCCCGGGGTGTTCACCAGGGGCGCGAGTAGCCGTCGCCGGGGCCTCCCACGGGCCAGATCACCTCCGACAACGCGAGGTCCAGCCGCCAGCCCCAGCCATCCCGGACCAGCAGCAGGGCCTGTCCCTCCGGACGCCGGAGAACCCGGTTGGGGGACCCGTCGGAGGACTCCTGAACCCGGGCGTCCGCGAGGGCGTCCAGGACCCGCTGCCGCAGCCCGGGCCATTGCCCGAGGCGGTCGATCCCCTGCACCAGATCCCGGGAGACCGGAGTGAGCCCCGAGAGGACCTCGGGCGTGGGATGCTCCAGGGCCTGCTGCCACTGGGCCCGGATGTCCCGGGAGCAGTCCTCCGGCGCCTGGACGCAGGACACCAGGACCACCAGCCCCAGCCATGCCCATCGAGAACGGGAGGGTGCGAGAGGGGGGACTTGAACCCCCACGGAAAAATCTTCCACTAGCACCTCAAGCTAGCGTGTCTGCCATTCCACCACTCTCGCGGAAACGGCGCCAAGGCGGTCCAGATCCTATCGTTCGGCATCGAACTGTCAAGCCCCCGGACGCTCCCCGGATCGCCCTCGTCCCGGAAGCGCGGTTGTGCTACACTGGTGCCCTCTCGATTCCGGAGGAGGCGATCGTGAGGAACCTGTTCTGGGCCGCGGCGGTGATGCTGGCCCTGTCTTCCTGCGCGTCCAAACCCTGCAAGCAACTGGTCCGGCAGGTCTGCGAGGCGGCTCCCGACACCCGGGCCTGTGAGACCGCTGGACGCCTGACCGCATCGGACGAGTGCCTGGGCTACCTGGGCAATGTCCAAAGGTACATCGAACTGGCCAACGAGCAGGTCACCACCCCGACCAGGAAGCCTCCGGCGCCGGAGGTGGTCCCGACTCCTGATGTCCCGCCCCAGGCAGCCCCCGAGGCCGCACCGCCGGCCCCGTGACCCCGGGGACAGTCACCGAATCATCGCATACAACCCACGGTATTCACGAGCGTTTCGTCATTCGTCCCGATCGACTGCCACCCTCGGCGGCCAGGGTCTCTCCCGCCGCCGCCGGGGAGGCCGAACCGGGGTCACGCCAGGAATCGGCCGCGCCAGGACTCTGCCTCGAAACGGGGGAAATGCTATCCTCCGGGCCATGAGGATCCGACCGGGCCGCCGGTGGGCATGGTGTCTGGTCTGGGTGCTGCTGGCGCTGCCCCGCTGGGCCCAGGCCGGTGACGACCCGGCCAGACGCTGGCAGACCTTGTCCTCCCCGGGCCTCCGGGTCCACTACCACGACCCTGCCGAGTCCCTGGCCCGGCGCATTCACGCAGAGGCCCGGTGGGCCCTGGGTCATCTCCGGGAGACCCTGGGACTCATCCCCTCCCAGGACCTGGAAGTCGTGCTGGAGGACGTCGGCGACGATTCCAATGGCTTCACCCGGGTCTGGCCCTACGACCACGTGGTTCTCTGGGCCGCTCCCCCGGGACCGGACTCGGAGTTGTCGGTCTTCGGCAACTACCACCGGTCCCTGGTGCTCCATGAACTGGTCCACGTGGTGCACATGGACGTGGTGGGCGGCGCCCCCCAGGTCGTGAACCGGGTACTGGGCAAGAGCCTCTTGCCCAATGGCGCATCGCCGTCTTGGTGGATCGAGGGCTGGGCCACCTTCATCGAGAGCCGTTCCCCGAACCGGGGACGCGCCGGCGGGACCGACTTCGATCGCATCCTCCGGACGGCCGCACTGGAAGGCCGCTTCCTTTCCCTGTCGCAACTGACGGTGGCGCCGGAGGACCCTCCCCGGGGCGGCGCCTTCTACGTGTATGGCGGGGCATTCCTGTCGTTCCTGGAACGCCGGGTCGGCCTCGAGAGACTGGTGGCCTTCCTCCAGGACTACGGCCGCCGGGTCGTCCCCTTTGCGATGAACACGGTGGCCCGGCGTACGCTGGGAGCCGACTTCGAGGACCTCTACCGGGAGTTCCAGGACGAGGTGGCCCGGCGGGCCCGAGAGGTCCGGGACCGAAGGACCGCCCTGGGGATCGTCGCGGGAACGGTCCTGACCCGAGGAGCCGAGTCCGTTGCCTGGCCCCTCTACCGACCTGACGGCCGGGGGATCTGGTACGTCCGGTCCGACGGCCACCGAGACCCGGCGGTGATCGAACGGGACCTCCAGACCGGCCGGGAGGTCCTGCGCGTTCCCTGCCAGGGGGGCTGCGGACGGCTGGCGCTCCACCACGGGGCCATCGCCACGATTCACCAGGTTCCCCACCGCCTCTACGCGACCTACGGGGACCTGTTCCTCCACGACCCGGGCCACCGACCCCGGCGCCTGACCTTCCAGGCCAGGGCCCGGGACCTCTTTGGCGACACCGACGGAAACCTCTGGCACGTGACGACCCGGAACGGCGAGGTGGCCCTGGTTCGCCGGACCCCCGACGGGACCGGTTCCACGCCGATTCCCTTCGGGACCTTCGACGACCTCGGAGCCGGCACGGTCCTTGAGGACGGTTCCGTGGTCTTCCCGGCCCGCCGGGACGGGCGATGGGACCTCTGGCGCCTGGACCCGGAGGCCCGACGGCCCCCGGTGCGACTGACCGATGATGGCTGCCGGGATCGCAACCCCGTCGCACTGCCCGACGGCCGATCCCTCGTGTTCGTGCGGGATGCCGGGGGCATCGACGACCTGTTCCTGCTGGACGTCCCGACCGGACAGCGGCGGCGCCTGACCCGGGTGCTGGGAGGCGTCCGGCACCCGGCCGTGCGCCCCGATGGGCACCAGGTGGCCTTCGGGACCTGGACCTCCAGGGGATGGGATCTGGCGGTGCTGGACCTCGGCGGTGACCCAGGATGGCCCGAGGACCCGGACCAGCCCGATGACCAGTGTCCGGACCTTCCCTCCGAGGAGCCTCCCCGGAACCCGCCGGAGACCCCCGAGGGCCCCCGTCCCTACTCCCCCTGGAAGTCCGTGCGTCCCCGGGCCCTGGAGCCGATCCTCGCCTGGGATTCCGGCGGGGCCTTTCGCCTGGGGGCCTCGGTCCATGGTCAGGACGCCCTGGGCCACCTGGGCTGGCAGGTCGGGATCGACGTGGACCCCGTCCGGGGCCGCCCGGCGTTCACCGCCACCCTGGCCTACGACGGCACCTGGCCCTCCCTGGCCCTCGACGTCTCCACCTGGTCCGACCGCGCCTGGGCGGTCCAGGACGACCGGTGGATGCCCTTCTGGCGACGGGAGTGGCGTATCGGACTCCGGTCCTCCCTGCCGCTGCCTCTCCGGGACCGGTCCTTCGGATTCGCGGTGGGATGGGAGGCGACCTTCCACCAGCCCAACCCCCGTCCCCCACCCATGGACCCTGCCGCATCTCCGCCGCTCTGGCCCCGGGACACGCCCGAGGGCCGCTTCTCCCTGGGCATCTACCATGATGAGACGGCGGCCTTCGCCCACTCGGTCGGGACCTCCCGGGGACATCGGGAGGGGCTCGTGGCGACGATCCGCCATCCCCTGCAACGGTCCGACGGCGGACTCGCATGGAGCGTGTCGGGGTCGGTGGACGGCTTCCTGCCGATGCCCTGGCCTGGAGACCAGGTGCTGTCGGTGCAGGGGAGCGGGGCCGTCGCAGGCGGGGATCCGGATCGAAGACCCCGCTACTCCCTCGGAGGCACCCCGACCCAGGACCCCTGGAGCGCCCTGTGGCTCCGACAGCCCTGGACCGCCCGGTGGCTCCGGGGCTACCCGGACGCCTGGTGGGTCGGCGACGCGATGATGCTCTGGACCGTCGCCTACCAGGTGCCGCTGTGGTCCATCCATCGCGGCACGGGCACCTTCCCCCTGGCTGCCCGGCGCCTCTGGGCCACCCTGTTCTGCGACCTGGGTTCGGCCTGGCGCATCGGGGACCGGCCCGAGATGGGGTCCTCCCTGGGGGTCGAGTTCGCCCTCTCCCTTCACCTGTTGCAATGGTTCGACGGATCCCTTCGGCTGGGGTACGGCCGAGGCCTCGGCCCCCGAGGAGGGAATACCTTCTACTGGTTGATCGGCCCCTGATCCCCTGGTTCCGTCCCGGTCGCCAGGGCCCGGGTCGCCAGCATCCGCACCGCCTCGGAGGGATGCCGCAGGAAGGACCGCAGGAGTTCCCGGGCCTCGGGATCGCCCCGGGCATGGCGAGCCCGGGCCGCAAAGAACCGGACCGGTTCCGAGGGGTCTTCCGCCAGGCCCGCGAGCGTGTCCCCTCCCAGGCCGGGAGGCAGCCACCGGAAGGCGTCCGCGGCCCGTCCCCGGAGGAACTCGTCGGACCCGGTGCTGGAGAGGACCTCCGCCAGGGCCTGCCGGACCTCCTCCCCCTGTCCCCGGGCAACCGCCGCCGCGAGGGCCAGACCGATGATCGCCCGGGCCTCCTCGGTCGCCGCCCCGAGGTAGCCCACGCAGGCGCCGGCGGTGCAGACCCCCGATGGGCAGTCCGCCGCCCTTCGGCAGTCCGTTCCTCCCCAGACGAGGTCCTCCACGGTGGCGGCCCCTGGCGCCCCCACCCGGGGACCTCCGCAGGCGACCAGCACCGGCACGCACCACCACGGGATTCGACGCATCACCGCCGTCCTCCTCCCTGGTCCGGATTCCCTTCTTGACCCGCGCTTCCGGTGCTGACTATACTCGCCCGGGGGTACTTTCCGAACAGGTTTTCGGGGGAGGAACGCGGATGGGCAGGCACACGGCGCGATGGTTGGCCGGCATGTTGGTGGCCCTTCTGGTCGGGAGCATGGCGGGTTGCACGAAGGGCACGCCGACGACCTGCAAGGGCTGGCAGAGACACGTGCGGAGTCCCGTGAAGGGGAAGACGGCGATCAAGAGCCTGGGGGACCTCCACTGCAAGGAGAGCCTCCCGGCCCTCGAGGAGGTCTTCCCGACAAGCCCCTACAAGGACCTGATCCTCGAAGCGGTGCGCCAGATCCACGCACCGGCCGAGTCGGTGTCCCTGCTGAAGAAGGCCCTGGCCGATCCCGAGTCCGCGGTGCAGGCCGCCACGGTGGTCGAGGACTTCGCCATTGCGGACCTGCGGCCGGCCCTGGTCGACATCCTCACGAAGGACTTCGCCTACCCGGCAAGGGAAAACGCCCTGAAGGCCCTGGTGCGGCTGGATCAGGCGAATCTGAAGGCCGACGAGGACCTGTTCATCGCCCTGCTTCGGGACAATCCCAACAAGCAGGGAATCGCGGTGAATGCCCTGGCGGCCACCCAGCTCGGGGAACTCCGGTCGGAAAAGGCGGTCCCGCTGCTGATCCGGTCGCTGTTCCTCCGGTCCAGCCGGGGCGAGTCGATCTACGTCTGGGTCCGGAAGGCCCTGGCCCGAGTCGGCAAGCCGGTGGTGACCCCGCTGCTGGCGGTGCTGACCGGCGACCGGGCGGCGGCCGGCAGCCTGCTGGACGACATCGCCGCGCTGGCAAAGAGCCAGGGGCTCTACGACTGGCAGTGGACCGACGGCCCCGAGATGGTGCAGGTCGCCGGGGACCTGGGCGACCCGGCCGCGGCGCCAGTCCTGGCCGCCAGCCTCGCGAAACCCCTGACCCCACCGGTGGGCGTCGATGACCGGGTCACCCGGACCTGGCAGATCGCCCAGCAGAACCGCATCACGATGGCCATGATGGGGCTGTGGAAGGTCGGGACCCGGGACATCATTCCGACCTTGAAGGCGGTCATCGAGAACCCCGACAACGACGCGAAGCAGCGCCTGGACACGGCCACGGCCCTGTGCCTGTTGCCGGACTTCGTGGGCCTGGACGCAGCGCTCCAGATCTTCGCGAACTCGAAGGCCGAGACCTTCCGGGCCCCGATGGTGAAACCCCTGATCCTGGGCATGGACTGGGCCCGGTATCCGGCCTGGAAGGCCCGCATGAAGGCCGAGAAGAGCAGCCTGGTCAAGGAGCGGTTCCAGGGGGACTCCCCGGAGGCCCAGGAGTACCTGAGCATGGCCCGTGTGCTGGATCAGTGCAAGCCCGGAGACGTGGACTGCCTGATCGGCTTCCTCCAGGGCGAGGATGTGATCGCCGCTGAGAAGGCCGCCCTGTTGATGACCACGCTGACGGGTGACGCGGCCGGAAAGGCCGTGAAAGCCCTCCTGGAGACCTACCCGAAGGTGGATCCGGGCAAGGCGGTGGACCTGCGACGGTTCATCCTCCTGGCGGTGTTCCGCCTGGGCGACCGTTCCGCCGTGCCGGAACTGAAGGCCCTTCGAAAGGCCGACAGCGAGCGGAAGGGCGCCGGCTACTGGGTGGACGAACTGGACGTCCAGATCGCCGTGATGGAGAACCGCTAGTCCCCGGCAGGCTCCTAGAACGGCAGCAACCACGCCCGCAGCGCCTCGCCGAAGAACAGCCATTCCAGCGCCGCAAGCACGATGAAGGGACCGAAGGGAACGGCCACCTGGCCCAATCCCTTGCGGGGCTCCGACACGGTGCCGGGAATCCCTTCGTGGGAGGAGGCCGTCGCTTCCGAGCCGTCGCCGCCGGAGGAAGGGCCCTGGTCCCCCTCTCCCTCCCAGGGGGGAACCGGACGCCACCGGGCCGTCGCCACCAGGGGCACCGACACCAGGATCCCCTGCAGGGAGGCCGCCAGGAACAGGAAGGGAATCGCCGCGAGGCCCAGGTACGCGCCGGCCATCGCCATCAGCATCGCATCGCCGAATCCCATCCCCTCCCGACCGGTGCACCGGACCCAGACCTCCATCAGGATCACCACCGGAAGGGCCCCGGCAGCCGCCGCCGCCAGGGACTCCCACCAGGCGGGAACGCCCGGGAAGTCCGAAAACAGCAGCGCCTGGACAACCCCCAGCACGATGCCGGGGACGGTCAAGGCGTGGGGCAGCACCCAGTGATCCAGGTCGATGAAGGCCAGCACCAGCAGCAACACCACGAAGGCGAACGGAAAGAACCAGAGGGTCAAGAGCCCCCACACGCCCGGGACGCCGCCCCCCCGGAGGACGGCCAGGTAGAGGCAGGCCAGGGACAGCACCGCCGTGACCAGTTCCACCAGGGGATATCGGAGGGAGATTGGGGCCTTGCAGTCCCGGCAGCGGCCCAGCAGCAGGACCCAGCCCAGCACCGGGATGTTGTCGTGCCAGCGGATGGGGTGACCGCAGCGGGGACACGCCGACGGGGGACGGACGATGGACAGTTCCGCCGGAATGCGGTGGATCAGGACGTTGGCGAAGGACCCGATCGCCGCCCCAAGGAGCAGCACCGTGACCTTCAGCAACACGAAGGGGACGCCGTCCACCGAATCGGGCATCGGGCCTCCTGCCCTGCGGACCGGGTCATTCCACGGTCAGGCTCCCCAGCCGCACCCGGTTCTGCCCGTCGTGGCGCACCTTCTCCTTGTCGAAGGCCTTCACCGGGAGGCGTTTCTCCCCGCTGGGGTTGTAGAAACCCATCCAGATGTCGTAGGGACCCGACGGGGACCCGATGGGGATGTCGATCTCGTATCGGTCCATCACCACGTCCCCTTTCAGCCAGTGCGTCGTGGCATAGCAGCCGACGCAGGAGGTCTGATCCTCCGTCTCCCGGGCCAGGTTCGCCACCCAGTGATCCCCGTGGATCCGCGAAGAAGACCCGACCCGGTCCACGTGGAGGAAGATCCGGTAGGAGGCGTCCACCTTGTTGAGGACCCGGAACCAGGTCCGGAGCACCGCAGTGCCGCCCCTGCGAACCGCCGGCGGGTCCACGGACCAGCCCACGACCTCGATCCGGTCATCGAAATTCACCGAAGTCCGCTGGACGCCGGGCAGGGCCTCGAAGGTCGGGAAATCGGTCGTGATGGCCGCGAGCCAGTTGCGGTCCTGGTCCCCCGGTGCCAAGGAGGACGCCGCCAGCACGTAACGGGAGGAACGATCGTCCAGCAACGGCAGGAACCTCCCGCCATTGGCCGCCCGGAAGGCCGACAGGATCTCGCTCCACTGGTTCTTCGGGAGCAGCACGGCGGTGCGCCGGGAGGCATCCTTGAGGCGATCCAGCAACTGGGCCCGCGTGGACAGTTCGGGGACCTGGGAGGTGTAGAAGTTGCTGTCCTCGGTCCCCTTGGCCGAGAAGACCCCGTGGCGGAACAGGTCCCCGGGCGCCCGGGCGCTGGATTCCTGCCAGGTCTGCAGGAGATGTTTCTGGGAGAGGTGCCAGGAGAGGGTCGGGACCACCCACGCCGCCAGCACCACCGCCAGCCCGGCCGAGGCGACGGCGATCCAGACCCCGAAGGCCCTCGGGGTCTCCAGCGCCAGCACGCCCCGAGCCATCCGTTCCATGCGCGCCTCTCCCAGAATCCCGGCCTTCCAGCGGTAGAGGGACTCCCCGTAGCGGGCGACCACCAGGGCCAGGGTGAGCAGGTACAGCGCGAGAATGTCGGGTCCCGTGAGGAAGACCCGAAGCAGGATGGCGCCCCGCTGGACATCCTCGTCGCCGGAGACCAGGGCGGGCCATTTGAGGGCCAGGAAGATGGCCAGATCCGCCACGATCAGCCCGGCCATGAGGATCATGAGCACCCGGAAGGTCCGTCCTCGAGAGAGCACCGCGGGCAACGTCCGGACCGCCCCGACCAGACGCCCCCCGTGGACCAGCAGGGCCAGCCCCGACAGCAGGGCGAAGGCCTTCCCCAGGACCGGCAGTGCCAACCCCTCGGGGAAGGCCAGGTCCCCCTTGCCAGGGGCCGAGAACGGGGGATCCGTCGCCAGGAGGTCCGCCAGGGGCTGGACCGACCGGGACAGATCCTTCCACATGACCAGGAACAGGCCCAGGGAGACGAAGGCCAGGAGCCGGGACTCCAGGGGATCGTCCTCCAGGTCCTGGAGGTAGAGGACGACCAGCACCAGGGCACCGGGAACCCAGGCGATCCCCACCTGCTGGAACGGCCGGACCCCCAGTGCCATGGCGAGCCATGGGGCCGCGGCGAACAGCAGTGCCACGAGGCGGTCCTCCCGTCCCTGCCGGACCCCCTGGACCGCTGCGACCACCGCCAGGGGAAGCAGCGCCGACCAGGGGAACAGGCCGAACCCGATCCACCGGAACGCCAGGTCGAAATTCCGGGCCTCGTCCTTGAGCCCCGAGGACCAGAGGGCCCGGGTGAAGCGCATCTGCCGGAAGAAGGAGGCCTCGGGAAGGAAGGTCAGGAGGGCCAGGACTCCCGCCAGGATCGCCACGGAACCAGCGACGGCCCAGAGGCGCCGATCCCGGGACAGGGTGACCACCGGCAGGAGGATCACCGCGGCGGCCAGGGTCACCAGGGCGAACATGCCCCCAGAAAGCCAGGACAGAATCGCGGCGACCCCGATCCCCGCCCAGGGAAGCAGGCCCCGATCCCCTCGAGCGATCCGGGCCGTGGCCAGGCCACCGAGGGTCATCCACAGGACCGTGGCGGTCATCCCGCTCACCGTGCGCGCGGCCAGGAGCAGGGCCGGCGACGAGGCCAGCGCCACCAGCAGCAGGATCCCGGTCCGGTCCCCGTGGGCCTGACGGACCGCCAGCCCCAGGATCAGCACCAGCAGCACCGCCATCGTCGCCGAGGGAAGTCGGGCCGCGAACTCCGTGAGGCCGAAGGCCCGCAGGGAGAGGCTCGTGAACCAGGGTTCCAGCGGCGGCACGAAGCGGGTCTGGCCCTGGGCCTTGAACTGGGCAACCATCGAATGGCCCCGAACCGAATCCCGGATCGCCCCCGGGAGGGACGCCGGATCGGCCACGGCGACGGTCCGGGAGGCCAGGACCTCCACCGGCGCGTCGTCGTCACCGGTCTCCTCCACCCGGGCCACCAGGGCCTCCCGAACCGCCGCAGGGCTCACCTTGCCCGCCCCCGAGACCAGCAGGAACGTCGTCGATCGGTTGTTCGTCACCAGGCTCGACAGCAAGCGGGCCAGGGAGTCCAGGCCCCGGGTGTCCCCCTCCCCGGTGACCGCGCCGTCGAGGTCCAGCACCACGGCCTCGAAGACCTTTTCCGACAGTCGGGGGCGGATCCCCTCCAGGGATCCCGCAGCCCCGCCGACGGCCTCCGGCACCACCTCGTCCCCAAGGGCCGCCTGGAGGGCCTGGACGCCCGTGGCCGCCGATCCGGAGGCGACCAGCACCCGGGGGGCCTCGGCCATGCGCCGGGCGACGAAGGCCTGGTTCATCTCCCAGGGATCCCAGAGTCCGGGTCCCCAGATTCCCAGGGGCAACGCCACCCCGGTGAGCACCAGCACGATCCAGAAGACGTTTCCCCGTCTCATTCCGGTCCCTGGCCCCCCGCCGAAAACCGGGTTACGATAGTCGCCCCGTGGCGCCTTTGCAAGCGCCCCCTGCGACAGAGGACCTCCATGACGGACCATGACGACACCCCCTCGGCACCGGTTCCCTGGTCGGGCCTCCTGACCCGGGCCGGGCTTCCCTCCGACTTCCTGACCCGCTCCGGTTCAGGCCGACTGAAGGCCCTGCTGGACCTCCGGGACCCAGGCCAGGTGCTGCGACGCCTTCGAGCGGACGAGGCCTTCTTCCTGCTGGCCGGAATCGGCCTGGAGGACGCCGCCCCGCTGCTGCCCTACATGACCCCCACGGAGCGGCTGGTCCTGGCCGACCTCCAGGCCTGGACCGGACCCCATTTCGTTCCGGACCGCCTCGACGAGGTGATCGAACTGGCCATGGACGTCTCCCGGGACTTCGCCCTGCGCTGGCTCTCCGAACTGCCCCCGGAGGTGATCGCCCTCCGCATTGCCCGGGCGACGACCGAGATCCTCACGTCCGACGAACTGGAGGGGCACGTCCTGCCGGACGCGGGCGTCGTCCCGAGCCCCGACGGGGTCTTCACGCTCGTGCTGGCCGACGCGGAGGAGGTCCCGGTCGTGCGGCGCTGGATCGACCTCCTCTGGTCCTGGGACCTGGAGGAGGCCCATCGCCTGCTCCAGTCCCTTCGCCGGGAACTCCCGTCGGCGCTGGAGGAGGAGGCCCGGCGACTCCGAGAGGCCCGGCTCCAGGACTGGGGATTCCCGGCCCTGGAGGACCGCTTCTCGCTCTACGAGCCCCTCGACCGGAACACGTGGGTCGCACGCCTGCAGACCGAGGTCCCCGAGTCCCTCCCCTCCTCCGACGACGAGGATCGCGCCCTGGGTCTCGTGTGGTCGCCGGAGGTGCCCTCGGGACCCCTGGGCCGCCTCCTGTCCAGGATGGAGGACCCCCGACGCCTGGCGTGGTTCGTGTCCCAGACGACCTTCCTGGTGAACCGCGCCCTGGGTGCCCTGGAGGAGGACTGGTCCCGACCCGAGGCCCGGGCCCGCGCCGCGGCACACGTCCTCCGATGGATGTCCATCGGCGCCGAGGTCCTGGGAGGCTCCGGCGGCATCTCCCCGGACCTGCTGGCGAGGCGCATCCACCCCACGGACCTCTTCCGGGCGGGAATCGAGGCCATCCGCCCGGGGCAGGTCCTGGCACGGCAGGTGGTGGGCCGGCTGGGAGGCCTCTCCCGAGTCCGGCTGCTGGAGGACGTCGTCGCCGCCCAGGTGGAGGCCCTGGCGGGATTCCCTCCCCGGGTCGCCTCCCCCTTGCCGCCCCACGAGCCCCGGGACCCGGATCGCCTCTCGGAGGTCCAGGAGGCCTGCCGGATGGCCCGGGAGGCCGATGCGGTGACCCGCTTTGCCATCGAGGCCCTGGGATACGACCCCACGGGACCCGCACCGGACCTCCGGTCCGGGTCCATCGCCTCGGTGCTGGCCACGGCCTGGGCCTGGGGGGTCCTGACGGGCGAGACCTCCCTCCGGCCCCTCTCCCGGGAGGATGTCCGGAGACTCCGACTGGCGGCCTTCGAGGGGTCCCGGATCCGGCCCTCCCTGCGTCATCCGGCTCAGGCCGCACCCCAGGACCCGGGGGACCCGGAGCAGGCGGTCCGGCGGATGATCGGGCGATCCCTGGACCGGGTCGAGGAGGTCCTGGGGGGCCTGGACCCGGCCCAGGAGCCGGACCTCCGGTTCCTCGGGGACCTGCTGCTGTTCCAGGACGCGGAGCCCCCTACAGGCCCAGGGCCTGCAGGAACTCGGGATGGGGATTCGGAATGACCTCGGTGGAGAGCAGGTGGGCCTCCCCCGCCGCCTCCCGAGAGGCGGCGACCGCGGCCTGGACCTCGTGGAGGTCGCCGCCGAGGGCATACCAGCACTTTCCCCCGATGCCGACCGAGAGGTGCAGCGCCACCGGGACCACCTCCGCAGCCTTCATCGCTGCGTCACAGGCCCGGATCCCGGCACAGGCCGTGTCGGTCTCCACGAGCCCCATGGACCCGTCCGGCATCGACGGCAGCGTGCCGAAGACGGCCGGTTCCAGCAGGGCGTGGGCGTAGGGCAGGAACAGGCGATCCACGCCCAGGTCTCCGGCCACCCGCCAGGCCTCCTCCAGGCTCTCCTCCACCTCGGCCACCGACCCGTCGATCAGGATCAACATCCTGCCCGGGGAGACCGGACGGGCCATCACGACCCGCGACGCCGCCTTCTTCACCAGGGCGTCCACGGCCACGAGCCCCCGGGGGATCGACTGCACCTCCAGTCCCCCCAGGCACTCCGGCAGCGGGGTCAGGGTGGGAGCCGGGAACCGGGGCGTCTGCAGCGGCAAGGAGGCCTCCTAGACGATCCGGAAATAGTCCTTCAGCACGCAGCGCCGCTCCCGGGTGAAGTTCAGCGCCGTGGTCAACCCCTCCCCCGTGGGACTCGCGATGGTCCACGAGGTGTAGCCCTCGCCCTGGAGACCCAGGCCCGCGAAGGACGGCGCGTTCTTCACGAAGATGCTGGTGTTCGCCGCCCGGGCGTAGCGATGCAGGCGCTCCACGTTCAGGCTGTGCATCACCGCGGTGTGCCGATAGCCGTGCTCGATGCGCAGGGCCGCCGCGATTCCCTCCTCGACGTTCTTGACCCGCACGAAGGGGAGCACGGGCAGCAACTGCTCGATCTGCACCAGAGGATGGGACTCGTCGGCCTCGAAGAAGGCCAGGCGAACCTCGTCGGGGACCTGGATCCCGATCTCGCGCAGGATCACACTGGGATTCTTGCCGACAAAGCGCTTGTTCGGGTGGTCCCCGTCCACCAGGACCTGGGTCAGGCGCCCCACCTGCGAGTCCCGGACCAGGTAGGCCCCGGCCCGGACGAGTTCCTGCTTGAGGCGGTCGGCGATGGCCTCGACGGCCAGGATCTCCTTCTCGACGATGCAGACGATGTTGTTGTCCAGCGAGGCCCCCGCGATGAGGTCCCGGGCGGCCTGGTCCAGTTTCGCCGTCTCGTCCACCAGTGCCGGAGGATTTCCCGGCCCCGCGGCGATGCACTTCTTGCCGGTGCTCATGGCCGCCTTCACCACCGCCGGGCCCCCGGTGACCACCACGAGCGCCGTGCCGGGATGACGCATCACGGTGTTGGCCGACTCGATCGTCGGCTCGGGAATCGTGCAGATCAGGTTGTCGGGTCCGCCGGCCTGGACAATGGCCTCGTTGAGCCACCGGATGAAGGTCGCGATGGTGCCCTTCGCCGAGGGGTGTCCGTTGATCACGACACCGTTGCCCCCGGCGACCATCCCGATGGCGTTGTTGATGATCGTCTCGGTGGCATTGGTGCAGGGCGTGATGCTGCAGATGACGCCGTAGGGGGCCCGCTCGGCCAGCGTGAGGCCCCGATCCCCGGTGAAGGCCCGGGGGACCAGGATCTCGGTCCCCGGGGTCTTGAGGGCCGCCAGATGGTTCTTCTGAATCTTGTCCTCGACCCGCCCGAGCCCCGTCTCCTCGACGGCCATTCGAGCCAGTTCCGGGGCCCGGCCGACCGTCAGGTCCCGCATGGCCTGGATCGCCTTGTCCCGGACCTCCAGGGGCATCGCCACCAGGCGCTGATGGGCCTCCCAGGCGGCCTTCACGGCCGAGTCGATGTCGGCATGGATGCCCAGGCTGCCCGTCTCGGCCCGCCGGGAGATCACCGCCGGCGCCCCGACGCGACCGCCGCCCTCCTCCCGCAGCCGCTGCAGGACCGCCTCGACGATGGCGGCGACCTTGGTCTCGTCCACTGCCATGGGGACCTCCTCCCCGACCATGCCCCGGCGCCCCCGCGAATCGAGGCTCCCTCCGGGGCATCCGGCGTCAACCCTTCACGTAGCGCCGATCCCCGCCGATCTCCACCTCGTCCACGATGGCCATGATCACCGCGTCGACGGGCCGGTCCCTGGTCATGGCCGTCTGGCGCGCCGAGGACCCGGAGGCATAGAGGACCACCTCCCCCTCCCCGGCCCCGCAGGCGTCGGCTGCCACGACCATCTTCCCCGAGGGACGCATCTCGGGGTCCATCTCCCGCACCACCAGGAAGCGGAGACCTCGCAGTTCCTCCTCCTTCCGCGTGGAGACGACGGTCCCCACCACCAGTCCCATCTGCATGGCCGCCCCTCCAGAAAGGTCGCTTCCTCGGACCGCCCCGGCGGACACGAAGGCCCGGCCCGCCGGCGGCAAGGGCCGCTCCCCCGAAACCCGCGCGACCGGCCGTCAGGCAGGGTCACTTGCCCTTCGGCTGCCGTCCCAGAGGCAGGGCCTCGTCGATGTTCACGTGGGGCCGCGGGATCACGTGAACGCTCACCAGTTCCCCGACCCGCTCGGCCTGCCGGGCGCCGGCCTCGGTGGCCGCCTTCACCGCGGCGACGTCCCCTCGGACGATGGCCGTGACATAGCCGCCCCCGATCTTCTCGTAGCCCACCAGTTCGACCTTGGCCGCCTTCACCATCGCGTCGGCCGCCTCCACCATCGCCACGAACCCCTTCGTCTCGATCATGCCCAGCGCATCGGCCATCTTCCTTCTCCTTGTGACGCCCAAACACCCCGCCGACCCTACACTCCGGTCAGCGCGTTCAACACCCCCACGGCGGCCTCCGCCGCCGAGTCGATCTCCGACTCGCTCCCGGCCAGCCACAACCGCCCGAAGGCCCCGTACGGCTGACACTGGACGAGGAAGATCCGGGCCGCCTTCTCGGCCTCGTTGGCCGCGTAGGCGACATATCCCGCCGGCTCCGTCTCCAGGATGAAGAGGCTCTGTCCCGGCAGGATCATCATCCCCTGGCTGTTCCGGTTGATCAACTGCGCCTGATAGGGCTCGATGGACCGGATGATCTGGTTCGACAGCAGTCTGGGCTTCATCCGGCCCTCTTCCTTGAGGTCCAGCGACCGCAGGATCGCCTCGCCGGCCTTCAGGACCTCGCCCTTGTCGTCGTCGTGGACCTCCAGCAGTCCGTAGGCCCGCTCCACGACCTGGACCGCCGGCACCACCGTGGTGGCCTTCAGGGCCACGTCGGTGATCCGGTTGATCACGATCCCCGGCGCCACCTCGACGAACAGGGATGCCTGCTCGGGGATCGGCAGAAAGCCCCGGGCCGTCTTCCCGATGAAGGAGGCCAGTTGGGGCTGCAGACTGTCCAGGAAGACGTAGGTACGCAGCGTGACCATTTCACCCTCCCAGGCGGCACCCTCGGCCGCAGCGGTCGTAACCTAGCACAACCCCCGCCAGGCCGTCGAGGGGAAATCCCTCCGCGCCACCCGACGCCCGGCGATCCCTCGGGCGTCATTGACAGAGGGGGGGGCCCGGGCTACAAGGGGGTCCTTCCATTGTCCGGCAGGAGGACCGATGAGCAGGACCACCGACAACCTGAAGACCGCCTTCGCGGGAGAGAGCCAGGCCAACCGCAAGTACCTCGCCTGGGCCGAGAAGGCCGCGGCCGAGGGCTTCCCGAACGTCGCGAAGTTGTTCCGGGCCGCGGCGGATGCAGAGACGATCCACGCGATGCGCCACTGGCGGGCCCTGGGCATGGTGCTGGACACCCGCCAGAACCTCCAGGCCGCCCTGGAAGGCGAGACCTACGAGGTCCAGGAGATGTACCCGCCCATGCTGGAACAGGCGGTCCAGGACCAGGAGATCTCGGCCCAGTACGCCTTCAAGGGGGCCCTGGAGGCCGAGAAGGTCCACGTCTCCTTGTTCCAGCAGGCCCTCGACGCAGTCCAGAACCAGAAGGACATCGGCGAGTTCCGGGTCTTCACGTGCCTGGTCTGCGGCTACACCCACACCGGTGGCGAGATCGACAAGTGCCCGGTCTGCGGTGCCCCCTGGTCCCGGTTCCGGGAGGTCCAGTGACCGGCCTCACAGGGCCTGGAGAGCCTCCAGCACCTCCTGGTCGTGACCGTCCACCTTCACGCCCCTCCAGGCCTTCCGGATGACCCCCTCCCCGTCGATCAGGAAGGTCGATCGCTCGATGCCGAAGGAGGTCCGACCGCAGCGTCGCTTCTCCCTCCAGACGCCATAGGCCTCGGTGACCTTCCCGTCGGCGTCGGCCAGGAGTGGGAAGTTCAGGTCGTACTTCCGATGGAAGCGGGCGTGGCTGGCCACCGAGTCCCGGCTGATGCCCAGCACGACCGCTCCGGCCTCCCGCAGCCGGTCCCGGGCGTCCCGGAACGCGCAGGCCTCCCGGGTGCATCCGGGGGTGTCGTCCTTCGGGTAGAAGTAGATCACCACCGGTCGCCCCCGGAAGGATGACAGCGTCACCGTCCCCTCGGGAACCGCCGCCAACGTGAAATCAGGCGCCGGCCTCCCTTCCAGAATATCCCCTGCCATCGTGATCCCTCCCGGTTCAGACCTCGAAACGGGCCCCGACCGGGACATGGTCGCTGGGGCGATCCCCCTTGCGCTGGTCCCGGTCCGTGAACACCTCGACGCACCGATCCGCCAGGTCGGGGGTCGTCAGGAGCAGGTCGATCCGCAGGCCCAGGTTCCGGGGAAAGGAGGCCGCCCGGTAGTCCCACCAGGAGAAGGGCCCCCCCTCGGGGTGCCGTTCCGCGACGACGTCCCGCAATCCCAGGTCCATCAAGGAAGACAGGTGTCGCCGGACCTCGGGATTCAGCAGCACGGTCCCCTGCCACACCCTGGGGTCGTGGGCATCCCCGTCCCGGGGCACGATGTTGAAGTCGCCGCAGACCACCAGCCTCGGATGGCGGGCCCGTTCCTGCTCGAGCCAGCCCCGGAACCGCTCCAGCCAGCGGAGTTTGTAGGCATACTTCTCGCTGCCGACCTCCTGCCCGTTCGGCACATAGACCGACACCACCCGGACGCCCCGGACCGTGGTCGCCACCAGGCGGGCCTGGGGGTCGTCGTCGTCCATCCCGACGGCCACCTCCTCCAGGGGATGGCGGGAGAGGACCGCGACGCCGTTGTAGGTGGGCTGGAAGGCCCCGGCGACGTTCCATCCGGCCTCCTGGAGTTCCTGGAACGGGAAGGCCTCCCGGGCGGTCTTGAGTTCCTGGAGGCACAGGGCATCGGGATTCCGGGCCCCAAGCCAGGCGATCACCCGGTCCAGCCGGGCCTTGATGGAGTTGACGTTCCAGGTGGCAATGATCACCGCATCCCTCCCCGCTCCCCGCGACGTCAGACGACTCCCTTCCCGAAGGCCAGCCGGTAGCCCTGGCCGGTCACGCAGGCCGCAGGCGCCACCGGAACCTCCCCCGACGCCGGCAGCAGGATCTTCGCCCGGGAACCCGCCAGGATGTCCCGTTGGACGTCGATCCCCGGCATCACCTCGATCAGCATGAGCCCCTCGGGGGTCAACTGGAAGGTCCCCACGGGTGTCACGTAGAGGACCTTCTTCCCGGCGGCGATGGCTGCCGGCCCGTAGAAGGTCACCTCGTCCACCCGCTCGACGAACTTCGGGATCCCAGGCTGGGCCACTCGGATCCGGTCCCCCTCGACGACCATCCGGCTCCGGGCCTGGAAGGCCCCCACGAAGAGGATGTTCTTCGCGCTGGTCACCAGGTCGATGAATCCCCCGGGCCCCACGTACTCCCGGATGTCCTCGGACTTCCGGCTCACGTTGACATTGCCCTGGGAGTCCACCTGGAGCATCCCGAGGACCGTGACGTCCAGGTTCTCCCGGCAGTATCGGAACATCTCGGCCGAGGTGACCAGGTGGTGGGGATTGATCGCCGTGCCGAAGAACAGCCCCGGGGCCGGCACGCCTCCGTAGGCCCCGGTCTCGATCAGGAAGGTGACCTCCCGGGTGAGCCCGCCCACGTCAGCGAACCGCCCCACCACCACTGGAAGGCCGTAGCCGTTGATCGCCTTCATCCCCGGATGGCCGATCCGGGCGAACCAGGCCGCCGCGGAGCGGGCCATCGCGTTCTCCACGGGTCCCCGGACCGGGTCCAGTTTCAGGAGGTGGTTGAAGAAGTCCAGTTTCTCCATCGCCTCGTGGACATCCACCTGGGACCCGGGAAGGAACATCGACCAGGCCTTCTTCTGGGGCACCGTGAGCGTCTGCTCGTTCCGGGGGCACACCACGACGGCATCCACCTGGTCCGCCGGGATGAAGATGGCCTTCTCGTCCTTGGGAATGACGTCGGTGACCGCGACGATCGCCACGCCGCCGTTGGCCTTCGCGGCCCGGACGGCCTCCCGGACCTCGGTGTAGAGGGAGGCCCGCTTCATGTAGATGTTGCCCTCGGGGTCCGCCTCGGTGGCCAGCACGCAGGCGGCCGTGATCGGCGGCAGCCGATAGCGCAGGCGGTCTCCATCGACCTCCACCAGGTTCTCCCGGGCGTTCGGGGTCAGGATCGACCCGGGGCCGACCCGGGGGTCCAGGAAGGTCCCGACGCCCACATCGGAGAGGATGCTCGCCTCCCCGCGGCCCTGGGCCTCGGCGGCCA
This sequence comes from Deltaproteobacteria bacterium, assembly GCA_029547805.1. GTDB lineage: Bacteria > Myxococcota_A > UBA9042 > DTJE01 > DTJE01 > JAGOKF01. The sequence continues at coordinate 155,004 of JAKPOP010000017.1, forward strand.
GGATCACCTGTCCCTGGGGCAGCACGTGCAGTTCGATGCGCCCCTCGGCGCCCCCCTTCAGCATCGCCCGAGCCGTCTCCAGATGCCCGCTGATGAACCGGGTGCAGAGCCCCGGTCGGGCCACCTCCTCGACGGTCCCCGGAACCCGTCCCCGCCCTCCCATGCCCCCGGCGGAGATCCAGGTGATCCCGGCGGGATGCCCGGTGGCCTCGAAGACGTCCCGGACGGCGAAGTAGAGAATCGTGGGACGCATGTTCGAGGCCATCCCCGAGGACATCACCACCGCCCCGTCGGGGATCAGGGAGACCGCCTCCCGGGCCGATCGGAACTTCGGCCCCAGGCCCGAGGGTCGGTAGTCGATGTCCCTCTTGGCCTTGGTCAACGCCCATCGCACCAACTGCAGCATCAAGGCCCCTTTGGTCAGCGGATTCATCGAAGTCTCCTCTCCGTTGGGAAGGACGGGATCGAGGTCGAGGCGATTCTAGAAGGTGCCGCCTTCGGTGACCAGTCCCCTTCCCGATCGCCTCTGGTAGGATCTCCCAGGTCTCGGCGAGGGAGGTCCCCATGGCGATCCCCACGGCGGCCGTCGTGCTGGCAGCGGGCCTGAGCACCCGGATGCGGTCGGCGCGACCCAAGGCCGTGCACCTGCTGGCGGGGCGACCGCTGGCCTGCTGGCCCATCCAGGCAGCCTTCGAGGCGGGTTGCGACCGTGTCGCGGTGGTGGTGGGCCACCGGGCCGACGAGGTGGAGGCCACCATCCGGACCGCCTTCCCGGGCCGGGACCTGGTCTTCCCGCGGCAGCAGGAGCCCCTGGGAACCGCCCATGCCACCCGATGCGCCGCCGAGGCGGTGCAAGGCTTCGCACGGGTCCTGGTCGTGAACGGCGACCTGGCCCTGGTCCAGGGCGGAACCCTCCGTTCCCTGCTGGACGCCCTGGAGGCCTCGGGAGGCCATTTCGCGCTGTTGACCGGTTTCCGGAACGACCCTGCGGGGTTTGGCCGGGTGGTCCGGGACCCCGAGGGACGGATCGCCCGAATCGTCGAGAGACGGGACCTCGGTCCGGGCCAGGAGGGGATCCGGGAGGTCAACATGGGGGTCTATGGCGCCCGGACCGACCTCCTGTTTCGACTGCTGGACGGGGTGGGACAGGCCCGGGGGGTCCGGGAGTTCTACTTCACCGATGTTGTCGAGGCGGTCTGGCGGGAGGGACTCGAGGTCGGTGCGGTGACCTTGCCCCCGGAAAGCGACGAGGCGGCCCAGGTGAACGACCGGGCGGACCTGGCCCAGGTCGAGGCCGCACTGCACCTCCGCCATGCCCGGGCCCTGATGCTCCAGGGGGTCACGATCCATCGCCCCGAGACGGTGATGATCGACCCCGACTGCACCGTGGGACCCGACACCGAGGTCTGGCCCGACGTGGAGATGCACCGGGGAACCTCCGTCGGAAGCCGCTGCGTGATCGGACGAGGGGCGGTCCTCAGCGGAGTCCGGATCGGAGATGACGTCGAGGTGAAGCCCTACTGCGTGATCACGGACTCCACGGTGGATGCCGAGGCGAAGATGGGCCCCTTCTCCCACCTCCGACCCGATTCCCTGGTGGGCCGGGGCGCCCACGTGGGAAACTTCGTCGAGATGAAGAAGAGCGTCCTCGGGGAGGGGTCCAAGGCCAACCACCTGACCTACCTGGGGGACTGCACGGTGGGAAAGGGAGCCAACATCGGCGCCGGCACGATCACCTGCAACTATGACGGAGTCCACAAGCGCCCCACCGTGATCGAGGACGGGGCCTTCATCGGGTCCGACACCCAGCTGGTGGCCCCGGTGACCGTGGGACGGGGGGCCTACGTGGCCGCCGGGTCCACGATCGTCCGGGACGTGCCGCCCGATGCCCTGGCCCTCTCCCGGACGCCCCAGGTCCACCGGGAGGGATGGGCGGCCCGCAAGCGGGAGGCCCAGAAGAAGTCCCCTGGGGGACGAGCCTGACCGATCGCAGGGACGCGTCCCCGCGCCTGGCGACGGCGCCTCGCATCCGGGCCCGTGGATGAGGAAGGCCTTCAGGACCTGCGGCGCAGTTCCACGGGAAAGACCTTGCGACTGCCCTGCATCTTCGGTGGCAACACCCGGAGCACGCTGAGGCTCAGGTCCACGTGCTTCCCGTTGTCGAGCCGGATGGTGACCTTGTCGTCCTCGTGGGCGGCCAGGATCCGGCACTTCCCGAACCGGGGATGCTCGAGGTAGTCCCCGACCTCCATCTCGAGCACGTAGAGGTCCGAGGCGTCGGCCTCCTCGGGCGGCTTCCGCAGCGGAGGAGGCGCGGCGGGAGCCGAGGCGGCGGGAACGGCCGGAACCTGGATCGTGGCCGGGCTGGCCGGGGTCCCGTGCGCCAGGGCCGTGGCCGGCGCCGGCCTGCCAGGCATCGCCGTGACGAAGGGGCCCAGGCCCGTGGGGTCGTCCTCGTCCCGGAACAGCACCACGTCATCGCCGGCGAGGAGCCAGAACTCCACGTGCACGACCTCGGCCCCCAGGAGGACTCCGGACCAGGGTTCCCCTCCGGCCACCGGGGTTCCGGTCCCCGCCAGACGCAGGTCCACGTCGTCGTTGCACCGGGCAATGCTTCCCGCCAGCACCGGGACCAGGAACACTCCCTCCCGGACCTCCGGGGCCGCCAGGGTCCTGCCGTCGGGAGCGGCCCGGGAGACCAGCGGATTGCCCACGAGGCCCCAGGCCTGGACCCATCCGGTCTGCACGCCGTTCTCCCGGCAGACCGTCCGAATCCCTGCAATCAGGTCCTGGCCCGGGTCCAGACGCCCGAGGAATCGACGGACCTCCTGCAGTTGGCTGACCAGCATCTCCGATCCTCCCCGCGGCGGCGAGAACCCCGGCCCCTCAGCCCCGATCCCCCGGGAGGGTCCCGGTGGCCGGGACGGTTGCGCCGGCCTCCTCGGGGAGGCACTCGACCCGCCATCCCCCCTCCTCGGAGAAGAGGGCGGACAGCAGGACCTCCCCGCGGGACGAAGAGACCCGCACCCGGACCTGTCGCCGGGACGGGTCCCAGGCGTCCGCCTCCCGGACCTTCCAGGGCCCCTCCGCCGTCAGCACCTCGATGCCCCGGGCCACCTCGGCCGGCAGAGACCGCCGACCGGAAGGAGTCAGCAGCCGCTCTTCGCCGGGCTGGCCCCCCAGGACCGCCTGGAGCCGCTCCCGCGTTCGGGGACCCACCCAGGCCAGGGCCCCGGAACCGTCCCCCCGGACCAGGGCCTCCCGAAGGGACTCCACGGCCCGGGTGGCCCCCGTCCGCTCCAGCCAGACGGCCCGCTCCCCCGACAGACGAACCGCCGCATCGTCCTCCCCCAGGAGCGGCACGATGCGGTTCTGGGTCAGGCCACAGCCCCACAGGGCCGCCAGGGCACCGCCCAGCAGCAACGCGACCCGGGGACGGTTCCGAACATGGGGTCGTCTCATTTGCGCTCGCACTCGAACGTCCCGGTCACGGAGGCCTGGGTTGCACCGCCCTGGACATAGCCCAGGTACTTGCCCTGGGTGATGCGGTCGGCCTTCAGGTCGCAGACCTGGTTCTCGTTGGGCATGTCGACCAGGAGCGCCGTGCCCGACACCGAGAGTTCCGTGTCCATGCTGAGGTTGTTCAGGAAGGCGTCCACGAATCCGAACAGGAAGTCCACGGCGGTGTTGCACAGGTTCACGACGTCCTGCCGGGTCCCGCCGAACCACTCCACGATGTCTCCGAAGATCCCCCCGCCGATGCCGTTGCAGTCGAGCCAGAGGCGGGCGACCTCCTTGAGGCTGTGGGCCTTCCCCCCGGTGATGCCCGAGATGATGATCTCGTTGAGCACGTAGAGGACCAGTTTCCCGTAGTTCAACTTGATGGCGTGCTGGTTCACGATCCACTTGTCGAAGTCGGCCACCACCGCCGTGAACTTGCCCCCCAGCAGGTCCGTCGGGAAGAGGGGGTCGTTGAGGGCCTCCAGGTCCAGGGCGATGCGCCCGCAGGTCTCGTAGTCGGGGGACCGCGGGTCGCACCCGAACTTCCAGTAGAGGGCCAGGCCGTGCCAGTACTGGTCCCCCTGGGTCGTGTAGTCGTTGCCCAGTTTCGAGACCCGGAGGTCCGACATCATCTCCAGGTTCGTGATGGCCCCCATCATGTCGCCCCCGATCCGGAAGAAGTCCTGGATGAAGGCCGGCGAGTTGTGCAGGAGCCAGTCGGTCACGATCCGGGCCACCGCGTCCTTGAAGAGGTTGAACAGGGTATCGACGATCAGGCTGCCCAGCCACTGCTTGGCCAGTTCCTGGATCGTCTCGATGATGGTCAGTCCCGGGGTCTGGAAGAACTTGATCATCTCGGCCAGCACGCAGCAGACCGTCTTCCCCAGGTCCCCCACCGTGGTCGTGCACTGGATGATGGTCGTGTCGCCGCCGGCGCACTGCTTGACCAGATTCGTGAAGTCGAAGTGGTCGATGCAGTCATAGCGGCCGGTGGGCGAGAGCACCGCCAGGTACATCTCCAATTTCAGGTCGTCGCAGGAGGAGGCCATCTGGGGCGAGATGTAGACCCCCTCGACGCAGGCCGACGCCACCACGCAGGGGGACCCCTTCCGGTGCCCCAGGGCGAAGACCGTGTAGCGTGTCTCGGCCGGGAGCCCCTCGATCCGGGCGGTCCCATAGAGGTTGGCCAGGGTCCGATCCGCAATGACCGCCGAGTCCTCCGGGGCCCCCCGTTCCGGAGACAGCACGTCGCAGTCGTACACCGACGGCAGCAGGAAGATGTCCAGATCCACGAGCGCCGAGGCCGGCAGCGCGCCGTCGTAGGCCATCTGGATGTCCAGGCAGCCCACCGGGGCCCCCACCACCATCACGTCCAGGGACTTGGGCTCCGCGTCGCCGTCGGGCATCGAGACAGTGACCGTGTAGAGGCGATCGGGGATCATCCCGGCCCGGAACAGGTTGATTCCCATGCCGTTGGCATCGGTGGTCGTCCCCTGGCTCTCGAAGGAGGCATCCCCGTCATCGGCGTTGTTGCCCATCACGTCCCGGATGGCGGTGATGTCGTACTGGAGGTACACCCCCTCGGCAGGGCCGTTCCGCTGGTAGTCGATCGCCTTGGCCCGGATCGGGAGCGTCCCCCCGACCTTCAAGACCTCCGCCATCGTGGTGTCGTGGAGCAGCACGATCTCGTAGCGTCGCCCGACGAAGGGCCGGTCGGTGCCCAGGTCCCGGGTCGACGTCTCCTGGTCCATCGCGGGGACATCCTCAGGCTGGGCCAGGTCCACCGGGTACTGGATGTCCAGCCGCCCGGGTCCCCCGCCGCCGCCACAGGAGGCTCCGGCGACGACCCCAAGTCCCAGCAACAGGATCCACGCGCGGCGAGGCGATTCGAACGCGGACATGGGGGGTCCCCTCTTCAACCGAAGTCAGTATATCGAAAGGACGAAAAAATGGGGAGGGGACCGACCGGCCGGCCGTCGCCTCGATTGACAGGGGCCCCCTCCTTCGGATAATGAGCGAGGCCGACGGGCAGCCACCGGGAGGAGGCATGGGCGATTCCCAGGACACCGTGCAGGAAGGCTTCTTCACCTCGACGGTCCGGGCGGCCATCAACTGGGGGCGCCAGTACTCCCTCTTCCAGTACCCCTTCGTGACGGCCTGCTGCGGCATGGAGTACATGTCCGTCAACTGCGCCCACTTCGACATCTCCCGGTTCGGCGCCGAGATCCCGCGGTTCTCGCCCCGGCAGAGCGACCTTCTCTGGGTGGTGGGCACCGTGACCCACAAGAACGGGCCGGTGCTCCGGCGGGTCTGGGAGCAGATGTGCGACCCGAAGTGGGTCATCTCCTTCGGGGTCTGCGCCTCCAGCGGCGGCTTCTACGACAACTACGCGGCGATCCCGGGCATCGACCATGTGATCCCGGTGGACGTCTACATCCCGGGCTGCCCCCCGCGCCCGGAGCAGGTGATGGACGGCCTCATGCTGCTCATGGAGAAGGTGCGGAAGGGCCCGTTGATGATTCGCTAGGGCCCGGGCACCCCAAGGAGAGACGACGATGCAGCGACCGATCGAGTTGCGGACCTTCACGCTGATCGACGACATGCAGCCGCAACTGGCATCCTTTCTGGCGACCGTGGCCCGGGGGTTCCTGCCGCTGGAACACCAGGCGGCCCTCTTCGTCGAGATCGAGCCGGCGCTGCAGGTCAACCGGCTGCTGGACGTGGCCCTCAAGCGCACCGCCGTGATCCCCGGCATGCAGGTCATCGAGCGGGCCTACGGCATGATCGAGGTCCACCACGACGACCAGGGCCAGGTCCGGGAGGCCGGCAAGGCCATCCTGGACTTCCTGGGCATGGAGGAGACCGACCGCCTGACGCCACGGATTGCCTCCCACCAGTTCATCACCGGGATCGACAACTACCAGACGCACCTGATCAACCGGATGCGCCACGGCCAGTTCCTGCTGGAGAACGAGACCCTCTACATCCTGGAGGTCCACCCGGCGGCCTACGCCGCCATCGCGGCCAACGAGGCCGAGAAGGCGGCCCCCATCAACCTGCTGGAACTGGAGACCTTCGGGGCCTTCGGGCGCGTCTACCTGGGCGGCACCGAGGAGCCCATCCGGGAAGCGGCCTCCGCGATCGAACGGACGCTGAAATCGATCGCAGGGCGTCCCAACGCCGGGAAGTCGCTGGTCTACTGACGTCGCTGCCCCGAGTCCCCGGCGCCCCTTGCCAAGGGAACCGCCGCGCCCCACTATCTGGACGCCCTGTCCAACAGGCAGGTTCCAGGACATCACACAGGAGGTTCCGATGGCCTACACGGCAACAAACTACGATCATCTGCTGGGCATGGAGGGCTTCTCGGAGGCCCTGCTCAAGAACCACTTCACCCTCTACAACGGCTACGTCACGAACACGAACAAACTGGCCGAGATGCTGGACGCCCTGGTCCGGGAGGGGAAGTTCGGCCCGGACTACGCGGAGTTGCGGCGCCGGTTCGGCTGGGAGTGGAACGGCATGCGGCTCCACGAGTACTACTTCGACAACCTGGGCGGCGCCGGCCGCGGCGGTCCGGGGCCGGCGTTCACCGCCGCGGTGGAGAAGACCTGGGGTTCCTTCGAGAACTGGAAGCGGGAGTTCGACGCCATCGGCACGATGCGGGGCATCGGGTGGGTGGTCCTCTACCAGGACGAGACCACGGGGCACCTGTTCAACCTCTGGATCAACGAGCACGACGCCGGCCACGCCGCCGGGGCCCGGCCGATCCTGGTGATGGACGTCTTCGAGCACGCCTTCATGCTGGACTACGGCCTCAAGCGGGCCGACTACGTGGCGGCCTTCTGGAAGAACGTGAACTGGGCCACGGTGGAGGGTCGCCTCCGGTAACGGCCTCGACCTGCCGCGCCGGTCCCGCTGCTTCCCCGGAATGACTCCATCGTTTCCTGCCGGCCCATGCCCGAGGACCGCCCGCTCGCCAGCACGCATGACCCGGGAGCGCACACGCCCCCCGGCGGCTTGACGCCGTGCGGTCCCCTCCCGCAGGATCGGCCCCATGAGGGCGCTGCGGCACGGGATCGAGGAGGCGTTCCGGCGGCAGGCCCAGGGGACCCTGGCTCCGGTCGCCCTCCTCGCCCTGGCCTGTCTGGCGGCCTACGGCGGATCCCTGGCCAACGGGTTCGTGCTCGACGACCACCAGGCCATCCTGGACAACCCCCTGGTGATGGACCCGGGCCGGGCCCTGGAGGCCTTCTCCCACCGCTGGCAGGTGGACAGCGACGCCTACCGCGTCTATCGGCCCCTGACGACGATCACGCTGGCGTTGCAGCGGGCCCTCCACGGACCGCAGGCCCCCTGGTTCCATGCCGGAAACCTCCTGCTCCACCTCGGGGCCTGCCTGGCGGTCCTCGCCCTGGGACGCGTGCTGTGGCCGGATCGTCGTCTCGCGGCGCTGTTGGGGGCCCTGCTCTTCGCGGTGCACCCGCTGCACTCCGACGCGGTGTCGTCCATCGCAAACCGGTCCGAGGTCCTGGCCACGACGTTCTCGATCCTGGCCTTTCTGGCCTTCCGGCGCTGGCTCCTCGGGGGGCGCCGGCCCTTCCTGCTGGCGACCTCCGTGGCCTGGTTCGCGGGCCTGCTGGCCAAGGAGAGCGCGGGCCCCCTGCTGGTCTTCACTGGTCTCTGGCTGCTGCCCCGGGACCACCGAGGCCGCCCCCTGGGGCCCGCCATCGGGGGATTCCTGGCGGCCTTCCTGCCGTCACTGGCGGCGGCCATCGCCCTGCGGATCCATGCCCTGGGCGGGACCATCGACCCGGGTCCCCTGCACTACTTCGCCGGAGTCCCCTGGGGCACGACCATCTGGACCTGGCTGTCGATCATGGGGCGCTACCTGTGGTTGATGGTGGTTCCGCACCCCCTCTCCACCGACTACTCCTACGAGTCGATCCCCCTCGTCTCCTCCCCCTGGGACCTCGGCGCGGCGTGGGGGGTCCTGGCCCTCGGGGCGGTCCTGGCCGCAACGCCCTGGCTGTTGACCCGGGACGACCCGGACCGTCGATCCGCCGGCTGGGCCCTGGCCTGGACCGCAGTGTTCCTGCTGCCGGCCACCCATCTGGTGCCCCTGATGATCCCGATGGCGGAACGACTGGCCTACGGGGCCAGCGTCGGAGTGCACCTCCTGGGCGGGCTGGGTCTGGCCTGGGTCTGGCACGCCCGAAGACGCACCGCCCCGGTCCTCGTGATGGGACTCCTGCTGCTGCTGGCCGCGGCGACGGCCATCCGGGACCGGGACTGGCGCGACGACCGGACCATCGCCATGGCGACCCTCCGGGTCTTCCCCCGGAATGCCCTGATGTGGGCGAATCTGGGCATGGCCCGAGCCCGGGAAGGGGACGGACCGGGGGCCGTCTTGGCGATGCATCGGGCCATCGAGATCGCCCCGGCCAAGTGGGAGTTCCGCCTCGCCCTGGCCCGGCTGCTGCACGACTCGGGGCTGCACCAGGACGAGGCGGACGTCCTGTTCAACGGCCTGGCGTTCGTGCCCCGGACCGAGGACCGCCTGGCCCGGACCTGCGAGGCCTATCGGGAGGTCCGCCCGACCCTGGCCCCGGAGGATTGTCGAGGCCGCCTGCTGCAGCGGCAGCATCCCCTCTCGGGGCCGCCCTGAAGACGTGGCCCGGGCTGAACGCTCCTGGGTCGAAACCCGAGACGAACCCAACCGGTTGTGCAGACCCGGCTTTTTCTCTATCCTACAGTCGCACTTGGGGGGGAGTTCCATGTCTCGCGCATCCTTCCGGCTTGGTGGTCTGTTGCTCTCGGGACTGCTCGCCTGCGGCGGCAGCAACGGCTCTGAACCGGGAATCGACCCGGGCCCCGGCAGGGACCTCGGAGTCCAGGACCTGGGCATCGACGAGCGGTCGGACCTGGAATCGGACGAGGGGCGGGACCTGCCCCTTGCGGACGAGGGCACCACGGCGGAGGAGGACGTCCCGCCAGAGCCCGGGGAGTTCGGCTATCCGTGCACCGACAACGCCCAGTGCAACTCGGGGTTCTGCGTCGAGTCCCCCCGGGGCCGGATCTGCACGAAGACCTGCGTGGAGAATTGCCCCGCAGACTGGACGTGCAAGACCATCAGCATCGGCGGCGAGCCCATCTCGATCTGCACGCCCCTGTTCCTGACCCTCTGCGACCCCTGCCTCCAGACCAAGGATTGCAACAGCGACTTCACCGGCGGGACGGCCCTGTGCATCGACCGGGGGACCAACGGGAAGTTCTGCGGCGCCGACTGCCAGGGGGACGGGCGCTGTCCCCAGGGCTACGTCTGCCAGGACGTCAAGGAACCCTCCGGCGGCACGGCCCGGCAGTGCGTCCCGGAGAACGACGGCGAGTGCCAGTGCTCCGGCAGGGCCATCACGCTGGGCCTCCAGACCGAGTGCTTCCGGGCCAACGACCAGGGAATCTGCACGGGGGTCCGGCGGTGCCTGATCAACGGTCTGACGGACTGCGACGCCCGGACGCCGGCGTCCGAGTTGTGCAACGGCATCGACGACGACTGCAACGGGCTCACCGACGAGTTGCAGGGCAAGTTCCCCTGCACCCGCCAGAACGAGTTCGGGACCTGCATGGGCCAGGGAGACTGCATCCAGGGGGCCATCGCCAACTGCGACGCCCGAGTGCCCACCCGAGAGACCTGCAACGGCATGGACGACAACTGCGACGGCCAGACCGACGAAGGACTCTGCTACGACGGCAACCCCTGCACGAAGGACTTCTGCGACCCCGGCTCCCTGGAGTGCGTCTTCGAACCCTACCAGGGCCCCTGCGATGACCTGAACCCCTGCACGATCAACGACTACTGCGATGCCTCCGGCATCTGCAAGGGCGGCACCCAGAAGAACTGCGACGATGGCAACCCCTGCACCGACGACTTCTGCGACCCGGGAAGCGGGACCTGTATGCACAACAACAACACGCGCCCCTGCGAGGACGGCAACCCCTGCACGATCAACGACTACTGCAGCAACGGGTCCTGCATCTCGGGACCCCTGAAGGACTGCACCGACGACAACATCTGCACGATCAACGAGCGGTGCGACCCCAAGACCGGCACCTGCACCTCCACCCCCAACAACGGCGCTCCCTGTGACGACAACAACGGGTGCACGGTCAACGACACCTGCTCGGGAGGCAAGTGCGTTACAGGGGGCGACTGGTGCGACGCCCAGGGAGTCGTCTGCGTCCCCACGCCGCCCCAGATCGGCTGTCTCGCCGTGAAGTGCGTCCTGATTCCCCTTGTCGAACTTCCCTCCTGTCCCTGCATCTGCGGGTGACCATCTCCGGAGGACTCCCCGCGGGAATGACCGTGGCCGGTCGGGTGTTCTCCGACCGGCTGGTGGAGGTTCCCGATGTGGCCCTTCCATGACGCAGACCGACGAAGGCGCTTCGAGCGCGAGGCCCTGCCTCACCTGGATGCCTGCTATCGCTTCGCCCTGGCCCTGACCCGCGACGCCGCCGAGGCGGACGACCTGGTCCAGGAGACGATGCTGCGGGCATTCCGGGCCTTCGACTCCTACACCGAGGGGACCCGCTGCAAGGCCTGGCTCTTCCGGATCCTCAAGAACGTCTTCTTGAACCGCCGCCGGACCGATGGCCGGGAGGTGGACCTGGAGGAGTCCCTGGGCGCCATCCAGGAACTGGGATGGGAGGACCGGCCGTTCTATCGCTCTCCCGAGGATGCGGTCCTCCTGGCCGCCACCCGGGACCGGATCGAGGAGGCCCTGGGACGCATGCCCCGGGACTTCCGGGAGGCGGTGGTGCTGGCCGACGTGGAGGGTCTCTCCTATCAGGAGATCGCTGAGGTGATGGGGACCCCCATCGGGACCGTGATGTCCCGGATCCACCGAGGACGCAGGATGCTCCGGTCGCTGCTCGGGGAGTCACTGGGCATCCTCCAGGAGACACTGCAGGAGCGCCCCCACGAGGCGCCGAACCGGGGGCCGGGCCAGGTCATCCCCCTGGTTGCCACGCGGGAGGGACGCCATGACCTGTGAAGAGGCGATTCGCTACGAGGACCTCTACCTCGATGGGGAGATGGCCCCCGAGGAGCGCCTCCGGATGGAGGCCCATCTGGCCGCCTGCCCCTCCTGCCGCATCCAGGTGACGGAGTGGATCCGGTTCCGAACCCTGGTGCGCCAGCGCCTTGGCGAGGTCCGGGCACCGAGCAGTCTCCGGGAGTCCGTGGTCCATCGCCTGAGGACCCATCGGGCACCCGGCTGGCGGGGGACCCTGGCCCTGGCGGCCTCCCTGGTCCTGGTGCTGCCCCTGGGGTGGGTCCTGTGGCCCCGACCCGACGACCTGAAGCCCCTGGAGGACCATGCCGTGGCGGCCCATCTGGCGGTCTCGGGCCCGGAGGTCCAGGGGGACCGGGCCACGGTGGTGTCCTTCCTGCAGGGACGCGTTCCCTTTCCGGTCCGCATCCCCCTGCCGGACCAGCCCGGCGTCCGGCTGCTGGGGGCCCGGATCGCCCGGGTCGGGACGCGGCCCGCGGTGGTCTATCTCTACGACGCCTCGGGACACCCCCTCAGCGTGACCCAGTATGCCCCGGACGGGGAGGATCTGCCCCGGTCCGCCCGCATCGGCCAGCGAGACGGGCTCACCGTGGTCACCTACCCCGCGGAAGGGCTGGTCCAGACGGTGGTCGGAGACCTTCCCGAGTCGACGGTCACCGGCATCGTCCCGGCATCCTGGCGCCCGTGACCGTCGCGGTCCAGCGGTCCCTCCGGGAATCCGACACCGGTTGACCGGAAATCCCGAAAGGGCGCTACAATCCCCCTGCCGTTCCGGAAGGAAAGGGAGGCCATGAAGACCATCCGCCGGTATCCGAATCGGAAACTCTACGACACGGAGGCCAGCCGCTACATCACCCTGGAAGAGATTGGAGCCTTCCTCAAGGCCGGCGGGGAGGTCCGGGTGGTGGACTCGAAGACCGGCGAGGACATCACCGGAGTGACGATCGCCCAGGTGCTCGTCGGGGAAGAGAAGCGGACCCGGTCCCCGTTCCAGGGGTATCGCCTGGCGACCCTGCTCCAGTCCTCCGGGGAGTACCTGAAGGAGAAACTGGCCCCGGTGGCCACGATTCGGGAAGAGGCCGAACGGACCGTCCAGCGCCTGATCCAGTCCGAGACCGAGGAGGTCCGCGAGTTCCTGACGGGGACCAGCCGGGCGATCGAGGACTTCCAGCGCCGGGCGGACGATCGGTTCCAGACCATGCTCGCGGCCATCCGATCCTTTGCGCCGCTGCGCCGGGACGTCGAGGACCTGCAGCGGCGGGTCGCAGAACTGGAGCGGCGATGCCCCGGGGCCGCCGTGGAGAGCGAAGACCCGGCGCGGGAGTCCCTGGCCGCGAGGCGGACCCCCGCCCGGCGGCGAGGACGGAAGACTCCTTGAGACCATCGTGACGGAGCATCCATGCACGACCCGACCTCCCTGACCGGCCAGATCTTCGAGGACCGCTTCCGGGTGGAGGCCGAAGTGGGCCGCGGCAGCATGGCCGTGGTCTTCCGGGCGACCCATCTGGTGACCGAACAGGTGGTGGCCCTGAAGGTGATGAAGGAACCGATCGGGGGCGACGAACCCAGGTCCCGGCGCTTCCTCCAGGAGATCCGCGCCACGGCGCGCCTGAACCACCCGAACACGGTCCGGGTGCTGGACGCCGGCCGGTCCTCGGAGGGCTTCCTGTGGCTGGCAATGGAGTACCTGGAGGGGGACTCCCTGCGCCACGTGCTGGATCGAGAGAAACGCCTCCCGCCGACTCAGGCCCTGCACATCGGCCGGCAGGTCGCCCGAGCCCTGGCCGAGGCCCACGGGAAACTGCTGGTCCACCGGGACCTGAAACCCGAGAACATCCTGTTGACCCGCCTGCACGGGGAGGCGGACTTCGTGAAGGTGCTGGACTTCGGGGTGGCGAAGTTCCTGTCGGAACAGCCCGGGGAGGAGCCCCTGACCCGGGCCGGGGACCTCCTGGGGACCCCTCTCTACCTGGCCCCGGAACAGGCCCTGGAGCGGGCCGTGGACGGTCGGGCCGACCTCTATTCCCTGGGATGCATGCTCGTGGAGATGATCACCGGAGATCCGCCGTTTCGGGCATCGACCCCCGTGGCCATCGTGATGCGCCACATCCATGACCCGGCCCCCAGGCTCTCCCACCGCGTGGGAAACGTCCCCAAGGACCTGGATGACCTGGTGGCGGGAATGCTGGAAAAAGACCCGAACCAACGCCCCCAGACGATGCAGAAGTGGCTGGAGGCCGCCGATCGCCTCGCCCCGTTGCCGGATCGCGTCCTGCCCCTGCTGCCGGCCACCGGGCCATCGGAACCGGTTCCCGAGGCGGCCACGGTGCTGCTGGAGATCCCGCGGGAGGTCCGGACCGCGACTCCCCCTCCCCAGGGGCCAGGCCCGGCGACACCAATTCCCCAGGTTCCCGTGGCCCCCCGGCCCCAGGCAACCCGGAACCAGACGGAAGAGGACATCGTCTTCCTGTCCGATGGCCCTCCCGAGACCCTGCTGCTGCCGAAGGAGGAGGCCATCGGGTCGATCCCCGCGGCGGCCCCGGGACCCGCCAGGCCTCCCGGCCCCTTGGCGACGGCGGGTGGTCCGACGCCGAGTTCCGGGGCCTCGAGGGCCGTCCGGGTGGCCGTTGGACTGGTCGTCCTGGCGGGAGCCGGGGCAGCCGGGTGGTGGTTTGTGGGGTCCCGGACCCCGTCCGGCGTGGCCCCGGAATCCACCGGGACCGTTCCGGCGGTCGTCTCGCGGTCGCCGGGCGACCCGGAGCCGCCCCGACCGGAGCCAGTCGCCGAGCCCTCCCCGGCCCCGGACGGCGCCATCCCGTCGACCACGGCGCCTGCCGCCCCTGCGGCGCCTGCCGTTTCGAGCCCCGCGCCGACAGCGGCGGCATCCCCCGCCGCCGAACCCCTGGAGGTCAGCCTCCTGACCGACCCACCGGGAGCAGAGGTCCTGCTCGATGGCACGCCCCGGGGCCGGACCCCGTACCGTCTGACGATCCGCCCGACGGACCCGCTGCTGCGCCTGACCTTGAAGGCCCCCGGCTATCGGGACCTGACCGTGACCCTGCTGCCCCAGGACCTGGCCTCCTCCGGGAGGCGCGACCTCACATGGCAGTTGCAGAAGGGAACCAGCGCCCCGGCGCCCGCGGCAAGAACCCCCGGGGTCAGACGCAAGCCGGGACCGGAGCCCGGACCGACCCCGGCCCGGCCCACGAAGAAACCCGCGGTGAACTGGGATGAATGAGGGGGCCACGATGAGAGCGTCCTCCTGGATGGTGCTTGCCGGCCTGGTGATGGCCCCGCTCGTCTCCCGGGCCCAGAGCCCCGAGGAACTGGAGGCCTTCACCTATTTCAAGGAAGGACGCGCGGCCATGGAGGCGGGGGACTGCGTGAAGGCCCTGGAGTGGTTCGATCGGGCACAGGCCGTCTTCCCGGCCCCCCAGATCCTGCTCCGGAAGGCCGAGTGCCTGGACCGCCTGGGCCGGCTTGGGGAGGCCCTGGCCGTCTACCAGTCCATCCCCCGGGACGACCCCAAGATGCAGGCGCGGGTCCAGAAGGCCATCGATTCCTTGAAGGCCCGCCAGGCCAACCCTGTCGAGGTGCTGCTGGAGGCCGATGCCCCGGGGGCCGAGGTGACGGTGGACCAGGTGGCGACCTACCGTCTCCCGGCGACCTTGCGCCTGACACCTGGCCTCCATCGCCTGGAGTTCCAGGCCCCGGGCCATCGAAGTCGTGTGGAGGACCATGCGGTGCCCCCCAAGGGCCCCCACCGGGTCGCGGTGTCCCTGGAACGCCTGATGGGCCAGGTGGTCATCACGACGGACCAGGACTCCTTCGAGGAGACCATCGTCCGCCTGGACGACCGCGAGTTCGCGCCGGAGGGGGTGCCCGGAACGTCGAACCGGACCGCTCCCATCGAGGTCGGTGCCGGGCGCCGGAAGATCCTGTGCGTGAAGCCGGGACACGCCCCGTTTGCGACGATGTTCGAGGTCGCGCCTGGACAGGTGCTCGAGGTCTCCTGTCGACTGGGTTCGCCCCTCGAGGTCACCCGGGCCCCGGAACCGGCCAGACCCTCCGTCGGGAAATGGGTCACCTTCGGCCTGGGATCGGCGGCGCTGCTGGCCGGGGCCGGGTTGTCGGGGTGGTATTTCGGCATGAAGGGCAGCGGCAAGGTGGCCCAGGGCTCCGACTACCACGAGGGATGGTACGGCGTCGGGCTGATGGCCGCCGGGGCCGGAGCGGTCATCGCAGCCTTCACGGCCTTCCCGTCCCGTCCGGCCCCTGATCCCTCCACGAGTCTCTCCCTCCCCCGGGCCATCCCCTCGGTGACCCCCATCCCGGGCGGCGCCGCGGCCTCCGTGGCCTTCTCCTTCCGCTGATCGACGAGCCTGGTTTTCACTCTGCAGGCGATCCGTGATACGGTTGTGCCTGACTCGATGGCCACCGCAAGCAGGAGGATGGGATGAGACGCACCTCTCGGATGCTGTTCCTGGGAATCCTGGCGTGTTCGACCGTGGCCCAGGCCCTGGAGAAGGAATACGTGGCCCCGCCGGCGTCTCCGGCCGACGACCAGCCTGGATGGCACGGGTCCCTCCGGGTCGGTGCCAACGTGAACTTCACCAACAACCGCAAGGTCGTGGGTCAACAGGAGGGCAACCAGTTCCAGATCGGCGGGGCCTTCGACGGGGACATCGGATACCTGCTGGGGGAGCATGACTGGCGCAACTCCCTGAGCCTGCTGGAGACCTTCTCCTATGGTCCGCCGGTCCGGGCCCTGATGAAGACCGCCGACACGCTGCGCTTCGAGACGGCCTACTACTACCACCCGGTGAAGGCCCCCTGGGTCGGCCCCTTCGTCCGGGCCGGAGTCCTGACGGCCATCTTCGAAGGGGCCGACTACCGGGCGACCCCGACGCTCTATGAGATCCAGAACGAGACGGACCCGGACACCGGCAATCCGCGCCAGGAGACCGGCAAGCGCTTCCGCCTCTCGGAGTCCTTCCTGCCCACCACGCTGCGGGAGTCGGCGGGCATCTTCCTGAACCCCTACCGGAAGGATTATCTGGACATCCTGATCCTGGTCGGTGGCGGATCGACCCAGGTCTTCGCCGACGGCCAGTATGCCCTGAAGGACGATGCCACCACGGCGGACCGGATCGAGGTGATTCGCCTGTCGTCCTACGTCCAGGCCGGCCTGGAGGCAGGAATGGCCCTCAGCGGGACCGCCTACAGTGGGAAGGTCAAGTACCGGGCCTACGGAGACGTCCTGGTGCCGTTCTACCGCAGCGACAAGGCCGCGGGGGACAAGCGGAACCTCGGAGACCTGACCAACGTGGAACTGGGGGCGATGCTCTCCTTCAAGCTGGTCGAGTGGGCCTCCCTGGACTACATCCTGAAGGCCCTCCGGCAGCCCCAGCTGGTCCAGGACTGGCAGGTCCAGAACATGCTGCTGCTGACCTTCGGCTACTCCTACAGCCGCAGGCAGATCCCGCCCCCACCGCCGCCGGCCGCACCGGCCCCGTGAGGGGCCCCTGGGCAGGAGGGCCCCGATTCTCCTAGAATGGTCGCGTCTCAAACCTCCAGCGGGAGGGACTCCCATGAGACGGTGGTGGGTCCTGGTGGTGTTGCTGGCGTGTCCGGCGGGCGTCCTGGCGAAGCACAAGCCCTTCGACGGGGCCGAGATGCTCACGGGCCGCAGCCTGAAGCCGGCCGTGGAGACCCGGCGATTCCGGGTCGGCCTGGACATCGGGGTGTCGCCCATGGCGGCAGCCCTGGGAACGGTGAAGAAGGAACTGGAGCAGCAGGCCACCGAGAAGGCCTGCGCCGCGGGCGTCCCGAACTGCGAGGAGGCGGTTCAGCAGGGATTCGATGCCCTGGCGAAGGTCCCTGACGCCACCTGGGACCAGATGGAGGCGGCCGCCTCCCTCACAAAGGACCAGGTGGTCCAGAAGTTGCGGGAGGCCGGTGTCACGGACCCGAACGTCCTGGACACGGTCGCCTCCTACGTGTCGAAATCGACCCCCGAGGAACGGCGCCAGGCGGTCCAGGCGGCCCGCATCGCCGCGAGGGCCGACGACGCCGTGAACCTGCTCATGGAGCCCTTCGCGTCGCTGAACACCCGTTACGTCGAGGTCGGTCTCTCGTTCCCCTTCACCGTGAGAGTCGGCGATGGGGCAACGGATGCAGACTTCGGCAACATGACGGTGGACCTCCGGTCCGGGGGCGCCTGGTCCCTACAGGGGCTGGCGCTGGGGGTCACCGGAGGCCTCACGGGCTACCTCCCGACAGGCACCCGAGCCGCCGACCGTTCCGCCCGGGCGGACCTCTTCCAGGCCCCGAAGGTGCTGCACCAGTACCTGACCCTGGCCCCCTACCTGGTGGTGGGCCTCGACGTCGGGGGATGGATCGCGGTGATGGCACACCTGGAGTACCTGGCCGGAATCGGAGTCCGGGATCATCCCGTCCACGCCTCGACCCACGTGCTCAAGTACGGCCTGGGCACCGTGGTGCTTCCCCGGATCTTCATCAACATCCTGGCGGAACTGAACGGCATGGTCTCCCTCAAGAACGCCGAGGCCTTCGACGTCCTCTCGGTCACCGGCGGCCTCCAGTTCCACATCGCCTTCTTCCGTCTGGCCCTCGCGGTCAACGCGCCGATCTGGAGCGGAAGCCGCCCGGACACCACCACCCTGGGAGGAGTCCCCGTGGGGCGCCTCTCCACCCTCTCGGTGATCGCCCGGGCCGCCTTCCGGTTCTGAGGACCCGATCCCGGTCTGTTCCAGGAACCATGCAGGCATCGCAGGGGTTGGAAGACGCTTGTCCAAAGGCAGGAATGCTGTTAGCCTTCCATCGTTCCTCGCAGAGGGTGGGACCGACCATGACCAGATCCTCCTTCCTGATCGGGCTCCAGGGCCTCGCGGTCCTGGCGGTGCTGGCCGCAAGCCCCGACATCGCGGCCCGAACGGTCTCGATCGACTTCATGCAGGGACAGAACGCCACGGTGAAGGGGGTCTACATCACCAAGGAGTTCTGGTTCGAGTTGTCGGAGGACTGGGAGTTCCCGCAGCCGGCGGCCCTGGAACTCCGGTTCTCCCATACCCCCATCCTGGTCCGACAGTTGTCCACCCTGAGCGTGCTGGTGAACGGCAGCGCCGTGGACAGCATCTACCTGGACAACACGAATCTGCGGAACGCGGTGCTGAACCTGCCGATCCCGGGGCGCTTCCTGAAGGGTGGCATGAACGTGCTGACCCTCGTGATCAAGATGCGGTCCGAACTGAAGGACCTCTGCGATGACGTGCACAACCCGGCCCTGTGGACCCTGCTGGAGCGGGAGTCCCGGCTCGTGGTGAACTACAACGAGAAGGAGATCCGTCCCGACCTCCAGGGCTTTCCCCAGGACTACGCGAATCCCGACCTGCTCTACACCGAGGAGAAGGAGCGGGTCCACGCGGTGGTGCTCACGTCCCCGTCTCCTTCCCAGGCGGAGATGGACCTGATCGGGGCGCTGGCCGTGGCCCTCGGGCAGGGAATCGGGGTGGGCAGCGGCGAGTTCCGGGTGGTGCCCATCGACCAGGCGGACCCGGCCGACGTCCGGTCCAGGCAGGTGATCATTGCCGGCGGACCCGAGGTCGTGAAGCGAGCCACCGGGGCCCCGTGGAAGGTCCCTGCCCCCCTCGGAGAACTGGCCCAGGAGCCTGGGGGCGTGCTCATGGAGTTCGCCTCCCCGCTGAATCCCTTCCGGCGGCTGCTGGTGGCCACCGGACGGGACGACGCCGCCCTCCAGTTGCTGTCGTCGCACCTGCGGACCCCCGCCAGCCTCGCGGCCCTGAAGGGTCCCGCCGCGGTCTTCGACAAGGCCCCCTACTTCGAGACCGCCCCCATCGCGGAGGAGGAGGCGGCCTTCCTGGTCCGCCTGAAAGACCTCAAGATGTCGGACCTGCTGGCCCGGGGCAAGTTCTACCACTCGATCTCCTTCACGCTGCCCAACCCCTTCGTCGGCAAGGTGAAGGACGGCGCCTTCCTGCGCCTGAGCATGAGCCACAGCGAGGTCCTGCTTCCCCAG
The DNA here is from genome assembly GCA_029547805.1 of Deltaproteobacteria bacterium. Classification (GTDB taxonomy): domain Bacteria; phylum Myxococcota_A; class UBA9042; order DTJE01; family DTJE01; genus JAGOKF01. The sequence goes on from JAKPOP010000017.1 coordinate 174,630, forward strand.
TCCTCGTCTCTGCTCCTGCGGGTCAACGGGGAGCCGGTCCGGAGCCTTCGCCTGAGCCGAGAGACGGCCGCCCGGAACACCTGGGACATCAAGATCCCCATCGAGTACCTGAATACCCGCTTCCTGACCTTTGAACTGGAGTTGTTCCTGGACATCGGGGATCCCGATTGCTACTACAACCACCCGGAAATGGCCTGGTTTTCCCTGCACAACGACACGTTGCTCTACCTGCCGGTGGACAGCGCCAGCGGCGAGACCCTGGCCAACTACCCCTACATGCTGCTCCGGTGGAACCGCTTCGACCGGCTGGCCATGGTGCTGGCCGGGTCGCCGACCCCGGGCATCCTGACGGCGGCCTTCAACGTGGTGGCCTACCTGAGCCAGAGCCTCCGGTCCCCGAACTTCGTGGACCTCTTCTTCGGCCCCTTCCAGTCCCTCTCCCCGGAGCAACGGGCCCAGTGGAACCTGATCCTGGTCGGTCCCATCAGCCAGTTGCAAGGGCAGCCGGAACTCTCGTCCCTGCTTCCGCCCGAGATGGTGAACCGGGAACCCCTGGGACGGGAGGACCTCTGGAAGACCGCCGGCTTCCTCTCCCTGGTCCGTCGTCCCGAGGGCCAGCGCGTGCTGGCGGTCACCGGAACGGGCGACCGGGAACTGCTGCGGGCCTCGACCCACCTCTATCAGTCCGGCAAGGTGGAGTGGGTCCGGGGGACCCTCGCGGCGGTGCTGGACCCCGATGAACTGAAGGTGCTCCTCCCTCCGCCGGAACAGGACGCGGTCCAGCGTTTCGACCCGGCCAAGGTTCGCTTCGAGGACCGGGAGGGGAAACTGGTCCCGGTGCTGGAGGTGCCTCAGCCGGCCTCGGTGGCCCCACGATACAACATGGCCTATCTGGTCTTTTTCGTGCTGACCCCGGTCCTCATCCTGCTGATCATCCTGCGCCTCCGGGCCTTGTCGAAAGAAGGCAAGGAAGGCAAGGCCTGACCCGGATCAGGACCGACGGGAGGAGGGCTCGTGACCCGCCGCCCCAGCATTCGCCGTGTGCCGGCCCAAGGCCATCCTCGGAAGGAGGGGAAGGGCTCCGCCCATCCGGAGGCGCGACGATGTCGCGATGGCAACAAAGCCATCGCTCCTTCCGGCTGGCGAAACGCGCCCTGGCGGAATCGTCCGAGGGTGCGCAGCCCCCTGCCCTGGCTGATGCCCCTGGTGCTGCTGGCCGGTCCGGTGGCGGCCTCGCCCCTTCGGGAGGCCGAGACACTGGCGCTGGTTCCCGGCGACCGGGTGCTGCTGATCTACGACTCCCGGGAGGAAGCCCGGGAGGACCGGAATCCCCTGGTGGGACCGGTGGCCGAGACCCTCGCGGCCATGGGCCTCGGGGTTCGCTGGTGGGACTGGGCCGAGGGGGCTCCCGGGGACCTTTCGGGCATCCGGGGCGTCGTGACGGGATTCCGAGACGGTCGGATGCCCGATGCGCGGGCCCACGTGGCCTTCGCCGCCGACCTGATCCAGCACGGGATCCGCTACGTGGTGCTGGGTTCCTTCGGCGCATTCCAGGAGGACCGGGACGGGAGTTTCCTGCCGGCCGAGGAGGTGAACCGGGTCTTCCGCCCGCTGGGGGTCCGCTACGACGCCTGGTGGACCGACGACCCCACCCGCTTCACCACCCGGGTGCAGGACCCGCGCCTCGGGGCCCCCGATGCCGTACGGGCCCAGGACGTCCGGCACTTCTTCCAGATCACGCCGATCCGGCCCGATGTCCACCTCTGGGTCTCGGGGCAGCGCACCGACCCCGCGGAACCCCGGTCGGCTCCGGTCTTCACCAGCGCCATGGGGGGCCTGGCGCTCACACGGTATCTCTTTGTCGAAGACGACCCCCCGAGGCTCCGGTCCGGTCTGGACCTCCGGCCCTTCCTGGAGGAGGCCCTGGCCCTGGGGCCCCGGGCGCCAGGCACCCCGCTCGTGATCCACGACCCTTCGTCCAGCGATTCCCGCCGGGTCCTGAAGAGCCTCTCCCAGGCCGCCTCCTACCTCGGGATCTCCCTGGCCACGGTGCAGGTGGACCAGGGGGCCTGGCTGCGTCCCTGCGACCTCCGGGGATTCCGATCCGTCGTGCTGGCGCTGCCGGAGGTCCCCTCGCCCCTCGACGGATACCTGAAGGGCCTGCTGACCCAGTACCTCTCGGAAGGGGGGCGCGTGGTGGCGCCCCTGCCCCTCCGGAACCCCCAGTTGGCCCCGGTGATCGGCGGGACTCCCGGAGCCCCGGCGGTCCCCGCCCGCATCCGTCAGTTGCAGTTCGAGGCCTCGGCCTTTCCGGGACTGGACGGCTTCCAGGTGACCGTGGACGACGAGGATGCCTGGAATGCCCTGGCACCGGCCATCCGGAAGTCCTGCACGGCCTGGATCCGGGGCCGGGCCGCGCCGGGGGCCGGCCCCGAGGTGCCCCTGGCATGGCGCTGCCGGGAGGATGCAGGGGAGGTCTCGGCCCTCGGGGTCTGGGAGTTCGCGGACCGGGCCTACCTGGGCATCCTGGCCCAGGCCCTGCTCGACGGGCAGGGGATGTTTGCGATGCCAGTGCTGGCGGCTCGCCTCGAGTTCGTCGACGACTGCCCCCTGCCCATGACCGGCCGGGAACTGCCGGCGATGGGCAAGTCGGACATCCGGTTCTACCTCGACGACTTCCTCGGGACCCTGCTGGACCTCTCCCGGCGCCACGACCTCCGACCGACGGTCCTGGCGGTCTTCACCTACGACGACCGCACCGAGGGCCCCTACGGGGAACCCTGGCCCGGCCCGACCCGGGAGTCCTCGCTGGAGATGGCACGACGCCTGATCGACCAGGGCCTCCCCATCGGCATCCACGGCATCACCCACGTCTCCCCGGCACTCTCGGGCGGGGTGAATCGCCCCTTCCCGGGGGAAGGCGCCCTTCGGGAGTCGTTCCGGGCGGCCCGACAGGCATACCTGGACCTCTTCGGTCCAGAGAACCGCCCGGCAGTCTACGTCCCGCCCAACGACTACATCGACCGGGCAGGCAAGCGGGCCCTGGTGCAGGCGGTCCCCGAGGTGCAGGTGCTGGCATCGGTCCTCTCGGGGTCGGACGTGGAGACCTCCCAGGACCTTGGCATCGACACCGAGGAGCCCTCCCTGGTGGCCCTTCCCCGGACCTGGGCGGGGATGCGCCTCGAGGGCGAGGCGGCGATGGGCCTGGTCAACGGACTCCTCTTGCAGGTGGTCTCCTCCCACTTCCTGCACCCCGACGACGCCCTGGACCCGGAACGCTCCGGAGGGCTGCCCTGGGGGTCCCTGAAGGCCGCCTGGGAGCAGGCCTGCCGGGAACTGGTGACCCGCTTCGGCTACCTGCGACCCATGACCGCCCTGGAGGCGGCCGGGATGGTCCGGCTGGAGGCCGCGACAGGCCTGCGAATCGATCGCCCGGGACCGGGTATTCTGGAGGTCCGGCGGGCCTCGGGCCATCCGGGGTCCCTGCCCCTCCTGGTCCGGTTGCCGCCGGGGTGTCGCCCCCGCTGGACCGGCGGACGCCCCCGGACGTCCCACCCGGCCTCTGGGCGTCACCTGGTGGACATGGAGGCCTCGACATTGACCGCGACCTGTGAGCCGTCCGGCCTGGCCGGGAGTCCCCGGACCCAATCGGAGAAATGAAGATGGCGGCGGAGACCTGGACACGTTCTCGATACACCCGGCAGATCCACAGCCTCACGGAGGCACTGGTGGGGCTCCTGCTGCTGATCGTCCTGAACTGGTTCGCCTTTCCGGACGACCCGGGCTATCTCTCGGTGAACCCCCATCCCTTCCTGTTCCTGGTGATCCTGGTGGCCTCCCGCTACGGCACCTTCGACGGCTTCATCACGGGGATCCTGGCCGCGGCGGTCTACCTGGGGTACGTCTTCTGGGGCCGGGACCTGGAGGCCGTGCGTCAGACCTCGGACTTCGCCCTGTTCCTGCCGGCCTACCTCTTCGTGATCCTGGGCCTGCTGCTGGGGGAGATCCGGGAGGCGGCCAACCGGGACGTCACCACCCTGGGACAGGAGGTCCGGCGGCTGCGGGCCGAACTCGAGGAGACCCGGCAGCGGACGCAGGTCCTCGAGAAGGTCAAGGAGGAACTGCAGCAGCGGGTCCTGGCCTCCGACGACCCCCTGGTCCGGATCTCCGAAACCGCCACGCGCCTCGCGACGCAGACCCCCGACGAGGCCTGCCCGGCGATCCTGGACCTGGTGGAACGGTTCGTGATGCCCGAGAAGTTCGCCATCTACCTCGCGGTGGAGGCTCCCGGTGGCGTGCTGGGGCAGCCGACCCCCGAGGCCTTCGAACTGCGCCTCTCCCGGGGCTGGGACCGCCCCGACGAGTTCCCTCACCGGCTGGACGGGAGCCACCCGGCGGTCCAGGCGGCTCTGACGCGGAGGCAGGTGGCCAGCATGGCATCGATGGACCCCGACACGACCACGGACATCGTGGCCTGCGCCCCGATCATCGAACCCCATCGGGACCAGGTCCTCGCGCTGCTCGTGATCGAGCGAATCCCCTTCCTTCGCCTGAACCAGATGACGCTCAACCACCTCCACACGATTGCGGGCTGGGCCGGCAAGACGATGGGGGACGCCCGGCAGTTGGGAGACGCCCAGGAGGCCCGGGTGGACGACCCGGTCTCGGGGGTCTTCCACTTCCGCTTCCTGTCCCGGCGGCTCACGGAGGAGGCCCAGCGGGTGCGCCGCTACGGGGGGAACTGCGCCTACCTCGTGGTCCACTGCCCCCAGTTCCAGGAACTGACGCCGGGGGATCAGCGGATCTTCCTCCGGGAGACCGGCACCCTCCTGAAGCGCCTGTTGCGGACGATGGACGTGGTGGGCATCCACCGGGAGCCGGGCTTCTTCGGCCTGATCCTGCCGTCCACGACGCCCCATCAGGCCCTGGTCGTCACCGCCCGGATCAACGAGGCCTTCCGAAAGACCTTCGGGGGATACGGGTCCCGGTTCGACCGCCTCACGATCCGGATGGGACTGGCCACGACGACCGCCTCGGAGCCCCTGTCCGAGGCCCGATTGATGGAGTACGCGGAGCGGTTGGACCTGCGGGAGGCCCACTGAGGTTCGCCCCGGGAGAACCGGAGGGGATATGGAACGGACCACGACGCCATCCGGCCTGATGCTGGCTGCGCTGGAATCGGTCCTGGAGGCCGAGGCCCTCGTGCTGCTGCTGCACGACTTCGGCCTCTCCCCCTTCTGGCGGGTCCTGCTCCCCCTGGGAGCCCACCTGCTGGCCCTGACGCTGCTGGCCGTGGGGCTCGTGCGCCCCTGGAACTTCCGGGACCCCTCGGATCGCGCCTGGGCGGTCCTGGGCCTGAGCCTGACGCTGCCCTTGCCGCTGTTCGGGTTCCTGGGCTTCCTGGCGATCTACGCCGCAATGCAGGGCCGGAAGGCGGGAGGCGGGGACCTCCTGAAGGACTTCCAGCAGTACATCTCCTACGACCCCATCGCCTTGCCCCAACGAGGCGCCCTGGAACCGGACCTCTTCCTGAAGGCCGAGGTGGACATCGCGCCGCTGCGGGAGATCCTGGCCGGCGACGACGTCCCCCTGAAGCGAGGGGCCATCCTCTCCCTCTCCCGCCTTCCCCGGGCCGAGGCGGTGGCCCTGCTGAAACAGGCCCTCACGGACGAGTCCCGGGAGATCCGCTACTACGCCAGCAACGCCCTCTCGGAGATGGAGAAGGAGTTCAATGACCGGATCTTCCGCCTGACCCGGGAGGTCGAACGCAATCCGACCCAGGAGGAGCGGCACCTGGAACTGGCCCGGACGGTGCTGGAGTACACCTCCTCGGGCCTCCTGGACCAGGCCATCATCCCGTATTTCCACGAGATCGCCCAGCGGACCCTGGACCGGGCCGCCCTGAACCCGAGACACTCGCCGGAGGTGGACACGCTGCTGGGCGAGGTCTATCGCCGCCTGGGGCGCCAGGACAAGGCCCGGGAGGTGCTGGAGGACCTGGCGAACCGGGAGCAGCGGGACCCGGGGATCTTCCTCGCCCTGGCGGAGATGGCCTTCACGTCGGGACGGCTGGGCGAGGCCCGGCGATGGGTCCAGGAGGGGATCGGCAGATTCCCCGAGGACCCGCGCCTGATCCAACTGCAGGAGGTGCTGGGCAACCCATGAAGGCGGACGTCTGCATGATCCTGGAGGGGTCCTATCCCTACGTGGTCGGGGGGGTCTCGACCTGGATCCATGACCTGGTGACCAGCCTGTCGGACGTCTCCTTCCACCTGGTCCACATCGGCGTCGGGATCGAAAGCCCCCGGAAGATGCGCTACACGCTGCCGCCCAACGTGCTGCAGTTCCAGCAGATCCCCCTCATGGAATCGATCCCCTGGAGAGGCCCCCGTTTCCGGCAGAAGCGCCGATCCTGGGAGGCCGTCGCCCGTTTCCTGGAGGACCTGTCCCGGGACGACACCTCGGGCTTCCGGGACCTCCTCCACGCCCTGGACCCCCGGTCTCCCGAGGCGATCACCCCCTATGACGTCTTCCACGGGAAGCCCTTCTGGAACCTCCTGGTCCAGTGGTACCGGCAGCATTTCCCGGACTTCTCGTTCCTGGACTACTTCTGGACCCTGCGGTTCATGGCCCTGCCGCTGTTCCGGGTCCTCTATGCCGAGGTCCCCCCGGCCCGCCTCTACCACGCCACCTGCACCGGGTACGCGGGCCTCCTGGGGGCCGTGGCCTCCATCCGGACCGGGGCCCCCCTGGTCCTCACGGAGCACGGCATCTACACCAACGAGCGCATGATCGAGATCACCCAGGCCCAGTGGATCTACCGGGAGCGGACCTCCTCCCTGGTGCCCACGCGGCAGGTCGGCGCGCTGCAGAATCTCTGGATGCGGAAGTTCGAGGTCCTCTCGCGCCTGTCCTATGCCCAGGCGACCCGCATCTTCACCCTTTACGAGGGCAACCGGCAGATGCAGATCCAGGGCGGCGCCCCGCCGGACCGCTGCGAGATCATCCCCAACGGCATCGACCTGGAACGCTACGACGCGATGCACCTGGCTCGCCAGGAGAAGCTCCGGGGGCCACCGCGGGTCTGCATGGTGGGCCGGGTGGCGCCCATCAAGGACGTCAAGACCTTCATCCGGGCCGCCCGGATGGTCCACGAGGAGATGCCGGAGGTGCGCTTCGAGGTCCTGGGCGGGACCGACGAGGACGAGTCCTATCTGGAGGAGTGCCAGCGCCTGGTCAAGGTGCTGTCGCTGAAGCCCGTCTTCGACTTTCCCGGCGCGGTGGACATGAAGGAGCACTACCCGTCCATCTCGGTGCTGGTGCTGACCAGCATCTCCGAGGCCCAGCCCTTCGTGCTGCTGGAGGCGATGCGGGTCGGAATCCCGGTGGTGGCCACCAGCGTCGGGGCCTGCGCGGAACTGGTCCTCGGGTCCGGGAGCGACGACGAGGCCCTGGGACCGGCGGGGTTCATCACCAACGTCCGGTCGCCCCGGGAGACCGCCGACGCGATCCTGGCCCTGCTCCGGGACCCGGAGATGGCCCGGCGGATGGGCGAGACCGGCCGGGAACGGGTGGGCCGCTACTACATCCGAAGGAAGATGCTGGAGGAATACCGCGGGGTGTATCGCGGTCTCTGCGGGGGGTGATCGATGGCGGGAATCGGCTTCCGGCTCCGGGAGATGGCCCAGCGCAGGACCTTCTCCGAATGGCTGAAGCTCTACACCTACGCCGCCCTGGTCTTCTCGGGACCCTGGATCGTGAGCATCCTGGGGCTCGCCGCCCTGTCGATCTTTGCGATGCCGGCATTGCAGGACCGGGACATCCAGCTCTTCACCGTCGTGGTGGTCTACGTCCACTGCTTCAGCCTGATCACGACGGGCATGCTCCAGCTCGTCGTGACGCGTTTCGTCTCGGACCGCTTCTACCTCCGAGACCCCGAGGCCGTCGTCCCGGCCTTCGTGGGGTCCCTGGCCACCACGGTGCTGTTCCAGACCCTGACCGGAGCCATCGCGCTCTATTTCCTGGAATTCTCGTTCCTGCAGAAGGTGGTGACCCTGGGGCTCTATGTGACGATCTCCGTGGTCTGGATCGAGATGCTGTTCCTGTCGGCGGCCAAGGACTACGCAAATATCGTCGCCGCCTTCGCAATCGGCTACCTGGCCTCGTTCCTGCTGGCCCAGGTCCTCTCCCGCTTCTTCGGCCTGGACGGTCTCTCGGTGGGCTTCCTGATGGGCCAGGTGCTGCTGCTGATGCTGCTGATGCACCGGATCTTCGCCGAGTACCGCTTCCAGATGTCCTTCAGTTTCGAATTTCTGGGACACCTGCGGCGCTACCCGGTGCTGGCGCTCATCGGCGTGACGTACAACCTGGGGATCTGGGTGGACAAGATCCTGTTCTGGTACGGCCCCGACGGCGTGCCGATCCACTCGTGGCTCCACACCCACTTCCCCTACGACTCGGCCATGTTCATCGCCTACCTGACCCTGCTGCCGACCCTGGCCATCTTCCTGCTGCGGATCGAGACGGACTTCTACCTGCGCTACAAGTCCTACTACGGCACGATCCTCCAGAAGGCGCCCCTGGACCTGATCGAGCAGCGCCGGGCGGAGATGGTGAAGGTCCTGCGGGAATCAGCCCGGACCGTGCTGATCTGGCAGGGCGCGGTGACGACGCTGGTCTTCCTGGTGATGCCGTTCCTGGTGTCCCTGATGGGCATCGACCCGGAACAGGTCCCGGTCTTCCGGGTGGCCACCCTGGGTGCCTTCTTCCACGGGGGCCTGCTGGTCCTGCTGATCCTGATCCTCTACTTCGATTTCCGGGGATCGGCATTGCTGGTGTCGATGGTCTTCCTGGGCCTCAATGGCGGGCTGACCTGGGCGACGCTCGGCGTCGGGCGGGAGTTCCAGGGGTTCGGCTACCTGGGGGCCACGATGGTTTCGATGTTGCTGGCCCTGGGGGTCTTCCGCAACCGGATCCGCAACCTGGAATACCTGACGTTCATGCGCCAGCCCGTCCGCTGATCGGACCCCTCACCGGCTGCGTCCGGGAGCCGGGGGGGACGCCCGGGCGGGGTCCTCGGGCCACGAGTGCCTGGGGTATCGGCGGCGCATCTCCCGTGCCACGGCGGGGTAGTGATCGCGCCAGAAGGATGCCAGGTCCATCGTCACCTGGACCGCCTGGCCCCCGGGGCCCAGGAGGTGCAGACGCAGAGGGCCGCCCCCCTCGGGCAGCATCGGCCCCTGGGCCATGCCGAAGAAGTCCTGGATCCGGGACGCGACCGACGGCGGCTCTCCCGGTCGCCATCGGACCCGCAGGCGCCGTCCTCCCGGCAGCAGGATGGTCTCGGGCGCCAGGCGCCTCAGGGCCTCCCGCTGCCGGTCGGTCCAGGTCCCCGTCCAGGCGATTCCCCGGGCCCGGACCTCGTCGAGGGATCGGCAGCCCCGACACGCCTCCCGGACCACGGCCGCCTGCCAGTTCCCGTCGAGGGGCGGCCACTCCAGGTCGGGTCGGCGGGCCGCCACGAAGGCCACCCGGGCCCGAAGCCCCTCCAGGTCCTCCCGGGCCTCCCCCATCGAGGCCAGATCCCCTTCCAGGACCTTCCGGGCCAGCAGGTCCTCGGCCTCGGAGCAGGGCCCCCGATCCGGCCGTTCCTCCAGCAGCAGCCGCCCGTGCCAGAGGCAGCGCAGCACCTCCACCCGCTCGCCCTCGGGCACCCAGCGGACCTCCCGGGTCTCCCGGAGGTCGTCCAGCAGCACATCCAGCCAGTCATCGTCCTGCACCCGCCGGGCAGAACCGACCCGGAGCCACCTGGATCCCTCGACATCGAGGGCCTCGGGGACCACGTAGAACCCCTCCCGGAAGGACCCGTCCTCGAGAACCCGAGACGACCCGCCCAGGGGCCAGACCAGTTCCCACTCCCGGGACGACCCGGGAGGCCGGCGGACCCGGGTCAATCGGTCCGGAAAGGCGGCCAGCAGGGCCCGGGTGCCGACGGTCTCCCGGTCGACCGGGACCCCGGGGTGCCCGGGACCAGGCCCCGCCCTGGAGGCCTGTCCCAGCAGTTCCCGCCGCAGCAACGACAGTCGGTCCGACCCCCGACGATCCCCGGCGACCGAGGACGGCCCCGGCCATCGGGCAAGAGCCTCCTCCACCGGGTCCGGACAGGGGCCTCGAACAGCAAGGGAAGTGATCCGCCCCTCCTCCCGGGCGCCGGACACCACGATGGTGTCCTCGAACCGGTCCCGGAGGGCTCCCTCGGCCAGCAGCACCGCGATACCGCACCCCAGTTCCAGGTCCCCCCGGCGACCCGCCTCGGCCACCAGCACCCCCAGGCGCGGATGGAGCGGCAATCGGGCCACCAGGCGTCCGAGGTCCGTGAGGTCCCCCGAGGGGCAACGCAGGCCCAGGCGCCCGAGGAGGTCCTCGGCAGCGGCCCAGGCCGACGCGGGAGGCGGGGTCAACCACGGAAGGCACCCCGGGTCCGCGACGCCGAGGGCCCGGAGCAGCAGCACCGTCTCCGAGAGGTCCGCCCGGGTCACCTCCGGGGGATCCTCTTCCGGGCGCGTCTCGAAGTCCTTCTCGGGAAAGAGGCGCCAGCAGGTGCCCGGGCCGGTCCGTCCCGCCCGACCGGCCCGCTGGACCAGGGAGTGACGGCACGCAGGTCCCACCTGGAGGCCCGGGACGCCGGACCAGGGATTCCACGTGGGGCGGCGGACCAGCCCCGAGTCGATCACCCCCGAGACCCCCGGAACCGTCAGGGACGACTCCGCGACATTGGTCGTGAAGACCACCTTCCGCCGGTCCCTGGGCGCCAGAGCCCGGTCCTGGGCCGCCAGGGACATCTCCCCGTGGAGGGCCTCGAGGGACAGTCCCAGGCGTCTTCCCACCGGGTCCGCGGCCTCCATCGCCTCCCGGATCTCCCGGGCACCGGGCAGGAAGACCAGCAGGTCCCCCCCCACCGCCCCGGCCGCCTGCTCCACCGCCTCGGCGACCCGGACCGGGAGCGGCCGCCGGTCCGGTCGGTCCGAGTGGTGCACGGTCACCGGAAAGAGGCGGCCGCCGGCCCTCAGGGTCCGGGCATCCAGGGCCTCCCCGAGGCTCTCCAGGCGCATCGTCGCCGACATCACCAGCAGTCGCAGGTCAGGACGTGGCCCCTGCTGCAATCTCCGAACCCAGGCCAGGCAGAGGTCCCCCGCGAGGCTGCGCTCGTGGAATTCATCCAGCACCACCAGCCCCACGTCCGTCAGTCGGGGGTCCTGGACGATCCGTCGGAGCAGCATCCCCTCGGTGAGGTACCACAGGCGGGTCCGCTCCCCCCCGACCCGTTCCAGCCGGACGTGCCAGCCCACCGTGCCCCCGGCCTCCTCCCCGAGGATGGCCGAGGCCCTCCGGGCGGCCCATCGCGCCGCCAGACGCCGGGGCTCCGTCACGAGGACCTGCCTTCCGGGGCAGAGGCCCAGCAACGACGCGGGGACCAGGGTGGTCTTGCCAGACCCGGGCGGGGCCGTGAGCAGGCAACGAGGATGGTCCCGGAGGTGGCCCTGGAGGTCCCCCAGGACCTCCGCCACCGGGAGGCGATCGGCGAACCCGGGTTCGTTCCCCACCCCTGGCCTCCTGGCCGCTGGAGGATCCCCGCTGCCGAGGCTATGCTAGCAGAAGCCCGCCGGCGGGCCCCGAGGACCGCCATGGCACGGGATCCCCTCCCTCCGTCCGGGACCGGCGATCCCGCCATGGTGACACCGCCGTCGTCGCCCTGGACTTGACAAGGAACCCCGTGGTCATAAAATGAACGCGGTTCGTTTTTTTGAGACTCCCCGGGCACCGGCGGGGCATCGAGACATCGAGGAGGAACCATGAGGCGCTACGTGGGGTCGCTGGTCATCGGGGCGATCTGTCTGCTGCCGGGGATCGGGCGGGGCCAGGTCCGGGAGGTCACGCTGGAGGAGGCGGTCCGGAGGGGCCTGGAGCACAGCCCCGAACTCCGCATGGGACGCCAGGACATCCTGAAGGCCGGCGATGACCGCCTGTCGGCGGGGTTGGCCATCGGCCCTCGCCTCTCCCTGGACGCCGGCATCCAGTGGTGGGACCAGGCCACCCGGGTGCAGTTCATCGACGCGGGGCAGGTGCAGTTGACCCCCGAGCAGATCGAGACCCTCCGGACCTTCCTCGGAGACGGCTTCGTGGGCATGCTGGCGAGCCTCAACGAACCGATGGAGATCCAGAAGCGGGTGACGGGCACCGTGACCCTCCAGGCGGTCCAGCCCATCACGCCCCTGTGGTCCCTGGCGGAGATCTACCGACTCCAGGGGGCCAACGCGGAGGCGGCGGAACTGGAGCAGCAGGCCCGCAGGCTCCAGGTGACCTACCGGGTCACCGAGACGTTCTTCCGGCTGCGTCAGGCCCTCCGGATGGTGGAGGTGACCGACAAGGCGGTGGAGCAGGTCGAGGCGCACCTGAAGACCGCCCGGGCCTTCCAGGAGGCGGGACTGGTGGGCCGGGACGACGTGCTCCGGGCCGAGACGATGCTGTTCCAGGTCCAGGACAAGCGCAGCCAGGCCCTGGCGGGAGTGGCGCTGGCCCGGACGGCCCTGGCGATCCAGATGGGCCTGCCCCCGACCGAGATGCTGGTCCCGGTGGGCGATTTCCCGGAGTTGCCAACGGATTCCATCGTCGAGGACCAGGAGGCCATCGACCAGGCCCTCTCCCATCGCCCGGAGGTCGGTTCCGTGGAGGCCCGCAACCGCATGGCCAGGGCCGGGTGGAACGCCTCCGTGGGCGCCCTGATCCCCACCATCGCCGGCGTGTTCCGCTACCAGCACTTCGAGGGAAGCAAGTTCCAGCGCGCCGACTCCTGGTTCGTCGGGGCCCAGTTGACCTGGAACTTCTGGAACCTCGGCCAGGACTTCCTGCGGATGAAGGCTGCGGGCCGGGATGTCGAGAAGGCCCGGGAGGGGCTCCAGGGAATCCGGGACCAGGTGGTGCTGGACGTCCGGAAGGCCCTGCTGGACCTCCGGACCGCCCGGTCCTCCGTCGAGGCGAATCGAAAGGCCATCGAGTCCGCGGAGGAGAATCTCCGGGTCGTGACGAAGAAGTACGAGGTCTCCACCGCCACCTCGGTGGAGGTCCTCGACGCCCAGAGCGCCCTGACCCAGGCCCGGGCGAACCTCGAGGTGGCCCTGGGGAACTGCTTCATCGCCTACGCGAATCTCCAGCGGGCCCTGGGCGGGCAGGTGGCGGCCTTCTGACCCGAACCGGCCGACGACGATTCCGCTGGCGTGGAGGGTCCCGGGGAACCCCGGGAGGCCGCCACCCCGGTCCCGGAATGGCGACCTTCCCGGGCCCCCAGAGCGTGCCGGATCAGCCGGCCTTCACCGGGATCTGGCGGGGCTTGGTCTCGGCCTTCTTGGGCAGGTGGAGGGTCAGCACGCCGTCCTTGTATTCCGCGACCACCTTCCCGGCGTCCACGTAGTGGGGCAGCGTGAAGGCCCGGGAGAACTTGCCGTAGAAGCGCTCGACCCGCAGGTACTGGTCCTTCTTCTCCTCGTTCTCCAGTTTCTTCTCGCCGCTCAGGGTCAGGACGTTGTCCTCGATGCGCACGTCCACCTGGTCCGGCTTCACGCCGGGCAGTTCCGCCCGGAGCACGACCTCCTCGGCATTCTCCAGGACGTCCACCGGGACCCAGCACTGCGACCCGGCGACGGCCCCCGAGGGCGTCACGTTGCGGAACAGCCGATCGACCTCCTCGTGCAGCCTCTCGAACTCCCGGAACGGATCCCAACGCTGAATCGACATGGCACACCTCCTCTGGTCCTGAATAACCGATTTCTCTTCTGGATTCGGGATGTTTCCCGAATCCCTCCGGCGTCCAAATGGATGCGATCGCCGCCCCGATTCGTCAAGGGGAGGGGGCAGGGAGAGACCCGACCACCCGGGTCTGATCCTTGCGACGCCCGGGCAAAGCCCGTAGACTCGCCCCATGAAGTGGGCCTTCCGGTGCTGGTTCGCGCTGTGGATGATGCCGGGATGGGCCCTCGCCCAGGGAGGGCCCCCCGCGAATCCCGACGCTCCTCCCGACGCGGCGACGCTGATGAGTCGGGTCCAGGCACGCTACGAGCAGGTGACCGACTATCAGGCCTCCTTCCGGCAGGTGGTGACGAGCCGATCGCCCCGACGCACCTTCACCCGGAGCGGCACGGTCTGGTTCAAGCGTCCCGGAAGGATGCGGTGGGACTACCAGGTGCCCGACCGGGTCCACTACGTCAGCGACGGCGAGGTCCTCTGGTCCTACGACGTGGCCGAGGGCACGGCCTGGCGCCTGCCGGTCCGGAACTCGGACCTCTACCACGCCCTGGGCTTCCTGACGGGGACCGCACGCCTCTCCGAGGTCTTCGACGCCACCGTCGGCCCCGCCCGCCCCGATGGACTGGTGCCCCTGCGACTGGTGCCTCGGCAAGCCACCGACGCCTATCGGGCGGTGACCCTGTTCGTGGACCCCCGGACCGGCGACGCCCAGGAGACCGAGGTGGAGGACCCCATCGGCAATCGGAGCCGCATCCGCTTCGAGAATCCCTCCTTTGCCCCCCTGCCGGACTCGGGCTTCGTGTTCCGACCCCCGAAGGGAGTCACCGTGAAGGACCTGGACACCCGATGAAGGCCCGGACGGCAGGACTGGTCCACGCGGTGACGCTCGGTTGCCCCCGGAACCGGGTGGACACCGAGGTGATGCTCGGGGACCTGCTCTCCCACGGCTATGGGCTCACCACCTCGGTTCGACAGGCGGACGTGGTGGTGGTGAATACCTGCGGATTCCTCCGGGAGGCCCGGCAGGAGTCCCTGGAGGTACTCCGGGAGATGGCCCGGCGGATGCGCCCGGGAGCGCGCCTGGTCGCGGCGGGCTGCATGGCCCAGACCTTCGCCGCCGAGATCCGGAACGCCGTGCCCGAAGTGGAACTGATCTCGGGAGTCCGGGAACTGCTCCAACTCCGAGGACGTCTGGACGGGGTGGCGCCCCGGGGACCGGCACCC
Organism: Deltaproteobacteria bacterium; assembly: GCA_029547805.1. GTDB lineage: Bacteria > Myxococcota_A > UBA9042 > DTJE01 > DTJE01 > JAGOKF01. The sequence goes on from JAKPOP010000017.1 coordinate 189,654, forward strand.
GTGCCCACCGCCCAGAATCCCCGGCTCGTGACCTCGTCGCCGGGCAGCGCCTACCTGAAGGTCAGTGAGGGGTGCAACCGGAGATGCTCCTTCTGCATCATCCCCCGGATCCGGGGCCGTCAGCGAAGCCGACCGCTGGAGGACCTGACGGCCGAGACCCGGGCGCTGCTGGCGTCGGGAATCCGGGAGGTCGTGCTGGTGGCCGAGGACCTCTCGGCCTGGGGACGGGACCTTCCGGGACGCCCGGGGCTGGCGACCCTGGTCGAGGGGATTGCCCGGGAGATGCCCGGGGAGGCCTGGCTCCGGTTGATGTACGTCTATCCGTCGGGAATCGAGGATCGCCTGCTGGACCTGCTGGCGACCCACCCGGTGGTGTTGCCCTACCTGGACCTGCCGGTCCAGCATGGAGATGACGGCGTGCTCCGGGCGATGCGTCGTGGCACCCGGGCCCGGGACCTCCGACGACTGGTGGAGCGGATCCGGACACGGGTCCCCGGTGTCGTGATCCGAACCACCTTCCTGGTGGGTCATCCGGGAGAGGACGGCCCGGCCTTCGATCGGCTCCTGGACTTTGCCCGGGAGATGGCCTTCGAGATGGCCGGGGCCTTCGCGTGGTCCCCCGAGCCGGGAAGCCATGCGACCGGGCTCCCGGGGGCCGTGCCCCAGGCCGAGCGGATCCGCCGGAAGGAGGTCCTGGAGCAGGTGCTGGCCGAGGCGGCCGACCGGTCCCGAAGCCGATTCCTGGGCCAGGTCCACGAGGCCCTGGTGGAGGAGGCAGAGGACCGAGGGGCGCGAGGACGGGCCTGGTTCCAGGCGCCCGAGGTGGACGGCCGCCTGGTGATCCGGGGAAGTCGCCTGGCCGAGGGGCGCCTGGTTCCGGTCCGGGTCCGATCGATCGACGGAAACGACCTGACGGGCGAGGTGGTGCCGGGACATCCGAGGCCCGTTCCCGGGCCACCGGCCGACCCGGGTCCGGCACCCAGGATCGCCACCGACCGAACCCCGGACCGGAGGGGTCGCCGATGACTCCCGGGGCCACCGTCCAGGGCATCGTGCTGGACCTGGACGGGACCCTGGTGGACTCCTTCGAGGACCTCCGGGACGCCGTGAACCACGTCCGGGCCCTCCGGGGCATGCCCCCCCTGGACCTGCCGGAGGTGATGGCCCACGTCGGCCGAGGCGCACGCCACCTGGTCCGGGAGACCACGGCCCCCGCCGACGGGGATCGACTGGACGAGCACCTCCGACTCTTCCTGGACTACTACGAGGACCACCTGCTGGTACACACCCGGCCCTATCCGGGGGTTCCGGAGGCCCTGGACCGGTTCCAGGCCGCCGGCATCGGGCTGGCGGTCCTGACCAACAAGCCCCTGCGGTCCACCGCCAGGATCCTCCAGGGACTCGACCTGGCCCGCCGGTTCGAGGCGGTCCGGGGAGGCGACTCGGGACCGGCCATGAAGCCGGACCCCGAGGCCCTCCGGGTCCTGCTGGCCGAGACGGGATGGAAGGCCTCCGAGGTTCTGCTGGTGGGCGATTCCGATGTCGACCTGGAGACGGGATCCCGGGCGGGAGTCCCGGTGGTCCGGGTCCGGACGGGGCTCTGGAGGACCTCCCTGCGAAGGCCCGACCTGGAGGTCGCATCGCTCCAGGACCTGTCGGATCGGGTCGTTCCCCGGAGCCCGGGGGCCCCCTCCCGCGCCTTTCGGACGCCGGGTCCCCGCCTCGAGCGGGATTGACAGTCCAGCCCCCCGGGGGTAGACAAGATTATTCCCTGACTTGCCGGTCGGTTCGCCGCCTCGGTGATCACCAGGGAGGGGACCCCTCCGGAAACGGAGGACACGGAGCAGGCCCAGAAACACGAGGAGAGTCCGATGGCCATCCACCGACCGAGCCCGATGCAGTTCACCCATTCCCTTGCCTACCTCTACCTGTTCCTGGCCCACCACGGCGATCGGGAGGGCCTCACCCGGCCCGAACTGGACACCCTGATCGCGAAGGTCCGGGAGTGGAACGACCAGTTCTCGCCGAACGCCCGGGCCTCCCTGGAGACGACCCTCGCGGAGGTCCAGCAGACGGTGGACTACTTCGTCGCCCTGACCCAGGAAGAGGAGATGTCGGAACTGGCGCTCCACACTGCGGCCCTGCAGAGTTTCCTGCCGGAGCAGCGGCACAAGATTGCGGTGATGAAGGACATGGTGGCCATCGCCGAGGCCGACGGGCGGGTCACCGACGCCGAGAAGTCCATCATCGCCGCGGTGTACCAGGGGCTGGGTCTGTCCTGACCGGAACCCGAGGCCAATTCCCTCCCACCCACCCCGTCGGATCCACTCGCAGCGAAGGTCCTTGACCTGGGGAATCGAAAAGGGTATAGAAACGCGCCTTTCGAGGCCGGCCGAGCCGGACGGATGGACGAGTCCCCCGTCCCGTCGCCCAAGGGGGGCGATTCGGTCCGAGCCCGATCCCCGGAGTCCGGGGGTCGAAGGAAAGAGGCAACAGGAGGACCCAGATGGAGTACCCCGTCATCACTGCAAGGCCCCGCACGGTCATCGGAAAGGGCTACGCACGCAAGATCCGCTCCCTCGGCTACCTTCCCGCCGTGCTCTACGGAGGCGACCGGCCCAATCTCCCCCTGGTCGTGGACCCGAAGGTCGTCGGGAACGTCCTGCGGAGCCCGACGGGACGCAACACCCTGTGCAGACTGGTGATCCAGGGCGACCAGCCCGAGGAGACGATGGTCGTGGTCCGGGACTACCTGGTCCACCCCGTCCGCCGGAACCTGATCCACTGCGACTTCCTCCGGGTCACCGAACAGACCGAACTGGAGGTCAAGGTCCCGATCCGAACCGTCGGGAAGTCCGTCGGCGAGCGCCTGGGGGCCAAGCTCTCGGTCACGATGCACCAGGTGACCATCCGCTGCCCCGTGGACCGGGTCCCCAGCGAGATCGTGGTGGACGTGTCGGACTTCGCCGTCGGGCACTCGGTGACGATCTCCCAGTTGCCGCTGCCCGAGGGGGCTCGGCCCGTGTTCATCAAGGACAACGCCGTGATCACGGTCCGGGTCCCGAAGGCCGAGACCGAAGAGGGTGCCACCGAGGGCACGCCTGCCGCCGAGGGTGCCGCCACCCCGACCACGCCGGCCGCAGGCGAGGCGAAGGAGCCCGAGAAGAAGAAGTGATCGGTCCCGGAGCGGAGCCCGGAGCCCCGGTGGCCTGGGGGAGGACGTGAAACTGGTCTGCGGACTGGGAAATCCCGGCGAGCGATACGCCCGGACGCGGCACAACGTGGGGTTCCGGGCGGTGGAGGCCTTCGGGCAGCAGTGCTCCGCATCCTGGACCGAACGCTGGCAGGCCCGGAATGCCCGGGTGACCGTGGAGGGAGAGGACGTCCTGTTGCTGATGCCGATGACCTTCATGAACCTGTCGGGACATGCCGTGTCCCAGGCCGCACGGTACTTCCGGATCCCGGTCACGGAGATGCTGGTGATCCATGACGACGCGGACCTGCCCCTGGGCCGGACCCAGTTCAAGGTGGGCGGCGGCGACAATGGCCACCGGGGAGTCCGGTCCGTGATGGAACAACTGGGAACCCGGGATGTTGCCCGCATCCGGATCGGCGTGGGCCGTCCGGGTCGGGCCGGGGAGGACATGGTGGACCACGTGCTGTCGCCGTTCTCCCAGCAGGAGGAGGAAGCCCTCGCCACGTCGCTGCAGGCGACTGTCGAGGGGATCCGAGACTGGGTGCTCGGGGGGGTCCCGAGGGCCCAGAACCGGATGAACCGGAGGGTTCGTCCGGACAGGCCTTCTTGCCCGGAGGGGATTTCCGACGGGCCGCAAGTCCAGAAGGAGGTGGAATGAGCGACGTGCAATGGCTCCGGAAGTACGAGACGGTCATCGTGACCCGCACCGATGCGGGACACGAGGCCCAGAAGAAACTCTACGAGAAGATCCAGGAGCTGGTGCAGAAGCACCAGGGACATCATGTCCGCTTCGAGCTGTGGGGCAAGAGGCGCCTGGCCTACCCCATCCGGAAGAACGTGAAGGGCATCTATCTCTACCATGTCTTCCTGGCCGACGAGTCCTTCGTCCAGGAACTCCAGCGGATGCTCCGGCTCAATGCCGCGGTGCTCCGCTACCTGACCGTGCTCCTGGAGGAACGAGTGAACCCGGCCACCTTCGACTTCGAGAAGGAGGGCCAGTTCGACAACCTTCCCAGCGACTCCGACGACTCCGACCGGACCCGAGCCACGACGGGCTGGGAGGCCGAGTTCCAGGGCCGCGAGTACTCCAGCGAGGACGATGAGGACGAAGAGGAGGAGGACGAGGACGAGGAAGGCCCCGAGGGGAAGGAAGATCCCGAGGACTCGGAAGGGGACGAGGAGGAGTAGGCCATGGCCATGCACAGCAGCAAGACTCGCAGCAAGGACACGAAGAAGAAGCGGCGCGGCCCGCCCCGCCGGAAGGTGTGCCCCTTCTGCGCCGACAAGAATGCCCGGATCGACTACAAGAACCCCGCCGCCTTGAAGCGGCTGGTCACGGAGCGGGGCAAGATGGTTCCCCGGCGGATCTCCGGGGTCTGCGCCCGCCATCAGCGGCAGGTGGCCATCGCCATCAAGCGGGCCCGCCACATCGCCCTGATGCCCTACGCGGCGACGGGCGCCGTCAGTTGACGGGGAGGAGACGACGATGAAGGTCATCCTGAGCCAGGATCTGGAGACGTTGGGCCGGGCCGGGGACGTGAAGGAGGTCCCGGACGGCTACGCCCGGAACTTCCTGTTCCCCCGGGGCATCGCCCTGCCTGCCACCCGGCAATCCATGGAGCAGATCGAGCACCAGAAGCGGCTGGTGGCGGACCGGATCGCGGCGGCCCGGAAGGCCGCGATGGGACTGAAGGAGCGCATCGAGGCCACCCCGTGCAAGGTGGCCCGGGAGGCCGGAGAGGAGGACCGCATCTTCGGGTCGGTCACGGCCCGGGACATCGCGGCGGCCCTGGCGGAAGAGGGAATCGAGGTCGATCACCGGAAGATCCAGCTGGATCAGCCGCTCAAGAACCTCGGTGTCTTCACCGTTCCCATCCGCCTGGAGCGGGAGGTCATCGCCGAGGCGAAGGTCTGGGTGGTGGCGAAATAGCGCCGTGGCCCTCCCCCCCCGCATCCTGCTGGACCAGCCGTTCCTCTCCGCCGGTCTCTGCGTCCCCCCCGATGGCCCGTTGCTGCATCGCCTGCTTCGCGTCCTCCGGCTCCGGGAGGGGGCCCCGGTGATCCTGGGCAGTCCCGATGGAACGGCCTGGAACGGAACCCTGATCCGGGATGATGGGGGATGGGCCCTGCGGGTCGATTCCCCCCGGCCCCAGGACCCCTCCCGGGGTGGCCGGGAATGCCCGCCCTTCGTGCTGGTGATGGGGCTCCTGAAGGGCGACCGCACCGAGTGGGCCGTCCAGAAGGCCACCGAGGCGGGGGTGCGGGAGGTCCACGTGGTGGTGATGCGCCACAGCGTTCCCCGCCCCGAGGGCCCCGAGGCCCGACGAAGGCTCGAACGGATCCAGCGGGTGGCCCGGGAGGCGGCTCGCCAGTGCGGTCGCCCCGCGGCGCCCGAGGTCCTTCTCTGGCCGGGCCTGGAGGCGGTGGGGCCCGCCCTCGACCGGTGGAAGGACCAGAACCTGCCCCGATTCCTGCTGGACGAACGACCGGGAGCCCCCTCGCTCGCGTCCGTCCTTCGGAAGGCCCCCGGGGCCATCCTGGCCTCGGGCCCCGAGGGGTCCTTTGCCTCCGAGGAGCGGCACCTGCTGGAGGATCGCGGGTTCCTCCCGGCGGGACTGGGTCCCCGGATCCTCCGTGCCGAGACCGCGGCGCTCGTGGGACTGGTCGTGGCCCAGGTGGTTTGCGGGGACATGGGTGCCGAGGTATCGTGCGACCATCCGCCGGAGGACGCGCCGTGACGACCGTGCTGGTCCGGGAGGCCTCGCTGACCCGACGGGCCCTGGCGGCGGCCCTGGACCTGGGTCTGTCGGCATCCTTTGCCGGATTCCTGGTCCGGTTGCTCCCAGGGCTGTCACGGGAACCCTGGCCCCCTCGGTACTGGAACCTCCTGGACTACGGCGTGGACGTCGCGCTGCACCACCCCCGACTCTGGATCGGGCCCCTGGTGGTCTTCCTCGGGGCGATGGTGGTCTGGGAGACGGTCTGGACCGGCCTGCTGGGAGCGACGCCGGTTGCCCGAGGGATGGGGATGCAGGTCCGCACCCTCTCGGGACGACGACCGGGACCCCTGCGGGCGCTGTGGCGGTCCTTGACCTGGGTGGCCCTGTCGGTCCCCGGCGCCATCGGCCCGGCGACGGGCCTGTTGGGACGGCGCCGGCGGATGCTCCATGATATACTCTCGGGCTGCCTGGTCGTGCGGCTCCCGGTCCCGGCCCGGGTTCCAGAGTCCGGCGGGACCGAGGGCACCGGTTCTGGGGAATCCCTTGCGGATCCCGACGGGAGGACGCGCTGATGCGATGGTCGATCGGCTGGATGACGTGGACGTTCGTCCTGGGCCTCGGGGCCTTCCCTGCCCTGGCATCGCCACCGACGCCGCCCAGCGTGCCGGGGTCCGGCAAGGCCGCCCCGACGACCGCAGACACGTTCCTCTACAAGGGCAAGTTGCTGGATGATGCCGGGAAGCCGGTCAGTGGGATCTTCCCCCTCATCTTCCGGTTGCACCCGAACCTGAAGGCCCGGAATGCCCTGTGGACCGAGACGCTCTGGGTCGCGGTCGATCGGGGAGTCTATACCGTGGCCCTGGGGGCATCGAAGCCCCTTCCCCGGCGGGACGACCTGGACAAACTCGTGCTGAGCGTATCGGTCCGGGGAGGCCCGGAACTGCTCCGGGAGCCCTTCCTGCCCATGGAGGCCAGACCCCCGGTCCTCACGGCGGGCCCGACGGGAGCGAGTCACGGCGGGCCGGCAGGGCGCGCGGGTTCGGGGGTGCGCTATGCAGAGACGGCGGCCTATGCCGTCGAGGCCGACCATGCGAAGAATGCCGACCGGATTCAGAACCTGACCCTGGAGGACCTCGTCCGACGGCTCGTGGAAGAGGTCGGCAGCGCCCTGGGACAGGGGGCCGGGGGCAAGGTCCGGATCGGCGCGACCAGGCGGATGGGCAACCGGGTCGGCGGCCCCGGCGGGACCGGGGAATACAACGAGGGCTGCCCGAAGGGCTACGTGATGACCGGCATCCGGGGGGCGTCGGGGAACTTCATCGACTCCATCCAGATCGTCTGTTCACCCCTGGAGTGACCGTTCCGCCGGCCTGGAGGCCGGCCCCCTCTTCAACCCTGGGAGTGGCTTCATGGAAGAGACCTATCGCACACACACCTGCGGAGACCTGCGGCTTGATCACCTGGGCGCCAGGGTGACCCTCTCGGGGTGGGCCGCCGGGGTCCGGGACCACGGGGGATGCGTCTTCATCAACCTCCGGGACCGACACGGGGTCACCCAGGTCAAGGCGGATCAGGCAAAGGACCCGATCCTCTATGGACTTGCAGCCGCGGTCCGCCCCGAGAGCGTGATCCGGGTCGAGGGCATCGTGGTGGACCGGGGCACCAACCGGAATCCCCGGCTGCCGACCGGGGACATCGAGGTGGAGTGCTCGGCGCTGGAGGTCCTGAACCCGAGCCAGCCCCTCCCCTTCCCCATCGCCGACGAGGTGGACGCCTCGGAGGTGACCCGGCTCACCTGGCGCTACCTGGACCTCCGGCGCCCGCCCCTGATGCGCAATCTGGTGCTCCGGAGCCGGGTCACCGCAACGGTCCGACGCTATCTGGACCGGAACGGATTTCTGGAGGTGGAGACACCGATCCTCTGCAAGTCCACCCCCGAGGGGGCCCGGGACTTCCTGGTCCCCTCCCGGGTCCATCCCGGGGAGTTCTACGCCCTGCCCCAATCCCCCCAGACCTTCAAGCAGATCCTGATGGTGGCCGGGGTGGACCGCTACTACCAGGTCGCCCGGTGCTTCCGGGACGAGGACCTCCGGGCCGACCGGCAGCCGGAGTTCACCCAGGTGGACATGGAGGTCTCCTTCGCGACGCCGGCCCTGATCCAGGACCTGATCGAGGGCATGCTGGCCGAGGTCTGGCGGGACGTCTTCGCGGTGGAGATCCCGCGGCCCTTCCCCCGGCTGTCCTACCAGGAGGCCATGGAACGCTACGGAAGCGACAAGCCCGACCTCCGCTTCGACCTGCCGATGACGACGGTCTCGGAGGTGTTCCGGGACAGCGCCTTCCAGGTCCTCGCCACGGTCGTCCGGGAGGGAGGGGTGGTGACGGCACTCCGGGTCCCCGGTGGAGGGTCCTTGAGCCGAAAGGACGTCGACGGGTTCCACCGCACGGCCACCGACAACGGTGCCAAGGGCATCCTCTGGGCCCGGGTCGGACCCGAGGAGTGGCAGGGGCCCCTGGCCAAGAACCTCTCGGCCGAGGAGCGTCAAGGCATCGCGGACCGGACCGGGGCCCTGCCGGGGGACCTGCTGCTGCTGGTGGCCGATGAGGCCCAGAAGGCCCGCCAGGCCCTGGGCGCAGTGCGGCTCAAGGTCGCGGACCTCCAGGGCCTGCGGGACCCGGAGCGCTGGGCCTTCGCCTGGGTCCAGGACTTCCCGATGTTCGAGTGGAATGCCGAGGAGCATCGCCCGGTCGCGGTGCACCACCCGTTCACCTCGCCAGTGCCCGAGGACCTGCCCCTGCTGGAGACGGAACCCCTGAAGATGCGGGCGAGGGCCTATGACGTGGTCCTGAACGGGGTCGAACTGGGGGGTGGCAGCATCCGGATCCACCGCCGGGATGTCCAGGCTCGGGTGTTCGGGGCCCTGGGCTTCGACGAGGAGTCGGCCCGACGCCAGTTCGGCTTCCTGATGGACGCCTTCGAGTACGGCGCACCACCCCACGGCGGCATCGCCCTGGGACTGGACCGGCTCGTGATGCTGCTGGCCCGAGCCCCGTCGATCCGGGATGTGATCGCCTTTCCGAAGACGACCAGCGCTGCGGACCTCATGACCCGGTCCCCGTCCCCGGTGGACGAGGCCCAGCTGCGGGAACTGCACCTCCGGGTCGAGGGAAATCCGTCCACCTGACGCGCCTTTCAGCGACCGCCCCTCGGGAGGGTCCGGGGCGGTTTCACGGGACGAAGATCCGGAAGGCGCGGTGCCACACGTCCCAGAATCGGACCGCCGACAGGACCACCCAGGCCCCCAGGACGCCAAAGGCCCAGGGCAGGACCCGGGGCACCACGGCGTCCCCCGGAAGGGCCCGGGGCACCCGTCGGGCAAGGGGGCGGGGCGGCCCGCCCCAGAGGGCGATCCCCAGGGCCTCCAGGGACAGCAGGGACAGCAGCAGGGACAGGGTCACCAGGGACCCGGCAGCCCCCTTCCGGAAGGTCCGGGGTCGGTATCGAAACTCGACCCGGTGGTCCCCGGCCGGAACCGGCACCGCCCGGAACAGGCGATTCGCCGGGATCAGCGGGGCTGGAATCTCGTCCACGAAGGCCTCCCAGCCCGGAGCGTAGGAGTCCAGCAGCACGACAATGCCATCGGCCGCCATGTGGACCTCCAGCAGGGCCTCCTCGTCGCGATACTGCTCCACCCGCACCAGGGACGTCTCGCCGGGAGGAGGCGAGCCCAGGGGCACCGGAGGCAGGAAGGGCAACACGGCCCGCCGTCGCAACGTCCGGGGCTCCCGGGCGATCCGCCGGGAGGCCTGATCGGGGTCGGGAACCACCTCGACCTGGTGGACCGCGAAGGCCCGAGGCAGGACATCGGGATCCCGCCAGACGCCGACGGTTCCGGTGCCCGGCAGGGGACGGGCCCCGGGGGGCGCGTCCCCCGGACGGGGGGTCACGACGTAGCGCCCCCCCAGGGGCCCCAGGGTCCGGCCGGGCACGTCGGCCATGCGCTTGTAGACCGACAGGAAGGCCTGCTGGCGCAGCGGCAGAATCCCGTCCACCGCGGGGAGGCCGTAGAGCATCGGCAGGTTGTAGGCAAGCCCTGCCAGGGGGTCCGGAGGCAGAGGGCGCCGGAGCCACCCCACCTCCAGATAGGGCGCCGGCGGAGACCGGAAGACGACCCGCTCCAGCCGATCCTCCCGGGGGCAGTCAGGGTCGCTCGGGCAGAGGTCCCTCCGGATCGCCGACGCCGTGGATGGCGGGTCCCAGTACGAGGGGTCCGTGGCGGGAACCTGGCGCAGGACGTGGTCCGCCAGCGGGAGGCCGATGGCCAGGACCAGCAACCCGTGCTTCCAGGAGGTCCGGGTTCCCCGGCCGAGGGCCCCCACCGCGGCCACGAGCGAGAGGCCCTGGATCGCCAGGTCCCGGATCAGTTCCCCCCGAAGGGGCGAGGTGCCCGGAATCCCCCGGCGGTAGGTCACGCCCAGCACCACCGCCAGCCCCAGCAGCACCGCCAGCAGCGACCCGATCCGCATGGACCGGGAAGGCGGCTGGTCCAGCATCGCATCGATGCCTGCAGCCGCGAGCCCGGCCACGAGCAGCGTCAGGGGACCATTGAGGCGATCGGGGAACCGGAAGGCGCGGAGAACCGGCAGATGGAATGCCTCGGGCAAGCCGATCAGGAGCGGCCCCATGGCCACGAGGGCCGCCACCGTCGCCACCAGGGCCAGGGCCCCCGCCAGACGCCGCTGCCGGGAGGCCCAGGCCATCACCGCGGCCCAGACCGCCACCAGCCCCACGTGGAGGTCGATGCCGGCCCGCCACATCCCCCCGGGATGGAGCCAGTTGGTGCCCATTCCCGGGGTCCCGAAGGCCGAGGGGACCGCCAGCACCGCCAGGGCCTGGGGGGTCAGGTACTGGTTCATCTGGCCCTCCCCGACGCCGCCGCTCCGGACGCTGCCAGCCGCCAGTTCCAGCGCCGGCAGGATCTGGACGAGGGCGAGTCCGCCGGCGAAGACCATCGCCAGCAGGACGCCCAGCAGGGACCGGCGCTCCGCGAGGACCTCCCCATCCCCAGTGCCGAGGGCCCGAACCAGGGCCCAGAACCCCACGATCCCGAAGGAGTTCACCGTGGTCTGGGGATGGCCGCAGAAGGCCAGCAGGGCCAGGAACCCCGCCAGGCGGACCAGGTCCCGAAGACGGCCCTCCCGAAAGACGGCCTCGACGGCCCAGAGGCACCACGGGAGCCAGGCCAGGGCCTGGACCAGGTTCAGGTGCATGTGGTGGAGGGCCAGGTGCCCCGAGAGGCCGAAGACGATGCCCCCGGCCAGGGCCGCCAGGGGTCGAAGGAACCGCGACAGCCAGAGCCAGGTGCCGAGGCTCGCAAACCCCAGGTGCAGGGCATAGGAGGCCCCGACGGCCCACCAGGCGGGAAGGGTCGCGAAGAGGACCCAGTTGGGCGGGTAGAGGGGCCCCGCCTGTCCCTCGGCAACGAGGGGAAAGCCCAGGTAGATGTCGGGACACCAGAGGGGAAATTCCCCGCGAGCCCAGGCTCGCCCGAAGAAGTCCCGGATCGGGACGTGCAGTTCCGTGATGTCGTTGAACCAGAGGGTGCGCCATCCCAGCACGAGGGGCAGATGCACCGCGACGGGGAGCACCATCGCCAGCACGCCGAAGGCCCTCCGTTGCAGCGGTTGCCAGGAGCGGAAGGCATCGGAACCGGCGCGACCGGACATCGATCAGAGCCCCGTCTGGTGAAGGGACAGGCGGGCGTCCGGGGCTGAGGGGAGGAAGGTCCAGGCCTGATGCTCCTGGGCCCCGCAGACCTGCCGCGTCTCCAGGCTGGCGTCTCCGCCTCCGGAGACCTCCCCCTGGACCGTGGAACCGGCGGCGGCCAGCAGGTGCACCACCACCGGACGGCCGGCCACGGCCCGGGCGAAGCGAACCTCGAGGGTTCCCGCCGAGGGGTCTCGGAGGACCTCCGCGACCTCGGCCACTCCACCCAGCAGGTGGCGATCCGTGGCCAGGAACCACGGGGCCTTCTCAGGGTCCTCCGGGGCCGGACGCGCCACCAGCAGGGTGCCGGTCCGGGGAGACAGCGTCAGGTCCAGGGGCCGGGTCCACAGGGGTTCCGTCCCGTCGCACTTCCACTCCCCGACGACCGTGTCCAGCACCGCGGTGCCAGCGACCCCCTCCCCGGGGGAGGGCATCGGGAAGCGCAATGTCCGGGGAACCTCCGAGAGGGTCTCCTCGGTCCAGGGATTGGCGTTGTTTCCCCAGTGGAAGGCCCCCAGCATCCGGTAGGCCCCCCCGGGTCCCGGGAAGGCCGCCTCCCAGGTCTCGGGCCAGCGACGGTCCCAGAGGTCCAGGGGTTCCGGGAGCACTGCCACCGCGGGCAGCATCCGCTGGAACAGGTCCAGGGGGTCCTGGTGATCCGCGAGCCAGGTGAAGGGCTCCCCGAGTTTCAACACGCCTCCGAACAGGGAGGCCCACAGGGCGAAGGTCCGGGCCTCGTCGGCGGTGAGCCCCTCCCGGAAGAAGATCAGGTCCGGATGGGCCACGAAGGCGGTGTTGCCCATCCAGTATCGGTGGGAGGCCGTCAGGACGGTGGGTTTGATCCCCTGGTCGAACCAGGACTCCGGGTCCTGCCACCGAGGCTCGTTGTCGAGCGTGAGCCGGACCGACTCGGCGATGCCCGCCGGGGCCAGCGTGCCGGCGACCACCATCAGCATGCCCTCGGGACCGATGGCCTCCCGGATGGCCCGGAGGGCCTGACGGTAGTGTCCCAGGCCGCTCTTGCTCCCGGCCTGTCCGTATTGCTGGCCGAAGATGGCATAGACACTGAAGTCCACCTTGAAGACCCGGTAGCCCCAGTCCCCCGAGAGGCGGCGGAAGACGTCCCCCAGGTATTGCTGCACCGCCGGCAGGGACGGGTCCAGGATCCGGTCCTGCCCGCCTCCTCCCAGGGCCGCCACGCCCAGGTCGCTCAGGGGCAGGACCCAATCGGGATGCTGTTGCAGCAGGGGGGCGTCGGCCCGGACCCGGAACGGCGCCGTCCAGATCCCCGGGACCAGGCCCGCCTCCCGGATGCGCCCTGCGAGCCATTTCATCCCGTCCTCGCCGCCGTGGCGGGGGAACCGGGACTCGTCGGTCGTCCAGGAACCGTCGTCCTTGGCCCACCCGTCATCGACCAGGAAGTGGGAGAGGCCATAGGGGACCAGGTGCTGCCGGGCCGCCTCCAGGTTCGCCAGGATGAAGGCCTCGTCGATGTCCGAACCCCGCCCCCCGGATCCGGTGCCCCCTCCCCAGGAATTCCAGGAGGACAGGGGATCGGGAAGGGCCTGGACCCCGTTGTAGCGGGCGATGCCTCGTCCCAGGCGCACCAGGCCTTCGTGGGCGTCGGTGGTGAAGTCCAGCCAGGCCACGTCGGAAGAGAGGACCCGGGTGGCCTCCAGGGCGGTGGGCGGCAGGAATGCGCTGCGCAGTTCGAAGCGGGACAGGCCCTCCTGGCCGTCGACCTGGACCGCCGACCCGGGACGATGGTCGGTGGTGACCAGCCCCATGGCCCGATCCTGGGTCACGAATCCCGCCACCAGACACGAGGCCGACGGGGTGCAGAGGGCGCCGGTCCAGTTCGAGGCGAGCCCAGGACCCGTGGCGCCCCCGGGGTCGGTCCCCACGACCCGCAGGTCCGAGAGGAAGTCGAACAGGATCTCCCGGCCGTTGTCCAGCACGAGGGCGTCGCGGGTCCCCGGACCGAGCATGAGGGTGGCGCCGTCCTCGAACCGGGCGACGACGGGACGAATCTCCTGGACCACGACTCCTTCCCGGAAGGGCATCACCACGATGGACCGCAGGGTCACCGCCGGGTGGTCCCGGTGCAGGGCGATGTAGGTGGCGATGCCGCCCAGGGAGTTGGCCGGGGAGGCATCGAACCGCAGCACCACCGCGTCCCCCAGTTCGTCGGGGGCCGTGATGGCCTGCCACTGGATCCGGGGACCGGGGGCCGACGACGAGATCGTCGCCGCGTCGCCCCGGACCGTCAGGACCGCCTCGGAGTGCGCCCCGATGAGGCCGTCCTGGCCGGGGACCCGCCCCAGGTCGAAGGTGCCCCGGGAGAGGTCGTAGACCAGGGTGATCCGCCCGTCGGACACGGTGACCCGCCCATCGGCCTCCCGCGGCTCCAGGGGTCCCGCCGGGGCGTCTGTGTCCGGGACATCCTCCACGGGGGGCAGTTCCTGAGGCTGCCAGAGGTCGAGCCCCGACCCCGGGTCCTCGATGGCATCGAGAGCAGGGTCCATCCCCGGGTCCAGGACCGGAACGTCGATCCCTCCGAGATCCCGCCCCGGGTCGTTCGATCCGCCCGAAGTCCCCCCACCGCAGGCCAGACACGGGACCGCGATGGCGATCAGCAACGTCCTGCGCATCTCTCCCCCTCCGACGTGGCCGGCGGGAGTGTAGCATCGACCGGGAACCCTGGGGAGGACAAGAATTGACAGGGCGGGACACGGGTTGTAGCCTTCGAACCGGTTCAAGGAGGACCCGATGAGGCGCGCTTCCCTGTGGCTGCTGCTGGCGGTGACCGCCTGCTCCCCGAAGTACCTGCCCAACACCGAGGTGGAGGACACTCCGGCCAATCGGGCCATCGCCGACGTGGTGGAGCGCTACCGGGTGGCCGTGGAACAACGGGACGTCGATGCCCTGCGGGGCCTGGTCTCACGACGGTACTTCAGCAACGCCGGGACCACCGCCGAGCCCAGCGACGACTATGGCTACGCCCAGTTGGAGGAGCGGGTGCTGCCGCTGCTCCGGGAGAACGTCAAATCCGTCCAGTTCGTGATCTACCTGCGGCGGATCTCGTTCCCCAGCGAGACCACGGCCCAGGCGGACTTCGAGTACTACTACAAGTTCTTCTACGTGGAAGGCGGCAAGGACCGCTGGCAGGCGCGCAACGACTTCGCCCGGCTGGAGTTCGTGAAGGAGGACGGGGTCTGGCGAATCGTCGCGGGCCTCTGAACGTCCAGCCGGACCGGGGTCAGGTACCCGGAACGTATTCCTTCGGCACGCAGAATTTCCAGGTGCAGAACCGGGGTTCGTCGGGCTTCTCGACACAGGCGCCCCCGGAGGCCCCGCAGTCCCCATCGACCTCGCAGAGGACCCCGGACGTGGCGCAGCGGCGGCTCATCTCGCAGCGCGACCACGGGGCCTGTCCTGCGCAGTCCTGGTCCTGAGTGCACGCCCCCTTCAGGCTGGAAATCTCCCGGCAGAGGGCGTCCTCGGGACAGGCCACCCCATGGCATGGCATCGTGCAGAAGGGGGTCGCCCCGCTGGATTCCGGGGCCGCCTCACCGACCTTCCGGGCCTCGTAGAGCATGCAGGGACCGTCGACGCACTGGGGATGGTCCCGGACCAGGCAGGAATCGAAGCAGAAGAACTCCGCCTCACTGCACGCATCGGATCCCTGAGAGAGCCCCGTGCGGCAATCGGCCTTCATCTTGTCGGTCATCGCGCAGGTCTCGAAGGGGTCACGGGAACTGCACCCCAACGCCAACCACAACCCCACTCCCGCCGCCAGACGGCTGCAACGCACGGCCACCTCCCTGGGAACCCACCGGGGCGATTGTCCTGGAAGCAGCGAGGAAGGTCAAGGGATGGATGGCCCCTGGGTCACCACCTCGCGAAACAGGGCCTCCAGCCGATCGATGTCCCCGTCGCTGCGCATCTCGGTCACCGTCACCAGCAGGCAGTCCTGGAGGCTCCCGTCGAACCGTCCCAGGGCCTGCCCGGGCACGATCCCCCGCTCCAGACCCGTCGCAAGCAGCGCCTCGACCTTTCCGGGCACCCGCAGCACGAACTCGTTGAAGACCGGCCCGTCGAAGGCCGCCTCCACGCCGGGGATCGCCGCAAGGCGCCGCCGGACGAGGCCCGCGCGATGATGGTTGTACCGGGCGAGTCGCCGATAGCCCTCCCTGCCCAGCAACGACAGGTGGATCGCGACCCGGAGGGCACAGAGCCCCTCGTTCGTGCAGATGTTCGAAGAGGCCCGCTCCCGGCGGATGTGCTGCTCCCGGGCGGCCAGCGTGAGCGTGAAGCAGGGGTTCCCCCGGGCATCCCGGGTCATTCCGATCAGGCGGCCCGGCATTCCCTTCACGAAGGGCTGCTTCACGGCGAAGAAGCCCACATAGGGCCCACCATAGGAGAGGGGGATTCCCAGCGACTGGCCCTCTCCGGCGGCCAGATCGGCCCCCAGGACCCCCGGCGCCTCCAGCAGCCCGAAGGCCAGGGCCTCCGTAAAGGTGGCCACCAGCAGGGCCCCGGCCTCGTGGGCCAGCCGGGCCATCGGGGCCAGATCCTCCACCACGCCGAAGAAGTTCGGAGACTGGACGACCACCCCGCCGACCTCCGGCCCCAGGGCAGCCTCGAGGGCCGCCAGGTCCGTCGATCCACGCCCGTCCCACGGGATCTCCTGAAGGGCGTTCGGTCCCAGGTAGGTCCTCAGAACGTCCCGATACTGGGGATGCACCGCCCCGGAGACCAGCACCTTCCGTCGGCGGGTGTGGCGCTGGCACATCAGGGCCGCCTCGGAGCAGGCGGTGGCCCCCTCGTACATCGAGGCGTTCGCCACGTCCATGCCCAGCAGGGAGGCCACCATGGTCTGGTACTCGAACTGGGCCTGGAGCGTCCCCTGGGAGACCTCGGCCTGGTAGGGCGTGTAGGAGGTCAGGAACTCCCCCCGGGAGGCCAGGGATCCCACCGCCGCCGGGACGTAGTGATCGTAGGCCCCGGCCCCCAGGAAGGAGACCGTCGCGGCCATCGGGTTGCGATCGGCGAGCCCCCGGACCCGGTCCTCGACCTCGGACTCGGGCAGTCCCGCGGGAAGGTCCAGGCCCCGGAGGATCCGGGCCACCGCGGGGACCTCCTGGAAGAGGTCATCGATCGAGGAGACCCCGATCACCCGAAGCATCTCGGCGATCTCTGAGTCGGTGTGGGGAGTGAAGTCCATGTCGCCTCCCTGGGACCAGGAGACCCGCGAGTCGGCCTCAGGCCTCCTCGTCCTCCAGTTTGCCCAGCAGTTCCTCGTAGTCGTCGGCGGTCATCAACTCGTCGATCTGCTCCTGGTCCTCGACCTCGATCCGGACCAGCCAGCCTTCCTCGTAGGGGTCCGACATCAGCACGTTGAGGTCGTCGTTGAGGATCTCGTTGACCTCGATCACGACGCCGCTGACCGGTGCAAAGACCTCCGACGAGGCCTTCTGGCTGTCCACCAGGCCGATGGCCTCCCCCTTCTCGACCTCGTCCCCCACCCGAGGCAGGTCCACGGAGACGATGTCGCCGAGTTTCTCCACCGCCCACTCGGTGATGCCGATCGTGACGACGTTCTCCTCCTCGGTCTTCAGCCACTCGTGACTCTCGGTGAACCGGTAATCCTTCGGAACGGACATCGCGAACCTCCTTGGTTCCATCCCAATTCCAGGCCGGACGCCCCGGAACCTCCCCCGGACCGGGCGTCAGCGTTTCTCCAGCAGGGCCGCCTGCACCCGCGCCGGAAACTCTCGAATCCCCTTCGCGTCGATGGAGATCACGCTCCCCGGCGCGTCGTGAGGTCTTGCGACGTAGCCCAGGCCGACCGGCACCCCGAGGGTCGGCGAGAGGGTACCGGAGGTCACGTGTCCCACCTCTGCCCCACCGGCCCGGATGGCGTATCCATGACGGGGAATGCCCTTGCCCTCGACCACGAAGGAGACCAGCAGCCGCTTGAGTCCCTCCTCCTGCTGGCGCACCAGGGCGTCCCGGCCGATGAAATCCCCTTTCTGGAGTTTCACGGTCCAGGCCAGGTTCGCCTCCAGGGGGGTCGTCGTCTCGTCGATGTCGTTGCCGTAGAGGCAGTACTTCATCTCGAGGCGGAGGCTGTCCCGAGCCCCGAGTCCGATGGGAGCCACGTCCAGGTCCCGTCCCTGGTCCAGCAATTCCCGCCAGAGGTCCGAGGCGATCCGGTGGGGAACGTAGACCTCGCCGCCCCGCTCCCCGGTGTAGCCGGTCGTGGCCAGCAGCACCTCGACCCCTCGCCAGGCCGTCTTCACGAACGTGAAGGGCTTCATCTGGGAAACGCCGCTTCCAAAGATGCGGCTCAACAATTCCGGGGCCTTCGGTCCCTGCACGGCGATCTGGGAGTAGTCGTCCGACAGGTCCAGGACCTCGCAGTCCCCCCGGGCCTGCTCCAGGAACCAGCGGACGTCCTTCTCCCGGTTCGAGGCGTTCACGCAGACGAACCACTCCGTGTCGGAGACCTTGTAGAAGATCATGTCGTCCACGATTCCGCCGTGGGGAAGGCAGACCGGGGTATAGACGGCCTTTCCCGGAGCCACGGAACCCACGTCGTTGGTGGTCAGTCGCTGGACGACCTCCCGGGCCCTGGGGCCCCGGAAGACGACCTCGCCCATGTGGCTCACGTCGAAGAGGCCCACGGCCTGGCGAACCCGCTGGTGTTCCCGGGCGATGCCCTCGAACTGCACGGGCATCCAGAAGCCGGCGAAGGGAACCATCTTCCCCCCGAGGCGAACATGTTCCTCGTACAGCGCGGTCCTACGCAAATCCTCATGGTGGCTCATGGCCCCTCTCCCTGGAAAGGATGCCTCGGTGCCGAACCCGGGCACGGCATACAACGGCGCCTTTGGGGAGTCAAGTATAAAAAGGACGACACGGAATCGTTGACGGGAACCGGCGGCATCGTGCTGGATCCGGCCCGGACGACACGGCGGACACAGACCGGCTCGGGGTCAGAACGGCGGGGGCAGTCCCCGGCGTGCACAGGCGGCGATCAGGGTGTTCCGGAGCAGGAAGGCGATCGTCATGGGACCGACCCCGCCGGGGACCGGCGTGATGAAGGAGGCCTGACGGGAGGCCCCCTCGAAGTCCACGTCCCCGCAGAGCCGCCCCTCCTCGTCCCGGTTCATCCCCACGTCGATCACCACCGTCCCTTCCTGGATCCACTCGCCCCGGACCAGACGGGCCTGTCCGATGGCGGCGACCAGCACGTCGGCCTCGGCCACCCGGGCCGGGAGGTCGCGGGTCCGGGAGTGACAGATGGTGACCGTGGCATGGGCCGCCAGCAGCAGCAGGGCCATCGGCTTGCCGACGATCAGGCTGCGGCCCAGCACCACGGCCCGCTTCCCCTGGAGCCGGATGCCTGTCTCCTGGATCAGGCGCATGCAGCCCGCCGGCGTGCAGGCCACCAGGCCCTCCCGCCCCGACACGAGGCGCCCGAGATTGACGGGATGAAATCCGTCCACGTCCCGGGCGGGGTCCTGTGCGTCGATGACCCGGTCCGCCGAGATGTGGGGCGGCAAGGGCAGTTGCACCAGCACGCCGTCCACCTCCGGATCCCCGTTGAGCCGGTGGAGCAGGGCCAGCACCTCGGCCTCGGTGGTCGTCGCGGGCAGGCGATGGGTCACACCCCGGATGCCCACCTCCTCGCAGGCCCGGGCCTTGTTCCGGACGTAGACCGCCGAGGCCGGGTCGTCCCCGACCAGCACCACGTGCAGCGAGGGGAAGACGCCCCGGGCATGGAGGCGATCCACGGCCTCCTTCACCTCGCCCCGGACGGTGGCGGCAATGGACTTTCCATCGAGGATGCGCGCGGCCATCGGTTCCCCCTGGGGAAGGTGGCCGGATGCTAGCGGGAAGTCGCCGGGGAATCAATCGCCCCTGAGCCTCCGGGCCCAGGCTCCCCTGGGCAACCGGGGCCCCTTCAGGGGGTGGAGGCCGGCGGTCGCCGGACCAGGGCGACGGCCAGCCGCATGCCCGCTACCGCCCAGGCCCCCACCAGGGACCAGGCCAGGGCCGCCAGGGCAGCGCCCCCCTGTCCCCGAAGCAGCGCCGGCAGCACCAGGAAGTCCTTCCGGGGCCACGACCAGTAGCGCCACAGGGGGGACCAGCCGGGGTCCCACCGGATCGCTCCGTCGGGGTCCGCCGTGGTGGCCCACAGGGCGAAGTGGTAGTCCTCGTAGTTCACCAGCACCGAGGTCACCGCCACCAGCACCGAGGCCACTGCCAGAAGGCCCAGCAGGAGTCTTCCGCCGGGAGACCGAAGCCCGCGATCGATCACCGGAGGCAACGCGAGGACCAGGGGAGGCAGGGCCGGGAGCAGGAACCGGGGCCCGAAGCACCAGCCTCCGTCCCACATCGCCCAGGGGGCGTAGAGGGCCAGCAGGGACGCCAGCAAGCCCCCGGCAAAGATCCCCATCGCAGGGTCCCGGCGCGCCAGCGATGGTAGCCCCAGGATCGCCGGCAGGGCCCAGGGGACATACCACAGGAGGCCCCGGCCCGGGCTCAGGATCAGGCCGGACAGCCCCTCCCAGGGGTCCCCGCCGAAGAGGCCCAGGACCCCCGAGTATCCCGATTCCAGGGGATGACCGAAGCGCAAGAGATTGCTCCCGGCCCAGGCCCCGAGGGCGACCGACAGCCCGGCGCAGAAGCCCACGGCCGTATGAACCCGCTGCCGGACCGGCGCATCCCGCTGCCGCCACAGGTCCACCCCGACGGCCAGCACCGCCACGGGGAGGCCTGCCCCCAGGGCCACGCGCGCCAGGGTCACAGCCCCGAAGGCCACCCCGGCCCCGAGGGACCACCGGGGGGACCAGGACTCCCGGGCCCGGACCCAGGCGGCGATTCCCGCCAGCCAGAACAGGGCCCCCAGGGGCTCGCTGAAGAAGGACCGGGCGTAGAAAGGGACGACCCCGGTCAGTCCGAACCCCAGCGTGATCCACGCCGCCCGCCGCTCCTGGACCCCCTGGCGCCGGATCAGCCCGAACAGCAGCCAGGCCACCGCCGCCATCACGAAGGCGTTCGTCCAGGAGACCAGGAAGGACCGGAGGACCTCCGAGGGGTCCTGTCGGTCATAGAACAGCAGCACCGGTTGCTGGAAGGCCTGGAGGGCCTCGGGGTCCGCGACCCGTTCCAGCAGCATGCCCCCCAGGTAGAAGGGCACCGCGACGAGGGAGGGACCGAGGCCGTACCAGGCGTAGGACTGCCGGTCCCGACCCTCGACCCGGGCATAGTGCTCGAAGTGTTCCAGGGGCCTGGGCGAGAGACTCCCCCGGGTCACGATGGCCTCGGTGACCCGGGCCATCATCACCTCGTCGCCGGAGTAGAGATGTCCGCCGGCCATCAACAGCCAGCAGAGGGCCAGGAAGAGGGCCACCCGCTTCGCCATCGTCCTCGGTGCCCACAGGGCCGGTCGAGAGCGCCGGCAGCATAGCACGCCGTGGGCGGTCCGACGGAGCGGGTGGTATCGTCGCTTCGGGCGGTCGTTCCCGGGGAAGGGGCAGCGGCATGGCGGCACGGCAGAGACGGTCCTCCGGCAAGAGACCCCGATCCAGGGTCCGGTGGTGGGTCCGGGGACTGCTGGCCCTGGCCATCCTGGCAGTCGTCGGGTTGGCGGGAGCCGTGGTGGCCGTGGCCTGGGTCGAGGCCTCGTTGCCGGACATCCCGACCTTCGAGGAGTACGCCCTCCGGACCCCGAAGGTGAGCCGGATGCTGGCCTCGGATGGGACCGTGCTCGCGGAGTTCTTCGTGGAACGCCGGACCCTGATGCTGCCGGATCGGATCCCCCCGCTGGTCGAGAAGGCCTTCCTGGCGGCCGAGGATGCCTCCTTCCGGGAACACGGCGGCCTGTCCTGGGGCGGAATCGCCCGGGCGATGATCGTGAACCTCTGGCGCGGGCGCATCTCCCAGGGGGGATCCACGATCTCCCAGCAGGTCGTCAAACAGGTGTTGCTGGACCCGGAACGGACCTGGCAGCGGAAGTTCCGGGAACTCCTGCTGGTCCGTCGCCTGGAGGCCCGCCTGACAAAGGACGAGATCCTGGCCATGTACCTGTCGGAGGTCTACCTCGGCTCGGGCAACTACGGCGTCGAGGAGGCGGCGCGGTGGTGGTTCGGCAAGGACGCCGCGGCGCTCACGATCGGGGAGGCGGCCCTGCTGGCCGGGCTGGTGTCGGGTCCCGAGGCCAATCACCCCGTCCGGAACCCCACCGGGGCCCGGGCCCGGCGCCGATACGTCCTGGACCGCATGACCGACCTGGGCTGGGTCTCGCCGGAGGAGGCGGCCCGGGCCCTGGCGGCCCCCCTCCCTTCCCGATCGGCCCCGGCTCCCTCCCTGGCGCCCTATTTCACCGATGCGGTCCGTCGGGAGGTGACCCGGATCTTCGGCATCGGTCGGCTGAACCGGGAGGGCCTCCGGATCCGGACCACCCTGGACCCAGAGACCCAGCGGGCGGCGGAGATCGCGGTGCAGGTCACCCTCTCCCGGCTCTACCAGCAGGGGCGCACCCGGACCCGGGACGAGGAGGCGGGGCGATCGGAGCCCCCGGAAGACGAGGTCCTGGACCCGACCCGACCGCTTCCCGATGCGCCCCAGGTGCTCCCTGCCCAGGTGGTCCGATGCCATGGGGGAGAAATCGAGGTGGAGGTCGCCGGACGGCGGGCCCGGCTGGAACCCCGGAGCCTGGCCCGGCGGATCCTCGCCGGTCACCCGGACCCCTACGCGATCTGCCGTATCCCGGGGGCGCGGTTGCCGGTCTCGGTCCTGGACCCCCAGGAGGATCCCCCCCGGGTCCAGGCCGAGGACGGCCCCCAGGCGGCCCTGGTGGCCCTGGACCCCCGGACCCGAGCCGTCCGGGCCCTGGTGGGGGGCGAGGACTTCGAGATGCGGCCCTTCAACCGGGCCGTCCAGTCCAGGCGGCCCATCGGCAGCACGGTGAAGCCGTTCCTCTATGCGGCGGCCCGGATGAACGGCCTTTCGGCCGACACGGAGGTGGCCAATACCGCCGTCTCGTTCCGAGGAGCCCGGGGACGGCGATGGACCCCCCGGAACTTCGAGGGAGGCTATGACGGTCGCCTCTACTCGCTCCCGGAGGCGATGGTCCAGTCGATCAACGTGGTCGCCGTGAAGGTCCTGGCGGAGATGGGATCGGGTCCCCTGGTGGACCTGCTGCGGTCGGTGGGGATCGACGGGGCGATTCCCCGAGACCTCTCCCTGGCCCTGGGAAGCGCCGAGGCGAGCCCCCTGGCCCTGGCGAACGCCTTCGCGGACATCGCCGCCGATGGCCGCCACGACACGCCGTACTTCATCGAGTCGGTCCTGGATGCCCTGGGCCGGGAGGTGATCCGGCACGAGGTCCGACCCTCCCAGGTCCTGCCGCCGGCCATTGCCCGGTGGGTCCGACAGGCCCTCCGGGAGGCGGTGCTCCGGGGCACCGCCCGGGCGGCCGCCTCGTTGCCGGTGCCGGCCTGGGGCAAGACCGGGACCACGAATCGGTCCCGGGAGGCCTGGTTCGCCGGATCCGATGGCCGCCTGGTGGTCGCCATTCTGGTGGGCCACGACGACCGGCTCCCGATGCCCGGGGCCACCGGGGGCAACACCGCCGTGCCCCTCTTCGCGGACTTCGTCCGGTCACGGATCCCCGGCGGTTCCCCCGACCCCGGCCGGCCCCAGTAGCAGCCGCAGGACCTCCGCCGCTGCCGCAAGCCCGAAGATCCCCGGCAGCGGCGCCATGCTGGGCAAGGTCTGGCGCCTCCGTCCTCTCCGAAAGGCGTCGTGATCATCCGGAACATCCAGCACCAGGGGGTCTGGAGGCCGAAAGGGAGGCTCCTCGGACCAGACGGCCCGGATGCCGCGATCGATCCCCCGGCGCCGGAGCCCCTTGCGGACCCGTTTCGCCAGGGGGCAGTTCCGACTCTCGGAGAGGTCCCCGACCCGGACCTGGGAGGGGTCCGTCCGATCCGCGGCCCCCATCGCGCTGACGACCGGGATGCCCCTCCCGTGGCACTGCTCCAGGAGCCGGATCTTGGGCCCCAGGGCATCGATGGCGTCCACCACGGCGTCCAGCGGCCGGGCCAGGACCTGATCGGCCGCCTTGTCGTCGAAGAAGCAGGGCAACGCCTCCACCTCGACCCAGGGGGCGATCCGGGCCACCCGATCCCGGGCGGCGTCCACCTTCCGGCACCCGAGGCTCTCGATCGTTGCCAGGACCTGGCGGTTCAGGTTGCTGCCCCGGATCACGTCGAAGTCCACGAGCCGGAGGTGCCCCACCGCCGATCGGGCCAGGGCCTCCAGGGCGAATCCCCCCACCGCCCCCAGGCCCACCACGGCCACCCGAGCCCCCTGGAGCCTCCGAAGGCCTTCCTCCCCGACCCGCATCCGCAGGCGGGTCGTCGCCTCCCGGGCCAGTTCCTCCAACGGAACGGACTCATCCATCGCCCATCGCTCCCCGCTCCACGAGTCGGATCGCCTGTTCCCAGGTCGCCTCCTCGATCTCCCGGGGCGACCGTCCCAGCAGCGCCGCCAGCGCGTCCCGGACCTCCGGGAGGTCCCCGGGCTGGACCTGCCCCCGCGGAGTCCGGTGGGTTCCAATGTACGGGGCATCGGTCTCCAGCACCAGGCAATCCAGAGGCGTCTCCGCCACGGCCCGTCGCAGACGCACGGCCTCGGGACGTGTGACGCCGCCGCCGACGCCCCGGAGGAACCCCAGGCGGGCCAGTGGCTGGAGCGCCTCCCAGGGGGCGCCGCAGGCGTGGAGGATCCCCCCCGGACCTCCAGGTCCCATCTCCCGGATCACCCGATCCACGGGTTCCCAGGCCGACCGGACGTGCACCAGCAGGGGAAGCCCCGCCTCCCGGGCCAGGGCCGCCTGTTCCCGGAAGACCCGTTGCTGGGCCTCCAGGTCCGCCCCGGGGATCCGGCCGTCCATCCCCACCTCGCCAATGGCCGCCACCCCGCCCCGGAGAACCTCCTGTCGCAGCCACTCGAGGTCCATGGGATCCCCGGACCGGACCTCCCAGGGATGGACCCCGGCGGCGCGGTAGAGGCGGACTCCCTCGGGATCCGGGAGGGCTCGGACCGCCCGGGCGTTCTCCTCGTGGACGGCCGGGCAGAGGATGGCCCGGACCCCGGCCTCCCGGGCCCGGCGCAGGACCTCTGGAAGGCGGTCCGCCAAGGGAGGATCCGCCAGGTGCGCATGGGTGTCGAACAGGGCCATCAGGGCCTCACGGCTGAATTCCCAGGGCACCCGGAAGCCCCTCGACACCGCCCCCCAGGGAGGTGACCCCCAGGTCGGTCGCGGACCCGTCGGCCCCAAGGTGGACTTGCCGGATGCCCGTCACCTCGGCCACCAGGACCCGCCCCGACAGGGGACCCCGTTCGAGGATCACCATGCTCCCGGGCAACTGGGGCTTGCCCCCGGGCGTGTCCAGGCGCCCCCGGACCCGGATCGGGGCCCCCGGCTGCCCCGGGACCTGCTCCAGCACCCACAGGGCATCCCCGTATCCCGAGGCCGCCAACAGCGTGCCCCCCTGGGGCGCCGCCACGAGGGAGACCGGATCCTCGAAGGGGGTGATCACCTGTCGCCGGACCAGGGCATCCCCCTGGACCTCCATCACGGCAATGGCCGTGTCCCGCCCCGAGAACTCCGAGACATCTCCCAGCAGCGCCAGGGTCCCGTCGGCCGTCACCGCCGCGCCACCCATGATCGCGTCGTCGGGAAAGGCCTGGCCGCCCCCGAGCCTCCGGGGCCGCTCCCCCAGGTCGTAGAGGTGGACGTCCCCGGCCTCGGCCGACAGTCCCTCGGGGAACCAGGCGGCCAGCAGGAACGCCCCCCCGGGAAGACGCAGCAGGGCCCGGGGCAGGCGCGCCGGGATCCATCGTCCCCGGTCCACCAGCGTGCCGTCGCAACCAATCTCCACCTGATGCACGCCGCCTCCGCTCTCGGCCCACTCGGCGTCCAGCACCAGGGCACGGTCCCCGTTCCCGACGATACGCACCTGGTCCGCGTAGAAGGCCCCCCGAAAGCCCCCATCGACGACCCGGACCGCGCCATCGTCCGTGACGGTGAAGACCCCCAGGGAGCCGTCGTCCTGGGCCGCGATTCCCAGGCGACCGTCGGGAGTGAAGGCCACAAGGCCGCCAGTGGCCCGCCCCATCTCGAAGCGGGCCCCGGTCCAGGCCAGGCGACCGTCGGTGTCCAGGCGCAGAAGGGTCCAGGCCCGGGACGGGGACCCTCCGGTCCCGTATGGCAACGAGGCCACAATCCACCGAGGCCGGTCTGCCGGGGCCGGTTCCCGTGGACAGCCCTCCCCTCCCGGGTCGAGGCCCGGGTCACCAGGGTCCCCCGGAAAGGGGTCCGCCGGTGCATCGGCGGGAAGGTCCTCGGACACCTCGGGTCCGGGGTCCTCTCCCGGACCCTCGTCGGCGGGCATCCCGGAGTCCGGAGTCTCACCGGGGGCCGGGACGTCGGCAGTCTCGGACGCCTCGCCATCGTGCGGGGAGGCGGAGTCCTCGATGGCGCCGTCAGGCCCCGCTCGGAAATCGGTCTCCCCGACGTCGCCTCCCCCGGCCACGTCGATCACCAGGTCGGCCCCCGGGTCCCGGAACCCATCGGTCCCCCCGGTGCCTCCTCCCCCGCACCCGATCCAGCCGACGAGCAGAGCGACGAATCCGAACCGACCTCTCATCGGGACCTCCCATGCGGGGCCAGTGTACCCCGTTGTCGGCCACCCGGCATCGGGGGAAGCCGGCCGCGCGGAATCGTGCTATGATGGTTCGATTCCCGGATGGCACCGGCAGCGACGCTGGCAGTCACGAAGGGGCTTCTCTTCCGCGAGGAGGCGCAAATGAACCGCCTGGGATGGTGTCTTGCACTCGGGGTCGCCTGGATGGGGTGCCAGGGGGAGCCTGCGTTGGATCCGATTGCGGACCCGTCCATCACCCCGGCCCCCCAGGTGCGGGACACCCGGCCCCGGGCCCCCTTCCGGATCGAGGACCTCCAACGGGCACCCATCCGGATCCCGGCCTTGTCGAAGGCCCCCACCTGGCCTCGGCTGGCAGACGGGATCGGGGACCTGCTGGCCGCCGACGGGCAGGTCCTGGATCCGGACACGATCCGGCAGGTGGCAGGGTTCCGGGGTCTCCGGGTGGCCGGGGACCGGGTGCAGGTGGTGATCCACCTGGACCAACCCGCCGATGTCCTCCGGGGCGAGACGTGGGAGATCGAGGGCGTCCAGGTGCTGGTCGATGCGGCATCGGCCCACCAGGTCCAGGGCTGGATCCGGCTCGGAGACCTGGCCCGGCTGTCGACCGCCCGGGGTGTCAAGGCCATCACCGCACCCAGGCTTCCAGAACGGACGGTGGTCTCCGAGGGGGTCGCCCACGTGAAGGCCACGACGCTTCACGCCCTGGGCATCCGGGGCCAGGGGCAGAAGGTCGGCATCGTGGACGTGGGGTTTTCGGGCTACCAGTCCCTGTTGGGCAGCGAGTTGCCGGCCTCGGTGACCACCCGGTCCTTCTTTGGGGCGGCCCCCGGAGACATCACCGGAGGGGGGGAGGTCCACGGAGTCGCGGTGGCGGAGGTGGTCCATGACATGGTCCCCGACGCCGCCCTCTACCTCGTGAACTTCGACTCGGAGGTCACCTTCCGGAGCGCCGTGGACTGGCTGATCTCCCAGGGAGTCCACGTGATCACGACCTCCACGGGGACCTACCAATGGGAGGACGTCGATGGCCGGGGACCGGCGGCCCGGAAGGCCTCCTCGGCCCGAGACGCGGGAATCCTGTTCACCGCGGCCGCCGGCAACGACGGCAACGCCCACTACCGAGGCACGTTCACCCCCTCTTCGGTCCCCGAGTACCACCGGTTCTATGCCCAGGGCGGCAACATCCTGATCCTGGCCGACGACGGCACGGACATCTACTACATCCCCCAGGACGCCCCCATCATCGTGGGGCTGGTCTGGGACGACTGGGGCCAGAACGACGGCACGCCGACCTCCACGGTGGACTACGACCTCTACCTCGTCTACTACGACGAGACGAACTCCGTCTGGTCCCTGGTGACCTCCTCGACGGACACCCAGAACGGGTCCGCCTACCCCCGGGAGTCGATCGGCGTCTATGCCCCGCTCCAGGCGGTCTATGGCGTCGTGGTGGCCAAGAAGAGCGCCGCGGCGGCGAACCGCCCCTTCGACCTCCACGTGCTGAACATCTTCGGCGACGACCTGCCCCTGATCGAGCCCGCCCTGCGCACCGCCGCCCAGAGCGTCGTCAGTCCCTGCGTCGGGGAGCGGGTCCTCTGCATCGGCGCGACCTACCTCTCCGACGAACTGGCAGCCTATAGCAGCCAGGGCCCGAGCCACCCCCGCCCCGACGGAACGACCTTGCCGAAGCCGGAGTTCACCGCCCCGACCAGCGTCTCGACCGTCACCTACCCGAAGAACGCCTCGACTCCCGACGGCTTCGGAGGAACCTCGGCCGCCACGCCCCATGCGGCCGGCGTGGCCACCCTGTTCCGACAGCTGGCCGGCGGCGACCCGGATCTGGCCGAGACGCAGATGCGCCTGGCGGCCATCGACCTGGGTCCCACGGGACGGGACGACGCCTACGGCTGGGGCCGGGTGCGGGCCGTGCCCTGCTGGACCGAACTCTGCGACGATGGCCTCTTCTGCACCACGGACCGCTGCGACGAGGTCCAGGGGTGCCTCCATGCCGCGGGACCCGCGGGATGCCTCATCGGGGGAACCTGCTATTCCCCCGGGCAGCCGAACCCGTCGAACCCCTGCCAGGCCTGCAACCCGGCCAATCCCACGACCTGGAGCCCGGTGGAAGACAACACCCCCTGCCAGGATGACGGCCTCTCCTGCACGGCGGACGTCTGCTCGGTCGGGACCTGCACCCACTACGTCTCCACCGGATGCCTGATCAACGGGATCTGCCGGGCCCCGGGCGAGGACAACCCCCAGAATCCCTGCCAGTGGTGCGCCCCGGCGAACCGGACCCAGTGGACCGACAAACCCGTGGGCAGCCCCTGCGAGGACGGCCTCTTCTGCACCACCGGGGAGACCTGCGCCCAGGGAGCCCTTTGCCAGGGAGGGAGTCTTCGGGACTGCTCGGCGGTGGCCGATGCATGCAACGGCGCCTCCTGCAACGAGGGCCTCCGGGCCTGCGTGAAGGTCCCGGGGGAGGATGGAGCCCCCTGCCCCGATGACGGCGACGCCTGCACGCTGGACCGGTGCTCCGGGGGAACCTGCTCCCACCCGGCCCTGCCCAACGACTGCGGCGGCCGGGTCTGCGGCCGCTCCCCGAACGGCTGCCATGACTGCGGAACCTGTCCCGAGGGCTTCGGATGCACCGCCGACGGCCAGTGCTCCGACCTTTGCGCCAACGTCCAGTGTCCCGAGTGCCAGGCCTGCTCCGCAGGCGTCTGCGTGGCGGCCAACGACGGGAACGCATGCTCCTCCGACGGGAATCCCTGCACGCTGGACGCCTGCCAGGCAGGTGCCTGCACCCACGGGCCGGTTCCCGGGGACCCGCCCTGCGATGACGGGAACCTCTGCACCCGCCAGGATCGGTGCCGTGCGGGGTCCTGCGTCGGGGAGGACCCGGTGACCTGCGTGGCACCCGATGCCTGCCACCTGGCCGGGACCTGCGATCCCGGGACGGGCCGGTGCAGCCAGCCTGCCGTCGACGACGGAACCCCGTGCCTGTCGGACCAGAACGAGTGCACCCTGGACCAGTGTCGCTCCGGGGCCTGCGAACACCTCCCGGTGGACGACCAGACCCCCTGCGCCAGCGACGGCCTCTCCTGCACCGCGGACGTCTGCCTCCAGGGGGTCTGCGGGCACCCGGTGTCCAGCGGATGCCTGATCGAGGGGACGTGCCACGCCACGAACGCCCAGAATCCCGAAAACCCATGCCAGAGCTGCCAGCCCGGGAAGACGGCCGTCGCCTGGTCCAGCAAGGAGGATGGCACCCGGTGCGAGGATGGTCTCTACTGCACCGTCTCGGACCAGTGCCAGGCGGGGGTCTGCACCGGGGGGAGCCCGAAGGACTGCTCGGGTCTCGACGAGGAGTGCCGGGTCGGTACCTGTTCCGAGGCAAACCGGGCCTGCATCGCCGAGAAGCGCCCCGACGGGACCGCCTGCGGCGACTCCTACTCCTGCGTGGCCGGACTCCTGGTGCGGCCCGACTCCTGTCTCGACGGCGTCTGTCGGGACGGGGGCACGGAGGACTGCAGCCCCTACGCGGGATGCACCCAGGAGAGGACCTGCCGGAGCACCTGCGACGACGGGCGGGACTGCATCGCGGGGTATCGCTGCGTCTCGTCGGCCTGCGTGGCCAATCGGGCCCCGGTGGCCGATGCCGGTCCGGACCAGGACGTCCCCGAGGGGACCGAGGTGCACCTGGACGGCACCGCCTCTGGCGACCCCGACGGGGACCCCCTGACGTACGCCTGGGTGCAGGTCGCGGGCCCCGAGGTGACCCTCGATGACCCCCACGCCGTCTCCCCGACCTTCCAGGCACCCCTGGTGGACGAGGACACGGTGGTGGTGTTCCAGCTGGTGGTCTTCGACGGCCTTGTCAACAGCCTCCCGGACGCGGTCTCCCTCTCGGTCCGAGACCAGCCGGTTGCCCCCGATTCCGGGGAGGACGCCGAACTGCCCGAGGGGGAGGACGTCGGGACCCCTGAAGGAGAGGATGCCGCCGGGGACGCCATCATCGAGGACCTGCCAGGCGGCGACACCGGGCGGCCCGATGGCCCCGGGGAGGACGTGGCCGGGACCGACACCGCCGGCGGCGACCTGCCGGGCGGCGATGCCGCCCTGCCGGATTCCGGGGCCGACGCCCGGGATCCAGGAGATGGGGCGGAGTCGGACCAGGGAATGGTCCCGCTGGACCTGGTGGCCCTCGATGCCGCGGGCGATGCCGGATCGGGAGGCAAGGGCGGTGGGTGCTCCTCCCGAGCTTCCCGGACGACCCTCCCGGTCTGGCTGCTACCGCTCGCCCTGTGGGGCGTCGGACGGGTCCGGCGGACCCGGAAGACCTGATCCCCCGGACACCCGTCGTCCCCATCCCCTGCATCTTGACGAGGAGGCGTCTCTCCCGTAGAAGGCCCATCATCCGGCCCCGGGACAGGGGCGGGGAAACGCTCAGGGTGCAACCAGGAGGTCCTCATGAACCGCATCACCGGAAACGCTGTCGTCGGGCAGTCCGGCGGGCCGACGGCCGTGATCAACCAGAGCCTCGTGGGCGTGATCGAGGCGGCCCGGGCCAGCGGCGCCATTCCGAGGCTCCTGGGGGCCCGCCATGCCATCCGGGGCATCCTGACGAATGACTTCGTGGACCTCTTCGCCGAGCCCGGAGACGTACTGGAGGACGTCGCCCGGACCCCTTCCTCGGCCCTGGGCAGCGTGCGTCACAAGCCCTCCCACGAGGAGTGCCACCAGGTGTTCGAGGTCCTGCGGCGCCACGAGGTCCGGTTCTTCTTCTACATCGGGGGCAACGACTCCGCCGAGACGGTCCACATCGTCCACGAGGCGGCCCTCTCGGCGGGCTACGACCTTCTCTGCTTCCACATCCCGAAGACCGTGGACAACGACCTGCGGGTCACGGACCACTGCCCGGGATACGGAAGCGCCGCCCGCTTCGTGGCCTCGGCCTTCCTGGGCGACGACCTCGACAACCGATCCCTCCCCGGGATCAAGATCGACGTCGTGATGGGCCGCCATGCGGGCTTCCTGACGGCCGCATCGGCCCTCTTCCGCCGGGACCCCGATGACGGACCGCACCTGATCTACCCCCCGGAACGCCCATTCCTGCTGGACCGTTTCCTGGAGGACGTCGAGGAGGTCTACCGGCGCCTGGGGCGCTGCGTCGTGGCCGTCTCCGAGGGAATCGTGGACGGAACCGACCCGGCAGGTCGCACCGTCGCGGAAACCCTCACCGAAAAGGCCGCGAAGCAGGTGGAACGGGACACCCACGCGAACGTCCAGCTGTCGGGCAGCGGGATGCTGGGGGACTGGCTCGCCGACCAGGTCCGTCAGGGACTCGGCGTCGAGGGCCGCCTGGGACGAAAACTGCGGATCCGGGCCGATACCTTCGGCTACCTCCAGCGGTCCTTCCCGGGGGTGGTCTCGGAGGTCGATGCGGTCGAGGCCCGGGAGTGCGGCCGCCAGGCGGTCCGTTTCGCCCTCTCGGGGCAGTGGCCCGACGGGTCCGTCGTCATGCTTCGGGACCCGGGCCCGTCCTATCGGGTCTCCTACGACCGGACGGAACTGCGGAACGTCTCCCGGGAAACCCGGGCATTGCCGCCGGAGTATCTGGACCCCCGACGCCCGGACGTCACCGAGGCCTTCCTGGACTATGCACGGCCCCTGGCCGGTCCCTCCCCGGTCCGGGGTCGTCTGCGGGGCATGTCCTGATCCCCTCTGACCCCAAAAACCCTACCGTATCAAAGACTTTTCCCCGTCACCCCGGTGTTTTTCGGCCTGAAAGGAGATTCTTGCTCCCCGTTCTCGATGATGCTAGTTATTGCGCCAGGCTGGACCGGCCCCAACCGATCGCTTGCAAAGGGGCGCGGTCCGCATGACCTCTCTTTCCAGGAGGAGCACCGATGGCCCTGGCGTCCTACCCGTCGTTCTTCGCGGACTGCGTCCTGTCCAACGAGGAGGCCCTTCGAAGGAGCGTGCGTTCCGGGATGACCGTCGCCTCGGGCTTCGCCACCTCGGAACCGACCACCTTCTACGAAAGCCTCTGGGCCCACATCCTCCGGGAAGACCTCCATGACCTGGACATCCGGCAGGCCCTGTTCATGGCGCCCTACACCGTGTGCCTGGGGGACGCCCTCCAGGCGAAGGGATGGTTCGAGGGCCTCGCCACCTCGGCGGCGGCCGAGTCGCTGGCGGGGCGGCTGGCCCGGAAGTTCCACCTGACCACGAAGAAACTGGATGGCCTGCGACGCCTGATCGCCCACTACGAGGAACTCCAGCGGCGCCGGATCACCTTCACGTCGCCCTTCATCGGACCGGCCACCAACGCGGTGATCCCCGACAATCTCATCACCCGGATGCTCTATGGCGAATACGTCGGGCGCAACACCACCCGGATGGGCATCACCCGGATGCAGTCCATCCACTTCCCGGACGCGGTGGACAGCATGGGGTTCGACCCCGACAACAACCCCCAGGTGGACACGTTCGTGCTGGTGATGACCCCTCCGAACGAGGAGGGGCTGCTATCGCACGGACTCGCCAACGGCGCCAATGGGGAGATCCTGGACAAGGCGCTGGAGTTCAAGACCATCAACATCCTGCTCTACCTGAACCCCGAGTACCCCTTCACCCGGGGATACGGCGACGACGCCCCGAACACGGTGTCCATCCAGAAGTTCGAAGGGCTGGCCCGGGCGGGGAAGCTCTTCGTGGTGGAGGACCATGGACGGCTCCCGGCCCTCCCGGCGAACTCCTTCGACAACCCGGCCCCGGCGGAGGTGACCATCGCCGAGAACGCCGCGAACCACATCGAGACGAACCTGCGCTTCACTGCCGGACGGGCCATCCAGGTGGGATTCGGGGGGACCGGCGTCCTGGTGATCAAGCACCTCCGGCACTCCTCGTGGACCGGCCGGTGCTACACCGAGATGCTGGAGCCCTTCACCTGGGACCTCTTCGAGGCGGGAAAGATCGCCGGGACCCACTTCATCGAACGGGATGGACGGCGCACGATGCTGGACGGCAAGATGGTGGCGACCTTCACCATCTGCACCGAGGGCAGCGATTTCTACCGGAAACTCCACAACAATCCGGCGGCGATCGTGGCCCCGGCCTCCCGGGTCGTGATCCCCGAGGGATTCCACTACGGCATGGGCATCAACAACTGCCTCTCGATCGACTTCCAGGGGCACATCAACGCCGGCGGCCGGGACCGGAACCACTTCTCGGGAGTCGGGGGCGGAGCGACGATCAACCGGGGGCTCTCGAAGGGCGGCATCTCCTACTTCTGCATGAAATCCACCCACACCACCCCCGAGGGAAAGGTGCGATCCTCGATCTTCCCGTTCCTGCCGGAGGGGACCCCCATCTCCTACATCGGCCCCGACCTGATGGGGGGGCGGGACGGTGCCCGCTTCTTCCTGGTGACGGAGCACGGCGTCGCCCAGTTGTCCGGCATCGACCAGCACCGGTTCATCCGGAACCTCATCAGCGTCGCCGACCCCCGCTTCCGGGACCAGTTGAGGCATGCGGCCTGGAAGGAGTTCCGGGTCCGGGTCTGAGGCGACCCTTCCCTCGGATGGGCATCCCCCCTTGCCGATCCCGACGGGGACGTGCGCCCCCTCGTTTCGGGTCCCTGGTTCCGATAGAATGCCGCCGTCAGGAGGTGGCCCGATGAATCGCCTGCTGCTGGTCCCGTGGCTGCTGACGGCCCTGGCCTGCGGGGGGTCCTCCTCCCCGGCCAGCAACGACGTCCCCCGACCCGATCCGGGGCTGCTGCTCGACATCTGCTACGCCGAGTCCTGCGGGCAGGTCCGGGACGATGGTCCCGGGGACCCCGGAGGCCCCGACGGATGGGTACCCCCGGCGGACCCCGGCGGATCCGAGATGCCCGACCCGGGACGGGACCCGGGAAGCGTGGATCCCGGGAATCCTCCCGTGGATCCCGGCGTCCCTCCCCAGGACCCGGGCGGCACCGACACCTGGGTCGATCCGGGCCCCCCCTGCCAGTACCCGGTCAGTCCCTGGGGCATGCGGGACAACTGCAACGGCACCCTGACCGATACCCACACCGGGCTCACCTGGCAGAAGGGGTACACCTCGAACTCGGACCTCACGACCGCCCGGGAGAGCTGCAACCTGCTGAACCAGGAGCAGTTTGCTGGCTACACCGACTGGCGACTTCCGACCATCGACGAGTTGCGGACCCTGATCGTGGGCTGCGACGCCAACACCGGGCCCAACGGGTCCTGCCCGGTGCACGCCACCACGATCGACCCCCCGGACCCCATCCCCGACTCCTGCAAGGGGTGCGGCATGAACCAGGGCCCCGTGGAAAAGCCCGGGGACCCTTCCAGGAAATGCTACCTGGACAGTTCCTTCGACTGGCTGTGCAACCTGTTCTGGTCCAACACCCAGGTCCGGAAGGCCTCCGTAGCGGACCTCCGTTCCTGGTACGTGACCTTCTACGACGCCGCCGTGAACGTCCCCCCGCCGGGCCAGTCGATGGGCAGCGCCGCCACCCGCTGCGTCCGGGGCCCCTAGGGGACAGTCACCGAATGACCGGCCCCAACGTCCCGAATAGACTGCATATCTCTCGGACGACCGCGATCGAGGCCCGGAGAAGGGGGCCCACCGTGACCAGTGCGCGGCGTGGGGGGAGGAGCGGAGACCTTCCCCGCGTGGAGGCGATTCACGGCCACTCCCAGGTCACCTCGAGCAGAGGACGGTCCTCCTCGGGTCGTCCCTCCTCGACACCCACGATGTGCCGGGCCCCCGTGTCCCGGTCCAGGTAGTCCTGGGGCACGTTGGGCTCCAGGATCAGGGTCAGGGCGTTGCCCGACTGCCACCCGGGCAGGTCCACCACCTCCTGGACGAGGGCCCTCAGGTCCTTGGGACACTGGTAGCGGACCGTCCGGTCCCAGCAATCCCGCTTCCGCTGAGGGCAGTCGTACTCGGTCAGGTCCGTGCAGGAGGCGTTGCACCGGATCACCCACTGGTCGATCCCCGCATCGGTCTGCAGGCGCTGGTCGGGACGCCCCCGGTCATTGTCCGTCAGGGAGAGGGGCGGACTGTCCGGCGCCTTCTCGGCATGGATGGCCAGCCACAGGATGTTCGAGGAATCGACCTCGTTCGTGGGCAGGAACGACAGGCTCGCCGTGAGGACCCGTGCCCCCGGGGGAATCGCCAGGCCCGGAAACCGGAGGGCCGAGTGGTATCCCACGTGGCCCATCTCGGAATCGAAGTGCCGTCCCAGGGGCAAGGACTCCCCCCCGAACAGGTTCCAGGCCGTCGGGCTCACGGACATGAGATAGGAGGCCACCACGTCCTCCGGTCGGGCCGGCCGGGCCCGGACCGTGAAGGGACCGGGCCCCGGGTCCTCCCCCCCCGGATCCCCGGAACCAGTCTCCGACGCCGGATCGCCTCCTCCTCCCGGATCCCTGCCTTCCCCGGGGTCCTCTTGCGCCCCGGGATCCCACCGGGAGTCCTCCGGTGGCCCTGGGTCTTCCGGAAGTTCCTTGCCGGGATCCCCGGCTCCCGGGTCCGGGACCGGCTCCAGGTCGTTGTCAGCATCCCGGTCGCCACCGGCATCCTCGACCGTCTCCCCAGACCCAGGGTCCCGGAACTCCCCCCGGTCTTCGTCTTCAGAGACCTCGGGAATGCCTCCCGGGTCTTCGCTCCCGAGGTCCACCGCCGCGGGATCCCCCGGAAGGTCGGACCCGCCGGTTCCTCCCGCGCCGGAACACCCCAGCAGCATCGCCGCCCACCACCCTGCCAGAAACCACGCCGTGCTGCGACGCATGTCCCCTCCTGAACGCGACTCCCTGCCGACGATAGATCAGGCCTCAGGGGAATCCGAAGCACAAAATGCGGAGCCGGGGATTGACAAACGCCCTCTCCGGCCCCTTTCTTGGCAGGCCATGAGCGCGCCGGACTACTACCAGGTTCTCGGTGTCTCCCGCGACGCGGATCGGGAGGAGATCAAGAAGGCCTTCCGCCGCCTGGCCCTCCAATACCATCCCGATCGGAACCCCGACGACCCCTCGGCGGCGGAGAAGATGAAGGCCATCGCCGAGGCCTGGGACGTCCTCTCGGACCCGGAGAAGCGAGCCATCTACGACCGCTACGGAGAGGCCGGCCTGAAGGGCCGCGGCTACAACCCCTCGCCAGAGGACTTCTTCAGCATCTTCGACCAGTTCTTCCAGGGCGAGGGTGGCCTCGAGGACCTGTTGGGAAGCCTCTTCGGCCGCTCCTCGTCCCGGCGGTCGGCCCATCGCGGACGGGACCAGCAGGTCCAGGTGACCATCACGCTGCAGGAGGCCGCCACCGGGATCGAGAAGGAGGTCCGGATCTCCCGGGAGGTCATCTGCGATTCCTGCAAGGGGAGCGGCGCGGCACCGGGCAGTGCCCCGGAGGTGTGCCCCGCGTGCCGGGGACATGGCCGGGTCGCCCACAGCCAGGGCCTCTTCACCATCACCACCACGTGCCCCCATTGCCGGGGCGCCGGTCGCATCCTGCGAAACACCTGCCCTCAGTGTCATGGCACGGGCCGGGGCCACCAGGAGGACCGATTGACGGTTCGCATCCCCCCAGGCGTGGACACGGGCAACACCCTGCGGGTGCCCCGGGCCGGAGGCATGGGTTCGGGGACGGCGGGCGACCTCTACGTGGTCTGTCAGGTCCAGGACGACCCACGCTTCAAGCGCGAGGGGGACGACCTCGTGATGGAGATGAGCATCCCGGTCCACGAGGCCGTGCTGGGAAGGAAACGGACGTTGGAGGGGATCCTCGGTCCGTTGCAGGTGACGATCCCGAAGGGCAGCCAGCCGGGGGACGAAATCCGGATCGTGGGCGAGGGAATGCCTCGCCTGGGGGGCGGGGGACGGGGCGACCTGTGGGTCCGCCTCAACGTCGTGGTGCCTCGGGACCCACCTCGGGCCGTCCGGAAACTCTACGAGCAGATCCGGGACCTGGAAGAGTCCCACTGACCGGCCGCCCTCGCCCGGCCAGGCGGGGTCCCACCGCAGCCCCTCGGAGACGGGAGCAGGATGGACGTCCCAGGAACCTTCGATCCGGCCGTTCTGCGCTTGCGCCAGCCCCTCTCGCTGCGCCCCCACTGCGAGACCTGGGCCTGCACGGTCCGGGGAAGACCCCTGGTGGTCCGTCGCTATGACCCCCGGCGTCCGGGGGTCCCCTGGCCGCCCCCGCCCGACTTGGAGGGCATCGCCCCCCCGCATCCCCGGGTCGAACGCCTGGTGGGCTGGAGCATCGACCCCGACGGGGTGGTCTGGCACCTCTTCCGCCAGGTTCCGGGCCGGGCCCTGCGGCAGGCCCTGGCGGAGGGGCCCCTCCCGTCTCCCCGGTGGCTCCCGATCCTCGCGGACCTGGCCAAGGGCCTGGCGTGGCTGCACGAGGACAGTCCCGCAGCCCCGAGGCTCCACGGCGACGTCTCCCCGGGCAACCTGATCCTCACGCCCCGGGGCCGGGGAGTGCTGGTGGACCTCCGGGGCGACCGACCGGGTTCCCATGGACCCGGAGAGGGCCTCCAGACCGGCACGATCCCCTACGTTGCCGCGGAGGTCCTGGAGGGAGCCGCCCCGACGACCGCCTCGGAAGTCGCCTCGATGGGGTGGCTGACCTGCCGGGTCCTCGGGGTCCTGGATCTCCCCGGAACTGCCGTGACTCCCCGGGAGGTGGCCCGGACCCGTTGGCCGGACCTCCGGTCCCTGCGGTCTGCCGATCCGCCCCTGACGGCCCTGGTCGAGGCCATGCTGGCAGCGGACCCTCGGACCCGACCGACGGCCCGGGAGGTCCATCGGGAGGTCCGGCGGATGCTGCGCCGGACGGGCCCCGAGAGACCCTAGGCGCCGCCCCCCATCTCCCCTTCCCGCTCGAGGCGGCGGATCACCTCCCAGCGCTGCCGGTCCTTGTAGCGGGGGTGGCTCCCCTCCCCCTCCTCGTTGCGGTCCCAGGTCTGGCGGTCGAACACCTGGAACTCCACCGGCTGCATCACCAGGAACCCCAGGCGATCCCCCACGGAATGGACCTTCGTCCGCTCCGGAACCGGGATGGGCAGGTCCACGACGAAGTTCACCATGCGGAACCCCGCTGCCGAGAAGCGGTTCCAGTCCTGGCGGTCCGCCGCATCCTCCACTGCGAGTCGGATCCACAGGCGGCGCCGGGCATCGGGGTCCGCCCGGAGGGCCTCCACGAGTTCCTCGTTGCGGACGATCTCGTTCCGGGACTGACCCGGAACCACGTAGTTCCATGCCAGCAGGCGGTCCTTGAGGCCCGCGAGCAGCGGAACGATGTCCCTGGCCTTCTCGCAGACCAGGCGGCACCGGACCCGGTCATAGATCTGGGCCGCCACCGTGATCTTGCGGCCGAGGATCTTGGTGAAGAGGCTGTGGGCGGACTTCCGGCTCGACCGGTAGGAGACCAGCGTGATCCCCTCGGCCTGCAGTTCGTGCACCGCCCGGTCCAGGGCCTCGGAGGCCCGGTGGAACAGCACCTCCTCGTCCAGGGGCAGGCGGGCCCGCAACTCGGTGGCCTCGACGTGATTGATGATGTGCATCGACTTGAGCAGCACGCAGGCGATGCGCTGCCAGGGATTCCGGATGTCCGAGGCAACCATCAGCAGGTCCAGGGTCGAATCGGGTCGGGTCAGTTCCCGGGGAAACCGGTAGTCGAAGGTCCTCTCCAGGTACTCCACGGATCGCCACAGCAGGTCCCGGAGTCGCTGCTGGGCCTGGGGCTCCTGCAGGTCGTAGCCGTTCACCCGGAGGAAGGCCGCCGCCTCGTCGGTCGTGGCCAGATGGAGCCGGGGCCAGTCCACCACCGACCCTCCCCGGAGCAGCAGGCGCACCGCGTCCACGTCTGCCAGGCTGAGCCCCGCTTCCCATCGTGGTCGGCCGATCGTCTCGATGTCCGGCTCCCGTGTCTCCGATAGGCCGAGTCTATCCCTCCCGGGAGGGATGTCCAGGGCGGGCCGCGCGAGCGGGGCGGCCGCGGGGCCGAGAGCGAGGCCCGGAGAAGGGGACGCGCCGCGACTCGGCGGCGGGGCGCCGGAAGGAACGGAGCCCTTCCCCTCCTGCCGGTGACCTGTCCAGGCGTCCGCCGCCTTTACAAGGTCCGGACCCGGCTTCATAATGGACTTGTCTGGCCCAGGCGAAGGGCCGGCGCGGCTTGAAGAACTGGTGGCGATGGAAATCCGGCAGGAGCAGTCCCTCAAACTCCTTCAGAAACTGGTGCTGACCCCCCAGTTGCAGATGGCCATCCGCCTGCTGCAACTGTCCCGGATGGAACTGGTCGAGGAAGTCCGCCAGCAACTGGAGTCGAACCCGGTCCTGGAGGAGGACGGGATCGACGAGCAGACCCTGTCCTACGACGACGCGGCCCGAGAGGTCTCCGAGGGCGAACCGCCGGTCGCGCCCTCCCGGCCGGAACCGGAGGAGTCCGTCGGCGAGGCCCCGGACCGGGAGCCGACCTCCCCGGATCAGGAGGTCCAGTGGGAGCAGTTTGTCGAGGACTACGGCCGGTTCAGCAGCGGGCCCCAGGTCCGGGTCTCCAACGAGGAGTACCCGTCGGTGGAGGCGACCGTCAGTCACCGGACCAACCTGACGGACCACCTGCTCTGGCAGTTGCAGCTCTCGGACCTCCGGGAGGCGGACCGGGAGATCGGGGCCTTCCTGGTGGGGAACCTGAACGAGGACGGCTTCCTGAAGGACCTCACGGTGGAGGAGGCAGCCGCGCGGCTGGGGGTCCCGGAGGAACGGGTCCGGAGGGTCCTGCGGCGGATCCAGACCTTCGACCCCGTGGGCGTCGGCGCCCGGGACCTCCAGGAGTGCCTGTTGATCCAGGCCCGAACCCATCACCCCAAGAACGAGCGGCTCCACCTGCTGCTGGAGCGCTATCTGCCGGAACTGGAACGACGGAACTTCAGCGCCATCGCCCGGGGTCTTCGGTGCTCGCTGGACGAGGTGAAGTCCCTGGTGGAGACGGTCTGCCGGATGGACCCCCGGCCTGGTCGAGCCTTCAACCAGGATGACGTGATCTACGTCCAGCCGGATGTCTATGTCTTCCGGGTCGGGGACGAGTATGTCACGGTGCTCAACGAGGACGGGCTGCCCCGGCTCCGGATCAGCGCCTACTACGAGAGCGTGCTGTCGGGTCAGTCCCACGGGGAGGCGAAGGACTTCGTCCAGGACAAGCTGCGGTCCGCGATGTGGCTGATCCGGAGCATCCAGCAACGCCAGAGCACGATCCGGAAGGTCACCGAGAGCATCATGCGCTTCCAGCGGGACTTCCTGGACCATGGCGTCACGCACCTGCGGCCTCTGGTGCTGCGGGACGTCGCCGAGGACGTGGGCATGCACGAGTCCACGATCAGCCGCGTGACGTCGAACAAGTACGTCCACACCCCCCGGGGAATCTTCGAACTGAAGTACTTCTTCAACAGCCGGATCGGCAGCGTCCAGGGGGAGGACCAGGCCAGCGAGGCGGTCAAGGCACAGATCAAGGCCATCGTCGAGGCGGAGGACCCCAGGTCCCCCCTCTCGGACCAGGAGATCGTGGAGCGGCTCCGGGCGGTGAACGTGGTGATCGCCCGACGAACGGTGGCGAAGTACCGGGAGGCGCTGGGGATCCTCCCCTCCTCCCGGCGGCGCGCCCTGGTGTGACCCCTCGGAAGGGGACCCCAGGGCCTGGCGGGACTCTGACAAGGAGGGTCGCCGGTTCGGCAAGCCGGCTCCGGGAGAGACGCCCCGGGGATGGCCCCCGGGACGACCTGCGGGAGCGGGGCGGGAACGCCGCTCCGCGGAAGGGAGAAAGCCATGGAGATGACGTTCGTCCTTCGGCAGTTCGAGGCCAGCGAGGAGTTGAAGGCGTTCATCGAGCAGAAGGTGCGCAAGCGCCTGGAGGGGCTGCTGAACGGAAACAGCGAGGTGCGGGTCATCCTGGCCACGGAGAAGGCCTGGACCACCGTGGAGGTCGTGGTCAGCAGTCGAGGCGAGGTCTTCAAGGCGTCGGAGAAGACCACGGAGGATATCGAGCCGGCGGTGGACGGCGCGCTGGACAAGGTGGAACGGCAGGTGCAACGGCACAAGGACCTGCTGCAGGAGCGCCGGAAGGCGCGCAACTGAGGCCCAGGGCCCCCTCGGAGAAGCCTCCCGATGAACCTCTCGCACCTGGTGATCGTCACGGGGCTCTCGGGATCCGGCCGGACCACGGCGATCCGGGCTCTGGAGGACGCGGGCTTCTTCTGCATCGACAATCTGCCACTGCCCCTGCTGGACACCTTCCTCTTCCTGGCGAAGGACCATGATCAGGTGCGGCGGGTCGCCCTGGGAGTGGACGTCCGGGAAAAGACCTTCCTGGCCCACTTTTCCGAGGTCCTCGGCCGGGTCCGGGCCCTGGGGCAGCCGGTGGACGTGCTGTTCCTGGACACCCAGGACGAGGAACTGCTGCGACGCTTCTCGGCGACCCGCCGGCGGCACCCCCTGGAGGCCGAGGCCGGGTCCCTCACCGAGGCAATCCTGCAGGAGCGGCGCCTGCTGGAACCCATCCGGGAACAGGCGACGTGGGTCATCGACACCACCGACCTGAACGTCCACCGCCTCAAGTCCCTGATCCAGGGCGCCTGGGGAGGTCCCCAGCGGGAGATGGGAATCCTCCTGACCTCCTTCTCCTACCGCAACGGCGTGCCCCGGGAGGCCGACTACGTCCTGGACTGCCGCGGCCTTCCCAACCCGTTCTTCGAGGATGCCCTGCGGCCCCTGACCGGCCAGGATGCCCCGGTGCGGGAATGGCTCCGGGGCCGTCCCGAGTGGTCCGCCACCCGCCAGCGGATCGTGGACCTGCTGGCCACGACGCTGCCCCTGCACGAGGCCGAGGGACGTCCGGTCCTGACGGTCGCCTTCGGGTGCACCGGCGGTCAGCACCGGTCGGTGGCGATGGCCGAGGAGGTGGCCGAAGGGCTGCGGCAGACCGGCAGGACCGTCACCCTGAACCACCGGGAACTGACCTGACGACCATCCCGCCATGGATGCCTGCGCCCACTGGAAGGAGAGGAGGCCTTGCCACCACCGTGGCGCCGTCCGAACGAAGGGGCCCCTCGTCCCGGGGACCGGAACCGGGGAGATGTCGTTTCC
This sequence comes from Deltaproteobacteria bacterium, assembly GCA_029547805.1. GTDB lineage: Bacteria > Myxococcota_A > UBA9042 > DTJE01 > DTJE01 > JAGOKF01. The sequence goes on from JAKPOP010000017.1 coordinate 232,244, forward strand.
TTCCAGTCCAAACCCCTTCCTCGATAGAATCCCACCAGGAACGCTGACCTGTAGCGAGGGCACCATGACCGACGACCCCGCCGTGAGCGAGATGCTGGAAGAGGCCGAGGACGACCTTCGGGACGCGGAGGACCTGAGCCGCAGGCCCGGGAGCCTGTCGATGGCCCTCTACCAGGCCTCCCAGAGCGCAGAGAAGTTCCTCCGGGCCCTGGCCCAGGGCCGCGGCCGGCCGGCACCGATCCACTGGGACCTCCAGAGGATCTTCGAGGCCACCGACGACCTGCCGGAACTTGCCCCGTTGGCCGAGGCGGTCGGAAGGCTCGCGGGACACGGCACCCCAGGCAGAACCGGCGTGGCCGGGGGCATCGTCGCCGAGGGCATTCGGACCGCCCACTGGGTTCGCTACCACGTCCGGAAGGCCCTGGGAGAGGACCTGACGCCGCCGCCCGACCCGACCCCGGCACCGGCGGAGACGCCCGGTCCCGAATCCCCCCGGGAAGCGACCGCCGACCGCGACCCCGCAGCGGAGGAGACCCCGACCGAGGAACGTCGCCGGGGGCCGCCGGGACCAGGGTCCTACGTCCGACAGGTCTGGCTCTGCGAACGGTGCGGGGTCCGCCTGCCCCGAACCCGCCAGACCGGGCGGGGGGCCCCCTGTCCCCATTGCAATCGCCCCATGCGACTCGTACCCGGAAACTGAGGGAGGCCCACATGACCATCTCCGACCGGCTGCTGCGCTGGACGAGCCGCCTCACCGAGGACACGTCGGGAGCCACCGTGCTGGCGGTCGCAGCCCAGAAGGGAGGCGTCGGCAAGACCACCACGGCGGTGAACCTCGCCATCGCGATGGCCCGGTTCGCCCGTCGCCGAACCCTGCTGATCGACCTCGACGGCCAGGGCCATGTCGAGCGGTCCCTCCGGGGGCTCCTGAAGTCCGGCAGCGACGGGTGGGGACTGGCCGAGGTGCTGCTGGGAAGCAACCGGGACCTTCGGCCCCTGGTCCGCGCAACGGCCGAGGAGAGGCTCTACGTCACGCCCTCGGACCGCAATCTGGCTTCGGCCGAGGGGGTCCTCGCAGGACGCATCGGCAAGGAATTCCTGCTGCGCCAGGCCCTTCGTCCGATCCGTCCGGACTTCGACCTGATCGTTCTGGACTGCCCGCCGAACCTCGGCAACCTGACGCTCAACGCCCTGATGGCCGCCGATGGACTGGTGATCCCCTGCGAGATGAGCGTGCTGGCCCTGGCAGGGGTGTCCGACCTCATGGAAGTGGTGGCGACCCTCCGGGACCGCCTGGACCACGAGGTGCGGCCCCTGGGCATCCTCCCCACCCGGGTGGACCGCCGGAACTCCCGGGTCACGGGGGCAGTGCTGAAGGAACTGGAGAGCCGCTTCGCGGGCCTGGTGACCCAGACCCGAATCCCTGTCAGCACGGCTCTCGCCCAGGCCCAGATGGCCGGGGTGCCCGTCTTCGACTTCGATCCCGCATCGCCGGGCGCCCGGGCCTACCGGGTCCTCGCCGGGGAGTTGTCGACCCGCATCGAGGCGATGTCCCGCGCGGCCTAGGAGCCTGTCGGGAACGACCCGGTATCCTGCGGTTCCGCGTCCCGCACGATCCTCAGGAGGGGTCCAGTCGGTAGAGGATGCTGGGCCGCGGCTCCCCCCGGACCCGCAGGCGGGCCACCTCCGGGAACGCCGGGACCGGGGGCAGGTGACGACGAGAGACCTCGTCCAGCAGGGTCTGGCCCGGAAGCGCCATCCGACACAGACGCACGGCCACATCCAGGCGGGATCCCCGGACGCCCTGGTCCGGAGCCGTGAGCCGCACGAGGTGTCTTGCCAGGGGCCCCGAGGCCACCCCGATCCGGCACTGCACCGGGTACCCCGTGTCCCTCCGGAAGCGGGCAACCCGACGCTCCAGGTCCCGGGCGGCCCGGATGCCCTGTTCCACGGGATTGTCCGCCGAGTCGAACAACCCGTAGACCAGGCGCAGTTCCCGACCGTCATCGAAACACAGGCAGGCCCCGTCGGCCATCACCGCCGTCTCGAAGGCCTCGATCTCGGGACGAAAGACCTCCCGGGCCTCCCGATCGGCGTCGGCCCAGTCGAACTCCGCGTGGACCAGTGTCGCGAAGACCTCCCGGGCCCTCGGGCCCTCCTCTTCAGGTCGCCCGACCGGGAGGGAATGGAATGCAGGCATCTCCCACTCCGCCACAGGCCCCAGGGAGACCAGGCGCACCCTGGGACCGGGTACCGGAACGGGGACCGGTGCCGCGACCTCGGCGATCCGGGCGACCCCGAGACCGCCCATCCCGGAGGACCTCTCGGGGACCGGAACCGCCGCCAGGTCCAGGGTCGGACGTTCGTGGAAGGGGATCAGGGACCGGAGAGGCGCCAGGGCATCGGCCAGGATGCGCCCCTCGGAGGCATCGACCTCCTGGAGCGTCAGGGCATTGAGGATTCCCCGGAGCCGATCCCGCACCACGACCGCGTCCGGTGGACGCCGGGCCGGGTCCTTCTGCGTCAGGTCCAGCAGAAGCCCCTGGAGTTCCTTCCGAAGGCCGTAGTCCAGGGTCAGGGCCGGCAACGGGGGCATCGGGTCCTGGATCTGGCGACGCATCACCTCGACCGGGGTCGCTCCCTCGAAGGGAGGACGACCCGAGAGCATCTCGAAGATCAGCATGCCCAGGGAATAGAGGTCGCTACGAGGATCGACGACGTCCCCGCGGACCTGCTCGGGGCTCATGTACGACGGGGTTCCCAGGACCTCCCCCCGATCCAGGGCGCCTCGGACCGGGATGTCGGCGATGGCGGCGATGCCGAAGTCCAGCACCTTCACGGCGCCACCGTCGGGGTCCTGGCTGCCGATCACGATGTTTTCGGGCTTCAGGTCCCGGTGGACGACACCGTGGGCATGGGCGTGGACGAGGGCCTCGGCGATCCCGTGGGCCGCCAGCAGGGCCTCCGGCACCGGGAGCCGTCCCCGGCGGGCCAACCGCAGGGCCAGGGTCTCCCCCTCGACCCGTTCCATGGCCAGGAACAGCCATCCCTCGAGAGACACCCCGAAGTCGAACAACGCCACGACGTTGGGATGGGACAGGCGCCCCGCGGCCCGGGCCTCTCGAAAGAAGCGCTGGGTCGCCGTCTCCTGGAGCGCCAGCGAGGGTCGGAGGACCTTCAGGGCCACGGGGTACCTTCGATGGCTGTCATGGGCCAGGAAGACGACCCCCATGCCCCCGTCGGCGATCCGGTCCTGGACCAGATAGCGGCGGTTCACCCACTGACCGATCCGGGGAAGTTCCGTCGGAAGGGACTCCAGGGGACCAAGGTCCAGGGGACAGGTCTCGACCCCCGCCCGGTAGGTTCGCCGGCAGGTCCTGCAATACCGGGCCGCTTCCACCGGGTCCCCCGTGTCCACGGAGCCATTCTAGGGGGGAGGTGGTCCTGGCCCCAAGAAAACGACAGGAGGCCGTCAGGAGGAGCGTTCCAGGCGTCTCGCAAGGGGGCGGACCAGCCGTTGCCCCACGAAGGCCCGGGGACCAGGAGACCGGGCCAGCCACCGGGCCAGGGGCGGCGAGCATCGATAGTAGCACCGGACCAGGAGGCGCCCCCACCAGCGGGGAAGCAGGCGCCGATCCCGCCAGGCCCGAAGGACCTCCAGTTCCGGTGCGTCCTCCGACAGGGCCGCCGTCGCCACGAAGCACCGCCGGTCCTTGGCCAGCGGAGAGGCCTCCTCGATGGCCTTCTCCAGGGCCTCGGCCCGTTTCAGGAGGTCCTCCTCGACGCCCGCCTCCCGGACATGCCCCACCAGGACCCGGGCCTCCCCGGTGTCCCCCTTGGCCAGGCGCAGGTCCGCCAGGTCCAGCAGCGTGGCCGGGTCCGCCTCGATCGTCAGCGCCTCCTGCATCGCCACGATGGCATCCAGCAGGGCGCTCTGCTGCTCCGGCGTCCCGACTCCGCGGCCCTGGACCGGCGGTCCCAGGCGATTCGCCACCGCACGGTGGATGGCGGCCTCCAGCAGCCAGGCCTCTCGGCGCCGACCCCGGGCTGGTCCTCCTGGAGACGTGGTCCCCAGGATCGCCTCGTCCATCTCGACCTCCTGGAGCACGGACCGGGCCTCCTCGAGGGACTCCACGACCGGATCCACCAGCCCGTGCAGCGCCTCCTCATCCCTCGGGAGATCCGGGTCCTCCAGTCGCACCAGCAGTCCCCGGGCCTGGTCCAGCACCGCCACCGCCCCCCGGACCCGATCCTCCAGGTCGGTCGCCGGCGCCTCGCCCCGATCCGCCATCGCCCGGAGCACCTCGTCGCGGTGCCCCTGCACGAACTCTCCGATGCAGATCGCCAGGGCCTCGGCCAGGGCCCGACCGGCCTCGGCGTGCTCCTCGACGGCCCACTCCCAGAGGGGAGCCGGGTCCTCCCCTTCCGGGTCCGGAGCCTCGGGGACCTCCACGCCGGAGGCCCCGAGCCGTTCCCGGATCCGGCCCGGGAGCCCCCGCACGAGGAACTCCTCCAAGGGCTCCCGGAGTGGACCTCCCAGCACCGCGGCAACGCGCCCGTCGTGCATCCCTTCCAGCAGCGAGGCCAGCATTCCCTCCCAAGGCCGTCCCATGAACAACTCCTGTCGTCCGGGCGCGGCATTCTACCCTACCGGGCCAACAGCAACGACCACCCGGAATGATTCAAACGTTTGTTTGACACGAAGGCGTCGGGGTGCTACGGTCCCCTCATGAAGGGAAGAGCCACCGATGCCCCCGGTCCAACGCCGACATGGCCGGACATCGGGGAAGAGACTCCCGTCCCGGGCAGCGAATCCGGGGTGGTCTCTCCCCCTGATTTGCCGGCGCCGGAGACCCGGGACCGGCTCCTGGAGGCCGCCGAGCACCTCTTCGCGACCCGGGGCTACCGGGGGGCCTCGGTGCGTCAGATCGCCCGGCGGGCCCGGTGCAACGTCTCCCAGGTGGGCTACTACTTCGGGTCCAAGGAGGGGCTGCTCCGGGAGGTGATGCGACCCCGTATCCGGCGACTGCGAGGCGTCATCGATCAACTGGGCGAGGCGGACCGGTTGACGGAGGCCCATCTGCGGGCCTTCCTGGAGTCCCTGGTGGCGGAACTGGACGACCATCGGCCCTTCTTCCGATTGATGTTCTCGGAACTGCTCCGGGAGGACAGTCCCCTGGACCCCGCCGCGATGGAACCGATCTGGGAGAACCAGCGGGCCGCGATGGCGGTTCTCGAGCGGGCCGTGCGCCAGGGCCTGGTGCGGAGAGACCTGGACCTGGGATTCGTGATGACCTCTCTCTTCGGCGCCATCGCCCTGCCAATGCTGGTCCCCCGACTGGCCCGGGGAGTCCTGGGGGACGACCCCCGGGGGGCGATGACCAGCGCCGGAGCAACGGAAGTGGCCGACATCCTGTTCCGGGGCATCCTGGAACGCGACCGACAGGAGGAGGCATGAGGCGATTCGTGGGGGTGCTGGGGGTGCTCGCGCTGCTGCTGTCATCGCTGCTGGCCTGGCATCTCCACCGCCAGCGCCGGGACCAGGAGGCGCCGCCCGGGTCCTCGGGGGTGCTGGAGGGGACCCGGGTGGCGGTGACGGCCCGGATCGCGGCCCGCATCGAGGCCATCCGGGTCCAGGAGGGGGACCGGGTCCGGGAAGGGGACGTGCTGGTGGACCTGGACTGCCAGGAACCGGTCGCGGCAGTGCGGGAGGCCGAGGCGCGACTCCAGGCGGCCCGAGCCCAGGTCCTGGCCGCCGAGGCCCAGGCGGAGGCCGTTGCAGCAGGCACGCGGGCGGTCGTGGGACAGGCCCGCGTCCAGCAGGCCCAGGCCGGGTCGGTGTCGGCCCAGGCCCGGAATGCCCGGCGCCAGTCCGAGCGCGCGGTGCGTCTGGACCGGGAAGGGGCCCTTCCCACGGCCCAACGGGAGACCCTGGAGACCACCGCCGAGGACCTGTCCCTGCGGCATCAGGCGGCCCTCCAGGGGCTCGACGCCGCCCGGCAGCAGGCCCGGGCCGCCGAGGCCCAGGCCCGGGCGGCGGAGCGGCAGGTGGAGGCGGCCCAACGGCAGGTGGCCGCGGCAGAGGCCGCCCTGGATCGCATCCGGGTCACCGCCGGGGAATGCCTCCTGAAGGCCCCACGGTCCGGGGTCGTGACCCTCCGGGCCCGGGAACCGGGGGAACTGGCCCTGCCCGGAACCCTGATCCTGGAGATCACCGACGACGAGGAACTGACGGTGACCTTCTACGTGCCGAATCGGGACCTGGCCCGGGTGGAGGTCGGGATCCGGGTGGACGTGCAGGCCGACCCGTGGCCCGGGGAGCGCTTCCAGGGAACGGTCCGCCGGGTCTCTCGCGAGGCCGAGTTCACGCCCCGGACGATCCAGACCCGGGAAGACCGGGATCGGCTGGTCTATGCCGTCGAGGCCGTGATCCGGGATGCCTCCCGCCGACTGCGGCCCGGCATGCCCGTCGAGGTCCGTCTGGCGGGACCCGGCGACGGGCCGGGAGGCGGGTCTTGATGGACCCCGTGCTGGAAGTCCGGGACCTTCGCCACCGCTTCGGGACCACGGAGGTCCTCCGGGGCCTCTCCTTCGAGGCCAGCCCCGGGGAGGTCATCGGCCTCGTGGGCCCCGATGCCGCCGGCAAGACCACCACCCTCCGGTGCCTGGCGGGCCTGATTCGCCCCTCGGAGGGTCAGGTGCGAATCCTGGGGAAGGACCCCCAGGACCGGACCTCGGGGGTCCAGGAGTCCTTCGGCTACATGCCGGAACGCTACAGCCTGTACGGCGACCTCACCGTGGACGAAAACCTCCGGTTCTTCGGGGACCTCTTCTGCCTGGACCGCACCACCTGGCGGCAACGACGGGACCGCCTGCTGGAGGTGATGGACCTCGGGACCTTCCTGGACCGACGGGCCGACGCCCTCTCGGGGGGCATGTACAAGAAACTGGCCCTGGCCTGCGCGCTGCTCCACGAACCGGCCCTGCTGATCCTGGACGAGCCGACCAACGGCGTGGACCCGGACAGCCGGGCCGAGATCTGGGAACGGATCGGGGAGTTCTCGGCCCAGGGCATGACCCTCGTGGTGGCCACCTCCTACCTTGGCGAGGCGGCCCGGTGCTCCCGGGCGGGAATCCTGTCCCGGGGACGGATGGTCGCCTTCGGCCCTCCCATGGACCTGGTGAGGGGCATCGAGGAGGTCGTGCTCCGGGCCGACCCGGTCGACGGAACCGCCGAGGCCCTGTGGGAACGCCTGGGTTCTCGCCGAGGGGACCTCGGCATTGTGAATCTCCAGGGAGCACACCTGCGAATCGTGACCCCGCCCTCCCGGGTCGATGCCACCCGAATGGCCCTCGAACAGGCCGGGGCCCGGACGAGACCCGTGGCTCCCTCCTTCGAGGACCTCTTCCTGGTCCGGACCACTGGCGAGGAGACGCCATGAGCGAGGCCCCTGTCCAGTGCCGGGACCTGGGACGACGCTTCGGGGAGTTCGAGGCGGTCCGGCACCTCTCCCTGGAACTGCACCCCGGGGAGGTCTTCGGTTTCCTGGGGTCCAACGGAGCCGGCAAGTCCACCACGATCCGGATGCTCTGCGGCCTGCTGGCCCCGACCTCCGGGGAGGCCCTGGTGGCCGGCCACGACGTCCGCAAGGCCCCCGAGAAGGTCAAGGAGCGCATCGGATACATGTCCCAGCGGTTCAGCCTCTACCAGGACCTGACCGTGGAGGAGAATCTGGCCTTCTTTGGAGGCGCCTATGGGCTCTCCGGCGAGGCCCTCCGGCGCCGGATCGACCAGACGGTCGAGGAGGCGGGACTCCAGGAGGACCGGAGGTCCCGGGTGGGCACGATGCCGGCGGGACGGCGCCAGCGAGTGGCCCTGGCCAACGCCCTGCTGCACGACCCGGCGGTGCTCTTCCTGGACGAGCCCACGGCGGGGGTGGACCCGTCGGCCCGACAGCAGTTCATGGCCATTGTCCGGGAACGGGCCCGTCGCGGCACGACCATCTTCCTGACCACCCACTACCTGGACGAGGCGGAGTACTGCCATCGGGTGGGCCTCATGGTCCGGGGAACCCTGGTGGCCCTGGACACCCCCGACGCCCTGAAGGCCCTCCACGCCCCGGGGCAGTGGAGGGTCCTTCGGGGCCCCCCCGGGCCCCTGTGGGAGGTCCTGGGACGCCTCCCGGGAGTCCGGAGCCGCCAGCGGGTCGGCGGCGGAGTCCGGGCCTGCCTCGACCCCGAGGAGGAGGAACGCGTGGAGGCCTCCGTTCGCCAGGCCGTTCCGGGAACCGAGGTCGAGGTCTCGGAGCCCTCGCTGGAGGACGTCTTCCTGGCTCTTCACCATCGGGAGGACCCATGACGTCCCCTGTCATGATCAGCCCCAGGGCCCGCCGGTGGAGGCGCATCCGGGCCCTGGCCCGGAAGGAGGTCGCCCACCTGCTCCGGGACCCCGTCACCTTCTTTCTGGCCCTCGGGTTGCCGCTGGTGCTGCTGGTGATCTTCGGCTACGGGGTGTCGTTCGACCTCGACCGCTCCCCCCTGGCGGTGGTGGACCAGGACCGGAGCCCCCTGAGTCGGCGCCTGATCCAGGGCCTGACGGCCACGGAGGAACTGATCGTGGCCCGGCAGGAGGAGGACCCGGAGGCCGTCGAGACCCTCTTTCGTCGCAACGAGGTCGCCTCGGCGCTGGTGATCCCCCCGGGCACTGCGGCGCACCTGGCCGGGGGCCGCCGGACGGAGATCCAGTGGGTCATCGACGGCAGCGACAACACCCGGGCGATGGGCATCCTCGCCACGGGCCTGCCGATGCTGCAACAGGACCTCCGCCGGGAGGCCGGGGGAGCCGCGCCGTCGGTGGAGGCCCGGGTGCAACTGCTCTACAACCCGGGGCTCCGGTCCTCCCGCTTCTTCATCCCCGGCCTCACGGCCTACATCCTGGCCGTGGCGGGGATGCTGCTGACGGCCTTGACCATCGCCCGGGAATTCGAGCGGGGCAACCTGGAGCAACTCTTCGCCACGCCCGTGGGGCCCTTCGAGGTCATCGTGGGCAAGTTGCTGCCCTATCTGGCCCTGGGGATCGTCCAGGCGCTGCTGGTGCTGGCCGCCGGGGGCGTCCTCTTCGGGGTGCCGTTCGCCGGATCCCTCTGGCTGCTGGCCCTGGGGACGCTGCTGTTCCTCGGAGCGACCCTGGCCCAGGGACTCCTGATCTCGGTCGTCGCAAAGAGCCAGCAGGTCGCCACCCAGGTCGGGGCCCTGACCTCCCTGCTGCCGGCGGTGCTCCTCTCGGGATTCCTCTTCCCGGTGCACCGGATGCCCTGGCCCCTCCAGGTCCTGGCCTCGATCTTCCCCGCTCGCTACTTCGTGTCGGTGCTCCGCGGCGTGCTGCTGAAGGGGGCGGGCCTGGAGGTCCTCTGGCCCCATCTGGCGGCCCTGGCGACCTTTGTCGTCATCGTGCTCTCCCTGGCCGTCCGGCGCTTTCCCAGGAGGATCGCATGAGACCGGGCCTGCTGGCGGTGGTGCGCAAAGAGGTCCTCCAGGTCACTCGGGACCGGCGCATGATGCCGTTGCTGGTCATTGCCCCGGTGCTGCAACTGGTCGTGTTCGGCTATGCCGTGGACTTCGACGTGGACCACCTGAAGACCCTGGTCTGTGACCAGGACCACCGGGCCCCCTCCCGGGCCTGGACGCGGCGCCTGCTGGCCGACGGGTCCTTCCGAGATGCCTCCGAAGAGGACCGGTGCCGGGCTCCCGAGGAGGCCATCCGACGCGGAGAGGCGGACGTGGCCCTGGTGCTGCCGCCGGGCCTCTCCCGGGACCTGGCCCGGGACCGCCCGGTGTCGTTCCAGATCCTGGCCGACGGCACGAATCCCCTGGACGGGCGATTCGCCCGGCAGGTGGCCCTGGGAGCCGCCGAGGCCCTGGAGGCCGACGCCCGGTCGGCCCGCCTCGAGGCCCTTCGAGGCACCACCGGCATCGACCCGACACCGCCTCGCATCGACCTCTCCCTGCGGGTCCTCTACAACCCCGCCTTGAAGAGCCGGGTCTTCATGGTCCCTGGCGTCGCGGCGATGATCCTGCTGGTCGTCACCACCGTCGTGATGTCGATGAACCTGGCCCGGGAGCGGGAACTCGGGACCCTGGAACAGGTGCTCGTGACGCCCCTCCGACGCTGGGAACTGCTGCTGGGAAAGGTGCTTCCCTTCATCGCCCTGGGGGCGGTCGACGTGCTGCTGATCCTGACGATGGGGGCCCTGATCTTCGGGGTCCCGATCCGGGGAAGCCTCTCGCTGCTGGTGACGGGGACTTTCCTCTACATTCTCTCGACGGTGGGGATCGGCATCTTCCTGTCGGTGTTGGCCCGGAACCAGCAGCAGGCCTTCCTGATGGCCTTCGGGGTGATCATGCCGGGCATCCTGCTGTCGGGGGTGATGACCCCCATCGAGAACATGCCCGTCTGGCTGCAGCCGCTGACCGCACTGAACCCCATTCGATACTACGTCACGATGCTCCGGGCCGTGCTGCTGAAGGGGGCCCGGCTTGCCGACGTCTGGCGGGAACTGGCCGCGATGGGCCTGTTCGGGGTCGTGATCCTCGCCGCCGCGATGGCCCGATTCCGCAAGCGCCTGGGCTGACCCGACGATCGCCGCGAGACCCAGCGGCTGCAGACGGGTCGGAAAAGCGGCGTGACGTGTCCCGCGGAACTCGCTACACTATTCGCGATGGTCGGCCCCGAGGACGACCCCTGCCGCGCCCCGGTCACGAGGTGAAGCCATGTCTGGACGCGTTCGCCTTTCGGGCATCCTGGTTCTGCTGGCCGCCTGCACGGGCGGTGGCGTCGCCCCCCATCTCCCGGGGGATCCGGGGCCCCAGGACGTCCGGGACGCCGCGGACCCGGGACTCGACGTCCCGCTGGACCTGCCGGCCGACCCCGCGGACGAGGGCGGAGGGCGAGACCTGTCGTTCCTGGACCCCGCCGGCGACTCTCCAGACCTCCCGGGAGACACCCGGGAGGACCTCGCCGACGCGACCTCGGATGAAGACCTTCTCCAGGACGTCCCATCGGACGGAGGGGCGGACCCCCTGGGAGACCCGGGCCAGGACCTGCCGCCGAGGGATGTCCCGCAAGACCCCTCCCCCTCGGACCTGCCGGGAGATCCCGGGACCCCGTGCACCCTCGACGAGGATTGCGTGAACGCCCTGGCCCCCGATCCCTGCCAGCGGGCCTGGTGTGCCGATGGGACCTGCCGCCTGGAGGCCCGCGCCGAGCAGGACCGCTGCGACGACGGTTCCCTCTGCACCCAGGATGACCGCTGCATCGAGGGAGTCTGCACCGGGACCCCGATCGAGTGCGTTGACGACGACCCCTGCACCATCGCTTCGTGTCTGCCGGGATCGGGATGTGTCTTCACCCCCTACGAGGGCCCCTGCAACGACGGGGACCTCTGCACGGAGAACGACCAGTGCATCGATGGGGTCTGCCGAGGAGCCCCGGTGACCTGCGAGGGCGGGAACCAGTGCACGGATACCGCCTGTGAGCCGCTGTCGGGGTGTGTCCTCATCCCCCTGACCGGGATCTCCTGCGACGACGGCGACCCTTGCTCCCGGGACGACCAGTGCCAGGAGGGCCGTTGCATCGGAGTGGGCGGTTGCGACGATGGGGACCCCTGCACGGGCGACTTCTGCGAGGAAGGGGTCACGTGCCGCCATGAGCCCTTGACCGGAACCCCCTGCGACGACGGGGACCCCTGCTCCAACGACGATCACTGCCAGCAGGGGACCTGCATCGGCACCCACTCGTGCGATGACGACAACCCCTGCACCGACGATGAATGCACCGCGACGGGCTGCGTCCACCGCAACCACACCCGTTCCTGCGACGACGGGAACCCCTGCACCGCGATGGACACCTGTGGGAATGGCCGGTGTGCGGGCGTCCCCTACTCCTGCACCCCCTCGGAGTGCGAGGCCTCGGTCGTCTGCGACGGCCAGGGAGGCTGCGTCGCCACCCCCAAGGACGACGAAACCCCCTGCACCCCAGACGACTCCGAGTGCACCCGGGACGTCTGCCAGGAGGGACACTGCGTCCATCCGCCCAAGGAGAACGGAACGCCCTGCAATGATGGAGACCGGTGCACCCAGACCGATCAGTGCGAGGATGGGGTCTGCGTGGGGAGCAATCTGGTGGTCTGCCCCGAGCCGGACCCCTGCAAGGCCGGTTCCTGCGACCCCCTGACGGGGACCTGCACGGCCCTGGCGAAACCCGACGGAGATCCTTGCAACGACTACAATCAGTGCACCCAGAACGACGTCTGTCGCGGCGGGGTCTGCCGCGGCGAGAACCCGGTGGTCTGCCGGGCGCTGGACCAATGCCATGCCGCCGGCGTCTGCAACCCCTCCACGGGCCTCTGCACGCAGCCTCCGAAGCCCAACGAGGCGCCCTGCTACGACGGAAACCTCTGCACCCGCACCGACACCTGCCAGAACGGCGTCTGTGTCGGTTCCGATCCGGTCGTCTGTGAGGCAGGAGACCAGTGCCATGAGGACGGCGTCTGCGACCCGACCACGGGGTCCTGCCGCCGGGCGAACCGCCTCAACGGAACGCCCTGCCAGGACAACGACCTCTGCACCAGGGACGACCAGTGCGTGAACGGCACCTGCAGGGGCACCGCCTACTCGTGCAGTGACGGCATCTTCTGCACCCAGGACTACTGCGACGGGAACGGCGGTTGTTCCTACGTGGTGCAGTCGGGCTACTGCCTCATCAATGGCACCTGCCGCCCCGGGACCTGGGTGGACCCGACCAACCCCTGTCGCCGTTGCGACCCGAGCCGCAATCCCGAGGGGTTCAGTCCCCAGGAGGGCCCCTGTGATGATGGAGACCTCTGCACGACTGGGGACACCTGCCAGGGACTGGCCTGCCAGGGAAGCCCCTACTCCTGCGACGATGGACTGGCGTGCACGAACGACCTCTGCGACGGGATCGGGGGCTGCACCCACTCCCTGGCGACGGGCTGGTGCCTGATCGACGGCGCCTGCCAGCGGCAGGGGACCACGAATCCCGCCAATGCCTGCGAGCGTTGCTGGCCCACCACGAGCCCGAGCCAGTGGTCGCCGAAACCCGAGAACGCCGACTGCGACGACGGGGACCTCTGCACGTTGGGGGACGTCTGCGTCCAGGGCGTCTGCCAGGGCACCCCCTATTCCTGCGACAGCGGACTGCCCTGTTCGGTGGGGCTATGCAACGGGAGCGGCGGGTGCAACTTCATCCCCCGGGAAGGCTGGTGCCTGATTGACGAGGCCTGCTATCAGGCGGGAGACCTGAACCCCCACAACGATTGTGAAGCCTGCGACCCGGTCCTGGCCCCGGTGGAGTGGACCCCGGCCCGGGAGGGGCTGACCTGCGACGACGGCGATGCCTGCACGCTGGACGATCGGTGCGCCTCGGGGATCTGTCGACCAGGACCGTCCGCGTGCAGCGACGGTCTCGCCTGCACGATGGACGTCTGCCTGGCGGGCGGCGGATGCGATCACCCGTTGCTGCCGGGCTGGTGCCTCATCGACGGGGCCTGTTTCCAGGCGAACGAACGGGCGCCAGATGCGCCGTGCAGCAAGTGCGACCCCACCGTGGCCACCGACGCCTGGACCTCGGCCGAGGGCGAGGCCTGCAGCGACGGCGACTCCTGCACGCTGGACGACGTCTGCATCGACAGCGTCTGCGTCGGGGTTCCCCTGGCCTGCGACGACGGCATCTCCTGCACCGCCGATCGGTGCGAGAACGCCACGTGCATCCACGAGGTCCTGGAGGGCTGGTGCACCATCTATGGCGCCGGATGCGTCCCTGCCGGGGCCACCAATCCAGACAATCCCTGCGAGCAGTGCGACCCGGTCCAGTCCTTCGGGATCTGGCAACCGGTGACCGATGGATCTCCGTGCGACGACGGCAACCCCTGCACCCTCACGAGCACCTGCTCCCAGGGTGTCTGCTCCGGCCCGGCCTACTCCTGCGACGACGGCCTGCTCTGTACGACGGAACGCTGCGACGGCCAGGGGGGCTGCATCCGGGAGGTCCTCCCGGGCTGGTGCGCCATCGGAGGCGTCCAGTGTGCCGAGGCGGGACAACTGGACCTCGCCAATCCCTGCATGGGGTGTGACCCGCTCCAGGACCCCTGGAACTTTTCCAACCTGGATGGAGCCTCCTGCAACGACGGCCAGTCCTGCACCCGTGGCGACGTCTGCCTGATGGGGTCCTGCGAGGGGGTTCCCTACTCCTGCGATGACGGCCTCGACTGCACCGAGGACGTCTGCAACGGGGACGGCACCTGTACCGCGCGGCTGAAAGGCAACACGTGCCTGATCGACGGCCTCTGCTGGACCGACCTGACCCCCAACCCCACCAACGCCTGCCTGGGATGCGTCCCCTCCATCGACCCGTGGCACTGGTCCCCCCGGGACGGGCAGCCCTGCGACGACGGGAACGACTGCACGATCCTGGACCTCTGCGGCGACGGCCGGTGCTCGGGGGCACCCTACTCCTGCGACGACCGCCAGGACTGCACTCGGGACGTCTGCGACGGCCATGGGGGGTGCCAGCACCCGCTCGAACCGGGGTGGTGCCAGATCCAGAACGTCTGCTACCAGGACGGGCAGGTGGACCCGGTGAGCCCCTGCCGCATCTGCGACGCCGGGCAGAACCCCGTGGACTGGTCCGCCCGCAACGGGATCGCCTGCAATGACGGAAACTCCTGCACGATCGACGACACGTGCAGCAACCGCCGGTGCGTGGGCACGGCCTACTCGTGCAGCGACAACGACCCCTGCACCTACGACCTCTGCGACGGGTCCGGAGGATGCGCGAACCCCCTCCGGGAGGACGTCTGCGTGATCAACGGGCAGTGCGTGTCCGCGGGCTATCCCAACCCGGACCGCCCCTGCGAGGCCTGCTCCCCCGGGGTGAACCAGTTCGGCTGGACCGTGCTGGACCCGGGCACCCCGGAGGTCTGCAATGGCGGCGTCGACGACAACTGTGACGGCATCACGGACCCCGAGGGCTCCCCAGGCTGCACCGTGTACTACCTCGACAACGACGGCGACGGCTACGGCATCGCAGCAGAGAACCGATGCCTCTGCAGCCCCGATGCCCCCTGGAGCGCCACCCGGGCCGGGGACTGCAACGACGACGACCTCACGATCCATCCCGGTGCCCCGGAGGTCTGCAATGGCCGCGATGATGACTGCGACGGCTTCACGGACCCAGAGAACTCCCCGGGATGCCTCTTCTTCTACCGGGACGCCGACAACGACGGCTACGGCGTCATCAATGACGGGCTCTGCCTCTGCGCCGCAACGGGCATCTACCGGGCCCTCGAGCAGGGCGACTGCGACGAGGGCGACCCGGCGGTGCATTTCGGCGCCCCGGAGGTCTGCGACGGCAAGGACAACGACTGCAATCTGAGCGTGGACCCCCCCGGCTCCGCCGGTTGCCAGGACTACTACGTGGACCGGGACGGGGACGGCTACGGGAACTCCAGCGACACCCAGTGTCTGTGCGCCCCCAAGGCCCCCTACGTGGCCCCCCGGGGCGGGGACTGCAACGACGGAGCGGCGACCGTGAACCCGGGCCGCAGCGAGGTCTGCAACCAGGTGGACGACGACTGTTCCGGGACGCCCGACGACGCGCCCCTGAGCGTCCTCTGTCCCACCGACGCCGTGCCGCTGCACGGGACCGTGGCCTGCACGACGACCTGCGTCCTGGACTGCGACGGTCCCGCCGGAGGCCAGCCCGGGTGGCACGATCTGGACCGGAATCTCCGCAACGGCTGCGAGTGCCAGGGGGACTCCTGGGAGGTGCAGGGAGGCGCCGCCTGCGACCAGGCCGTCAATCTGGGAGACCTGCCCGACGACGGGTCCTCCCGGACCGTCACGGGGAACCTCTCGGAGCCCGGGGCCTCGGACTGGTTCCTGGTCAATGCGCAGGATGCCACCTGGAACCAGGAGACGAACTCCTGCGACCTCTTCAACCTCCGGGTCGCCTTCCTGACGAACCCCAACGGGGCCTTCGCGGTGACGGTCCGCCGGGGATCCTGCCAGGCCAGCGCCCAGCTGTGCGACCCCAGCAACCTGTTCGAGTGGTCCACCCGCTTCTACAACCCCGATGCCGGGGAGTGTCCGTGCAGCCCGACCATCACCCCCTACTGCGACCCCCCGGCACCCAGTTATGCGGTCTGCATGGCGAAGGAGAAGAACGTCTACAAGTGCGGGACCTGCCCGGGGTATGGAGCCCAGGGGGCCAACCTCTGCGAGGACAGCACCTCGACCTTCTTCATCGAGGTCCGCCGGCTTCCGAACAAGCCCGTCACCTGCGACAGCTACCGGATCGAGATCTCCAACGGGAAATATGCCTTCTCCGGAGGCTGATCCCGGAGGGCCTCGGGGCGTTGCCCCAGAAAGGAACCTGATGATGAACCGCTGTTCCTTCACAACGGCATGGTGGTTGCCACTCGTGTTCGGACTGCTGGCTGCCTGCCAGGGGCCGAGGCCGGAATACCGCATCGAGACGGGTGCGGCGGGACCCCTGGTCGCCGGGTCCGAGGGTCGGGTCTCTCTGCGCTTCGTGCCCCGAGAGGGCTACCACTGGAACGAGGAATTCCCGGCGCGCCTCCGGGTCCAGGAGGCCCAGGGAGTCCAGCCCCTGCGGGAGTCCTTTTCCGCCGCGGACCAGGACTTCCACTCCGAGGGGGGGGTCGGGGTCCTGGACGTGCCCGTTGCCGCCTCGAAGACCGGCGACGGCAAGGTGAAGGCCCTCGCGGACTTCAGCATCTGCAACGCCCAGGAGTGCCGGGTCTTCAAGCAGGTGCCCGTGGAGGTCCCGGTCCAGGTCCGGTGAGGGGCCGCCTGTCGGGGATCCGTCCCGGGCACCTGGCGTGCCAGTCCTGGAGGGGCCGATCGGGGGATCACTCCGGCTTCGGCGTGCCCGGCTCGTCCCGGGACCGGTGATCCCGAGGGTCCACCCCCAGGGCCCGGATGCGTCGATAGAAGGTCTTGGAAGGGACCTGGGCCTCCTTCAGCGCCGCGGTGACATTCCCTCGCTGACGGTCCAGCAGGTCTCTCCAGTATCGCCGCTCGGCCTCGACCAGGAACTCCCGCAACGGCATCCCCGACGGCTCCGGACAGTCCGTCGCCTGGCGGCCTCGGGGCGGGCGGTCCCCCCGGGCGAGGTCCAGCCGCTCGATCACGGTCGTCTGGTTCAGCAGTACCGCCCGCTCCACGACATGGCGCAGTTCCCGGACGTTGCCCGGCCAGGAGTAGGCCAGCATCTGGTCCAGGGCCTCCCGGCCGAAGGCATCCACCGAGCGACCGAACTGCCTCCGGAACTCCGCCAGGAAATGCAGCGCCAGCAGCGGGATGTCCTCCCGGCGCTCCCGCAGGGGAGGCACCTCCACGGGCACGACGTGAAGCCGGTAATAGAGGTCCTCCCGGAAGGCCCCGGTGGCCATCAGGGGCCGAAGGTCCCGGTTCGTCGCCGCAATGACCCGGACGTTGGCCCGGATCGTCTCGGTGCCGCCCACCCGCTCGTAGGTCCCCTCCTGGAGGACCCGCAGCAGCCGGACCTGCATCGCCGGAGACATCTCGGAGACCTCGTCCAGGAACAGGGTCCCCCGCTGGGCCAGATCGATCCGGCCCTCCCGGTGCCGGATGGCCCCCGTGAAGGCCCCCTTCTCGTGTCCGAACAACTCGGTCTCGAGCAGTGCCTCGGCCAGGGCCCCGCAGTTCACTGCCACGAAGGGACCGTCCTTCCGGAGGCTGTGGGCATGGATGGACCGGGCCACCAGTTCCTTGCCCACCCCGGTCTCCCCCTGGATGAGCACCGTGGCGTCGGTCTCGGCCACCGCCCGGATCACCTCGAAGACCTTCAACATGCCGGGACTGCGGCCCAGGATCTGATCGAAGGAATACCGCCGGGAGACCTCGCTCCGGAGGCGGACCACCTCCCGTTGGAGGTCCTGCCTCTCCAGCACTCGGGCCAGGACCAGGCGTACCTGCTCGATCCCGAAGGGCTTCGCCAGGTAGTCCGCCGCGCCCTGCCCCATCGCCGAGACCGCGTTCTCGATGGTCGCATAGGCCGTCATGATCACCACCGGGGTCTCGGGGTGGTAGCGGCGCACCCAGCCCAGAAGTTCCATCCCGTCCATCCCCGGAAGTCTCCAGTCGCAGAGCACGCAGGAGACGTCCTCCTCGGTCAGGTGCCGGATGGCCTCCTCGGCCGACGGGACCGCCCGGACCTGGTAGCCCTCCTCCTGGAGGATCAGACGCAGGTGATTCCGGCTGATGGCCTCGTCCTCGACGATCAGGACCCTTCGTTCCATCTGGGCTCCCTCGTGTCTCCCCCTTCCACGGGAAGGATGACCCGGAAGGTCGTCCCCTCGCCGGGCCGGGACTGGACCTCCAGCCGGCCCCCATGCTCTCTCACGATGCGCTGGACCACCGCCAGTCCGAGTCCCGACCCGTGGGTCTTCGTGGTGAAGAAGGGCTCGAAGACCCGTTCCAGGACCTCGGGAGCGATTCCCGGGCCGTCATCCTGCACCTCCAGGAAGATCGCGCCCTCGCCCCGTTCGACCCGGGTTCCCCCCCGAAGCACCACCCGTCCCGCCTTCCCGCCGTCGCGGATCGCCTCCCGGGCATTCTGCACCAGGTTCCACAGCACCTGGCGAATCTTCTCGACATCGACCACCACCTCGGGCAGGGTCTCGCCGCTGTCCCGGGTCACCGGGGGCCCATCCAGGTCCATGGACCGGGCCACGACATCGTCCAGCAGCGCGCCCAGGTCCACCCGGGTCCGATGAAGCCGCATCGGCCGGGAAAAATCCAGCAGTTCCTGCACGATGGCGTTGAGTGTCCGCATCCCGGTCCGAAGGTCCTCCACCAGGGACAGGCTCTCCTGGTCCCTCGCCCGGCGCCCCAGCAGTTCCAGGCCGGTTCCCATGTACTGGAGGGGATTCTTCACCTCGTGGGCGACCCGAGCGACCATCTGCCCCACGGTGGCCATGCGCCGGCTCTCCTCCAGGGCTGCCCGGAGGCGCTCCTGTTCCTCGACCAGCCGAAGGACGCGCTCCTGCTCGGCGACCCGTGCCTGGAGGCCCATCCGTTCGATCTGCTGCCGGCGAACGATGAGCCCCAGTCCCAGCAGCAGCAACAGCAACAGCAAGGTGAAGACCAGCAGCGAGATCTGCTGCTGGCTCAAGGGACGCAGCAGGTCCCGGGTCGGGGTGCTGGCCCAGAGCGTCCACGAACCCACCTGGAGGTCCACCGGGACCTGGACCACCAGTCGCTCGACGCCGGCCACCGGGTAGCGCAGCAGGGTTCGCCCCTCCGCTCCGCCGGATCGTGGCACCGGCTCGTGGCATCGCCGGCAGCCCTCCAGGCGACTCCCGGCGTCACGCATCCCGGTCCCGCTGTGGAGCAGCAGGTTTCCGCCGTCGTCCATCAACGTGAAGGAGACGTCCAGGTCCCGAGCCTCGATGCCGATCAGGCGCCGGAAGACGCTCGACAGGTCCACGACCAGGCAGATCGTCCCGGGACCGGACTCCCCGGGACCCGCCGCACCCATTCCCAGCACCCAGAGCAGCGGGTCCCCGGGCAGCACCACGCCCTCGGGGATCCCCGGGCGATCCCGGAGGCCCTGGAGGAAGGCCCCGGTCCGTTCCGCCCACGACTCCGGAAGGTCCCCCAGCACCACGATGCTCTGGCCGACCGGGTCCTGCATCACGAGCCCCCGAACGGCGTGGAGCGGGTGGAGGGACTCCCAGGTGGCCTGCACCAGGAGGGCCGTGACCATTGACGAGGAGCCCTCCCGGGAAACGATGCCGGCCAGTTTCCCCATCGCGCCGATCAGGTGCAGGTTCTCCTCCTGGAGCCAGGCCGAGACCCGTCTCCCCAGGAACTGGTGGCGTTCCACCTCGCGCTGGAGCAGCATCTCGGAGGTGAAGCGGTGGCTCGCGGTGGGTATCCAGGCGATGCCGACGAGCAGCAACGCAAAGGCGATCCAGGGCCCCCATCCCCGCTGGAACCGATTCCCGCGGTCGGACTGGGGCTCCATCGGCGCCCTCCCGGCGTGGACCGGTCTAGCGATGGCAGCCTCGACAGGCCGGTCCATCCTTGGAAACGGCAGGGTTCCAGCCCCTGGGATGGGGGCTGCGCCCCGCCTGTCCGCCGACCTTGTGGCAGGTGATGCAGTTCGACGACGCCCCCTGGTCATGGCAGGTGGCGCAGGCCGCGATGTCCCGGGAGGCGGCCTTTCCATGGAAGTCCGGCGAGGACCGGTTCATCGCGAAGCCCGGGGGATGGGGCGAGGCACGATCCCAGCCCCGCTCGCTCTGCCCGATGCCGCTTGCCTCGTGGCAGGCGACGCACTGACTGTCCACGTGGCAGGACCGGCAGGAGGTGGGGTCGGCCCGGGCCTCGATGGGATGCCGGGTCAGGTAGTCCGCCCGGTGCACGAGGGACCTCCCGATCTGCTCGGAAAACCGCTCTGCGGGGGTCAGGGGATCGAACCGCTGGTGGCAGTCCGTGCAGTCCGAGGGCCGGTGGCAGTGCTCGCAGACCCGGGAGTCCCCCCGGGCCAGCGTCCCGTGACGCTTCAAGAAGTCTCCCTCGTGGGAGTAGAGACCCAGGGGTGAGGCCTCCGAATCCACGAGGTCCTCGTGGCAGCGACGGCACTCGATCTTGCGGAAGTCCTTTCGATGGCACGACATGCACTGCTCGTGACCCGCATCGTAGCGGGCCGGGGGCGCGGTCCGCTTCTCAACGCCCGAATGGCAGGTGGCACAGTTCCCCTTCGCAGGTTCCTGGTGCGCCTTGTGGCTGAACCGCAGCCCCGGCTCCCGGTCGATGGCCCAGGAACGGGGCCGGGCCGGATCCAGGTGGCAGAGCCCGCAGTTGTCGTCCTTCTTCTCATGGCACTCCAGGCAGGACTCCTCCCGGGGGAGCCCCGGGAGGCGATCCGACTGCATCACCTCCTGGTGGCAGTCCTTGCACTCGATTCCCTGGTCCTCCACGTGGAACTTGTGGGAGAACCGGATGCGGTCCTCCCGCTGCACCAGGGTCCCGCAGGCGTGAACCGATGCCAGGCCGGTCACCAGTGCCATGCCCCATCGCACCCAACGACGTCCGTCCGCCATGGCCCACCTCACTTCACGCGCCGATCAAAGGCGTAGCAGAACTTCAGCAGACCCGACCACTGCTGCAGGAAGTCGGGGGTCACTGCCACGCCGGCCTCGGCCAGCAGGGAGGCCCCCTGGAAGAGGTCCACCCCCACCTTGAGGCTGGTCACGTGACTGGTCCGGGTGCCACCCGCGCCGGTGTACTGGTAGGGAGCGATGCCCCGAGGATCGGTCTGTCGCCAGGACTCCCAGCCCCGGATGGCGTGGTCATAGACGTAGAGGTCGTAGTCCAGCCCCACCTCCAACCGGGCAATCGGCCGCATCGATCCGAAGACCCGGGTCTCGAAGTAGCCGTTGTCCGGGCCCCGCAGATAGACCAGTTCCAGCCCCGTGAGGCCCCGGACCCCCTTCCGCTCGCCGAAGCGGAGCATGGGCTTCCAGCCCACCTCGAAGCCGTGGTCCTCCCACCCGTAGGCGAAGTAGCGGCCCCGGACATGGGACGACAGGGCCCCGTTGGAGGTGAAGTCCACCTCGGCCCCCGCCGAGAGGTTCCGGCGATTCGTGAAGACCCGGAAGATGGACGTGAGGGGGAGTCTGGCGACCGGGTCGTAGTAGTTCACGTCAACCGCCAGGCGCCACTGTGGGTGGAAGCGCCAGGCCAGGGTGTTCCGGGTCTCCTGGAAGGCCCGGGTCTGGAGGTCCACGGCCAGGAATCCCCCGAACTCCAGGTTCCGGACCGCCCGAACGCCGTAGTCGATTCCGATGGCCGACCGGGAGAGGATGCCCTGGTCGTGCTCCCCGGACCACGAAAGGCCCAATCGTCCCCAGTCCCAGGGCTCCCAGGCCACCCGGGCCCCGAAGGCCGCCCGGTCCAGGGCGTGGTCGAACCGGGCATCGGGCATCCAGCCCCCGTATGCCTCCAGCGACAGGTCGGCGCCGGGGCGCACCCGGACGAAGGCCCCGTCCAGCAGCAGCAGGTTTCCCGCTCCGGTGGTCCGCAACTGGCGACCCAGGACCGCCTGGACCCGGCCCTTGGGATCCCGGTAGGAGAGGGTGCCGACCAGCAGGTCCCCGTCGAAGACCCGTTCGTCGGCCCGGTTCAGGGGATGGACCCGACCGAATCCCCGGACCTGGAGGGAGAGGCCCGGGACTCCCATGTCGTCTGCCCCCACGGTCAGGTATTCATAGATGGGCAACTGGAAGAGGCGGGAGGTCGGGTCCGCCGGGTCGAGCACCTGGCGGGTCACCAGCCAGGTCTCGGTGCTTCCGTAGACCCGGGCCTCGACCTCCTTCCCCCGGGCGCCCTCCGGAAACAGCGACCCCAGGAGCAGCAGGGCCAGGACGGCCCGCCCGATCCCCGGTCTCCGTGTCCTGTTCATTCCTCCCTCCCCGCCGGCCCGACGGCCGGCCGTCCCCTCGGGGGTCGTTCAGCGACGCTTCCGGCCTATCTCCAGGTCTCCGCCCCATGGCAGGCCGGGTCACAGGTCCTGGTCGCCGGGTTCCAGGTGCCCCCCAGTTTCAGTTGCACCCGGACCGTCCCGTCGATGTGCAGCGTCGGGTCCGTGATGGCCGTGGCCGTGGCGTTCGCCACGCCGTTGTGACACTGGTTGCAGTCCGTGATCGAGGAGTGCTTGTTGAAGACGCTGGGATGGCGCCCGGTGGGAGGCGACTTCCCGTGGCAGGAGGTGCAGGTGTCCTGGGTCCCGTCCACCCGGGTCCACAGCGGCGCCGTGGCGGTGCCGCCGGCATTGAGGGTCGTCCCGTGACAATAGGTCCCGGAACAGGTCCCGGTGGCCCGATTCCACTGGGGACTGGCCCCGCCAGCCCGGGCGCGGGGGCCGAAGACGACCTCCGCCGGTCGCAGGGTGTCGATGTGGCCTGCTGCCTCCAGCGATCCAGGCATCTGGTGGCAATCCTCGCAGGCCAGCGCCGTCGAAAGGGCCGAGAGGGCCCGCAAGTGAGGCTGGTGGGCCCCCACCGTCACCCGGGTGGTCTGGTCCCCTCCCTCCAGGTCCCGAGGCGGGGCGGGATTGTCGGGTCCGCCATGGCAGGCATTGCAGGCGAAGTCGGTCCGGACGTCCAGGGTCCCGTCGATGTGCCGGGAGGCATCGCCGATGGCCCCATCAAGCGTCGCGTCCTGGTGGCACGTCCCGCAGATCGGTGAGGCGGGGTGCGGCGACGGCGGCGGCGCCCCGTGGCACGTCCCGCACGCCTTCTGGCTCCCGTCCACCACCGTCCATTTTGGCGCCGACAGGCTCCCGCCACTCAGCGTCGCCCCGTGGCAGTACGACCCCGCGCAGGTCGCCGTCCCACGGTCCCACGCCGGTGTTGCCCCGTCCTGCTCGGACAGCCCTCCGAACACCACCTCGGCATCAGGCGTCCCGTCCAGGTGCCCCGCCGCATCCACCGTCGCCGGAACCTCGTGGCACGCCTCGCACCCCACCTCCTTCCCAAGCGTCGCCTGCAGGTGCGACTGGTGCGCACCCACCGTCACCTCCCCCGTCCCGCTCCGACCCGCCGTGTCCACCGGCGGCGCCGCGTTCGTCGCGTTCCCGTGGCACGAGTTGCACGCCCCGCCCGCCACCTGGACCTGCCCGTCGATGTGCGTCGCCGCGTTCGCGATCGTCATCCCCGGACCCGCCGTCGGCCCGTGGCAGTTCTCGCATGTGCTCGCCTGGGGATGGGGGGCAGGCGGCGGAGCCCCATGGCACGTCCCACACGCCTTCTGGCTCCCGTCCACCACCGTCCACTTCGGCGCCGACAGGCTCCCGCCGCTCAGCGTCGCCCCGTGGCAGTACGACCCCGCACAGGTCGCCGCCCCACGGTCCCACGCCGGCGTCGCCCCGTCCTGCTCGGACAGTCCTCCGAACACCACCTCCGCACCAGGCGTCCCGTCCAGGTGCCCCGCCGCATCCACCGTCGCCGGAACCTCGTGGCACCCCTCGCACGCCACCACCTTCCCAAGCGTCGCCTGCAGGTGCGACTGGTGCGCACCCACCGTCACCTCCCCCGTCCCGCTCCGGCCCGCCGTGTCCACCGGCGGCGCCGCGTTCGTCGCGTTCCCGTGGCACGAGTTGCACGCCCCGCCCGCCACCACCTCGACGACCCCGTTCACGTGGAGGCTGGCATTCCGGAAGGTCCCGTCGGGTGCCACCACCTCGCCATGACAGCTGGCGCAGGCCTCGGAGGTCGGGTGGGCGGCGCCGCTCCGGATCCTGGCGGGAGGCATCCCGTGGCAGGCTCCACACTGTCGGAACCTCCCGGGTTCGTCGGAATTCCAGGACGGGGAGGTCCTGGTTCCCCCATCCAGGGAGGCGCCGTGGCAATACACGTTGCGGCAGGTCACCAGGGCCTGGGCCTGGTCGCCGTCTGCCTCCACCACCGGGTCCAGACCATCGGTGGTCCCGACCCCCGAAACGGTCACCTCGGCCGGCAGCGGCGAGTCCAGGTGTCCCGCCGCGTCCACCGTCGTCGGAACGACGTGGCACTCCCCGCAGGCCACCTTGCGTCCCAGGCTCGCGTCCAGGTGGGCCAGGTGGGCCCCGACGCCCCGATAGGTCCCGTCCTGGTGGCCCCGAGTGTCCGGCGGCGGGGCCCAGGGGGCCTCGGTGCCATGACAGCCGGCGCATCGCAGCACCTCGCCATCCGGTCCCCCCAGTTCCCCAGTCCCGGGAATCGAGTCCCGCGAGCCGGGAGACCGCCCTTCGGAGCAGCCCAGACAGGCCAGCAGCATCGCCAGGATCAGCAGGCCACCTGCGCGAAGGCTCATCGTTCTTCCCCCCGGATGAATCGGAGAAACAGGACCAGGAACGACCGCATTATATCGGCATGCCCCCCCGGGACGGAATCTTTTTTTTCGTCCCGGCATCCCCTCGACGGAACCGAGTGCCCTTGCGTCAAGGGCTGGAGCCGGAGGGGGAGGGACCTGCCCGACAGAGGACGTCCCATCATTGACCGAGGCTCCGGAAACCTCTAGCATCCGCCCGAGGTACGCCGGGATGGGGAGCGATGCTGACCGAACGCCTGCTCCAGGTGACCTTGCTCGGGACCGAGTGGGTCCTCTACCTGCTGATGGCCCTGTCGGTGGTCTCGGTGGCCCTGATGGTCGAGCGGGCGATCCTGTTCTGGAACCTGGGACGCGGCTGGCAGCGTCTGGCGGAGCGCCTCGACCCCTTGATCCACGCCGGTGACCTCGACGGTGTCCGGGAAGTCCTCCGGGTCTGGCGGGGAATCGAGGCGGACGTGCCCCGGGCCTGCGTCGAGGCCCTTCCCCGGGGCATCGCCACCGCCGAACGGGAGACCCGGGCGGCCCTGATGACCTGGCAGCAGCGGCTGGATCGCCGGATGGCCTTCCTGGGAACCCTGGGGAACAACGCCCCCTTTCTGGGCCTCTTCGGAACCGTCCTGGGGATCATCCGGGCCTTCCACGACCTGTCCCTGGACGCGAAGGGCGGCGCGAACGTGGTCATGGCAGGCATCTCCGAGGCCCTGGTGGCGACCGCCGCGGGCCTCTTCGTCGCGATTCCCGCCGTGATCGCCTTCAATGCCTTCCAGAGGCAGATCTCCCGGAACGTGACCCGGTTGGAGGCCCTGACGGAACGCCTGATGGCCCAGGCGTCCCCCCGACCCTCGCGATCCGGGGCCGCCTCTCCCTCGGAGGGTTCCCAGCAATCGATTTCGTGATAGCATGGGGCATGCAACGAGGTTTCCAATGCCGGTGAAGGGAGACCCTTGCGCGGACCGTGACGAGATCATCGGGGCGGCGATGCTGCTGGCCCGGGCCTCGGCCCGCCTGGCCCGGGAGAAGACCCTCCAGGGGGTCCACGCGGCCCTCTGCGAGATCGGCCAGGACATCCCCGGACTGGTCATGGGCTGGGTGGGGCTCATCGACCCGGAGACCCGGCGGGTGGTCCCCGTGGTGTCCTGGGGAGACCGGACCGGGTACCTCTCCCGCATCCAGGTCACCTGGGACGACACCCCGACGGGACAGGGGCCCGTCGGAACGGCCCTCCGGACCGGTCGGATCGCCGTGGCCCAGGACCTGGACGACCCCTCCCTGGCACCCTGGAGGGACCTGGCTCGAGGTCAGGGCTTCGAGTCGGTGGCGGCCCTGCCCCTCCGGATGCCCGACGGCCAGGTCCTCGGTGCCATGGTCGCCTACAGCGATCGCCGGGGCTTCTTCACCCCTGTCCGCCAGTCCCTGTTGATGGTCTTCTCCGAGGTGGCCTCGATGGCCGTCGAACACGCCTCGTTGGCCGAGGACCTGGCCGTTCGGACCCGAGAACGGGAGGACCATCTGAGGCGGCGACTGGAAGAGGAGGCCCGACAACGGGAATCCCTGGTACAGAGTTGCGAGCGTCTGGTGGAGGCCTCTCGATACAAGACGGAGTTCCTCTCGCACCTCTCCCACGAGCTCCGGACTCCCCTGACGGCCATCCTGGGGTTCGCCGAGGTCCTTGCCGACGAGGTGGCCGGCCCCCTGAACCCCAAGCAGAAGGAGATGCTGGGGCACTGCGTCGCTGCGGGGCACCAGTTGATGGACCTGATCGACACGGTCGTGGACCTCTCCAGGGTCGAGTCGGGACGGGCGGAACTCCAGTTCGAGGACTGTTTCCCCTCGCAGATCCTGGAAGCCGCGACGCTGCAACTGGGGACCCTCGCTGGGTCCGCCCGCGTCGCCGTCGCCTGGTCCCTGGGGCCCGGGGCCGAGGGAGGCATCCGGGCCGATGCCCGGAAACTCCGCCAGGCCTTGATCCACCTGACGTCCCACGCGCTCCGGTCGGCGGGCCGCAACGGCAAGGTCTCCCTGGTCGCTGACGGCCGCGGTGACGAGGTCTGGTTCGACGTTGTCTGGAAGCGGGGAACCCCGACCCCGGGCGCCGCCGACCGGTCCGGGTCCCTGAAGTCCTCCTCCTTCGGCGTGATCCTGGCCCAGCGGCTTGCGGAGGTCGGGGGCGGTCACCTGGAACGCCTGGACTCCCCCGATGGCGGCACCTTCCGGTTGGTGGTCCCCCGGAAGGGGCCTGCGGCGCCGCCCCTGTCACCGGAGTGACCCGATGCCCAGACACAGCATCCTGCTCGTGGACGACACCGCCACGAACCGCGTGCTGCAGCGGACGGTGCTGGAGGCCGCGGGATACGAGGTGGAGGAGGCGACGACGGGCGCCGAGGCCCTCGAACGGCTGCAGGCCCGACCCTACGACCTGATGATCCTGGACCTGCTGCTGCCCGAGATGGACGGCTTCGAGGTGCTGGAGGCCTGGAGAGGTCTGTCCCGGCCAGGGGAGATGCCGATCCTGGTGATGAGCGCCCTGGGGGACGAGGAGGCCCGGATCCGGGCCCTGCGCCTGGGGGCCTCGGACTTCCTGCTGCGGCCGGCCGGAAGGGCCGAGTTGATGGCCCGGGTCGCGGGCCTGCTCCGGGCCAAGACCCTCCAGGAGCGCCTCGACGAGGCCTTCAACAAGTTGACGGCGATGGGCCGCGCGTCGGAGGTCCACCTGGCCGAACTGAACGCCCTGGGGGTCCTGTTGTCGGACCCGTTGCCGTCGCTGGTGGAGCAGATTCGCGCCGCCTCTCGACCGGGGCGGGATCCGGACGTCATCGCAGCGATGGAGCGGGTGGATGGGGCCTTCCGTGGATCAGTCTTTCTGGCGAACGGCCAGCGGATCGAGGTCCTGATGGACTGCGGAGCCGGCAGGGGGGGGCGGGTCCCGACCTACACCCAGCCGATCATCGGGGTCTGGAAGGCCGGCGACGAACGGGAGGCCCCTTGGGTCGCCTGCCTCCTCAAGGCCCTCGAACCGGCCGTATCGGAGGTCCGGAACCTGAGTTTCTGCATCACCCCAGGCATCGCCCTGGCCAGCGGCAACTATCCCGAGGAGCCCGACTCCCTGAATGCCGAGGTGGTCCGGGGCTTTGCCCTGCACTGGGAGTTCGTGAAGCGCATGTCGGCCCTGAACCGGGAGATCGAGGAGGCCTTCGAGTACACGATCTCGGCCCTCTCCCGGGCCGCCGAGGCCAACGACCCCGGCGTCGGGGCGCACCTCAAGCGGGTCAACGCCTACTGCCGGGAACTGGCCGAGGCCATCGGGATGCCCCCCCACTTCGTCCGGACCATCGCGGTCCAGGCCCAGTTGCACGACGTCGGCAAGATCCAGATCAGCATGGACCTGCTGAAGAAGCCCAGCCGCCTGGACGCCGACGAGTACGAGGTGATGAAGGCCCACACCTGGCACGGAGCCCATATCCTGGGGGACCACCCCCGGCTCCAGATGGCGGCCTCCATCGCCTTGAACCACCATGAGCACTGGGACGGCACCGGGTATCCGCGGGGGTTGCGTGGCGCCGAGATCCCCCTGGAGGGACGCATCGCGAAACTGGCCGACGTCTATGACGCCCTCCGGAGCGAGCGGCCCTACAAACCGTCGATGGCCCATCGTTTCGCCATCGAGGCCATCTTCCGGGGCGAGGGGCGCGTCGCGCCCGAGCACTTCGACCCGGAACTGCTGGACGCCCTGCGGCGCATCGCGCCCCGGTTCAACGAGATCCACGAGGAGTTCGCGAAGATGAACGCCCCCGATGCGTCGCGGGAGGAACCGTCCGGCACCGACCCGTCGGCCTGAACGCGGCACCGTCATCTACTCGGGCTGGTGGGGGACTCGCGGTCGAAGGTTCAGAAGGACAGGCGCCGGAGGCGTTCCGCAGCCTGCTCCACCCGGTCGGGCGACGGCACCAGGGCGAACCGGACGTGGTGTTCCCCGGGATGGGTGCCCCCGTCATCCGGGGGTTCCCCGAGGGCCAGCCCCGGCGTGCAGACCACCGCCACCGCCGGGTCCAGCAGGCGCCGGGCGAATTCCAGTCCGGTCATTCCCTCCGGCACCCGGGGCCACAGGTAGAGGGTCGCCTCGGGGGGGTCCACCCGGCACCCGATCTCCCGGAGGGCCGCCACCAGCCGGTCCCTCTTGGCGCGGTAGAGGTCCCGCATCTGTGCGACGTGGGACTCGTCCCGGAGGGCCGCGATGGCCCCGTCCTGGATGAAGGTCGGCGTGCCGCTGTCGATGTTGGTCTTCAAGCGCTGGAACAGGCCCACCACCGCCGGGTCTCCACAGACCCACCCCACCCGGTGGCCCGTCATGTTGCTGCGCTTCGAG
The DNA here is from genome assembly GCA_029547805.1 of Deltaproteobacteria bacterium. Classification (GTDB taxonomy): domain Bacteria; phylum Myxococcota_A; class UBA9042; order DTJE01; family DTJE01; genus JAGOKF01. The sequence goes on from JAKPOP010000017.1 coordinate 261,549, forward strand.
AGCGACTGGAAGACTACCACCCCTTCCCGGGCGAACTCCAGGATCGTCCGGGGCCGACGATCGAACCAGACCTCCGAGTAGGCCTCGTCGCTGGCCACCACGATGCCCCGATCCGAGGCCCACCGGACCAGGCGGGGCCAGAAGTCGTCGGGCGCCACGCGACCCGTGGGGCTGTTGGGGGAATTCACCCAGATCAACCGGGCCCGTGCGGCCACTTCCTCGGGAATGGCGTCCAGATCCGGCAGAAAGCCCCGTTCGGCCCGCAGGGGGTAGAACCAGGGCACCCCGCCCGCGAAGAGGGTGCCACGATGGTAGGGGGGATAGCCCGGCGTGGGACAGAGCACCACGTCCCCCGGGTCGATCAGGCAGAGGGGGAAGTGGAACACCGCCTCCTTCGCCCCGACATTGGACGAGACCTCCCGGTCGGGGTCCAGGGAGACCCCGAACCGCCTCCGGTACCAGGCCGCGATCTCCTGCCGGAACTCCGGGGCCCCCACGTAAGAGGGATAGCCCTCGGCAGCCCGGCGGTCCACGGCCTCCTGGATGGCCCGACGGACCACCTCCGGCGTCGGCTCCGTCGGGTCTCCGACCCCGAAGTCGATGGGGTCGTGCCCCCCCTCCCGAAGGCGGGCGACCTGCTGGTCGATCTCGGCGAAGGGGTATCCCGGCAAGGAGGCCAGACGCCTGCTGGGACGGATCTGCATCGGAGTCTCCCGAGGGAATTCACTGGTTCATGGAGTTCAGGAACTGCTTGTTCGTCTCGTAGCGGGACAGTTTGTCCAGCAGGAACTCCATCGCGTCCAGCACGTTCAGGGGATGGAGCAGCTGCCGGAGGATCCAGACCCGGTTCAGGGTCATCGGGTCCAGCAGCAGTTCCTCCTTCCGGGTTCCGGACTTGTTGATGTCCAGGGTCGGGAAGATCCGCTTCTCCATCAGTTTCCGGTCCAGGTGGAGCTCACAGTTGCCCGTTCCCTTGAACTCCTCGAAGATGACCTCGTCCATCCGGCTGCCGGTGTCGATCAGGGCCGTGCCGATGATCGTGAGGGAGCCGCCGTCCTCGATGTTCCGGGCCGCCCCGAAGAAGCGCTTCGGCTTGTGGAGGGCGTTGGAGTCCACGCCACCCGACAGGATCTTCCCCGAGGGGGGCACCACCGTGTTGTATGCCCGGGCCAGACGGGTGATGGAGTCGATCAGGATCACGACGTCCCGCTTGTGTTCCACGAGGCGCTTGGCCTTCTCGATGACCATCTCGGCGACCTGGACGTGGCGGGCCGCCGGCTCGTCGAAGGTCGAGGAGATCACCTCCCCCTTCACCGACCGCTCCATGTCGGTCACCTCCTCGGGCCGCTCGTCGATCAGCAGCACGATGAGATAGACCTCCTTGTGGTTCGTCGCGATGGCGTGGGCCAGGTCCTGGAGCATCACGGTCTTGCCGGTCCGGGGCGCCGCGACCACGAGCGTCCGCTGGCCCTTGCCCTGGGGCGCCAGCAGGTCGATGACCCGGGTGCTGTAGTTCTTCGGGTCGAACTCCAGCGTGAACTTCTGGTTCGGGTAGAGGGGCGTGAGGTTGTCGAAGAGGGTCTTGGTCTTGGCGACCTCGGGGTCCTCGTAGTTGATCGTCTCGACCTTCAGCAGCGCGAAGTACCGCTCGCCGTCCTTCGGTGGCCGGATCTGGCCCGTCACCGTGTCGCCGGTCCGCAGGTTGAAGCGCCGGATCTGGGAGGGGGACACGTAGATGTCGTCGGACCCCGGAAGGTAGGAGGTGTCCGGCGCCCGGAGGAAGCCGAAGCCCTCCGGCAGCACCTGGAGGACCCCCTCGCCGTAGATGGAGCCGTTCTGCTCGGTCTGGGCCTGCAGGATCGCGAAGATCAGTTCCTGCTTCCGCATGCCCCGGGCGCCTTCGATGTTCAGGTTCTTGGCGAGTTCCAGCAGCTCCGAGATCCGCATGTCCTTGAGTTCTTTGAGGTTCACCTATTCCTCCCTTGCGAAGGTCTTGTCGGTGCGCCGACCGGCGGGGTCCCGTGGCCGCCTGGCGCGGGGAATCTCCTGTGATCCTTCTTCAACCGGAACCTGGCGGATTCGCTCGCGGCAGGAAGTGCCGCGCCCGCGGAAAACGAGAGCATTCTAGTCAGTCGTCAAGACAAGTCAAGAGAAATCGCCCGGACCGGGGGACAATCACCCGATTGCCACGGCCAACCATCGGAACCCATTTGGTTTTCCGTGAAGATCTGGCCCTTGCTGCCCGACCCGCGGGGATCAGGCCTTCCGAACCACCGCCCGCCAGGTCGCCAGGCGGGCCTCCCGATCCCCAGCGGTCATCTTCGGCAGGAAGCGCCGATCCTGGGCCGCCAGTCGCGAGAGGTCCCCGAGGGTCCAGAGTCCCACGCCCAGGCCCGCAAGCATCCCGGCACCCAGGGCGGTGGTATCCACGTTGCGGGGACGGACCACCGGGACCTGGGCGAGGTCGGCCTGGCACTGCATGAGCAGGTCGTTGGCGCTGGCCCCTCCGTCCACGCGGAGCTCGGCGATGGGCTGCCCGGCGTCCGAGGACATCGCCTCCAGGAGGTCCGTCACCTGGAAGGCAATGCCCTCCAGGGTCGCCCGGGCGATGTGGGCCCGGGTGGTCCCCCGGGTGATGCCCCAGAGGACACCCCGGGCCTCGGGGCGCCAGTGGGGAGCCCCCAGGCCCGCCAGGGCCGGCACGAAGACGACGCCCCCCGAGTCCGGAACCGACGCGGCCAGGGCCTCGATCTCCGAGGCCTGCCCGATGAAGCCCAGGCCGTCCCGTATCCACTGCACCGCCGCACCGGCGATGAAGGCGCTCCCCTCCAGGGCGTAGTGGGTGACTCCCTGGACCTTCCAGGCCACCGTGGTCAGGAGGCCGTTCTGGGACGCCACAGGCCGGGAACCGGTGTTGACCAGCAGGAAGGCCCCGGTCCCGTAGGTGCACTTGGAAAGCCCCGGCTCAAAGCAGGCCTGTCCGAAGAGGGCTGCCTGCTGATCCCCGGCCATCCCGGCCACCGGGACCCCGTCGGGGAGGAAGTCCAGGCCGCGGGTGGTCCCCAGGACACCGGAAGAGGGTCGCACCTCCGGCAGAATCGCCATCGGGACGCCCAGGGCCTCGCAGATCTCCGGGTCCCAGGTCAGCGTCTCGAGGTTCAGCAGCAGGGTCCGGGAGGCATTCGAGACGTCGGTGACGTGGGCCTGTCCCCCGGTCAGCCGCCAGGTCAGGAAGGAGTCCACGGTGCCGAAGGCCACCTGCCCGGCCTCCGCATCCCGGCGGAGGCCCGGGACCTGGTCCAGCAACCAACGGACCTTCGTGCCGCTGAAGTAGGGGTCCAGCACCAGGCCCGTCCGCTGGCGAATCATCGGTTCCAGACCCCGGTTCTTGAGGTCGGCGCAGAGGTCGGCCGTCCGTCGGCACTGCCAGACGATGGCGTTGTGCCGGGGGGCCCCGCCCTTCCGGTCCCACAGAATCGAGGTCTCCCGCTGGTTCGTGATCCCGATGCCCAGGCAGTCCGAGGGAGCCACGCCGGCCCGGGCCATCGCCTCCCGAGCCGAGGTCACCGTGGCGCCCCAGATGGCCTCGGGAGAGTGCTCCACCCACCCCGGCTGGGGATAGATCTGGGGGATCTCGTTGGAGACCTTCGCAAGCACCGACAGGTCCTCCCCGAGGACGATGGCGGTGGTGGCCGTGGTCCCCTGGTCCAGGGCCAGGATGAATCGACCCATCTTCCCTCCTCGCGGGCGTCCGGGACGCGCCGGACCCCGTCAACTCCGTGTCGGCCGGAGTCTGCCCGAGGGATCCCAGGACTGTCAATCGGCGGTGCGAGGAGGGACGGCACGCTTCTCCCGGGCCAGGAGCCCTGCCAGCATCCCACCGGCGAGCAGGTAGGCCACGGCCAGTTCCCGGGAGACTCCCGACCCGGGGCCCCAGGGAACCGTCAGGCCCCCCGCCGGGTCGGTGGAGTGGATCACGCCGAAGAGGCTGAATGCCGACAGGACCAGGAAGGTCAGGACCAGGGCCCCGGGCCGCCGTTCCACCAGGAAGACCACGGCGCTGCCCCAGAGCATCGCCGTGAGGATGAATCCCCGGCCCAGCAGTTCCATCACCCGGAGGGAATCCGCCAGGGAGGGCGGCGCCTGGACCCCGGCGGCCAGCAGTTGCCCGGCATGGACCATGACCAGGTAGGCCAGGGACGGCAGGATCGAGACCCCCACGGCGGGCCAGTGAGAACGCGGCGACTGACGGAACGCCTGCCCTGTCACCTCCAGGCCCACGAAGAGGAGGATCGGCGCCACCGCGACCTCGGGCAGGACCCCCACGACCGCCCCCAGCAGGCCCACGCAGGCCCCGACCCCCACCACCAGTCCCGTGGCCAGGGTGTAGCCGGACCGGGCCCCCATGGCCTTGTAGGCCGGGTGGCCGATGTAGGGCGTGGACTGGGCCACCCCGCCGAAGACGGCGGCGACCAGCGTCGCCAGGGCCTCCACCAGCAGGATGTCCCGAGTCCGGTAGGAGTCCCCGGCCTCCCGGGCCGAGGCCGTGACGTCGATCCCGCCGACGATCGTCAGCAGCCCGAAGGGAATGCTCACCGGCAGGAAGTCCAGGGCCCGGGGCAGGCCCTCCCAGAGGTCCCCCAGGCGGGGCAGGGGCCAGTGGAGCCCGAGGGAGAGGGCCGGCCCCTCGCCGGAGGGCCGGAGCCCGAAGGCCACGAAGCCCAGGTGGATCAACGTGCCGACAATCACCGCCGCCAACGCCCCCGGGAACCTGCCCGGGAGGCGGAAGCCCGCCACCAGGGCGAACAGGACCAGGCCCAGGGCCGCGAGTCCCGCCACCGGCTCCGAGAAGATCCGGACCATCGGGAAGAGGCCCAGCAGGGCCAGGCCCACCCCGGCCAGGGGCCCCAGCAGGCCTGCCGTGGGCACGACCCGGGCAATCCGATCGCCCACGAAGGACAACAGGGTCTTCACCACCCCCATGCAGAACAGGGTGGCCATTCCCACCTGCCAGGCCGTCTGGGCGTCCCGGGTCTCCAGGAAGACCGGCCCGATGACCGCCATCGCCACCCCGATCGTCGAGGGCGTGTCGAGGCCCAGAGGCATCGCCGTGGACCCGGCCCCTTTCCGGATCGCCAGCCAGGAGTATGCCAGGTCCCCCAGCAGCACCCCCAGGGCGGTCCCGGGGATCATGCGGCCCATCACGAAGTCCAGGGGCATCCCGTAGGCCCCCGAGAGCAGCCCCCCCAGCAGGACCAGGTTCACCACGTTGTCCAGCAGCAGGGCGAAGAAGGCGTTCCAGTCGCCAGAGGACCACCAGGACGGGCGGTTCACATCGAACCTCTCGGCAGCATCTCCCGGGGAATCAGAAGGGGACGTCGTCGTCACCGATGGCCACGGGTCCGGCGTCCGCCGGGGCGGGGAGCGGCTCGACCACCGGCCCCTCCTCGGTCCCCCGGCTGCCGGTGGGCGCGCCGATGAACTGGACGTTCGAGGCGACGATCTCGGTGGTGTAGCGCTTCTGACCCTGCTTGTCCTCCCACTGCCGCGTCTGGAGGCGCCCCTCGACGAAGACCGTCCGTCCCTTCTTCAGGTAGGCATGGCAGTGCTCGGCCTGCCGTCCCCAGACCACGACGCGGTGCCACTCGGTCCGCTCGGTCCGATCGCCCCCTGCCGGCTTGAAGACCTCGGTGGTGGCCACCCGCAGTTCGGCCACCGCCTGACCGCCCTGGGTCATCCGGAAGTCCGGGTCCGCACCCAGGTTCCCGAGGATCAGGACCTTGTTCAACGAAGCCATCTGGTACCTCCTGGTTGTCGGCATCGGGCGCCCCGGGCCCCCGGGACCCCTCCCCTTCTATCGCATCCCGGGGACATTCGTTCCACCGCTCCCGTCCCGGACGGGGGGTACCCCCTCTCCGAGCAGCCACCGGTGTACCCGGCGCGTCACCAGGTCGGCCACTCCTCCCTCCACCAGCAGCGTGATCGCCACCGGGGACAGGAACATGGCCAGCACCTGCCCCCCCAGTTCCTCCAGGCACGGCAGCATCCGGGTCCGAAGGTCCTCGTGGGCGGCCACGTCCCCCACGGCGGTCACCGTCGCGAGCCCCGGCCGGACCCCGGCGCGGGTCCCGGCCAGCACCTCCCCGAGCACGGTCCCGAGGCCCGGATTGGCCGACTCGCTGAAGACCATCCAGGCGATCCCCGTGGCGGTCCCTGTGACGAAGTCCGGAACCAGGGCCCGCTCCCGCAGCACCTCCTGCACCGCCTCGAGTCCTGCCCCATCCCCCGGGGGCCACTCCACCGCCGTCACCGGTCTCCGACAGGCCACTCCGGTCACGGCCCGGGGTTCCGCCGGTGGATTGGCGCGGATCACGGAGCCGGGAAGGGACGGGTCCACCGAGGACCGGGTGTAGATCACGATCCCGGCCCGCCTGGCGAACTCCACCGCCTCCGCATTGAGCACCTTGGCCCCGAATCGGGACAGGTCCAGCATCTCCTCGTAGGACAGTTCCTGCAGGCGCCCGGCGTCCAGCACGACCCTCGGGTCCGCCGTGTAGACCCCCTCAATGTCGCTCCAGATCTCGCACCGCTCGGCCCCCAGGGCCGCCGCCAGGGCCACCGCCGTGGTGTCGGACCCCCCGCGGCCCAACGTCGTGATCTCCCTCTTGTAGGAGGTCCCCTGGTAGCCCGCCACCACCACCACACGCCCCGCCTCCAGTTCATCCCAGACCCGGAAGGGCCGGATTTCGATGATCCGGGCGTGACTGTGGGAGGCATTGGTCAGGATCCCGCACTGGGACCCCGTGAGGGAGACGGCCTCCTGCCCCAGTCGCTGGAGGGCCATGGCCATCAAGGCCGTGGTGGTCCGCTCCCCGACCGACAGCAGCATGTCCAGTTCGCGGGTGGAGGGATTGGGATTGATCTGCCGGGCCAGGTCCAGCAACTGGTCCGTGGTCCTTCCCATCGCCGAGACCACGACCACCACGTCGTGGCCCTCGCGGCGCCGCTGCACGACCACCTCCGCCACCCGCCCGATGCGCTCCGGGTCGGCAACGGAGGACCCGCCGAACTTCAGCACCTGGATGGCCATCGACTCCCTCCGGCGTGGGGGAGATTCTAGCACGCCCTCCCGGAGACACCGGTACAATGAGGGCGCCCGCGGCACCAGGAGGGGCGACGATGCCGGCAAACCTCACGCAGCAGTACCTGATGGCCGAGGAGCGCTTCCGGGCCGCCACGACCCACGAGGAGAAGGTCGCGGCCCTGGAGGAGATGATCCGGGAACTGCCGAAGCACAAGCACACCGAAAAGATGTACGCGGACCTGAAGGCCCGGCTGGCGCGACTGCGGAAGGAAGGCGAGTCCCAGGGAGGCCCGGCCCGCCGGAGCGATGCCCTGGTGATCCGCCGGGAGGGGGCCGGACAGGTCTTCCTGATCGGCGGGCCCAACAGCGGCAAGTCCTCGCTGATGGCCGCCCTGACCAACGCCCCGGTGGAGGTCACCGAATATCCCTTTGCCACCCGGCGCTGCCTCCCGGGCATGGCGGCCTTCGAGGACGTCCCGTTCCAGCTGGTGGACACCCCCTCGGTGGACCCGGCCTTCCTGGACCCGGCGCTGCTGCCGCTGATCCGGCAGGCCGACGCGGCGGTGGTCGTGGTGGACCCCGTGTCGCCGGAGGGCCTCGACCATCCGGCCTTCCTCTGGCGCACGCTTCAGGAGGCCCGCATCGACCTGGTGGCCGGGGACGTCCACCGGGTGCCCCGGACGGCCGGACGCACGGTCCTGCCGGCCTTCCTGGCAGCCACCCATGCCGGGGATCCCGACTTCCCGACGGGGATCGAACTGCTGCGGGAGGTGCTGCCAGCGCCGTTGCCGATCGTCCCGGTGGACAGCCGGGACCCCTCCACCCTCCAGGGCTTCCTCCGGGCCTGCTTCGACCTCTTCGGCGTGGTCCGGGCCTACAGCAAGCAGCCGGGCCGGGAGCCGGACCGCACGGCCCCCTTCCTGCTTCCTCGGGGCAGCACGGTGCTGGACTTCGCCGGCAAGGTGCACCGGGACCTCCAGGAACGGTTCGACTATGCCCGGGTCTGGGGTCCCGGCAAGTTCGAGGGCCAGCGGGTGCCCCGGGAGTACGAGGTCCAGGACGGCGACGTGATCGAGGTCCACGGGCGGTAGGTGCGTCAGCCCGTCACCGAGGGCTCCTGGTCCAGCAGGTCCTTCCGGGGACGGCGCCGAAGGACCGTGTAGAGGGTCGGGACCAGCACCAGCGTGAAGACCGTCGAGGCCAGCAGGCCCCCGACCACGGCTCGGGCCAGGGGAACGTTGGACTCGCTGCCCTCGCCGATGCCCACCGCCATCGGCAGAAGCCCCAGCAGCGTCGTCAACGTCGTCATGAGGATCGGCCGCAGGCGGACGCGACCAGCCTCGATCACCGCCATGATGGGGTCGAGACCCTGCTCCAGGCCAAGGTTCGCGAACTCCACCAGCAGGATGCCGTTGGACACGACGATCCCGACCATCATGATGATCCCCATGAAGGCGTTCACCGACAGGGGGGTGCCCGTCAGGAAGAGGGCCCAGACGACCCCCACGAGGCCCATCGGGACCGAGAACATCACCACGAAGGGCTCCAGGAGCGATCGGAACTGGGAGGCCAGCACCATGTAGACCAGCATCAGGGCCAGCACCAGGGCCAGCAGCAGGCTCTGGAAGGACTCCTTCTGCTGGGCCCGCTGGCCCCCGAGGCGCACCTCGAAACCCTCAGGAAGGGGCAGGTTCCGCAGGCCCTTCTCGATGTCCGCCGCCACGTCGCCCACCGGGCGGCCCAGGACGTTCGCCGTGACGTGGACGATGCGCTGCTGGTACTTCCGATCGATCTGGATCGGCCCCGTCGAGGCCTCGACCGTCGCGATGGTCCGCAGGGGAACGGTCCGTCCGGTCCGCAGGGAGACGGGCAGGTCCTCCAGGTCCTGGACGTCATTGCGATCCGCCTCGGCGAGCCGGACCACGATGTGGTACTCGTCGCCTGTCCTCGGGTCCGTGTAGATGCCCGGCTGGTTCAGGTTGCCCGCCATCGAGGTCAGCACGGTCTGGGCCACCTCCCGGGCCGTGACGCCCAGCAGGGCCCCGTGCTCCCGATCCACGCGAACGTCGAACTCGGGGTAGTCGTCCTCCCGGCTGAACCGGACGTCGGTGGTGCCCGGTGTCTCCTCCACGAGGCGGGTCACCTGTTCCGTCAGGCGCCGGGCGTCCTCGAGGTCGTAGCCGATCACCTCGACGTCGATGGGGGCCTCGGACCCGAAGTTCATGATGCGCCGCACGATGCCCCCGGCGTCCATGAAGACCCGGTAGCCGGCGAACTGCGTCCCGAGGGCTCCCCGGATGCGCTCGACGGCCTCCCGGTCGCTGAAGGGCCGCCGATCCGGTGGCACGAGCCGGACCCGGAGAGTCGCCGAGTGGGGGCCGCTGTTGCCCGACCAGAGGACCCCGCCCCCGGAGGTCCGGACCCCCGCATCGCCAATCACGGCCTGGATGTTTGCGTCTCCCAGGGCCTGTCGGATCACGGCCTCCATCCGGTCCATCGTCATGACGGTCCGCTCCACCCGGGTCCCGATGGGCCCCCGGAGGTTCACGATGACCTGGCTCTCGTCGGTGGCCGGGAAGAAGTCGGTCCCCAGGCGGGGAAACAGGGTCATGGAACCGGCAAACAGCCCCAGCAGACCCAGGATCGTGACCGCCCGGAGGCGCAGGACCCGCTGCAGCACCGCTGCGTACCCGTCCTCCAGCGCCCCGAGCCCTCGGCCCCAGAGGCGCATCAGCCGGGCACGAGGTCCCCGATCCTCGGGCCCGGGCTCCTGCAGAGGCCGCACGAACCGCAAGGTGAGGGGGGGGATCACCCCCATCGAGACGAAGTAGGAGGACCCCAGGGCAAAGATGATGGCCAGCGTCAGGGGGATGAAGAGCATCTTCGCGATGCCCGCCAGGTAGATCACCGGGAAGAAGACGGCGATGGTGGCGATGGTCGAGGCCAGCACGGGCATCGCCACCTCCCGGGCCCCGTCCAGGGCCGCCTGGACCGCCGAGGCTCCCCGGGTCCGGTGACGGAAGATGTTCTCCAGCACCACGATCGAGTCGTCCACCAGTCGGCCGACCCCCAGGGCGAGGCCCCCCAGCGTGAAGGTGTTCAGGGATTGATTGCCGAGGAAGTAGAGCAGCACGAAGGTCGCCATCATCGACAGGGGAATCGAGAGGGCGATGACCAGGGTCGACCGAACGGACCGCAGGAACAGCAGCATCACCACCACGGCCAGCAGGGCCCCCATCAGGGCCTCCCGGACCAGACTGCGGATCGAGTTGCGGATGTAGGTCGCCTGGTCGAAGGCCGGCCTCACGGTGACCCCTGCCGGGAGTCCCCGAAGGCCCGGCAGCGCCGCGAGGACCCGGTCCACCACCGCGATGGTGTTGGCCCCAGGCTGCTTGCGGACCCAGAGGTTCACGCCATTCCTGCCGTTGATCCGGACCACGTTGGTCGCGTCCTCGGCCGCATCCTGGATCGTGGCCACGTCGCGCAGGAAGACCGGAAGGCGACCCGGTGCTCCGACCTGGACCACCAGGTCCCCGAGGCGTTCGATGACGGGGATCTGGGTCTCCGTGAAGACGTTCCACTCCAGGGGCCCCAACCGGACCGTCCCCGATGGCATGAGGAAGTTGGCCTGGGCCAGCGTGTTCACGACGTCCTGCACCGTGAGCCCCCGGGCCATCAGGGCGTCCCGGGAGGCCTCGATGCGGATCTGCCGCACCAGCCCGCCGCTGATCGAGGCCGTGGAGACCCCGTCCAGGCGCTCGATCTGGGGCTGGATGACCTGGTAGGCCAGGTCGTAGATCGCCCGTTCATCGAGGTCCTCGGCCTCCACGGTGAGGCCCACCACCGCGATGTTCGAGAGGTCCATCTTGATCACGAAGGGCTGCTGGGTCCCCAGGGGCAGGGAGGCCATCACCTGCTGCACCCGCTGGATCGTGTCGCTGGCACCGACGTCCACGTCGGCGCCCCAGGCGAAGTTCGCCCGGATGATGGCGAGGCCCTGGCGGGAGGTGCTCTCCACGTCGGTCACGTTGGGGACCGCCGAGACCGCCCGCTCCAGGATCTTGGTGATGCTGGCCTCGACGTCCTTGGGCCCTGCCCCCGGATAGGGCACGCCGACGACCACCACCGGGAAGGTGATGTCCGGGAAGAGGTCCACGGGGATGCGCTGGAGGGAGACCCAGCCGAGGACAATCACGGCGATGGAGATCATCGCCACGGCGACCCGGTTCCGGAGGGAGGCCCGCGTCAGCATCTCGTCCTACCTCCCTCCGGACGGGTCCATGGCGATGCGGACCGGCTGGCCGTCCCGGACCAGGTCCCGACCAGCAACCACGATCCGGTCCCCGGCCGAGAGACCCGAGAGGACCTCCACGGACCCATCGGCCAGCATGGACCCCAGGGTCACCTCGGTCCGGAGGGCCTTCCCGTCCACGACCCGGTAGACAATCCCCCGATCCCCCTTGCGCCCCACGGCCTGGGGCGGCACCACCAGGACGCCCTGCTGCTCCCGCAGCAGCAGCGTCACCCGGCCGAACATGCCCGGTCGCAGCAGCCCCGAGGGGTTCTCGAACTCCATCTCCACCACGAGCGTGCGGGTCATGGGGTCCAGGGCCGGGGCGAACCGCGCGACCCTCCCGGTGACGCCGCCCGAGTCCTCGAGGCCCTGGATGTCCAGCCGCCCCTCCTGCCCGAGGGCGATCCGTCCCGCGTCGTTCTGGGGAACCGCCACGACCGCCTTGATCCGGGCGAGGGAGGCCAGCGTGAAGAGGGCCGGCCCCTGGGGGCTCACGAGGGTCCCGACGTCCACCCCTCGTTCCAGCACGACGCCGTCGAAGGGGGCCGTCACCTCGGTCCAGCCGGCCCGGGTGGCCAGGGTCTTCAGGGCCGCCTCCGCCGCCTGGACCTGGGCCTCGGCCACCCGCAGGGCGGCCTGGGCCTGGTCCCGCTCCTGTTCCGACACGAACTGCCGCTGGGCCAGGCGATCGATCCGGGTGGCGTTGTCCCGGGCCTGGACCCACGCGGCCTTCGCCGCCTCGAGCTGCGCTGCGGCCTGGCGCTGCTGGGCCGTCGCCTCCTCCCGCTCCACCGAGGCCAGGCGCTGCCCCCGGCGCACCGGATCCCCCCGGTCCACGTGCCAGGCCACCACATAGCCGCTGGCCCGGGAGAAGACCTTCGCGGTCTCGGCCGCCTCCAGCGTCACAGGAAAGGCGCGGGTCCAGCGGACATCCCGGGGCGCCACCGTCTCCACCTGGACCAGGGGGGCCACGGGCCCCTTGCGTTCCTCGGCACCGGTCCTCGCCTGCCCGCAGGCCAGGACCCAGAGGGCGCCCGCCACGACGACGCGTCTCATTCCTCCCCTCCCGTCGGACCGATCGGCACCCGACCGGAGACCCGGACCAGGTTCGCCTCGGCCACCGCCTGATCGAATCGCCCCTGGACCTCCTGGGCCTCGGCGTTCTCCAGGGCGGTCCGGGCATCGAGCAGTTCCACCAGGGTCCCGGCCCCCGCCTCGTAGCGCCCCTCGGCCAGGGCCAGGGCCTCCCGTCCCAGGGCCACCTGGGCCTCCAGGAACTCCAGTCGCTTGCGGGCATCCCGGGCCCGGCTGAGGGCCTGGCGCACCTCCATCCGGATCTGGAGGTCCATCGCCTCCCGCTGGGCCTCCAGGGCCGCCAGTCCCGCCCGGGCCTCCCGGACCTGTCCGGCGGTCCCCGGTGCCGCGAGCAGCGGCACCGTCAAGGTCGCACCGATGCCCCAGTTCCAGACCATCTCCCGCACCTGGAGCCCTGCGTCATTGAAAAAGGCGTTCCAGGACAGGATCGGCCAGTAGTTCCCCTGGACCGACTGCACCAGGGCCTTCTGGGCCCGAATCCGGGACTCCAGGGCCGCCCGCTCCGGTCGGGACTCCCGGGCCGCCTGCCAGAGCGCCTCCGGTTCCGGCAGGTCACTGGAAACCGCCGACGGGGGAGTCACCAGGGGACGGTCGGCCCAGTCGGGATGCCCCAGGACCGCCGCCAGGGCCTCCCGGGCCACTGCGACCCCGTTCTCGGCGGCCACCAGGGCCGCCCGGGCCCCCTCCAGTTCCGCCTGGGCCCGGACCCGATCGATGGGGGGCCGAGTGCCGGCCTCGACTCGGGCCTGGGCCAGTTCCAGGTGCCGTCGTGCCTGCTCCTCGCCCCGCTGGGCCACCCGCCGCATCTCCTCGGCGGCCAGGACGCCGTGAAAGCGCTCCACCACGGCGCCCCACAGGGAGATCCGGGCGGCCTGGAGGTCCTGGCGGGCGGCATCGATCCCCGCGCTGGCCTGGCGATGGGTTCCCAGCGTCCGGCCAAAGTCCCAGATGGTCTGCTGGAGCGACAGGCCCACCGAGAAGTAGTCGTAGGAATCGTTCACGCTCCGGTAGCGCACCGTGCTGCCGGAGGCGCCGAAGTTGGATGGCGACAGTCCCGGCCGTGGGGCGAAGTTGCCCGTCTGCCGGGTGTAGGACGCCGTCCCTGCCAGACTGGGGATCCACCGGGCCACCGCCTGGTCCTTCCGGCCCGCGGCGGCCTCGAGGCCCTCCCGGGCCGCCACGACCTGGGGGTGGCGGGCCAGGGCCTCCCGGATGGCCTCCTCGAGGGTCAGGGGCTGGGCAAGGGCCGGATCCCCCAGCAGCAGGCCCAGCGCCAGGGCCGTGACCGTTCCCTTCATGGTCGTCCTCACCTCCCGGTCTCCACCGACGGAAGGCTCTTCAGCCACCGGATCAGCAGTTCCCGCAACGTCTCCTGGTCCGCCTCGGTGAGCCCCTGGAGGGCCTGCTGACCGACGCTCCGGAACACCGCCTGGCCCCGGGCCAGCACCTCCTGGCCGCCCGGCTCCAGGACCAGAAGCCAGGATCGCTGATCCTGGTCCGACCGCTCCCGGCGGACCCAGCCCCGGGCCTCCATCTGCCGGACCATCCGGGAGAGGGCCGCCGGGTCCATGTCCAGCATCCGCGCCATCTGCCGGTGGCAGAGGGATCCTTCCTCGTGGAGCGCCTTCAGCAGGCCATACTGGCGGGGCGTCACATGGATCGCCCGGAGCCCCCGACGCCTCGCCAGTTCCAGGTGCCGATGCACCATCGCCAGAAGGCGTCCGATCGGCATGTCCTGAAGTTCCATGGAGGACTTCCTTGACAGGTCAACGGATGATAGGTCCACCGTCTGCCGTGTCAAGCGGGGCGTGGGCCCCGCGGCCCTGGTGGCGTGGGCCGTCCCGATCCGGGGGGGGAGAGTCCCTGGGGTTCGGGACTCAGAGCGGACATGAGCCGGGCGGGCCAGACGGATCGATGCCATGACCGGCAGGGTTCGCCGAGACCCGGGAAGAAACCACCAGGAGGACCGGACCTTGCAGTCCCAGGCGTTCCCCGTTACAACTGGCCCCGCGGAGGTGCGGCCGGATGGAACATCGAGTCGATGCGCTGCTGAAGAGGGCCCTGGAGAGACTGCGAGATCGCGGAACCCTGCCCCCGGACCTGGAGGTGACCGGGCCCGTGGAGCGCCCCCGACGGGAGGAGTTTGGGGACTTCGGCACCGCCCTGCCCCTGGCGATGGCCAAGGCGCTGCGGATGCCCCCGGCCCGCTGCGCGGCGATGATCCAGGAGGTGCTGGATCCCCCGGAGGGCCTCTTTCAGGAGATCACCTTCGCGCCGCCGGGCTACCTGAACTTCCGGGTCCGCCCCGAGGCCTGGTGGGCGGCCCTGCAGGAGGCCACCACGCTGCCCCGGGTCGGCGGCCGGGAGCGGGTGCTGCTGGAGTTCGTATCGGCCAATCCGACGGGCCCCCTCCACGTCGGGCATGGCCGGGGCGCCGTGCTGGGGGATGCCCTGGCCCGGCTGATGCGGGCCACGGACTACGCCGTCGAGACCGAGTACTACGTCAACGACGTGGGGAACCAGATGGCCATGCTGGGCCTCTCCCTCCATGCCAGGGGCCGGGAGGCGCTGGGGCTGTCCGACGGGTCCGACTTCCCCGAGAACGGCTACCGAGGTCAATACATCCGGGAGATCGCGGCCCGCTGGGTTGCGACCCCCGACGGCGAGGCGGCCTGCCGACGGCCCTACGAGGACCTGGGCCCCCGGGATGACAATGTGGCCACGACGGTGGCCTCCCGGGAACTGCTGGGCTGGATCCGCCGCACCCTCGAAGACGCCCGGATCACCTTCGACCACTGGTTCCACGAGCGCCCGCTGCACCGGGACGGCGAGGTCCAGCGGATGCTGGACCTGCTGCTGCAGAACGGCAGGGCCTTCCGGGACGAGTCGGGGGCCATCCTCTTCCGGATGGAGGGCACCGAGGACAGCGAGGACCGGGTGCTGGTCCGGGGCAACGGGATGCCGACCTATTTCGCCGCCGACGTGGCCTACCATCACCACAAGTTCCGCCGGGGCTTCCAGCGCCTGATCAACATCTGGGGGGCCGACCACCACGGCTACATTCCTCGAGTCCGGGCCTCCCTGGAGGCCCTGGGGCACGACCCCGACGCGCTGCAGGTGCTGCTGGTCCAGATGGTGACGCTGACCCGGGGCGGGGTGGCCGTGCCGATGGGGAAGCGCAGCGGCGAGTTCGTGACCCTCCAGGACGTGCTGGACGAGGTGGGCACCGACGCGGTGCGCTTCCTGTTCCTGCTGCGACGACCCGACGCCCAGATGGAGTTCGATCTGGACCTGGCCCGGAGCCAGTCCCTGGAGAACCCGGTCTACTACGTCCAGTATGGCCATGCCCGGGTCGCCTCCATCGTCCGAAAGGCCGCCGCAGCCGGCATCGCCGTGCCGCCCTGGTCTCCGGACCTTCTCCAGGCCCTGGCGCTCCCGGAGGAGGCGGCCCTGACCCGGGACCTGGTGCGCTGGCCCGACGTGGTGGGATCGGCGGCCCGGCGGTGCGAACCGCACCACGTGGCCTTCTACCTGCTGGACCTGGTGAAGGCCTTCCACGGCTACTACACGCGATATCGCCACACGGAGAAGGTCCTGTCGGCGGACCGGCAGAAGACCGCGGCCCGCCTGTATCTGGTCTCGCGAATCCGGGACGTCCTGCACCAGGGTCTCTCGTTGCTGGGCGTCCATGCCCCGGACGAGATGCGGTTGCCGGAGGACGATGAGACCCCCTGAGGAACCGACACCGGATCGGACCTCCCCGGAACCCCCGGTGCAGGCCCGAGACCTGGAGAAGATCCAGGAGAAGCAGCCGATCTACCTGGAGCCACGACAGGTCTTCCGGTGGGCACTGCTCGGAATCGGAGGGCTGGCGGCGGCCTTCGGGGCAGGATGGTGGGCCCGGGGGACGCCGCCTCCCGCGACCCGGAGCGGCGAACCGCAGGCCTGCGCATGTCCGTCGGCCGTCCCGGGTCCTCAGGAGGTCCCGCCGGAACCCGAAGGAGCCCGGGTGGTTCGCTCCCAGGTGCTGCCTCAGCCGCCGGAGGTCACGCCCCGCCCCCCGGAACCCCTGGCCCTGGTGCCGGAACGCCGTTCGCCCGACGAGGCGCCGCCGCTCCCCCCACCAGCCAGGCCCCCGGTTCCGCAATCTCCCCCACCGGCG
Organism: Deltaproteobacteria bacterium; assembly: GCA_029547805.1. Taxonomy (GTDB): domain Bacteria; phylum Myxococcota_A; class UBA9042; order DTJE01; family DTJE01; genus JAGOKF01. Next base: position 278,184 of record JAKPOP010000017.1, read on the forward strand.
GAGGCCCCGGCCGGCCTCGCCTCCCTGGGCCCTCCGCCCCACCCGCCGACGGCCGAGGCCCACGGCGCGCCGGCCCCCGGGACCGGGACCCCGAGATCGTCGGATGCTCCTCCCTCGGAAGCGCCGGCCTCCGGGCACTCGGCTGCCGAGGGACCCGCGGCCCAGGGCGCCTCGACCCCCTCGACGACAGTCCCCCTCGCCCAACGGCGATGGAGCGTCCAGGTCCGGGCCTACCGGGATCCCCAACTGGCCCAGGAGTACGCCGCCACCTTGAAGAAAAGAGGGTATAGTGCCCGGGTGCTCACGGGGCGCGACCCGGAAGGCACGCCCTGGTACCGGATCCATGTCGGACGTTTCACCACGTCGGCCGAGGCCCAGCGATTCGCGGCGCGGTTCAACGTCCGGGAGGGGGAGAAGGCCATCGCCGTGGAGGGCCCATGATCGACCTGACCGACCCGGTCCGCATCGAGAAGCCCTGGGGATACGAGCTCTGGCTCGCCCGGACGGATCGATACGTCGGCAAGATCCTCTTCATCCGGCGAGGGCACCGTCTCTCCCGGCAATACCACCGGGTGAAGGACGAGACCTTCTACGTGCTCCGAGGACGCCTGATCCTGGAGATCGGGGCCGGGGACTCCCTGGAGCGGGTGGAGGTGCCCCCGGGGAAGTGCTACCGGACCTTGCCGGGGACCGTGCACCGGTATGCCGCCCCGGTCGACGAGGACTGCGAGTTGATCGAGACATCGACCCCGGAACTGGAGGACGTGGTCCGCCTGGAGGATGACTTCGGGCGGGAGGGGACGTCGCACTTCTGACGAATCGGGAGGCGCCATGCCGAAGATGCTGCCCGTCGAGAGCCCCGATGCCCCGAAGGCCATCGGCCCCTACTCCCAGGCCATCGAGTGCCAGCCGACTCGCCTGCTCTTCCTGAGTGGTCAGATCGCCCTGGACCCGGTGACCGGCACCCTGGTCTCCGGAGGCATCGATCAGGAGACACGGCAGGTGCTGGCCAACCTCGAGGCGGTGCTGATCGCCGGGGGCATGGATCGCTGGAGCGTCGTGAAGACCACGATCTATCTGGTGGACATGCAGGACTTCGGGGCCGTCAACTCCCTCTACGGGGAGTTCTTCGGAGACCACCGGCCGGCCCGAGCAACGGTGCAGGTGGCCGCGCTGCCCCGGGGCGCCCGGGTGGAGATCGAGGCCATCGCCGCCGAGTGATCCCCCGGTCCAGACAGTCCAGGGGACCCGTTGCGGCCTCCGAACCAGGAGAGGACGATGCGCCATCGAGGTCAATCCGGGAAGGGAACCAGAGGGGGGCAAGGGATCCTGTTGCGGGGATGGACGTGGTGGGGACTGCTGGTCCTTCCCCTGGCGGCCCGGGCCCAGGGCCCGGACCTCGCACCCCTCGACGTGCGGTTCGAGCCGTCCACCAGGAAGGTCTTGAAGGGTCCCGTGCCCGAACATCCTGCCAGGTCCCTGGCCATCGAGGCGGTTCGCAACGAGTTCGTGGGATTCCAGGTGGTCCTGGCCGCCCAGGACTCCCCGGTGACCGGGGTCACCGTGACTCTGACCGACCTCTCAGGCCCCGAGGGAGCCGTGATCCCCTCGTCGCAGGCCACGGGCTACCGGGAGTACTACGTGGAGATCCGCGAGCCCTCGTGGTGCGAGACGCCGATGAGCACCGCCTGTGAGTCCTTTCCGGAATACCTCCGGAAACCAGGATGGTACCCCGACGCCCTGATTCCGTTCCAGGATCCCTATGCGCTCGACGGTCCCCCCAATCCGGTGGGGGCCCCCTTCGACGTGCCGGCGGAAGACCTCCAGACGGTCTGGGTGGACCTCCTGGTCCCCGAATCGGCCCCCCCGGGAGACTACGCTGGCGAGGTGATCGTGACCTCCTCGGAGGGGGAACGGGCCCGTCTGCCGCTGGCGTTGCATGTCTGGGACGTCACCCTTCCCCGGGAACGCTCCATCACGACGGCCTATGGATTCGGTTCCGGCCAGTTGTGGAAGTACCACGGCGGACCCGATGGAGGGGACCCCGCCACCCGAGAACGGATCCTGCGAAACTACGAATGGGAGATGCACCGGCACCGGATCGACTTCACGAACCAGGACGCGCCGCTCCGGTTCGAGTTTGATGAGCAGGGTCACCTGCGGCCGCCTGACTTCAGCGCCTACGACGCGTGGCTCGGCCCGCGCATCGACGGGTCCTACTACCCGGACGGCGCCGGCATTCGCCGCTTCGACCTGGACTGGTTCCGCCCCGGGTCCGGCCTGGGGTCCTGGACCGCGGACCAGTGGAAGGAGGCCGCCGCAGCCCTTGCGGAACACCTCCAGGAGAAGGGCTGGATCGACCACATCTACCTCTATTCCAGCGACGAGCCCTGGCTGCCACAGAACCTGGCCTCCGGGACCATCCAGCGGATCCACGAGGACGTGCAACGACTCCGGGACGCATCGAGCCTCTACCGGGGCAAGGTGATGGTCACCGGCCCCCACTGGCCGGACCTGGACCAGGACGTGGACATCTGGTGCCCGGTCACCGCGATGTATGGCGATGCCTACTGGCCTGCGGGGGTCTGGTGGGGCCGGGACGAGTACCGGGGTCACCTGGACCGGGGCGGGGAACTCTGGTTCTACGTCTGCAATGCGAACTTCCCTGCCCTGATGGGCTACGACGTGGACACGGACATCGGGCACGAACCGCGCCTGGTGAAGTGGGGCGCCTGGCGCGAGCAGGCCACGGGATTCCTCTACTGGCGCATCACCTACTGGCAGGACCCGGACCCCTGGCATGACCTGGCCAACGTCGAGGGGTTCGGCCCGGAGTACGCCCGGAACGGCGACGGGATCTTGATCTACCCCGGGGACGGGAACGGGACGCTGGGAACGGGCGTGCCGCTCCCCTGGCGAGGCATCGACGGCCCCGTCGTCTCGTTCCGCCTCAAGCAGGTCCGGGACGGCCTGGAGGACTGGGAAATCCTCCGGATGGCCGAGGCCCTGGGGGGCGGCGACTACGCCCGGTCCCAGGTGGAGCTGGTGTACCGAGCGTTCGGGGCGCCCCTCGACGACTTCTTCGACCGGCAGCACCGCCCCTGGGAGATGGACGACGGCCCGGTGCTGGCCGTCCGGGCCCGCATCGCGGCCAAGGTCCAGTACCTGCTCCACCCGGATCGCTACCCGGACCCCGAGGGCCCGCAGGTCGCCGATCCGACGGACACGGCCGAAGAGGCCGTTGCAGAGTCCCCCGGCGAGGCGGTTCCGGAAGCCCCGGACCTGCCGGAGGATCGCCCCGATATCCAGGTCTCCAGCGATCCGGGAGACTCCAAGGACAGCGGGGCCCCGGATCCGGGGTCCGACGACGCCGTGTTCGGACGCGACGTCGCCGGGGACCCCGGGGGACGATCCTCCGGGGGCGGTTGCGCGGCGGGACCACGACCCTGGGGAGTTTTCTGGGTGCCGTTGCTGCTCCTCGCCGCGGTTCCCCGGCGCACGCCTCGGCGGCGGTGACGGAGTCCTGGCGACCCGTCCCTTGCCCGAGAGCGGAGATCCGGCAGAGAATCCCCTGGAGACCCATTCGGAGACCTCCATGGGACGACGCCTCCCGGGCTTCCTGCTGGCCACGGCCTGGATCGCCACCGTCCAGGCCGCACCCGCAATCCCGTCGCTGGTTGCCGACGTTCCCACGAGGGACGGGCAGGCCCTCCTGTCCACGGCGGTGTACCTGCCCCCCGGCGGCGGAGGTCCCTGGCCCGTGATCCTGCGCCGAACCCCCTACGGCAAGGATGTGGATGCAGGCCTCGTCAACGGCCTGAACGCCCTGGGCTACGCGGTGGTCTCCCAGGACGTCCGGGGGCGAGGCGGAAGCACCGGCAGGTTCCTGCCCTTCTTCCAGGACCGGGAGGACGCGGCGGAGACGCTGATCTGGGTTGCTGCCCAGGCCTGGTGCGACGGCAACATCGGGTCCTGGGGCGGGTCCGCCGAGGGCATCGTTCAACTGGTGGCCCTGCCCGATGCCCCCGCATCCTGGAAGTGCGCCTTCGCCCTGGCGGCCACCGAGGACGTCTACGAGGGGCTCTTCCCTGGCGGGGTCTGGCGAACCGAACTGACGACCGCATGGCTGCAGGCCCTCGATGCCCTCGACGTGCTGGACGAGTGGCGGACCCACGAGGCCGGCGATGCCTACTGGGACCCGGCACGGGTGGACGCCCAGGAACGTCGCCAGGTCGATGTCCCGGTCCTCCTCGCCGGGGGTGTCTTCGACATCTTCGCGAAGGACATGCCACGGGTGCAGCGCACCTTCCAGGCCGAGGCGGGGCCCAGGGCTCGGGATCACACCTTCCTGGTCCTGGGGCCCTGGACCCACGGGGGATTCCTTTCGACCCCCGGTCAGGCCCTGCTGGAAGGGGAGGTCGTGTTTCCCGACGACGCCGCCTACCAGAGTCAGTGGCTCGACCTGATCCAGTGGTTCGACTGGTGCCTGAAGGGCGGCCCTCGCCCCCCCTGGCCTCGGGTCCGGTACTGGACCACCGCCTTTTCCGACGACGGGAGCGGCGCTTCGGGCTCCTGGCACGGCGCCGATGTCTGGCCCCCTCCGGCCACGACGGTGGAGGTCTTCCTGCACCCCGACGGCACCCTGGACGCCATTCCTCCGGGACCGGACGACCAGGCCGCCCTCCTTCCCTTCGACCCCGAAAGCCCCATCCCCTCGGTGGGTGGAGGCAACCTCACCACCGCCGCAGGGCCCCGAGACCAGTCCGCAGTGGATGATCTGGAGGGGGTGGTCATTGCCCAGACGCCGCCCGTCCAGGAGACGACCCGCCTGGTCGGAGACGCCGCAGCCCGGGTCTGGGCGGCGGCCAGTGGCACCGACGCCGACGTGGTGGTCCGGATCTCGGTGGTCACCCCCGGGGGCCGGGCGCTGCTGGTGGCCGACGGGGCCCGTCGCGGACGCTACGCCGACTCGATCGCCGAAGCGGTCCCCCTGGTTCCGGGACGACCCACCCGCTTCGACATCGACCTGGGGCCCCTGGCCCTGGACCTCCAGCCGGGACAGCGCCTGCGAGTCGCGGTCGCCCCCTCCAGCGCCCCCCGCTACGAGCCCAATCCGGGGTCGGCCCGACCCCTGGCGGCCCCTGCGGACCCGGTCCCGGGGACCCTGACCGTCTTCCGGGACGCCGCCCATCCCTCGTCGGTGACGCTTCCCATCGCCACCGCTCTGCCCTCCTGGGCCCGGACGCCTTCCATCGATGCCCGGGAAGAGACCCCGGAGACGACTTCGCAAGAAGCCGAGGTTCCAGGGGATGTGCCAGACCCGGGCGACGCCGACCAGGCACCGACCTCCCTGGATTCCTCCGCGGAAGACGCCCCTGCCGGGAATGGTTCCTGCGGATCGTCCTCCTGCGCCCTGGGGAACCTCGGGGGAGACGCCCCGGGAGGGCTGCCTGCGGGGCTGCTGGGGATCTGGTTCCTGCTTCGACAACACCGCCGAAGAACCCGCCCGAACCGAGACGCGGGTCAGGGAGCCAGCAGGGCCTCGTAGTAGGCCCGGGCCAGGTCCCCGTCGGGTCCGGTCAGCCCCTGTTCCAGGCGCCTGTGGACCTCGGCGGCCCAGGACTGGACCGCCGGCCGCCCGGGAGCCGTCTCCGGCATCCGAACGTCGTCCCAGAACCGTGCCGGCTCCGATCCCCGGAAGGAGTCCAGTTCCCGTCGCGACAGCAGGGTCCGGAAGCGGGCCAGGTCCTCCAGGGCCTTCTGCTGGTGGGCCTCGGCCGCCGTCACGTCCTGCCGGACCAGACGGTCGACCGCCTCCCGCATCGAGCCGCGGATCGTCTGGGCCAGCGCGACCACCTCCGACCCCTCGATCCCGGGAATCCGGCGCAGAAGGTCCGGAACCCTCCCGAAGACCCGCGCCGCTTCCCGCTGGGTCCCGACCTGGCCGGCCACCTCCGCTCGATCCTCCGGGGACAACAGGTCGCTCCGGGATGCCACGACCTCCTGGAGGGATCGGTGGACCGCCCGCACCTCCTCGATGGCCTTCCCGATTCCCTGAAGGGCCCTCCGGCTGGCCCCGATGTCCCAGTCGTCGGCCTCCAGCGCCCCGGATGACAGGTCCGCCTGGATCGATTCTGCCAGGCGATTCATCAGGCCCAGGACCTTGCGACCCGAGACCGAGGCCCGGTCGACGTCCCCCGCCTCCAACAGGTCTGCCAGGAACCGTACCTGCCGCTCCAGGGCCTTCAGGTCCTCCAGGTCGTAGGGATTCATCCGGGGTTGTTCCGCCTGTCGCAGCAGGGACCCCGCCCCCTCCAGCCGGGACTGCCACTCCAGGATCCTCTCGGGTGGCAAGGCCTCCCGCTGCTCCATGCGGGCCCGGACCCTGGCCGCCACCGCCTCGGTCCGGGTTGCCACCCGCTGCTGGAGGGCGTAGGCCGCCCGGAGGTCCTCCCGGACCGAGGTGGGCAGCAGGATGTCTCGGACGTGGGTCAGGGCCCCCTCGGCGAAGAGACTCCTCCATCGGCGAGCCACCTCTCGGGCCGTCTCGCGGGCCCGCCGGACCTCCTCCTGGTCCCCCGAGGCCGCCCGGGACAGGTGGTCCCGGACCTGCCAGTGGAGGCCCCCAAGGGTCTCCAGGGCCATGCGTCTCCCCGTGGCCTCGACCGGGGTCCGCCGCAGGAACGACACCCGGATGGCCTCCAGACCGGCGACCTGCCAGCGACCCATTCGCAGGTGGAGGGACCGGTCCCGTTCCGATGGCCCCGATTGACGAGGCGATGCCAGTCGGTCGGCATACCGGTCCAGTTCGCCGACCTGCTCCGCCAGCAGGGTGACCCTCTCCCGGTCCAGGACGTCCTCCAGCAGCGAGACCGCCGTCTCGAGCGCCCGGGAGGCCCGCTGCCGCGACGGGACCTCCTGCAACACCTCCTCCAGCATCCCCGCCACCTTCTCCATCGTTCCCCGGAGAATCACTGCGCCGGGCTGCGTCCCCAGGCGGGTGACCTCGGCCCGGGCCTCTCGACCGAGATCCTGGAACCGGGCCTGCAGTCGCTCCGGGAGCATCGGGTCCCCCGGTCCCGGGACGTCCGCCACATCCCCGAAGAGTCCCGCCATGCGGTCCAGGATGTCCTCGGTGCGGTCCAGCAGGGCCAGTTGCCGAACCAGGGGAACGTCCAGAGAGAGATGCAGCGTCTCCGATCGCCCTCGGAGCCGGTCCTTCTGGAAGATCCCGCTGGCCTCCACCCAGAGGCTCATCCGCCCCCCCCGTTCCAGGAGGTCCTCCCCGAGGATGACCGGAAAGACGCCCTGGGCCTGGCGGTCCCCCTCCCGGGCATGGCGCAGGGAGACGCCCGTGGACCCGGCCTCCTCGGTCCAGGGATACCGGAATCGGGCCTCCACCTCCCCGAGGGCATGTGGAGCCGATGCCCACCAGGAGACCATCACGGTCTCCCCAAGGCCTCCAGAGGCCCATCCCGAGGGTCGCATCTCCAGGGAGGGGGGCGCCGGCGGCGCGACGCGAAACCGGCGCCGGGCCAACTCCTGGACCACCTCACCCGGAGGGGCCCACGCCGAAAGGAACCACGTGGCCTCCCCTTCGGGACGCACCAGCACGGCGAAACGGCCATCCCCCTCCACCGGCACGGGAACCCGCCGCAATCCGCCCTCCCGAGGCAGAATGACCAGTTCCAGGGCCCCGACCGGGGAGAACAGGCGGCCCGTGACCTCGACGATGCCCCCCTCGGGCACGTTCGCGTCGGCCACATCCCCGAGCCATGGAACCAGATCCCCCGAGGATGCGTCCCCGGAACCGATCCGCAGGCCCAGGTCATGGGCAATCCCGTCCAGGGTCCGAGGTGGCCCCGCCCACCAGGCTCCCCCGGGGCCGCCGGGAAGTCCCAGGAGGGTCCCCAGGGCCCGGGAGACTCCCCAGAAATCCCGGATGGCAACGACCGCCAGGACCATCCCGATCACGACCCAGGCCCTTGGAGGCCATGCCCGGGAGGCCGGGAGGGGGAACCAGCCTGGCTGAATCTGTCGCAGCAGGTTCGCACCGCGCCGGGCCTCGGCGGCCAGGAGCCCCGGGGAGGCTCCTGAGACGAACCGGCCCAGGGAGGGGTCCACCTGGGACAGGGTCTCGACGGCATGCCGGATGCCCGGGAGGTGTCTGCGCAGGAGTCGACCCATCCGGTCGGGACGACCCAGGCGCCGGAAGGTCCAGGTCAGGTCCGCGACCACCCAGGCGATCCCCGCCAGGGCACCCAGTTCCGCACCCCACCGAACCCGATCGGGCGGAATGCCGTTCCCGACGGCCCAGAGGGACACCCCGATCAGGCCGGCCATCGCCACCGCCCACCAGGCCGCCCCGGTCCGGAGGCGATCCCGTAGCAGGATGCGGCGAATCCGGGCGATCTCTCGAAGGAAGTCCCGAACCTCCTCCATCGATCCTCCCGGCCCTCAGGGTCCTGGGCGCTCCGACTGCAGGAAGGGGCAGAGGGATGCCAGCCGACACCCCTCGCAGTGTGGACGCCTCGCGACGCACCGTTCCCGGCCGAACCAGGTCACCCGGTGACAGAAGGCGGTCCACCGCCCGGGAGGCAGCAGCCCGCACAGCACCGATTCCACCTCGTCCGCATCCCGGCCCCTGGCCAGACCCAGGCGGTCCGAGACCCGCAGCACGTGGGTGTCCACCACCATCGCCGGGATCCCGAAGCAGTTCCCCAGGACGACGTTGGCGGTCTTGCGGCCCACGCCCGGCAGGGCCACCAGTTCCTCGATGGTCCGGGGGACGTCTCCCCCGTGCCGCTCCACCAGGGCCTGACAGCATTCCTGCACCAGACGAGCCTTGTTGCGGTAGAACCCCGTGGAATGGATCACGGCCTCGATGTCCTCCCGGGGTGCCCGTGCCAGAGCCGCCGCATCGGGATACCGGGCGGCCAGGACCGGCATCACCTGATTCACGGTATCATCCTTGGCCTGTGCCGCCAGGATCGTGGCGATCAGGAGGTCCAGGGGGGTCTTCCAGTGGAGCGGCGTCCGGGTGGCGTCGGGGTACCACTCCTCCAGGATCCGGTCCACCTCGACCGCCCGCTGCTCGGCGTCGTCCCGATTCCCCATGGCGCCTCCTCTCAGTCCTGCCTCCGGTGCACCTTGTGCATTGCCGCCTGGTCCAGGGGACGGACCAGGATCCGGTCCACGTTCACGTGATCCGGGGCCGCCAGGGCCCACCGGACGCACTCGGCAATGTCCTCGGCCCGAAGAGGGGTCATGCCTCGATAGACCTGATCCGCCCGTTCCCGGGACCCCAGGCGGACGAGGCTGAACTCCGTCTCGACCATGCCCGGATCCACGCTGGTCACTCGGATGGGCTCCCCGCACAACTCCAGGCGGAGGGTCTCGGTCAGGGCCCGGACGGCGTGCTTCGTGGCACAGTAGACTCCGCCCCCCTCGTAGACCGCGTGGGAGGCCGTGCTCCCCAGAAAGACCAGGTGCCCCCAGCCGGCCCGTCGCAGGTGGGGCAGGCAGGCCTGGGTCACCCGCAGGACCCCCTCGACGTTGGTCCGAAGCATCTCGGACCACTCCTCCTCGGAGACCCGGTCCACCGTTGCCACGCCTCGGGCCAGTCCGGCATTGTTCACCACCACGTGGAGGGCCCCGAACCGATTGGCGGCCCGATCGACGAAGTCCTCCACCGAGGCCCCGTCGCGGACGTCCATCGCCCCTGCGAAGACCTCGGCGCCGGTCCCATCCTGGATTGCGCCCGCCAAGGCCCTGAGCCGGTCCGCCCGACGGGCCCCCAGGGCCAGGCGATACCCCTCCCGGGCCAGGGCCCAGGCCACCGCCTCCCCGATCCCCGCCGAGGCCCCGGTCACGAGGACCACCGGATGTTCTGGTCGCATCTCCGCTCCTCCCACGAATCATTCCGCGCCCGATGATGCCGTTTTTTCAGGACCCGCGCACCCCCCTGGGCGAACCGATCCATGGGATGCGCCCCCGGCTCCGGCGATCCATCGCCGCCTGCATCGCCGACTCCACCTCCCGGTAGCACCGGCGCACCGTCTCCGGGTCCTGGGCCGCCTCCGGAGGAAGGTGGGGCCACCGGATGGGGTCCAGGAAGTCGGTCGTGATCTGGGTCGGCATCGGCCAGTAGGGAAAGACCCCCAGCGTGACCCCCCAGGGCCAGGCATAGAGGATGGGGACCAGGTTCGTCCCGAGGCGTCGCTTGAGCCCCAGCCAGGAGGCGATCCGTTCCCCGCGGGTCAGCACCACGAATTGTTCGTGGGCGCCGGTCGTGACGACGGGAACCAGGGGCACCCCCTCTTCCAGGGCCACTCGGACGAAGCCCATCCGCCCGCCCAGCACGACCCGGTTGCGATCCCGGAAAGGGCGGAACACGTCCCGGTCGGACCCTGGGTAGGCGGCCGCGATGGCCCCGGCCCGGAGGATCCGCCGGGCGCTCTCCGGGGAGGCCGGGAAGGCCCCGATCTTCCGGGCGTAGCGGGCCACCAGGGGGTCCCGATGCACGAACCAGTGGGCCAGGGGATGGACCGCCCGGTCCGGTCCGTGGTGGTCCCAGATGGCCAGCATCGCGAGGATCCCGTCGAAGACCATCAGCCCGCCGCTGTGGTTGCCCACCAGCAGGACGGGTCCCTTCGCCGGGATCTTCTCGACCCCCTCGCAGTGCCATCGGAACCAGATTCGGGCCACCTGGCGGAAGAAGGGCATCAAGCGGGCCAGGAAGGCCGGGTCCCGGTCCTCGGGACGAACAGGGGTCGGAACCAGCCGTTCCCCCAGGAGGGCCAGGCGCAGGGCCCGGGCGATCACGCCGGGGGGCGAGAGTTGCAGCAGGTCCTCCGGGGGGATGGCCCTCAGGAATTCCCCCAGATCCCGCGGCAGTGTCGTCACAGAGGTCCCCCGAGGTCAGGGATTCGCGTCCGGCAACTCCCGGACGGCCAGGATGAAGCGCTGCACCAGGTTCCGTTCCTCGGCATTCAGGCCCGCCTTCGGGGCCATCTTGTCCAGGATCCCGGGCCACCGTTCGGCGCTGCGGCTCTTCGGGGTCGGCAGTTTGTGGCAGAAGCCCCCCCGACCGCAGGACTGCACGAAAAGTTCCCGTCCCTGGCGCAACTCCTCCTCGGACGAGGGGGGCTGTGCGGAGGCGCCGATGGAGACCAGTCGAGAGTCCACCTCGGGTGCCACGAAGGCCGCTCCGCAGGCCAGGGCGACCAGGCTGCCGGCAACGACGAGGGCCCAGGTCCAGTTCGTTCGGGACTGCATCACGTCTCCTCCGGATGACGACTCCATTGAATCGACCGGTTCACCGCCTGTCAAGCCCGGCCGCGGGAATCCCCAGCAGGGTCCTCGCATGCTCCTCCTGCGGCGCCGAGACCGAGACCCGAAGCGTGGCCATCTGCCCCGGGAGGTCCCCGCCGCAGACCGAGACGGTGGCACGGTACACGTCCCGGAGGAAGACGCCTCCCCAGGGGTTCCGGCAGCGAGGAGGGACCTCCTCCGGAGCCAGGTCCCGGTCCTGCTGCCATCCCAGGTCCTCCATCGCCGCCTGGAGATTCCGCCGAACCGCCAGGGCTCCGTCCCGGCTGACGAAGGACCACTGCACCCGCCCACCCTTCCGGGTCTCCTGGTCCAGGTCCGCCCCGGGCCACACCACGCTCCGCAGGGGTCGATCCCCTCCCCCCAGGCCCAGTTGCCGGAGGGCCAGACGGCTCGCCATGGCCACTCCCGGGCTCCGTCCCCCGGAGAGTTCCCGGAGGAGGTCCACGGCCCAGAGGGCCCCTGTCTCTCCGGCCCGGATCGCCCCGGCGATGCGCACCCGCTTCTCGGTGCTGCGCAGGGCCGCCTCCAGCAGCGGCCGGGAGGGGACCTCTCGCCAGAGAACCTCCACCGCCTCGACCTGGCCCTCCCGCAGTCGACGGGCCCAGAGGTCCGGCCCCTCGACCTCCCGGGCGGTGCCCGGTGCCGCCAGCACGCACAGCGCCATCCACGCCCCTGTGGCCGTTCGTCCCATTCCCGTTCCTCCAGGGGTGACCACGGGCAAGTGTAACCCTCCGGGAGGGGTCCTCCCCAACCAGACGCCAGGCGGAGGTTCCCAGGTCAGGTCCACCGGCCCCTGGTTCCATGATAGAAACAGCATGCCAGCGGAGAGGAGGTCCCTCCGATGCCGTCCCTGTCCACCCTCGTTCACCGCACCCTCGAGTCCCTGGGCCGTCGGGTGGTCTTCGACGCACCCCGGGAGACCCTGGTCCGGGAAGCCATCGCCCGGAAGGAGGTCTTCGTGGCCGCCTGCGGCGCCCTGGCCACCTGGGGCCCCCCCGAATCGACCGGGCGCAATCCCAAGGACACGGTGACGGTCCGACGCCCGGCCAGCGAGGAGACGATCGACTGGGACTCCCCGAACAACCTTCCCATCTCCCCGGAGACCTTCGACCTGCTGGTCGCCGATGCCCTGGAGCACCTCTCCCGCCGGGATCGCGTCTACGTGACGCGGCGGTGTCTCGGGGCGGACCCCCGATGGGCGATGCCGATCACCACGGTGACCGACCGGGCCCTGACGGCCCTGTTCACCGTGAACATGTTCCGGCCGATCCCCGAGGACCTGTCCCGATCCCCCTTCTCCCAGAGCCCCTTCCTGATGCTGGCCGTTCCCTGGGAGCGACTGGACCCCGATCGCTACGAGGGACGCCTCCGGATCCGCCCAGAGACCGGACGGACCACGACGCTGGCCGTGGCCATGGACTACGACCGGCACATGGGGGTCATCCTGGGCACGGCCTACCTGGGAGCCGTCAAGAAGATGGCCTTCACGGCCATGAACTACTACCTGCCACCGGTCGGGGTCCTGCCCCTCCACGCCTCGGCCAACGTGGGAGCGGAGGGGGACACTGCGGTGCTGTTGGGCCTCTCGGGCACCGGCAAGACGACGCTCTCGGCGGCTCCCGGCCGCCGGTTGCTGGGGGACGACGAGCACGGATGGGGCCCCGAGGGAATCGCCAACTTCGAGAACGGATGCTACGCCAAGCTCCTCCACCTGGACCCGGAGCGGGAACCCGGCATCCACCGGGCGGTCTTTCACCACGCCCCTCCCGAGGAGCAAGGGGCCATCATCGAAAACGCCTTCATGCTCCCCTGGGGGGCCTTCGACCTCGACGATGACCGTCTGACCCCCAACAGCCGGGCCTCCTACCCCCTCACATCGCTGGCCGACGTGGATCCTTCCTCTCGGGGAGGACACCCCCGGACGATCCTGTTTCTGACCGCGGACGCCCACGGCGTCCTGCCCCCCGTCGCCAGACTGACGCCCCCCCAGGCGATGTTGTGGTTCCTCATGGGCTACACCAGCAAACTGGCCGGGACCGAGACGGGAGTCTCGGAGCCCCGGACCACCTTCAGTCGCTTCTTCGGGGAGCCCTTCATGCCCCGGCTCCCGACGGTCTATGCATCGATGCTCGGGGAGCGACTCCGACATCACGGCACCGACGTCTACCTGATCAACACCGGGTGGAGCGGGGGACCTTTCGGCATCGGCCACCGGATGGACATCGGGCTGACCCGGATCCTGGTCGATGCGGCCATGTCCGGCAGACTCCGGGCCGTGCCCTTCCAGGAAGACCGCCGGTTCCACCTCCAGGTGCCGCTCGCCTGTCCCGGAATCCCGGACCCCGGCATTCTCCAGCCCCGGACCACCTGGCCTGCCCCGGAGGAATACGACGCCCGGGCCGACCGACTCGCCGCCGAGTTCGCCCGGCACTTCCGCGAGGCCTACGGCACGAAGGGCATCGACCCGGAGATCGCCAGCCAGTGCCCTGGATCCTGATGAAGTCCCGACGGTGCCCGATCGGCCTGACGATCCGCTGACGCCGCCGAAGAAGACCACTGGACCCGACGCTGCCGGTTCTGCTGGACCCCGTTGACCCGACCCTGCCAACCGGACTAGACTCGTCTGGAACACAGGGAGGAACCGCCATGAAACACCGGACATGGATTCTGGCCGGGGTCGCTGGACTGCTGGTGGCGTGCACCAGCGCCCGTTCGTCCCCCTCGGCGACGGACTGGGACTTCCTGGGAATCAAGAACCTCTCCCCCGAACAGCGGGCCGAGATCGACACCCTCCGGAGGGACTGGCAGCGGGAGGCCTTGCCCAAGATGGCCCGGGTCCGGGCCCTCAACGTCGAGATCCATGCGCTGGTCGCCGCCGACAATCCGGACGTGAAGGCGATCCAGGAGCGCCTGGACCAGGTCGCGGGCCTGCTGACCGAGGTCCAGAAGGCCGGGTTGGAGATGGTGATCCGGATGAAGAAGGTGCTGACCCCGACCCAGAATCGGGAACTGCAGGACGCCCTCCTGCGCCAGGGGGAGGCCCTCTTCGCCCTGGAGGGGCTCCCGGGCTTCCTCTCGCCGACCCAGCCACTGCCGACGGCGGCAGCCCCCGGGGCTCCCCAACAAGGCCCGGGGATGGCGGCTCCCGCGGGAACCCCTCCGGGACCGACCGCAGGGGCTCCGGGTCCCGGCGGCCCGACTCCGCAGGCAGGCACCCCGAATCCTCCCGGGCCTCCCTCGGGCGTGATGCCGATGGCCGGGATGCCAGGAGGACCTGCGATGCCTTCCCAGCCGGGACCCCAGGCCGGTGGTCCCGGCGGCGGGCCGGAGCCCAGGGCCTCCGGGGCAGACCCCTGGATGGCCTCGCGGGAGGCGAGTCCCGATCGGCTGCGTCCCTGCGACGGGACTCCCGGTCCCTGCCGCGCGGCCTGCGAGGCCGGTCCAACGGAAACCGCCGGAACCCGGGACACCGGGAAGAAGAAGTGACCGAGTCGCAGGTCACCCGTCTCCACGCCTCACGATGACCCCGTGGAGGCCCTCCCCCTCGGGGGCCACGCACACGATCAAGAACCGCGCCCCTTCCCGATGGATTCGCTCCAGGGCCGGCTGTCGAATCGCCTCCTGGAGCCCCCGTTCCATCGCCGGGGCCACCGGGTCCTTCGGGTCCCGCGATTCCAGCAGTGCCTGCAACGCCTGCGGTTCCACGTGCAGCAGGCAGCCGTGTTCCCGCTGGAGGTCCTCCCGAACCCGCTCCACCAGGAGGGCCAGCAGTTCCCGGGTCTCGTCCCCGGTCACGGCGGGGAAGGGCAGCCGCAGGTCCAGGGCGTTCCAGAGGTCGGCGCTGAGACGGCTCGAGGCCTCGGGGATCCACCCGGACCCGGCCGGGGCCTCGGTCCCTCCACGACCGAACCCAACGGTCCCCGTGGGCCCCGTCCCGGGTTCCATCGCCAGTACGTGCACGCTGTTGCGGAAATCGAGGCGCCGGCCCCGGCGATCCGTGATGGTCCCCTCGGCGAGAACCTGGGCCAGGAAGGACTGGATCAATGGATGGGCCCGTTCCGGACGGTTCCAGAAGAAGACCCGGAAGGGCCGACGGGTCAGGACGTTGGACAGCAGGCCGCTGTCCTCGTAGCCCACGAATCCAGGCGGCGACCCGGCCAGCAGGGAGAGGGTATGGGGCTCGGCGTATTCCGAGAGTTCGACCTCCACCAGGGCCTCCGGGCTGCCAAACAGGAACTCGGCGGTGGCCCGGGCGAGGGTCCGCCTCCCCGATCGAGGAGGTCCGACCAGCAGCAGGGCGGCCAGCGGGCGCCGACTTCCGAATCGATTCCAGTTCCGGGACAGCACCTGGACCAGGGACTCGATCACCTCCCGGTGGCCCACGACGCGCCGTTCCAGGAAGTCCTGCATCCGGCTCCATCGGGCCTGGGGATCCGCCAGTTGCTCCACGGGGATGTCCACGAGGTCCGACAAGACCTGGACCACGTCCCGGACCCCGACCTCCCCCTTCCCCTCCCTCCGGGCCCGGGCCCCGGCCCGGTCCAGGAGGTCCACGGCCTTGGCCGGAAGGCATCGGTCCGGGATCAGGCGGTCGGTGAGGCGCACGGCCGCCCGCAGGGCCTCCGCCTGGAACTCCACGCGGTGCCATTGGGCATAGCGGGGGGCCACGCCAGCCAGGATGCGCTCGGCCTCCTCCAGGGAGGGCTCCCGCAGGTGGACCGGCTCGAATCGCCGGTTCAAGGCGGGGTCGTTCTGGATGGTCCTCGTGTACTCCCCGAAGGTGGTGGCGCCGATACAGGGGAGTTCCCCCCGGGCCAGGGCCCCCTTCAGGTCGTTGGAGGCATCGGCTCCCCCGTCCCCGGCCCCGGCGCCGATCAGGGTGTGGATCTCGTCGATGAAGAGGATGATCCGCCCCTGGGAGGCCATCACCTCGTCCTTGAGAGCCCGGAGTCGGGCGGCAAAGGCGCCCCGCATCTCGGTTCCCGCCACCAGGTCCGCCACCGACACGGAGATCAGGACCCGCCCCTCCAGGCCGGGAATGCCTCCGCCCCGGCGCACCATCCAGTCTGCGACGCCCTCCACCAGGGCGGTCTTGCCCACGCCCGGGTCCCCCAGCAGGAGGGGATTGTTGCCCCGCCGCTTGCAGAGGATGTCCACGACGCGGTTCAGTTCCTGCTCCCGGCCGACGAGGGGGTCGATCCGCCCCGCCAACGCGTCCTCGCACAGGTTCCGGCCCAGGGTCGCCAGGGTGGGATGGCGGGTCGGGTCCAGACGGAAGGGGCTTCCCTCGGGGGAGGCCCAGCATCGCTCCTCGGTCGCAGCCTCGGGCTCCCGCTCTTCGGCGTCGGTCCCGACCTCCTCGATCAGGAACTCCACCGGGAGGTCGTCGTCGCTCTGGACCCGGGGTGCGGACCGCACGGGAACCTGGACCACCGGCGACGGACCGGGCCAGGAGACCGGGGGCACCGGGGCCCGGGGCGGATTTCCCCGGACGGCCACCGTGACCCGGTCCCTCGCCTGCCTTCGGAGGTAGGGATCCATCAGGTGGGCCATGGCCTTGGTCCGGAGTTCGTAGAGCGACGCCCCGGAGGCCTGGAGCAGCCGGGCGGCCCGAGAATCCCCCAGGCGGGCGAAGGCCAGCAGCATGTGCACCGTGGTGGCCTGCCGGGACCCCACGTTGCGGGCGATTCGGAGGGCCTGCCACGGAACCGCATCGCCCATCTCCGGGGCCTCCTGGGGCACCTGTCGCAGGCGGTCCGCCAGGGCCTCCGGTTCCAGCCGCATCTCCATCAGCACCGACTGGGCCTCGCAGGGCACCAGGAAGATCCCCAGCACCAGGAAGCCGCTGTCCATCGATTCCCGTCGCGCAGCGGCCAGTTCCTCGGCGCTTTCCAGGACCTTTTGAAACTCCTGGGAGAACGGGATGACTTCTTCCACCATGTCTTCCGGAAATCAGGATGCGACCCGGAAGCAGCAATAGCCTTCCGGCGCAACCGTGTCAAGGCTTCCGCGAGTGCCTGGGTCCCCTCGGCGAGGGGAAGGACTCCGCCCGTCCGGGCGGTCCGGATCGCAAGGTCCCGTGGTCGGCCTGGACACGGACTTGGCAGGGGGCCCGGCCTTCGGCACAATGCTTCCTGGAAGGGGACGCACCATGCGGGTTGTCGCCGGAGTGTGGCTGGTGACCCTGGCCGGCTGTCTCTCGGGCAGCCGGGGTCCCGCCGGTCCGGGAGACTTCGCGGACCCGGTCCCCGCGACCCGGATCGATCCCTCCGCCCCGGGACTGGCCCGACGCCCTCCCACGCTGCAACTGGATGCCCCTCCGATGGTGGCCATCCCCCGGTCCCATCCGAAGGTCGGGACACCAATGGGCAAGGGGTCCCTCTCGATCGGAACTCCCACGACCGGCTTCGTGGTCTCCTGCCGAATGCTCCCGGAGGAGGGCCCCGGGCACTATGTGCTTCCTGAGCACCGGCAGCGGAGAACCCGATGCGCCACCGACGACCTCGTGGAGGCCCTGCTCCGGGCCGCCGACCGCGTCGGCCGGGATCACCCCGGGGCCCGGCTGGCGGTGGGAAACCTGGGCCGCGATGGAGGGGGGGACCTGCCCTGGAGCGTCTCCCACAACTCGGGACGGGACGCGGACCTGGGGTTCTACCTGATGGACGACGCCGGCCGGCCCTACGAGGCCCGATCCCTGATACCCCTGGATGCCCGAGGGGAGGGAACCGAGGACGGGCGGCCCGTCCGCTTCGACGTGCCCCGAAACTGGGCCCTGGTGAAGGCCCTCCTGACCGACCCGACGATCCAGGTCCAGTGGCTGTTCCTGTCGAATCCCCTCAAGAAGCGCCTGCTCGCCCATGCCCGGTCCCGCAAGGAGCGGCCGGACCTGGTGGCCCGGGCCGAGGAGGCCCTGGCCCAGCCCCGGCGGTCGGGGCCCCACAATGACCACCTGCACCTTCGAATCTCCTGTCCGCCCGACGACGTCCTGGAGGGTTGCCGGGACATCGGAACGGCACGGTCCTGGTTCCGGGACCCGACGCCGCGCATCGAGGCCCGGGTGCGGCAGTTGCAGACCCTGGCCCGCCGGGGGAGCCCCCGGGTCCGGTCCGATGCCCTGACGGTGCTGGGGCGCATCGGGACCTCGGAGGCCGTCTCAACCGTGCTCCGGGGTCTCGGGGACCCGGAGGTGGAGGTCCGCCGGACTGCGGCCCGATCCCTGTTCGAGGGAGGAATCCCCGAGGGAGAAAAGGAGGTGGTGCGGCACCTCCGGGGCGAGCCGGACGACGAGGTCTGCTGGACCCTGATCCGGGCGCTGGAAAGGCACCTGAATCCCTGGCGGCGGGCGGCCATCCTGCCGGACCTGCTGGACCTGGATCGCGAGGTCGTCCGGGACCTCGGCCTCTTTCGACTCACCACCTCGATCCGGTCGGAGGCCCTGGAGATGGCCGGTCGACTGCCGTTGGCCCTGGTCCCGCTCCAGGTCCGCAAGGCCATCGCGGAGGAGGGCGTCTCGAAGGACCAAATTGCGGCGATCTGGCGGGGAGCCGACGCGGGTCCCAAGGGGTCTGGCGACCTGAAGCAGGACCGCCGGCTGCAGGTCCTCGAGGAGAGCCGGGACCTCCGGGGCGTACTGCTGTGGTGGATCCGGTCCTGGCCCCCGGACCCCACCGCCGTGACGGGTCCTCCCGTCGCCCTGCCGGTGCCGGACCCCGAGACGGCACCTTCCGATGCGGCGGCCGCCGATTGACGGGGTCAGGGCGGGTGCTATACTGCCTCCACGAGGTGTACTCATGAAGCGCCTTTCCCTGGAGGACGAGGCCGGAAACGTCCGGGTCGTGCCCCTGCAGCAGGGCGTGCTGACCATCGGCCGGGCACCCGACAACGACCTCGTGCTGGGCGATCGGAACGTCAGCCGACACCACGCCCGGATCCGGTGCGTGAACGGCCGCTGCGTGCTGGAGGACGCCGGGTCCCGCTACGGGATCCGGGGGGCCCAGGGGAGGGTCGCGGGAGAGACCGAGATCCGCCCGGGACAGGTCTTCCAGATCGGGGACTTCCGGCTCAAGCTGCTGCCGGAGGACGATGCCTTGACGGAGGAACCGGCCCCCGAGGAGGACGTCACTCCCCTCGCCACCCCCGTCGTCTCCCGGGAGACGGAGGCCCTGGAGCCGCTTCGGGAACCCCTCAAGGGGGACAGCCTCCAGAGCATCCGGCAACTGGAGGAGGTCGCCCGACAGGGCTGGACCTCGGATTTCGGGGTCGACGAGCCTGCGGAGAAGCGGCAGGCCGGACGCTACCTGGCGGCGGTGCTGGTGCTGCTGGTGGTGGCGGCCGGGCTGGGATTCGCCTACTACCGGCTCACCGAGGAAGAACCGTTGGTGGGTGTGGCCCCGACGACCTCGTCGCCGGCGAGGCCCGAACCGCCCCTGCGACAGGAACAGCCGGCTCCTTCGAGAGACATCGAAGCCGCCACCCAGCCCGAAGCCGCCACCCGGGAGGAGGCACCCCTCTCCCAGACGAGGTCCGGGAAGGAGGAGGTCTCGGCCACAGGAACCCGTCTCGAAGCCGCCGCTCGTGGGACCGCCGGATCGGTCCCGGCGTCGGAACGGCCGAGCGCCGCTGCGTCGGGCCCCCGCCCTGCCAGGACCGCCCCGGGTCCCGACCGCTCGACCACCAAGGCGGCCGCCCCGGCCGTGGCCCCGAGTCCCGTGGCCGCGTCGGAGACCCCGCCCGCCGAGAACGACGCCTACACCCGAGCCAAGAGGCGGGGGGATGAGTGCAAGGGGAGTGGCGACAAGGCCTGCGCCATCGATGCCTACCGGGAAGCCATGCGCCTGACCTCGGACCCGTACCAGAAGGAGAAGCTCCGGTGGACGATCTTGGGGCTCGGGGGAACCGCCGAGTGACCCCGCCTGACGAGACGCTGACCCTGCTCGTACTGGGATTCGAGGGCCCCGATCTGCCCCCCTGGCTGGCCGACCTGCTGGGTCGTGGACTCGGTGGCGTGGCCCTCTTTGCCAGGAACCTCGTCGATCAGGACCAGGTCCGCCGACTGACCCGGGAGGTCCGCCGGGCGGCTCGGGACTGGCCTCCGCCGTTGATCGCCGTGGACCAGGAGGGGGGGAGGGTCCAGCGCCTGAGGCGCCTGTGCCCGCTACGCCCCCCCGCTCGGGAGGTGGGGGCCCGGGGGCCCGAGGCCGCCCGGGAGACGGCGAGATCCATCGCCCGGGACCTCCGGGACCTGGGGTGCAACACCGACTTCGCCCCGGTGCTGGACCTGGACACCCACCCGGCCAATCCCATCATCGGCGACCGGGCCTTCGGCGCAACCCCGGAGGATGCGATCCCTCCGGCGCTGGCGTTCCTGGAAGGCCTGCGGGATGCGGGGATCCAGCCCTGCGGCAAGCACTTCCCGGGACACGGCCATGCCCAGGCCGACAGCCACCGGGAACTGCCACTGATCGAGGTCCCGGAGGAAGAACTGGCACGCCGGGAACTGGTCCCCTTCCAGGCGGCCTTCCGGGCGGGCCTCGACCTGGTGATGACGGCCCACTGCCTCTATCCGGCCCTGGACCCCGACCTGCCTGCGACCCTGTCCAGGAAGATCCTGGGAGGCTGGCTCCGGGGGCGCCTGGGCTACCAGGGCTGCGTGATCTCCGACGACCTGGCCATGAAGGCCATCGCGGACCATCACCCGGCGGACGTCGTGGTGCGCGAGGGCCTCCAGGCCGGCCTGGACCTGTTGCTCCACTGCGGCACCGACCCCGAGGCCGATGGTCTGCTGGGGGCCCTCGTGCAGGCGGCGACGGAACCGCGAATCCGCGACCGGGTCCAGGAGGCGGTCGGCAGGGTCCTCGCCCTGCGGTGCCGGCTGGCCGATCCCCTTCGGGAGTGAGCCTACGGGAGGGAGTCCGTCTCCCGGTCTTCCTCCGAGGGGGCCTCGGCCGGGGACAGGGGCTCGGCATGCACGGTGACCCGGGCCTCCGGGTATCCCTCCTTCACCGCCGCCTCGACCCGATCGGTGACGTCATGGGCCCAGGTCAGGGGGCGGCCACCATCGAGCCGCACCACCACCTCCGCGTGGAGGTCCGGCCCGGAGGTCCGCACCCGGACCGAGTCCACCTCCTCGACCCCCGTCACGGCCTGAACGCGCTTCCGGACGTCGTCGGCCACTCCTTCCGGGGCCCGGTCCAGCAAGGCGTGGACGCTCCGTCGGATCAGGCCCCAGGCCACGTGGAGCACCACCAGCGCCACCACCACGGCCGCGATGGGATCCGCCTGGGGAAGGCCCAGTGCCGCGCCCCCGAGCCCCAGCAGCACCGCCGCCGACGACAGGATGTCGCTCTGGAAGTGCAGGGCATCGGCCTCCAGGGCCTGGCTCCCGGTCTCCCGGGCCACTCTTGCCAGGGCCCGGGACCGATGCCAGTCCACCCAGATGGCAAACCCGATCACGAGGAAGCCCCAGACCGAGGTCCGAGGACCGGCAAAGGCCGGGTCCCGCAGGCGTTCCTGGGCCTCCCAGAGGATCCAGACCGAGGTGAGCACGAGCAGCAGGGTCTCGACGAAGGCCGAGAAGTTCTCGAACTTGCCGTGACCGAAGGGATGGTCCCGATCGGCCGGCCGGGCCGACTGCCGCACGGCGTAGAGAGTCACCCCGGCCGCCAGCAGGTCCAGGGCCGAGTGGAGGGCCTCCGCCAGGATCCCCAGAGACCCCGTAAAGAGACCGACTATCAACTTCGTGGCGGTCAGGACGACGGCCCAGAGCAGCGAGGACCCTGCGACCTGGACCTTCCGGTCGCTCAAGACGCCCCCGTCCTGGAGAGGGGCCCCCGGGGGCCAACCCCCGGCGGACACGGCGGAGAGAGCGGGATTCGAACCCGCGACACGAGTCAACCCCGTGTACTCGCTTAGCAGGCGAGCGCCTTCGACCTACTCGGCCATCTCTCCCTCGGCGAACGGCCGGACCGGGTCCCTGGCGGCGGAGGAGGGATTCGAACCCCCGGGGCGCAGGACGCCCGACGGTTTTCAAGACCGCTGCCTTCGACCACTCGGCCACTCCGCCTTGTCAACGAACAGCACGGCTTTCTACCCTGAACCGGCCCCGATGTAAAGCCCCGGAACAAGGAAACGGGCCACGGCACCAGGAATGTCAGGGCTCCCGGGCCAACACCCGGAAGCCGATCCGGGGCACCTCGATGGACAGGCTGCCGTCAATCACGGGGACCTGCCCTCCTCCGAGACCATCTACCCAGGTCCCCGAGGCCCCGGACCACCCCCCCAGGGGCACCTGGAGAGTCCGCACCTCCCCCCGGTTCAGCACCACGAGCACCGGGTCGTCGGCCCCGAGGGAGACCCCATAGGCCTGCCAGTCGGCCCCGCCGGCCAGCACCGTCACGGTCCCTCGACGGGTCGAGGGGTGCCTGGCCCGGAAGGCCGCCAGCGACCCCACCGTGTCGCGCACGGCCATCCGGTCCGCCGGGAGGCCCTCGAACACCATCGGCCTCCGGTTGTCCGGGTCCCCCCCGCCGGCCATGCCCACCTCGTCCCCGTAATAGATCAGGGGCACCCCGGGGATCGTCATCAGGAAGGCGAAGGCCTGCTGCAACCGCAGGTAGGGGTCCGGCGACGTGGGCTGGGGCGGCGGATTGCGGCAGAGGTCCTTGGACCCGTTGCCCCACAGGTCCGCGATGCGCCCCGGGTCCGCGTGGGTCACGAAGCGAGGGATGTCATGGTTGCCCAGGAAGGTGGACATCACCGCCCCGGACCACCCCGCCAGCCACCAGGCCTGGGAGTCCCGGGCAACCTCCACCATCCGCTGGAGCGACGACTCGCCCCGGGCCAGGGCCGACACGATGGCCCAGTAGAGGGGGAAGTGGAACTGCCCGGTCAGTTCCCAGTCCGACACGTACTCCCGGACCTTCGCCTCTCCGGACCCCGGGGACCCGCCGGACCACTCCCCGACGAAGGTCTCCCCCACGAGCCAGAAGGGGGTCACTCCATGCTCCAGGCGATCCCGGACCTTCGCCCGGAGGTGCCGCCCGAAGGAGTGGTCCATGTGCTTCACGGCATCCACTCGGAAGCCGTCCAGATCGGCCCGGATCGCCCACTGGATCGCCGCGTCGGTCACGGCTTCGACCGCCTCGTCCACCCGATAGTCCAGGTCCGGGAGATAGGGCTGGAACCAGCAGTCCTCCGGGTGCTGGTTCCAGTTGTCGTCCTGACCGCAGAGAAGCGGGGTCCGGTGAAACCACTCGGGGCGTTCCTTCCAGAGCGGCGAGTCCTCGTGGACATGGTTCGCATCGAGGTCCATGAGCACCCGGATGCCCCGGGCGTGGGCCGCCTGGACCATTCGCTGGAGGTCCTCGAGCGTGCCGAAGTGGTTCTCCGGGGCGTCCAGGAGGAGGGGGAAATAGGCGTGGTAGGCGGTGTATTGGACTCCCGACAGGTCGCCCGCCATGCAGCCGTCGGGGTTGTCGTTCGCAGCGCTGATCCAGATGGCCGTCACGCCGATCCGGTCGAACCAGCCATCCTCGATCCGCTGGCGAATCCCCTCCCAGTCGCCCCCGACCCATCCCGTGTCCCGACAGGCCTGGTCCCTGGGCACGCAGGAGTTCCGGTCATCGTTGGTCTGGTCGCCGTTGGCGAAGCGATCCGTCATCGCGAAGTAGAGCACGGCGTCCCGCCAGTCGAAGGGGCGCTCCTCCAGCCAGATCGGCACGAACAGCGGCACCGCCGGCCCCCGGGAGGTGGACGCCCGGAAGGTCAGGGAGTGCTTGCCGGGGTCCTGGTTCGCCAGGCGCACCCGGATCACCTGGCGATCGGCATCCCACTGGAAGGGCACGGCCCGCCCCCGGTGCTCGACCTGGATCGCGTCCCGGATCAGGTCCTCGCCCCCGATCCCCGTCCGCACCTCCACGTCGGCCTCCACGGTCCGGCGACTCCAGTCCGACCGTGCCGACACGAGTCGCAGTTCCGGCAGGCGGCAGTCCGGCACCACCAGTTTGGAGTTCTGGATGGTTCCGGTGGGATCCCAGGCGGTCAGGGGGTTCGCCGGATCGATGCGCCAGTCGGTCCCGTCGATCAGGATCTTGTACTGGTGGGTCCCCGGTGTCATCGAGGACAGGTCGATGCGGACCTCCCAGTCCTCGCCGGTCCCCTGGCGCGCCATGGGATAAGCCGTCACGTCCCATTGGTTCCAGTCGCCCGGGACCGTCACCGACGTCGCCGACCCGCTCCACGTCAGCCTGGCCTCGCAGGACCTCGGAATCGGGGCCCCCAGGACCTCCGGCAGGACGTCTCCCGGTCCACTCCCCGGGTCATCCTGGCCGATCTCGGCGCCGTCTCCGCCCTCGATTCCATCCTCCCCGGAAGCCTCCTCGCCGGCCTCCGGAGCCGGGTCCCGCACCGCCGGGTCCCCTCCGGACAGGTCCTCCCGGACCTCCCATGGAAGGTCGCCCCCCCGGTCGTCACCGGGAGGCGCGACGGCATCCCAGGCAGGCCCCGAGGAGTCCTCCCGACCCATCGGAGAAGGGCTGGAGCATGCCAGCCCCAGCGCCAGGATGGCCCCCAGAACCCGTCTCATCGTCGCTCCTCTCTCCTGGCCATCAGGGGATTCCGTTGGTCAACACGAGCCGGTAGGACTGGCAGGTCACCGGTGCCGACGGCTCTCGATAGACCCGGATCAGGAAGGCATTGCCGTTGTCGATGCACCGATGCGTCCCCGGCGAGGCCTCCCCGGGACACGTCCCGCACCGGTCCATGGTCCCGTGGCGGGCCAGGCAGGCGGCCAGGCTGGTCGGTTTCGCGCAGGTCGGCAGGTAGGACTGGTTGCAGGGGCACTCGCCCAGCGTGTCGGTGTAGAAGTCCACCCGCTTCTCCCACGCCGTGACGCCCCGACAGAAGGACTGGTCGTCGCAGGCCGCCGTGTAGACGTCCAGTCGGAAGGTGTCCTGAGGATTCGTGGCCAGCACGAACCGGGCGTGGAAGCGGTCGCATCCGTCCAGGAGCCCGAGGGGGTCCAGGTCGGCGGCGGTGACCCGGAACCAGTCCTCGTCACCGTAGGAGGTCAGGTTCCCGATGACCTCCAGGGTCTGCCCCGAGTCCCCGAGGGTCCCCAGGTCCAGGGCGTGGGCGCAGTCCTGGCCTCCCAGGTGCTCCCAGGCGTCGCCCTGGCACTCGCAGCCGTCGGCGCCGCTCTCGTTGAGGTCGTACCAGGCGGGCTGGTCCCCGGTTCGAGGGTCGCACTGGTAGAGGCAGCGACCCGCCGCGGTGCAGGAGACGAGAGTCCCGTGGGGAATCGCCCCGGGGTCGAGGGGACACAGGGCCGACAGACTCCCCTCGTCCGTGAGGCCGTTGCAGTCGTCGTCCCGGGCGTTGCACCGCTCCGGTGCCCCGGGATGAACCGAGGCCCGCTGGTCGTCGCAGTCGCCGCCCAGGGTGGTCGTGTAGCCGTCCCCGGGCCCGCACCGGCAGAGGGTCGTCGACCCACCGAAGCCGTCCCCGTCCTGGTCCTTGTACCAGGCGACGCACTCGGTCGTCCCCGGTGGGTCCGTGGCCCCGTCGCAGTTGTTGTCCTTGCCGTCGCAGACCTCCTGGGCGACGGGGTTCACTGCGGCGTCGGTGTCGTCGCAATCCCCGGCACCGAGGCCGCGGTAATTCCCGGAGGCACTGCACAGACACTGGCTCAAGCCCGTCTTTCCGAAGCCATCGCCATCGAAGTCGTAGTACCGGGTCACGCAGCCCGTGGTCCCGGCGGGGTCCGTGAAGCCGTCGCAGTCGTTGTCCTTGCCGTCGCAGACCTCGAGCCCCCCTGGCCGCACCGCCGGGTCCTGGTCGTTGCAGTCCCCGGGCACCTGGGCCCGGTAGACCCCCACCGGTCCACAGAGGCACTCGGAGTCGTCGGTCCGTCCCGTGCCGTCCCCGTCATCGTCCCGGTACCAGGTCTCGCACCCCGGGGTCCCGGGGGGGTCGGCAACGCCGTCGCAGTCGTCGTCCACCCCGTTGCAGACCTCGACCTGGCCCCCGACTGCGGTCCATCCGTAGCGATCCCGGGTCACGTCGCAGGTCCGGCAGGCGTGCTGCGGGTCCATGGACCCATGGAAGTAGCAGCGCCCCTCGATCAGGCACCAGGACTCGGCCAGGGGGTTCGCGCATCCGCCCTCCCCGTCGCAGACGTCGTAGGTGCAGGAAAGACCGTCACTGCACGAGTAGAGGCTCCCCAGGCACACGCCGTCCTGGCAGAGGTCCCCGCTGGAACAGGCATTCCCATCGTTGCAGGCCATCCCCGTGAGGGGAGTCCAGGCCCCGGGCACCGTCTCGGGCCGGCACTCCTGGCAGGAGTTCGCCGGATTGCGATCCCCCGGATTCCAGCACGCCCCGTCCACCAGGCAGAACCCCGGCAGCAGGTCGAAGCGGCAGGTCCCATCCCCGTTGCAGGAGTCCGCGGTGCAAGACCGGCCGTCATCGCACCCATAGGGAATCCCCAGGCACTGCCCCCCCTGGCAGAGGTCCGTGGAGGTGCAGGCATTGCCATCGTTGCAGGGCAGTCCGTCGAGGGGGCTGTAGGCGCCCTGGTCCTCGGCCGGCAGGCATCCCAGGCAGGGATTGCCGGGTGCGGGGGTCCCCTGGGCCACGCAGGCCCCGGCGATCAGGCACCACTCCGAGTCCACCAGGTGGCGGCAGAGGCCCTGGGGGTCGCAGAAGTCGGTGGTGCACGACAGTCCGTCGTCGCACCCGGTGGAGAGTCCCACGCACTGCCCGTCCTGGCAGACATCCCCGGTCGTGCAGGGGTTCCCGTCGTCGCAGGAGACGCCGCTCCGGGGGGTCCAGGCCTCCGGCTGGACCTGGGAGTCGCAGACCAGGCAGGGCGTGTCGGGGGACGCCTCCTGGTCGGTCACGCACCGATCTCCGATCCGGCAGAAGCCCGGCACCACCTGGTGCAGGCAGCCCCCCTGGCCGTCGCACGCATCGGTGGTGCAGGCAATGGCGTCATCGCAGGAATAGGGAGACCCCTGGCAGGCCCCGGCGGTGCAGTGGTCCCCTTCGGTGCAGGCGATCCCGTCGTCGCAGGGGGCCTGGTCCAGGTAGGTCCACCGGAGGGCATCCTGGTTCGGGTCACAGACGTTGCAGGGATTGCGGGGGTCCACGGCACCCTGGAGATGGCAGGCCCCCTCGATGGCGCACCACCCTGTCGCGACGCCATGGCGACAGGTGCCCGCGAGGCAGTAGTCCTCGGTGCAGGCCAGGTCGTCGGTGCAGTCCCGGAGGATGCCGCCGCCGCAGACCCCGTCCAGGCAGATCTCCCCGACGGTGCAGAGGTCCCCGTCGTCGCAGAGGGCCCCGTTCCGGGAGGTCCACTGGGAGTTTGAGACCCCCGGCTGGCACCAGAGGCAGGCATTCTGGGGCCGGGTCATCCCGACGGCCCAGCACTGGCCGTCGATCAGGCACCAGCCCTCCCGGAGGGTGTGGACGCACTGCCCCTCGAGGTCGCAGGAGTCCGCCGTGCAGGGCAGGTCGTCGGCGCAGGCCTGCCCCAGGCCCACGCAGAATCCCCCCTGGCACTGGTCCTGGGCCGTGCAGGGATTGCCGTCATCGCAGGTCCACCCGTCGTCCCGGGGCGTGAAGTCCTCGGGGGTCGTCGCCGGGTCGCAGAAGCGGCAGGGCTCCGTGGGGTCCGCCGCCCCGGTCTCGAAGCACTGGTTCCACACCAGACACCAGCCCTCCTGGAGCAGGTGCTCGCACTCCCCGGTGCCCAGGCAGCGGTCCGCCGTGCAGGCCAGACCATCGTCGCAGGAATAGGGAATCCCCCCGCAGACCCCGTCCACACACCGGTCGTCCCGGGTGCAGGACTGGCCATCGTCGCACTCGCCCCCCTGGGTGGTGGGCGTCCAGCCCGTGGTGCTGTAGAGGGTGCGACACCGCTGGCAGGGATTGCCCGGATCCGCGGCCCCCTCGGGGTGACAGACGCGATCGATCAGGCAGAAGCCGGGGATCAGGGAGTGCCGGCACCCGCCCTGGCCGTCGCAGGCGTCCTCGGTGCAGGCGATGCCATCGTCACAGGTCAGCGAAGTCCCGCGACAGGCCCCCTCGTGACAGGCGTCCCCGAAGGTGCAGGGGTCGTTGTCCTGGCAGGAGGCACCCTCCCGGGAGGACCAGACATCGGTGGCGACGTCGGCCAGACAGGCCAGGCAGGGATTCGAGGGATGGGGCAGGCGATTGGGGCGACAGGCCCCGTCGATGAGGCACCACCCCGGAAGCAAGGAGTAGTCGCAGGTCCCGTCGCCACGACAGGCATCGGCGGTGCACAGCAGACCATCGGAGCAGCCATAGGACTGTCCTTCGCAGACCCCCTGGTTGCAGGTGTCCCCGAAGGTGCAGGCGTTCCCGTCCTCGCAGGAGGCCCCATCGGTCTTGGGAACCGCCTGGCAGAGCCCCGAGACCGGGTTGCAGAGGCCCGGGTCATGACAGGGGGTCGGGGGCGGACAGAAGACCGGCGCCCCCTCGCAGAGGCCCTGGTGACACGCATCCATCGTGGTGCAGGGATTGCGGTCGTTGCAGGGGGTCCCCTCGGGGGCCAGGGGGGCCGAGCAGGCCCCCGTCTGCGGGTCGCAGACCCCCGGGAGGTGGCAGTCATCGATGGCCGGACAGGGGATCGGGCTCGCCCCGGTGCAGACCCCCGCCTGACAGGAGTCGACCCGGGTGCAGGGGTTCCCGTCGTCGCAGGCGGCCCCATCGGGCTTCCGGGGCGTCGTGCACTCGCCGGTCGCAGGGTAGCAGACCCCTGCCAGATGGCACGGATCGACGGCCTCGCAGGTCTTGGGGTCCGTCCCCACGCAGGCCCCGGCGACGCACCTGTCGGTCTGGGTGCAGAGATTGCCATCGTCGCAGGGGCTCCAGTCGCCCTTGACCGGAGGAACGCACAGACCGGTGGCCGGGTCGCAGGTCCCGTCCAGGTGGCACGAGTCCGGAGCCGGGCAGGTCACCAGGGAACCGCCGGTGCAGGCCCCCTGCACACAGGAGTCGTTCCGGGTGCAGGGGTTCCCGTCGTTGCAGAAGGAACCGTCCACCTTCGGAGGATGCCCGCAGGCACCCCCCTGGCAGACGTCGTTGGTACAGGGATTCGTGTCCGGGGTGCAGGCGGACCCGTCGGGTCGGGGCGTCGGGATGCAGCCCCCCTGTCCGTCGCAGGTGTTTCGGGAGAGGCACTCGGTGATGGGGCAGACGTAGGGGGTTCCCTGGCAGGTGCCCGTGGCGCAGGTGTCGCCAGAGGTGCACGGATTGCCGTCATCGCAGGCCCCCGTGACGGGCTCGTGATGGCAGCCGTCCAGGGCACAGGAGTCCTGGGTACAGGGGTCCCCGTCATCGCAACTGATGGGGGTCGACGGCTGGCAGACCTTGTCCCCGCAGACCCGGGCCGGGCGATAGACGAGCCCGGTACAGGAAGCCGGCTGGCACTCGGCCTGGTTCGCCGTGAAGACGCAGCCCCCCTGCCGTGCATCGCAGGTGTCGTCGGTGCACACGTTGCCGTCGTCGCACTGCCTCGGCAGCCCCGCCCCGCAGGCCCCGCCCTGACAGGAGTCCATCACCGTGCAGGGATTCCCGTCATCGCACGGAATCCCGTCATGGTCCGACCAGTCGGTCGGGTTCCCCGGAGCGCACCACCGGCAGGGATTGTCCGGCTGGGCCTGTCCCCCCTGCCAGCACTGCCCGGCAATGGCGCACCATCCCGGTGCCACGGTGAAGTGGCACCCTCCGTCCCCGTCGCAGGAGTCCGCCGTGCAGGCAAGCCCATCGTTGCAGGCGTAGGAGACGCCCTGGCACCGGCCCCCCAGACACTGGCCCCCATAGGTGCAGGGGAGCCCGTCATCGCACGACGCCCCATCCCGGTCGGACCAGGAGACCCAGGACCGGGCCGGATCACAGACGCGGCAGGGATTGTCGGGATGCAGCGTCCCGCCGGCCTGGCAGACCCCCAGGATCAGGCAGAAGCCGGCCTCGATCACGTGGGTGCACGTTCCCATGCCGTCGCAGGCATCGGCGGTGCATCCGATCCCGTCGTCACAGGAGTACGGCGTCCCCTGGCAGGCCCCCTCCCGGCATCGGTCCGAGTAGGTGCAGGGGTCTCCATCGTTGCAGGGCGTGGTCAGGTACTGCGTCACGCAGCCCTGGTCGGGCAGGCAGAGGTCCTGGGTGCAGGGATTGCCGTCATCGCAGGATCGCGGGGTTCCCCCGAAACAGCGCCCCAGCAGGCAGGAGTCCTGGAGCGTGCAGGCGTTGCCGTCGTCGCAGGGCGCGGTGTTGGGCGTGAACCGACACCCCGATGCCGGGTCGCAGGTGTCGTCGGTGCAGGGGTTCCCGTCGTCGCAGGTCACGGGGTTCGACCCGATGCAGGACCCTTCCTGGCACTGGTCGGTCCGGGTGCAGGCCGACCCGTCGTCGCAGGGCCGGGTGTTCGGGACGTGATAGCACCCGACCAGCGGGTCATCACAGCGGTCGTCCGTGCAGGGATTGTGGTCGTCGCAGTCCGGTCCCTGGCCGACGCAGCGTCCCGCCTGGCAGGAATCGCCGGTGGTGCACCCATTGCCGTCGTCGCAGGGCCAGTTGTCGGTCATCCGGACGTGGAAACAGCCCCCGGCCTCCGGAAGGCAGTTGTCCTCGGTGCAGGGATTCCCGTCGTCGCAGGGGTCCGGGGAGCCCGGCTGGCAGGTCCCGTTCACGCAGAAGTCACCCCGGGTACAGGGGTCCCCGTCGCTGCACGGGATCTCCAGGGCCAGGTGACGGCAGCCGGACACCGGCAGGCAGTCATCCGCCGTGCAGGGATTGCGGTCGTCGCAGTCCGCCGAGGCACCCGGGACGCAGGTCCCCTGGTAGCAGTGGTCGTTCACCGTGCAGAGATTGCCGTCCTCGCAGGAGGCCTGGTTCGGCGAGTGGACGCACCCGATCCCCGCCACGCAGAGGTCGTCGGTGCAGGGATTCCGGTCGTCGCAGTCCAGGGCCGTCCCGACACAGATCCCGTCCTGGCAGGAATCCTCGAGGGTGCAGGAGTCGCCGTCGTCGCAAGGCACCGGTCCTCGGGGCGACCAGCCCCGAGGGTCCCGCAACGGGTCGCAGACCAGGCAGGGATGTTGGGGGTTCTCCTGGCCAGCCCCCAGGCAGGCCCCGGAGATCAGGCAGGTCCCTTCCACCACCTGGACCTGGCATCCCCCGATGCCGTCGCAGGACTCCCGCGTGCAGTCCAGTCCGTCGTCGCAACGGTAGGGAAGACCGGCGCATCCACCACCTGGCTGGCAGACGTCCCCAGCCGTGCAGGGATCGCCGTCGTCGCAGGCCCCCTCTCCGGGGACCGACTCGCAGCCCCGAGCGGGATGGCACCGCTCCCGGGTGCAGGGATCGCCATCATCGGGGCAGAGGCCATCGTCCGGGACGTTCTGGCAGCCGTCGGGGGTGCACAGGTCCCGGGTGCAGGCCACCGCGTCGGTGCAGTAGACGCGAACGGGGTCCGGGCATCGGCCCTCGGCGCAGTTCCGGGCGGGATAGAACACGCCCCCGTCGCACTGGGCCTCGGCGCAGGGCAGGGTGTGGAAGGAGTGCACACAACCCTGAATCTGGTCGCAGGAGTCGCTGGTGCAGTAGTTGCCGTCGTCGCAGGAGATGGTCTCCCCGGCCAGGCAGAGGCCATCCTGGCACCGGTCGTTCCGGGTGCAGGGACTTCCGTCCTCGCAGGGAAGCGTATTGTTCCGGTGGTAGCACCCCTGGGCCGGGTCGTCGCAGAGGTCGTCGGTGCAGGGATTCCCGTCGTCGCAGTCGAGACCGTCCCCGGAGCACCGCCCCCGCTGGCACCGGTCGTTCTCCGTGCACTGGTTGCCGTCGTTGCAGGGGAAGCCATCGGCGACGGCCTGGAAGTAGCAGCCCTGGAGAGGGTCGCAGTGATCCGTCGTGCAGGGGTTGTCGTCGTCGCAGACCCGCCGGGGCCCTCCAACGCAGCGTCCGTCCACGCAGACATCCCCGGTGGTGCAGAGGTCCCCGTCATCGCAGGCGCCGACGACAGGCTCGTGAACGCATCCCAGGCCGGAGACGCAGGAGTCCCGGGTGCAGGCCTCCCGGTCGTCGCAGTCGGCGGAGGCGCCCGCCAGGCAGACGCCCGAGAGACAGGCATCCCCGACGGAGCAGGGGTCCCCGTCATCGCAGGGCGCCCCATCGCGCACCTGGAAGCGGCACCGCCCCATCACGCAGGTCCCCGGGGCGGTGTAGCAGGGGTTCGGGGCCACCGAGCAGTCGATCCCCTCGCAGGGGTCCCCGATGCAGGCGGTCCCGGAGCACCCGTAGGTGCAGATCCACTCCTGTCGCTGGTACTGGCACTCCCCGGCCACGCAGGTTCCTTGCTGGCTGTAGGAGATGATCACCCCGTCATCCTCGAGGCAGACGTTCGGCGGCGGGGTCTCGCAGGAGACGGGCCGTCCCCGGCATCGCCCCTGGTCGCAGGCATCGTTCCGGGTGCAGGCGTTCCCGTCATCGCAGGCATCGCCCGAGACCGGCTGGTGCACGCACCCCTGCCCCCTCTGGCACAGGTCCGCGGTGCACGGGTCGCCATCGTTGCAGTCCACCGCCGTTCCCCGGCAGGTCCCCGCGGTGCACCGGTCCCCCACGGTGCAGTCGTTTCCGTCCTCGCAGGCCAGGCCGTCGAGCGGGAGGTACTCGCAGGCCCCGGCGTTGCAGCGATCCTCGGTGCAGGGGTTCTGGTCGTTGCAGAGGGGACTTCCCAGGCACTCCCCGGCCACACAGACGTCGTTCTGGGTGCAGGGGTCCCCGTCGTCGCATCGCGAGCCACTGGACGGTTCCGACACGCATCCGAACCCCGCCTCGCACCGATCGGCGGTGCAGGGGTCCCCGTCGTCGCAGGTCCGAGGGGACCCGCTCCGACACGCCCCGGAATCGCAGAAATCCCCCTCGGTGCAGGGGTCTCCATCCTCGCAGTCCCCCGAACGGGGCTCGTGGTAACAGCCCACCAGGGGGTCGTCGCACAGGTCCACCGTGCAGGGGTTGCCATCATTGCAGTCCAGGCCCTCGCCCCGGCACTGCCCCCCAAGGCAGCGGTCCCCGGCGGTGCACCCGTTCCCATCATCGCAGGATTGCCCTTCGTTGGTCGGGTCATGGCGGCATCCCTGGCCCGGCTGGCACCAGTCCCGGGTGCAGGGGTTGCCATCGTCGCAGGGGTCCACCTCCCCCCCGACGCAGGCCCCCTCGTTGCAGTGGTCCCCGAGCGTGCAGGGTTCCCCGTCACTGCAAAGGCCCGCCACCGCCGTGTGCTCGCAATTCCGGAGCGTCGAACTGCACGCATCGGCCGTGCAGGAATTCCCATCGTCACAGGAACGCTCCACGCCCCGATGACAGGTCCCGCCGGCGCAGAAGTCCCCCACGGTGCACCAGTCCCCGTCCTCGCAGGAGGCGCCATCGGCGACCGGGTATTCGCACAGGCCGTCGCGGCAGGTCCCGGGGCCCTGACAGGGACCCGGCGGGACCGAGCAGTCCACGCCCTCGCAGGGGTCTCCCAGGCACCTCCCATCCTGGCAACCGAGGCTGCACAGGTGTCGAGACTCGGGATAGATGCAGTCCCCCTCCCGGCACTGCCCGGCCGAGGCATAGGTCACCCGCGTGGAGCCGTCGCACCAGGCCGCCGGGGGGTCCTGGCAGGTCCGCGGGGTGCCCTGGCACCGCCCGTCCAGGCAGGCATCCCCATCGGTGCAGAGGTCGCCGTCGTCGCAAGGATCCGTCAGCGCCTCGGTGCGGCAGGTCCCGTCGAGGCAGAAGTCCCGGGTGCAGGCATTGCCATCATCGCAGAGCAGCGGAGCCCCCCGACATTGCCCGTCCTGGCAGGTGTCCCCCTGGGTGCAGGGGTCGCCGTCACTGCAGTCCCCCGTCCGGGGGAGGAAGACGCAGCCGGTGACGGTACAGGCATCCTCGGTGCACGGCTGCCCGTCGTCGCAGAGGGACTGTCCGCGGCAGACCCCCGTCTGGCACCGGTCGGGGCCCGTGCAGGCCAGACCGTCGTCGCAGGTGGCCCCGGTCAGAGGAGCATGGCGGCACTCCCCGGCCACCGGATCGCAGGAGTCGCTCGTACAGGGGTTGTCATCCCGGCAGTCCCGCTGCGTGCCGATGCATTCCCCCCCCTGGCAGTGGTCGTCCACCGAGCAGAAGTTTCCGTCGTCGCACTCGCCGTCCACTGGAGAGTGCTGGCATCCCTGCGAGGCACTGCACAGGTCCAGGGTGCAGGGCTTCCCGTCGTCGCAGTCCACGGGCCGTCCCGTGCACCGGCCATCCCGGCACTGGTCCGACTCGGTACAGGCATCCCCGTCGTCGCAGCGGACATAGTCCCGCTGGGCCTCGTAGCCACAGAACCCTGCCAGGCATCGGACCACCTGGCAGGCCACCGACGGCAGCAGCGGCAGGCACTCCTCGTCCCGGACGCAGTGGAATCCCCCCTCGTCCCCGGAATCCCCAGGCCCGGGGTCCTCCGCGTCTCCGCCCGGATCCCCCGGGAGATCGACCGGGAGGTCCCCCAGGAGGTCCTCGCCCCCCTGCCCCAGGTCCTCCTCCCCGGGGTCCTCCAGGACTCCCGGGTCCCTCCGACCGTTGTCCCGGACGTCCCGCGCGTCGGGCAGGTCCCGCCCCTCCCCGGGGTCCAGGATGGCGTCCAGGGCGCTGTCGGCCCCGACGTCCTGGACGCCCAGGTCCTCCTCGATCCCCAGGTCGTCGTCCCACCAGGGAGGACGGGTCTTGCCACCGCCCCCGCAGGCCAGGGTCAAGCACAGGGACCATCCGACCCACCGGACCATCCGACTCATCGTGCACCTCTCGGAAGGCGACGGGAACCCGCTGGCCGACATCATTATAGCGCCAGGAGGACCCCTGGGCCTCCTCCCGTTCCGATCGACGGTCCCCTGGCACCAGATGCCCTCGAAACCCGACCACCGGTGCCCCCGATCAGACGACGCGGTTTTGCCTTGACGCGCCCAAAATGCCCCGATAGAGTTAGCCGCCCCGGGGACATCGGGGGCATGACGGCCCGCTCTCGAAGGACGGAATGGCAAGATGAGCGACACGAACCCGGATCGGCTCCCCAAGGACGTCCATGACCTGCTGCTCCACCGCGAGGAGGAAGAGGCCCGTTCCCTTGCGGACGCACCCGTGCTGGACGCCAGGCGCCCCAAGCGCGAGAAGTTCTTCACCATCCCGGTCATCGTGGTCATTGCCAGCGTCGCTCTGGCGGCCATCGGACTGCTGGTGATCTACAGCAGCGCCGGTCTCCAGGAGCAGTTCGAGGCGATGCTCCGCGGGGAACTGGGGGCCTACAAGGAACAATTGCGCCGGGCCAAGGTCGAGAAGGTCCGGGAGATCGAATCGGTCACCGGGAACCGCTACGGGTCCCTGACCCTCTTCTACAGCCCCCGGGATGCGAAGGTCACCATCGTGCAGCGGAAGTATGCGCTGGATTGCACGAAGGCCCAGGGGGAGGACGCCCTGCTCCAGTGCCTGAAGGGCAAGGTGGACTACTCCCAGACCCCCGTGGAGACCCAGGTCGACAACCCGTCCCTCCACCTGGATCGCTCCAAGCGGGAGGTGGTGGAGCAGATCCCCCTCAACGACATTCCCATCCAGGAGGGATCCGACGACCGGCGCACGATGTACCGCTACGAGATGCTGATCACCATCGAGGCCGACGGCTATCACCCCCGGCGGTTCTTCTTGACCGCGGACCGGGAACGGCAGATGGGCGAGGGCTGGGAGACGCTCTACTGGGAGCAGCGCGGCCCGAACGTGTGGATGGTGAACTTCCAGGGCGCGGACCTGCTGCCGAAGCCCGAGACCGCCCGGGCCAACTACCAGAAGGCCCTCCAGGACTGGGAGTGCATCCGGCGGGAGATCGAGGCGAAACGCAAGGCCGGCAAGAGGGTCTCCGAGGACACCGAGAGCGGGCTCTTCATCGAGATCCTGAACCGGAACGGCTTCAAGACCTTCGAGGAGTTCAACGTCATCGACCAGGAACTGCGCAAGGACGAGAAGTTCGCCCGGGAGTTCGACGCCGAACTCCGGAAGATGACCTGCAACTGACCGCCATCACCCCAGGCCGGGTCACCCCTCCACACCCTGACGCGACCGGCTGTCCAGCACCAGCGTGACAGGACCGTCATTGACCAGTTCCACGGCCATCTGGGCCTGGAATTCCCCGAAGACGCAGGGAATCCCGGTGGCCCGGAAGGCAGCCTCGACCCGAGGCCAGAAGGCCCGGGCCTCCTCCACGGGCATCGCCTCGACGTAGGACGGCCGATTGCCCCTGCGGCAGTCCCCCAGGAGGGTGAACTGGCTCACCACGCACAGCCCGCCCCCCACCTGGTCCACCGAGAGGTTCATCCTGCCGTCCGGGTCGTCGAAGACCCGCAGCCGGGCCACCTTTCCCACAAGCCAGTCCAGGTCCCCGCCGCCGTCGCCCCGGGCCAGGCCCACGAACACCACCAGACCCGTGCCCAGGGAGGCGGTGGTCCGCCCCTCGACCCGAACCCGGGCCTCCCGCACCCGCTGCACGACGCACCGCACGGTCCTCCTCCCGTCCTCGCGATGGGGACATCAGGGACAGGCCAGGGGCAGGCACCCCTTCTCCAGGCCGGACGGGGAGGAGATCAGGGGGGCTCGGGCCTCCTGGCACGTGACGCCATCTCCCATCCCCGCGCAGTCCCGGTCGTCCTCACAGGCAGGCACGCACCGCAGGTCCTGCTCGTAGGGACTCTGGGCCGCATCGAGGCATCTCAGCCCCGGGGAGCAGTCCTCGTCCCGGGTGCATGCCACGCACGGCACCGCCTGTCGGCAGAGGGGAATCGTCCAGGAGACAGGGTCCGCCGACACGACGACCCGAGGCGCACAGGTGGCCCCCCAGGCTGCCAGGGTCCAGCAGTCCTGGTCCCCCTGGCAGGCATGGGTACAGAAGCCCGCCTGGGGATAGATCGACCGTTCGCAGAACCCCGTCGCGCAATCCTTCCCGTTCCGATTCGGGTCGCAGGGGGTCCCCGGCATCCCGGCCCCCGCCTCCGGGCGCACGCAGAATCCCCCGAGGACCGGACGCGCTGCAGGGGGACCGAAGACCACGGTCGGGCGACAGAACTCCCGGGGGTCCAGGCAGGAACCAGACGAGAAATCGCAGGGTTCCAGGCTGCTGTCGCCCGAGACCGCCACGCAGACCGAGGCCCGAAGGTCATCACCGGCGTACCAGGACCCCATCCGGTGCACGACCCGCGATTCGCAGAGGAACCGCAGCCGCCGGTCCCGCCAGAATCCCTCCACGGGGCAATCCTCGTTGCGAAAACAGGGGGCCGTGCAGAAGCCTGGGACCTGATTGGCGACATCCTCGTCCAGGCAGAGGACACCGGCACAGGGCGACTGGCCCGATCCGCAGGGTGCCCCTGGCCCCTGGTCCGAGGCCTCCTTCTCCCGACAGACCCAGGCGACCTCCGTGGGGTGGTCCACCAGGACGTAGGGTGCGCAGGCCCCCTCACCGCAATCGCCATCGGTTCCACAGGGCGCGCCGCCAGCCTCCCCCAGGGTCCCGCAGAGGGGCACCGGCAGCGGGAAATCCGCCTCCAGCCCCTGGGAAAGGGCCAGCGTGTACTCCCGGACCACGCACCGCTGCCCGGACGAGCAGTCCTGGTCGGAGGTGCACAGGGCCGAGCAGCGCTCGTCCAGGCAGTACTCCCGGTTCGCACAGGGGCGGTCCGGCAGCCCGTCGCCGGATGCCTCGTTGCACGACTCCCCCAGGTCCGCCCCCCCGGCGGTGCGCCGGACGCATCGCCCGATGGGGTCCCCCGGAAGCCCCTGGATCATCCGCACGGGGTCGTGAAGGCAGTAGTAGCCCTGGTCGCGACAGTCCGCGTCCACCTGGCACGGTCGAGGACCACAGGCCACGAAACTGCCCAGGAGGTCCCGGACGACCACGCCGGTCTGGCAGGTCCAGGCGCTGCAGTCGCCGTCCGTCTCGCAGGTTCGAGAGGAACCGTCGCACCGTCCTTCCTGGCACCGGGCACCCTCGGTCCGGCAGGAGCGGTCGTCCACGCAGGGCAAGGTGCACCCCTCCTGGGTACAGGCCCAGGACTCGCACCGGGTTGCGGTCCGGGTGGTGTCGTCCCAACCGCAGGGACCTCCCACCCCCTGGGCCCCGGCCGGGACCGCCAGGCACCGGGCCTCCAGGTTCCCCCGGACCTTCACGAACCCGCAGGCCTCCCCGGCCGGGCAGGGGGTCCCGTCATGGCAGGGGGTGAAGGAGGAGCGGGGCAGACAGCGGCCCTCGGGGGACGATGCGGAGGCCCCGGCCTCGACGCAGGCCCAGGTCCCGCCGGGAAAGACCCCTTCCAGGGCCCCCTGGCAGTCCCCGGGAGGGGCGTCCCCATCGTCGATCCCGTCGGGGAAGGGGAGCCCCGTGCCATTCTGGACCAGGTCCCGGGTCGTCCTGCAGGACCGGGAGCAGGCTCCCCCCGGCAGGCACGGACCGTCCCGGCACTGGTCATCGAGGCAAGCGGGATAGTCCGGGTTCGTGAGCCCCAGGCCCCAGGCCCAGGGGTCCGTCAGCAGGGGGCCGCACTGCATGGTCGGCCCGCAGGCGCCCCCCAGGGGGGCCTGACGGGACCGCAGGATGCACAGGGTGCCGTCGTGGGAACAGGCCGTTTCCGGGGGGCAGACTCCGCAGACCCCGCCGCACCCGTCGGGGCCACAGACCTGCCCGTAGCACTGGCGGACACATCCCCCCGCATCCCCCGGGACCTCCTGACCGCCGTCGGCGTCCCTCGGAAGGTCCCGTCGCCCGTCATCGGGAAGGTCCCGGGTCCCCGGATCCCCGGGTCCCGGGTCCCCCGGGTCGATCACCTCCCACCCGGCAGGGATCTCTGGGAGGCGGGCGCCTGGCAGGGTGTCGCAGGCCAGCAGGAGCATCGCCACCAGCACCCCTGCCCTCCGCGTCCTCATCGCCATCCCCCTGGAGGCCTTCCGGCGGGTCATGCTACCAGAATCGACCGCCGCCTTCCCCTCCCCGGAACTCCCCCGATGCCTCCTGGGCCAGGGACCGGACCCACCGGGCCCACCGGGGCCCCAGGACCTCCCACCGGTGTTCCCAGGCGGCCTGGCGGGCCTGTTCCCGCAGGCGGTCCCGATCCGCGGGGGCGTTCGCCAGCCGCTCCAGGACCTCCCGGAGGGCCCCGACGTCCCCGGGCCCCACCGCGACGCCGCCCCCCCACCGACGAACCGCCTCCCCGCCCCCTCCGGCGTCGGTGGCCACCACCGGAAGCCCCCGGGACCAGGCCTCCAGGATCACCCGGGGCATCCCCTCGACCCGTCCTCCGGGTCCCCGCCGGGAAGGCACCACCAGCAGGTCTGCCCCGGCCATCTCCCCCAGCACCTCTCGGGGCGAGGTCTCCCCCAGGAACCGGGCCTCGACCTGGAGGTCGTGGGCCAGCCCCCGCCACCGGGAGGACTCGGGACCGTCTCCGATCATCGTGAGGGTCACCCCCGGCATGCCCCCGAGGGCCCGGATCAACAGGTCGCCGCCCTTCAGGGACACCATCCGGCCCACGAACAGGACCCGGAGCCGCGGGCTCGTCGAGGGGTTCGCCATGGGGCCCACGGCGACCCCCAGGGGGATCGTGACCCGGCCGCCAGGGGGCATCGCCCCTCCCAGGATCGAGGCCACCGCATCGCTGACGCAGGCCACCGACCGGGCGGACCCGATCGTGCCCCGCCAGAGGGACGAGAGGCCCGGGACCCGGGCCACCGCCGGGGGCCCGGAATGGGCGACGATGCCCAAGGGAAGCCCGGTCATCCGGGAAAGCCAGGCCCCGACCAGGCCCATTGGCCAGACCCAGTGGGCCACCAGGGCATGGAGCCCCAGACACCGCGGGAGGGCCTCCAGGGCGAAGGCCGCCAGGGTTCCCGGGAGCCCGAGGGCCAGGCCCGGATGCCGGCGAAGTTCCTCCTCGAGACCGTGTCCGTGAAAGCCCCCCTGCCGGGAGGGCAGGATTCGCGGCAGGTAGTCCACCGCCAGGCGATCGTCGGCCTCGGGCTCCTCCGGGGCCCGGGGAACCAGGACCTGGACCGCGATGCCCTGGTCCTGGACCGCCAGGCACCATTCCCGCACGAAGTGTCCCCGCCAGTCCCGGGGCCCCAGAGGCCAGGAAGACGTCAGGACCGCCACGCGCATCGCCGTCCCCCGCCGACTCAGCCGGCCGACCGGATCGGGACCCATCGCCGCAGCAGGCCTGCACCGCGGGGACCCTTCCCGGGCCCTCCCACGAACCGGATGAGGGCCGCCCGGGCCAGGATCCACGGATAGACGACCAGGGCCAGGGCCGGCAGGATCCCCGAGGGGGCCCCTCGATAGACCGGTCGGACCGTCACCTGGGCCACGCGGCATCCCGCCCCCGCCAGCATCGCCAGCAGGTCGTTCGGAAAGCCGTATCGGGGATAGGCCCAGGGAAGAGGGATCCGGTCCAGCACCTCCAGG
The DNA here is from genome assembly GCA_029547805.1 of Deltaproteobacteria bacterium. Classification (GTDB taxonomy): domain Bacteria; phylum Myxococcota_A; class UBA9042; order DTJE01; family DTJE01; genus JAGOKF01. The sequence continues at coordinate 319,051 of JAKPOP010000017.1, forward strand.
CGCAAGGCCGTGTAGCCACACTGGGAGTCCCGGAGGTCCCCGATGCCTGTTGCCAGGCGCGTCAGAAAGGTCAGGCCATACCCGCCCATCCGCCGAACCCAGGGCATCTCCCGGGGACAGGCCGGGTGCGAGAAGCGATCCCCCTTCACGTAGTCCGCCGGGCCCTCCTCCAGGGCCTGAAGCAGCGCCGGCAGGTCCTCGGGGTCCATCTGTCCGTCGGCCCCCCAGACCACCGCGATGTCTGCCCCGGCGGCCCGGGCGGCCCGGTAGCCGGTCCCGATGGCCGCCCCCACTCCTCGGTTTCGACGGTGGCGCAGCACCTGGACCCGAGGGTCCCCCGGGGCCTGCACGGGGACCGAGGACCCGTCATCGACGACGAAGACCTGATCAACCCAGGGAGGCACCGCCGCCAGGACCGAGGCCAGGGTCCCATCGGCCTCCCAGGCGGGGATGACCAGGGCGATGGTCCGACTGTCCCACATCAGAACTCGAAGGCGATGCCGGCCAGGAAGTTCCGGTAGGACAGGTTGATGCTCTTCGAGGCCCCGAAGTCGTCCATCCAGTACCAGCCGTACTCGGCGAAGAGGTAGGTGTTGTTGACGCCCAGCTCGTTGTCGAAGGTCTTCGCCATCCCCTGGGCCAGGACGTCCAGCAGGAACATGAGGCCCACGGAGGCATGGCCCCCGAAGGTCGCCCCCCGGCCCGCCGCTCCGTCCTTGGACCGGGAGACCTGCCCGACACCGTTGGTCGCCCACCAGAACCACCCGTCGATGCCGCCTTTCGCCACCGGGACCAGCGGGATGTTGTAGCGATGGGCCGCCCAGTCGAACCGGTAGATCAACGAGAGGCTCATCGGCATCACGTGGAAACTCGTCGCGTCCTCGGACTTCTCCCCGGTCGGGAGGCGGCTGTGGCCCTTGGCCCGGGAGTAGCCGATGGTGCCCCCCAGGGCCACCACCCCCACCTTCGTGAAGACCTCCCAGTCCAGTTCCAGTTGCGTCATCAGGAACTGGGTCTGGCCGAAGGCGTCGGCCCAGGGGGTCTTGGTCGAGAACTCCCGGTCCACGTCGGGCCGGAAGGGCCCGAACTTCAGTTCCACCATCACGTTCCGGGGAGACTCGGCCCGGACGCCCAGGGGCCAGGCCCCCAGGAGCAGCACCAGCGGGATGAAGCGACGGGTCGTCCCGGTCACGAACGCCTCCTCCAGCGCAAGGGAAGCAGCACCACCAGGACCGCCATCCCTGCCAGCAGCAATGCCCCGATCCCCAGGGAGACCGGAACCAGGAACTCCCGCCCCGGCCCCAGGCCATCGGCCCAGGAGGCGAAGCCCACTGCGGGGGCCAGCAGCGCCCGGACCACCGCCCGGAGGACCGCATGATCCGCCACCTGCCGGGCGACCGGAGGACTGACCCGATAGTAGGCCTGCACGATCCAGTGTCCCAGGGGATGGGGCACCAGGAAGCGGTCCCGGAAGACCCGCAGACGCATCACCTGGTCCGCATCGTAGGCCCCGTAGGCCGCAGTGGCGATGAAGCAATAGCCACCGGCATCGCCCCCCTGCTCGGTGCCGCCCCGGTATCCCTCCCAGAAGTCCACCAGTTCCACCGGCATGGCACTCGTGACCGCCGAGAGGGGGCCCTCGTTGTCGTTCTCGTCCACCGCAGCGACGGCGAACCAGTACTCCACGCCGTTCTCGAGACCCGTCACCGCCAGGGACCGTCCGGTCACCAGCGCCTCCCGGTTCGCAACGCCCTTGGTGGCCTCGTCGAATCGCTCCTTGCTCCAGTAGACCCGGTAGCGAAGATTCGTCTCTCCCTCGTTGGCGGAATCGGTCCACTTCACCTTGACGTTGCGGTCCCCCTCCACCGGCTCCTCGAGGGTGGGGGCCGCGGGAGCCTTCAGGTCCACCTGGAAGGGGATCACCTCCGAGGTGACCACCCCGGCCTCCTTGATCTGGATGTAGACCTTCGTGACGAGGTCCCTGCCGTCGGTGCAGCTCTCCCCCATCAGGTCCGACAGGGCGAAGGTGAAGGTGATGTTCGTGGAGGAGGAGAGGTCCTTCTCGTCCACCACGAGGGTGTCCATGCACTGGCCTCCCAGGGAGGTCATGTCCGTCTCGGTGCAGGCGCCCCCGGGCTTGCTCATCTTGACGGCCCAGGTGGTTCCGCTGAGCGGGGAACGGGTCAGGGACCACATCAGCTTCACGCTGCACGACTGGTAGGACTGGCAGTCCGCGATGTTGATGATGTGGGAGGTCGACCCGCTGGACTTCCCGATCCGGTCAGCCAGGGAGCAGTTGTCGCCGACCCCCGACAGGCCATTGAACTGGAATCCGCTGATCGCCGCCTGGGCGGTCGTTGCGATCACCGAACAGGCCAGCCAAGGAGCGAGCACCCAACAGATGCGCGTCTTCATGCCTCCCTTTCCAGCAAGGCCCGTGCCATGCCCCGGGGCCCCTCGTCGAGGCCCCATCCGGTGCCCTCGGACCGCTTCGCCGGCTCTCCGCCCGGACGACTCCCCGATGTCAAAATGTCACCGTGGGCCTCCCCTGCCAGGAAGCCTTGTCATTCTGCAACCAGACGCCGACGACCTTCCGCGCGGCTCCAGAGGAACTCTGCGATCTGGACCGCGTTGAGCGCCGCTCCCTTCCGGAGATTGTCGCAGGCCAGCCAGAGGTTCAACCCCGAGGCCACCGTGGGGTCGCGCCGAATGCGCCCCACCAGCACCTCGTCCCGGCCCGTGGCCTCCAGGGGCATCGGGTACTCCCCGCCGGCCGGGTCATCGACCACCGCGACTCCCGGAGCCCGGGACAGGACCTCCCGGGCCTCCTCCGCCGAGACCGGTCGATCCAGTTCCACGTTCACCGACTCGCTGTGGCCGTTCATCACCGGTACCCGGACCGCCGTGGCCGTGAGGCGCAGGTCCGGGATGCCCAGGATCCGGCGAGACTCCTGGACGATCTTGACCTCCTCGGTCGTGTACCCCTCGTCCTCGGGCCGGAAGGTCTCGACCTGGGGCAGCACGTTGAAGGCGATCTGGTGCGGAAAGGCCTCGGTCTCCAGCGGCCGATGGTTGAGCAGGGCCACGGTCTGGCGGAAGAGTTCCTCCCCTCCCCGGCGCCCGGCGCCACTGACCGCCTGGTAGGTGCTCACCACCACCCGGCGGACCCCGAAGGCCTCGTGCAGGGGCTTCAGGCAAACCACCAGCGGGATCGTGCTGCAGTTCGGGCTGCTGACGATCCCTCGATGGCTCAGAGCCGCCTCCCCGTTCACCTCGGGCACCACCAGGGGCACCTCCGGGTCCATCCGGAAGGCGCTGGACTTGTCGATCACGACCGCACCTGCGGCCACGGCCCGGGGCGCGAACTCCCGGCTCACCGAGGCCCCCGGCGCCGAGAGCACCAGATCGATGTCCCGGAAATCCGCCTGGGACAGCACCTCGACCCGGTGGAGCCGACCCTGGAAGGCCATCTCGGCCCCGGCGGACCGCCCCGATGCCAGCAGCACGAGCCTTCCCACCGGGAAGCCCCGCTCCTCCAGCAGGTGCACGGCCTCCTGCCCGACGGCTCCCGTCGCCCCCACCACGGCCACGTTCGCGGTCCTGGTCATTCCGCCTCCGTCTCCGGCGGCACGGCCCACCGCCGCGCCACCGCGATCGCCAGCAGTCCCTTCATGGCATCGCCCGGCCAGAAGGGCAGGCTCCCGATCCACAGCGCTTCCGCCAGGGGCCTCCCGGTGACGGCCGAGAGCCAGAGGACCCCAGGAAGGTGGATCGCCCCGACCCCTGCCAGACAGGCCCACCCGGGTCCGACCCTCCGCCGGAGTCGCGCCACGGCCCACGCGGCCAGCGGGAAGCCCGCCAGATAGCCCAGGGTGACCATCCCCCCGACCCAGGGCGCCCCTCCGGCCAGCCAGGGAAGCCCGAGGCGGGCACCGGCCAGGTAGGCCCCCTGGGCGGCGAAGGCCCCCATCGGCGTGAGCACGAGCCCCGACAGCAGCACCCCGAAGACCTGGCCCGTCAGGGGCACCGGGGTGAAGGGCAGAGGCAGAATGACCTGGGCCCCCAGGGCCGTGACCAGCATCATGCCCAGCACCGGCACGAAGGACTCTGCGAACCCCTCCCGGCGGCCCAGTGCCCCGACCATCCCCCCCATGGTTCCGCTCCCGTCAGCCCCCCTGCCCCGGCGACCAGGTCCGCCAGTCCAGGGCCGGGAAGATCGAATCCCGCAACTCCAGCGTGGCCAGCCAGGCCTCGTCGATGGCCCCCTGCCGGACCTGTTCCTCCAGGCGCAGGAATCGCAGCACGTGCTCCCGGACCCGGCGATGGGCATACTCCACCATCGTGCCCGTCGTGATGATGAACGGCCAGTCCGAGGACTGGGCCAGGAGCAATTCGCGTCCGCACTGGTTGAGCGCCCGCCTCAGCAGGCCGTCGGCCGTGGGGTAGTCCCGGGCCAGGGCGATCATCCGTTCGGCCAGGTGATGGAGATGGGGCAGGATGTAGTCCGTCCGGTCGTTGACCCAGACCTCGAAGTAGCCCTTGTCCCCCCAGGACCCCTCTCCCGGGACCGCCTCCTGCTGCGTGGGATGCCTCCGGAGATAGTCCGACAGGGTGATCGCCTGCACCGTGTCCTGGTCGAAGGCCGCCTTCCGGAAGAGCATCTCCAGGAAATCCGGCCCCTCGAACCACCAGTGGCCGAAGAGTTCGGCGTCGTAGGGAGCCACGATGATGGGCGCCCGACCCAGGACCCCCTCCAGGTACTCCACCTGCCGCTCGCGGTTGAAGAGGAAGTTGCCCGCATGGACCGCCACCCGTTCCATCGCGGCGCTGCGGATGTAGGGAGACTTCTGGCTCAGGTCCACGTCCCCCGTGATCCGGTAGTACTTCAGGCCGGTCTGCTTCCGCAGCCCTGTGGGCTGGATGAACTCCCGGACATGGTCGAAGGGGGCGTCGTAGCCCACGTCCCGGTAGAACTCGCGGTAGTACGCGTCCCCCGGGTAGCCCTCCTTGCTGGACCAGACCTGCTTCGACGACTCGGCGTCCCGCCCGAAGGCAGCCACGCCCGCCGGCGTGAAGACCGGGGCATAGACGCCGAAGACCGGTGTCGGCCGGGCATGGAGCAGGCAGTGGGAGTCCACCACGAAGTAGCGGATGTCCTCGTCCGCCAGGAAGTGCTCCACCCCCTCGTAGTAGCCGCACTCCGGCAGCCAGATTCCCCTGGGACGGCGCCCGAAATGACGCTCGAACTCCGAGGCCCCGATGGCCACCTGGGCCCGGACCGCCTCCGGATGGCTCCGGAGGATGGGCAGCAGCCCGTGGGTCGCCGCGCAGGTCATCAGTTCCAGGCGCCCGGTGTCGGCGATGCGCCGGAGTGCCCCGATGAGGTCCCTTCCGTAGCGATGCACGTACTGGTGGTGCATCTCCGAGAGGCGGTCGTGGTAGAAGCGGGCCACCGGCAAGAGGTCGGGGTCGTCCCAGAGGCGATCGGTCTCCCGGCGGGCCAGTTCCAGGGTTCGCTCGATGTGGCGCTGGAGCCGTCCCTGGTGATGGGGGTCCGCCATCATCGCCGCAAGGGTCGGCGTCACGACCAGGTTCAAGGCGAAGGGCACCCCGTCTGCCAGCAGTCGCTCCATCATCGCCAGCAGCGGGAGGTAGGTCTCGATCGCCGCCTCGTAATACCAGTCTTCCTCCAGGAAGAACTCGTATTCGGGATGCTTCACAAACGGCAGATGGGCGTGGAGCACCAGGGACAGGTATCCGCGGGCCATTCCGACCTCCCAGTCTCTCGTGGCCGTCCGGGATCGACCCGTCGGCGGCCCAGGGGCGGGATTCTACCAGAGTTGGTCTCGAGGAGTGGAAGGGCCTGCCCATCCGCCGCGCCGCAAGCGGGTCGCGGCGCGCCTCCTTCCCTGCCTCCCGGGGATTTCGACCGAAGGAGGCCCCTCCTCACCGGGGATGGGAACCCGGTCCCGCCCGGCCGAAGAGTCGCAGGTACTCCGCCTCGGTGACCACCCGCCCTTCGAGGCTCACGTAGCGATCCCCCTCGCGGCGCTTTCCGACCCGCAGGGGTTCATCGAAGGGGATCGTCAGGAAACGGGCGGTCCCGGGCCTCGGCCGCGCCGGGGGAACCGGGACCCACTCGGACCGGAGCACCTCCTCCACGGCCCCCGAGGCCGTCACGACCCCCAGCACCGCCTGCATCGCCTCACAGGACTCCCCGGTCGCGGCGTAGAAGCGCCCCTGGTGGCCCACTTCCCGAGGCGGCGTGAATGCCTCCCCGGCCGCCTGCCGACAGCGCAACTGCAACACGATTCGTCGGCCGGCCACCCGGGCCAGGGTCGCTGGCGACATCTCCCAGTGCAGGAACATCCACCCGGGGTCCCGGGGCACCATGACCAGGCGATCCACGCCGTAGGAGGAAGGCAGTTCTCCGAGGTTCTCCTCGGGCAGCAGGGGGCCATCGGTGCCCGGGAGGAAACGGGGCGCCGGCGCCTGGTCCAGCGGTCGGTCCTCCGGGATACTCGCGTGCGGAGTCTCCAGGGCCACGGCCTCCAGAACCGCCTTCTTCCTGACGACCCGCCGGGTCCCCGTCCCGGTGGCCTTCCGGGCCGTCTTCTTCGTCGGGGCCTCCTCCGTCGCCGCCTTCCGCGTCGTCTTCTTCGCCGGAGCCTCCTCCGCCGCCGCCTTCCGCGTCGTCTTCTTCGCCGGGGCCTCCTCCGCCGCCGCCGCCTTCCGGGTCGTCTTCTTCGCCGGAGCCTCCTCCTCCGCCGCCGCCTTCCGCGTCGTCTTCTTCGTCGGGGCCTCCTCCGTTGCCGCCTTCCGGGTCGTCTTCTTCGCCGGAGCCTCCTCCGAGCCCTTCGGGGCTCCTGGAGTCCTTCCCTTCTGGTTCGTGGCCATCGCTCATCCTCCGATCAAGACGTCGGTGCTCCCCTCGACCATCTGGCCGACGCCCCCGCAGTGCTGGTCCTGGTCCCCCTGGCGGTGGGCCGGCTTGTTGTTGATGAAGACCGTCCCCGACCCCTTCGTGGCGGTCCAGGTGTTCGGTCCGCAGCAGGCCGCATGAATCCCCGGGTCCCCGACCCGAACCGCCGGACGCCCGTTGATCTTCACGTCCGGAGACCCGGCCACCGCCGGCCCGATGACCGAGTGCGCGCATCCGGGACAGCCATGCGCATCCGCGGGGCACTGGGACTTGTCCCCGACTCGGGCGGCTCCAGGCATCCCATCCTCCTGTCGCTACTGCAGCATCCCTCCCACACCGATGGCCATCGCCACGGGACCGGGAGGAGAGGGAGGCGGTGGGGCGACCCCGCCGGCTCCCATCACCTGCTGGATCATGGTGGTCGCCTTCCAGGTCGTGAAGGTGACCGCAAAGGCCTGGGCCACCGCGTCGAAGATCTGCAGGGCGTGGTTTCCCGGTGGTCCATGCATGGCCAGCATGAGTCCCTTCAAGGGCGCCGCCTGGAGCATCGCGTCCCCGGGGCTGCTCCCGGCCGCCAGGGGCACCGGGACATTGGGCGCCGGGACCATCGTCACCGACTGCACCGCCGCACTGGGATAGGGGAGTTGCACCATGAATCCCACCTGCCAGGCCGTCAGGGCGGTGCCCAGGGCGCCGGTGATGGACTGGACGTAGCGGATGAAGGTCGGTTGCCGACCCGCGACGTTCACCTGGGCCATCAGCACGGGGCCGCTCAGGGGTGGCCCCACCAGGCAGGATGGGAGGCCCATCCCGACGGGGCCGTTGATCAGCACGTTGACCAGTTTCGCCGAGGACTGCCAGGTCCGGAAGGCCTTGCCGACTCCCTGGCAGACGGCGTCGATCAGGTCCTCGACGTCCTTCGAGATGGTCTTCTGGGTGTCCACGTGGTAACTCAGGGTCGAGGCGGCCTGGAACAGCGCCGCAGGGTCCGGTGCCTTCTGGTCCTTGCCCGTGAAGGGGGCCTGGGGTCCGAATCCCGCGAAGCGCTCCGGAAGCACGATGGCGTTGGCCTTGAAGAACTGCTTTGCCAGCGTCGCCATCTGGCTGTCGTTGAACTGTGCCACGGCGCTGCCTCCAACCCGGACAGTGTAGGCCACGGCCCCCCTGTTGACAAGAACCACCCCCTCCGGTGGCCGGTCCTGCGCCCGGGAGCATTTCCGGGGGTCTCCACCCATGTCCGATCCTTCTGCCGACGGCTCCGTCTATCCGACGGTCTGCCGCGTGGAGGTCCCCATGGGCGGCCCCCGTCCCAGGCCCCTGACCCCCCTGGAGAGGGTCCTGTGCGAATCGATCGACCTGCTGCGCTCCTCGGCCATGCGCTGGACCCGCGACCCCGCCGACGCCGAGGACCTGGTCCAGGAGGTGCTGCTGCGCCTGCTGACCCTGGCCCCCCGGCTGGACCTCACCCGCAACGTCCCGGGCTACCTCCGGCGGACCCTCGCGAACCTCTACATCAACCAGTGGCGGCGACAGGCGTGGCTGCATCGACTGGCCCGGTCCCCCGAGGACGGCTGGTGGCAGGGAGGTCCGGGACCCGAGACCCCTCACCCTGGGGAGGACCCCGCCCTGGCGGTGCAGCGGATCCACCTCGGGGAACGGCTGGCCCGGGCCCTCGAGGCCCTGCCGGAACCGTTCCTGGAGGTGCTGGTCCGGGTGGACCTGCTAGGGTGGGACTATCAGGAAACGGCCCGGGATCTCCACATCCCCGTGGGGACCGTGATGTCCCGGCTCTTCCGTGCCCGGCGGCGCATGCGCCGGCTCCTGGAAGACGCCGAGGACCCCGTGGAACGCGTCGACCCCTCGGACCGATGATTCCCCGGACCGACGACCTCGGGGGAGGTCCTCCCCTTGCGTCGTGGCCGGGAATGGCGGAATCTCTTGCGAACGGAGGGACGCATGAGGACTTCCCCTCGCTGGATGACCCTGTCTCGGTACCTCGTACTGACCCTCGTCCTCTCGGGGTCCGCCTGCGGCGACGACGGCCCCCTGCCCTGGCCGGACATCTCCTATGGCGACATCTCCCGGGACGTCCCGGAGGTCCTCCAGGACCCGGGATCCGACTCGGCGGGCCCCGGGGACCCCGGAGGCCGGGACCTGACGACGGAGACCAGCGGGCCCCAGGAGGACCTGGCCCCCGGGGACCCCGGCGGCGGCATCCAGTGCCCCACCCCCGGAAGTCTGGTCATCAGCGAGGTGATGGCGAATCCGAAGGCCGTCGGGGACACGGCGGGAGAGTGGATCGAGGTCTGGAACGTCGGGGCCGATCCCGTGAACCTCCAGGGTCTCACGCTCCGCGTCGGAACCCGGACGATGCCCATCGAGGCGTCCGTGGTCCTGGGGGCCGGGAGCGTGGCGGTGCTGGCCCGCGAGGGCAATTTCGACGTGAATGGCGGCGTCCTGGCCCAGTCGGTGCTCGCCGGCATGCAACTGCCCAACGACGGAGGGACCGTGGGCCTTTCCTGCGGGACCCTGCTGCTGGACGAGGTCCAGTGGGGCACCGGCTGGCCTCTCTGGGAGGGGGCCTCCCTGTCGTTGGACCCCTCGGGAGCAACCCCTGACCGCAACGACGCCGCCGCGTGGTGGTGCCGAGGCAGCGAGGCCTTCGGCGCCGGCGACCTGGGAAGCCCCGGAGCGGTCAATCCTCCCTGCGGAGCGACCTCGTGTGGGGACTCAGTGGTCCAGGCCTGGGAGACCTGCGACGACGGCAACCGGTCCGACGGCGATTCGTGTCCCGGGAACTGCCAGGCCCCGGGAGACCGGGACGGGGATGGGATCCAGGACGACCGGGACAACTGCCCGGACCAGCCGAATGCCGGTCAGGAGGACCTGGACCGGGACGGGCGGGGCGATGCCTGCGACCCCCCGGAGTGCGGGAACTCCGTCCAGGAACCTCGGGAGGAATGCGACGACGGCAACCGGAAGCCCGGGGACGGGTGCTCGGCGGAGTGCCGCGAGGAGTTCTTCGCCGTGGGGTCCGTGATCGTCACGGAGTTTCTCTACGACCCCGTCGCCGTGTCGGACACCGCCGGGGAGTGGGTCGAGGTCCACAACCCCGGGGACACGGCCATCGACCTGGCGGGGTGGGAACTGGGGGACGGGGCCAGCGACCGGGTCGTGCTGGACCCCGGAAAGGGGACCACCGTGATCCCGCCCGGAGGCTACCTGGTGCTGGGCCGCAACGGGGATCCGGCGGTCAACGGCGGCGTTGCCCTGGACTACGTCTACGGGTCCGGCTTCAGCCTGCGCAACGACGATCAGGCCGCGGTGGACGGCCAGCCACGAGACGCCGACGTCATCCGACTGTCCTGGAACGGGACCGTGATCGACGAGGTCCGCTACGGCTTCGCGGACCGGAAGTTCCCGAAGGCCAGCGGCAGGTCCCTGCAACTGGACCCTGGTCTGCTGGACTGGGAGTTCAACGACGAGGCCGAGGCCTGGTGCGTGGCCCTCGACACCTCGCCCCTGCCCGGCGGGGACTTCGGGACCCCCGGCCAGCCCAACCCGGAATGCCCTCCATGACCTGGAACCGGTGGAACCCGCTCGGAACGGATCGTCCCAGGCATCGTCCTCGGCCATGCCTGGGGGTCTGGTGCGCCCTGGCGGCCTGGATGTCGTCCGTCCCGGCGGTGGCCCAGGAGGTCGTCTTCCAGGACCCTTCCGGGGACGAGAACGGCCCCGGGACCTATACGTTGCCGTCGGTCCAGGGTTTCCGGAAGGGGAGTTTCGACCTCCGGGAGGTCCGCCTGCGGGCCATGGCCGACGGGGTGGAGGTCACGGTGACCTGGCAGAGCCCCCCGGAGCGGGTCCAGGTGCGGACCTCCAGCGGCGCCGTCCACCGGGAGATCCCCATGCAGGTGGTGGACCTCTACTTCCAGGACCCCACCCAGGGGCCGGGGCACCGGGAGGTCCTCCCGGGCCGCCGCGTGGTGGTACAGGATCCCCGGGGCTGGCACCGGGGGATCATCCTGTCGGGGATCCCCGAGGTGCTGGAGGCCCACTACCGCCGGGTGGCGCCGGACCGGGCCCAGGACCTCTGCTTCCCCCAGGGCCTCCGGTGGACCGGCCGAACCGTCCACGCCCGGGTGCCTCGTCGGTGCCTCCCGGCCGAGTGGTCCCGGTCCGGGGTGCTCGTCCTGGTCACCGCCCTGGGAGCCGGGGGCGGTTTCCAGGGCATGGCCGGGGGCGCCGACCGCCGAGCCGCCTGGGATGCCGAGGACCCCTGGGTCCGGCGGGTGGATGCGGTGGTGGGCCAGTGCAATGTCTGGGAGGACGGCCTGGGCGCCTCTCCCTGCGCCATCGGCGGGTGCCAGCCCTGCGAGGGCCACCCCTTCGTGCTGGACCTGCTGGTCCCCGAAGGAACCACGCAGCAGGGGCTGCTGGGGGCGTACGGCCCGGGACGCCCGGCGGCCCTCCCCCTGGTGTTCCCCGCCGGAACCGCCCCGGGAGAGGGTTCCTCCCCGGGTCCGCCGCCGACACCGGATCCTCCCTCCCGTCTGCCCGTGGCGTCCATCCGGGGGGAGACCCTGTCGCTCCGGGTGCCTCCGGGCATCGACCCGGCCCGGGAATGGCCTCCCGGCACCCTGGGTGCCCTGGTCTGTCCCGGGGACCAGCCTGGAGGCACCGTGGTGGTCCGAGGCGCCGCCGGCGGCTTCCTGGTCGCCGATCACCTCCCCGACGGCCGCCCCCCCTGCCCCGGCTCCGAGGTGGCATTCTAGGGACAGTCCCCGATTGATCAAAGCCAACCATTCGTTTTCACACCCGTTTCGCGCCGCTTCCCCCCGACCGTCCCGATTCCCGAACCTGCCCATCGGCTCCGAGAAGGCGGCTCCCCGGCCAGGCTGAAACGGCGTATCATCGAGTGCCTTTTCCGGGACGTTCGCAGGCCCCAGGGGGAACGAGATGGCCAGGGTCGAGTTGCGAGGCATCGGGAAGTCCTACGGGACCGTGGTCGCCGTCCGAGACGTCGACCTCGCCATCGAGGACGGGGAACTGATGGTGCTGGTGGGCCCCTCGGGCTGCGGCAAGACCACGACCCTCCGAATGATCGCCGGGTTGGAGGACATCACCACCGGTGACCTCCTGATCGGCGATCGACGGGTCAACCAGGTCCATCCCAAGGACCGGGACATCGCGATGGTGTTCCAGTCCTACGCCCTCTACCCCCACATGACCGTCCGGGAGAACATGGCCTTTGGACTGCGACTCCGGGGCCTCCCCAGGCAGGAGATCGAGGACCGGGTCCGCCAGGCCGCCACGATGCTGGGCATCGCCGACTACCTGGACCGCAAGCCCCGGGCCCTCTCCGGTGGACAGCGCCAGCGGGTCGCCATGGGCCGGGCCATCGTCCGCCAGCCGGCAGTCTTCCTCTTCGACGAGCCCCTGTCGAACCTGGACGCGAAGTTCCGGGTCACCATGCGCGTGGAACTGAAGCGCCTGCAGCGCACCCTGCGAACCACCACCGTCTATGTCACCCACGACCAGACCGAGGCGATGACCCTCGCGGACCGGATCGCGGTGATGGAGGGCGGGAGGGTCCGCCAGGTCGGAAGCCCGCGGGAGGTCTTCGACACCCCGGCGGACCGCTTCGTCGGTGGCTTCATCGGCAGCCCCGCCATGAACTTCCTGGCCGCCCGGATCGAGTCCGGCGGCAACGGTCCGACCTTCCGGACGACCGCAGCGACGATCCCGGTCCCGGGGGCCCTGGCGGTCGCCCTGGAACCCTTCCGGGACCAGTCGGTGACCCTGGGGATCCGACCCGGGGACCTGCACGTGGCCGCCGAGGGCACCCCCGGGTCCCTGCGGGGCCGCGTGGAGGTGGTGGAACACATGGGATACGAGAAGTTCGCCTACGTCGCCGCCCCCGAGGGCTCCCTGACCCTGCGCCTGGAACCCGACGTGCCGGTCCGGGAAGGGGAGGCGGTCTCCCTGGTGCCCCGGCCAGACCGGATCCATGTCTTCGGCGGCCCCGAGGAACACAACCTGATCCCCGTGAATCGTCCTTGAAGGAGGAATCGATGCGGACCCTCAGACGCGGGAGTCTCCTGGCGGTGCTGGGAATCGCGGCAATGGCCTGCGGCAAGGCCCCGGCCCCGCCCCCTCCCTCGACCGGCAAGCCGGCCGTCGAGGCGCCGGCCCAGGCCCCCACGGAGGTCGTCCTGTGGCACTCCTACCGGGAGGGGGAAAAGGCGGCCCTGGAGACCCTGATCGAGGAGTTCCACCGCAAGCAGGGGGCCATCCGGGTCCGCCTCCTGAACGTCCCCTACGATGCCTTCGTGGACAAGGTCACCATCGCCACGCCCCGGGGCCAGGGACCGGACCTCTTCATCTTCGCCCACAACATGCTCGGGGAATGGGTCGATCGGCACCACCTGGTCGAACCCATCAGCCAGCGCATCCCTCCCGAGACCCTGAAGCGCTTCCTGCCCCAGACCGTGAAGGCCCTGGTGTACCAGCAGAGCCTCTACGGCCTGCCCCTGGCCTTCAAGTCCCTGGCGCTGTTCACCAATCCCGACCTCGTGCCCAGGGTCCCCGAGACCGCCGAGGAACTCGTCGCCGCGGCCCGGTCCGCGACCCGCAAGGAGGAGGGCCGTTACGGCCTGGTCTACGAGGCCTCGCTGCTCTACTTCAACGCCCCCTTCCTCCACGGCTTCGGGGGCACGATCCTGGATGCGTCCGGCAAGCCCCACCTGACCGAGGACCCCATCGTCCAGGCCGTCGAGTGGGTCCGTGGCCTCTTCCGGGAAGGGGTCCTGCCCTCCGGGATCTCCTCGGCCATGGTCACGTCGCTCTTCAACGAGGGCAAGGCCGGAATGGTGATCTCGGGACCCTGGTTCCTGGGGGAGATTGCGAAGGATCGACGCTACGAGGTGGGGATGCTGCCGACGATGCCCGGGGGCCGGCGGGCGATGCCCTTCCTGGGGTCCGAGGGGATCTTCCTGTCGGCCTTCAGCAACCACAAGGACGAGGCCCTCCAGGTGATGGACTTCCTGACGACCGACGACGCGGCGATGGTGCGTCTTCAGCAGGGACGACAGACGGTCGCCAATGCAGCGGTCTACGACCGGGAGGAGGTGCGGGCGGACCGGGTGATCCAGGCCTTCCGATCCCAGGCCGAGAACAGCGTCCTGATGCCCTCCCGGCCCGAGATGCAGGTCCTGTGGTCCACGGCCGACATGGCGATCAACCGGTCGGTCTTCGGGGACGTCCCGGTCCGCAAGGCCCTGGAGGAGGCCCAGGCCAAGGTCGAGGCGGACCTGGCGAAGATGGCCCGCTGACCCCGGCGCGAGGAGAACTGGGATGGTCGGTCTCCCGCAAGGTGGCCCTCGTCGGCCCGATTCCGTGGACCGGACGCTGGCCTTCGGGCTCCTGGTCCTGGTGGCCCTGGTCCCCGCCTTTCTGTTCGCCCGGATGGAGGTCCAGCGGGAGTTCCTGCAGGGCGATCGCTGGCGGGTTCGGACCGTGGCCGGGACCCTGGCAGCGGAAGCCGGGGGCATCGCCCGGGTCCCCATGTTGGCCCGGGCCCTCCGGGAGGCGGGGCCCCCGACCCCGTCGGTGCTGTTCCTCCAGGCCGCCGGCGGCACCGACGAGTTCGGCATCGCCCAGCCGGCGCGGCTGATGGCCCTGGACCCCGAGGGCCACCCCCTGGAGGCCCCCGAGGACCTGCGGACCCGCTACCAGGAGGTCGCCGGGCGGGCCCGGGCGGCCCTGGAAGAGGGGCAGTCCCCCGAGGCCTGCCTGGAGGAGGGCGACCGGGTGATCTGCGCCGCCGCCTCCCAGGGCGGCCAGGGCGCCGGGGCCGTGATTCCCCGGAGCCAGGCGACGCCGCCCTGGACCGTGCCCCTGGGAGTGCTGCTGGCGGGATGTCTGGTCCTGGCCGCCATCCAGGCCCGGTTCCCCCAACGAATCCGCCTGGGCGCCGGCCTCGTGGGACTGGCCACCGGGGCCGCCACCGCGGGGCTCCTCGCCCAGGGGGCCCAACGACTGCTGGCGGACCTGAGTGCCTCAGAGGCGACTCTGGCCCGGGCACTGGCGGCACCGGGTCTCCCGGCCCACCAGCCGGTCCTGGGCCTCGCCTATCTGCTCGTCGTGGCCCTGGCTGCCGGGGCCCTGGCGGCGGGCCTCGTGCCCCCGCTGGCCCAGGTCCTGGCGGACCTCCGGGACCGCCCCTGGCTCTATCTCTCCATCGCCCCGGCGATGACCGGGATGGTGCTGTTGATCTTCGTCCCCTTCTTCATGGGCGTGTATCTGGCCTTCCTGGACAACCAGGGACGCTTCGTCGGGCTGGCGAACTTCCTCGACATCCTGATCCCCAGCGCCACCGGCGAGACCCGGTTCTGGTTCACACTGGGCGTCACGGTGATGTGGACCTTCCTGAACGTGGCGCTGCACGTGGCCATCGGCCTGGCCCTGGCCCTGGTGCTGTCCGATGCCCGCCTGAAGGGCAAGGCCATCTACCGGGTGCTCCTGATCGTCCCCTGGGCCGTGCCGAACTACATCACGGCCCTGGTCTGGAAGTGGATCTTCAACACCCAGTACGGCCCGGCCAATGCCCTGCTGGCGATCCTGGGCCTGTCCCCGGTGGACTGGCTCGGCCGGTCCTTCTGGACCAACTTCACCGCGAACCTCGTCACCAACACCTGGCTCGGCTTCCCGTTCATGATGGTGATCAGCCTCGGCGCCCTCCAGAGCATCCCGGCGGACCTCTACGAGGCGGCCGAGATGGACGGCGCGGGGCGTTGGCAGCGCTTCCGGCACATCACCCTGCCGCTGCTGAAGCCCGCCCTGGTCCCGGCCATCGTGCTGGGCACCATCTGGACCTTCAACATGTTCAATGTCGTGTACCTGGTCTCGGGGGGCGCCCCGGACAACCAGACGAACATCCTGATCACCGAGGCCTACCGGGCCTTCCGGGTCCTGAAGAACCACGGTCTGGCGGCCGCCTACAGCCTGATCATCTTCCTGATCCTGGCCGCCTGGACCGCCATCACCAACCGGGTCACCCGGGCCGCGGAGAACGTCTATGAGTGAACCGATCCACCCCCGACACGGCTCCGGCAGGGCCGGCGTCGCTCTTCGGCATCTGGTGCTGTTCCTGGTCACCGCGGGCACCCTGATGCCGGTCCTGTGGGTCTTCAAGATGGCCCTGTCGGACACCCAGTCCTTCCAGGGGGCCGACCTCTCGCCGATCCCCCCGGACCCCTCCCTGGCGAACGTTCGGGCCGTCGTGGGCACCCGGGACATGGACGGCACCTGGCTCTTCGGCCGTCAGCTGCTCAACAGCGTGATCGTGTCGACGGCGACCACCCTGTTCGGGATCACGCTGGCCTGCACCGCCGCCTACGCCTTCAGCCGCTTCCGGTTCGCGGGGCGCAGGACCGGCCTCTTCCTGTTCCTGGTCAGCCAGATGTTCCCCGGCGTGATGATGATGATCCCCCTCTACGTGATCATGGAGGCCCTGCACCTGCTGGACACGATGCTGGGCCTCGTGCTCGTCTACTCGACCACCTCGATCCCCTTCAGCGTCTGGATGCTCAAGGGCTACTTCGACACCCTGCCCAAGGACCTGGAGGAGGCGGCGGTGATGGATGGCGCGAGCCCGGTCCGGACCTTCTGGTCCATCGTGCTGCCCCTCTCGCTGCCGGCCGTGGCGATCACGGCCCTGTTCAGTTTCATGTCCGCCTGGAACGAGTTCGTGCTGGCATACACCTTCCTGTCCAAGCAGAGCGCCTTCACCCTGCCGGTGATCATCCGGAACTACGTCGGAGAGCACGACGTCCGCTGGGGACTCTTTGCCGCCGCCTCGCTGATCGTCTCGGCGCCGGTGGTGGCCCTGTTCTTCGCCTTGCAACGCTACCTGGTCGGCGGACTGACCGCCGGTGCGGTGAAGTGACCCCGGAATCGGGAGGCCTTGTTGAGCCGGTTCGGGCGATACGACGTCCTTCGGCCGCTCGGGTCCGGAGGCATGGGCGAGGTGCTGCTGGCACGCCAGAGCGCGCTGCCCGGGATCGATCGCCTGGTGGTCATCAAGAAGGTCCTGCCCCACCTGGCCCGGGAACCGGGCTTCCTGCAACGCTTCCTGGACGAGACCCGGGTCGCCGCCTCCCTGAGCCACGGCAACATCGTCGCCGTCTATGAGGTCGGAGAGGCCAACGGCGAGTACTTCATGGCCATGGAGTACGTCGAGGGAATGGACCTCCGGGAGGTGCTCCACCGGCTCAAGACCGCCGGGCGGTCGATGCCCGAGGACCTGGCCCTCTACATCCTGATCGAGGTCGCCAAGGGCCTCGCCTATGCCCACGAGAAGCGGGACGCCGAGGGCCGACTGCTGGGCATCGTTCACCGGGACGTGAGCCCGGCGAACCTGCTGCTGTCCTTCGACGGGCAGGTGAAACTGACCGATTTCGGCGTCGCGAAGGCGGCGATGCGCCTGGCGGCAACCCTGCCGGGAACGCTCCAGGGCAAGGTCTACTACATGTCCCCGGAACAGGTCTCGGGGCAGGAGTGCGACGGCCGATCGGACATCTTCAGTCTGGGAGTCGTGGCCTACGAGATGCTGGCCGGATGCCGTCCCTTCGAGGGCGACTCGGACCTGGCGGTGATGGACCAGGTGCGTCGCTGCACCCCGCGGCCCCTCCGGGAGGTGGCGCCCCATGTCCCCTCGTCGCTGGCGGCCCGGATCGATCGGGCGATGGCCCGGGACCCGGGGAACCGCTATCCCACGATGGAGGCCTTCCGGGTGGACCTCAGCACCTACCTGCTGGAGGCCCACACGATGGTCAGCGCCCGGGCCCTGGCGGACTTCCTGGAGGACCTCCGGGGGCGAGGCCCTCGGGAGTCCCAGCGACCACCCGCGGGTCCCGATCGACTGCCCGCCTCCCTGGACGAGGTGGCCGCGGCACTTCTGGAGTCCCGGGAGCCCCCGAGGGAAGGGAGCGACTCCTCCCGCACCCGGACCCTTCCATCCCGATCACCCGTGGAGCCCCCGAGACGGGCCTCGGGCAGGTCCTGGTGGTGGCTGGCGGTCCTGCTGGGCCTGGGGGTGGCCGGGGCCTGGTGGTGGACACGGCCAGACGGCCCCGATCCCCAGGTCGAGGCCCTCCCTCCGCCGCCGGATGTCCTGTCCGAGACCGGGACCGACGCCCCGGGCGAGGTGGCTCCCGGCGACACCGCAAGCCCTCCGGAGGACACGGCCGGGCCGGGTGGGACCCCCCCGGTCGCCGCAGCGTCCCCCGATTCCTCGTGGGACCGGGACCCGGCGATGGCGCCTTCCGCACCAGGCCCCCGGAGTCGGACCGTCTGGGTCCGGAGTCATCCTCCCGGGGCCGAGGTCCGTTCCGGCGACCAGGTCCTGGGACGCACCCCGCTGGCAATCGAGGTTCCATCGGCCCCGATGGACCTGGAGATCCGGGGCGAGGGCACCGCGACGCACCGCCTGACCCTGACCCCGGGGACCCGGAAGGTCCCCCTGGTGCGACTGGACACCCCGCCGGGCCGCATCCAGTTCCGCTTCTTCCCGGCGGACTCCCGGGTGGACCTGGACGGTCACCCCCTGACGACCCAGGGGAACCTGGTGGACATCGAGGTCCCGGCGGGGCCCCACCGGCTGCGGCTCCGGGACCCGAATGGGGGTCGCAGCCGCATCCTGGACCTGGAGGTGCCCCCGGGGGGCGTGAAGGCCCTGGGGACCCTTGAGCTGGCCGAGCCCCCGGGTCCGGCCCTGCCCCCACCGGCCCAGCCCTCGAAGGAGGACCCATGACCGATCGGGAAGCAACGCGCACCGTCTCGGTGGACATCCCCCTGGAGCACCTGACCCTCCGGAAATACACCCTCCGGGTGCTGGAGGGCCCCGACAAGGGCCTGGAACGGACCTACGAGCGGCGCCAGATCGACCTCGGGACCGGACCCGACTGCGACTTCCCCTTGACGGACCCGACGGTCTCCCGGAACCACGCCCGGATCGAGCACGACGGCCAGGGGTTCCGCCTCACGGACCTGGGAAGCAAGAACGGCGTCTTCCTGGGGGACCTCCGGGTGCTGGGGGCCTACCTGGGTCCCCAGCAGCGCATTCGCCTGGGGGAGACGCTGGTCCTCTTCGAGATGAGCACCGAGACGGTGGACATCGGCATCGCCCGGGAGACCCGGTTCGGCGACCTCCTGGGGAAGTCGGTGGAGATGCGAACGGTCTTCGCGCTGCTCAAGCGGGTGGCGCCGACGGACGCCACGGTGCTGATCGAGGGCGAGAGCGGCACCGGCAAGGAACTGGTCGCAGAGGCCCTGCACCGGATGGGGCCCTTTCGGAACGGCCCCTTCGTGGTGCTGGACTGCTCGGCGGTTCCCCGGGACCTGATGGAGAGCGAGCTCTTCGGCCATGTCCGGGGGGCCTTCACGGGGGCCGTGAAGGATCGCCTGGGGGCGATGGCCGAGGCCCACGGCGGGACCTTGTTCCTGGACGAGATCGGGGAACTGCCGCTGGAACTGCAACCGAAACTGCTCCGGGCCCTGGAGAAGCGCGAGGTCCGACCCGTCGGCGGCAGCCAGACCCGGAAGGTGCAGGTCCGCATCGTGGCGGCCACCAACCGGCGCCTGGATGAGGAGGTCCGGGCAGGGAACTTCCGGGAGGACCTCTTCTGGCGACTGGGCGTGATCCGGGTCTTCCTGCCGCCGCTCCGGAAGCGCACCGAGGACATTCCCTTGCTGGCGGAGCACTTCCTGGCCCAGATGGCGGCCCGGATGAACGTCCCGACGCCGCGCCTCTCCTATGACACGATGGAGCGCCTCAAGGAGCACTCGTGGCCCGGAAACGTCCGCGAACTCCGGAACTTCCTGGAGCGGTCCTTCATCCTCTCGGGCGCTGCGGCCGGGTCTCCGCTACCCCTGGACCTGCCGCCCCCGGAGCCCCCGAACCTCCGGAGGGGCCAGGACGACCCCGACGAGGTGCTCCGGGTGGACCTCGACGCCCCCTTCAAGGACGTGAAGGACCGCCTCGTGACCGAGTTCGAGCGGCGCTACTTCGGCCGGCTCCTGCGCCGCACCGAGGGGAACGTCTCGAAGGCCGCCCGGATCGCCGGGATCCACCGGAAGAGCCTGGAATATCTGCTCCGCCAACTGGACCTGCCCCGTACCGCGGCGTCCGAGGGCGACAACGATTGACGCGGTCCGGACGCTGCCGCGGGAATCCAGGCGAGGGGATCAGGGGGCGTCGCCCTTCGGGGCCCCGTCCATCCGGGCCCCCCAGCGGGCCAGCAGCCAGGTGACCACGGCCAACAGGACGAAGGCCAGAAGTCCGATGGCCTGCCCGGTGAAGCCCTCGTACCAGGCCTGGGGAGTGCTCTCCAGCACCGTGGCTCCCCCGACCTCCTTCACCACGAAGTCCTCGCCGAGGCTCAAGAACCGGACGGCGTAGGAGGTCCAGTCCAGGCGCAGCACCGCCGAGACGATGCCGATGATCGCCGCCCCGGCCATCATCCCCGAGGCGATCAGGGTCCCCTGGTTGGCCCGGGCCTCCCGCTCGGCAGGGGTGCGGCCGGACCGACCGACCAGCCACGCCACGAAACCGCCGGCCAGCACCGCCGCATTGATGCTGATGGGGAGGTACATGCCCAGGGCGAAGGCCAGCGTCGGCAGGCCGGCCAGCGTGGTCAGCAGGCTGATGATCGCCCCCAGGGCATACAGGAGGTACGGTTGCTCCCCGCCGGTCATCAGGCCGTTCACCACCGCCGCGATCATGTTGGCCTGGGGCGCCGGGAGCACGTCCTCGTTGCTGACCAGCACCCCGTTGCGCTCCACCAGGAAGTGGTAGCCCTGGTCCATCACCGGGATCACGAAGGCCACCACCAGGGCCGCCACCGCCAGGCCCAGGAACTTCCAGACCTGCTGGTTCCGGGGGGTGGCTCCGATCCAGTAGCCGACCTTGAAGTCCGAGATCAGGGCCCCGGCGACCGAGAGGGCCGTGCAGACCGCCGTGCCGATGATCAGGGTCACGAAGATCCCCGTGCGGCCCGAGAGCCCGATGGCGGTCATCACCAGCGACGAGAGAATCACCGTCACGAGGGTCATGCCCGACACGGGGTTCGTGCCGACGATGGCGATGGCCTCGGCGGCCACCGGCGTGAACAGGAAGCACAGGGCGAAGGCGATCAGCATCCCGAGCACCGAGTAGAGGGCCGAAGTCCCCAGGTCGTAGCCCCCGGCGGTGAGGCAGACGACGAAGAAGAGCAGTCCCATCGCCAGCACCGATGCCCCCTGGATCGCGAGCACCGTGGAAGGACGCAGGTCCAGGTCCGTCCGGGCGGCCTGGACCGCCTGGTGGTGACCGATCCCCTGGAAGCCCAGGGAGACGCTCCCGATGATGATCCGCCCCATCCGGATGAGCCCGATGATCCCGGCGGTGGCGATGGCGCCGATGGCGACGGGTTTCACGAATGCGGTGAAGATCGCCTGGGCGCTCATCTGGGAGAGGGTGTAGGTCGCGCCGGCATAGGTGACCGAGGCCGCCTGGCTCCCGACAAGGTGGATCAGGGGCACCATGACCATGTAGGCCAGCACGGACCCGGCCATGATGATCGCCGCATACTTGACCCCGATGATGTAGCCCAGGCCGAAGAGGGCCGCGATGGCGTTCATCTTCAGTTCGATGCGGAAGCCATGGAGCCACTCCCCGGCACCTCCCAGCAGGGTCCGGGTGGTCAGGGCGGGGTTCCAGGCATGGACCGCCTCGACCAGGAAGTCGTAGGCGGCGCCGATGCCGAAGGAGGCCAGCAGCACCTTCCCGGCCCCGCCGGCGGTGGACTCGCCCGAGACCAGGATCTCGTTGATGGCCGTGGCCTCCGGGAAGGGGAGTTCCCCGTGGCGCTCGGCGACGAAGTACTTCCGCAGCGGGATGATCAGCACGACGCCCAGGGCCCCGCCGATGAAGCACGCCAGGAAGATCTGCCACCAGGAGGGCGTCACCTGGTTCAGGTAGAGGGACGGGATCACGAAGGCCGCCCCTGCCGCGACGACGCCCGAGGCCTGACCCACCGACTGGACGATCACGTTCTCCAGGATCGTGCTGCGCCGGGCCCGCATCCGGCCGAAGAAGATGGCCGCCACCGCGATGGGGATGGCCGCCTCGATGCCACTCCCGGCCCGCAAGGCGATGTAGACGCAGGCTGCCGAGAAGATGGCCACCATCAAGAGCCCGAGGCTGACGGCCCAGGGGGTGACCTCCGCAGTGCCGTCACCGGGCACGATGGGGACATAGCGCTCCCCCGGCTCCAGTCGCCGATAGGCATTCGCCGGGAGCAGCCGGTTCGGGTTCGCCGACGGGGGGGGCTGGTGCATCGTCACCTCCTGCCAGGGGGGGCGGGATCCATCGTGCCGCCAAGCATACCCGCTCCCGACGGGAAGGGAATCCCGAAATCGGGGCCTGTGGCCGGGGTTCCCGTCTCAGGACCGGGGACGGATGTCCAGGACCCAGAGGGCGTCGATGGAGGTCACCACCTCCCCCTCCCGATCCCGAATCTCGCTGCGGGCCCAGACCTCGTGGCGTCCCGGGTCCCGCGGCACCTCCACCCGGGCCGTCGCCACGAGGGTCCCCCGGGCCTTCTTCCGATAGTCCACCTCCAGACGCCTCAAGATGGCCCGACTCCCGTCCGGGGCCGACCCCAGCACCGCGAGGCCCGTCGAGAACTCCCCCAGGTTGGCCAGGGCCACCGCATGGACCGAGTCCAGGTGGTTCCGCACTCCCCGCCGGTCCTCCAGGCGGACCACCGCCTCGCCGTCCGACAGGGACTCCACCCTTGACCCGATGCTGCCGGTGTAGGGGATGTAGCGACCAAGGACCCAGGAAAAGACCCGCGTGCCCCCGGGGATCGCCCGGGCCTTCTCGAACCACTTGCGAACCGGGTGCATCTCTTCCTCCCGGACGATCCGACGCCAACCGGAAGTCTGCCTCGCCTGGACGCCTCGTGTCCACCCCGAAGCCGCCGGTGCACCGACTTGGCATTCCTGGAGGGCCCGTGCCATGATCGGGTCTCCAGGCAGCAGGGCCTGGCAAGGAGGTAGTCCCGTGGACCGCAAGACCGATCCGAAGACCCGCGTGGTGACCCTCACCCGCCGGGATGTCCGCAACACCATCGCCCAGGGCCATCTGACCGTCGAGGAGGAACGCTACGTCCGGATGCGCTTCGGGCTGTCCGAACCGGCCACCGCCCCCCTGGTCTTCCCGGCGACGGACCTGCCGGACCTCCGGGTCCGGGTGCAGCACCTCGAGGCCGAGTGCTGCCTCCGACTGGGGATCCTCACGCCCCGGGAGGCCACCATGAAGGACCGGATCCTCGCCCGGCTGCGCCGGGACTGATTTTCCCCACCGGCCTCCGGTGCCGGGATGCGTCTTCCCGGTCCCCGAATCCGCAGCGGCACGCATGGTCTGGGCAGGCGTCTAGGAACGGGGCACGGCCCGGGCCCGGCTGCGCCCGGCAGGTCCCAGGCCGGCCCGGGTCCGGGCATCGAGCAAGAGGCGCACCACCTCGTCGGGCAGGGGTTCGGGCGGCTGCCCCAGTCCCCGGATGTCCAGCAGCACCCGGGCCGCGGCCTCGGCATGTTCGACGCGCAGCAGGGCGGTGGTCGGGTCCGGGCCCCAGGCCAGCACGCCGTGGCTCGCCAGCAGCACGACGTCGTAGGGCTCCAGATAGGGCAGGAGCGCCTGATTCAAGGTCTCGCTGCCGGGCATCGCGAAGGGGACCACCGGCACCTTCCCCCCGATGCTCACGATGAACTCGGGCAGGAAGAAGGCCTCCACGGGCTGTCGTATCGCCGCGAAGGCCGTCGCTGCCGGGGGATGGGCGTGAACGACCGCCCCCACGTCGGGCCGGTTCTGGTACACGACCAGGTGCATCGGGATCTCGGAAAAGGGCTTCCGGGCCCCCTGGAGCCGCCGTCCAGCCCGGTCGAGCAGCACCAGGTCCGATTCCCGGACGTCCCCCTTGGACATCGCCGTGGGCGTCGCCAGCACCTTGCCATCGCCGGTCAGGGCGGTGACGTTGCCCTCGTGGTTCGCCACGAATCCCCGGGCATGGAGGGCCCGGGCCACCCGGACGACCTCCCGCTGGAGTTCCGGCAACGTCAGGCTGGCGTTCATCGGACCTCCCCGGACCGGGCGCCGGACACGGGCCCCTCGGGAACCCGGGCATCGACGGCATCGACGATCCCCACGATCAGGGACCGGATCGGCAGCAACTTCTCCCGGAGCAGCTGCCGGACCCCATTGCCCTCCCGCATCACCAGGACCAGGTCCCCGGGCCCCGCCTGGACCCGATCGACCGCCAGAAACGAGGGGTCGGTGGGTCGCCCGGCCTCGTCCACCGGCTGCACGATCATCACCTTGTGCCCCCGGTAGGTGGGATGCTTCACGGTGGAGACGACATTGCCCAGGACCTTGCACAATGTCACGGTTGCGCCTCCAGGTTCACCGCATCGACGATCCCGACGATGGCCGCGTCCACCGGAATGAACCACCCGGGAAACGCCAGCGCCGCCTCCCGGCTTCCCACCAGGTGCACCACCTCCCCGGGCCCGGCCTGCACCGCGTCGGCGGCCACCTCCAGGTTGCCCCGGGGGGACAGGTCCGGGTTCAGGGGCTGCACCACCAGCAGCCGGATCCCCTCGAGGCCCTCGGCCTTCCGGGTGGCGACGACCGTTCCGACCACGCGTCCCAGGTACATGGTCCTCCCCCATGGACCCGCCGAGGCGTTCTAGCGCGCCCCGCCGGCGGCTGTCAACGCGATCACTCCGCCTCCAGGCGAAACTCCTGCATGTCGAACCAGAACCCCAGGCCCGTCAGGGCATCGATCTCCGCCTGGACGATCCGGGCATGTCCCTCCTCGATCTCCAGGAACCGGGCGAACATGCGCCGCTCCTCCTCCCCGGGAAGCGACGCCACCGCCTGGCGGTAGAAGGCCGCGGTCGCCCGCTCGGCCTCCTCGGCCCGCCGCAGGGCCGCCAGGGCCGAGTCCCGTTCCTCTTCGGGCAGCCGGACCCGCTGTTGCAGACCCTTCATCGCCTCCTCGAGCCGCTCCCGACCCGGGATCAGGGTCCCCAGTTCCACGGCCCGGACCCGGCCCGTCTTCTGCCACTCCTCCAGTCGGGAGTGCAGGTAGTCCAGGTGCCCCTGTTCCTCCCGGGCCAGGACCTCCCAGACCCGCCTCCCCGTGGCATCGCCGGCGGCGGCCGCCGCCTCGCGATAGACGTCCCGAACCTTCTCTTCGTATTGCAGCGCCGTCCGGATGATTCCCTCGACCGTCATGGCGTTCCTCCCTGCAGCGGTTCCCACGCCTTCCGGGACATCATCGCCAGCATCAGGGCCTTTCGGAGCCCCAGGTCCCCGATCAGCACCGCCCCGACGACCCGTCCTTCCTCGTCCAGCCGGACGCACCGATAGCGGTCCCCCTCCCGATGCCGCTCCACCCGGACGGCCGGGCCCTGGAGATCGCCGACGCTGAACAGGGCCACATCGGTGACCTTCAGCGTCGTGGTGCGCACGGACCCCTGGTAGGGGCTGTCCCCGGTGGCCATCGCCCGGCCCGCCGCCCGGCCCTGTTCCGTCGCCGCGCTCCAGAACCCGTAGATTCCCGACCGGTGCTCGGCGCAGTCCCCGGCGGCGAAGACTCCCGGGGCCGAGGTCCGCATCCCGTCGTCCACCCGGATCCCCGAGGCCACGTCCAGGCCGGCGGCCCTCGCCAGGGACGTCTCGCTCCGGACCCCGGCCATCACCGGCACCAGGTCGGCCTCCAGCGATTCGCCGGACGACAGGACCACGCGACACCCCCCGCTGGCGCCCCCCTCCAGGCTCCCGGCGGTGGTCCCCAGGCGAAAGTCGATGCCCCGGCGGGCCAGGAGTCCCCGCAGGACCTCCCCACCCTCCGGGTCCACCTGCCGTGGCAGCAACCAGGGTGCCGCTTCGACCACCGTCACCGCGATGCCCGCCTGGGCCAGGGAGGCGGCCAGTTCCAGCCCCAACAGCCCCCCTCCCAGCACCACGGCCCTCCGACTCCCGGCCAGGCGGTCCCGGATCGCCAGGGCGTCCTTCATCCGCCGCAACGTCACCACTTCCGGCCGGTCGATCCCAGGGATCGGCGGCAGGAACGGCCGAGCCCCCGTGGCCAAGAGCAGGGCGTCCCAGGGAGTCCAGGTCCCCTCCCCGTCCTGCACCCGCCCCTGCCCCGGGTCGATGCCCTCCACCGTCACTCCCAGCCGAAGTTCGATCCCCTGGTCCTTCCACCAGGACGGCAGGCGCAAGAAGAGGTCCTCGGGCCGGCTCCGACCATCCACGACCTCCCCCAGGCGAATCCGGGCGTAGTAGGGCACCTCCTCGTCGGTCCACACGGCGATCCGGGCCTCGGGGTCCGCCTGACGCAGCGCCGCCGCCGCCTCGACCCCGGCGCCTCCCCCACCGACGATCACGAAGTGCCTGCGGTCCATCGACCCTCCTCAGGACTCCTCCTGGGCCTCGAACATCTCCTTCTGGGCGCCACACTCGGGGCACACCCATCCGTCCGGAAGGTCCTCAAAGGCCGTCCCCGCAGGGATCCTCCCCACCGGATCTCCCGTCGCCGGGTCGTAGACGTAGCCACAGACAAGGCAGACGTGGCGAGTCATGATCCTTCCTCCTCCGATCGGTCCCTACAGGAAACGCAACAGCCGGATCGCCCTGGGAACGATCCGATACTCCACCTGATCCCTCAAGCCTGCCAGGTCGCCTCCCAGTTGCAGCGGGATGGGCCTGGAGGCCGTCACCCGGACGTGGGAGGCATGGAAGTCCATCAATCCCTCGGCCTGGAAGTCGCCTCGCCAGACCCGATGCAGGTTCACGAGGGACCAGGCGATGGAGACCGCCGAGACCCGCACCTGGAAGCAGTCCAGGTCCTGGTTCGCCCAGGGGAGCAGCCGCATCCCGTACCCGTAGATGGGGATGGTCCCGCAGTTGGCGATCACGGCCGGTCCCTCGTAGAGAAGATCGCCGGGGCCGTAGCGCCGCTGGCGGACCCCCTCGGGACCCAGCAGCCAGGCCTCGGGGCCGAGGTTCTCGACCCGGATTCGAACGCCCCCGCCCAGCAACCCCTCCCGGGCATGCCGGGGCAAGGTCGCGCCGAAGAACGATGCGAAGTAGCCTCCGACGTTCTGGAACAGCGGCTTCAGCCGCCCCTGGCCGAACCGTTCCTTCACGTGGATGTAGTCGTGGAGGATCTCGGCGTCGATCCCCACCCCCGCGAAGGGCACCAGGACCCCTTCGGCCTCCACCAGCGAGATGGTCCAGAGGTCCTGGCTCGGGTTGGTCACGTACTTCTTGAGGTCCTGGATCGGGTTGCCCGGGGAGGTCATGAGCGACAGGGCGTTGCCCGTCCCCAGCGACAGCACCCCGATCACCGGCAGCGCCGGCCGGTTCGGGCGCCGGAGGGATTCCCGCCACAGGGCGTTCACGAGACCCACGAAGGTCCCGTCGCCGCCGCCTGTGAAGACCGTCGGGTACCCCCGATCCAGGATCACCATGGCAAAGCGATCCGCATCCTCGGGACAGGAGGCGAAGAAGATGTCGTCGGGCGGAACCAGTTCCTCGATCCGGGTCACCACCTCGGGCGAGACCCTCCGGGCATTGGCGTTCAGGTAGATGGCAAAGGCCCCCGGATTCATCCTACCCCCCGGCCCGGGAATCGCTGGATGCGGTCCGAGTGTAGCACGATCCCGGCCCCTGGCATGCCGCTCCCCGGGTCCTCGGCCTCCCGTCTTGCCGGCAGGCCCCCGGAGCGTCACCGGGAGCCCCCCAGGGACCGCCGGAGCAGCCAGATGAACAGCAGGGGACCGCTGGCCAGCAGCACCGTGCGTCCCAGGATCTGGGGCACCAGGTCGTGGTTGTAGTCCACCGTTGCGATGATGTCCGAGACGGTGCTGACCAGCGTGAAGGCCGCCAGCACGAACCCCCAGGCCGACAGCCGCTGCTGCTTGCGCTCGTCCTCCAGGCGAATCGCCTCCCCCTGGACCGTGTGGAGCAGTTCCGCCGCCCGCTGGATCCGCTCCTGCCGGTCCGGCATCGCGGTCACGCGCTCCCACCGTTCCAGCAGGACCCGGGCCGAGATGGACGAGGTCATCGACGAGAAGCGGGTCAGCTCGGTGACGGCCCCGGCCAGGGCCCGCATCTCGTTCAGTTCCGCGAGGTTCAGGGTCGCCTTCTCGCGGCTCAGGGACTGCTGCACCGCCTGGCGCATCCGCTTCGCGAAGTGCTTCTCGTAGGACATCAACACGCCCAGGCAGAGGTTCGCGACCTCCAGGATCCGGGCAACGGTCGCCACCGGGCCCTCCGGGTCTCCCAGGGACGGGGGCGATCCCGGCGGGCTCCAGAGCAGGCTCGCGGCCCATCCCAGGAACACCTTGCCGCAGTCGTTCTGGATCGGCACCCAGTCCTGCTCCGTCTCGTAGGATCGCAGCCACTCCAGTGCCACAGGGGCTCCCGGCGAGTCCTCCGCCAGGATCAGGGTGTGGTGGAAGCCCTGGTCGAAGACGTCGGGCCGCCGATTCCGGTCCCAGGCATCGACCTCCTCCCGGGTCTCCAGGTGAAAGCGCCGGCTGATCTGCGCCATCCGGTCGTTGACCCCGAAGGTCTCCAGGACGTCGAGGCACAGAGGCCGCAACGCCCGGGTCAGATCCCGATACCCGGCGTACTCGTACGCCTTGCACAGGACCAGGGCGAGGTCCGCATCCGCTTCCGGGACGCCGTCGATCCAGGCCTGCAGCACGCCGACCCCGATCCCGAAGACCTTCCACCGGCAGGGGCCAACCTCGACCGCCTCGAACAGCCGCGTCAGGCGGTCCTCCGTCGCCTGGAACGATGCCGACCACGGTGCCAGCGCCGGCACCCAGTCCAGCAGCCACCGGAGGCCCTCTCCCCGGCTGAAGACCCGGGCCCCTTCCCTCCAGGTCCGGACCATGCCCGCCTCGGCCAGGTCCACCGACAGCCCGACCCCCAGCGGCAGGTCCAGTTCCCCCTGGGGGACCTCCTCGACCGGGGGCAACCTGGCCCCCGGCCACCGGGCCAGGAAACCGGCCGTCCGGGACGCCTCCGTCGCCGAGAGGTGGAAGGCCCGGTCATCCACGCCCAGGGAGACCCCCAGGTCCACCGTGGCCGTCATCAGGATCTGCATGGCGTCCCCCTCGGCCTCCTGGCCTGTCCGATGCCACCCTGGTGTCTCGTGCCTGGCAGGAGACCCGCGAGGCATGCTATCCCGGCGCCGCCCGGGAAGAAACCCTCCCGGAGAACGGTTTCCTGTCTCGGGAGGGACTCCCGGCGCCCACCGGCCTCCGCCGATGTGTCAAGGTCGTCCGTCTCCCGTATCATCGGTGGGAGGGACGGCGCCAGATCCCCCTGGAGGACCCGTGAGAGTCGTGGCATCGGTCACGCTGGGAATCGGATGCCTGCTGGCCGCCGGCCGCTGGGCCCCGGCGGCCCCCGGGGTCCCGGACCTGGATTTTCAGGGCCAGGGAATCGGCGACGACACCTCGGACCCCGAGGAGGAGTCCGACGGCTGGGAGGGGATCGAGTTCGGGCGCAAGGACTTCGCCGAGGTCCGGCGCTTCGCCCGACTCTTCCACATCGACTCGAACTTCGATGATCGCCGGGCCTGGGTCGCCGCGGCCAACCAGGTGGTCCGTTCCCTGACACCCCCGGCGGAACTGGTCCCCGAGGCCTGGTGGCGGACCCACCGGAGGCACCCCTTCGTCACCGGGCGCTACCTGGGAACCTCCGAGGCCCCCTGGCCCAGGGCCCCCGTCCGGCTGATCCGCCTGCGTCCCGACCGGGAACGCCCCGGGGAATCCTGGAGCCGGAACCAGGTATCGCGCTACCGGGCGCAACTCCGGAAGCACCAGGAGGGTCTGGACCAGGCCTGGGCCCAGACCCCCTTCCTGGAGGCGGATTTCGAGCGGGTGTTCGCATGGGCCCTGGGCCGCCCCCCGGAGGAACGGGTCCCCGAGGAGTCTCGGCTCTGGATCGCGGCGGCCCAGGGCTTCCTGTCCGCCCTGGACCCCCACTCCAGCATCGTCTCGGCGAAGGCCTGGGAGGAGAACTCCCGCCAGACCCGGGACGGGTCCTTCGAAGGGATCGGGGCCGTGCTCTTCCAGCGGGGCGAAGAGGTGCTGGTTGAGTCCCCGATTGAGGGACAGCCGGCCTTCCAGGCGGGAATCCGGGCCGGGGACGTCGTGGTCGCCGTCGATGGAATGCCCGTGCGGGGGCTGTCCCTGCGGCAGGTGATCCGGCGGGTCCGGGGGCCCAAAGGGAGCCCGGTGACACTGACGATCCGTCGCCTGGGGGAGCCCCGGGACCTCACCTTCACGATCGTTCGGGACCACATCGAGGTCCGCAACGTCTCGGCCAGGCTGCTGGAGGCCCACCCGGACGTCGGCTACATCAAGATCGGCGGCTTCGTCGAGGGGACCCGGGAGGCGGTTCGCCAGGCCGTGGAGGACCTTGTGGCCCGAACCCGGGGCAAGCGCCTCCGGGGTCTGGTGCTGGACCTCCGAAACAACCCCGGAGGGCTGCTCCAGGAGGCCGTGGACCTGGCCGACGACTTCCTGGAGGACGGCGTGATCGTGACGGTCCGGAATGCCAGCGACCGGGAGGAGACCTACCGGGCGCGGCCCGGGGCCTGGACCTTTCCGGTCGTGGTGCTGGTCAACGCCGCCAGTGCGTCGGCCTCGGAGATCCTGGCCTCGGCGCTCCAGGAGAACGGCCGGGCGCTGGTGGTTGGGGAACGAACCTTCGGGAAGGCCTCGGTGCAGACCCTGTTCTCGCCGCTGATGCGGCGGGATTACCACATCAAACTGACGGTGGCCCGCTACTACGGCCCCTCGGGGCGCACGCTCCAGGTCCTCGGGGTGGAACCTGACGTGCCAGTGCCGCCGGCCCCGGGAAAGGACTTCCCGGTGGCGTTCCGGGAGGAGGACCTCCACGGGCATCTGGCCCCCCTGCCCTCCCGGGGGCCCCTGCCATCCCTCTTCCCGGTGCCGGCGATCCAGGACTGCGAACAGCGCCTGGGCATCGCCGAGGCGATGGCCCGTCGGGAGGCAAGGTCCCGCAACCGCCCGGACTACCCGATGCTGAAGGCGGCGGACTACCTGGAGTGCCTGGTTGTGACCGGGGTCCCCGGGTCCCGATCGGCCGCCTCGGAGGTCACGCCGGCGGCTGCCGATGCCCCCTGACCTGCCGGGTCAGCGGACCGGGGTCCCCGGGGGCACCGGGGCCATGGGGGCCAGCAGCACCGGTCCCTGGTCCCCGGAGGCGGCCAGCACCATGCCTCGGGACTCCCGGCCGAAGACCTTCCGGGGGGCCAGGTTCGCCACCACCACCACCTGGCGCCCCACCAGCGACGCGGGATCGTACACCTTGCCGATCCCCGCCACCAGCGGCCTGGGCGCCCCCTCTCCCAGGTCCACCTCCAGGGCCAGCAGTTTGTCGCTGCCCGGGACCGGCGCCGCCGAGACCACGGTCCCCACCTTCCACTGGATCTTCTGGAAGTCCTCGATGGAGACGAGGGCCGGGCCCTCGGAAGCAGGGGCCTTCGGGGCCTCCGCCGCAGGGGCCGCCGGCTCCCCCTCGAAGGAGGGAACCTCGTGCCTCGGGAAGGGCGCCCCTTCCAGAGCCAGAGGAGTCCCGGCCGCCAGGCCGCCCCACCGGAGGTCCTCCAGGCGGCCCTCCGTCGTGTCGGCCCCGATGGCCTTCAAGAGTTCCGTGCACTTGCCAGGCATGACGGGGCGCAGCAGCGTCAAGGCGATGCGCAGGGCCTCCAGGGCCTGATAGACCAGGGCCCCGGCCCGGGCCGGGTCCTCCTTGACCACCTTGAAGGGCTCCGTCTCGGCGAGGTAGCGGTTGATGCGCCGCACCAGGTTCATCGCCGCCTCGACGGCCTGCTCCACCCGGAGGGCTTC
Source organism: Deltaproteobacteria bacterium (assembly GCA_029547805.1). Taxonomy (GTDB): domain Bacteria; phylum Myxococcota_A; class UBA9042; order DTJE01; family DTJE01; genus JAGOKF01. Next base: position 350,984 of record JAKPOP010000017.1, read on the forward strand.
CACCAGGGACCGGACCAGGGGCCCGGCGGCCTGGGCCATCTCCCGCAGCGACCGGTCCTGGGACGACACCTCCCGGTCCGCCGGGGGCGGCACCCGGCCCTGGAAGGCCCGCTCGGCGAACCGGACCAGCCGGTTCACCAGGTTCCCCAGGTCATTGGCCAGGTCAAAGTTGTGGCGCCGGAGGAAGGCCTCCTCGCTGAAGTCGGCGTCCAGGCCCACGACCATCTCCCGCATCAGGAAATAGCGCAGGCTGTCCACGCCGTAGCGGTCCTTCAACGAGAGGGGGTCCACCACGTTGCCCAGGGACTTGGACATCTTGGTGCGATCGACCAGCCACCACCCGTGGGCGATGATGCGCCGGGGCAGCGGAAGGCCCAGGGCCATCAGCATCGTGGTCCAGTACACGCTGTGGGTCGTCAGGATGTCCTTGCCGATCAGGTGGTGGGCCCCGGACCAGAGGCGGCGGAATCGCTCCTCGTCCCGGTAGAGGCCGATGGCGCTGCAGTAGTTCAGCAGCGCGTCGAACCAGACGTAGGTGACGAACTCCGGGTCGAAGGGGAGCGGGATTCCCCAGGAGAGCCGGGCCTTCGGGCGGCTGATGCACAGGTCCTTCAAGGGCTGGGACAGGAAGCCCAGCACCTCGTTGCGCCGGGACTCGGGGGCGATGAAGTCCGGGTTCCGGCGGATGTGGTCGATCAGGGCATCCTGGTAGCGGGACATCCGGAAGAAGTAGTTGGCCTCCTGGATGCGGAAGACCTCGCCGCCGGTCTCGGGGCATTTCCCGTCCACCAGTTCCTCGGCGGTGAAGAACTTCTCGACCCTGGGGCTGTAGAACCCCTCGTACTCCCCCCGGTAGATCTCCCCGGCGTCCCACAGCCGCTGCAGGGCCTCCTGGACGACCGCCTCGTGGCGCGGCTCCGTGGTCCGGATGAAGTCGTCGTGGACCACGTGGAGGGTCGGCCAGAGGTTCCGGAAGTGGGCCTGCATCTCGTCGCAGTGGGCCTGGGGCGACAGGCCCCGCTTCGCCGCCGCCTCCTGGACCTTCTGGCCGTGCTCGTCCACCCCGGTCAGGAAGAAGGTCTCTTCCCCGAAGAGCCGGTGGTAGCGGGCCAGCACGTCGGCCAGCACCGTGCAGTAGGCATGGCCGATGTGGGGCCGGTCGTTCACGTAGTAGATCGGGGTCGTGATGTAGAACACGCGGTCTTCCGCCACCGTCATCCTCCAGGTTCTAGAAGCGCTCGGCCACGCTCTTGGCCTGCAGGAACAGCAGCAGGTAGTCGCGGCCACCGGCCTTGCTGTCGGTCCCCGACAGGTTGAAGCCCCCGAAGGGATGGGCCGAGACCATCGCCCCGGTGCACTTGCGGTTGAAGTAGAGGTTGCCCACGTGGAATTCCCGGCGGGCCCTCTCCAGCCGCTCCCGGCTGCGGGAATAGACCGCGCCGGTCAGGCCATAGACCGTGCCGTTGGCGATGGCCAGGGCCTCGTCGTAGTCCCGGGCCCGGGTGCAGGCCAGCACCGGCCCGAAGATCTCCTCCTGGGCGATCCGGGCCTGGGGCGCCACGTCGTCGAAGATCGTCGGCTCCAGGAAGTAGCCCGGGGCATCCAGGCGACCGCCGCCGGTCCGCAGCCGGCCCTCGGACCGTCCCACCTCCATGTAGGACTGGATCGTCGCCATCGCGGCGTCGGTGATCACCGGCCCCATCCGATGGGCCGGGTCCTTCGGCGGCCCGACGGTGATCGCCCGGGCCAGATCCACCACTCGGTCCACCAGGGCGTCGTGGACCTGGTCCATCACGATCAGCCGGCTGCATGCGCTGCACTTCTGCCCCTGGTACCCGAAGGCGCTTGACACCACGCCGACGGCCGCCTCCTCCAGGTCCGCGTCGTCCGCGACGAGGATGGCGTCCTTGCCGCCCATTTCGGCGATCACCCGCTTGATCCAGATCTGACCCGGCTGGGCCTTCGCGGCCAGTTCGTTGATGTGGAGCCCCACGGCCATGCTGCCGGTGAAGGCCACGATCCGGGTCTTCGGATGGGCGACCAGGGCGTCCCCCATGCTGCCGCCGCTGCCGGGGCAGTAGTTCAGCACCTCGTCGGGCAACCCCGCCTCCCGAAGCACCTCGACCAGCAGCCAGGCGATGGCGGGAGTCGGCGAGGCGGGCTTCAGCACGACCGTGTTGCCCGCCACCAGGGCCGCGCTGGTCATGCCGGTGGTGATGGCCAGCGGGAAGTTCCAGGGGGGAATCACGACCGTGACCCCGCAGGGGATGTAGTAGAGGTTGTCCTCCTCGCCGGGCATCGTCGTGACCGGCTGCGGTTCGCCGTAACGCATCGCCTCCCGGGCATAGAACTCCAGGAAGTCGATGGCCTCGGCCGTGTCGGCGTCGGCCTCGACCCAGGGCTTGCCCGCCTCCAGGATCATCAGGGCATTGGCCTCGAAGCGCCGTCGCCGCAGGATCGCCGCGGCCCGGAGCAGCACCCGGGCCCGGGCGGCCGGTTCCCAGCGGGACCAGGGCCCGAAGGCCCGGTGGGCCGCCTCGACGGCCTCGACCGCCAGTTCCGGCGTGGCCTTGGAGACCTGGGCCACCACCTCCGAGGGGTTCGACGGATTGAGCGAGAGGATCACGTCGCTGGTCGTCTTCTCCTGTCCGCCGATCCGCAGGGGGATCGACCGTCCGAAGGAGGCCTCCACCCGGGCGATGGCCTCCATCTGGGCCCGGTGCAGGTCCGGCCGAGAGAAGTCGGTCAGGGGCTCGTTCTGGAACGGGGCGATCATCGGCATCCTCCTGGCAAGGGGGCTCGGGCCGCCGGCCATCGACGGCCGGGCGCAAGCATTCCAGAGGCCGCCCATTTCTGCAACCTCGGTTGGTGGGACCGGAGGGTCGGTGGCCATCGCAGAGGGGCCGGGAGGGGAGACCTTGCCACGCAGCCCCGATGACGGCATCCTTGAGGAGGACCCATGGACCGGGGACGCCGCATGTTCCAGAGCCTCGCCCCCTCCCTGCTGCTGGCGACCCCCACGCTGCTGGACCCGAACTTCCGCCAGACCGTCGTGCTGCTCTTCGCCCACGGACCCGAGGGCGCCCTGGGCCTCGTGATCAACCGCCCCTCCCCGGAGCCGCTCCGCAAGGTCCTCGAGGCCACCGGCCTCCCGAATCCCGGCGAGGACATCGGCGGGCGACCGGTGTTCCTGGGGGGGCCGGTCCAGCTGGGAACCGGGTGGGTCCTCTTCCGGGGGACAGACCCCCGGGGCGAGTCGTTCCCCGCCGGACCGGACCTGCGGGTCACCGGCAGCCAGCGGGTCTTCCGGGACCTGCTGACCGCCAGCCCCGTGCCGACCTTCCGCTTCTGCCTGGGCAACGCCGGGTGGGCCCCGGACCAGCTGGAGTCCGAGATCCGGGAGGGGGCCTGGATGACCGCGCCGGTGGACCTCCGGATCGTCTTCGAGGTCCCCCCGGACCAGTGCTGGCGTCAGGCCTGGCTGACCCTGGGGGTCGATCCCTCCCTCTGGTCCTTCTCGGTGGGCGACGGCTGACCCCCGACCCGCCGTGCTATGCTTCCCCGGCCATGAGGACCTCCCTGCGGGCACAGATCGGCATCGGACTGGCCACCGAGGCGGTGGTCTTCGGCCTGGCCCTCGGCTACCTGGCCTGGACCGCCGACCGGCTGCTGGAGGAGGTCTCCCTGCTCAAGGGGACCGTCTCCCCGACCGTGGAGGACCTCACGGCGCTGCTGTCCGAGACCCGCGGCGTCGAGGACCTCCTGGGATCCTCCCGGTCCGTGGACCTGGACCGGTCCCGCCTGCTGCTCCAGCGTCTCCATCTCTTCGACCGCCTCCGGGCCGCCGCCGACGCCCTGGAGGCCGCCGCCACGTCGGGGGTCTTCTCGGAGGCCCGGTCCGCCGACTTCGCCGGGGCAGCGGCCTCCGCGAGGCAGGCATCCACCCTGCAACGCCGCTCCCCTGGACAGGACCCCACGATCCCCCCGTCGGCCGAGGAGGCCCTGACCACCCTGATCGACCGGCTCGACGCCGCCCAGAAGGCCGGGGCCGTCGGGGAGGCCGAGACCCAGGCGCGGGCCATCCTGCGGGTCCTGCGGCTCATGCGGGGGGCCACGCTGCGGGTCCAGAGCCAGTCCCTGGCCGCCCTGCGGGAGGCCGAGGCGGACCTGGTGGCCCGGCGCACGAAGGTCTCCCTGCTCGTGATCGGCGTCTCGGCCCTGGCCCTGGTCGTGGCCCTGGTCGTGCTGCTCTACTCCCTGCGGGCCCTGCGGCCCGTCGGGGACCTGATCGCCGCCATCCGGCGACTGGCCGCCGGGGACCATGCCCCCGTCACGATCCGGGGAGCCCCCCGGGAACTGGCCGGCCTCTCGGAGGCCCTGAACGGTCTGGCCCAGGCCCTCTCCCTCCAGGCCGAGCGGCAGGCCCGGGCGGCCGAGGACCGAATCCGCACCGAGCGCCTGGCCACGGTGGGCCGCATGGCGTCGGTGGTGGCCCACGAGATCCGGAACCCCCTGAACTCGATCTCCCTGAACGTGGACCTGCTGGCCGAGATGGTCGCCTCCCCGGGCACCGACCTGTCCCGGATGAAGGACCTGCTGCGGTCGGTCCAGGGGGAGGTGGACCGCCTGTCGGAGATCACCGAGGAGTACCTGCGGTTCGGGCGCATGCCCCGGGGCGTGCTGGCCCCCTGCGACCTGGGGCCCCTGGTCCGAGGGACCCTGGCCTTCCTGGCCGAGGAACTGGGTGCCGCCGGCGTCCAGGTGCAGGTCCGGGAGCCCGACCACCCGGTCCGGGTGTCCTGCGACGAGGGGCAGTTGCGTCAGGCACTCCAGAACCTGGTCCGGAACGCCCGGGAGGCGATGCCCGAGGGCGGCCTGCTGGAGGTGGCCATCGAGGAGGCCGGAGACGAGGCGATCGTGCGGGTCCGGGACCACGGCGTCGGGATCCCGGAGGCCTTCCGGTCGCGGATCTTCGAGCCCTTCGCCACCACGAAGCCCCGGGGCACCGGGCTGGGGCTTGCCTTTGTGCAGCAGGTGATGCAGGAATCGAACGGCCGGGTGGAGATCGAGACCCGGGAGGGGGCCGGGACCACGGTGAGTCTGATCTGGAGGCGCCAGGAGACCTGAGGAGGAGACGATGGGACACCGGGCAGCGGCGTGGCTGTGGTTGGGGATGGTGGCCTGCGCAACGGGGGCCGGAAACCGGGAGACGGCGATGACGGGGTTGGACCAGCAGGAACTGGCCCGGCGACGGGCCCAGTTCGCCGACGTGGACATCACGGTGGATCGAGGGACCATCCCACCGGAGGACCTGGAGGTCCTGCGGCCGCTGCTGAAGGCCGCGGCGGTGATGGATCGGATTTTCTGGAAGCAGGCCTCCCACGACGGCATGGAGGTGCTCCAGGACCTCCGGAAGAGGACGGACCCCCTGGGGCGGCTGCTGGCCGAGTACGTGGAGATCCACCGGGGCCGGTTCGACCGGCTGGAGGACCATGCCCCCTTCTACGGAACCGGGAAGAAGCCCCGAGGGGCCACCTTCTACCCGGAGGACCTGACGGTGGAGGAGTTCGAGGCCTGGATCGCCGCCCACCCCGAGGACCGGGAGGACTTCCTGTCCCCCTTCACGGTGATCCGCCGAGACGGGGATCGGCTCAAGGCGATTCCCTACAGCGAGTTCTACCGGGAGGACCTGGAGGAGGCGGCCCGGTGGCTCCTGGAGGCCGCCTCGAAGACCCGGGACCCGATGCTGGCCCGGTTCCTCCGGACCCGGGCCGAGGCCTTCCGGACCAACGACTACTTCGAGAGCGACATGGCCTGGATGGACCTCCACTCGGGCCCCCCGGAGGTCTCATCGGCCCTGGAGGTCGTCATCGGCCCCTACGAGGTGTACGAGGACGGCCTGATGAACCTCAAGGCCTCCTTCGAGGCCTTCGTGACCCTCCGAGACGCCGCCGAGAGCCACAAGCTGCAGGCCGTGGCGGGCCTGCTGGACGAGATGGAGGCGGCCCTGCCGGTGGATGACCGCCACAAGAACTTCAGTCGCGGCAAGTCCTCCCCCATCGCCGTCGTGCAGGTGATCTTCACCTCCGGCGACACCGCGGCGGGAGTCCAGACGACGGCCTTCAACCTCCCCAACGACGAACGGGTGCGGACCGCGAAGGGGTCCAAGAAGGTCCTGCTCAAGAACGTCGGCGAGGCCAAGTTCCGTCGGAGCCTGATCCCCATCGCCCGGACCCTGCTGGACCCCGCCCTCCAGGACCGCATCTCCTTCGACGCCTATTTCAACTTCATCCTGATGCACGAGGTCAGCCACGGCCTCGGCCCGGGGGTGCTGGCGCTGCCGGGGGGCGGGACCACCACGGTGAACCTCGCCCTGAAGGAGACCTACTCGGGCATCGAGGAGTGCAAGGCCGACGTCCTGGGCGTCCTGAACGCCCTGTTCCTGGTCCGCAAGGGGCTGTTGCCCCGGGAGGTCGAGGCGGCGATGGGGCCGACCTACCTGGCGGGGATCTTCCGGTCCATCCGCTTCGGGGTCACCGAGGCCCACGGGATCGCCAACATGATCCAGTACAACTGGCTCCGGGAGCAGGGCGTGGTCACCTGGGACGACCGGCAGACGCTGCACATCGACCTGGGCCGCTACGAGGACTCCCTGCGACAACTGGCCCGGCGACTGCTGACCATCCAGGCCGAGGGCGACTACGAGGGCGCCCGGAGGATGCTGGACACCTACGGGTCGATGCCCGACGAGGTCCGCAAGGCCCTGGCCCGCCTCTCGACGGTCCCGGTGGACATCCGCCCCCGCTATCCCCTGGCCGAGGCCCTGATGCGGGAGTGACCCAGGGCCCGCGTCAGCCGCAGGAACCGCAGCCGCAGGAACTGCCGCCGGTCCCGCAGGAACTGCAGTTCGACGAGGTGCAGCCGGAACACCCGTGGGACGACCCGGTGGTGGTCATGCGACCGCCGACCGAGAAGGCCGCCGTGGAGGCCAGCCGCTCCACGTCGCCGGACCCGCAGGACGGGCAGGTCGCCGTGACGGTCCCCATCGGGACCAGTTCCTCGAAGTCCCTCTGGCATGCCTGGCATCGAAACTCGTACAGGGGCATGGAACCTCTCCTCCTGACACTAGTCCTCGGCTGAAGGGGGACGCCGCAGGGCCTTCACCTCCCCCCGGGCGCGCTTGCCCTCCAGCATCTTCTCCCGGGCCCGCCGGCTCCGCCGCCGCTTCTGGCGGCGGATCCTCTCGGCCTCCTGGCGCCGGGCGCTCTGCTCTCCCAGGACCTGATCCTCGATGGCCTCCACCAGGATCTCCCGGGCCCGAAACCGGTTGAGGCCCTGGGACCGGGACTCCTGGCACTTGACCAGCCGCCCGGTGGGCCGGTGGACGATCTGGACGCAGGAGGAGGTCTTGTTGACCTTCTGGCCCCCGGGTCCTGCGGAGCGGACGAAGGTCTCCTCCAGGTCCTCCTCCCGGATCCCGAGGCGGTCCATCCGCTCCCGGAGCGCCTGTTCCTTTTCCGGACGAACGGGAAACGTCCCCATGGCCGGATCATCCCACAGCCCGCATCTCCGGGCACGGGGGAACGCCACGGCCACCCCGGGTGGCAGCGGCAGGCCTCCACGGGCCCCGAGCCGGGTGATAATGGGGCGCCAGGACGACGAGGTCCAGGGGCATGACCGACGGCACGGCGACGATCCGGGTGGATCGGCTGGTCCACCAGGGCATGGGACTCGGCCGGGTCGGGGGGAAGGTCTGGCTGGTGCCCTTCACGGCGCCGGGAGACCTCGTGACGGCCGTCCCGGAGCGGGTCCATCGAGGCCATGTCGAGGGGCGCCTGGTCCGGGTGCTGGAGGAGGGTCCCGATCGGGTCCCGCCCCCCTGCCCCTGGTACGGGGAGTGCGGCGGGTGTCACCTCCAGCACCTCCGGGAGGAGCGGCAACCGGTCCACAAGGCCGAGGTGCTCCGGGACGTGCTGGCCCGGATCGGCCACGTCGAGGCCCCGACCCCGGTGGTGCGCAGCGGCGCCCCCTGGCACTGGCGCGGCCGGATCGAGGTCCATGGCGAGGATCCAAAGGGCCGCTGGCGGATCGGTTTCTTCCGGCGCGGGTCCCAGGCGCTGGTGGAGGTCCAGGACTGCCCCATCGCCCACCAGGTCCTGGGGGCCCTGATCGGGCAGTTGCCCGCGGCGCTGGATGGCATGCCGGTCCAGGGACCGGTCACGTTGGAACTGGTGCTGGGAGAGGACGGCCGGGTGGTCGCGGTGATCCGGGGGGGCATCCCGGATCCCCACCGGGTCGCCGAGGGCCTCCTGCGCCTGCCCTCGGTCCGGGGGGCCCTGGTCCGCCACCGGGGCGCCTGGGTCACCAGCGGCGCCTGGGAGGTGAAGGTTCCCACCGACGATGGGACCGGCGGCCAGACCCTGGTCCCCACCGATCCCCGGGGCTTCTCCCAGGCCCACCTGGACCTGAACCCGGCCCTGGCCCGGAGGGTCCGGGAACTGGCCGAGGCCGCCGGGGGGTGTCGGGTCCTGGAACTCCATGCCGGCAGCGGCAACCTGACCCTGCCGCTGGCCCTGGCCGGGGCCACCGTGACGGCGGTGGAGGTCAATGGCGAGGCCGCCCGGATGGCGGCCCGGGAGACGGCGGCCCGGGGCCTGGAGGTCCGATGGGTCCCCCTGGCCGTCGAGTCCCTGCCTGCCCGGCCGGACCTCCTGGAGGGGCAGGAGGTGCTGGTGATGGACCCTCCCCGGACCGGCCTGGGGACAGGCCTGGCCCGGTTCCTGGCCGCCCTTCCCGTCGATCGGGTGGTCTGGGTCTCGTGCGACCCGGCCCCCCTGGCCCGGGACCTCCGCCCCTTCCTGGAGGGCCCCTTCCGGATCGACGCGCTGGAGATGTGGGACCTCTTCCCGCAGACATTCCACCTGGAGACGCTGGTCCGACTCCGGCGGCGCCCCTGACGGGTCGAGGGGCCGTTTTTCGGCCGAGGGACCGGGCGGTCGATTGACTTTCGGCGGCCCGGGGGCATCATTCCCCGGTCCGGTCGTTGCCGGGAGGCCGCCGTGAGGGCCGAGATCGTCAAGGAGTTCCATTTCGAGGCGGCGCACCACCTGCCAGAGGTGGCGCCGACCCACAAGTGTTCCCGCCTCCACGGCCACCACTTCCGGGTGGAGGTGGCCGTCGAGGGGGAGGTGGACCCGGTGCTGGGCTGGGTCATGGACTTCGGGGACCTGGCCCGGGTCGCCCGGGAGGTGGTCGCGGCGCTGGACCACCGGGACCTGAACCAGTTGCCGGAACTCCGGAATCCCACCTCCGAGAACCTGGCCTTCCTGCTGTACCACCAGTTCGCCGAGCGGGTGCCCGGCGTCTGTGCCGTCACCGTGCATGAAAGCCCCACCTCCCGCTGCACCTATCGCCCAGGCCGTCGGGAGGTCCCGGAGGAGAGCGAGACCCAGGTGACCGTGGACGGGTTCGTGCTGTCGGCGGCCCATTTCCTGGTGATCCCCCCGACCGGGAGGGAGCCCATCCACGGCCATGACTACCGGGTGATGGCCTCGGGGACCGTGCCTGAGGGACGGAGCGAGGAGGCCCGATCGGTGATCCGGGAGGAGGTCTCCAGGCTGCTGGAGGCCCTGGATCATCGGTTGCTGGTCCCGGGCAGACCGGTCGTCGGCACGCTGGAGGCCACCGAGGACACCCTGGTCCTGGCCCTCCCGGAGGAGAGGCTGGTCCTCCCTCGGAGGGACTGCGCCGTGCTGCCACTGCCGAACACATCCACCGAGTTGCTGGCGGGGCTGCTGGCCCAGGACCTGGCGGACTCCCCCCGGGTCGGGGCGATGGGCATCCGCCGGGTCGAGGTGACGGTCCGGGAGGGGATCGATGCCTCGGCCCGGGTGGCCGCGGAGGTCCCGGCCACCTGAGGGGCCGAGGGTCCCCGGGAGCCCGGGCTGGACAGGACGTGCCGCAACCGGGATGATGACCTGCGATGAGTGACATGACCCTCCTCGACCTGCTGGACCGCCTGCCCTCCGAGATCGCCCTGCTTCCGGCCCTCCAGGGAGAGCCCCCCTACCGGGCCCTGCAGGTCTTCCAGTGGGTGCACCAGCACCGGGTCGAGGACTTCGACCGGATGACCAATCTGCCAAAGGGGCTGCGGGACGCCCTGGCCCGGTCGGCCCGGGTCTCCCGGCTGGACCCCTACCAGGTGATCCGGTCCCGTGACGGGAGCGAGAAACTGCTGTTTGCCGGCCCCGACGGACGGACCTTCCCGGCGGTGCTGATGCCTTCCGAGGACCGGGTCACCCTCTGCGTCAGCAGCCAGGTGGGCTGCCGGATGGGCTGCCGCTTCTGCCTGACGGGCCAGGGGGGATTCGTGCGGCATCTCTCGGCCCGGGAGATCCTGGGCCAGGTCCACGCGGCGATGCGGCGGCTCCCGGAGGGGAGCCGGGTCACCAACGTGGTCTTCATGGGCATGGGGGAGCCCCTGGACAACCTGCCGGAGGTCCTGAGGGCGGTCCGGGTGATGACCCACCGGGAGGGGCTCCGGGTGGCTCCCCGGCGCACGACCCTGTCCACCGTGGGGCTGGTGGAGCGGATCCCGGAGGTCGTGGCCTCGGCCACGGGGGTCAGCATCGCCCTGTCTCTCTGCGCCACCACCGACGAGGTCCGGAACGAGGTGGTCCCGGCAGCCCGACGATACGGGAACCTCCAGGCGGTGACGGAGGCCCTGGCGGGCCTGACGCTGCCCCACGGACACGTCTACACGATCGAGTACACGCTGATCGCCGGTGTCGGGGACTCCCTGGACGACGCCCGTCGCCTGAGCCGCATGCTGGCCCGGTTCCCCCACAAGGTGAACCTGATCCCCTTCAACCCCTGGCCCGGAAGCCCGTTCCGCCGACCGGACGACGGTGCCGTCGAGGCCTTCCGTCAGTTCCTGGAGGACCGGCATCACCCGGTCACCGTGCGCCGCAGCCGAGGCCAGGACATCGGCGCGGCCTGCGGGATGCTGGAACTCGCGTCGCCGGCGGAGGCCACCCCATGAAGGCCCCCTTCCCGGGACTCCTCTGCCTGCTGGCGGCCCTCGTGGCCGCGGGATGCGACAGCGGCGGCAACCTGCTGGAACGGCGGGACCTGGCCTGGGTCTTCGACACGGGGGACGGTCCCTCCCAGGGAGATGCGGCGGAACCTGCGGACCTCGGAGCGGACCGGGGGATCGAGGAAGACCCGGGTGGCTCCTGGCCGGATCCGGGGTGGGACCCGGGCGTTCCCGATCCTGGCCGAGACCCGGGCACCCCCGATCCCGGTCGGGACCCCGGTCCCGGGGACCCGGGAGCGGACCCCTCCTCCGACCCCGGCCCCGCCGCCCCGGAGACCCGACTGGTCACGGACCGGGAGGTCCGGCCGGCCCTGAAGGAGATGATCGCCCAGGCCCGGGAGAGCATCCGGCTTGTGAACCAGTCCTTCCCGCCGGGGTGGGCCCCCGACGAGGTCTCGGTGGCCCTGGTCCAGGCCGCCAGGAGGGGCGTGGACGTCCGGGTGCTGCTGGAGGACGACGACAGGGGCCAGAACCAGACCCGCGTCGAGGTCCTGTCCACCAACGGGGTCCAGGCCCGGTTGGATGCCTCCACGAAGACCCTCCACGTGAAGCTGCTGACGGTGGACGGGACCCAGGCCCTGGTGGGGTCCACGAACCTCACCATTTCGGCGTTGGAGTACAACCACGAGGCCAACCTGCTCCTGCAGGCCCCCTCGGCCGCCGCCGAACTCCAGCGTTACGCCGATGCCCTCTGGCAGGATGCCTCGGGGATGGTCCGGGTGAATGCCACGGCGCTGCCCGAGGGCCACCTGATCGGGGACGGACAGTACCGGGAACAGGTCCTGCCGCTGCTGCAACAGGCCACCGGGAGGGCCTGGCTGGCCATGTACCACTTCTCCAGCGACTGGAGCGGCGACGTCGGGGACCTGGCCGACGCCCTCATGGCCGCCCGGGCCCGAGGCGCCGATGTCCGGGTGGTGCTGGAGGTCGGGTCCTTCGCAGACGTCGAGTCCGCGAACCGGACCAGCGGGGAGATGCTCGCCGCGGCGGGCGTGGCGGTGCGCTACGACCCGACCTCCACGATCACCCATGCGAAACTGCTCTTGACCGAGAACGCCCTGGCGGTCCACTCCGGGAACTGGGTGTACTCGAGCCTCCGGGTCAACCACGAGGCCGGGGCGGTGACCTTCCAGGCGCCTCCCATGGCCGAGGCCGAGGCCTGGTTCACGGCCCTCTGGAATGCCTCCAGCCCCTGATCCCCAGGTGCCTCTTCCTTCAGTGAGACCGCGATGCCCGGACGCCGGGGAGAGAATGGCGTTTGCCCTTTGCCACGCAGACGGCCCCCGCTATCCGGTCAACCGGACTGACCGCACCCGCGGATCCCGTCTGGACCTACCGGGAGGGCGGGAGAGACTGGATCACCTTCCGGACGAAGCAGGGGCCCCGGTAGAGGAAGCCGGTGTAGGCCTCCAGCAGGTCGGCCCCGGCGTCCAGGAAGGCCTCCGCATGATCCGGGCCCGAGATGCCCCCGCACCCCACCACGGGCACCCGGGGCCCCAGCACCTGCCGGAGATGCCGCACCACCGCCAGGGACCTCTGGCGCAGGGGCTCTCCAGAAAGGCCTCCCTGGGGCCAGCCCCCCGACGGCGGATCCCCCAGGGCATCCCGGCTCTTCGTGGTGTTGGTTGCGACGAAGCCCGTCACGCCCCCCCGCAGGGCCTCCTGGACCAGGGCCTCCCGGGCCGCCTCGGGCTGGTCCGGGGAGACCTTGGCGAGGACCGGCGGGCCGTCGCCGGGGCGCAGGGCCAGGGCCCTCAGCAGCTCCGCCAGGGCCGCCGGGTCCTCGAAGGTCCGCCCGTCCTCGGTGTTCGGGCACGACAGGTTCAGCACCAGCACGTCGGCGACCCCCCGGAGGACGTCCACGGCCCGGCGGATGTCCTCGACGGCCCGATCCCCGTGGAGGCCCGGGTCGCCGGTCTTGGCGACGTTGATGAAGACGGGATATGGCGGACGCCCTCGCCGCAGCCGGGCCGCCACCCGGTCGGCCCCCTGGGACGGCAGTCCCATCCGGTTGATCACCGCGTGATGCCGCGGGAGGCGCCAGATCCGGGGGTGAGGGTTCCCGGGCCAGGGCCCGGCGGTCACCGATCCCACCTCGACGAAGGAGAAGCCCAGCCCGTAGAGGGCCGGGAGCGCCACCCCGTCCTTGTCGAATCCCGCCGCCAGCCCGAGGGGATGGGCGAAGGAACACCCCAGCAGGCGGACCGGCCGCCTTGGGCAGAGGACCCGCCGCAGCATGCCCGGCACGCCCGGGACCCGGGAGACCAGCGACAGTCCGGCCAGGACCAGGTCGTGGGCCTGTTCAGGCCCCATCAGGAACAGCAGCGGACGCAGCAGGCGTTCGTACATCCCGATCCTAGGGGAGCCCATAGACCTGCCGGAGGCCCTGTTCATCCTGGATGCCCAGTTCCAGCGCCTTCTTCAGGTGATCCCGTCCCTTGTCCTGGTCCGACCCGGCGTACAGGAACGCCAGGGCGTAGTGGACCTCCGCGTAGTCGGGCTTGAGTTCCAGGGCCTTCTGGTAGGCCGCCACCGCGCCCGGCAGGTCGAAGTTCGACTGGAGGGCCACGTAGGCCAGCCCGCGCCAGGCCGGCGCCAGGTCCGGCTGTGCCCGCAACAGGTCCTGGAAGGTCGCCCGGGCCTTCTCGACCTGCCGGAGCCCCTTGTCCACCGAGAAGGTCCACCGGAAGGCCTCCTCGAACCGCCGCTTCGCCTCATCCCCCTGGACCTGGGCCAGGGCCTTCTCCAGTTCCGCCCGGCTGCCCAGGCCGGTCTTCCGCAGGGGCACCTCGGCTCCGTCGATTTCCGCGGGGTCCCCGACGACCCCGTGGGCCGGAGTCGCCTCCCCTCCGGCCACCGGCGGGTGACCGGGTGGCATCTGCCCCGCCATGGCCCCCCGGTGCACCTCGTCATCGGGCGCCGTTCCCCGGGCCGGGGCCGGGGCCTCCCCGGGCGCGGTCTTCCGGGCCTCCGGGAGCCCCGCCGACTGCACCGGCACCTTCTCCGGCGCCGCTTCCTTCCGCCCGCACCCCAGGCCGATCCACAGCACTCCCGCCAGTAGCGCCAACCCGAATCGATACGTCACCGGACACCCTCCAGGACAGGCCGGCGCATTGTCCTCTCCCCCCGCCCCTTTTGCAACATGGGCTACAATACCCGCGGCCCGAAGGGAGAGGAGACCCGGTGGCGGCAGAGAGGGAAGTGACGGCGAGGGATCGCATCGCCCAGGTGGAGGGGCATCCCGCCTGTTCCCCGGGACTGACCCGGGCCTGCCGGGCGGCCCGGGTGCTGGCCGAGACCCTGGACCCGGAATCCTGGCCGGATGTCGCCGTGGTGCTCGGGTCGGGCCTTGCCGGCTTTGAGGACCGCCTGGCGATGCCCCGTCGTTTCCCCTTCCGCGAACTGGGTCTGCCGGAACCCACCGTGGCAGGCCACCAGGGCGTGCTGGTGATCGGCCGGCTGGAGCATCGACAGGTCGCGGTGCTGTCAGGCCGCATCCATCTCTACGAGGGCCACGACCCCGACACGGCCTGCGCCGCGGTCCGGGCAATGGCCCTGATCGGGACCCCGTGGCTGCTGCTGTCCAATGCTGCCGGGGGCCTGAACCCGGCCTTTCAGGTCGGCGACCTGATGGTGATCCGGGACCACGTCAACCTGATGGGCCAGAACCCCCTCCGCGGACCACACATCGAGGCCCTGGGCCCCCGCTTTCCGGACATGACGCGGGCCTACGATCCGGCAGGTCGACAGGCCTTTCGCCAGGCCGCCGAGGCCCTGGGAATCGCCCTCCAGGAGGGGGTCTATCTGGGCGTGCTGGGTCCCTCCTACGAGACCCCGGCGGAGATCCGGGCCTTCCGGGCCCTGGGGGCCGATGCGGTGGGCATGTCCACCGTGCCGGAGGTCATCGCGGCCCACCACGCTGGGATGCGGGTGGCCGGTGTCTCGGTGATCACGAACCTGGCCGCGGGCATCTCGACCGCGATCCTGTCCCACGAGGAGGTGAAGGCCGTGGGCCTCGAGGCCGGACGCCGCCTTGGGGACCTCTTCCAGCGCACCCTGTCGTTCCTTCCGGAGACGCCCGGTGCCCATGGAGGCCAGTGAATGTCGGCCCCTCCCCCCGAGGACCTGCTGCAGGCCGCCCGCTCGGCATTGCGCCAGGCCTACGCCCCCTATTCGGGCTTCCGGGTCGGTGCCGCGATCCGGACCGCCTCCGGGGCCATCTTCGCCGGCTGCAACGTCGAGAACGCCTCCTACCCCGTCTCCCTCTGTGCCGAGCGTGGCGCCATCGCGGCCGCCGTGGTCGCCGGGGAGCGTCAGGTCACTGAGGTGCTGATCGTCTCCGACAGTCCCGATCCCTGTCCCCCCTGCGGCATGTGCCGACAGGCCCTCTGGGAGTTCGGCCCGGACCTTCTGGTGCATCTGGTGGGCCGCAATGGGGACTCCCGCACCCTGTCCCTGCGGGCGCTGTTGCCCGAGGCCTTCGGACCCTCCTCGCTGGACGGGTTCCCGGGAGGGCGATCGTGACGGCCCCGTCGTCCCCCACGTCTGGATTCGTGCCCCGGCACCTCCCGCCGGCCCGTCCCGTGTTCCTGCGGGGCGGGACCGTGCTCACGATGGACCCCTACGACACCGTGATCGAGGCGGACATCCTGGTCCAGGACGGCCGGATTGCCGCCATCGGGGCCTTCCTGACCCCGCCCGAGGAGGCGATCGTCCTGCCGGCGGAGAACGCCTACGTGCTGCCGGGTTTCGTGCAGACCCACGTGCATCTCTGCCAGACCCTCTGGCGGAACCATGCCGACGACCTCCCGCTGATGGAGTGGTTGCGGCAGTGGACCTGGCCCATGGAGGCGGCCCATGACGAGGCCTCCATCCGCGCTGCGGCTCGCCTGGGGGCTGCCGAGTTGCTGCTGTCGGGGACCACCACCATCAACGACATGGGCACCGTCCGGCACACCGGCGTCGTGATCCGGTCCGCGCTGGAGATGGGCCTCCGGGGCGTCTTCAGCAAGGTGCTGATGGACTGCCACGATGGCCCCGAAGCCCTCCGGGAGAACCCGGACCAGGGGCTCCAGGAGTCCCTGGTGCTGGCCGAGCGGTGCCGGGAGACGGGGGGCCTGGCCCGCTTCGCCCTGGCTCCCCGGTTCGCCGTCTCGTCGTCGTTCCACCTGCTGGAGGGAGTCGCAGCGGCGGCGAACCGGACCGGCCTGCTGGTGCACACCCACTGTGCCGAGACCGAGGAGGAGGTCCAGATCACGGTGGACCGCTTCGGCTGCCGCCCGGTGGACCTCTTCGCCCAGCTGGGGCTGCTGGACCGCCGGCTGCTGCTGGCCCACTGCGTCCACTTGACGCGCGAGGAGATCCGCCGGCTGGCGGCTGCCGGGTCCGCGGTGCTCCACTGCCCCTCGGCGAACCTGAAACTCGGGTCGGGCATCGCCCCGATCCCGGCGATGATCGAGGCCGGCGTCCGGGTGGGGATCGGGGCCGACGGGGCCCCATGCAACAACAACCTGGACATCTTCCAGGAGATGCGCGCCGCGGCCCTGGTCCAGAAGGCCCTCCACGGCCCCACCGCGATGCCCGCCGGTCAGGTGCTCCGGATGGCGACCATCGGCGGGGCCGAGGTGCTGGGCCTGCAGGACGAGATCGGGTCGGTGGTCCGTGGCAAGCGGGCCGATCTGGTGGTCCTGGACCGCCGGGCGCCCCACTGCGTCCCCGCCGGCGACCCCGCTGCGGCCATCGTCTACTCGATGGGCCGGGACGATGTCCGGCACGTCGTCGTGGACGGACGGGTCGTGGTGGAGGACCGGACCCTGAAGACCGCCCCCCTCGACCTCGTCGTCCAGGAAGCCGTGGACCAGACCGAACGCCTGCTCCGTCGGGCCAAGGACCACCGCCCTCCCGACTCGAGGGAGTGACTGGGCGAGGCGGGAGGACCTACAGGCGCGTGTAGCGGGTCAGCAACTCCATCGTCTTGGGCCCGACCCCCGGGACCTCGGCGACCTCCCTGTAGGAGCCGAACCGCCCCAGGGAGGCCCGCCGTTCCAGGATCCGGACCGCCGTGGCCTCGCCGATGCCGGGGATCGCCACGAGGTCCTCCCGGGAGCACTCGTTGAGGGGAATCGGGATGCCCAGGGCCAGCAGGCGCTCCCCGCTCATCCAGGACTCGGACCAGCCCGACTCCCCTTCCAGCCGGTAGAGCCGACCGTTCTCCAGGGCCCGGGACGGGTCCCACCGGGACGGATCGGCAATCCCCGCGGCCCAGAAGAGGTCCCGGGCCGTGGCCCCGGCAGGCAGGCGATAGACGACGGTTCCCTGGGCGCCCCGATCCAGTTCGACGTAGATTGCAGGGCCGCTCCCCGAGGAGTGATCCCGCGGGTCGCCGCGCCCCAGCCACCAGGTGACGACGCCGACGACCACCAGGGCGCCGGCCAGGGCCCAGAGGAGGGTCTGGATCTCCCGACTCCGGGTCATCGTGCCTCCCGTCCCGGTTCCAGGGTCAGCCGATCTCCAACGCCGGAAGGTCCTCGGTGACCTCCGGCCGCTCGGCCTCGGCGGTCACCTTCACCTCAACCCGGCGGTTCAGCGTCGGGAAGCCCGTTCCGGCGGGGATCAGGCGCCCCATGATGATATTTTCCTTGAGCCCCCGGAGGTAGTCCGTCCTGCCGCCGATGGCCGCCTCGGTGAGCACCCGGGTGGTCTCCTGGAAGGACGCCGCCGAGAGGAAGGACTCGACGTTCAGGGAGGCCTTCGTGATCCCCAGCAGGATCGGCTCGCCGTTGGCCGGCTGGAGGCCCTTGGCCATCAGTGCGTCGTTCTCTTCCTCGAAGGTCCACCGATCCACGTGCTCCTCGGCCATGAACTTCGAGTCGCCCGGGTCCGTGATCTTCACCCACCGAAGCATCTGCCGGACGATGACCTCGATGTGCTTGTCGTGGATCCGCACCGACTGGAGCCGGTAGACGTCCTGGATCTCGTCCACCAGGTGCCGGGCCAGGGCCTGGATCGACAGGACCCGGAGGATGTCGTGGGGATTGCTGGACCCGTCCATGAGGGGCTCGCCGGCCCGGATCTTGTCCCCTTCCCGGAGGCTCACATACTTGCCCTTCGGGATCAGGTACTCCTTCTTTTCGCCGTGCTCCGGCACCACGATGATCTTCCGCTTGCCCTTGGTGGCCTTGCCGAAGGTCACGACGCCGTCGATCTCGGAAATGATGGCGTGCTCCTTGGGCTTCCGGGCCTCGAAGAGTTCGGCCACCCGGGGCAGACCGCCGGTGATGTCCTTCATCTTCGTGGTCTCTTTCGGGACACGGGCCAGGGCCACACCCGGGGACACCTCGTTGCCGTGCTCCACCGAGAGGGTCGCGCCCACCGGAAGCAGGTAGCGTGCCTCGAGATGGGAGTTGGGCAGTTTCAGGGCCTTCCCGTCGTGGCCCTTGATCACGATGCTTGGCCGCAGGTCCACTTCCTTGGTCTCGATGATGCTCTTCCGGACCGTTCCAAAGGTCTCATCCACCTGCTCGGCCACGGTCTTGCCGGGGATGATGTCCTCGAAGTGCACCACGCCGCCGACCTCGGTGAGGATCGGGTTGGACCAGGGGTCCCACCGGGCCAGGACCTGCCCCGCTTCGCACCGCCCGCCGTCGGTGACCTTCAGTTCGGCGCCGTACGGCACGGGGTACTTCTCCCGCTCCCGTCCCTGGTCATCGAGGATCGCGATCTCCCCGGTGCGGTTCATCGCGACGATGCCGCCATCCTGCCGGGTGGCCGTGGTGAGATCCTGGAACCGCACGGTGCCGCCCTTGCGGCTCTCGACGGTGGACTGCTCCGAGACGCGGGCCATGCCGCCGATATGGAAGGTCCGCATCATCAACTGGGTGCCCGGCTCGCCGATGGACTGGGCCGCCATGACGCCCACCGCCTCGCCGATGTTGACCATGCGGCCCCGGGCCAGGTCCCGGCCGTAGCACAGCACGCAGCAGCCGTAGCGGGTGCGGCAGGTGAGCACGGACCGGACCCGGACCCGCTCGATGCCCGCGTCCACGATCTCCTTCGCCTTCTCCTCGTCGATCTCCTCGTTGGCCTTCACGATCACGTGTTCGGGCCGGTAGGGGTCCACGATGTCGTCGATGGCGACGCGGCCCACGATGCGCTCCAGCAGGGGCTCGCGGATCTCGCCTCCATGGACCAGGGCCGAGACCTCCAGGGCGTCAGGCGTGCCGCAGTCGTACTCGGTCACCACCACGTCCTGGGCCACGTCCACCAGCCGCCGGGTCAGGTAGCCGGCGTTGGCGGTCTTGAGGGCCGTGTCGGCCAGTCCCTTCCGGGCGCCGTGGGTCGAGATGAAGTACTCGAGCACCGACAACCCTTCCCGGAAGTTCGTGATGATGGGGGTCTCCATGATCTCGCCCGAGGGCTTCGCCATCAGGCCCCGCATCCCGGCCAGCTGCCGCATCTGCATCGCCGATCCCCGGGCCCCCGAGTCCGCCATGACGAAGATCGGGTTCATCGAGGGAATCCGGACCGTCTTGCCGTCCTTCTCGACGACCTGGTACTGGATGCCCTCCATCATGTGCTTGGCCACCTCGTCGGCGGCGCTGGACCAGGCGTCGATGACCCGGTTGTACCGCTCGCCGGGAGTGATCTGGCCGTCCTGGTAGGACTCCTGGATCTGCTGCACCTTCTTCCGCGCCGCATCGACGATCTCGTACTTCCGGGGCGGGATCGTCATGTCGTCGGTGCAGATCGAGATGCCCGCCCGGGTGGCCATCTGGTAGCCCCAGGTCCGGATCTGGTCCGCCAGCAGCACGGACTTCTTGGACCCGCACCGGCGATAGGTCTCGTCCACCAGGGTGGCCAGGGCCTTCTTGTCCATCACCTTGTTGTAGAGGCTGAAGGGGATCTCCTCGGGCACGACCTCCTGCAGCAGCGCCCGTCCGGTGGTGGTCTCCACCAGGCGCCGCACGATTCGGCCCTCGGGCCCCAACTCCCGGATGCGGACCTTGATCCGGGCCTGCAGGTCCAGTTCCCCGGCGTCGTAGGCCACCCGGACCTCCTCGACGCCGCTGAAGACCCGCCCCTCCCCCTTCGCGAAGGGCAGTTCCCGGGTCATGTAGTACATCCCCAGCACGATGTCCTGGGTGGGCACGATGATGGCCCGTCCATCGGCCGGCTTCAGGATGTTGTTGGAGGACATCATCAGCACCCGGGCCTCCATCTGGGATTCCAGGGAGAGCGGCAGGTGCACGGCCATCTGGTCCCCGTCGAAGTCGGCGTTGTAGGCCACGCAGACCAGGGGGTGCAACTGGATGGCCTTGCCCTCGATCAGGACCGGCTCGAAGGCCTGCATGCCCAGACGGTGCAGGGTCGGGGCCCGGTTCAGGATCACCGGGTGCTCCTTGCTGACCTCCTCCAGGATGTCCCAGACGACCGGGTCCTCCTCCTCGACCATCTTCTTGGCGGTCTTGATGGTCTGGGCGTAGCCCCGCTCCTCCAACTTGTTGAAGATGAAGGGCTTGAAGAGCTCCAGGGCCATCTTCTTCGGCAGGCCGCACTGGTGCAGTTTCAGCTCGGGGCCCACCACGATCACCGACCGCCCCGAGTAGTCCACCCGCTTGCCCAGCAGGTTCTGGCGGAACCGCCCCTGCTTTCCCTTGAGCATGTCCGAGAGGGACTTCAGGGGACGCCGGTTCGTTCCGGTGATCACCTTGCCCCGCCGGCCGTTGTCGAAGAGGGCATCGACGGCCTCCTGGAGCATCCGCTTCTCGTTGCGGATGATGATGTCCGGGGCGTTCAGTTCCAGCAGTTTCTTGAGCCGGTTGTTCCGGTTGATCACCCGCCGGTAGAGGTCGTTGAGGTCGCTGGTGGCGAACCGGCCGCCGTCCAGCGGCACCAGGGGCCGGAGGTCCGGGGGCAGCACGGGCAGGTTCTTGAGGATCATCCACTCGGGGCGGTTGCCCGAGTCCCGGAGGGCCTCCACCACCTTCAGACGCTTCGCCAGTTTCTTCCGCTTGGCATCCGACGCCGATTCCTTCAGTTCCTTCCGGATCTCGCTGGCCATGGTCTCGACGTCCACGTTCTCCAGCAGGATCCGGATGGCCTCGGCGCCCATCCCCACTTCGAAGGCATCGTAGCCATACTGGTCGACCAGTTCCTGATAGCGGTCCTCGCTGATCACCTCGGCCTTCTGGAGGTCCGGCACCTTGCCGGGGTCCACCACCACGTAGGCGACGCAGTAGAGGACCTTCTCGAGGTCCTTCAGCGTGATGTCCAGGACGTTGCCGATGCGGCTCGGGATGCTCTTGAGGAACCAGATGTGGGCCACCGGCGACGCCAGCGTGATGTGCCCCATGCGCTCCCGCCGGACCTTGCTCGGGATGACCTCGACGCCGCACTTCTCGCAGACGATGCCCCGGTGCTTGAGGCGCTTGTAGCGGCCGCAGTTGCACTCGTAGTCCTTCACCGGGCCGA
The DNA here is from genome assembly GCA_029547805.1 of Deltaproteobacteria bacterium. Classification (GTDB taxonomy): domain Bacteria; phylum Myxococcota_A; class UBA9042; order DTJE01; family DTJE01; genus JAGOKF01. The sequence goes on from JAKPOP010000017.1 coordinate 372,549, forward strand.
AGATCTTCGCGCAGAAGAGCCCGTCCCGCTCCGGCTTGAAGGTCCGGTAGTTGATGGTCTCGGGCTTCTTCACCTCGCCGTAGGACCAGCCCAGGATCGTCTTGGGCGAACTGAGGGCCAGCCGCATCGCGACGATCGAGAGGGGGTCCTTGGGCCGATCGAACATCGTGAACATGTCCTTCACGAGGCACCTCCCGTCAGGGTGACAGCACCGGACGGCCCCCGGGCCTCCGGCCTTGCGTCTCGGACTCTCTGGAACCGTCCCGCCATCGGCATCAACCCTCGGCCAGCTGGTCCTGCTCGACCAGTTGCACGTCCAGCGCCAGGGACTTCAGTTCCTTCACCAGCACGTTGAACGACTCCGGCAGCCCCGCGTGGGTGTTGTACTCGCCCTTCACGATGCTGTCGTAGGTGGCGGTCCGCCCCGCCACGTCGTCGGACTTCACGGTCAGGATCTCCTGGAGGGAGTAGGCCGCGCCGTACGCCTCGAAGGCCCACACCTCCATCTCGCCGATTCGCTGACCGCCGAACTGCGCCTTGCCCCCCAGCGGCTGCTGGGTGACCAGCGAGTACGGCCCGGTGCTCCGGGCGTGCATCTTCTCGTCCACCAGGTGATGGAGTTTCATCATGTACATCACGCCGACGGTGACCTCCGAGTCGAAGGCCTCGCCGGTGCGCCCGTCGAACAGCACGGTCTTGCCGGAGGTCGGGAGTCCCGCCTCTTCCAGCCAGGTCTTGATCTCGCTCTCCCGGGCCCCGTCGAAGACCGGCGACCCGACCAGCAGCCCCTTCCCGTACTGCCGGGCGTAGGCCACGATCTGGTCGTCGTCCATGTCCTTGATCAGCCGCTTGCCCGACTCCGTGGTCATCAACTTCGCCAGGCGCTTGCGGATCCCCTTGGGCCCGCCCCCGTCCTCGAGGGCCAGTTCCAGTTGCCGGCCCAGTTCCCGGGCCGCCCAGCCCAGGTGGACCTCGAGGATCTGCCCGACGTTCATGCGGCTGGGAACGCCCAGGGGGTTCAGCACGATGTCCACCGGGGTCCCGTCGGCCAGGTAGGGCATGTCCTCGACGGGCAGCAGGCGCGACAGGACGCCCTTGTTCCCGTGGCGTCCCGCCATCTTGTCCCCCACCTGGATCTTGCGGCGGATGGCCACGTAGACCTTCACCGTCTTGATCACCCCGGGAGGCAGTTCGTCGCCCTGCCGGAGCCGCTCCACCCGCTCGTTGAAGGCCTTCGTGATGAAGTCCACCTGGTCCGCCAGGGCCTCGATCATCGCCACGACCCGGCGCTCGGTCCCCTCGTCGTCCTTCACCCGGACCTGCGGGAAGAGGTCCAGCGGCAGTTTCTGCAACATCTCCGGGGTCAGGGTCGCGCCCTTCCGGATCAGGACCCGCCCCTGGGAGTCGTTCACCGCAGCGACGGCGACCTTCCCCGTCAGGACCTCGACCAGGCGCTCGTGCATGGACCGCCGGGTGACCCGGATCTCGTCGTCCCGGTCCTTCATCAGCCGGGCGATCTCCTGCTCCTCGAGTTCCTTGCTCCGGTCGTCCACGTCGGCGCCCTTCCGGGAGAAGACCTTCGCGCCCACGACGATCCCCTGCACCCCCGGCGGCACCTTGAGGCTGGTGTCCCGGACGTCGGCGGCCTTTTCCCCGAAGATGGCCCGGAGCAGTTTCTCCTCGGGCGAGAGCTGGGTCTCGCCCTTGGGGGTGATCTTGCCCACCAGGATGTCGCCGGTCTTGACCTCCGCGCCGATCCGGACGATGCCCGAGGCGTCAAGGTCCTTGAGGGCGTCCTCCGAGACGTTCGGGATGTCCCGGGTCGTCTCCTCCTTGCCCAGCTTGGTGTCCCGGGCGACGCACTCGAACTCCTCGATGTGGATGCTGGTGAAGTAGTCGTCGCGCAGCAACTTCTCGGACATCAGGATCGAGTCCTCGAAGTTGTAGCCCCCCCAGGGCATGAACGCGACCACCACGTTCTGGCCCAGCGCCAGGTCCCCGGACTCGGTCGCCGACCCGTCGGCCAGCACCTGTCCCACCTCGACCCGCTGACCCTTGCGCACCCGGGGCACCTGGTTGATGCAGGTGTTCTGGTTGGACCGCCGGTACTTGATCAGGGTGTAGATGTCCGGCTTCCGGGTCTCCCCGTCGGGGCCGCCGTCCAGGCGCCGCACCACGATGCGGTTCGCATCGACCGACTCGACGATGCCCGCGTTCCGGGCATAGACCACGTTGCCCGAGTCCCGGGCCACGACCCACTCGAGGCCCGTGCCCACCAGCGGCGCCTCGGCCCGGAGCAGCGGAACGCCCTGGCGCATCATGTTGGACCCCATCAGGGCCCGGTTCGCGTCGTCATGCTCCAGGAAGGGGATCAGTGCCGCTGCGACCGAGACGAGCTGGGCCGGGCTGACGTCGATCAGGGTGACCTCGGAGGCCGGCACCAGCACGAAGTCCTCCTTGCGCCGGGCCTGGACGTACTCCTCCAGGATCCGGCCGTCAGGCCCCATTGGAATGCCGGCCTGGGCGATCGTGTGCTCCTCCTCCTCCATCGCCGTCAGATAGACCACCTCGTCCGTGACGACCCCTTCCCGGACCACCCGATACGGGGTCTCGATGAACCCGTAGCTGTTGACCCGGGCATAGGTGGACAACGACGAGATGAGGCCGATGTTCGGACCTTCCGGCGTCTCGATGGGGCAGACCCGCCCGTAGTGCGTGGCATGGACGTCGCGGACCTCGAAACCGGCCCGGTCCCGGGTCAGGCCGCCGGGCCCCAGGGCCGAGAGGCGTCGCTTGTTCGTGATCTCCGAGAGGGGGTTGGTCTGGTCCATGAACTGGGAGAGCTGGGACGCCCCGAAGTACTCCTTCAGGACGGCGCTGACCGGCTTCGCGTTGACCAGGTCGTGGGGCATCAGCGTCGCCAGGTCCGGCGACATCGTCATCTTCTCCCGGATCGCCCGCTCCATGCGAACCATCCCGATCCGGAACTGGTTCTCCATCAACTCGCCGACGGCCCGCACGCGCCGGTTCGACAGCTGGTCGATGTCGTCGAGCCGGGCGTTGTCCTTGCCCATCCGGAGGTCCAGCAGGTACTGGATGATCTGGAAGAAGTCCTCCTTGAGCAGGGTCGTCTGGTCCAGGGGCACCTGCTGGTTGAACTTGAAGTTCATCTTGAGCCGGCCCACGGAGGACAGGTCGTACCGGGCACTGCTGAAGAACAGGCTGTTGAAATAGGCCCGGGCCTGCTCCGGGCTGGTGGGGTCCCCCGGGCGCTGGCGTCGGTAGATCTCCACCGCGGCCTCCAGGGGGTTCTCGACCTTGTCCAGCATCAGGGTGTTCCGAAGGTAGGGCCCGTAGTTCACTCCGTCGATGTAGAGCACATCCACCTGTGCGACACCCCGCTCCTGGAGCGCCGTGAGCACCTTCTCGGTGATCTCCTGGTTGCACTCGAAGAGGATCTCACCGGTCTCCTCGTCCACGACGTCGTCGGCAAGGACCTTGCCGACCACCTCGGACCGCTCCAGGCGCAGTTCGGTGACCCCGGCATCCAGCAGGCGCCGAATCCGGGTCCGTCCCATCTTTTCGTTCTTCTTGAAGAGGACCTGCCCGGTGGCGGGGTCCAGCACGTCGTGACCCAGGCGCTGGTTCTCCATCAACTGGGGATTGAGGCCGTGCCAGAAGGTGCCGTCGGGGGCGAAGCGGATGGTCTCGATGGGGTAGAAGCGGCTCAGGATCTCCTGGGTGCTGTACCCCAGGGCCTTCAGCAGCACCGTGGCCTGGATCTTCCGCCGACGGTCGATCCGGACGTGGAGGATGTCCTTGTGGTCGAATTCGAAGTCCACCCAGGATCCCCGATTCGGGATCACCCGGGCGCTGTAGAGCAGTTTTCCGGAGGCGTGGGTGCGCCCCTTGTCCGACTCGTAGAAGACCCCCGGGCTGCGGTGCAACTGGCTCACCACGACCCGCTCGGCGCCGTTGATGATGAAGGTGCCGTTCTCCGTCATGAGCGGGATCTCGCCGAAATAGACCTCCTGCTCCTTGACGTCCCGGATCTCCCGGACCGCGGTGTCGGGGTCCACGTCCCAGATCACCAGCCGGACCGTGACCCGCATCGGGGCGGCATAGGTGATGCCCCGCTGGCGGCACTCCTCGACGTCGTACTTCGGCTCGTCCAGGATGTAGCGCACGAAGTCCAGCGTGGCGGTCTTGTTGTAGTCGCCGATGGGGAAGATGCCCTTGAAGATGCCCTGGAGCCCGAAGTCCCCTCGCCGATCCGGCGGCACGTCCCTCTGGAGGAACCGGTCGTAGGACTCCTTCTGCACCCGGATCAGGTGCGGAACGGAGATGATCTCGGGGATCCTCCCGAAGTTGTAGCGATGGCGAAGGCCGATGGGTTTCTCTTGCGTGACCATCCTGTCCCTGCTCCTGGTGAGACGGTTGGAACGAGTCTCCGAGCGAGGCCCTGCAACGGCATCGTCCCCGGATCCCTGCCGCGGACTCCGCCGGAGCCCGCGGCCTCTGCCCTGGCGTTGGCGGATCGGCAGTGCACCGCCCACCTACGCGCCCAACCCGGAGTCACGGGCGTGACCACCGGGCCCCCGTCGGGGAGGCAACGGGCACCCGCGTCTCCGCGGATGCCCCCGCACGTGGCGCGAGCCGGGAGCCTGCATCGCGGACCGGGTCCGGATGTGCACCCCCGCGCACTCGCGTGTCGATCCGCGAACCTCGGCGGGGGCGCCCGAGACGCCCCCCGAGGCACTCGCGTCCCGACCTTACTTGATCTCGACCTTCGCGCCGGCGGCTTCCAGCTTCTTCTTGATCTCCTCGGCCTCGGCCTTGGAGACGGCCTCCTTGATGGCCTTCGGGGCGCTCTCGACGAGTTCCTTGGCCTCCTTCAGGCCCAGACCCGAGACGATCCCCCGGACCTCCTTGATCACCGCCACGCGCTTGTCCGCCGCCACCTCGACGAGGATGACGTCGAACTCGGTCTTCTCCTCGACTGGAGCCGCCGCCTCGGCGGGAGCCGCCGCCATCGGCATCGCCATCGCCGCCATCGGAGCCGCGGCGGTGACGCCCCACAGCGCCTCCAGTTCCTTCGTCAGTTCAGCCAGCTCCAGCACCGTCAACTGGCTCAGATACGCCTTCACCTGGTCCCGAGTGATCTCCGACATCGCACGCTCCTTTGTGTGATTCCCTGGCGCACCCCTTCCGGCCACTCCATCGGCCGCACGGTCACGCCGCCTGCTCCGTCAACTGCCGCTCCCGGGCCTTCAGCACCCCCAGGAAGTCCCGGGCCGGGGCCTGCAAGAGCCCCAGGAACTTCCGCGGGACGCCTCCGAAGGTCCCGAGCAGCATCGCCCGAAGCACCTCGGCCGACGGCAGAGTCGCCAACGCCTTCAGTTGGGCCTCGTTCATCGACCGGGTGCCCAGCACCCCGACCACGAATTGAAGTCCCTGGACGGACTTCAGGATTCCCACGAGGGCCTTCGCGAGACCCACCGGATCGCCGTCGGTGTAGGCCACCGCCAGCGGACCGGCCAGTTTCTCGCCCAGAAAGGCCAGGGGCGTCCCTTCCACCGCCCGCCCGAACAGGGTGTTCTTGATGACCTGGAACCGACCGCCCTCCTTGCGAAGGGTGGCCCGGAGCCCCGTGGTCGTCTCCATGTTCAGGCGGGTCATGGACACCAGCACCATGGCCCTCGAGGAGGTCAGGATGCCCTTCAACTCCTCGACGACTGCCTGCTTCTGTTCCCGATTCATCGGATCTCTTCTCCCATCCGAAGTACTTCAGGGCAGCCCGAGAAGGAATGGAGGGCCGGAGCCGGAACCACTCCTGTCTTCCACCGCCTCCGCCGGACTTCTGGCCCGATCCCGGGACCTGCCGACATCTCGGGCAGCACCGTTCCCCACGGGGTGTCCCGACCCCGTGGCCGTTCCCTGTCTAGCGTGCGGCGCCCTTCAGCGCCGCGTCCACGTCCGCCGGATCGACGCGGATCCCCGGACCCATCGTCGTGCTCAGCGTGATGCTCTTCACGTAGGTTCCCTTCACGGTGGAGGGCTTCAGCTTGATCAGGGTCTCCATCAGGGCCAGGAAGTTCTCGCGGATCTTCCCCGCCTCGAAGGACTTGCGCCCCAGGGTGGTGTGGATGATCCCGTTCTTGTCCACCCGGAACTCCACCTTGCCGGCCTTGGCCTCCCGGACCGCCCGGCCCACCTCCATCGTCACGGTGCCGACCTTCGGGTTGGGCATCAGGCCGCGAGTTCCCAGCAACTTGCCCAGCTTGCCCACCAGGCCCATCATGTCCGGCGTCGCGATGGCCTTGTCGAACTCGAACCATCCTTCCTTGATCTTCTCGGCCAGGTCCTCGGCGCCGACGTAGTCCGCCCCCGCCTCCCGGGCCTCCTTCTCCTTGTCGCCCTTCGCGAACACCAGCACCCGGGTGACCTTCCCGGTCCCGGCCGGCAGCACGCAGGCGCCGCGGACCATCTGGTCGGCGTGCTTCGGGTTCACGTTGAGACGGACCGCGATGTCCACCGACTCGTCGAACGAGGCGTAGCCGGTCTTGCCCACCAGCGCACAGGCCTCGTCCACCGGGTAGCGACGCTCCCGGTCCACCTGGCTCAACGCCGCCTTGTACTTCTTGCCCACGGTACCCATTCGACGACTCCTCGCCTCCCTCAAGCCGGCCGTCGCCGACGGGTCAATCCACCACCTCGAGGCCCATGCTCCGGGCCGAGCCAGCCACGGTCCGGATGGCGCCCTCGAGGTCGACGGCGTAGAGGTCAGGCATCTTCTTCTGCGCAATCTCCGCGACCTGAGCCCGGGTCACCTTTCCGGCCTTGGTCCGCCCAGGCGTGGACGATCCCTTCTCGATGCCGGCGGCCTTCCGGAGCATCTCGGAGACGGGCGGCGTCTTCGTGATGAACGTGAAGGACCGGTCCGAGTAGACCGTGATGATCACCGGGACCGTGGAATCCCCCATCGACGCGGTCCGGGCGTTGAAGGCCTTGCAGAACTCCATGATGTTGACGCCCGCCTGGCCCAGGGCCGGACCCACCGGGGGCTGAGGAGTGGCCTTCCCCGCCTTGATGTGCAACTTGACCTGCCCGACGATTTTCTTTCCCATGGCGTGTCCGTCTCCTCCGCCGGGTCCCGTCCCGGGGCCCTCAGCCCTTCTCCACCTGGTTGAAATCCAGCTCCACCGGCGTCGCGCGCCCGAAGATGGTCACGAGCACCCGGAGCTTGCGCTTCTCGGCCTTGACCTCCTCGATGCGTCCCGCGAACCCGACGAAGGGACCGTCCTTGATCTTGACCGAGGCCCCCTCCTCGAAGAGGACCTCCGTCTCCACCTGGGCCGGCCCCTGGCTCATCTGCTGCCGGATCTTCTCGACATCCTTCTCGGGAATGGGGCGGGGCCCCTTCTCATTGCCCAGGAATCCGGTCACGCTGGGCCGATGCCGGATGAAGTGGTGGGCCGCGTCGGTCATCTCCATCTGGACCAGGATGTAGCCGGGGAAGAACTTCTTCCGGCCTCCCGGACGCCTCGGGGCCCCCTCCGGCGGCGGGGGCTCCATGGGCACGATGATCTCCCCGAACAGGTCCGCCAGCGAGGCGAATTCGTTCTTCAACGCGTGCTCGATGTCCGCCTTCACCTTCTGCTCGAAGCCGGAGAAGGTGTGGACCACGTACCACTTCATCGCCATCGCGAAACGAGCCCCCTCAAAGGCGATAGATCAGGCCCGACAGGCCTCCCATGATCAGGTCGAAGAGCCCCAGGATCAGGGAGATGACCACCGTGGTGACCAGCACCACGATCGTCGAGACCCGCGTCTCCGGCCAGGAAGGCCAGGTGACGTTCCGGAGCTCCGAGGCCACCTCCAGGCCCAGCCGGTTGGCCGCCTCGTGGAACCAGAGCACGACGGCCGTCGCAACGCCACAGATCATCCCGAGCGCATCGCTCACCGGGAACCGGGCCCCCAGCAGGGACCGGTCCAGGTCGGGACTGATCCAGTTCATCACGGTGGCGAAGAAACTGGCCATCACGACCCAGACCAGGAGCCCGAGGACCACGAACGACAGCCGAACGTACTTTTCCACCGCCGACCTCTCCCGGGACCTCGCCCGGCGCTACTGGCAGGGCAGGAGGGATTCGAACCCCCAACCCGCGGTTTTGGAGACCGCTGCTCTACCGTTAGAGCTACTGCCCTGTCGGGAGGCAACCTCCGTTCCCTCCCCGTGAAGGCCCACCCCGCTCACTTCACTTCCTTGAACTGGGTGTGCTTCCGCTCGAACTTGCAGTACTTCCGCAGCTCGAGGCGGGCCGTGGTCTTCTTCTTGTTCTTCTGGGTCACGTACCGGGCGACGCCAGGCAGCCCGCTCTTCCGGCAGGACTGGCATTCCAACTGGATGTTGACCCGGTTCTCTTTCTTCGCCATGGCAGCCTCGCCTTCCAGCTGCGGAACACCAGGCCCGGCGGGTCCTCTCGGACTCCGCCGATGCCCGGGTCACCCGCCCGCACGGTCACTCGATGATCGTCCCGACGACCCCCTGTCCGACGGTCCGGCCGCCCTCGCGGATGGCGAAGCGGAGCCCGCCCTCGATGGCCACCGGCCCGATCAGCTCCACGATGATGTCGGTCCGGTCGCCGGGGATCACCATCTCCTTGCCCTCGGGCAGGGTCAGGATGCCCGTCACGTCGGTGGTCCGGATGTAGAACTGGGGCCGATAGCCGCTGAAGAACGGCGTGTGGCGCCCGCCCTCGTCCTTCGTCAGGATGTACACCGAGGCGGTGAACTTCTTGTGGGGCGTGATCGATCCGGGCTTCGCCAGCACCATGCCGCGCTCCACCTCGTCCCGCTTGATGCCCCGGAGCAGGCAGCCCACGTTGTCGCCGGCCTGCCCCTCGTCGAGCACCTTCCGGAACATCTCGACGCCGGTCACGACGGTCTTCCGGGTCTCCTGGAAGCCGACGATCTCCACCTCGTCGCCGACCTTCACGATGCCGCGCTCGATCCGGCCGGTCACGACGGTGCCGCGGCCCGAGATCGAGAAGACGTCCTCGACGGGCATCAGGAAGGGCTTGTCGATCTGCCGGACGGGGGTCGGGATGTACTCGTCGACCGCCTTCATCAGGTTCAGCACGCACTGGGCGTCGGGATGGGTGTGATCCGGGGCCTCCAGGGCCTTCAGGGCCGACCCGCGGACGATGGGGATCTCGTCGCCGGGAAACTCGTACTTCTTCAGCACGTCCCGGACCTCCTCCTCGGTGATCTCGAGGAGCTCCTCGTCGGGCTGCTTGTCCACCTTGTTCAGGAAGACCACGATGGCCGGCACGCCGACCTGGCGGGCCAGCAGGATGTGCTCGCGGGTCTGGGGCATCACGCCGTCATCGGCGCCCACGACCACGATGGCGCCGTCCATCTGCGCCGCGCCCGTGATCATGTTCTTGATGTAGTCGGCGTGGCCGGGGCAGTCCACGTGGGCGTAGTGGCGGTTCTCGGTCTCGTACTCCACGTGGGCGGTGGCGATGGTGATGCCGCGCGCCTTCTCCTCGAGAGCCTTGTCGATCTGATCGAAGGGCACGAACTTCGCCTTGCCCTGGGAGGCCAGGACCTTCGTGATGGCCGCCGTCAGGGTGGTCTTGCCGTGATCGATGTGACCGATGGTTCCCACGTTCACGTGGGGCTTGTTGCGAACGAACTTTTCCTTCGCCATGACCGATCCTCCTTGACTTTCAACGACTCCCCTTGCCAGCGCAACTGCCACATCCCGGCCACCCGACCAGGACCGGACCATCGCCCCTGGAGCCTTCGAGCAGATTTGAACTGCCGACCCCCTCCTTACCAAGGAGGTGCTCTACCCCTGAGCTACGAAGGCCTCGTCCAGGCAATCCCCGAACCCAAAGAGCGGGAAACGGGATTCGAACCCGCGACGTCGAGCTTGGAAGGCTCGCGCTCTGCCAACTGAGCTATTCCCGCCCACCCGACTCGTCCCCATCTCGGGGGGCTTGCCAATCTTCAAAGAACCGCACCGGTGGAGGGGGGAGGATTCGAACCTCCGAAGCCATCTGGCAGCAGATTTACAGTCTGACCCCTTTGACCGCTCGGGAACCCCTCCAGCACCAAAGTCCCCCAACCGGCGCAGAGCTGGCGACGGGAATCGAACCCACAACCGCCTGATTACAAATCAGGTGCTCTGCCGATTGAGCTACGCCAGCGTGCAAAGAACACGGCCCCTCAAGGGCGCCTGATTATGCTCAGGCAGGGCGTTCCTGTCAATAGGGTTTTTCCGTCCCGCCCAGGACCGCGCCGCGGGGCGGAACCGTACCGGATCCGGGGCCCTGCTGTCAACCGGGATCGCCGTTTCAGAGAAGGGCGACCGGCCTGGACCGCCCGGGAGACCCGGAGGTCCCGGCGAGAGGGGGTCCCGACGGCAGGGCCCGGATCGGGCGGTCCACGCCCCAAGCGCATCCCGGGTCCCGGAAGGCACCCCCTCGGTCCCGGGTTCCAATCACGACCGGCATCTGAGGCAATCAGCTGGAAATACGGGGAGTTCAGTGTTGCAAATCGGTGACTGTCCCCGATCACTCCTCGTCGGGGGGGCCGCGGAACCGGGGAGCCTGGCAGGCAGGGATGGTGGCCATCTTGCCCAGTTGTGCGGGCGTCAGCACCGCCCGGGCCTCGAGCATCCGGTCGAGCATCCGGTCCCGGGCCTGATCCATCGCGTCATGGAGGGCCTTCGCCCGGGCGCGGATCTCTTCGGGGGACGCCTTGGGGTCCAGCAGGGCCTGGTGCATCTCCCGGCGAAGTGCCTGAATCGCCTGCCGCTGCCCGGCGGCCGCCTCCCGGCCCGAGTCCCGCAGGGCGTCCAGGCGCGCCTTCTGGTCCGCCGTGAGGCCCAGTTCCGGCGAGGCGAGACACGCGGCGAAGAAACGCCCGGGTCCGCCACCGGGTCCCCCCGCCGGTCCGCCTCCATGGCGCCCCCCGGGACCCCTGCCACAGGGGCATTCCTGGGCCAGCGCCGGAGCGGAGGCCAGCAGCCCCGCCAGGATCATCCACGTCCAACGGTTCTTGATCATGGGATACCTCCTGTCTTTCCATGGCCACGAGGCCCGTCTCCGGGCCCCGGACTCCCCATTTGCATTGCCCGTGCCAACCCGGGGGTACCCGGAGCAGGTCCCCGGCCCTCGGCCCCGATTGGCCCTGCCGCAACCACGATCCCTTCCCGACGGCCGGGGACCGCCGGGACGCAGCCGGTCCCGGCCGGCCCGGAGATGCAAGAGATGCGTCCGGTGAATGCAGGTCCTGCACCTCCCGGTCCCTCCCGGAAGTCCCGACAGGGAATCCGGGGGGCCCCGATCGATCCCGCGCCGAGTCGCCGCCGAATCCCCAAGGACCTCGTTGGGAAATCGACGGGGGCCCGGAGGGGAGTCGCAACGCCCCTCATCGCTCGACCAGGCCGTACTCCTTGAGCCGATACTGAAGGGTCCGGAGGCTGATTCCGAGGCGTGCCGCCGCCGCCTTCCGGTTGCCCCCGACCTCCCGCAGCACCCGGAGGACCGTCTCTCGCTCCTGCCGCGCCAGCAGGCCCTCCTCGGACTCCGGCAGGCGCACCGGCAGCCCCAGGTCCTCGGGGAGGATCACGGGGCCCTCGGCCAGCACGCAGGCCCGCTCGATGGCGTTGCGCAACTCCCGGACGTTTCCGGGCCAGTCGTAGCGCGTCAGCAGGTCCCGGGCCTCGGGGGACAATTGCAAGTCCAGGCGCCGGGTCCGCCGCCGCTGGCGTTCCAGGAAGTGTTCCGCCAGGGCCTCGACGTCTTGGGGGCGCTCCCGGAGCGGCGGAATGCGCAGGGGCAGCACCTCCAGCCGGTAGTAGAGGTCCTCCCGGAAGGTCCCGGCCCGGACCGCCTCGGCCAGATCCCGATGGGTCGCAGCGACGAACCGGGCGTCGGTCCGCAGGGTCCGGGTGCCGCCGACCCGCGTGAACTCCCGCGTCTCGAGCACCCGCAGCAGCTTCGGCTGGAGAGACAGGGGCATCTCCCCGATCTCGTCCAGGAAGAGGGTGCCGTCGGAGGCCGCCTCCAGCAGGCCGATGCGCCGCTCCCCGGCCCCGGTGAAGGCACCCTTCTCGTGCCCGAAGAGTTCCGACTCCAGCAGGTGTTCGGGAATCGCGGCGCAGTTCACCGCGACGAAGGGGGTCCCGGATCCCAGGCGCAGGCGGTGCAGTTCCCGGGCGAAGACCTCCTTGCCCGTGCCGCTCTCGCCAAGCAGGAGCACGGTGGCGTCCGAAGCGGCGACTCGACGCAGCCGCTCCAGCAGCGACCGGGTGGAGGCGTCGGCGGCCACCACCTCCGCCTCCCCCTCCCGGGGCCGCTGGCCCGCCCGGAGCCGCTCCACGTCCCGGGCCAGGCGCCGGCGCTCCAGTGCCCGTTCCACGACGATCCGGAGGGCCTCCGGACCAGGAACCGGTTTCTCCAGAAAATCGAAGGCCCCGGCCTTGATGGCCTCCACGGCCGCCGAGACGGTCCCATGGGCCGTCAGCACCACGACCTCCGGAGGATCCGCCAGGGCCCGGACGTCCCGGAGCAGATCCAGGCCCGATCGGCCGGGCATCTTCAGGTCCGTGATCACCACGTCGACGTCCTGGCCCCGGACCCGTTCCAGGGCCGTCGCCGCCTCCCCCGCCTCCTCGACCCGGTGTCCCGAGGCCCGCAGGGCATCGGCCACGAACGACCGGACGGGAACGTCGTCCTCGACCACCAGGATCCATGCCATCGGGATTCACTCCTCGGGAATCCGGGCCTCGAACCGGGCCCCACCCAGGTCCTCCGATCGTCCCGCCGTCAGGGTGCCTCCATGGGCCTCGGCGACCCGCCGCGCGATGAAGAGTCCCAGCCCCGTTCCTCGAGCCTTGCCGGTCACGAAGGGTTGAAAGACCCGATCGGCCTCGGCCTCCGGCAACCCCGGCCCCGTGTCCTCGACCAGGAACCGCACGGCCCCATCACCCCGGAGGATGGTCAGTCGGATCCGGCCTTCGGGCCCGGCGGCCTCCCGGGCATTCTGGATCAGGTTGCCGATCATTCGGGGCACCCGTTGGACATCGACCCGCACCGTGCCGAGATCGTCTCCCTGGACCTCGAGGGTCGGCCCCGGGACCTCGCCGGCCAGGTCCAGGGACGCGGCCACCACCTCGCCCAGCGGCACCTCCTGGCGGTCCGCCGGGCGGTCCGACGTGGACTCCAGCAGGTCCCGCACCAGGGACTCCAGCCGGGCGGTCGCCCCGAGCACCACCTCGAGCCGCTTCCCACGCCGGTCATCGCCAGCCAGGTCCTCCTGGAGCAGTTGCAGGTGGCCCTTGAGCGCCGCCAGGGGATTACGAACCTCGTGGGCCAGCACCGCCGACATCTCCCCCAGGCGAGCCAGGACCTCCCGCCGCCGGGACTCCCGCTCCAGGGCCTCGTAGGCCGCCACCGCCCGACGGGCCCGGCGCCGTGTCGCCTCCAGGGCCAGGACGATGGCCAGCGAGGCGATTCCCTGGGCCCAGAGCCACCGGCGCAGCGGCGCCCCCAGGGCCGGGTCCACGTCCACCAGCATCACGACCCCGGGCCGGCGGTCCTCGCCCGCGTCCCCTCTCCCGGGACCGCCCGCCCATCCAGGACCGGGACGACCGGGCGGGGGGGGCCTGGGCATCGCGACCCGCAGGGCCCGGGCGCCACCCCGAGAGACCACCTCCCGACTTGTCACGGCGTGGTCCTCCATCGCGGCCCGGGCCATCGCCGCCGCCGACTCGTCGAAGACGCCCTCCTCGGTCGCCGCCATGAGGTGGCCGTCGCCCCGGAACAGCGCCGCCGCCAGCACGCCCTGGAACTCGAACTCCTGAAAGGCCTTCCGGAGACGCTCCGGACCCGGAGGCCCCGCCTCCCGGAGGAGTCCCTGGAGGGCGACGGTGCCCTGGAAGGCCACGGCGTGGAGGTGCTCCCGAATGGCCCGCTGGACCATCGCAAAGGCCGCGAGCCACAGCAGTGCCAACGTGGCCGCCAGGACCCCGACCACCGCGGCCGAGAGGGGTCGCGGCAGGGGGAACGAGGCCGTCTGTCGGTCCCATGGACTCATGTTCCCGAGTCTAGCAAGAATCGCGCCTGTCCGGGGTGGCCAGCGACCACTGGACAAACGAGGAACAACCTGGATAGGCTTCGCCCGCGATGAAGGGACGCCTCCTCGGAACGATCCTCCCAGACCCCTCCCGGTCCCGGACCATCCTCCACATCGCCTGGCCCGTGATGGCGGCCATGCTGACCCAGACCTTCATCAACCAGCTGGACACGATCCTGGTGGGGTTGCTGCCGAAGGAGCACTCCATCGCCGGACAGGCGGCCCTGGGGTACTCGGTGCTGCTCCACTGGCTGATCGGGGGATTCGTCGGAGCCATCTCGGTGGGCACCCAGGCGCTGACGGCCCGCCGCGTCGGGGAGAATGACCCCGCCGGGGCCGGAACGGTGGCCTTCAACTCCCTGGTGCTGGGGCTGGCCGCCGGCACGGTGGTGACGATCCTGGCGGTCGTCTTCACGCGGCCGATCTTCCGCCTCTTCACGGACAACGAGGCGGTGCTGGCCGAGGGGGTCCCTTACGCCCGGGCCCGGTTCGCGGGCATCCTGGCCATGGTCGCCACCCTGTCGGTGAAGTCCTTCTTCGACGGCCTCGGAAAGACGCACTACCACCTGATCACCGCGGTGTTGATGAACCTGGTCAACGCCGGCCTGGCGGCGGTGCTGGTCTTCGGGCTGCTGGGGGCGCCCCGGATGAACGTCCTGGGAGCCGGGGTCGCGGCCCTGGTGGCCTCCTACTTCGGGCTCGCGATCATGGTCGGGTTCGTGCTTCGGGAGCGATACCGGAAGACCTACGCGATCTTCCACGGCCGCAACCTGGATCGGAGGGTCCTCTGGGGAATCGCCCGTCTCTCGCTTCCGTCGGGGGTGGCCACGGCGGTGCTGATGCTGGGAATCCTGGTGACCTACCACTGGGTGGGGTTGCTGGACCGGCAGGCCGCCGAGGCCACCTCGGGTCTTGCGGCGGCCCGGCTGGAGTGGATCCAGGCCCTGGCCCCCTTGCAGGCGACCCCCGAGGCCTGGAGGGCCCTGACGGCAGGCCATGCGCCGATCCACGCGGCGGCCACCAAGGTGATCTTCGACCTCCTGTTCCTGAACATCATGGCCTGCATGGGCCTGGGAATCGCGACGGCCACGCTGGTGAGCCAGAACCTGGGTCGAGGTCATCCCGAGGAGGCACGCCACTACGCCTGGACCTCGGTCCGGATGGCGACCCTCTTTGCAGGCACCGTGGGCCTGCTCATGGCCCTCTTCCCGGACCAGGCCATGGGCATCTTCTCTCACGACATCGAGGTGCTGGACGCCGGGCGGACCTCGATGCGGATCGTCGGGGTCTTCTCCTTCGCGATGGGATTCGGTCTGGTGCTGGCCCAGGCCCTCTTTGGCGCCGGGGCCAACCGGTTCGTGATGTGGGTCGAGATCAGCCTCCACTTCCTCTGTCTGGTGCCGCTCTCCTGGCTGCTGGCCCTGCCGCTGGGCCTGGGCCTCACGGGGGTCTTCATCGCCGCGGTGGTCTACATCCTGGGACTCGCCACGGCGATGACCTGGAAGTTCCTGTCGGGGACCTGGCAGGGAATCCGGATCTGACCCCGGCGGCCCGAGGGGCCGTCAGAGGCCCAGGTCCATCTTGACGTCCTCGGAGGCCATTGTCCGGGGGTCCCAGGGAGGGTCCCAGACCAGTTCCACCGTCGCATCCTGCACCCCTCGGGCGAGCAGCGCCGCATGGCGCACCGCATCCATCAGGTAGGGCCCGACGGGACACATCGGGGAGGTCAGGGACATCCGGATCCGGGCCGTGTGCCCCTCCGGGTCCAGTTCGACACCGTAGATCAGCCCCAGGTCGGCCAGGGAGTACCCCAGTTCCGGGTCCAGGACCTCGCCGACCAGTTGCCGCACCTCGTCGACCTCCGCCGGGGGCCTCGGGCGCTGCTCGGCCTCGGCCAGGGCCCGCCGGGCCTCGGGGGTCGCCATCACCTCCGGCAGCCAGGGCGGGTCCCGGACGAACTCCAACCGGCCATCCTCCAGGTCCCCCAGGGCCTCCAGGGCCTCCCGGACCTGCCGGACCAGGCGCCGGGCCAGGGGCACCTGGGCCATCTTCACCACGGCACTCCGCCCGGCGGAGTCCACGTCCACGTCCAACACCAGCCCCAAGTCCGTGAGGGAGCAGCCGGTCTCCGGCTCCGTCACCCGGGACAGGGCGTCATAGATCGCCTCACGCGTGGCCATCGGACACCTCCCCTGCGGTCCGGGGAACCTCCGCCCCGGCGTGGTCCAGTCCCTCCTCGGCGGTCGTCCAGGCCAGCAGGGCACACTTGACCCGGACCGGGAGGTCCCGGACCTTCTCGAGCACCTTCACGTCCCCCAGGTCCAGGTCCCCGGGTAGCGGCTCCCCCCGGAACATCGCCCGGACCGCCGAGAGCAGCCGCCTGGCCTCCTCCAGCGTGCGACCCCGCAGGTGCTCCGCCATCATGGACCCCGACGCCACGCTGATGGAGCAGCCCTCGCCGTCCACCTGGAGCCCGGCGATTCGCCCGTCCTCCAGTCGCATGCGCAGGTGGACATGGTCCCCACAGAGGGGGTTGCGTCCCTCCCACTCGACCGTGGCCTGCTCCAGGGGTTCCCGGCCCGCGGGGTGCAGGTAGTGGTCCATCACCACCTCCCGGAACAGGGCGTCGGCGGGCTCCGCATCCCGGGCCGTCCCCGGGGCCCCGGCGGCCGGGGCGGTCATCTCCCGCCGGACCTCCACCAGGGCCTCCACCAGGGCGTCCACGTCGTCCTCGCCGTTGAAGACGTGGAAGGAGGCCCGGGTCGTGGCCACGAGTCCCAGGCGCCGGTGCAACGGCTGGCAGCAGTGATGGCCCGCCCGGACCGCGATGCCTCGCCGGTCCAGTCCCTGGGCGATGTCGTGGGGATGCACTCCCGGCAGGTCGAAGGTCACCACGCTCCCGGTGGCCGCCGGCCCGGGGACGGGCCCCAGCAGTCGGATCCCCGGCACCTCCTCCTGGAGGCGCCGCCGGGCGTAGGTCCCCAGGCGCATCGCGTGGTCCGCCACTGCCTCGATGCCCAGGGTCTCCAGGAACTCCACCGCGGCCCGCAGGCCCACGGCTCCGGCCACGTCGGGGGTCCCCGCCTCGAAGCGGTGCGGCGGGTCCGCAAACGTCGCCCCTTCCAGCGTCACCTCCCGGATCATCTCCCCGCCGCCCAGGAAGGGGTCCATCCGGTCATGAAGGTCCCGGCGGACCAGCAGCCCCCCGATCCCCATCGGACCCAGGGCCTTGTGGCCCGAGAAGGCCAGGAAGTCCGCTCCCGACTCCTGGAACCGGATCGGCAGGTGGGGAACCGCCTGGGCCCCGTCGACCAGCAGCAGGGCCCCGGCCTCGTGGGCCCACCGGGCCACCTCCGGGATGGGGTTCCGGGTCCCCAGCACGTTGGACACCGCCGTGAGGGCCACCAGCCGGACCCGGCCCTCCCCGAGCGCCTCCCGAAGCGCCCCCAGGTCCAGGATCCCCTCGTCGGAGATCGGGACGGCCCGGACCCGGGCACCGGTGCGCCGGGCCAGCAGGTGCCACGGAACCAGGTTCGAGTGGTGCTCCATCTCCGAGACGAGCACCTCGTCCCCAGGTCCCAGGTGGCGATCCCCGTAGGCATGGGCCACCAGGTTGACGGCCTCGGTCGCGTTGCGCACGAAGACCAGTTCGTCGGGCCCCTGGGCACCCAGGAACCGGGCGATCACCCGCCGGGCCCCCTCGTAGGCCTCGGTGGACTCCTCCGAGAGGCGATGCACCCCCCGGTGGACATTGGCGTTGGACCGTTCGAAGTGGTTTCGGATGGCCTCCAGCACCACCCGGGGCTTCTGGGAGGTCGCCGCGTTGTCCAGATAGACCAGACGCCTTCCCGCCACCGTCCGCCCCAGGATCGGGAACTCCCGCCGGATTGCCTCCAGGTTCCACATCGTGCCCTACTCCACTTCCAGCACCAGGCGGCCCTCGACCTCCCGGACGGGGAACGTGGCCACCGGCGCCACCACCGGCATCCCGCCTGGGGCCCCGGTGGACAACACGACCCGCCCCCCGTGGTGGGGACACTCCCAGAGGTCCTCGCCCACCAGGGATCCCCCCTCCAGGGGCAGGTCCTCATGGCTGCAGAAGGCCCCCACCGCCACCAGCCGATCTCCCACCCGGACCACGAGCACCTCGTCCTCCCCGGCCGAGACCCGCCGCCCCTCGCCCACGGCCCAGTCGTCCAGCGTTCCCAGGTCGATTCGCTTCATGCCGCCCCTCGCGGTTCCTCGCGCGACAGGAGGCCCCAGGCCCGATCCAGCCACTCCTCCCCCCGAGGATGGTCCTCCAGGACCCCCCGGAGGAACCCCTCCAGGAGCAGACGGCGAGCCGTCTGGGGGTCCAGGCCACGACTCTCCAGATAGTACCGGGCCTCCTCGTCCAGGGGGGCCACCGCAGCCCCGTGGGAGCACTGGACGTCGTGGTTCCGGATCTCCAGTTCCGGCAGGAGGTCCACTGCGGCCGTCGGGTCCCAGAGCAGGCCACGAGCCTCCTCGTAGGCCTCGCTGTTCCGGGCCCCCGGGGCAATCTCCAGCAGTCCCGTGAAGGCCGCTCGGGCCTTCCGGGCCGCCGCCGCCCGAACCGCCTGCCGACTCCGGGTGTTCCCCTCCCGGTGTTCCACCGTGACCCGCCAGTCCGCCCGGGCCCGCTCCCCCGCGACAATCAGGGCGTTGCCCCGGACCTCGGCCCCGGCCGCCCCCAGGACCGCGGCCGCTTCCGATTTCAGCACGCCTCGGGACAGGACTCCGTGGCCGTGATCGAGGAAGGCCTGACCCTCCAGGACCCAGTCCGCCCGGGCGAAGGCCGAGGCCCCCATCGCCACCTCCTCGACCCGTCGATGGACCAGCCGGGCCCCCCTGGCCAGGACCGCCTCGGAGGCCCACCCGGCATGACCGGACAGCACCTGCAAATCCTCGTCCACCTGGGCCTGGGCCCCCTCGCCCAGCACGAGCAGGGTCCGGCCCATCACGGCCCCTCCGTCGGGCGCCGTCGCCTGGACCTGGACCCGAATCGGGTCCTCCAGCCGGAGGCCGGCCGGGACCCGAATCGCAACGCCCCCCCGGAAGGTCCCCAGGATCAGGGCGAGCCACGGGTCCTCCCGGACCGGCGACAGGCGACCCAGGAACTCCCCCACGAAGGACGGCTGGTGGTCCAGCGCCAGGTCCCCCACCTCGACCCCCTGCTCCCGGGCCCCGGGCGGCAGGACGACCTCCACCAGGGGGGCCGTCCCGGCGACTCCGGCCGCCGCCGCGAGGCTGCCTTCCGGCAGCAGGGTCGCCGGGTCCGTGAACCGCCACCGATGGGTCGCCCGGGTCGGCATCTCCAGGCGGCCCAGGGCCTCCAGGGCCTCCCGGCGACGAGAGTCCCGCCACTGCTGCTCCAGAAGCATCCCGTTCATCCGACGGCCCCCTCCATCTCCAGCGCGATGAGGCGGTTCAGTTCCACCGCGTACTCCATGGGCAGTTCCTTCACGAAGGGCTCGATGAACCCGTTCACGATCATGAGCGTCGCCTCGGCCTCCGTGAGGCCGCGGCTCCGGAGGTAATACAACTGCTCCTCGCTGACCTTCGAGACCGTCGCCTCGTGGCCCACGGCAGCCCGCGCCTCCCCGATCTCCATCGTGGGCCAGGTGTCCGACCGGGAGTCTTCATCGAGGAGCAGGGCATCGCAGCGAACGTTCACCCGGGCCCCCCGGGCGCCCGGGTACACCTTCACGAGGCCCCGGTAGGAGGCCCGACCGCCGTCCTTGCTGATGGACTTCGAGGTGATCGACGACGTCGTGTCCGGCGCCGCATGGATCACCTTCGCCCCGGCGTCCTGGTGCTGTCCGGCCCCGGCGAAGGCGATCGAGAGGACCTCCCCGTGGGCCCGGGGCCCCACCAGGTGAATGGCGGGATACTTCATCGTGAGGCGGCTGCCCAGGTTGCCGTCCACCCACTCCACCGTGGCGTCCTCGTGGGCCACCGCCCGTTTCGTCACGAGGTTCAGCACGTTCTTGGACCAGTTCTGGATGGTGGTGTAGCGGATCCGGGCGCCTTTCCGGGCGACCAGTTCCACCACCGCCGAGTGAAGGCTGTCCGACGACCAGATGGGGGCCGTGCATCCCTCGATGTAGTGCACGCTGGACCCCTCGTCGGCGATGATCAGGGTCCGCTCGAACTGGCCCATGTCCCGGGTGTTGATGCGGAAGTAGGCCTGGAGCGGTACCCGGACCTGGACCCCCGGCGGCACGTAGACGAAGGACCCGCCGGACCACACCGCCGAGTTCAGGGCCGCAAACTTGTTGTCGTTCGGGGGAATCACGGTCCCGAAGTACTGGCGCACCAGATCCCCGTGGAGGCGCAGACCCGAGTCCATGTCCAGGAAGATGACCCCCTGCTGCTCCAACTCGGCCTGGATCGAGTGATAGACCGCCTCGGAGTCGTACTGGGCGGTGACTCCCGCGAGGAACTTCCGCTCGGCCTCCGGGATCCCCAGGCGGTCAAAGGTCCGCTTGATCCCCTCGGGAACCTCCTCCCAGGTCCGCCCCTGGCCCTCCATCGCCCGCACGTAGTAGATGATCCGGTCGAAGTCGATGGCGTCCAGGACCTCCGTGTTGCCCCACCGGGGCATCGGGCGGCCCTGGAAGAGCCCGAGGGCCTTGAGCCGAAACTCCAGCATCCAGGCGGGCTCGTTCTTGAGGGCGCTGATCTGCCGCACGACGTCGGCGTCCAGTCCCCGTCGGGTCTGGAACACGCTGCGCTCCTCGTCATGGAACCCGTACTGGTAGTCGCCGACCAGGGATCCGGCGCCGCTCGATTCCATGTCCCGCCTCCTTTCCGGCCCGATGCCCTCAGGCCTGGGGCGCATCGATCCAGTCGTATCCCCGTTCCTCCAGCACCCGGGCCAGTTCCGGGCCCCCGCTCCGGGCCACCCGCCCGTCGAGGAAGACGTGCACCAGGTGGGGATGCACGTACTGGAGGATCCGCTGGTAGTGGGTCACCAGGACCACCGACACCCCGTCCCGGATCGATGCGTTGATGCCCTCCGAGACGACCTTCAGGGCGTCGATGTCCAGCCCGCTGTCCGTCTCGTCCATGAGGGCCAGGACCGGCCGCAGCAGGCGCAACTGGAGCACCTCCAGGCGCTTCCGCTCGCCGCCGGAGAAGCCGTCGTTGAGGGAGCGGCCTGCGAACTCGTCGGCAATGCCCAGTTCGTCGAAGGCCTTCCGGAGGATCCCCCGGAACTCCCGGGCCGGCAGGTCCCGTCCCCGACTTCGGAGCACGCTTCGCAGGAAGTGGGTCACCGTCACGCCCGGCACCGCAACCGGTTGCTGGAAGCCCAGGAAGAGGCCCGCCCGGGCCCTCTCGGTGACGTCCATCTGGAGCAGGTCCCGACCCAGGAAGCGCACCTCACCGCCGTCCACCCGGTAGGCCGGGTGGCCCATCAGCACGTGGGAGAGGGTGCTCTTGCCGCTGCCGTTGCGTCCCATCACGGCATGGACCTCCCCCCGGCGCACGATGAGGTCCACGCCCCGAAGGATGGCACGATCCCCCACCGACGCCCGGAGGTCCCGGACCTCCAGGATGGGGTCCCCCTGCACCTGCTGGTTCCGGTCCGCCTCCATCTTGCCTCCCTCGAGCCTCGGCCTCGACCGAGGCGCCTGTCCCGCCGATGTTCCCCGCAAGAAAGGAAGGGATCCGCCCCCTCCCCCTCGCCGCCTCACGGGTCGCGGCGCGTCCTTTCCCCGGGCTTCACGCGCGGGCCTCCGGCCGCTACGCTCCCGCGGCCCGCCCTTCCGGGTGGGCGACGATTCCACCGTGACCGCAACGCCCTTCCTCCGACCGGGTGGCGGAACCCTCGTCGGCAACATCGTCCCTGGGCCGCCCAAAGCGCCGGGTGGCCTCCAGGCGTCCGTTCCGGACCAGGTCCGCCAGGGAGATGCCACCCAGGATTCCGTCCAGGGCCTCCTCGACCCGCATCCAGACCGGGCGCAGGCCGCACGAGGCGGCCTGGCCGCAGGGCTGCTCCCGGTCGTCGAGGCACGGGCCGGTACGGACGGCCCGCCCTGCCAGGGCCGCCAGGGCCTCCGCCACCGAAATCTGCCCGGGGTCCCGGGCCAGGGCGACGCCTCCCCGGGAACCCCGAATGCTTCGAACGAGCCCTGCATTCCGGAGGATCGACATCAACTTCGCCACGTAGGCCTGGGTCAGCCCCTCGTCCCGGGCCACCTCCCCGAGGGTGGTGTCCCGGCCAGCCTGCCAGCAGACGGCCAGTCGCATCAGGCACCTCAGGCCGTGTTCCTCGGTGGCGCTCACTCGCATCGGTGGCTCCTGCCGCCGTCCACCCGATACGATGGGGAAATATGACTTAGTTGTCAAGTTTATCCCGGAAGGACGTTGCGGCCCAGGAGTGCGGCGCTTGGGAGGGACGGGATGCCGTGCAACCCCCGGGACCTCGAGGGTCCCCGGGGTCGGTCAGGACTCCGGGACTCCCGGAAGGCCCCGGAGGATCACCCGTCCGGTGGTCTTGAGGCCTTCCAGGTACTCCCGGTAGAGGCGCGAGAAGGCGGCCTCCGAGAGGTCGAACCGGATCCGGCGCCGGGCCTCCTCGGGGTCCGCCAGGGGCGCCCGGCGGCGCTCCAGCACCTTCAGGATGTGGAACCCCAACGCTGACTGGACCACCGGCGAGACCTCTCCCACCTCCAGTGCGAAGGCGACGTTCTCCAGCGCCAGTTGCAGCTTCCCCCGGGTGAACCAGCCAACATCGCCCCCCCGGGGAGCGCTGCCGTCCTGGCTGTAACGACGAGCGTACTCCTCGAAGGGAGCCGACCCGGTCGCGACCTCCTTCTGGACCTCGTCGGCCTTCCTGGCCAGGGCCTCCAGGGCCGGCAGGTCCGCGTCCTCCGGCACCAGGAACACGATGTGGGCCAGGTGCACCTCGTCCTCGGCGTTGTCCGGGTGCCGGCGCTGGAACTCCTCGTCCACCTCCCGGTCCGTGATGTGGACCTTGGACCCCACCTTCACCCGGAGGACCTGCGTCTTGAGCAGCTCCATCCGGGCATGGGCCCGGTAGGCCTCCATCGTCGGGAATCCCAGCATCCGGATGGCCTGGGCGAAGTCGCTCTCGCTCCACTGGTTCTGGCTGCGGATCTGTTCGATCTGGCGGTCCACGTCGGCGTCGGAGACCGTCAGGGAGAGGCGGCGGGCCTCGGCCAGCAGCAGCCGCTCGGCCACGAGGTCGTCCAGGGCAGCCCGCAACTCCGCGGGCGTCGGCACTGCGGCCTCGCTCCCCGTCGGTCGGGGACCCCCGGACATCCGGACACGGTCCAGCACCTCCCGGAACGTGATGGCCTCGGCCCCCACGGAGGCCACCACCCGATCAATCTCCCCCGCGGGAATCGCCGCGGCGGCGGAACTGCCCTGCCCGAGAGGGGAGGCGACGGCCTTCCCCGCCGGGGGCTCCGGAGGAGACTCCTGCCCCCTCGCCGGAATCCCCAGGGCCAGGACCAGACCACCCGCCAGCACCACGGACCGTCCGTTCCTCATGGCGATTCTCCCTCCGGGCGTGGCCGCTCCGCCCATTCCCGGCGCGCCTCTTCCGCCACCCGGTCGGCCACCTCCTGGTGCACCGTCACCCCGGACTCCCGGCGAACCTCCTCCAGGAAGGCCCGGCGCAGCGCCTCCTGGCGGGCCGCCACCAGCCGTTCCAGCACGGCGGGCCGGGCCTGGGCCAACGTCAGGTCCACGGCCTCCCGGGACTCTGCCCGGAAGAGAACGTGGAAGCCCAGGGGGGACTCCACGGGCCCCTCCCAGGTCCAGTCCTCGCGCATCCGGCCCAGGGCCTCCCGCACCGAGGGCGGAAGGGCGGCATCCTCCGGCGTGGGGCGCCATCCCAGGTCCCAGTCCCATCCGGAGGCGTCGGGTCCCGATCGATACCGCTCCGCCTGCTGGCGGAAGGTCCGCACCGGGTCCACCGCCGAGGACTCCAGTGCCGCCCGGAGCCGCAGCAGCACCCGCTCCCCGAACTGCCGGTCCTTCACGACGACCTGCAGGAAGCGCCCCTGGGCAGGGCGATGGAACTCCCCGGGATGGGCCTCGTAGTACCGACGGACCTCCTCATCGGGAATGTCGGAAGACCGGACCCAGAGGTCCTCCCGTTCCCGGAGGAACCGCTCCACCGCCTCGGCCTTCAGGCGCTCCACGACGACCGGATCCCGGCCGTAGCCCTCCTCGGCGGCGTGGGCCGCCAGGGCCAGCACCTGGAGGTAGGCCTCCAGGAAGTCCCGGCGTCGGTCGTAGGACTGGTAGCGGACCCGGGCATGCACCGGCAGGGACTGGATCACCCGCTCCAGTTCCCCGAAGGTCACCTGCCGGTCCCCGATGCTCCCGACCACCCAGTCATCGGCCGCATGGGCCGTCTCCCCGGGAGCCGGTGCCGGCACCGCCGCGTCCTCCTGCCGGGGCTTCTGGGGCCGGATGCCCCAGGAAATCGCCAGGCCGGCCAGCAGCACCGGCAGCGCCCACCACCCCCGGTTCCTTCCGCGTCCCTCGGCCATCGTCTCCGCCCAGCCTGTTCGGCCCCTTTCTACCCCATTCCCGCCGTCGGGAAAACTCCCCCGACCGCCTGTCCTTCCCTGGGGAAACACGCCTTCGAGGTCAGGGGGTCATCCGGGAACCCTGGAGATGTTGGAACCGTCGCCGCTCCCCAGCAGCGATTCCAGCATCGCCACCACCCCCACGGTCCTGGGGATGGGCACCTCCAGGATGCCGGGTCCCGGCCGCGACAGGCCCCTCAGGCCCCGGGAGACCCCGGCCGCGGCGACCTGATCAAGCCCTGCCTCCCGGCCTGGCGCCGCGACGAGTCGCACGGACGTCCCCTTCTCGATCACCTGCTGGATCCCCAGGGCCCTGGCCAGCACCTTGACCCGGATCAGCCCCAGGAGCCGCTCCACGGGAGGCGGCGGGCGCCCGTACCGGTCCGCCAGTTCCCCGGCCGCCCGAGTCACCTCCCGGAGGTCTTCGGCCCGGGCCAGGCGCCGGTAGGCCCGCAGGCGCAGCGTCTCGTCCGGGAGATACTCGGGCGGAATCCGGGCATCGACCCGCAGCCGCACCTCCGTGTCCAGCCGCTCGGGGGGCTCCTCCCCGGAGGCCTCCCGCAGGGCGTCCTGGAGCATCTCCAGGAAGAGGTCGAGCCCCACCGCCGCCAGATGCCCCGACTGGTCCGCCCCCAGCAGATCCCCGGCGCCCCGGATCTCCAGGTCCATCGACGCCAGATGGAAGCCCGAGGCCAGGTCCGAGAAGCGCTCGATGGCCTCGATGCGTCGCCGGGCCTCCTCGGTCATCCGGGAGGGGTCGGGCACCAGCAGGTAGCACCATGCCTGCTCGGAACTCCGGCCGACCCGTCCCCGCAACTGGTACAACTGGGCCAGGCCCAGGGTGTCCGCCCGGTCGACCAGAAGGGTGTTCGCGGTGGCGATGTCGATCCCCGACTCGATCAGGGTCGTGCAGACCAGGGTATCCTTCTCTCCCCGGACGAAGGCCCCCATCACCGACTCCAGGTCGTCGGCGGACATCGCCCCGTGGGCCACCGTGACCCGGGCCTCCGGGACCAGGCGCTGCACCCGGTCGGCGAAGTCGTAGATGTCCTCGATCCGGTTGTGCACGAAGAAGGTCTGCCCCTGGCGCCCGATCTCCCGGAGGATGGCCGACCGGATCAGGTCCGGGGCAGGCCGCGCCACGAAGGTCCGGACCGCCAGGCGATCCTGGGGCGGGGTGGCGATCACCGACAGGTCCCGGATGCCCGCCAGGGCCATGTGAAGGGTCCGGGGGATGGGAGTCGCCGTGAGCGTGAGGGTGTGCACCGCCGTGGAGATCTCCCGCAGGCGCTCCTTGTGGACCACGCCGAAGCGGTGCTCCTCGTCCACCACCAGGAGGCCCAGGCGCCGGAACCGGACGTCCTCGGAGAGGATCCGGTGGGTCCCGATCACGATGTCCACGGACCCGTCCGCGAGTCCGTCCAGTACCCGTCGGGCCTCCCGAGGCCCCTTGAACCGGGACAGGGACTCGATCACCACCGGAGTCTGGCGAAACCGGGCCAGGAAGTTCAGGCGATGCTGCTCGGCCAGCAGGGTCGTCGGGACCAGCACCGCCACCTGGAGGCCCTGCTGCACCGTGAGCCAGGCCGCCCGGATGGCCACCTCGGTCTTGCCGAACCCCACGTCGCCACAGACCAGCCGGTCCATCGGACGATCCCGGAGGAGGTCCTCGATCACCTCCTCGATGGCGCGCTCCTGGTCCGGCGTGGTCTCGTAGGGGAAGGTGGCCTCGAACTCCCGGTAGTCATTGTCGGGCGGATCCAGCGCCCGGGCCGAGGCCGCCATGCGCCGGGCATAGAGGGCCTTCAGGCGACCGGCGATGTCCCGGGCCGCCTTGCGGGCCCTGGCCTTGCGACGGGCGAAGACGGGGCTCCCCAGACGGTCCAGCGTCCCCGGAGTCCCCTCCCCGGCCCCGATGTACTTCTCCAACTGGTCCGATCGGTCCACCGGGACGTAGAGGCGATCCCCCGCGGCGTAGCACAGCACCAGGCAGTCCACGGTGCGCCCCTGGAGGTCCATCGGGACGAGGCCCTCGAAGCGCCCGATCCCGTGTTCCCGATGCACCACCAGGTCCCCAGGACGCAGGTCCCGCCACTCGGTCAGGGCCCGGGCACCCCTTCGCTCCCCCTTGCGGACCGAGAGGACGTCCTTGACGCCGAAGACGGCCTCCGTGGGGATCACCAGCAGTCCCGTGGCCTCGATGCCGAAGGGCCGACGGGTCCTGCCGACTCCGATGCGGACCTCTCCCCGGGGCCCCGGAGCCCTCCAGACCTCCAGCAGTCCGTCCCGGAGGGCCCGGGTGGAGGGAACGTCCTCGGAGGCCAGGATCGTCCGAACGCGGTCCGCCTCGTTCTCCGAGGGGGCCAGCAACAACACCCGCTTTCCGGCCTCCAGGGCCCCGGCCAGGAGGTCCCGCATCCCCCGGACCCGGTCGGCTACCGGGAGGTCCGCCGCCGAGGCCCGGGTCCAGGTCGGAGACGCCAGTTCCCCGGGACTCGGGCCCAGGATGCCATCGGTCCCGATCCGGAGCGTCCAGGTGCCCGGACGAGCTCGCAGCGCCTCGATCATCCGCTGCCCCGGCACCGCCAGGTCCTCGGGGTCCGCTGCCAGCCGCGGAGGACCACCGTAGGCCCGCACCTGTTGTCGCAGGTCCTCCAGGGCCCCGTCGGCGCCGTCCCGACAGGCCTCGGGGTCCAGCACGACGACCAGGGCCTCCTCCCGCAGGTAGTCCAGGGGAAGATCCAGGGGACCGTGAAGCAGCGGCAGCATCGCCGGAAAGCCCGGGGCGGTCCGCCCGGCGGCGATGGCCTCCTCGACCTCCGCCACCCGGGTCCCGGAAACCCCGCGGGCCGCGGCGAAGTCCCGCAGTCGAATGAGGGCCTCCCGTTGCGCCCCCGGATCTCCCGGGACCTCCCAGACCGGCACCACCCAGGTGCGGTGCAGGGGCCGCTCGGCCCGCTGGGTCGCCGGATCGAAGAGCCGCATCCGGGCGATGCGGTCCCCGTCCCACTCGGCCCGGACCGGGTCCTCCTGGAGCGGCGTGTAGAGGTCCACCACCCCGCCCCGGACCGCGAACTCCCCGATTTCCGAAACGGTCTGTACCCGGCGATACCCGGCCTGGGCGAGGGTTTCCACCAGCGCGGTCAGGTCCGCATCCTGGTCCACCTCCAGCCGGAAGACCCCTTCGCAAAAGACCCGGAAGGGCAGCACCCCCCGGGCGGCAAGGGCCCCGTCCACGGCCCAGAAGAAGGGCTGGTCGGAAAAGGCCAGGAAGCCCAGGGTCCCCAGGCGAGCCGCCGCCAGAAAGGGGCCTTCCACCACCTCCTCGTAGGGGGACTCGGCGCTCCGGACCCACCGGGGGAAGGCATGGGGAGTCGGCCCTCCCTGGAGAATCCAGCGGGCCACCTGGGCGGCCCGTTCCGCCAGGTCCGGTCGCGGGGCCACCAGCACCAGGGACCGCCCGTGGATGCCAGCCAGGGTGGCCGCCACCAGGGCCGCCTGCTCCAGGCCCGCCACCGGGACGTCCCGGTGCCCCGGTCCCTCCAGCATCTCCTCGACGCTCCGAGGCAGTCCCCCGATGCCTCGTCGCCGCGCCAGGTCCCCGCCGCTGCCCACCCGGACCTCCGTTCCGAGGCCGGGAAGCCTACTCCGCCCCCCGCCCCCCGACAAGTTGACAAGGGGCGACCGGAGGCATGATCATTCCGTCGCCCGAACGGCATGGGAGGTCCCGATGGGGTTCGACTGGTGGTCCCCGAAACGAAACGAGTCCTGGGAACGAAGACTGTCGGGGCGCTTCGAGGAGGCCATCCGGCGGGAGATCCTGGAGCGGGCCTCCCTTCTGGCCCGCCTCGGCTGGTCCCGGGACGCCGCCCTCAAGCGGCTCCAGGACCGGGTTCGCTGGGACTTCGAGATGAGCAAGGTCCCCACGGCCGTCTGGAAGGAGATCCCGTCACTCGTGGACCAGGCCTTCCCCCGAGGCGCGAAGTAGCGGGAGGAGCCCGGACCAGGACCGGGTCGGCTCCCGGGAAGGAGGTCTGCCCGTGACGTGGAACCGATCCCTGTTTCGTCCTCTGGACCTCCCGGAACTGCACCAGAAGACCCAGGCCCTCCGTGACCTCATGATCGAGGTCGCCTGGCGGACCGGGGGAGCCTATCTCGCCCAGGCCCTCTCGGGCATCGACCTGCTGGCTGCGGTCCATTACCGCTATGCCGCCGGTGATGCCGCAGCCCCCGAGGCCGCGGATCGGGACCGGGTGCTGCTGTCTCCGGGGCACTATGCCCTGGCCCTCTACGCCATCCTGGCCGACCGGGGCTACTTCCCGAAGGACTGGCTCTGGACCTTCAAGGACGACGGCTCCCCTCTCGAACTGGCGACCCATCGGGGCACGGTCCCGGGGGTCGAGGTCAGCGGCGGCTCCCTCGGGCAGGTCCTCTCGTTGGGCGTCGGCATGGCCCTGGCGGCCCGCCGTTCCGGGCGGACCCACCGGGTCTTCGTGCTGATGAGCGACGGGGAACAGGACGAAGGGCAGGTCTGGGAGGCGGCGGCCAGTGCGGCCCACTTCCGCCTGGGCTCCCTGGTGGCCCTGATCGACGCCAACGGGTTCCAGGTCGACGGACCCACGGCCGAGGTGATGAACATGGAGCCCCTGGGGGACAAGTACCGGGCCTTCGGCTGGGATGTCGAGGAGGTGGACGGGAACGACCTGCCGGCGGTCTGCGCCGCCCTCGATCGCCTGACGATGCCGGAACGGGACCGGCCGGGACTGGTGCTGGGACGCACCATTCGTGGCAAGGGGGTCTCGTTCATGGAGGGCCACCCGGGCTTCCACTACGCGCGCCTCGACGCCTCGATGGCCGACCAGGCCCGGAGGGAACTCCAGGCGGATACCGACGCGGTCTGAGGCATCCGGGACCAGGGAGGACTTGATGGAAGACCTGCTGCTGGCGCAGCCCCAGGAGGAGACGGGACCCTACCGGCGGACGCTGGTGGCGGTGGGCGAGGCCCGGCCCGAGGTCGTCGTCCTGGGGGCCGACCTGGGGAATTCAACGGAGATCGACGCCTTCCAGCAGCGCTTCCCGGACCGTTTCTTCAACGTGGGATCGGCGGAGCAGAACGAGGTGGACATCGCGGTGGGAATGGCCTTCGAGGGCCAGGTCCCCTTCGTCCACTCCTTCGGGGTCTTCCTGACCCGGCGGGCCTACGAGCAGGTCTGCGTCCAGGTGGCGATGCACGGGGCCAACGTGAAACTGGTCGGGATGATCCCGGGCCTCACCTCCCGGCTGGGCCCCACCCACCAGGCCATCGAGGATCTCTCATTGATGCGCACGCTGCCGGGCATGACCGTGCTGGACCCCGCCGACGCCACGGAGATCGAACAGGCCGTCTGGGCGATGGCGGACCACCGGGGACCGGTCTATGCCCGCATGATGCGCCGGGAGGTCCGACGGGTGCTGGACCCGGAACGCCACCGCTTCCAGATTGGCAAGGCCGTGCCCCTGGCCGCGGGCCGGGACGTGCTGCTGGTCTCGACGGGCCTGGTCCTGGAAACGGCATTGCAGGCCGCCGCGATGCTCCGCTCCGAGGGGGTCTCGGCGGCGGTCCTCCACATGCCGACGCTGAAACCCCTGGACCGGGAGTGCCTGCTGGATCTGGCCCGGGACGCCGGGGCCGTCGTGACCATCGAAAACCACCTGGTGACCGGGGGCCTCGGAAGCGCCGTGGCCGAGGTCCTGGGGGAGGCGCTGCCGCTTCCGCTGGAGCGCGTGGGGTTGCGGGACACCTTCGCGGTGCCCGGAACCCCGGAGTTCCTGTTCCGCCGGTACGGGATCACCCCCGAGGCGGCGGTGTCGGCGGCCCGGCGTGCCGTGACCCGGAAGAGCCCCCGATGACCCTCCCCGACGATTCCTCCAGGGTGGATGACGCCACCGGGGAGAATGAACGGCGACGCCGCCATGGCCGAGCCGTCGGCCGCCCGGATGGACGAGCCGCTGGAGCGGAGCGACCCAGGGGCCGCGAGCGAGGCACCGGGAAGGGGGCGCGCCGCGACCTCGACGCGGCGTGCGACGAGGAGCGGATCCCTCCCGTCCATGAAGACGACCCGTCCTCGACCGGCCAGGAGGAACCCCTGCTGGAGGTCCTCTACCGACTGGAGGGCAGCCAGGAGGAGTGCCGGGACCGGGCGCGACTGCTGGCCATCGAGGAGACCGCCGAGGTCAGCCCGGACCTCTGCGACACCCCCTTCTTCCGGGATCGGGTGGTGGGTCGGGTCGGCCAGGTCTCGCCGCTGCCGGGCCGGCGGGCCTGCAGGGTCTCCATCTCCTATCCCGGAGCCGTGGGAGGCCGGGAGATCCCCCAGTGGGTCAGCGTGCTGTTCGGAAACGTGAGCCTCTGGCCCGGGGTGCGGGTCGAGGCGGTACGGCCCTCCCCCGCCCTGCTGCGGTCCTTCCCGGGACCGGCCTTCGGCATCCCGGGCCTCCGGCGACTGCTGGGAGTCCCTGATCGCCCCCTGGTCCTGTCGGCGGTGAAGCCCCTGGGGCGCACCGTGGCCGAACTGGCCCGGATGGCCGAGGAACTGGCCCTGGGAGGCATCGACATCCTCAAGGACGACCACGGCATCACGGACCAGGACTTCGCCCCCTTCCGGGAGCGGGTCGCGGCCTGTGCCGAGGCGGTGCGCCGGGCTTCGGACCGGACGGGCCATCGCTGCCTCTACTTCCCGACCGTCACCGGCCCCGCCGACGAGATGGCGGCCCGGGCCCAGTGGGCGCTGGACCATGGGGCCGGCGGCCTGCTGGTCTCCCCGTGGGTCGCGGGGTTGGACTGGGTCCGGGCCCTGGCCCGACAGACGGGCCTGCCGGTGATGGCCCATCCAGCCCTGGCCGGGGCCTTCTTCTCCCACCGGGATCACGGCATCGCAATGCCCGTGGCGATGGGAACGCTCGTACGCCTGGCCGGGGCCGACCTCGCGATCTTCCCGGGGCCCGGGGGACGGTTCGCCCCGGCCCCGCAGGAGGTGGCAGCCTGGGACCGGGCCCTCAAGGAGGACCTCCCGGGCGTGGCGCCCACGATGCCGGTCCCCGCCGGGGGACTGCCCCTGGAGGGACTCGGGTCCCTGCTGGAGATCTTCGGCCGGGACGTGGCCTTCCTGGTAGGGTCCTCCCTCTACCGCCACTCCCCGGACCTGTCTGCGAACGCCGCCCATCTGCGGCGCCTGGTCGAGGAGGCCCTGGAGGCCATTCCGCCGACGCCCGCCCCGAGGCGCCGATCCCCTTCCCCCACCTGACCCGGTCCCGGGTTCCCGAAGGCGGATCCCGACCAGGGTGGCGGACCTGGATGAGGGAGTTTTCGCCTTGACGGAAAGGACGCGTTGCCAGTAGAAGGGGGCGGGACCGGGGGGAAGACATCATGGCCGGCAGACCCACCAGTCACTGGATTCGGGGCCATTGGTTCGCGGCGGGCCTTCTGGTCCTGGGCGCCTCCGGCGCCGCGACGGCGCGTCAGGCGCCTCCCGAGGAGACCCCAGAGGTCTCTCCCGGAACCCCCGGTCAGAGTCTGGACGTCCGGCTGGTCCCCGAGGGAGGCCTGCCGGACCGGGCCGCCAGCCCCGAGGAGTCCCTGATCCCCCCGGGACCCGGGACGCCCGAAGCGGAACCGGGATCCACCGGGACGCCCGAGCCCTCGCCGCCGCCACCCGAGACGTCCGTGGCCGCCCCCGAGGCCCCCGCTCCTGCCCCGGCGGCTCCCGAAACCGCCGACGGCAGCATGGGGTCGCTGCTCAAGACCGACAAACTGAAACTGGACGGCTACTGGTGGCTCCACTACCGCAAGGTGGCCTCCTTCCCGATGGACCCCAACGGGGGTCGCGACGGGCTCAACCAGTCCCTGGATCACCGGCTGCGGCTCCGTCCCCGCCTGATGCTGGCCCGTTCGGTGGACATCGTGGCGAATCTGGACCTCCTGGCGGGGCAGGTCTACGGGGACACCTCCCAGGCCGCCGTCGAGGCCCTCTGGGTCCCCCGGGACCGCAACGCCTTCTCGGGGCGCTCGGCGCTGCGGGAACTCTACCTGGAGTGGCGGTCCGTTGCGGGGGTGCTCCGGGTGGGCCAGATGCACTCGAACTGGGGCCTGGGCCTCGTGGCCAATGACGGCGAGGACCGACCGGACAACTTCCAGGACACCTTCCACGGCGATCGGGTCGAGCGGGTCCAGTTCACCTTCCGCCCCGCCACCTGGGGCACCCAGGCGGCCTGGGCCCAGGGGCTGCACGTCTCGGTGGCCGGGGACCTGGTCTTCCGGGACGACAATGCGGACCTCGTGGCCGGGGACAAGGCCTGGCAGGTCATCGGGGCGGTCTTCTGGAAGGGACCGGCCCTGCCCCGCTGGGACGCCTTCGGGGGCGTCTATGTCGCCTATCGGAACCAGCGCTACGACAACGGGGACCGCCTGGAGGCGACCCTGGTCGACGTCGCCACGCGGCATGACGTCGAGGTGGGGGACGCCGGGGTGCACCTGGTGGCCGAGGCCGAGGGGGCGGCCCTGGTGGGCCACACGAACCGCGTCGTGATGGAACGGGCCCCCGACGGCGTGGACGTGAGGTCCTACGCCCTGGTAGGGCGCCTCTCGACCCTCGTCCCGAAGGCCCGGCTGACGGGGTCGCTGGAGGTGGGCTTCGCGTCCGGGGACCGGGACCCCCGGGACGACCGGGCCCGGGCCTTCACGATGGACCCCGATTATCAGGCGGGCATGATCCTGTTCCAGGAGGTCCTGGGGCGCAGCAGCGCCTGGGCGGCCTCCCGCATCTCGGACCCGGGCCTGGTGGCGGTGCCCCCGAGAGGCTGGGATCGGGTGCCGACCCAGGGGGGCATCACCAACGCCATCTACCTGTATCCTCGGGTCAAGTGGTCCCCCTTGCAGGGCCTGAATCTCCACCTGGCATTCCTCTGGGCCCGGGCCCCGGCATCCGTGGTGGACCCTTACAGCGCAAACGTCCAGAACGGGGGCTATCCCCGGTCCTTCCGCAATGGGGCCCCCTCGAAGGACCTCGGCTGGGAGGTGGACGGCGGGATCACCTACGACACGCCCAAGTTCTTCGGTCCGTTCTTCATGCGCCTGGGGCTGATGGGGGGCTGGTGCCGGCCGGGTTCCGCCTTCGACGATGCCCAGGGCAATTCCCTGCCGGGGATCTACGCGGTCCGGCTGATGGCCGACCTGCGATTCTGATCGACGGCCGACCCCGTCGAGCAGGCACGGGGTTGGTGGTATAACAGGCGACAGGTCCGGTGGAGGGAGGTGCCAGATGAGCGACGACAGCAAGAAGGAAGGCCAGGACGAGGCAACGGCCGGGAAGTTGTCCGCCGAGGAACTCAAGGCCCGACTGGGCCTCAAGCCTCGGGCCCGGGAGGAACCGGCGGCCCCGGCAAAACCGAAACCCGAGGACTTCGGCCTCCCGGCGACCCCGCAGCCTGCCGCGGCACCCCGTCCGACAGCCCCCGAGACCTCGACGATCACCGTCACCGAGGACCTGTCCCCGGAGGTCGCCCCGGCGGTCCGGAAGAAGTGGATGTGGGCCGGGGTCGCGGTGGCGCTGGTGACGCTGCTGCTGGGCCTCATGCTGGGCGGGGTGATGAAGGGCCGAGCCATCGAGAACCTGAAGACCAAGGAGGCCCGCCACCTGCTGGAGTACTTCCAGGAGACCCGGGTACAGACCACGGGGGAGGTGAAGGCGGTCCTCGACGTGGTGGAGGAGATGCGGGGGGAGGTCGCCCGGGTGACCGACGTCCTGGCGAAGGCCGCCGAGTCCGAGGACCCGAAGGTCCGGCTGGACGCCGAGAAGGAACTGGAGGGGTTCTTGAAGCGGGTCCAGGCCTACCGGGACGTGAAGCCCCTCTTCGACCTCCGCCAGGCCTACCCGGGAGTGGTCTTCAACGGGGAACTCGCGGCGGACGTGGTGGCCTTCATCGAGGCCGTGCAGCGCCTCCATGACGAGGCGGTGGCCCTGGCCCTGGAGGCCGACACCCTCGAGACCCTGACCCTGCCCGAGGAAAAGGGCGTCACGACCCGCCGGACCATCTTCATCGCTCCCCCGGATGCCGAGGGGATTCGCAAGGCCGAGTGGATCCAGGCCGTGGACAAGGAGAACGTCCAGAACGGGCCTGCCGGCCCCTCGGTGGCGGTGCTGCCGGTGGGCGGTCAGAACGCCTTCATGGCCCCGGTGTCCTCGCTGGCGGAGATTGACATCTCCCTGGTCGGCCGCGAGAAGGCGGCCCTCTACAAGGGCACGATCTACGCCCGCATCCGGGCCCGGGTCGCCCAGGTCAAGATGGCCGCGGACCTGATCCGCTTCGCTCCCTTGAAGGAAAAACTCCAGCGATTCGCGAACCGCAGCCGCTACCTCACGATCTTCTGACGGGCCCCGACCCCCGTGGACACGGGGTCGCTCCCGACGCCCGGATTCAACCCGAAGATTCGTTGCGGTCGCTGACGACGCCCTCGAGCCGGGCGGCCCGGGCCACGTAGCGGTCGACCTCCTGGATCACCCACTCCTCGGCACCCTCGAAGGTCAGGGCAGCCCCCACGTCCTCCGGAGGAACCTCCGGAGACGGCCGCTGGACCCGGACGACGATGCCCTCCAGCACCAGGTAACTGGACGAGGAGGGCAGCAGGAACCGGATGCTCACCCGATCCCCGATCTCCCAGGGACTCAGGGTCTGCAGGAACATGCCCCGGACCGAGATGTCCCGGGCCATGGCCACGCCGGTCCGCCCCCGAACCTCTTCCAGCACCTCCACGGAGCCCCGGAAGCGCCTGCGCCGGGCCCGTCTGCGATCGTCCTGGCTCATCGTCCCTCCCGGGGTGGAGTCCCGGGGGCAAGTATATGCCCGATCGTGTCCAGGGAGGGGGTCGAGGCGTGGCACAGGAACCCCTCCTGTCGGCAGAGTTCCGTCAGGTCCCGGCGACCGGCCGCGGTCCGAGGGTACTCCAGGACCAGGATGGCCAGTCCCCCCCGACGGGCCTCCCGGAGCGGCGACAGGGCCTCCTCCAGCGCCCTGCCCCGGATCATCCGCCCCCCCCGGAAGAACCGGTCCTCGGACATCGCGCCCGTCAATGCCCCCCGGATCCCTGGCTGGTCCCAGATCGGAAAGGGATTGTTCGCCACCACCACCAGGTCCCGGCGCAGCGACCGGCCGTGACGGGCCAGATGCCGGACCAGGTCCGCCATCTCGCCGCAGGCCCCGATCCGCCCCTCCTGCTCCCAGACCTCGCAGGAATCCACCGTGTCCAGGAACAGCCCGTCGAAGCCCCGATCGACCATCCGGTCCACGAAGGACGACGGGGTGCCGAAGATCACCCGGTGCCAGGCGGGGGTCCAGTGGCGAACCCGGTGGTTGCCCGGCCACCGGGGGTTTTCCGGACCGGCAAAGGAGGGGGGCGATCCCTGCCGGGGCCAGTAGGACCGATAGTCCTCCGCCTCTCCGATGCTCAGGTAGGCCAGCAGGATCCGCGAAGTGCCGTCGGGCCGCTCTCGCAGGCGAGCCACCTCCGCCCGGGTCCACTCCCCGGCCCCCGATCCGTCCCGGCTGGAGTCCACGATCAGGACGTCCGGGTCCGCCTGATCGAGGTCCCGGAGGTCCAGGTGCTGGTACTGCACCACGAGTGTCCGGGCCCGGGCCATCCGGACCCGGGCCAGAAGGTCCCCCGGGAGGAGGGGCCCCGGGTCGGGCCGTCCCAGGAGCCAGTGAAGGGCCAGCAGGGAGAGCAGGGTCCACGGCATGACCGGAGGATCGCATTCCCCGGCCGCCGAGGCAAACGGCCCCGATCGACGCCCGCGGGATGCGTTGTAGAATGCCGGGGCCAGAGGCGAGGGCAAGACGGATGAGACGGATTCTTCTCTTGGTTGCCCTGATGCTGTCGGCCTCGCCGGTCCTGGCCGGAGAGGGCCTCTCCTTCGACGGCCTGCTGGACCTCCAGGCCCTGGGCGTCCGAAAGTTCCTGGGCCGGCACCCCGCCTGGGACGGCCGGGGAGTTGCCATCGCGGTGCTGGACACAGGCGTGGACGGAACCGTCGAGGGGCTCGAGCGGACCAGCACCAGCGCCGTGAAGGTCATCGAGGCCCGGGACTTCACCGACGAGTGCGTGGTGGAACTGGAACCGGCCCGGCGCTCCGAGACTCCCGAGGAGGGTGTCCTCTGGCGCGCCCGGGGGTCGGCGGTGAAGGGCCTGGACCAGGTGCCGGGACGCTCCCCCGACGGGCCCATCTACCTGGGCTTCCTGGAGGAATTGACCTTCCGGAACACCCCCGTCCCGGACCTGGACGGCGACCGGCGCACCGACGGGCGGATCGCCCTCGCGGTCTTCCAGGGTCCCGGGGGGGCCTGGCAGGCCGTCGTGGACCCGAACGGCGACCAGGACTTCCGGGACGGGGAGGTGCGGCGGACCTTTGCCGAGGACCCCCGCTTCGTGCTGCTGGGAGGCGCCGGGGACCCCTCCCGTTCCTCCCCGAAGGTGCCCCTGGCGGTGAACCTGGAGGATGCCCCGAACCGGGTGCACCTCCACGTGGTCACCGGCAGCCATGGGACCCATGTCGCGGCCATCGCGGCAGGACATCGTCTGAAGGGTCGGGAGGGCTTCGACGGCGTGGCTCCGGGCGCGGTGGTGCTGTCCCTCAAGATCGGCCACAGCGGACTGGCCGGCGGCGCGACGGTCACGGGAAGCATGAAGAAGGCCCTGGAATTCGCCGCCCGGTGGGGCCGGGAGCACCGGATGCCCGTGGTGGCGAACCTCTCCTACGGCGTGGGGTCCGGGGTCGAGACCGATGCCGACATCGACCGCTTCCTGGAGGACTTCCTGGTCCAGAACCCCCAGGTGGTCGTGGTCTGCTCGGCAGGCAACAACGGTCCCGGTCTCTCCACGGTGGGGACGCCGGGCGCTTCCCGAGGGGCCCTGGGCGTCGCGGCAGTGCTGACGCCGGAACTGGCCCGGGAACTGGTCGGCAATGCCCCTCCCCGAGCCCAGGTCTTCTTCTTCAGCAGCCGGGGCGGTGAGGCGGCCAAGCCGGACCTGGCGGCGCCGGGGATCGCCCTGTCCGAGGTCCCCCGGTGGGAGCGGAAGGACCTGATGCGGGGCACCAGCATGGCCGCCCCGGCTGCCAGCGGCGTCGCGGCCCTCGTGTTGTCGGGTCTGATGCAGCAGTCCCCGACCACGCCCTGGCACGCCGGCCAGGTGATGCAGGCCCTCCGCCAGGGCAGCCGACCCCTCCCGGGATACACCCCGCTGGACCAGGGGGCCGGGCTCCTGGACGTCTCCAGGGCCTGGGAGGCCCTGGCAGGCCTGGTGGCGAGGCCCGAGGGCCGCTGGCTCTCGACCCTCGTCGCCCGGGTCCCGGTCCCGACCCTCCAGGGACGCCCGGGGTCCGGGGCCTTCTGGCGAGCCGGAGGCCACGTCCCGGGTCCCGGAGACCCCGGGGAGATCAGCCTTCAGGCACGCTACCTCGCGGACGCCCCGGCGACGACCCGACAGACCGGTTCCCGGAGGGTGACGCTCCGGGGCGAGCCGTCGTGGGTGCGCCTGTCCCGGACGGCCCTGACGCTCCGGGGCGAGGACCCGGTCCCGGTCTCCTGGTGGCTGACCCCCCAAGGACCCCGGACGCCGGGGCTGCACACGGGCATGATCACCGCCCGGGACGATGCCTCGGGGCTGGAGGCCCGGATCCCCGTCGGGATCGTGATCCCGGACACGCTGGACCAACGAGGCCTCCCGACCCTGACCCGGAAGGGCCTGATCCTGGGCCCCGGGGAGGTCCGGCGCTTCTTCCTGCTGCCGCCCCCGGGGTCCGCGACCATGACGGTCCGGGTCTCGGCGGCCGCAGGACATCCCGCAGAGGTCCGGGCGATGCTCTACGACGGGTCCGGGGATCGGATCCCCCTCCCGGCCACGGTCAGCGCCACGGGCGGGACCGAGGTCGCCTGGGTCCTGTCCCCCGGGGACCTCCTGGGCCAGGGAACCCTGGAACTCTGTCTCGTGGATGGCCTGCACCCTGGCGGCGACTCGACCGTGGACC
Source organism: Deltaproteobacteria bacterium (assembly GCA_029547805.1). Classification (GTDB taxonomy): domain Bacteria; phylum Myxococcota_A; class UBA9042; order DTJE01; family DTJE01; genus JAGOKF01. Next base: position 411,346 of record JAKPOP010000017.1, read on the forward strand.
TGGAGGTCCGCTTCGGGGGCCTGGCCCCTGCCCAGCCTCCCCGGCTGGTCCTCCAGGCCGGGAAGGGCCTGGCAGGAGAGGTCGTTCTGGAGAACCGCTTCGGAGTCCCCTTCGACGGAGCGGTCCTGGGAGAGGTCCTGGGCTACGAGCGCCGCTCGGTGCGCCGACTGGACCGGGAGGTCCTCCGGGTTCCCCTGGGCCTGGGCCCGGACCTGGAGGGAGTCGAGGTGGAACTCTCCTTGTCGCCGGAGGACTTCGGGCGATTCACCGACATCGCCGTGAACGTCCTGGATGCCCAGGGAAAGGCCGTGGTCCAGACCGGCTTCTCGACGCCCGCACTGAAGTTCATGGTCCGACCCCAGGCCGGGTCCCCGGACCTGACGATCGAGGTCACCGGCGGCCGGACCGAGGCCCACGGGACTCCGGTGGACGTCGTGCTGGTGGAACGGTATCTCTGGCGGCAGAAGGTGTCGCTGGAGGGAACCGTCGAGGGCAGTTCCCGGGTCCGCCTGTGGCCCTCGGTGCGCACCCGGGTGCGCCTGCAGGGATCCGCCGCGCCGCCGGCCGCCCCTCCGGGGTTCGCCTGGTCCGCCCGGATCGAGTGCCGCCAGAAGGGAGACCCGGCCCCCTGGCTGTCGTTGCCCTTCACCGTGAGCCCCTGAGGAACTCCATGTCGACCCTGATCCCCCTGGTGCTGGCCACCTTCAACCCCGGAAAGGTCCGGGAGTACCAGGCCCTCTTCCAGCACCTGCCGGTCCGCCTGATGGGTCTCAGGTCCCTGGGCATCGAGACCCTCCCGCCGGAGACGGGGGACACCTTTGTCGAAAACGCCCGGCTCAAGGCCCAGGCGGTCTTCGACGCCACGGGGCTCCCGGCCCTGGGGGACGACTCGGGGCTGGAGGTCCGGGCCCTGGGAGGGGCCCCGGGTGTCCATTCCGCCCGCTTCGCCGGACCGGCCCAGGACGCCCGGGCCAACCTGGACCTGCTGCTGCGGCGCATGGAGGGCATCGACGATCGGCGGGCGCGCTTCGTCTGCGCCCTGGTCGGGGTGTTTCCCGCAGGCTGGCTCCCGGCAGACCTCTCGCGGGAACTGGGGCACCCGCACCTGGAGGTCCTGGAGGATCGGGACCGGAGGGCCTGGATGGTCACTGCCCTGGGGACCGTCGAGGGAATCCTCCTCCAGGAGCCCCGGGGAGAGGGGGGCTTCGGCTACGACCCGATCTTCTACCGGGAGGACCTGGGGGGGACCTTCGGCGAGGCCCCGGAAGATGTGAAGAACCGTCTCTCCCATCGGGGCCAGGCCGCTTCCCGGATGGCCCTCGTGCTGGCGCGACTCATGCCGCCCGGGGACGTGGCCCCATGACCCCAGAGACCGACACCCAGGACCTCCCAGGCTGGGCCCGACTGGCCCGGAGCGGGGACCTGGAGGACCGGATCGGCCGCCTGCGGGAACTGGCCTCCCCCTGCCGCCTCTGCCCCCGGGATTGCCGGGTTCCCCGCCTCCAGGGGGCCCTGGGCCACTGCCGGACGGGCCCCGGAGCCCCGGTGGCCAGCGCCACGGCCCATTTCGGCGAGGAGCCGGAGATCTCGGGCACCCGGGGATCGGGAACGGTCTTCTTCACCGGGTGCTCCCTCCGGTGTCTCTACTGCCAGAACCACCAGATCAGCCAGGGAACGGACATGGCCCGGAAGGACCCTTCCTCGCCGGGCGGCCTGGCCCGGATCTACCGGTCGCTCCAGGACCGGGGCGTCCACAACCTGAACTGGGTGACGCCCTCCCACGTGGTGCCCTGGGCCCTGGAGGGACTCCTGGAGGCCGCCTCCCTGGGCGTGGACCTGCCGCTGGTCTACAACACCTCGGGCTACGACGCCCTGGCCACCCTGCAGGTCCTCGAGGGAGTCGTGGACGTCTACCTGGCGGACCTCCGTTACGGTGACGACGAGGCGGCCACGATCTGCAGCGGGGCACCGGACTACGTCCCGGCATCCCGGGCGGCAATCCGGGAGATGGCCCGACAGGTGGGCACGGAGAACTCCCTGGGACCCGACGGCCTGCTTCGGCGAGGGCTCGTGATCCGCCTGTTGGTGCTGCCCAACGATCTGGCCTCGATCCGGGATTCCCTCGCCTTCTTGAAGGCCGAGTTGGGCACCGGGGTCCGGATCGCCCTGATGGCCCAGTACTTCCCGGCCCATCGGGCTGCCGAGGAGCCCCTCCTCTCGCGGCCGGTCTCGGCGGGGGAATACTGGCGGGCCGTGGAGTGGGCCGACCGCATGGGATTCCACAATGTCCTGGTCCAGGAATTCGAGGCCCAACGGTTCTACCGGCCCGACTTCCAGCGACCCCAGGAGCCCTTCGAGGACAGCCGGCACTTTGCCATGCCGGTTTCCCGGGAGGATGCCGAACGATGACCGATCCCCTCTGCGTCGATCTCCATAGCCACTGGCTGCTGAACGGCCACTACCTGCGGAGGCGCCTGGAGCGCCTCCGGCCGGACCCCCTGGCCCTGGGTCCCCTGGGGAACCGGTTCGGCCTGGAGATGGCCCTGGAGGGCCACGTCCATGGGGTCGCCTTCACGGCATACAGCCCGCTCCTGTCGGGGGCCCTGGCCCTGCAGGACCTCCGGGCCCAGTTCCGGACCCTCCGCCGGGCCGCGGCGGCATCCGAGGGCCGACTGCGCCTCGTGCGGACCGGAAAGGAGGTCCGCGAGGCCCGGCGCGACGGCGTCGTCGGGGGCTTCCTGGCGGTCGAGGGCGGCGCCTGCCTCGCCCGGGGCATCCCCGCCCTGGAGGAACTGGCCACCGAGGGGGTCCGCATGGTCACCCTGGTCCATTTCGTGCCCAACGCCCTCGGGGACCCGGGGGAGTTCCCGGTCCATCCCCATCGGGGCCTCTCGCCCCTGGGAAGGCGACTGGTCCCGGAGATGGGCCGCCGGGGCATTCTCCCGGACGTGGCCCACCTCTGTGACGAGGGGGTCCGACAGGTGCTGGACCTCGCGGAGGGACCCGTGGTCTGCTCCCACACCGGGATGCGGGCCCTCTGCGACCGCCCCCGGAACCTCCCCGACGACCTGGCCCGGGGCATCGCCCGGACCGGGGGCCTGGTGGGCATCCTCTGGTTCCCGCCCTATCTGGCCCGCAATCCCCGGGGCGTCGGCCTGGACCGCGTGGTGGACCACATGCGCCACGCCGCCTCCGTGGCCGGTCCCGATCACGTCGCCGTGGGGACCGACCTGGACGGCTGGACCTGGCCTCCCCGGGGCCTCGAGGGGCATCATCGACTGCCGGCGCTGGCCGAGGCCCTGGCCCGGGCGGGCTTCTCCGACGCCGAGGTCCAGGGGATCCTGGGCGGCAATGCCCTTCGCGTGATCGGGGATGGGGACTAGAATGCCTCGACGAAGGAGGTCCCGATGACCCTGGCCCTGCCCGAGATCACCGCTCCGGAGGTCTTCCTGGTCGATGACGAGGAGGTGAACCTGACCCTCTTCCAGCGCGCCCTGGCGGGGCAGTCCTACCGATTGCGGTTCTTCCGGGACGGGGCCGAGGTGATGCGATCCATCGAGGCGGGCGACCTCCCGGACCTCGTCGTCAGCGACGTGATGATGCCGACCCTCGATGGCTTCACTCTCTGCGAGCGCATCAAGGGCGACCCGAGGACCCGACGGATCCCCATCGTGCTGGTGACGGGCCTGGAGGGGGCCAAGGACAAGTTCCGTGGGCTGGAGGCCGGGGCCGACGACTTCCTGACGAAGCCCTTCCATCCCCTGGAACTCCAGGCCCGGGTCCGCAACCTGGTGCAACTGAAGCACCTGACGGACCAACTGGAGGCCCGGAATCGCCTGCTGGCCGACAGCAACCTGCTGCTGGAGGAACGCGTCCGGGACCGCACCCGGGAACTGGAGGCCCTCACCATCGGGATCGTCGCCGCGCTGGAGAAGGCCAATGCGTTGAAGGACGGCGACACGGGCCTGCACATCCAGCGCGTGAGCGCCTACTCGTACGCCCTGGCCCGGCACATGGGCCTGCCGGGGGACGTGGCCTCGGCCATCCGCCGCTACGCGCCCCTCCACGACGTCGGCAAGGTCGGCATTCCGGACGAGATCCTCAAGAAGGAGGGGAAGTTGACCCCGGAGGAGTACCGGGTGATGCAGCAGCACACCCTCTTCGGATGGGAACTGCTGGGCCTCGCCCGGGCCGAACCGATGGCCCGGAACGTGGCGCGCTTCCACCACGAGCGGTGGGACGGCACCGGCTATCCCGATGGCCTCGCGGGGGAGGCGATCCCGATGGAGGCCCGGATCGTGGCCCTGGCAGACGTCTATGACGCCCTGACCACCCGCAGGTGCTACAAGGAGGCCTACTCCACCGACCAGGCGGAGGAGATCCTCCGGCAGGAGTCGGGGCGCCACTTCGACCCCCTGGCCACCGAGGCCTTCTTCGGCGCCATCGGGGAAATTCACGACATCCGTCAAACCTACTCGGACCCCGAGTGAGGAGTCCTGATGCCTTCCCGGCGCCCTCGCCCCCCGGTGCTTCCCCCCCGCCTGGCGGTCGTGGTGGGCAAGGGAGGCGTCGGCCGGTCCAGCGTCTCGGCGGCGATGGGGATGGTGGCGGCCCGCCGGGGGCGGCGAACGCTGATCGTCGAGGTGACCGACCGCCCCGTGATGCCCTCCTGGTTCGGGGTGCCGGACCTGGGCTACGCCCCGTCCCGCATGGACCCGGGCCTGCCCCTCTGGAGCCACCGGGTCTCCTGGCCCGAGGCCCTGCGGGAATACGGCCTGATCAAGTTGCGGGTCCAGGCCCTCTACCATCTGGTCTTCCAGAACCCCTTCGTGCAGCGACTGCTGCCGGCCATCCCCGGCATCGCCGAGATCGTGATGATGGGGAAGATCGAGTGGTCGGCCACCCGGGGGCTGAAGGAGATCGGCCCGGTGGACACGGTCGTGCTGGACGCCCCGGCCACGGGACACGGCGTCTCCCTGCTGACCTCCCCGGAGGTGATCGCCGAGTCGGTCCCCGCCGGCCCCCTGGCGGAGGATGCCCGGCGACTGCGGGACTTCCTGAAGGACCCGCGACAGACCCAGTTTCACCTGGTCACCCTCCCGGAGGAGATGCCGGTCCGGGAGGCCGAGGACCTCTGGCGCCTCCTGGGCCAGGAATCGGGAATGCCCTTCGCGTCGCTCTTGGTGAACCAGCACCGGGACGGGGACCTGCCTCCGGACGGAGAGTCGGCCCTCGGTCCGCTGGTCCGGTCCCCGAACCTGGCCCCCGAGGTCTGCGCCAGCGTCGCGGCGGCCCTGCGGACCGCCGTCCGGGCCCGGCAGGAACGGGAGTACCTGAAGCGGCTGGAGACCCGAGTCCCCCTGCCCCGATGGTCCCTTCCGGAGGTCCCCGGGGCCCGGACCCACCGGGACCGCGTGGAGGTCCTGGCGGATCACCTGGACGCCTTCCTCTGGCGGGAGGAGCGATGACCCGGTCCGACGAGGTCGAGGGCGTCCGGGTCGAGACCGTCGCCGGGTCCTCCCCGGGCCTCCGGGCGGTCCGGGGACGCCTGGCCAACGGCTTGACCCTGCTGGCGATGGAGGACCACTCGGCCCCGGTGGTGGCGGTCCAGGTCTGGATGCGAGTCGGGTCCGCCCACGAGGTCCCGGGCCAGACGGGTCTGGCCCACCTGCTGGAACACCTCATGTTCAAGGGCACGCCCCGGCACCCCAAGGGGGTCTTCGACCGGCTGCTGGAGCGGGCCGGGGCCCAGTCGAACGCCGTCACGTCCTTCGACTGCACGACCTACTACGAGACCCTCCCGGTCCAGCACCTGGACCTCGCCCTGGGACTGGAGGCGGACCGCCTCGTGAACCTCACCCTGGACGCCCGGTCCCTGGATCAGGAGCGGGAGGTGGTCCGGAGCGAGCGTTCCCTCCGGGTCGAGGACGACCCTGACGGACACCTCGAGGAGGTCCTCTACGGCCTCCTGTTCCCGGATCACCCCTACGGCCGTCCCGTGCTCGGAGTGCCCGAGGACCTGGATCGCCTGACCCTCGACGACTGCCTCGCCTTCCACCGGCGATGGTACTGCCCTCCCCAGGCGGTGCTCGTCGTGGTCGGGGACCTGGACTGGCCGGAGATCGCCCGGGCCGTGGCCCGGCATTTCGGTCGCATCCCCGGCCCCCGGGAGGCGCCTCCCGCCGGGGCGCAGGCGCCGCTGCCCCCGGCCCCCAGAGGCCGCCGGGAGGTGGTCCGCCTGCCCCTCCAGGCCGAACGCCTCCGCATCGGGTGGCGCACCTTGCCCATCGGCCTGGACGCGGTCTTCCCGCTGGAGTTCCTGCACGTGGTGCTCTTCTCCAACGAGGCCTCCCGGGTCCACCACCGCCTGGTCGAGAAGGAGGGGCTGGCCTCCCAGGTCGAGGGGGCCTCGGACCCGATGGCCCTGGACGGGGCCTTCTGGGTGGACGTCGCACTCACCCGAGGAGCCCGGGCCCCGGAGGCCTGGGCCGTCATCTGCGAGGAGATCCGCCGGCTGGCCCGGGAGGGACCGCATCCCTCGGAGATGCGCCGGGCCCAGAACCACCTGGAGACGGCCTTCCGGCGGTCCATGGCGTCCGCCGAGAGCCGGGCGACCCAGTTGGGGGCCTTCGAGGTGACGGCGGGGGATTTCCGCCGGGCATTCCGGTTCCTGGACCACCTGGGGCGGGTGACCCCCGAGGACGTCCGGCAGGCGGCCGCCCGGTGGATCGACCCGGAACGGGCCGTGGTGGTCGTCGGGCGGCCGAGGTGAGCGGAACAGGCCCGGCAGGCAGGAGGCATCGTGTTCCCGATCCGACACCTGGGAGCGGTCCGCTGGGTCCACGTGCCGGAACCCGGCCTGGGCCTGGTGCATCTGGCCGTGCTGATCGAGGGAGGCGCGGGCCTGGATCCCCCGGGGCTCGAGGGGCTCGCAGACCTCGCGGGTGCCATGCTGATCCGGGGCACCCGCCGGCGGACCCACCGGCGGATCCTGGCCCGGATCGCGGACCTCGGCGCGAGCATCGAGACCCGGACCACCCATGACGGCATCCTGCTCATCGGCGAGGTGATGCCCCGGCACCTGGACCCCTTCCTGGATGTCATCACGGACTGCCTCGGGTCCTCCCGGGTCCCGGAGGCGGCCTTCCGCCGCGAGAAGGCCCTGAGCCTGGAGGATCTCGTCGCCCGACGGGAGGACGACGGCGACCTGGCGTGGCACTTCTTCCACCGCCTGGCCTGGCAAGGCCATCCCCTGGAGCGTCCGACCTCCGGGTGGCTGGACTCGGTGGAGCGGATCCGGGCCGACCACTGCCGGGACTTCCTCCGGGACCGGGTCCACCGGGGCCACCTGGTCGTCGGACTGGCCGGGGACCTCGACGAGGCCTCGACCGAAGCCGCTGTCGCCCGGATTGCCGAGGCCCTTCCCGACGGGAACCGGGACGTCCCGACGCTGCCCCCCCCTCCCGATCGCCGGGGGCTCCGCCTGCTGGTGGTGGACAAGCCCGGGCGGTCTCAGGTGCAGATGGTGATCGGTCACCCCACCATCGGCTGGAACGACCCGGACCTTCCGGCCCTGCTGGTCGCCAACACGATGATCGGCGGGACCTGGAACTCGCGCCTGAACCAGGAGATTCGCGAGGTCCGGGGATGGTCCTACGGAGTCCACTCGTCGATCACCGCTGGCCGGGAGGTGGGCGCCTTCGCAGTGCACTTCTTCCCACAGATGCGAGACCTGCGGCCCGCCCTGGACCTGACGATGGACCTCCTGTGCCAGGTGGCCGATCAGGGCCTCTCGGAGGAGGAGGTGGCCTTCGGGGAGGACATCCTCGTGAACCAGTTTCCACTGCTGCTGGCCACGGCCCAGGACCGCCTCGAGGAGGCCCTGGCCAATCTCCACTACGGCCGTCCGGCGGACTACCTGGACCGGTTCCCGGAGCGGGTCCGTTCCCTGGATGCCCGTGACATCGCCCGGGTGCTGGCCCGGCACCTGCGGCCCCGAGACCTGGCCATCGCGCTGGTGGCGCCGGCCCGCCAGGTGCTGCCTCTGGTCCGGGACCTCCCGGGCCTGGTCTCCCTGCAGGTCGTTCCCCACGACCAGGACCGGCTGCCCACCGGATGACCTCCCGGGCGCCACCAGGCCCATCGCGAGCCCTCTCCCACGGCAGGTCAGGCTCCCTTGGTTTGCGCCGGAAGTTCCGGTATGATGGACCGTTCTCCAGAGAAACGACCCGCCGGGTTTCCGTCGGAGGAGGAACCGTGTCCTTGACCGTTCCGGGGTCGGTCCTCGAGTCCATGCGGATCGGCGTGCTGGTCACCGACCTCCAGGGGCGCCCTCTCTACCGCAATCGGATCGCCATCGACCTGCTGGGGGAGGAGGAGGTGCCTCTCCCCGAGTGGTCGATCCACCATGGCCTCTGCCATCCAGATACCCGAGAGCCGATCGACGCATCCTTCTTCTCGGTCCCCGCCTTTCCCGGGAATCTGACCGGGGCGGAACGGGTCTTTCTGGTTCCGGGTGAAGCCGACCGGCCCGACCGCTATGTGTCCATCCTTGCCCACCCCTGGACGGTCGATTCCGCCGGGGCCCCCGGCGTCGTCCTGCTGCTCCAGGACGTCACCGATCGTCACCTGGCGACCCGGGAACTGCTTCGGGACCGGGCCTTCCTGGAGTCGATCGTCGAAAACGTCCCGGCGATGATCTTCGTGAAGGAGGCCTCGGAACTGCGCTTCGAGCGGTTCAATCGCGCGGGGGAGGAACTCCTGGGCCTGCCCCGGGAGACCCTGATCGGGCGCAATGACTACGACTTCTTCCCCAAGGAACAGGCCGATTTCTTCACCCGGCTGGACCGGGAGGCCCTCCGGTCCGAGACGCCGGTGGACATCCCCGAGGAACCCATCCAGACCGCCCGGGGCCAGCGATGGCTCCATACCCGGAAGGTCCCGATCCGGGACGCCACCGGGGTCCCGGTGTACCTGCTGGGAATCTCCGTGGACATCACCGAACAGAAAACCGCGGTGGAGGCCATCCAGCGGGCCCGGGAGGAACTGGAGGTCCGGGTGGCGGAGCGCACCGCCGACCTGGCCCGGGCCAACGAGGAACTCCGACGCGAGGTCGCCGAGCGGCAGCGGGCCGAGCAGGCCCTGCGGACCAGCGAGGCGATGCTGCGCCAGGCCCAGAAGATGGAGGCCATCGGCCGACTGGCCGGGGGAGTCGCCCACGACTTCAACAACATGCTCACTGTGATCCTCAGTTACGCCCAGATGATCCAGGAGGCCCCGGTGGCCGGCACCGAATCCTCCCAGGAGGTCGGCGAGATCATCGCTGCCGCCCAGCGGTCCGCGGCCCTGACCCGGCAGTTGCTGGCCTTCTCGCGGATGCAGGTGCTGGAACCCGTGCCGATGGACCTGGCCCAGGCCATCGACCGGATGGAAGGGATGCTGCGGCGGTTGATCGGCGAGGACATCGTGCTGCGGACGCACCACGCGCCGGATCGGATGCGGGTGATGGCCGACCCGGGGCAGATCGAGCAGGTGATCCTGAACCTGGCGGTCAACGCCCGGGACGCGATGCCCGAAGGCGGCGAGATCTCCATCAGCACGGCCAACGAGTACCTCGACCATCCCCTCGATACCTCCGGCGGCACGCTGGCTCCGGGCCCCTACGTCACCGTGACCGTGTCGGACACCGGCGTGGGCATGGACGCGGCGACCCTGGAACACCTCTTCGAACCGTTCTTCACCACGAAGCCCACGGGCAAGGGCACCGGACTGGGCCTCTCCACCTGCTACGGGATCATCCGCCAGTCAGGGGGGGACATCGTGGTCCAGAGCGCCCCGGGCCAGGGGTCCACCTTCCGCATCTACCTCCCGGGAATCCCCGCCGATACCGCCGCGAAACCCCAGGACCGGAAGGCCGGGCCGGAACCCTGGGTCCCGACGCCTGGCAGTTCCTCCGTCACCGTCCTCCTGGTCGAGGACGAGGAACTGGTCCGGGCGGCCACCGACCGGATCCTCCGGGCCGCCGGCTGCGCCACGCTGTTGGCGAAAGGACCCGGCGAGGCCATGGACCTCTGCGAGTCGCACCCCGGGGCCATCGACCTGTTGTTGACGGACCTGGTGATGCCCGAGATGAACGGCCGGGAACTGGCCGAGCGGATCTCCGCCCGGAGGCCCGGCATCCGGGTGCTCTACGTCTCGGGCTACACCGACAACATCGTCGCCCACCACGGGGTGCTGCACCAGGACGTCTCCCTGCTCTCGAAGCCGTTCACTCCCGAGAGCCTGGTCCAGCGTGTCTGGGAGGTGCTGGGCCTGGGCCCCGCCGGCCCGTCCGGGGAGGGGATGCGAAGGGAACGAGAGCCGGGAAGTGCTCAGTAGGCGAAGCGGTCGGGCCGCTGGGGAGGCGGGTGGCGCCGCAGAAAGTCCGCCGTGCGCGCCAGGCCTTCCTCCAGGGTCACCCGGGGCATCCAGCCCAGCAGGTTCCGGGCCTTCGATGCGTCCCCGACCAGGCGCTCCACCTCGCTGTCCGCAGGTCGCAGGCGGACCTCCTCGGTGGCAATCGGAGCCTGGCGGCCGGTGACCTCCATGCACAACTCCGCCAGCCGACCGATCGAGACCTCCCGCCCCGTGGCCAGTTGGAGGACCTCCCCCTCGATGCCGTCCCGCCGGGCCGCCCCGAGGAACCCCGCCACCGTGTCCTCGACAAAGACGAAGTCCCGAGTGGGGTGCAAGGCCCCGAGGCGCAACTGGGGCAGACCTGCCAGCAACTGGCCCAGGATCGACGGGATCACGGCCCGGGGGGACTGGCGGGGCCCGAAGGTGTTGAAGGGACGGACGGTCACGGCGGGAACCCCGAAGGACCGGTGGAAGGACTCCACCAGCACGTCGGCGGCGATCTTCGACGCCGAGTAGGGCGACTGCCCCTGGAGGGGATGGCTCTCGTCGATGGGAACGCGCCGGGCCGTGCCGTAGACCTCGCTCGTGGAGGTGTGCACCAGGCGTCCGACGCCCAGGTCCCGGCAGGCCTCCAGGACGTGCAGGGCCCCCAGTACGTTGGTCTGGAGGTAGGAAGCCGGCGCCTGGTAGGAGTACGGGATCGCGATGAGGCTGCTCAGGTGGAAGACCACCTCGCACCCCTCGACCGCCTGCCGGACCCGTCCCGGGTCCCGGATGTCCCCCAGGAAGACCTCGATCTTCCGCAGGGTCTCCGGGGACAGGAACGGCTCCTCGAGCCAGCCCTGCCGCCCCCAGGAGTTGTAGTAGCAGAAGGCCCGGACCATCGCTCCCTCCCGGACCAGGGCCTCCACCAGGTGGCTCCCGATGAAGCCGTCGGCCCCGGTCACCAGCACGCGGCATCTCCTCAGGTCCATGACACCTCCTTCCCTTCCAGCGATGCCAGGAGGTCCGCTGCGCTCCGGTCCGGGTCCACCTCGGCCCGAAACCCCAGTGCCCGCAGTCGGGAGACGTCGGCCACCGCCACCGGCACGTCTTCGGGCCGGACGCGCTCCGGGACCGTCTCGACGGCCACCCGGCGACCGGAGGCCCGCACCAGCCGCCGGACCCGGTCTCCCACGGACTCCCCGACTCCCGATGCGACGTGGAGGACCTCTCCGGACGGTCCCCGATCCATGAGCAGCATCAGGGCCCTGGCCGCGTCCCGGACATCCAGGAAGTCCCGGACCGTGTCGGTCCTTCCCAGCCGCAGCACCGAGGCGCCCTGGGCCAGTTGCAGGGCCGCGGCCCCAGTCACCGACCCGGGCCCCTCCCCGGGCCCTGTCACGTTGAAGAGGCGTCCGATCACCGCCTCCAGGCGCCCCAGCCGGACCTCCCGGCGCACGATCTCCTCCTGGGCCGCCTTCGCGACCCCGTACAGCAGCCGGGGGGCCACCGGGTCCGTCTCCCGGACTCGTCCGTCGCCCGATGCCGGCACGCCATAGACCGCAGCCGATGACGCCAGCACCAGCCGGGGACGGGATTCAAGGCCACCGATCCACTCCAGCAGCCCGAGGGTGCCCTCGAGGGTGTCCCGGAGCATCGCCCTCCGCTGGTCCCCGTCCCGAGGCTCGCCGACCCGGCCCGCCAGGTGGAAGACCCCCCGGATGCCCGGGGCCTCCATGGCGGATCGCCAGGACTCCGGCTCCCCCAGGTCGCCGACCCGGTCGTCGGGATGAGGTCCGGGAAGCCGATCCAGTCCCAGCACCCGGTGCCCCTGGTGCCGGAGCATCCCGGACAGGACCCTCCCCAGGAACCCCTGGGCCCCCGTCACCACGAAGACGCCCGCCACGGCCCTTTCCCCCCGCCGGTTTTCCCATTCGGGTGCCGTCATGTTACATCAATGGGGAAGCCGACCGGGAGCATCGCGTGATCGCCCGCTCGAGGGACTGTCGGTTGCCCACGGTGATGTTCGTCGATTCCATCGACGACCCGAACCTGCTGGAGGCCGGCTCCAGGACCGTGCTCCGGGACCTGATCGGCGGGCTGGTGCCCCGAGGATTTCGCTGTCTCGCGGTGGTTCGAGGCGAGGGGCGCTTCCCCTCGACCCTCCGGTCCCTGGGCGCCGAGGTCATCCCACTCCGGGCCCCCCGGGGCCTTCCCCTCTATCGTCGGATCGGAGACTCCGCGGTGCCCTCCCCGGAAGGCTTCCTCTCCCAGGCCTTCCTGGCCCCTCGGGCCGTCTCCTACTGGCAAGACCTCTTCCAGGACGTCCGCCCGGATGTCGTCTACATCGCCCATCCCCTGGCCCACGTGCTGGCGGGCCTCGGGGCCTGGCGAGCCTCGGTGCCTGCGGTGCTGCACCTTCAGGGGATCCCCCAGTCCTCGCACCGCCTGAAACTGATGCTCCCCCTCTACCGGGGCCTCTGCGACCTGTCCGGAGCCACGATCGTGGCCATCTCCCGGGCCGTGGCCGATGCCTATGGAGGCCCGCCGGGGCGGCGCCCCCGGGTGATCCCCAACGGGGTGGACACGAACCGCTTCCATCCGAATCCACCCATCCCGGGGCGCATCCCGTTCCCCGAGGGCACTCCCGTGGTGGGCTGGGTGGGCAGCCTGGACGTCCTCAAGGGCGTGCAGCATCTGCCGGCCCTGGTCCGGGAGGTCCGGCAGCGGGTTCCGGCGGCCCGGTTCCTGGTCCTGGGGGCCGAGCCCCATGAGGATCGGGGCCTCGCCCCCACCCACTCCGAGGCCCATCCCTCGCCGCTGCTGCGGTCGGTCCTCGGGGCCCTCGACGAGGCAGGAGACCTCCCGGCCGTGGCCTTCCTGGGCCGTCGGCCCGACGTCCCGGAACTCCTCCGGGGGATGTCGGTGCTGGTTCATCTCTGCCAGCAGGAGGGCTTTGGCCTCGCGGTGGCCGAGGCCGGGGCGACGGGCATCCCTGCGGTGGCATATGCCACCGGGGGACCGGCGGAGGTGATCGATCCCGGGGCGACCGGCCTGCTGATCCCTCCGCAGGCGGGCATTCAGGGGATGGCCGACGGCGTCGTCGGCCTGCTGGAGGACCCGGATCGGCGGCGGAGAATGGGCGATGCCGCCGTGGTCCATGTCCGCCGGCACTACTCCCGGGAGGCCTTCCTCCAGGCCTTCGCCGACCTCTTCCTGGAGATGGTCGGACCGGACCGCCAAAGGGCGAAGGAGGCTTGAGATGCAGGCAGTCGTGCTGGCCGGTGGTCGGGGGACGCGTCTCCACCCCTTCACGGTCTCGTTTCCGAAACCCCTCGTGCCGATTGGCGACCACCCGGTGCTGGAGGTGCTGCTGACGGGGCTCCGGTCCGACGGCGTGGACCGGCTGGTCCTGGCCGTCGGGCACCTGGCACCCCTGATCGAGTCGTACTTCCAGGACGGGTCCCGCTGGGGCGTTCGGATCGAGTACCACCGCGAGGACCAGCCCCTGGGGACCGCCGGGCCCCTGGGGACCATCCCGGATCTGGACCCCGAGTTCCTGGTCGTCAACGGCGACCTGCTGACGGACCTCTCCTTCCAGGCGCTGGTGCGGCATCACCAGTCCACCAGAGCCGCCGTGACGGTGGCCCGGCACCAGGTGGACCACCAGGTCTCGCTGGGCGTGCTGGAAGTGGACGAGGAAGGCCGCCTGGTGGGCTACCGGGAGAAGCCCGTGATCCGCTACTGGGTCAGCATGGGGGCCTACGTCTTCCGCCGGGAGGTGGTCCAGGAGTTCGTGCCGCCGGGGCAGCGCCTGGACCTGCCGGACCTCCTCCAGCAGGTGGTGGCCGCCGGGAGGCCGGTCCAGACCTACGCCCATCCCGGCACCTGGATGGACATCGGGCGCCCGGAGGACTACGCGGCGGCCCAGGATTTGTTCCAGCGGAATCCCGACCTGTTCCTGAGACCCCCCCGGGAGCCCGTGGGATAACGGAGGTCGTCCACGCCGATGCCCTCGATGCACTCCGACCGGATCGCCGTGGCGGCGACCCTGCTGGCCACCGTGACCCCCGCCCTGGCACTGGGGGGAGGACGTCCCGACTGGCAGGTGGCGGCCCTGGCCCCGGTTTCCCTGGTGGGTCTGGCCCTGGCCTGGAGGACCTCGCGCGGCCACGGACTGGCGATCCCCTGGGCCCCCCTGTCCTGGGTCCTGGCGCTGGGAGTCCTGGCGATCCTCCAGGCCCTGCCGCTGGGGGAGTGGGCCCCGGCGATGATCGGAGGACCCGGCCACCGGCGGGCCGACGAGATCCTGGCCTTGCTGGGTGCTCCCCAGGGCCACCGGGCCCTCTCCCTGGACCCGCCGGGGAGCCTGGCCTCGGCGGCACGGTCCCTGGGAGCCACCGGGGTGCTGCTGGCCGCCGGTGCCCTGTCCTGCCGGAAGGGGTTTCGCCGGACCCTGCTGATCGCCATCGGGGGCCTGGGCGTCCTGGAGGTCCTGGTGGGGGTCCTCCAGGGTCCCCTGAATCTCCTGGACCTCAGTCCCCTCTTCGACCATCCCTTCGGGGAGGGAATCCGCACGACCCTTCGAAATCCCAATCACGCGGCGGCCCTGCTGAACCTGGCGACCTTCTGCTGGATCGCCTGGGCCCTGGACCCCGGCCGTCCGGGCCTCAAGCCCCTCGGGGCCCTCTTCGCGGCAATCACGGGCCTCGGGTCCCTGACCACCTGGTCCCGGGCCGGGGGTGCGGTGCTGGGGACGCTGCTGCTCCTGTTTCCCCTGGCCCTGACCCTTCGCAAGAACCGCGTCACCGGCCACCGAGGGCCCGGGCGCCTCGACGTCCTGCGGCTGCTGGCCCTGGGCCTCCTGGCCCTGCTCCTGCTCGCGGCCTTCCAGCAGGCCCTCTCGGCCGTCCACCAGGGGTCCCTGCTGCCGGAACGCCCCGAGACCAAGAACCTTGCCTGGGGGCAGGTCCTGGCGATGATCTGGGACCACCCTCTGGCGGGGGTCGGCCGGGGGGCCTTCGGGATGGCCTTCCAGGCCTACAACGACATCGCCCCGGGCTTCTTCTTCGACTTCGCCGAAAACGGCCTCCTCCAACTGCTGGCGGACCTGGGGATTCCCCTGGGCCTGGCCCTGGCGCTTTGGGGACTGGGGATCGGGGCGATGCTGGCCCGTCGAGCCCTGGTCACCTCCTCGCTGCTGGCGGTCTGGTTCGGCCTGCTCGCCGTCGCCCTCCAGAACCTGGCAGACTTCAGCCTGGAGATCCCCGGCGTGGCCCTGCCCTTCGCCGCCCTGGTCGGCCTGCTGGCCGGCCGGTCGCCACCGGAGCCTCGCGTCCCCCGGGCGGACCCGAAGTCCCTCCCCCGGTCCTTCCGGGTCGGAGTGCCTCTGGCCCTGGCGGTCCTCGGGATCCTCCCCCCGGTCCTGGCGGCCCGGGTCCTCCCGGAACAGCCCCCGGCGGCCCGGCAACGACTGGCCCGGGCCCTCCTGGAACCGCGCGCTGACGAGGACTTCCAGGCGGCCCTCCAACGGGAGGCGGCGGCCCATCCCGCCGATCCCGAAATCCCCCGCCTGGCGGCCCGGCGGGCCTTCCTGTCCGGGGACCTCGAGGCCGCCCTCCTGCTGGACGACGCGGCGCTGCTGCTGGCCCCCTGGCACCCCGGGGCCCGGCGGGACCGGATCCGGGACCTCCGGGCGGCCGGACGCCTCGAAGAGGCCCTCCAGGAGGTCCGGATTCTCTGGTTGCAGGACCCGGCGCAACGAGCCTGGGCGATCGACACGCTGCTCTCCTGGTCCGTCCCGGCGGACCTCCTGGCCCGCCAGTTCTCGACCCCTCCGGAACTGCTGGGGGACCTCCGGGGCGCGATGAAGCGTCGGGGACTCCGGGGCCCCCTGGTGGCCCTCCTGACGGCCCTCCGGGACCTGGACCCGGATCGGCCGGAGGCCTGGGAGGCCCTGGGACGGGAGGCCGTGGAGGCCTCGGACCTCGCCGTGGCCGAGGAGTGCGGCTGGTGGCTCGTCTCCCGGGAGCCGGACGCCCCTGCCGGGTGGTACCTCCTGGGCCGGGTGGCCTGGGAACGGGGCCAGACGATCGAGGCCCTGGCGCTGTTCCGGCAGGCTGCCGAGGACCCCACCGGGGACGCGGGCCTCTTCGAGGCTCGATGCCTCCTGGCCCTGCGGCGCTACGACGACGTCTCCCGCCACCTCGACGCCCTGCGTCCCCGCCTGGCCCGGGACCCCCTCCGACTGGCCCGGTGGCACCTCCTCCAGGCCTCCCTGGCGGAGCGCCTCGGTGCCCCGATCCGGGTCCTGGAGTCCCTGAACCAGGCCATCCGATCCTGCCCGGGCCTGGCCGAGGCCCGCATCCGGAAGGCGCGCCTGCTCCAGGAGATGGGCCGGGTCGAGGAGGCCCGACGGGAGTTCCAGGAGGCCCGGCGCCTCGAACCGACGAATCCGGCCATCGAGGAACTCCGGAGGGCCCTGGGATGTGACGACTCTCCGGCGCCCCGGGGCTGCGATGCCCCGACGGCGCCCTGACCGTCCTCCGACGATGGGGGTCCGCATCGCCCGGGAAGGGGGGTCACCGATCCGCCGGTTCCCGGCCACAGGACGGGATGGGAAGGCCCTCCAGCACCGCCAGCGCCGTCTCGTATCGCTCGAAGGGCGGCATCAGGTAGAGCCCCTGGACCCGGGAGAGGAAGAGGCGGGCCATCTCCTGGGCGATGCGGACGCCCTCGGCCCGGGCCTCGGCGCCACTTCCCGCCTTCCGCATCCGCTCCCGGACCTCCTCGGGGATCGTGACCCCCGGGACCTCGTGGTGCAGGAACTCGGCGTTTCGATAGGAGGCCAGCGGCAGCAGGCCCATCAGCACCGGGACCCGGATGCCGTCGATGGCCTTCAGGAACCGGTCCAGCACCTCCGGGTCGAAGACCGGCTGGGTCATCACGAACTCCGCCCCGGCGTCCACCTTGGCCCGGAGACGGGCGACCTCCCGCTCCAGGTCCAGGGCCGCCGGCTCGGCGCCGCAGCCCTTCACGAAGGCCGTGGGCGTCTCGAGCCGACGCCCCGAGGGGTCCACGCCCCGGTTCAGGTTCGAGATCAGGCGCAGCAGCCCCACCGAGTCCAGGTCATAGACCGTCGTCGCGCTGGGATAGTCCCCCAGTTTGGCCGGGTCGCCCGTGATCACGAGCAGGTCCGACAGGCCGAGGCTCTGGGCCCCCAGGAGGTCCGCCTGGAGCCCCAGCAGGTTCCGGTCCCGGCAGGTGACGTGGAGGATGGGGTCCAGTCCCAGGCGTTCCTTCAGGATCACCCCCAGGGCCAGCGGCGACATCCGGACCGTCGCCCGGGGTCCGTCGGCGATGTTGACGAACCGGACGCCCCCATCCCGGAGCAGCCGGGCCCCCTCCAGGGCCCGGGCCGGGTCCGTCCCGACGGGCGGGTCCACCTCGACGCTGACCACGAAGGACTCGGCCAGGCAACGGCCCAGGGCCGATCGCCTCTCCAGGGGGACCGGGGCCCGGACCTCGGAGTCCGCGGCCACGTCCCGGGCGATTGCCGTGGTCATCTCGATGCGGCCGCCCCGGACCATCCGCACCTCCGAGGAGATCTGGCGGATGTGGTCCGGCGTGGTCCCGCAGCACCCCCCGACTCCCCGGATCCCCTCCCGGACCCAGCGTTTCGCGTGCTCCCCGAAGTACTCCGGAGTCGCCATGTACATGATCCGGCCTTCGATACGGCGTGGCATCCCGGCGTTGGGCTGCACAAGGACCGGGCGTCCGGCACCGGTCATCCGCGGCGCCACCTCCGACAGCACCGCCGGCCCCTCGCCGCAGTTCGCCCCGACCACGTCGGCCCCCCAACGGGCCATCCGGTCCGCCGCGACCTCCGGCGTCAGGCCGTCGCCCGTGTGTCGGTCCTGGTCGAAGACCATCGTGGCCAGCAGAGGCATTCCGGGTGCGGTGGCCCGGGCCATCGCCAGCGCGATCTGCATCTCCAGCGGATGTCGGAACGTCTCCAGCAGGATCCCATCGACGCCCGCCCCGACGACCGCCTCGAGGGTCTGCCGGAAGGTCTCCCGGATGTCCTCCAGGGAGGCCGGGTCCGTCGGGTCCGGCACGAGCCCGCTGGGTCCCACCGACGCCACCACGAAGGCCCGTCCCCGCCCGACCTCCCGGGCCAGCGCGACACCCGCCTCCACGATCTCCTGCAGGCGTGCCTCCAGCCCGTGGCGGGCCAGTCGGTTCGGGTTGGCCCCGAAGGTGTTGGTGGCGAGCACCTCGGCCCCGGCCGCCAGGTAGTCCTCGTGGATCTTGCGAATCAGGTCCGGGCGCGAGAGGTTCAGTTCCTCGAAGTTCCGGTTGATATAGATCCCCCGGGCATAGATCTGGGTTCCCATTGCCCCATCGAAGACCACCGGTCCCCGGGCCATCCGTTCCAGCAGTCCCTCGGCCATCTCCGCCGCTCCCAGCAGACGCCCGGGAGTGTAGAGGCGACCGCGGGGCAGGGTCAAACCGACGCCGCCGAAGGGCGCACCGGAGGTTCCCTGTTCATTCGGGAGGGCTGTCCCTGACCCGCGCCCCGATTTCTCAGACATGACCTTGGGGGAATGATCCCAGGTTCACGTCCAAGGGAACCGGGTGCAGGTCACGTGAAGCAACACGCGATGGGGAGACACCGATCGACCTTGTGGACGGGGACCTGCTCTCGGACAATCTTCGCGAGCTGAATCTTGGGGTCAACGTCGAGACCATTGAGCGAGTTACCGTCGCCCCTTCTTGGTTCCATAGCTTGTAGTTGATGCGGCCAACAATCGATTGAACGGTGTTATCATCCGGTCGTTCCCGGGAGGGTGAGCATGTCTGGGACAACCATCGACGACTACATTAAGGGGCGAGTTGCGCAACAACTCGACTACTTCGAGAAGAAGGCCGCTGTTAGCCAGCAGAACTATGCCCGACTCAAGGGCACCGCGATTGCATGCAACATCCTCACAACGATGTCGATTGCCCTCGCATTCACGGTGCCCCCCCCCTATCAGACCTATATGGGAATCTTGTCCCTGGTCCTCTCAACGGTCGTTCTCGCGACGTATCAGTGGGAGGAGTTCAAGAACTACGGTTCGAACTGGAGTAAGTTCCGGCTTGTAGCCGAGCATCTGAAGTCAGAGATTGTTATGTTCCGACACGGTGTGGGCAAGTACTCCGTCGCCACGCCCGAGGAACGTGAGCGGCGCTTCATTGAGGCAGTAGAAGGGCTCATTCAGGGAACAGATCTTAACTATTTCTCGGTCATGGTTGAGCCTGGAAGTAGAACAGAAACAAAGATTCAGAACTACGTACCAGGATCCTAAGAGCGTCTAACAAAACTATTCTCCCAGCAGGTGGTTGAGGCAGACGAGGGCGCAGGCGATATGGAGGAATGCCTCGTGGATGTCGGCCCTGCGCTCCCACCGCATGGCGAGGCAGCGGTGGACGTGGATCCAGGCGATGGAGCGCTCCACGACCCAGCGGTGCTTGCCGAGGCGCTCCTTGGAATCGACGCCGCGGCGGGCGATGCGGGGCTGGATGCGCCTGCGGCGGCAGGCCAGACGGCACCGCCGGTAGTCGTAGCCCTTGTCGGCGTGGAGTTTGTCGGGGCGCTTCCGGGGGCGTCCCCGTCGGCCCCGGACGGGGCGAACCCGGTCGAGGAGCGGCTCCAGTGCCATGCTGTCGTGCTGGTTGGCCGGGCCGATCATCGCCGCGAGTGGGATGCCCTGGCCATCGACGAGGATGTGGTGCTTCGTCCCGAGTTTCCCCCGGTCCGTAGGATTCGGGCCAGTTTCAGGGCCCCCTTTTTTGCCCGGATGCTGCTGGAGTCCAAGCAGGCCCGGGCCCAGTCGATGCGCTCGTCCTGCCCCAACTCGTCCAGCAGAACCTGGTGGATGCGCGCCCAGACCCCAGCCTCGTGCCAGTCCCGAAGGCGACGCCAGCAGGTCATGCCAGACCCGCAGCCCATCTCCTTGGGCAGGTACTCCCACGGGCATCCCGTCTTCAGCAAGAAGAGGATGCCCGTCAGCGCCATCCGGCTGTCCAAGCGCGGCCGCCCGCCCTTCGGCTTCGGCGGCTCGGGCGGCAGCAGCGGTTCGATCCGGGTCCACAACTCGTCGGGAAGGAGGGGCTTTGCCATGCCCCCTCATGTAACCCCCCTCACCAACGACCGCCAAGCTCACGACATGGTTTTGTTAGACGCTCTTAGGTCATGCCGCAGTATTTGAAACCGCACACGCCTGTAGACGAGCAATCGCGATAATGCAAAAGAACGCGACAGGTTGGGCAGTCCTCCCGTGATCACCCAGCACCAATCGAAGCGACGATGCTAGGCGGCCAAGAACTTCACGCGTGTCTCTCCACGATATTTGTAGACAACGATTTGCGCAATCGGTGTAGCCGCAGCTCCCACTAGAGCACCAACAATCGCTCCAAGCCCTGCCGCCACAAGAACGGGGCCTAGGGTGACGGGATTGCCCGCAAGTATGGCAGTGGCAACGGCGGCACCAGCTCCAACTCCTGCCCCAACAGCGGCACCAGTTCCCGCGTTCACCAAATACTCTTGGAGAGCAGCATGTCGAACCACGATTTTGACATCGTAGTCACCTACCGTGGCCCCGATTATCTTCAGCACCCGTTCAGGAGCAACACCATCTCGAAAGCGGAGTATTACGTCCCTACCATCGTCAGCGTAGCGATTCACAGCCTTTGCGAGGGTGTCGGCCCTTCTACCATGTGCGTCCATCAAGACCTGCGACATCGGACTGCTCCGAAGAAAAGCCGTACAGATTTTCTTCTGACTTGAGTCGAGATGCAACCGATCTGCCTTGTTTGCCGACGAGAAGGTGACAAACATGCGAGCGTAAGCGTGATTGCCCAAGTGGAACCAAGGAAGAGCAAGCCAAGCACGACGCGGCTTCTGGGGCTCCGGTGGTTCTACCCGGAGCAGGGGCTTTTCTTGATCCGCCCAACGGCTTCGCAGTTGACCTGCAAAGTCCGGTGGCTGGCCCCGGGGAGGGCCGAGGCGCGACGCTTGCTGGCCGGCCCTGCCCTGCTGGAGCCGCTCGCGCTACTGCCCGGCAGGGCCGGCCGTGCGAGCGGCGTGTCGGGCCCGGACGGGGCCTGGCCAGGCGGCGCGGTCCCTGCAGGCCCGCCCAATTCCCACGCACCGAAACGCCCCAGGTGCAGATCCAAGCGGGCCGCGTGCAGGGACCGTGACGACAGGTGTTTGTCCGTTCAAGCCGCTGGTTGGGCCGCCACCTGGGATTGTTTTCTTCTCATTGAAGCTCAGCTGTTTCCAGAAGGCTCTCGACCGGCAGTGTATCTAGACGTTGCGACGCTTGATCACGACATAGAGAAAGTAGGGAGGTTCTCCAAAATTCCCGCCACCACCGGCATTGATGTTCCTGCAGAGTTGATACGGCTGGTAGTGTTTAACGAGTCTGGTTTCGGCTTGCCTCACGAAGTTCAGAGAACGTGTGCGGTAAAGCACAATCATTTCGTCGTAATGTTCACTGTAGTCGGGTTGCGCGGCTCTCGCCTTGGGCTTGTTCGTGATCCCAATTTTGAATCGTCGTACACGGTCGCTACGTGTGAGCGCAGACAGTCTTCTGATGAAATCCATATTCTTCGGCCAACCAGTATCGTGCTCCATCCGAAGTTTCAACATCACACCCCTTTAGGTTGCGCGTGTGTTTAGAATCGCGGGACTATTCGCTCGCGCGTCGCGCGCGGAGGTCAATCATTGTCTTATAAGCTGAGACGAACTGGCAAGCCTCAAGTTCAGAACGTAGTGAGACAACAGCACGGTCGAGTTCATCACCCTCAACAATTGGATTTCCAAACCAATACGTACCTTTGCTGAACTTCAAACTCAACGCCTGGAATCGCTCACACTTGACCATTATCGTACCGGGTCCGCCCTTCTCGTTGAAATCGACGGTCACGATCCCTTCGTATCCATCGAGAGACTGAAGAATTTTCCGAATGCGGTTCTCTTGATTTTTCGTCAGCGTAGCCATTTTGTATTCCCCCATGCCGTAGAACCAGCGCGCTAATTATGCCAGTCGCCCGGAAAAGTGACAAGCACCCCAATACTTACTGAATTGAAACGGCGAATCATGAGGTGACCACTGCGTTATCGCCAACGGCCTATGGCCACCTCTATCCAACTTCTTCGGCCAGGAGAAGTGGCGGTGCCACTTACGTCTCACGGTTGTGGCTCAACGCGAAGGCTGTTCTCGGTCGGCCCAACGGGTCGCGGATAAGCTGCAAAGCCGACCCCCGAAGGGGGTGGCACGGGGCTTGCCCGCGCGAGTAGCTTCGACGGCGAGGGCCGCGACCGCCGTCCTGACGAACGACTTGTCTCGGGACGCCCGCCTGCCACAGGACCGCGGTGCAAGCCTTCGTGCCAAGGCTTTGTCAGCTTCATCCGCTTGTTAGGCGGCGCCGGGGACGTTCGGGTGGGGGACGGCGGTTAGAAGGAGTGGGCGAGCGAAAAGAACCTGACCTCACGCTCCTTCCGGCGACTCGTCGGCGAACTCATCCTCGTCCAACTCGTACTCAGCGCCCAGAGAGAGGGTTCGGTCGATGAGGCGCCGAACACGCTGGTCGACGACAGAATACTCGTGGGCAGGCTTGCCTCCGACACCGCCTTCAGCAGGGCGGGATCCGGTGAGGGTTACGATTCCAGTATCGGTCCAGGTAGAGATTCGGTTTCGCGCGGAATTGGGGTTCATCTTGAACGCGACCTGGAGATCTCGATTCGTGAAGAGGTTCTTGCCGAGCCGAAGAATCTGCTGGAGGACGACCTTGGAGTTGGAGTACATCCGCTTGGCGGTGTCGATCGCATACTGGTCCAAGGCTGCCTCAATGGAGGCGGGCGAGAGAAGGGGTGGCGGTTCGATGTCGGTCGTCAGTTCATCATGCTCCCGGACGACCGTGTCCAGAATCCTGATGAGTTCCCGAGGCGACTGCATCGAGATCTCCACGATCTCCCGCAAGGCAGTGTTGGAATCAACCGTCGGATCGCATAGTTGAGCGAAGGAGACAACCTTCTTATCAGAGAAGTAGCGCAAGCGCTCGTTCACGAGATTCTGAAGGTAAATGGTAGTCCACGAAATCTCCGCGTTGGCGATCTTGTCGAGACGGACGGGGAACTGGTCGTTCGAATATTGCTCGCGAACGCGGTCCCAAAGGAAGAAGCTCCACCCGAATCCGTCCACTTCGAGAAGTTGAGTGTTGGCCAAGATTGGGAACAGCACCTGGGCAGTGCTCGTGGCTGAATTGCTGGTAAGAGGCGTTTCGTCGACCTTATCGACGAGAACAGTCACCCCAGAGAAGCCAAATGCCTGCGCAAACTCGACGTATCGCTGTAGCAGGGCTCGCGCGAAGTGAGCCTCGTTCCAGGTCTCTTGAGGTGCGGCAAGCATCGCCTTAAGAGATTCGTCAACAGGCACGTCTACGTCGGCTTCCGTGCGGGCCAGAGCCTTCGCGATTTGGCCGATGACCTCGACGATCGAGGTCCATCGCTTCTGAATCCAGAGGCTGCTGCGACCCGTCCACGCCTGATTGAGCAGTTTGAGTGCTTGGGTCGCAGAAATATCGCGGGTTACTTGAGGGCGAGACAAGTAGAACTTATCGACCAGGGTGACGGCAAGCTTCTCTTGATCCTTATTGAGCGCACGCACGCAAACGTGCCTCTCCTCGTCGTTGAGACCGGAAAGCCAGACAAGTACCGCCTCGACAACCAAGTAGCCGAGGTCGAAAAGGAATTCACGTGTTGAAACGCCCCTGAGTCCCCGAACCAGGATTCGCGAGAAGTCGTCTAGGGTGATCGTCAGGGGGGCGGATTCATGGCGCTCGACCGCGTTCCAGACCTGCTTGAACAAGGCGAGCCGTGTTGCACTTTTTCCTGCGCCCCGCGCGCCGAATAGAATGAATGACTTTGACGAGAAGCCCCGTTCCCTAACAGTTGTGTAGTACGGAGGGCGAACGAAGTACTCGTCGATATTCGGCTCGTTTTCGGCGACGTAATTCGCGAATGGATTTTCTCTGAACCCACGATGATCCAGAAAACGCGACATCGTGCCTCCTTCCAGGTTTCACGTGAGCGCACAGAAGCCGGCCGGGACTTTAGCATGAGCCTGATGTTTGCTGAAGAGCAGGTTGCGAATGAAGCTTCCTGTTGCTGAGCTTGGGGCTTGCGCCCGCCTAACGGCTTGTGGCTGAGCGGCGGACCCCGGTGCCTGGCCGGCGGGAGGGTCGAGGCGCGACGCTTGCGCATGCAAGCGGCGTGACCGACCCGGACGGCGGCTGGGCAGGCGGCGCGGTCCCCGCTGGCCCGCCCACATCAA
>JAKPOP010000013.1 GCA_029547805.1 Deltaproteobacteria bacterium
GCCAGCGAGTAGCGTCCCTTCCGGCGTCGCGGGTCCGTGACCCCTTCCGGTTTCAGGACTTCCGAACGTGTCGAGATATGAACTTGGATCACTTTCAGGATGCGGCTTATCATCCATCACCTCTTGTGTCTTGTGGGTTGCCAGAACAGCCCACTGTGGGTGGGCGGGGCGACCCGCCCCCCACACGCCGCACCAGAGAAAGCATCAACCGTTCGTGGACTGCCAAGAAGACGACACCGCTCGTGCTCGCGGATGGAGCCCGACAGTCGGCGCAGCGGACCTTGCGGAGCCAAGCCGACTACCCCGCCCTCACCCGAATGCGAATATCTGCTACTCCCCCCCCATCCTCGGTGAATTCAGTCCTGGCGCGGCCCATCCCTGACGGATTCTCTGAAAGACCGGTCAGTCCTGAGGCCCCGCCTTGACCTGCCACCCGTCTGCGGCGAATGTTGGGAAGTCCGGAGGCACCCGGGAGTTCCGGCAAGGGGGGGCGATGGGAATCCAGGCGAACGGGGCCCTGGCAAGATTGCTGCAGGGGGCGGGCATTCAGGGCTGGGGCGGCCATGCCGGGGGTCCCCACGTCGTCTTCCTCCGGGTGCCCTCGTGGCTGGGCCAGCGGGACCGGCACCCCGAGAACTGCGAGGCCCCGCTGGAACTGGGCTACGGCGCGGCCCTGGCCGGGATCGCAGGGTGGCGATGGACCCTCCTGGACCTGGAGACGGGGGCCTTCGGGGTCGAGGAGACGCTGGATGCCCTGGAACGGGATCGCCCGGATCTGCTGGTCCTGGGGGGGATCACGCCGGCGGTCCCCTCGATGGTCCGGCTGGCCCAGGGAGTCCGGCAGCGCAGTCCCGGGACCCTGATCCTGGCCCATGGACAGCATGCCGATGCGCTGCCCGAGAGCCTGATCGGGCCCGGGAGCACCATCGACGCCTGTCTTCGGGGGGAACTGGAGTTTCACCTGCCCCAGGTGCTGGGCCGGGACCGGGCCGAGATCGCCGGGATGCCGGGGGTCGTGGTCCGAGGGGATGGCCCCCCCAGGGAACCAGGCGATCCGCCGCAGGTCTCCGACCTGGACGCCCTGCCCTGGCCCCGGCACGAGGCCTTTTTGAACCGGCGCTACCGGTACCTGCACCCCATGCGGCTGGTCGGGCGACACCGGTGGGGGTTCCTCCAGGGCAGCCGGGGCTGTCCCTTCCCCTGCATCTACTGCTCCAGGGCCCTGCGGACCAGTTACGGCCCGCACATGCGCTACCGGTCCCCGGAGGGCATCGTCGAGGAGATGCGCTGGCTGGAGCGCCATGGGGTCAACGTGATGGTCTTCACCGACGATGTCTTCAACCTGGACCGGGACCGGGTTCTGCGGCTTTGTGATGCCATCCTCCGGGCCGGCCTCCGGATCCGGTGGACCGCCGAGGGGCGGGTCCGCCCGGCGGACCTCGAGATGTTCCGGATGATGCGGCGGGCGGGCTGCACGACCTTCAGCATGGGGGTCGAGAGCGGATCCCCCCGGATCCTGGAGTCGTTGCGGAAGCAGGTCACCCTGGAGGAGATCGAGGCGGCGTTCCGGCTGGCTCGGGAGGCGGGGCTCTGGCGGGTCGCGTTCTTCATGGTGGCCTGTCCCGGGGAGACGGCGGAGGACTTCGAGGCCACCCGGCGCCTGATGCGGCGCCTGGACCCGGAGATGATCCAGGTGGCCTTCTTCACCGGGTACCCGGGATCCGAGGCCTGGCGTCGCCACTTTGCGGACCAGGGCCTTCCCTGGGAGGCCTTCCAGCACTACGAGCGCCTCACGAACCTCTCGGCGGAGCCCGACGCGGTGGTGCGGACCTGGCAGCGACGCCTGTACCGGGACTTCGCCCTGCGCCCCTCCTTCCTGGTCCGCTATCTCTGGCAGAAGAACCTGAACCTGTTGTGGAACCCCGACACCGAGGGCTTCCTGGTCTCTCAGGGGATCCGGGTGATCTTTCGCAGGTAGGCCCAGGCCCGGCGTCCCAGGGGCCCCGGCGCCCCGGAGACCAGGCGATTGAAGGCCGCCCGGGAGGCCGAGGGGCAGCGGCGGCAGGGATTGGGTCGATCGAGGATGCGGGCCATGCCCTGCCGGATGCCGTCCCGGGCCCGGATGCCCGGCGGGCTCGGGTCCGGCCGGATGCCGCAGACCTCCAGATGGCCTCGATGGGTGACCCGGACGAACCATCGCCCGCCGAGGCACCGGGGGACGTTGTCCGGTCGGATTCCGGCCCACAGGTCCAGGTCCTCCGGGTCGTTCTGCACGGCCAGTCCGAGGCGCCGGGCCCTCCGGACCTGGACTGCGGCCTGGTGCAGCGCCTCGGCCTCGGGGGCCTCGGGATTGGTCGCGTCGGCCGATCGAAGCAACTCGTCGTAGGCCGGCTGGAACTGGACCGGCAGGCCGATCCGCCCCAGCAGGTCCAGGAATTCCGGCAGCCGCGAGATGGCGGTTCGGGAGATCACGGCGTTGCATTGCACGGGGACCCGGTGGCGCCGGCAGGTCTCGATGACCTCCATGGACCGGTCAAAGGCCCCGGCGCCCCGGAGGCGGTCCTGGACCTCCCGGACGCCGTCCAGGCTCACGGTCACCCGGTCGGCCAGCCGGATCCAGGCCTCCCGTTCCGGCAGCCCGAAGCCGCTGGTGTTCAGGAAGACCCGGAGGCCCAGGCGCCGGCCGTGGTCCAACAAGGCGCCCAGGTCGTCCCGCACCAGGGGTTCTCCGCCGGTGAAGGACACGGCCAGGCACCCCGACCGGGCCAGGTCGTCGAGAATGGCGATCCATTCCTGGGTCGGGAGTTCCTCGACCTTGCCACGTTGCGGCGCGGCACAATAGGCGCATCGCCCGGGGCATCGCCGGGTCACCTCGAGGCTCGCAAAGAGGGGAACCGGCCGGTCCGGGACCAGGGCCCCCAGGGTCGCGACCCCCAGGCGGGTCGTCCGGGCCAGGGGAAGAGACCATCGCGTACCCTCGGGGGGCCCGACGATTCGGGTCTCGGACCGCCGCATCGACAGGGCCCTCTCACCACCGATAAGATGATAGCCGAGGGTCGGTTCGGTGTCGCTTGCATCCCGGAACAGGCCTCGGTAGGGGCGTTCCGGGAGGGATCGGGAGGCAGGGGCCATGACGTCGCCGGTCGTGCTGCGCCGGTGCCAGGACTACGACACGGCGGAGCCGGTGCTGCAGGAGGTCCTGGAGGCGTCGGGCATTGCCCGGGACCTCCAGGGGGCCCGCCGGGTGTTGCTGAAGCCCAACCAGGTGATGGGGTTGCCCCCGGAACGTTGCCGGACCACCGATCCCCGGTTCCTGGTGGCGCTGACCCGGGTCCTGCAGCGCCGGGGGATCGAGGTGCTGGTGGGGGATTCTGCCGGGCTGATCGGGTTCACGGGACCGGTGATGCAGGCCACTGGCGTGCAGGAGGCCATGGAGCGACAGGGAGCGAAGGTGGTGAGCCTCGACGTGGGTCCGTTCCGGTTGCTGCCGCCGTCGGGACGACCTCCGGTGGCCCTGTTCGTTTCGGAAGTGCTGTTCCAGGTGGACGGGGTCCTGTCGGTCCCGAAACTGGTGACCCATCCCCTGATGGGCCTTTCCCTGTCGTTGAAGAACCTGATGGGCATCCTGCCTGGCGCCCTGAAGCCCTCCCTCCACGTCTTCCGTCCTGGCCGGGACGCCCTGGCAGAGGCCCTGCTGGACCTCCATCGGCTGTCCGCCGAGGCCGGGGTCCAGTGGGCCGGGGCCGTGGTGGACGGTATCTGGGCCCTGGGCGGGCGCGGCGGGGCCGTTCCCCCCTCCCCCCGTTACGACTTCGGTCTGGTGGCCGGGGGACGGGACCTGGCGGCGGTGGACCTGGCCTGCGCCGTCGCAGCGGGGTTCTCTCCAGGGGAACTGCCCCTCTGCCGGCAGGCGATGCGGTCTGGCCGAGGACCCGCCTCGCTGGAGGACCTGGCCCTGGACGGGCCGGATCCCCGGTCCTGGGGGCCGCCCCTGGAGCGTCCCGGCGAGGACTGGGCCGAGCGGACCACCTGGAGCACCCGGGTCTACTATTTCCTGAGGTCTCGCCTGGTGCGACCGGCGGTGGACCGGACCCGGTGCCGGGGGCACCAGCGGTGCGTCGCGGTCTGCCCGGTGTCGGCGGTGAGTCGTCAGGGGGGCAGGACGATCATCGGCCGGGACTGCGTGCGATGTCTCGCCTGCGTGGAGCAGTGCCCCGAGGGGGCCATCGGGCTTCGGAGCCCCTGGCCCCTGGGCTTCCTCTATCGCCGGAGGATCCGGGGCGGCCTCGGTCGGCCGGACCGGTCCTGACCATGGTCACCGTGGTCCTCTCTCTGCCGTTCCGTCTCCGGGTCCAGCGACAGCCCGCCAGTCCTCGGGGGTGAATCCTCCCGGTGGTCGCGCTATCGTTGCCGGGATCGAAAGGTCCGGGGGGCGATCCGGGGAGGGCGGATGTCCAGGCTGGCTCTGCTGGCAGCGGCCCTGCTGCTTCTGGGACTCTCCCAGGTCCTCCTGGTGCGGTCTCCCGTGGGGTCCTGGCTTCGGCAGCGTCTCGGGCCCTGGGTGCTGCCCGGGGTGCTGGTGCTGCTGGCCATCGGGGACCTCGCTCGGGTCGGGTCCGATGTCCGGGGGTTCGACCTCCGGCGCTTGCTGCTGGGGCTGTCGGCCCTGCTCCTCCTCGAGTGGTTGCGCCGTCAGTGGGTCCGTCGGGCCCCCTGGATCGAGGCCATGCGACAGGGCATTGCTGATCTCCGGGGAGTTCCAGAAGCCCCGCAGGTTTCCTCGTCCTGGGTGGGGCCGCTGCTGGCGATGGGGCTCCTCGTGGTCACGGCCCTCGGGGCCCGGGCCTGGGACTCCTGGACCCTCTTCCTGAATCACCGCTATCTGGACCTGGTCCAGACCTCCGGGGCCGCGGTCGACCCCTGGGGCGTGATCTCCGGCGCGGTCTGCACGGACCCCCTGGGGGCCCTTCCGATGTCGGTGGCGCTGGCCCCCTGGGCGGCCTGGCTGGACACCCCCCTCGGGATCCTGGTTTCCCGGACCCTCGTGGGCCTGGCGCTGGCCCTGGTGGCCGTTGGTTCCTGGATCCGGTCCCCTCGGGGCTGGGTGGCTCTGGGGGTCTGGTCCCTGTGGCAACTGGACCTGGGCGCCCAGTTTCCGAGGTCGGCCCTCTTCGAGCCCTTCTTCGCCCTCCTGTTCCTGGTCAATCTGCGGATGCTTCTCTGGCCGAACCGAACCCCTGCCTTCTGGCTGGCCCTGGGCCTCCTGACCGGCTTCACCTGGATGCACAAGGAGATGAACCTCCTGAACCTGGCCCTGGGGGTGCTGGTGCTGGCCCGGGGTCCCGAGCCCCCTCGGACCCTGATCCGGCTGGCGGCGGCCTGGGCCCTCGGGGTCGGAATCGGGGCCTTGCCGTACTGGCTCCGGGTGACCCGCTGCGGCGAATCGGAGGGCCTCAATCTGCTGCCGCTCCTGGCCCTTCGGGGCGCCGAGTGGGCCACCACGATGACTCAGTCGCTGGCCCACCTGGTGCCCATGGAGGACCTGCCGTCGGACCTGCCGTCGATCCTCTGGAATCGCTGGTCTCTCCAGACCCTCGGGGAGGTGATCGAGGGTGCCGCCCGGTCGATGGGGCCCCTGGTGCTGACCTTCTCCTGTCCCGTGGTCTGGTTCGGCCTCCACCTGCCACGGGAGCAGTTCCGGAGGATCACCTGGCTGTTGGCGATGTCCGCTGGAGTGCTGGGGTTCACCTGGTGGAAGGGGGGAGACTCGGCGGAGGCCCTGCCACTGCTGCTGCCGTTCGGAGTGACCGCCTCCTGGCCGTTTCTCCGGGACCTCGGGACCGGCTGGATCGACTCCTTCCGTCGGGGGACCTGGAGACGCCTTCGATCCCTGCCCGTCCACCTGCTGGTCCTGGCGCAGGTCCTGGTGGTGGCCTGCTGGGCGCCCCGGATGCTGCACACCCTGTCCGCGTTCCCCGCCATCGCCCGGTGGGTCGGGAACCGGGATACCGACCACTCAGGGGTCCTCGATGCCGTGGAGGGGTTGCAGCGGCAGGGGGTGCTGGGAGACGTGCTGGTCTGCCAGGGGTGCAAGGACCGCCTGGACCCCCTCTTCTGGGAACTGGCGGACCGGGGGGTCTTCGTGGTGGACCTCGATGCCCGGTTCCACCTGGTGGAGGCCCTGGAGCAGGGGCGTTGGGATGCCCTGGAACAGGCCCTGGTCCTGATCCCGCACCAGGCGTCCAAGCGGATGCGCCCCGGGGATCCGGACCCCTTTGGGCCCGCGGGGGCCCCGGCCCGGGAGACCCTGTTGCTGTCGGACCCCGACGGTCACCGGGGGACCCTGCTCCGGGGACGGCTCCGGTGGCTTCGCCCATGCCTGGACATCGAGGCCGAGTCCCGGGACACGGGCTTCCTGCTCCTTCGGCTGGAGGTGTCGACCTGTCGGGATCTCGTTGACCCGGCTCGCCGTCCCGAGGACCCCTGGGCGGAGACGTCCCGGAGGACGGGCGGATCGGGATCCGCGCCCCTGGCCAGGGGGGAGGGAGGGCGATGGAACAGGCCCTGACGCTCTTGTTCCTGGCAGTCCCGGTGCTGATTCTCGTCGCCGGTGTCCTGGCGGTGCGATTTCCCGGGTGGGGCCAGCGAGTCCCCTGGCCTCGGGTCGTCGAGGCCGGACTCTGGGGCGTCCTGGTCCTCGTGGTCGCCGGCGAGGTCCGCAACGGCCTCTGGAAGGCCCCTGGATTCCACGGGGGTCTGTGGGTTCTGGGGGCCCTCGCCTGGGTCCTGGCCCTCGTGGTCGTCCGCTCCCCGGAGGTGCGGGACCGATGGGCCTCGCGGATATCCGTGGCCTGGGGCTTCCTCCGGGAGGACCTCGCAGGCCCCCCGGGGTCGGGCCCTTCTTCTCGTCTTTCTCCCTTCCTGGCGCTACTGGCTTCCCTGGTGCTGTTCTATGTACCGCACCCGGTTCCCTGGACACTCCTTTGTACCTGACGACGCCGGGGAGTCAATGATGGCGTCGTCGCCCTTTCCGTTGGGGAGGTCCGCGTGAGGACGGATGCCATCATGCGACCTCCTGGAACGAGTCCCGGCG
>JAKPOP010000003.1 GCA_029547805.1 Deltaproteobacteria bacterium
CACGGTGACCCGGCAGGCGCCGATGCCGCAGGTGGTGGTTCCCAGGTCCTCGTCGGTGGAACCGTCGCAGTCGTCGTCGATGCCGTTGCAGAGTTCCTGCCCCACGCAGGTCCCATTCGCGGCGCAGAGTCCCGGGGTTCCGCAGGACAGCACGCAGGGGGCGTCCTCGTGGACGAGATGCAGACATCCCTTCGACGGGTCGCAGTGGTCAAAGGTGCAGGGATTGCCGTCCTGGCACTCCTCGTCCGACTCGCAGAGGGGGATCGGGAGGTCCGGGATCAGGACGTCCCAGGGGCCGCAGGGGGCGCAGACTTCGACGCCGGCATCGGGACAATGGACGCAGGCATCCTCCGAGGTGCCAGGGTCCAGGTCCTCCGCCCCCGGGTCTTCAGCGTCCCTCCCGGGAGCATCCTCCGGGCCCTGGTCGGCGGGTCCCTCATCCGGGACCGACAGGTCGCTGACGTCCGAGGGTGCCTCGTCCGTCGGGGCCCAGGAGTCCCCCGGGTCCAGGGGCCCCACGTCCCCGGGAACATCGGGCGTCGGCAAGTCCCCCGGCAGTTCCGAAGGCTCGGGCCGGTCCTGGAACCCCGGGTCGCCGGGAGGCGTCGCGGCATCCGCGGTGCCCTGGTCCGGGTTCGGCGGCAACTCCCCGACGTCGGTCAGCAGCACGACCTCGCAATCGCACCGCCAGGACCCAGGGGACCCGGCAGACACGCACTGGCACCCGACCCCGCATGACCGATCCTCGGGCCCCGAGCAGGTGCCGGTGTCCTGTCCGGTGGTGCCTGGCTGGCAGGCGGCCCAGGACCAGGACAGGAAGGCCAGGGCCAGCAATGGGCGTCGAGACATCCCCCTCACCTCTCCGTTGGTGAGTCCTCCGGCGCCGGGTTCGTGCCGCGGCGTGAATGCCAGATTCTATCCGGATCCTGGCAACTCTGCCGTTGCCTTGTTCGGAGGCTGCCGGATTCAGGTGCGAGGCGCCCCTGGGCATCACCCGAAGACCAGGGATCCGGAGGGCCATTCCCGGAGGCTCGCGTGCCCATCCCGGGCCACGATCACGTGGTCCAGGACCCGGATCTCCAGGCAGCGGGCCGCCTCCAGCAACCGGTTCGTGAAGCGAAAGTCCTCGGGGCTCGGGGTCGGGTCCCCCGAGGGATGGTTGTGAACGAAGACCACCCGACCCACCGACTCCTTCACCAGCACCGTGAAGACCTGCCGGGGCGTCAGGTTGACCCCCGACTCCCAGCCCCGGGCCAGCACCCACTCCCCTACCAGCCGGTTCCGGCTGTTGACCGCCAGGGCCACGAAGGCCTCGTTGGCGTCGAAGGCCAGACGTCGGCAGCGCTCCGCGACGCGCTGGGGACTGTCCAGCACCGCGTCCCCATCCGGCGTCTCCAGCAGCACCCGCCGGCCCATCTCCCAGGCGGCGGCAAGCCGTCCGGCCTTCGCGATCCCCAGACCATGGATCCGGGCCAGTTCGCCCGGTCGCCGGTCCGCCAGGCGCCGCAGGGACCCGGCCTCCCGGAGCAACTGCCGGGCCAGGGCCGGGCCCGGGAGCCTCCGGGTCCCCGGGGACAGGATCAGGGTCAGCAGTTCCTCGTCGGCCAGGGCCTCGACCCCGACGCCGATCATCCGCTCCCGAGGCCCGATCCGGGCCTCCGGCCCCAGGGCATCGCTCCGTGCCATGCATCTCCTCCAATCCAGTCCGGGGATGTTCTCTGCACGGGCAATGCCAGGAGTCGATGGTCTGCAACTGCACGTCTTCAATGAGAGATCGCTCCTTCTCGTCAACGCCTCGGCTGCGGGTCCTGTTGGACCGTCCAGCTGGCGTCCAGTTGGGGACGGCTCGCGGGGGCGTGGAGAAGAGGGCCTGAGGACGAGGCGACCGACGCTGTGGGTGGGGAAGCCTGGCCCCAGGATCGATTCCTGATCAGGCGTTCTTCAGCTCTTCCAGGATCCCGGTCAGGGCTGCCTTCGCATCGGAAAAGACCATCAATGCGTTTGGGGCCTCGAACAGTTCGTTCTTGATTCCGGCGAAACCCGACCCAAGGCTGCGCTTCACGACCAGCACGGTCCGGGCCTCATGGACGTTCAGGATCGGCATTCCGTAAATGGGGCTCTTGGGGTCCCGGTTGGCCGCCGGGTTCACCACGTCGTTGGCCCCGAGCACGACCACCACGTCAGTGTTGCGGAACTCGGGATTGATCTGGTCCATCTCGACCAGCTGCTCGTAGGGGACGTTCGCCTCGGCCAGCAGCACGTTCATGTGGCCCGGCATCCGGCCGGCGACCGGATGGATCGCATAACGGACCTGGACCCCCCGGCGTTGCAGTGCCTCCGCCAGGTCCCGCAGCGCGTGCTGGGCCTGGGCCACGGCCAGGCCATACCCCGGCACGAAGATGACGCTCTGGGCGCCCTCCAGGATCATCGCCGCCTCGTCGAGGCCTGCAGACTTGACGTTCTGATAGTCGCTGCCGCCGCCGGAGGACGTCGTCGTCGCTCCGAATCCCCCGAACATCACGTTGGCCAGCGACCGGTTCATCGCCTTGCACATGATCTGGGTCAGGATGATCCCCGCGGCTCCGACCAGGGACCCGGTGATGATCAGCATCTCGTTGTGGATCACGAAGCCCGTCATGGCCGCCGCGAGGCCCGAGTAGGAGTTCAGCAGCGAGATCACCACCGGCATGTCCGCGCCGCCGATGGGAATGACCAGCAGCACGCCCAGGACCAGGGACAGCCCGGTCAGCACCCACAGGGCCGCCTGGATCTCCTCCGGGCCGTTCGCGAAGCCAGCCATGTAGCCTCCCACCGCCAGGGACCCCAGGCCCACCAGCACCAGGATCAGATGGCGCCCCGGCAGCAGGGTCGGATTTCCAGAGACCAGTTCCTGGAGTTTCGCGAATGCCACCAGGGACCCGGTCAGCGTCACCCCGCCGATCAGGATCGAGAGGGCCACCGTGACCGCCGCGTCCATGCCCATTGCAGGGCCGATCGCGGTCAGGCCCTTGTCCAGCACGTCGTGGTAGACCAGGGAGAGGGCCACCACCGCCGAGGCGCCGCCCCCAAGTCCATTGAAGATGGCGATCATCTGAGGCATGGCCGTCATCTTGACCCGGTAGGCGAAGACCAGCCCGATGACGGACCCCGTTACCAGACCCGCCAGGATGAAGGACCAGTGCAGTTTCTCGAGGCCGACCAGCGTCACGACCACCGCCAGCAGCATGCCCACCGCCGACAACAGGTTGCCCTTCCGGGCCGTCGGCACCCGCTGCTGCATCTTCAGGCCGATGATGAACAGCGACGCAGCCACCAGGTTCAGCACCACCACCATCGATTTCATGGCTTCACTTCCCCTTCCGGAACATCTTCATCATCCGGTCCGTGACCGCGTAGCCGCCCACCACGTTCACGGTGGCCAGCACCACTGCCAGGAGGCCCAGCAGGCCCGCCAGGTCCGCCTCGGCGCTCGCAGCCGTGTAGAGGGCCCCGACCAGGGTCACCCCCGAGATGGCGTTGGCGCCGGACATCAGCGGCGTGTGCAGCGTCGGAGGCACCTTGCTGATGACCTCGAAGCCCAGGAACACCGCCAGCACGAAGACCGTCAATCCCGCCAGGAACGCTTCCATCAGCCGTTACCTCCCTGTTCCAGGGCCGCCATCACGTCGGGCTGCCGGACCTCTCCCCGATGCACGACCAGCGCCCCGGCGACGATCGGGTCCTCCAGGTTCACCGCCAGTTCCCCCTTGGGCACCAGCAGGCGCACCGCCTCCAGCAGGTTCCGGGCATAGACCTCGCTGGCGTTCCGGGAGAGCGTCGAGGGCAGGTTCCGCTGCCCGATGATCGTGACCCCGTGGTGCTCCACGGTCTTCCCCGGCTGCGACAACTCGCAGTTGCCGCCCTGCTCGACGGCCATGTCCACGATGACCGATCCCGGGCGCATCTCCTCGACCATCTCCCGGGTCACCAGCACCGGCGCCCGCTTCCCTGGAACCAGGGCCGTCGTGATCACCGCGTCGGCGGCGACGATGCGTCGCCGGACCTCGGCCTTCTGTCGCTCCAGGAACTCGGGGGAGGCCTCCCTCGCATAGCCGCCCTCCCCTTCCAGGTCCCCCATGCCCTCCACCTCGATGAACCGGGCTCCGAGGCTCTGGACCTGCTCCTTCACCGCCGCCCGGACGTCCGAGACCTCGACCACCGCCCCCAGGCGTCGGGCCGTCGCGATGGCCTGGAGCCCGGCGACCCCGGCCCCCAGCACCACGACCCGGGCCGGGGTGATGGTCCCGGCGGCGGTCATCAGCAGCGGCATCATCCGTGGCATCGCGTCGGCCGCCAGCAGCACGGCCTTGTATCCTGCGATGTTGCTCTGGGAACTGAGCGCGTCCATCGCCTGGGCTCGGCTGATCCGTGGGACCCGGTCCAGGGCGAAGGCCGAGGCCTTCCGGGCCGTCAGTGCCCGGACCGCGTCCCGGTTCTGCAACGGCCACAGGAACGACACCAGGATCGCCCCCTCCTTGAAGCCCTGCAGGAAGGCCGGTTCCGGGGGATTCACAGCCAGCACCACGTCGGCCGTCGCGACCGCCGAGGCGTCGTTGGCAGGCACGATGGTGGCCCCGGCGGCCCGGTAGTCCTCGTCGGACCAGAAGGCCCCCTGCCCTGCGCCCTGCTGGACCCGGACCTGCAGGCCCTTCTTGAGCATCGCCTGGACGGTCTCCGGGGAGGCCGCAACGCGACGCTCCCCCTCCTGTGTCTCCCGCCGAACGAGGATTTCCGCCATCGACCCGCTCCCTGTCAGAGTGGAAATCGGAATCCGGAGTCGCGAAAAGGGTAATCACCGCCGGGAATCTGGCAAGAGGGCGGGCCTCCGGGTCCTCCGGGGCCAGGGAGGCGGGGGGCGCCAGGCCTCGAATTGCGACAGGTCCTGGGTCTCGATTGCCTGCGGGCGGCCGGTGATGGGCTACAGGGACATCTTCTTGAACAGGGCCTCCGGGATGTGGATCACGGCGAGCAGGATGGGCCTCCAGAAGGCGGGCAGATAGACCACGTCCCTCCGACGGTCCATGGCCCGGACGATGCCCCGGCCGACCTTCTGGGGTGACGCGAAGAGGGGGGACTTTTGCAGGTGGGCCGTCATCGGGGTGTCCACGAAGCCGGGCTTGATGGTCACCACGGCGACCCCGCTCTTCCAGAGGCGATTCCGGAGCCCCTGGAGGAAGGTCGCCACCGCGGCCTTGGAGGTGCCGTAGAGGTAGTTGCTCTGGCGCCCCCGGTCCCCGGCCACCGACCCGATCACCGCGATCACGCCCTGTTTCCGGGCCTCGAAGGTGTTGGCGATGGGGGTCAGGATCGACACGACGCTCAGGAAGTTGACCTTCAGGTCCCGCTCGGCCGCCCCGTAGTCCGCCCGTCCCCGGGCCTCGTCCGACAGCACCCCGTGGGCCACCAGCACCCGGTCGATCGGGCCCCCGAGGGCCTGTTCGGCCGTCTCCAGCAGCGAGGGGTGCCGGTCGAAGTCCAGGGCGTCCATCACCAGCGTCTCCACCTGGGTCGCGCCCCGAGCCCGCAAGTCCCCGGCCAGGACCTGGAGTTTCTGTGGGTCCCGGGCGACCAGGAAGAGGCGCTCCTTCCGGGAGGCCCAGGTGCGGGCGGCCTCGATGGCGATGGCGCTGGTGCATCCGAAGACCAGGATCCGGGACATCAGGCACCTCCTCTCAGGGCATCACCCGGCGCCAGAAACCCGAGGACAGTGCCGGGTCCTTGTGGCGCAGGAACTCCTCCAGCCGGGGGAAGAAGGCCCGGAACGACGCCGGGCTCATCCGGGCATCCTTGGCCGGATAGACCGTCCCGCCGACGTCCCGGACCCGGGCGTCCAGGCGGTTGCAGAGGTCCAGCACGTCCTGCCCGGACATCGGGAAGTCCATCGCCAGCGTCACGCCGCGGCCCTGCATGAACGACAGGGGGCCCTCGGGGGTCATCGACCCGCAGGTCTTCATCACCGAGACCGGGCTGCCGAGCCCGGAGGCCGCGACCTCCTCCAGGATGCCCCGGATTCCCGGGCGGGCCTGGGCCCAGGGCACCAGGCATTGCCACTGCAGGAAGCCTCGGCGCCCGTAGCCCCGGTTCCAGTCCCGGATCGCGTCCAGGGGGTAGAAGAAGGGGCCGAAATGGCCCACCGCGTGGACCCGGTCCCGCAACTGCTTCGCGTAGTAGAGGCGGTTGAACCAGCGAATCGTGAAGGGGTTCAGCAGGAAGCCCGGGAGGTCGAAGGGCACCGACAGGCCCGGTTCCTTCGGTGGTTGGAGGCGGCGGTCGGCCGGGAGGCGTTCGGCCCATTCCCGGGAGGCGAACCGGCCCCGGTTGAAGAGGCCCCGGCCGAGGCCACGCC
The DNA here is from genome assembly GCA_029547805.1 of Deltaproteobacteria bacterium. Classification (GTDB taxonomy): domain Bacteria; phylum Myxococcota_A; class UBA9042; order DTJE01; family DTJE01; genus JAGOKF01. The sequence continues at coordinate 6,386 of JAKPOP010000003.1, forward strand.
CCGAGGCCGTCACGTCCACCCACGAGACGATGAAGGGCCAGTCGGCCTCGCTGGCCTCGCTGAGGTCGAAGAACTCCTCCAGGTCCCGGGTCTTGATCGACTCGCTCTCGATGCCGTGGCTGTCGATGGGGACCAGCGGGAACTCGGCCCAGGTGATGATGCCCGTCAGGCCCAGGCCCCCGATGGTGGCCCGGAACAGGTCCGGGTGCTGTTCCCGGGAGCAGACGATGCGGCTCCCGTCGGACCGGACCAGTTCCAGGCGCCGGACCTGGGCCCCGAAGGTCCCGGCCTGGTGGTGGTTCTTGCCGTGGACGTCGTTGGCGATGGCCCCGCCCACCGTCACGAAGCGGGTGCCAGGCGTGGTGGGCAGGAAGAAGCCCCGGGGCACGAAGACCCGGATCAGGGTGTCCAGGGAGACTCCCGCCTCGCATCGCAGCAGGCCCGTGAGGGGGTCGAAGTCCAGCAGGCGGTCCAGGGGCGTGAGGTCCAGCAGCGTGCCGCGGGGGTTCAGGCAACTGTCGCCGTAACTGCGGCCCAGTCCCCGGGGCAGGAAGGGGCCGCCCTCCCCGGTCAGATCCGGCAACTGGTGGCTCCAGAAGACCGGCGTGACCCTCTGGTCTTCCGCGATCGGATAGCGTCCCCAGGACGGATGTCTCACGACGGCCCTCCCCGGACCGGACCCGGGGCCATTCTACACGGTCACCGGTGCAGGTCCACGGCAAACGCCGTGCATGGGACGCCGTCGGTCAGACCGACGGAGAGGGGCCCCGAGTCCTCGACGCCTCCGGGGCTGGTCCGATCGGGGGTCGTGCTGTTTCAGGGAGTGGCGTCCCGGAGGCCAGGAGACCCTTCCGACGAGGCCGGCGGGCAGGGTCCTGTCTGGCATTTTCCGGGAACATCCGAGGGTTGGGACCGAGGGGGGCGATGCGGCTTGCCAAGGGCATTTCCTTGTGCTACAACGTCGGCGCTTTTTGGGCCCGGGGCGTAGCGCAGCCTGGTTAGCGCACTTGACTGGGGGTCAAGGGGTCACTGGTTCAAATCCAGCCGCCCCGACCGGGGAGAGCCCGCGGCATCGAGGGAGCAATCCCACCGATGCCGCGGGCTTTCGTGCATTCAGGGCCTGCGTCGTCACGTCGCTCAAATCGGTCCAGGGGCATGCCCGTCGCGAGAAGGCAGAGTGCTAGAATCCCATTCAGCAGGCCCGGAGGAAGGCCCATGATCTGGGGTTCACGCGTGACATTTCTGCCTGTCTTCCTGGCGCTGCTGGCGACCACCACCCCATCCTGCGACGGCCCGGTCGGCCCGACAGGAGACCTTGCAGGCGGGGAGGTCCTCGCCGACGCGACGTCCGAACTGCCGCTTCCCGATGGCGCCATCCCGGTGGTGACAGGCTCCCTGACTGCAACGGAGTCGGCCTGGATCGAGGCTGGTGCCGCCTGGTCTCGGGCCGCGTCGGCAGCCACCCAGATGGTCGTGGCGGTGAACGGACTGGTCCTGTGCAACGTGGACCAGTATGGGCAATCCCCCCGGCAGGAGCGCCTGGACGCCGCCCGGAAGTCCCTGGAGGTGCTGGATGCCGCGGGGACGCGCCTGGCGACGGCCGCGGACCATCTGGAGGGGGCGGTTGCCGGAGCGATCCTGCAGGACGGCAGTGTCCCACAATCCCTCTCATCCCTGCCCTTCGCGCTGGCCGTCCGAGACGGGAAGGTCGTTGAACGCCTGCGCGACCTGGCGGACGCCTGCAAGGCAGAAAGTGCCCGGGTGAAGACCCTGCTGGATCCCCTGGACGTGGTCTCGATGAGCAATGCCGCCCTCGACCCTGTGGTGACTGCCCTGTCCGCCGACCCGGCCCTGGCCGTGGCCGCCGGGCCGGTGGTGGCCACTGCGGGGTCGGTGACCCGGACGGTCCTGCCTATGCCGGCGCCGGCCGCGCTGGCCGTGGAAGGGGCATCCCAGGTGGCCGCGTTTGTCGGGGAGGTCCCGGTGGTGGCCGGCATCGCGGACGCCGACGGTACCGCGGGGGCCGTGCCACTGGCTGCCGAAGCCCCCCGGCCGCTGGTCTGGCGCGCCGACGGCCTGGCGCCGACAGCCGCCGACCGCGCCGTGGCCGCAGATCCCGCAGAGTCCGACCCCATGGAAGGCGTCCTGGCGACCCTGTCCTTCCCGCACCCCGCGGCGGCCGTGCTGGACACGCGCCCGCTGCAGGGCGCCGACGCCTGCTGGACGGGTCAGGGCGCGACGGAGGCGGCCTGCTCGCTGGCCGCAACGGGCCTGCTGCCGCCGGGCACCTACGTGGATCGGGAAAACGGCGGCGCCCTGGTCACCGTGGAAGGCATCTCCCTGTCGGTGGCCCGGCGCATCGGCGCGGGACTGGATGTCGATGACGTGGTCGTCACCCTGCCAGCCGATCCGGATGCGGCCCCACCGACAATCAGCGGCATGTCCCCGACCGAGGGCCCCGTCGGCACGGCCATCACGATCTCCGGCAGCGGCTTCGGGACGGACCCGGCCGCCGTGCGGGTCGAATTCAACTGCGGCCAGTGGGCCATCGTGCCCCCTGCCATGGTGTCGGACGTCTCCCTGACGGCCGTCTTCCCGCCCCGTCCCACCCTGGACATCGCAGGACCATGGTGCACCTACAATCCCTCACGCTCCCAGGCCTGCGGCGTGTCGGTCCGGGTCCAGGGCCGTCCCGCCTGGGGCGGCTACTTCACGCTGATCGCCATGCCTCCTTGCCCGCCGTCGCTGCAGGGGGGAATCCTTCCCGGGACCGCCAGCGTGGGCGACCCGGTCAACGTCTACGGCCGAGGCTTCTCACCGAACCCGTCGCAGAACGAGGCCCGCTTCGGCGGCGGCGTCGTGGCCACGGCCTCCAAGGTCGATCCGGACCCCTACGAGCCTGAACTGGCCCGCGTGACCTTCGTCGTGCCCGAGGGCGCCGTCACCGGCGACGTGTCCTTCCGGAATACCGAGGGCATTGGCGAATGGTCGTCGTCCACCTCGCCCCTCACGATCGTCCCGCCCACCGTGCCAGTGCTACTGCCGGGTCCCTCCGCAGGGGGCCTGCATGTCCCCTGTCTGGCGATGGAGGCGGGCCGCCCGACGCAGCAGAACTGGTGCCACGACTTTTCGTGGGTCCTCGGCCAGAAGGATGTGGGGCTCCTGGACTGGGACAGCCCGCGGTCGTCCATCGGCCTGGCCGTGCTGGTGGACACACGGCTGGGATCTGCCCGCCTGCCTGCCCTGCCCCTTCCGGATGGTCGCCTGCTCCTGTCCCGCCTGGACGACGCCTTCAGCATCCTGGCCGGCCTCAGGCCCGGCGACACGGTGACCTTCCGGGCCCAGGGGCGCGAACGGGCGAACCTCTTCGTGCGCACCTCAGAACCCCTGGTCCTGCCGGTGGTCTCGCGTTACGAGCCAGGCACCTTCCAGACCTTCGAGTCCAGCGTGTGGACCTACGGATGGGATCCCCCGCCCCTGGAGGTCGCTCTGGGGGACGCGCTGGTCCTGACACCGTCGGACGTCAACGACACCCTGACGGCCCCCGGGCTGTGGGAGGGCACCCTCTCCTTCGGGCAGGGGACTCCCGAGTTCCCAGGCTGGGAGGACTTCTCGTACCTGCGGGGCATCCGGGTCGTGATGGACCACCCCGGTACCTTCACGGTGACCAACGGGAAGGGGGTCTCGCGAGTCGTGGAGGTGCGCCGGGAGGGTGCCGAGGGGGGCGGCACCCTGGCGTTCTACGATTTCGACAAGTACATCAACGTCCCGGTGCCCCATCTGGCTCAGGACGGCGGCTTTCTGGGTTGCGGTGGGGTCCGCGTCGAGATCCCCCCCGGAGCACTGCCGCTGCATGACGGGGACGGTGGCTACATCGTCTGGTGCCAACGTACTCCGCTGGCCTCGATGGGCCATCCGGAACTGACCGCGGGAGGCCTTCAGACCCAGGTCTGGTTCGATCCCGAGCCGCCGGCCCTGCTCAAGCCCGTCACGATCACGATCCCCTACGACCCCGAGGCACGCGGATCGGACGCGGAACTGGGGCTCTACGACCCGGCCAGCGGCCTCTACGCGAACCTTCCGGCCGAAACCGTCGGCGACCGCCTGCGCCTGGTCCTGCCCGCCGGGACCTACGGCACCGCCCCGGCCGCTCCGACCGGCGCGATCCGGCTCCTTGCCTCCTCTCCATTCCCCCTCCGGGACCTCTCGTTGAACCAGGTCCTCGGGGCCCTGGTGGCCGCGGCCTACAAGTCCCAGAAGGGGGTCCTGAAGGACGACGTGCGGCAGTTGCAGGTGAACTACGTCGCCACGCCAGGGGAGGCCTCCCATGTCTCCGATTCATACGCCGGCGAGGTCCTGGCAGCGGCCCAGGCCGCCTGGGACTTCATGACCAGAGAGGGATGGCCGAAGCCCGACGGGTGGTTCGGGGGCTGGATCGTGCTGACCATCACGGACATGGGGCCGCTCACCCAGGCGGCAGAGGGTTCCACGACGAAGGGCGTCTTCGGCCAGCCATGGGTCACGATCAACAGTCAGTGCGCATCGGGTACCCAGGTGGCCACCACCACCGCCCACGAGATGGGTCACGTCTTCCAGCGGCAGGTGAACAACGTCTTCAGCCTGAAGTGGATCGACGAGGCCGCCGCCCAGTGGACCGCCGTGGGCGCCCTGGGATCGGGTGCGGACATCAGTGGGGACATCACCTGGGCCTCCGGCTTCCCCTCAGTCACCCTGCCCCCCACCTTTGGCAGCGGCTGGTCGCTTTCCGGAGGCTACAGCCAGCAGCAGGCCTACGCCGCTGGCGCCTTCACCGTCTGGATGGAGTCCGTGTCCCGGGGCAGCGTGCTGCGCGTCTATGAGCAGTTGCGGGATTCCTACCTGGCCTACGAGGACGCCCGAGGAACCCTGGCGGCCGCCGCGGGCAGGACCGTCCAGGACCTGATCGTCGAATTCGGGAAGGCCTACTGGGGGCAGACCCTGGACCTGGTGAAGGACCTGCGCCTGGGTGCCGCCCCCTATCGATCCTGGGTGGATTGGACCGGCATGGCCGTGGGGGATCGGCGTCCGCCACTTTCCAGCCTGCGCTGGGACGTGGACCTGGGCGTCAAGGATGCCGAGATGGCGGGCCGGGACCTGGTCGTGCGCTCTTCGGGCCTGGGCGCCGGACAACTGGCCTGCATTTACCGGGATGCGGTCCCCTGCACGGACGCCGCTCCCCGCATGGAGCAGGTCCGTCTGCTGGACAAGGACCATCCCGCCGGTCTGCTGGGTCCCCACGGGATGGGCACGCGATGTTACCGCGTGCTGATCCTGAACTTCTCCAGCACCGAGACCGCGGACGTCACGGTCACGCTGTCCACCCCGCAGGTGACGGGCGTGTCGCCCTCGCAGGGGAAGAACGACGGGGGCTACTCCATCACCTTGTCGGGCCACGGCTTTGGCGACGTTCCCGGATCGGTGCACCTGGCCGGCTTCAGGCTGAACGTCACGGCCTGGTCCGACCAATCCATCACCGCCACGATGTTCAACGCGGGCACGATGACCGGCAACGTGGACCTGAAGGTCTTGACGACCGAGGGGGCCTGGTCCAACGCGGCGACCTTCACGCTGGTGGATTGATTCGTCCGGTGTCTTGTCCACGACCAGTCGCATTGGCGTCAGATTCCCTCGGTTGGATTTTCACGAATTCGGCTCATTAGCGACTTGACATGCGCTCTACCCTTCGGAAAAAATCCGCGGAGGGGTCTGTTTCGTGTATGGAAGATACGATTTTCACTCGATGGTCTTGCTATGGTTCCTGCTGATCATGTTGTGTGCGCCTGCTCGGGCCACGCCGCCTGGTGCGCAGAACGGGGTCGGCGAGGCGACGGTGCGACGTACGCTCCAAGTCGGGATAACGCTGACGGCCCTTCGAGACGTGGACGATGTCCACGGTACGTTCTTCGCCGATTTCTACCTGTCCGCTTATTGGCAGGAGGCGGGTTGTGCGACCCTGGCAGGGAGCGCCGAGAGTCGGATAGTCGATGTGGCGGAGGCGTGGAAGGCCGTCCAGAATCCGTACATCGAGTTCGTCAACTCCTACGGGCGGGAGGAGACCCGCCTTCAGGGCAACGATGAAATTCTTGTCCATTCGAACGGGATGTGCACCTACACGTTCCGGTGCTCATGAGTCTTCAGGTCCCCCCTGGACCTGCGCCGGTTCCCCTTTGATCGTCAGAGGTTCGGCATTGCCATCGAGTCCGCTGTGTTCGGCGTGTCCCGTATCCGCCTCGTTCCCGGCAGGTACAACGACTTGAGCGACCTGAACCGGAAGTTGCTCGACCTTCCGGACTGGAGGATCGTGGGCGTTGGCTTGGAGGAAGGGATCGGGGAATACCCGTACCTGGTGGACGAGGAGACCTTGTTCTCGCGCGTGACCCTGACGGTGGACGTGGAGCGCCGTCGCGGCTACTACATCTGGAAGTTCCTGGTTCCCCTGGTGTTGATCGTACTCCTGTCGTGGGTCGTATTTTGGATCGGCTCGGGGGAGCTCGAGTCACAGATGCAGGTATCGATCAAGTGCGTCCTGTCGGTCATCGCGTTCAACTTCGTCATTTCCGAACAGCTTCCGCGAACCGGCTACCTGACCGTGCTGGATTATTGGGTACTTCTGTCATACATCTTCGTGGCGGCCGGCACCTTCGAGAACGTGGTGGCACACCGCCTCGTGCGTGCGGGACGCGAAGGCGCGGCGGACCGGGTCGATCACTGGTCGAGGGTGTTGTTCCCAGCCACCTACGTCCTGCTGAACGCCCTTGTCTTTGTCCACTCTCTGCTGCTGTCGTAACGCGGTCCATCAACCCCCTGCCCGGCTCCTGGGGGACGTCACCGTTTCGCCTGTCAAGGGAGTCCGATTTAAAGAAGTTAGGGGACACGATCTGTTACGAGCCTGTCCATGCCCAAGAGCCACGGAGGGGTACAAACCGGGTCGATCCGTTACAGGTCAGACCGGTCAGATGGGTGACACGTTGAGGCGTCGACTGGAGGAGGAGCCAGCGATGCCATGGAGGCATCGAAGCGTCCTGGAAGCACGGCTGGAGTTCGTGAATCTGGTGAAGAAAGGGGGAAGGAGCGTTGCGGAGGCGGCACGGGAGTGGGGGGTGAGCCGTCAGACGGCGCACCGGTGGCTGAAGCGGTACGACCTGGAGGGCGAGGAGGGCTTGCGGGACCGGTCGAAGGCGCCGCGGGTCATTCCGCACAAGACACCCGATGAGATGGAGGAGCGGGTGCTGCAGGTTCGGCGGCAGTACCCGACGTGGGGGGCCGAGGAAGATCCGGGTCTCGCGGATCTGTCGGGAGCCTGGTCTGACGTGGCCTGCGGCCAGCACGATGGGCGAGATTCTGGAGCGTGCGGGGATGGTGATTCCGCGGAGGACGCATCGGAGGACGCCCGCCTCGACCACGCCGGGGAGTCATGCGAGCGGCCCGAACGACGTCTGGCCCGTGGACTTCAAGGGGCAGTTCCGGCTGGGCAATGGCCGGTATTGTGACCCCCTGACGGTAACGGACCATTTCAGTCGGATGCTTCTGGGCTGCCATGCCCTGGAGACGACCCGGGCTCAGGATGTTCGCTCGTGTCTTGAGGAGGTGTTCACAACCGACGGAGTGCCCCGGGCTCTGCGGTCGGACCATGGGTCTCCCTTCGCGAGTCATGGAGTTCTGGGGTTGAGTTCACTGGGCGCCTGGTGGATGACCCTGGGCTTGCGACATGAGCGCATGGCGGTCGGCCATCCCGAGCAGAATGGCCACCACGAGCGCATGCACCGGACCTTGAAGCAGGAAACGACCCGGCCTCCGGCCCATCCGCTGGGCGGCCAGCAGGAACGATTCCACGCGTTCATGACCTGCTTCAACGAACAGCGGCCCCACCAGGCCATCGACATGCAGACGCCGGCCAGCATCCACGAGCCGAGTCCACGTCCGTACCGAGAGGCCGAGCCCTACGACGACTCCCGTGTTGACGACGTCCGCGTCGTCGCGCCCGGCGGGACCATTTCGGTTTCTGCGATCCACGGTCGGAATCACCGCCGCCCTTGCCGGCCAGGAGGTCGGACGGATTGAACTCGACGACGCCGTCTGGCTCGTCCAGCGGACAGGACCTGGGCCTGTTCGACGTGGGTGAGACCTCCATCTCACCCCTTGAGACGCATCACCGCGAGGCAGCCCCCGCATGGGGGGGCTGCCTGCCCACCCAGAAGGAACAGGTGTCACGGATATACACGGTCTGTTTTGTCGCCCATGTTCCCGATTGCACACGAACCCGCCCCTTACAGGCCCCTCCCGCTACCGGCCGCCATGGCGACGAGGGACCACAACCGCTCGTCACCACCGGCGCCCACCCCACCGCCGAACGGCACCAGTCCGCACGCCTTCTTCCGTACCCGAGTGACTCCTCCCCAAGACCGCATCCGCCGACCCCTTGACGCCCCTCGAACCCCCGACCGATAACCGCCCTGGAGGCGGAAAACCGCCATGAAGATTCCTACACGCATCAAACCCCTCATTTTCCAGCCCTTCCCTTGCGTCGAAAAAACTTGTTGACATGCTCTGTACCCCTGGGCACAATCGACCAGCAGGCCTGTTTCGTGGATGGAAGTTCCTGTTGGCCTAGTTAGGCTCACGAGAGTTGTTTAACAAATTCACATTCTTCTTCGAACTTCGAGACCTCTTGTGTTGATGCACCTAAAATTTGAAGCCACTTTTCCTCTCTATTCTCCATCATTTCGCACAAGACCTTTATATATCCTGGTAAAACTCCAGCCGAGTTATGAGACAGAACTCGTGTTTTGTAGTAGGCAGATTTATATTGGTCCCTGCATGCTGGGATTGATGCCAAAGCCTTTCTCATCGCCTCGACTTCAATCAAGAGTTCAACTACGATTCGTGATAGTACGGAGCTCAATTCTTTCGGATCATTCGAGGTCAAGAGTTTCCAACCAAGGCTTTCGACAAATGATTTCTCGTCCATTTTCGAGTCCTCCTATAAGAATAGTCTTACTAAAACGGTGGATCTCGGAAATAATCGTCCACCAACTGCCCCCTAATAAAAATCATATTTTATTATCTTTGCTTGTCATGACCATCAACCAAAAGTCCCTGTAAATATTTAATCAAGTTTCCTCATATATAGTTTAGTTGGCTATCTGTTCCCAATCTTTTCCTCTGGCAATTCTTTGAAAGGTACAATAGATATCCCGCATTGTCTCTAAGCCAGCCTTTGATTATTCCCTTCGCAGTTATCTTTGTTTGGGCAGATGCCAATAGGAGCTTCCATCCACGAAACAGTCCTGTTGACAGATTTTGCCCAGGGGTAGAGAGCATGTCAAGAGTTTGTTTTCGTCCAATGCATTTGGCACTCCGGGTGGTCTTTGAGGAGCCATTGGACTGCGGACAGGAGGTTGGTTCTGTGGTGTGGTATCAGGGTGTTATATTATTACGCTATTACATGGGGTTAGCGGTGACCATTTCTCGAACGGTTCCATTGAAAAGGTTCGCAGTGGGCGTTCCTTTCCCGAAGGTCTCTACCGGTGCCTTTAAGCCGTGTTTCCCTGTGCGAAGCACCACCCGACAGCGTTCCCTTGCGATCTCTGGCAGGTCAGACCATATCTCTACGCCTCGAGCCGCTTCCTCTGAACCACGGACCTCCTCTTCGGGCGACGACCGGGACTTCGGGCACCCGCGCGCCATCTTCGTGGGCAGCTTGAAATGCCTGTGCCGCAGGCCCGAGCTGCTGTGCGCCGTTCGTGCGGTGGTCGTGGACGAGGCCCACCTGCTCGACGGCACGTCGAGAGGCGACCAGATGACCGTCCTGCTGCGGAGGCTCGCTCGGCTGTCGCGACCGGCCAGGCAGCAGCTCGTGGCGATGACCGCCAAGGTGGCTGCCCCGGCCTCGATGGCCGTGCGCCTGTTCGGCAGGCAGGCGTCCGTCGTCGTTTCGGGCGCCAGCAGGCCCATGCAGATCCATGCAGATCGTGTACGCGGGCGACCCCGTGGCTGCGACTCGCCTGATGAGGGAGCACGGACTGGCCAAGGCCATCGGGTTCTGCAACAGCCGCAGGCGCGTCGAGGACCTGGCGCGCGGCCTCGCCGCGATGCCCGCCTGGCCTCCCGAACGGGTCATGGTCCACCACGCCAGCCTGTCGCGGCGCGAGCGCGAGGACGCCGAACGCGCCTTCCGCCGGTTCGAGGCGGGGCTGCTGGTGTGCACCACCGCGCTCGAGCAGGGCGTGGACATCGGCGACGTGGACGCGGTCGTGCTGGTCGGCGCGTCCGACTCGGTCGCCTCGTTCCAGCAGTGCGTCGGCCGCAGCTGCAGGCGGGCGTCCGGCCTGCTCGCCATCTGCGTGCCCGACCTCTAGTCGGACCGACGCTCCTTCGACGCAATCGCGGCCGCGGGACGCCTCGTCGCCTCCACGTGGCTGATGGACCAGGGCGAGCGCGGGCGCATCCACAGCAACATCCCGGACTCCCGCGCCGTCAAGGTCGTCGACGCCCTCACGGGCCGCACCATCGGCGAGGTCTCCATCTCGGGCGACGACGGCTTCGTCGCTCTCGGAGGCCGCACCTGGCGCGTGCTCGGCCCGGGACGCGGCGGCCACCGCGTCCCGGCCACTTCTTCCCCCGAACCGACGCAGACGACCACGGGGAGGGCCGCCACAAGCCCCTGTGCGCCCCCATCGACGGCTTCTCCTTGCACGCCGCGCACAGTCGCGGACGACGACCGCGTTGTTGAAGTAGCAGTGCCCACCGAACAGGTCGCGCGAGGCATGGTGGCCGGGAGGACGGCACCGCCCATAGGGCCACGAGGGCACGCCCGGCCACGACCTCCCGGGAGGTCTCACCCGGTACCATGGGGTCCTCGCGAACAGGTCGAAGCTCCGCCTCTTCCTTCCGGCGCCCCGTCACCCCATCGTCCGGCTCACCAACCGTCATGCCGAGACCTCACCACCTCGGCTGGGCCCAGTTGCTCCGCCACGTCCTCGACGTTGACGGGCTCAAGTGCCCCCGCTGCTCCACGCCCATGGCCGTCCTCGCGTTCTTGACCGACCCCGCCGTCATCAGGAGGATCCTCGCCCCCCTCAAGATGCCCTCCGCCGCCGCCACTCGCTCCCGCCAGGGGACCGGTCGACTTGGATGACCTGTTCTTCAACGAGGACGCCCATCGCACCGCCCAGTTCGCCGGCCCATTCCACGACCCCTGGCCCGACCAGACCCCGGGTCACGCCCGCTCCCCGCCCTGACCTCCCGGCGGCCCCGAACCCGCCCCTTACAGGCCCCTCCCGCCACCGGCCGCCATGGCGACGAGGGACCACAACCGCTCGTCACCACCGGCACCCACCCCACCGCCGAACGGCACCAGCCCGCACGCCTTCTTCCGTACCCGAGTGATTCCTTCCCAAGACCGCATCCGCCGACCCCTTGAACGCCCCTCGAACCCCCGACCTGTAACCGCCCTGGAGGCGGAAAACCGCCATGAAGATTCGTACACGCCCCAACGGTGCATCCAACACGGGAGAATGACGATGACCGAACCATGGACCACACTGGACGAGCAGGAGTATCGGGCGCTTGACAACAAGGGCTATTCCGCTCGATCCGTCGATGAGGAGATGCGTTACAAGCACCTCGAGGCTCGACGAGAGCTGGCAATGCTCCAGGAGGCGGCACGAAGTTCTGCCACAAGTGCGAGAGCCCCGGGGCCAAGTGCCCCAAGTGCCATTCGTCCGACGTGGACGAGCACCATGAGAAAATCTACGGGGACTGATCCTGCCCGCGCCAGGCGTCATTGCCAGAGAGCGCGAATCAGCATTCCAGCGCCGATTCCCGCCAGCCCGGTTGCCAGGGCCAGCCAGATTGGCCATCTAGGGCGGGTCCCGATCGCCGGCTGACGATGATGGGTGGGTCCGCGAAGTTCCAGTGACATCTGCATGCCGGGGCTGCTCTCCCGCAACCACCACCAGGCCTCTTCGGCGCTGGCGGGTCGATGAGGCGGGTCGGGCTGCAACAGCGTGGGGTGGGCCAGTGGGTCGCGGCCCGAGAAGTCGTCGGCATAGCCGCCCAGCAGCGTCACGGGGCGCGGCGCCTCGGTTTCGGGTCTGAATGCCAGCGTACACGGCGGGACGCGCAGGTCAACCATTCAATGGGACCGGCCCCCCAGGCGTCAGGGTTGCAGACGGTGTGGGGCGCGGGCGTGGACCGCGGTCATCCGGTCCACCAGGACCTGCCAGGGGTCGTCGTGGATGTCCACCAGGCCGAAGTTGTTGTCCTCGCCGTCGAAGCGTCCCCCGGCAGGCTGATCGACCCACTCGAACCAGTGGTGGCCGACGATCCAGGGATGGCGATAGCAGTCGTCGGCGTAGGCCTCGAAGGCATCCGCGCGGTCCTGCTGGGTGTCCAGCACCGGGTAGATCGGCGGGTATCCGTTGGGCAACCCGCTGTCGGCGGCGCGGAAGCTGAACTCGGTGATCAGGATCGGCAGGCCCGAGACCTCGGCATAGCGTTGCAGGAAGCCCGACGAATCGATCAGCGGGCCGAAGGCGTCCTGCAGCGCCGCGGCCATGCCCTCGACGAACACGTAGTTGTTGACCGAGAACACGTCCAGCCAGGCCCCGGCAGCCTCGACGACCGGCTCGGGCGTCAGCACGCTGACCGCCCGAACGCCCAGGATCAGGTGGTTGGGATCGGCCTCGCGGACCGCGGTAGTCGTGACCTGGAAGTAGCGGTCGGCCAGCACGCGCAGGAACCCCTGGGGGTCGCCGACCCACTTCTCGGCCTCGATGCGCCCCGGGGCCTCGACCGGCAGCGCCAGGTAGTCGGCCAGCAGCGTCTTCTGGGACCGCCAGTCCGGGCCCCAGCGCAGCTCGTTGTCCAGGAACCAGCCCAGCAGGTTCGGGTCGTCCTTGCGGGGCGCGACCTGCTTCGACGCCACGTCGCGGCAGCGCGCCTCGAACTCGGGCGAGAAGTAGTCCGGGATGTTTCCTTCCAGCCAGTCGGACCCGGTGATGTACAGGATCACGGTGTAGGCCATCCGGTCGCCCAGCAGGTTCGCGTCGGACCACGCTCCCAGCGTGTTGAAGCCCCAGGATTCCAGGCGGTCCCCGGTGGCCTGCGCCCAGGCCGCGTTGTCGCCGTACTTCGCCAGCACGGTCTCGCGATAGGGGCGCGTCCCGGTCGTGCGATCCTCGCTGCCGTTGGGGTGGCAATCGCAAATCCCGATGCTGTAGAACGGCGCGCCGTCGGGCGTCACCAGCCACCAGCGGCCGTCATCGCCGCGGTGGGTGCGGTAGAAGCCGGTCGCCTTGAGATCGGTCGGCCGCACGATCGGCCCCCAGTCGACGCCGGGGTCCGCCGGCGGCAGGTCGGAGACCGCATCGGGCTTCGGCGCGTCGTCCGCGTCGTCGTCCGCGACGTCGGACACTTCGGCAGGGGGCGCGTCCGGCGGTTCTGCCGGATCGGGAGCGTCGGCCGCGTCCGGGAAGACCGCGTCGCGAACGGCGTCGACGGCGTCCGCGTCTCGAAGGCCCGGGTCAGGCGGCCCGCCGTCGTCGGCGACGTCCGGTCCGATGGTGGCGTCGGCGGTGTCGCCGGAACCGCCGCAGGACGCGACGGACAGCGCCAGCAGCAGGAAGGGCAGCGCGGAACCGTTCCGGCGCGTGTTGAAGGGGGCGTGGCTGCGGTTCACGGGCGGTCCTCGCGAGGTCCCGGCGAACGGTAGCGGAGCCGGGCCAGCCGATCAAGCGGGTGCTACAGGTTCCGTTGCATCGTTTCATCGCGCCGGGATGCCGATTTCGCGAATCGTGCGTGGCATTGCGGACCCGGCGCGCCAGAACGGATTTTTTGTACGAAAAATCGGAAGGAAGGCACGGGCGACTTCGCGGAACTGACCTTCCGGGGCCGGACGATCCGGCTGCCGGTCGTCGAGGGCGCCGAGGGCGACATCGGCCTGGACGTCTCGTCGCTGCGCAGCGAACAGGGCGCGATTACGATGGACCCGGGATTCGCGAACACGGGGTCCTGCCGCAGCGCCATCACGTTCATCGACGGCGAGCAGGGCATCCTGCGCTGCCGGGGCTACGACATCGCGGATCTGGCCGAGCACACGACGTTCCCGGAAACGGCGATGCTGCTGCTGAAGGGGGAGCTGCCGACGATCTCCAGAGTTTCCTCGTGCCAGACGTCCGGGGCCTTTGGTTGGGCCATTATCACCCGGATGATCGGGTCGGTCTCCGGGGGCAGGACCATGGTGATGACCTCTCGCAGATGCTTGCAGCATCTCCTGGGGTCACGGCCAGAGAAGTTCTTGGCCCGCTCTTGGCCGTCCGGGCAGGAGCACGTGAGGGCTGCGGGGTCCACCGTGCAGGTGACCCCTGCCTCGGAATGACCATCGACCGTCATCGGCTCACCGGGCAACTCAGGGACCTCGCGGGAGAACACTGGCTCCCGCGTCATCCTCGTCCGTGGCCCAGCAAGAGCAGCACGGGCACTTTCCTCGGCTTTCTGGTAGCGAGACAGACGGTAGAGACCATGGCCGATCAGCACAAGGAAGAGGGGCAAGAGGATCCCGGCCCATCCGAACTCGCTGGACAGCCACAGGAAGGGGACGACCACGATAAGGGCTATCAGCCATCCTACGCATCCAACGTCATCCTTCCCCATGCGGGCCCCTGCGCCATGAGGATCCGATGACATGGCGAGTCGACTGGCGTGATCAACGCCACCCGAGGCTGACGAAGACGTGCCCCTTACCAGAGCCTCACCCGGTACCATGGGGTCCTCGCGAACAGGTCGAGGCTCCGCCCCTTCCTCCCGGCGCCCCCTGGGGGCGGCTCGCGGGTCGGCACGGTTGAAGAGCCGCCGGTCACCCCATTGGCCGGCTCACCAACCGTCATGCCGCGACCTCGCCACCTCGGCTGGGCCCCGTTGCTCCGCCATGTCCTCGACGTTGACGGGCTCAAGTGCCCCCCCTGCTCCACGCCCATGGCCGTCCTCGCGTTCTTGACCGACCCCGCCATCATCAGGAGGACCATCGACCACCTCAAGCGGCCCTCCGCCCCGCCGCCGCTCGCTCCCGCCAGGGGACCGGTCGAGTTGAATGACCTGTTCTTCAACGAGGACGCCCATCGCACCGCCCAGTTCGCCGACCCCTTCCACAACCCCTGGCCCGACCAGACCCCGGGTCACGCCCGCTCCCCGCCCTGCACCCCCGGCGGCCCCGAACCCGCCCCTTACAGGCCCCTCGCGCCACCGTCCGCCATGGCGACGAGGGACCACAACCGCTCGTCACCACCGGCACCCACCCCACCGCCGAACGGCACCAGTCCGCACGCCTTCTTCCGCACCCGAGTGACTCCTTCCCATGACCGCATCCGCCGACCCCTTGACGCCCCTCGAACCCCCGACCGATCACCGCGCTTGAGGTGGAAAACCGCCATGAAGATTCCTCGACTCCCTCCCTCAGGGTCATGACCCCAAGTTTGTGTCCAAGAAAACCCGATGCAGGTCAGGCGATCCTCCGGGGCTCTTGGGCATGGACAGGCTCGTAAAAGAACGTGTCCCCTAACTTCGTAAAAATTGGTGTCCCTTGACACTTGACGACGAACCATGCCGTGCCCCTCCGGGGTATGGCATCACCTGGACCTGTTGGGGCACACCCCCCTCGTCAGGTGGTCCCGAATTCATGGCAATCTGGTGGTCCCTTCCTCGTGGCAATTGACAGGCATCAAGCTGCCAGAACCTCTCGGAACGAGCGCAGGCACCGCTCCTTGTGCTCGGGGTTGCGGTAGCCGAACGGCACGGCCGCGAGCACGAGGCGCACGCGGCGTCTTCCCGAGGTCACCGTGGCGACCGTCGCCCGCAATCGATCCTCTTCGTCAACGCACGGGTACACCAGCAGGGTGTCGACTTGCGGGGCGTCCGCGAGCGAGGCGTAAGCAAGCGCCTGATGTAGGTCGGCGCGGTGCTCGACGCGCACCTCGTCCGAAAGTCCCCTCCATCCTCGCTGGGAGAGAAGCTCAAGATGCGCCTTGTACTTGGCATCCACAAAGACGACGCGCTCGGCGCCGCGGAGCTCAACGTCCGGGACCAGCGCGCTCATCGACTGCGCTGGTCCGTGCCAGTGCAGCGGTCCTCGCGCCCCCTGGAAGGGGCTCGCCGTCATGCCGAGCTGACGTCCGAGGTCGGCAGTGAACGCGGCGATCCAAGCCTCCCACACCGCATCTATCGAGAGGTCCCAGGCAAGCCCGTCGAGGCTGCTTGCTCCGCCGAGTCCGCGCTCCTCGGCGACCCACATCATGGCCTCTACCGCTTCGCTCACCCACGCGGAAGCACCAGCCAGGTTCCAACTCAAAGAAGGCCGCCGCAGTGCGCCACTTCCCACGACGGACTGGAGTTCTGCCACGCGCCCGAGCAAGTACCTCGCGGGAGGAGACCAGGCCACCGACGAGAGGTCCTCCACAAGACGCGAGAGCGTCCAGCGCACGGAGGCGAACAGGTCAGGATCGTCGTCCGGCTCGGAGAATCGGCAGGGGAATGTGGTCCATGCGCCTCGTGAAACCTGGGTCGTAGCCCATGTCGTCCAATCGACCCGCCCGCGTGGGCTCGTCCGTTTCTCCGCGCGCTCAACGAATCCTCGCCGGCGGTGTCGCAGCAGGGCCGCGATGCGCTCGATGACCGGACCAGCCAGTATCCAAGGCGGCACCTCGCGCGACGACCCTGGTACAGGCTGAGCCCCGCCAAGCCTGGGCTCGACGGAGAACCCAATCGCATTGAACACTGCCCCAAGCCCAACCCATTGGAAACGCGGCTCAATCAGGAGCCCTGCCGCGACCTTCCGTGTGGCAGGGCTGAGCAGCGGAACGGCACCGATACGAGAACCTGGCTTCAGCATCACCCGAAGCACCGGGTCCACGCGGATCTCGTGATGGAGACCCAGTCGCTGCAATCCGGCCATGTTCGTGGCGAGAAAAGGCTCGACCCACCGGTCTCCGGAGGCACCGACGTGGTGAGCGTGAATGGAGACAGGCTCCCCGTGGTCTTTCCCCTTGAGCAGCGGCCGAGACGACGACTCCGCCGCCATCAGGGCCGCACGCGATCGCCCCTTCCTGGTCTGACCTCGTGCCATCAGCGCTCCATCAACCGAGACTCGATCCGATCCGCGAGGCCGGCGACCGCCTCGCTGGCCGAACCACAGAGCTTCTCGTCCAGGTAGTGCCGCAGCAGCGGCACGAGCTCGAACCGCATGCGCCGCGCCACCCGGTCAGCTCGGCCGGCAGGATCAAGATCGGGGCGTGGGTCGAGGAAGTAGGCATGACCGGGGACGAGGCGCAGCGTATCCTCGTCGGCGAACTCGACGAAAGTGTGGATGGTGTCCGCGAAGGTCTCGGTGGCGAGAGCGACACCCCCCTGCTCCACGGCCTGCAGATCGGGCCATATCTCGACGAACGCGAAGCGCCGCCGAATGGCGATGTCCATACGCGCGATGGTCCGGTCCGCGGTATTACGCGTTCCGAGCACGAGAAGATTGGGGGAGAGCATCAATTCCGGATCGTGGCCAGCTGGCGCGTGCGGGAGCCGAACCCTGCGCGTGGACTCCCCTACCTCGAAGAGCACGATCGCCTCGCCAAGCACGCGTGCGAGATCCGCGCGGTTGATCTCGTCGATGACCAGCACGTGCTTTCGCTCCCGAGCTGCCGCATTGGCAACGAGCAGATCGCCGGGACGGACGTCGAAGGCAAGCCCCTGCCCGGTCGGACGCGGGAACAGCCCGACGACGAAATCCTCATAGGTTCGTGCCGCATGGAACTGGACTCGCGTGGCCGACCCGACACGGTCCGCGATCTGATAAGCCAAGCGCGTCTTGCCAGTTCCGGGCGGACCTTCGAGCACCACGAAGCGCCGCTCGCGCAGAATGGCAAGCAGCTCCTCGAGCGGCACGGCCGGGAACACCGCCCCGGCTATTTCCTCGAGGCGCCGGTCCCACCGTTTTTTGAGGTCGCCGGTCATCGGCGTGCCATGTTCGTGGAAGAACAAGTCGAGCAAGTCCTCGACAGCGTGGCCGTCAGCGCGGCTGCGGACCGGGACCGCTGCGTAGATCACCCGCGCGTACGCCTTGAGCGCGGCCGGGATGTCCGGCCACTGCTGGGTGATGATGTTCGGGACCTCGGTGCTGACGTCGAGCAGGTCCGGCTTGACCCAAACCTTGCCCCGATGAAGTCGCGAGAGTGCCCGAAGCCGACGGGCGTGCCCCGGCCTTCCCAGAAGGGCCGTATCCGCGCCGAAACCGTTTGTGCCGATCACAAGCACGGCGACGCTCCCTTGCTCTCCGGGGAACCAGACGAACGACGTGCCCTCGTAGGGCCCGGACTTCGGATTCTCGGAGGTGATCCAGCCCGCGTAGGAGGCTACGTCTTCATCCTTCTGCAGGTTCACGCGGATCTGGAAGCGGCCTTTGTGATACGCCGCACAGTGGTAGCGCTCGTCGTAGACCCGACCAAGCAGCGTTCGCACTGCGTCGCCGTCGCCCATCGCGCTCCACGACCGTCCTTGGACCATGCCGTCGATCAATTCGTTCATCGCGCTCATGGCAAACTCCTAAATCTCCCTCCGTTTCGGCCCGCAGCCGGTCGAGGTACGCGGAGCAGCCGAAGGTACGGATGCGTCGACGGCCTCCTCGGCCACCACGGTGGTGCCCTCGAGGAAGAAAGCGAGATAGCTCTCGAAATCGCCCTGGCTGCGGACGCCTGTACCGCACCCGGTTCCCTACGCGCTCTCTCTTACCAGACTCCGCCCGTGTGTCAATAGTGGCCTCGTCGTCTGAAAAATCCCCTCAAATGCGAGATGCCCGTCGAGGTGGACTCGAGCGGCTCGATGTACGTTACACCTCGAAATTTTGACAAAAAAGAGGATGGAAGCGGCGGTGCCGCTCGGGAAGTATCGCGGACCCTGTCGCGACGGATGCGACGGAACGCGGGCCACAGGGGTTCGAGGCCGTCGTTGGCCCAACAGCGGTCGCCACGGGAAAGGTCGTGAACCTTGTGGACCAAAGGTCAGTGCGGGCAGCCTTGCCCCCTCCGTGCTGCCCGAACCTGTCCACCGGCGCCGTGATCCAGGAGTGCCAGGACATCGTGGGTCGCGGCGACGAGGCCGGATGCCGGATCGCCCAGGGAAGCCTGTTGCGCCTGTGCCGCAAGCAGGAGGCTTGTGCCGCGAGCAAGAGCAGGATCGGGATCCTCCGCGTCGTCGGGATGGGCCTCAGGTCAGCGCACGCGGAAGGAACGGGGCCCCCCGGGGCGTGCGGGAATGCGGAGGAGGCCGGGGCGGATGACCTCGGGGACGATGGGCTCCCCGTCCAACAGGAACTGCCAGTCCGACAGGCCGAAGCGTTCAGGCCAGAGGACCTCCGAGTCGCCGGCCCGGGGGTCCTCGACCCACTCGAGGTCGAACTGACGGGCCTCCGGGTCCCAGAGGACGCGGGTCGGGGGCCCCGACAGCCGCGAGGGAGACGGTCGGAGGATCTCCACCGACGATGGGTGCCAGTCGCCGGTCTCGGGATTGCGCAGGGCAAAGCCCGAGGTCCCCTCGACGAAGATCCAGGGAAAGGCCCCGGCCCCCGCCTCGTCCAGCAGGCCGTACAGGGATCGGAGATAGAGACCCAGGTTGGATGTCCGGAGGTCGCCGCCCATCTCACCAAGGCCCCAGGGGACTCCCAGGCGTCTGGCCTCGGCGGCGATGGACTGCACGAAACCTCGATCGATGGAGACGTCCTCGTCCCAGCGGAAGGCGGTCTCGACCGAGGGGTTGTAGTAATGGGGCAGCAGGTACGACCGGGAGGGGGCCGGAGCCTCGCGGAAGGTCGTGGCCTGCTGGACGCTCACGAGAACCGAGGGCTCGAAGAAGACCAGGCTCCCAGGAAGGACCTCCTGGACCACCCGGTCGAATTCCTGGTAGAAGGGGCCCAGGTAGTCCGCCTCAAACTCCTCGAAGGGAATCGTCCCGGGAAAGGGCTCATTGATGGGGTCGAAGCCCAGGACGCCCTCGTTGCCCACCAGGGCCCGGGCGACCTCCCGGGCGGCCCGGGCATGGTGGGCCCAGAGGCCGCGGTCCTTCCAGAAGGCGTCGAAACAGCCGCTGACCTCCCGGCTGAAGTAGTTGAAGAAGAACGGATCGATGGGCTGGAAGGAGGCGTAGAGGGACTCGTCGCAGGCCCACCGGGGGGCGCCGTGGAGCCCGAAGCCGATGCCGAAGAGGTCCTGGTGCAGGTCCACCACCACCAGGAGCCCCGCCTCCCAGGCCTGGCGGGCCAGGTCGGCCACCAGGGCCACGTAGTCGGCGTCGTAGCGGTCCGGATCGGGCTCGATGCGGTCCCAGTTGATCACGAGGCGGATCGCGTTGAGTCCCGAGGCGGCGACCTGATCGAACTCGGCCCGGGCCAGGTTGGTGGGTTGACTGTTCCAGAAGTCCCGATCCCGGACAGGGTAGTTGACGCCCCGAAGCCAGACCGCGCGCCCGGCCCCATCCCGGAGGAGCCCTCCCTCGGTCCGCCAGGTTTCGGGCAGAGGCGGGTCGGGGGCCACGTCACCAGGACCGGTGCCGCCGGAGGTGCACCCGCTACCGACCAGCATCACGGCCGCGATCGCCATCGAGACGGTTCGAAGTCTTCTGTTCATCATGTCCTCCCGGACGCCGTGGCGATTCTACCCTTGAGCCAGCGTCTGATGCTTGATCGCGCCGGAGGGGGCCTCCGAACTCGGAATGCCTCAGACCTTCCAGCGTCCGGCAGAGGAACGGTTCACGACGGCTTCCTTTATAATCTGCCGCGGAACCTGGGTCTGAGAGGTGGCGAGACATGTCCTGGAAGGCATTGCGTTGGATGACCCTCGGAGGACTGGCATGGATGGCGGCCTGCGAACTGCCGGGGGACGAGGGCCCGGCGTCAGGCGGTCCGGCGGGATTTCTGGATGACCGGGCCGCCGGGGCCCTGACGGTGGACCACGAGGCGGTCGTGCGCTTCCAGGGCGACTGGTCCGAGGTGACCACGGTGGCGCCCATCTACGCCGGGGGACGCCTGCGCCTGGAATACGACCCGTCCCGGCTTCCCTGGTGCCGGGCGACCTACAACGGGATGCCGGCCTGGGGCATCACGGCCCGCTGGAAGGCCCTCCCGGGCGGCGTGATCCGCGATGCGCCCCTGGCGGCCAACGGGGCCTGGATGCAGGCGGTGATCCAGGTCCCGGAGGACGCCACGGCACTGGAGGTCTGGTTCGTCAACACGGACCGCCAGGGCTGCCGGCAGGTCGATTCGGATTTCGAGGCGAACTACCGCTTCGAGACCACCCTGCCCTCCCCTCCGGTGGACCTGGTGTTCGGCCCCGACTGGACCGAGGAGGCCCGGGGCACCCTGCGCCAGGGAGGCATCGCCAGAATCCGCTATGCGCCGCAGCGCCTGACGGCCTGCAGGGCCACCGACGACGGGGCCCGGGCCTGGAACATCCTGGCCTCCTGGCGCTTCGCCCCCGGCGGCCAGACCGGGAGCGTCTCCCTCTACGAGGGGGACTTCTTTGGCGGCGACGCCGCGATCCGTCAGCCCCTGGTCCCCATCCCGGAGGACGCGACCTCGGTCTCCTTCTGGTTCGCCAATGCGGACCGCACCGGCTGCCAGGCCTGGGACAGCGACTACGGGCGCAACTACACCTTCCCCATCGCTCCCAGGGACGGGGCCCTCCGGGTGGGATGGGCCGGGGACTTCGACTTCGTGTGGTTCCACCGGGACCCGGCCTGGCACCGGGGGGACGTGGACCCGGTCTGGTACTTCGATTCGATGGGCGGGGCCGAGGTGGCCACCTCGGTGGAGGTGCAGGTCTGGGCGCCAGGCATCACGGACCGTGCGTATGGAAGCAACGACGAGGCCCGGCAGGCCGCCGAGGCGTTCCTGCGAGCCGAGGCGGTCACCGACGCGATCCCCGGGGCGGTCGAGGGGTTCGGGACCGTGCCGCTGGCCTTCCAGCGCAAGCAGGGCAACAACTTCGTCTATGCCTTCTCGCTGGTCTCGCTGCGGCGGGCCGTGGCCAGGGACGGGCTCTATCGCTACTACGTCCGCTTCAGCGCCGACGAGGGGTCCTCCTGGCTCACCGCAGGCCGCGACGGGGACCGGATGCGACGGCTGGTGCTGGCCAGGACCCAGGAATGCGGGCTCTTCCCGGACCATCCCCCCGAGGGATGTCCAGTGGACCGGGTCGTCCAGTGGGCCGGCGACCTGGGGCGCATTGCGACCCATGCCTGCACCTTCTCGATGGGCGTGCCGGACCCGGTGACCTTCTACAAATCGGGTCTGGGGCATGACTGCATGGCCCTCACGGTGGACGTGTACGTCCCGGGAGTCACCGACGCCGGTGGGAACCCCGAGGCGATCCTGGCCGAGGTGGAGACGGACGTGGGCTTCTCCGGTGGCCCTCTGGCCACACCGGCCCGCTATCGGCTGGCCTTCCAGGGGAAGGAGGGCAACAACCACCGCTTCGCGTGGTGGGTCCAGGAGCACGTGGGGCGGGCGGACCGAGGCGACTACCGCTACCGCTTCCGGATCTCCGCCAATGGCGGCAAGACCTGGTATGTGCTGGGACGGCAGTCGGGGCCCGCGGACCCGACCTGGCGTACGCTGCGGATCCGGAACGACTCCTCCGACGGGGACCCGGTCTCGGTCTGTGACGGGGTCTGGCGCTTCGACGGGCCGACCAATGTCTTCTCCGCCTGCATGGACTACGAGACGCCCCCGTCCTACGACGCCCGGTACTGCGAGTTCTGGGCCAATGCCCTGGGCCGGGGGTCGATGAGCCACAATGGCGCCTCGGCATCGTGGATCGAGGCCTGGATCCGTGTCGGGCCCGTCGAGGGCACGCCCCGGAATGTCGGCCTGTGGGTCCGGGCCCGAGGCGATCAGGGCCCGTCCGAGGCCTTCGTGCTGGGGCGGGAGGTCGAGCCCGGGTACTGGTTCACGGGGTATACCCATGCCCGGACGATTCCCGGCCAGGGGGGCTGGTCCCAGACCGTCGAGGCCTTCGCCTTCTTCATGGACGTGCAGCGCCCCGGCGGGGAGATGGTGCGGCTGTGGCAGAGCCGCCAGGGGACGAACTGGACCGTCGAGGAGAACTTCCGGGAGCCCGGGTTCGTGAAGGGCATCGGCGTCGGCCAGATCGAGTACTGCGTCGAGTCGGCGCCCGTGCTGCAACCGAAGCACGCCTGCGTTCCATGACGGAACCCGATCAGGTCCAGCAGGAGGGAGGAGGTCATGGAAAGGGACTTCCGGTGGGGATGGGTGCTGGTCGTGGGACTGGTCGCGGGATGCGCCGGCGGATCCACGGAAGGCCCGGACGCCGCGACCGATGACGGCACGGGTTCCGACGCGGTGGAGGCCAAGGACATCCGGCACGGGGACGGGCCCCCTCCAGACCTCCCGGCGGACCCTGGTCCCGATGGGACCGTTCCCGACGGGATGGACCCGGACCATGGGGCTGCCGGGGACCTTTCGGCGACGGACCTGGGGGGCGGTGAGGTGGACCTGGCGTCGTGGTGCGACCGTTGGACCGCCGCCTGGTGCGGCTTCCAGGTCCGGTGCGGCTGGAGGGCGTCGGCCAGTCTGGACGCATGCCGGGATGCCCTGGCGGCCGAGTGCCCCGGGCCCTGGCTCCCGGCCATCCAGGCCGAGGGAGGGCTGGCCTTCGACTCCGTGGCGGCGGCCTCGTGCCTCCAATCCCTCGCGGCCACCTCCTGCCAGGACTGGTGGGCGACCTTCCGGGAGGCCCGGGACCCGTTCCCCGCCTGTGCCACGGTCCTCCGGGGACTCCGTTCCGTCGGCGAGGGCTGCTCCTGGACCATCGAGTGCCCGGACCATGCCTGGTGCGACCTGTCGTCCTGTCCCGGTGGCTGCCGGGCCTTCGCTGCGGTTGGCGATCCCTGTGACCTGGATCGCCCCTGCGACCCCCTGGAGGCCTTCTGCCGCGAGGGGACGTGTGCCGCTCTGCCGGGGGTCGGGGACCCCTGCCCCGACGGCTGGTGCCTGTCACCCCTGGTCTGCGAGGGCGGCGTCTGCCAGGTCCCAGGCGGCCCCGGGGAGGCATGTCGTCCGGAGGAACCGGGATGCCTGCAGGGGCTGGTCTGCCGCGGCGATGGCGAGGGACGCTGCGACCCTCCCGGTGCGTCGGGGGACCCGTGCTTCCGGGCCGTCGAGTGCGCGGACCCGACGGGCAGGGACGTTCTCACCTGCGTGTCGGGGCGATGCCGGGAGGCCCCGGGACCGGGCGACCCCTGCCCGGATCTGGTCTGTGGGAACGCCTGGTGCGACAGCGGCGGCGAGGTCCCGACCTGCCGGGCCCTGCCGGCCGAGGGCGAGTCCTGCCTCCAGGGCATCCTCTGCGCCGAGGGGCTCTGGTGTCACCAGGGCCGCTGCGAGGTCAGCCTGACCGACGGGTCTCCCTGCGACGGCCCCTGGCAGTGTGCCTCCGGGCGATGCGTGGCCGGCCACTGCCGGTCCCCGGGGGCCCTCCCCTGCCCTTGACCTGCCGGAAGGTCCCTTCGTTCCTGTTCATGGATTTTCGGGAATCGGTGTCTCGTCAGGCCGTAGACTCTGTCAGAAGCCCTCCGAATCGGAAGGCGGGAAATCGCTTGATGGCGTCCCAGTAGGGTTTGGCAAGGTCGCGGGATCAGACGAAGCACGGCGAGCGATGTCGAGGAACGGCAGGCACAGGGCCGCCAGCCCGTTCACAGCGATGGCCCGCAGAGTCAGAATCACTTGAGTGGTCATACCAGTCGCCGGGTCGAGACCGAGGATGTCAAACAGAACATACCCTCCCGCCTCGGTGGTTCCCAGGCGGGAGGGCAGAACCGCAATCAGGTAGCCCATGACCATGAAGCCGGTCCAGATCATGCCGACGGTGGCCAGATCGTAGGCTCGGTCCAGCAGGTACAGGACAATCCAGTAGGAAATCCAGGAAAAGATGCGACCGAGGACCTGCCATTTCAGGACAGCCCGCCATGCGCTGGGGTGTTCGCTGCGAAACTGCCGGACCAACCGGTCCATTTGCCTGGCACGGGCCAGGATTTCCTCGGGGTTTGCAATCGGCAGGCGCAGAAGGCGCACCATTCGAGTAAAGAGTTGACCCATGCCCACAGTGATGAGGATTTTCATCGCAGCCCAGGGAAGGAACGAGAGGACCACCGCCGGGATCATCCACAAGGACACGGTTCGAAGCGATGGATCGCCAAATAGTAGGGCCGCCGCCAGCGAGATGACCGCCGCCGTAGGCTTGGCCAGTTTGAAAGCGTAGTTCCAGATGATCGTCCCACTGACTGCATGTTCCGTGGGAACTCGTCGAGAGATCAACGCACCCTTGAGCACTTCCCCGGTCTCAAGTGGAATGAAGCGATTCACAAACGCGCCAGTCTGGTTGACGACGAAGAGATAGAAGCGGGAAATGGGAGCCGGGAGCACCCTGCGGAAGGCCGCTGCATCTACCAGGGCCTCGAGGACTCCCAGGGTCATCAGCAAGATCGCACCCGGCCAGCCGAGACGATCCAAGTGGGTCTTGATTCGGTCCCAGCCGATGCGGTCCAATAGCCAAAGCAGGCCCGCAACAGCAAGCAACAGGAACGAGAAGCGCCACACCGTTCTCCAGGGAGATCGCCTGCTGGCCGCCAGATTCCCCTGTCCCATCACCATTTTCCCCGTGCCACGAAGATGTGAATCAGCAGCAGGAGGAAGAACACGGCCGAGAGGGCTGTGAAGGCAATCAGAAGCCAGGGGAGTGCTCCAATCACTGCGCCCAGGAGAATCAGCAGGAGGTAGGCGTCCCGTCCTGTCAGCGTCTTCAGCTCCGACCACCACGTGGTCGGCGGAGGAGGCTCGTCGGGGGCTCTGGGAGCGGGCGGAGTGTCGAACCACCAGTACAAGCCAATGCCATGAACCCATTTGCAGTGAAAGTTGGCCGCCCCATACAGGAATGTCGCCAGCCCGGAAAAGGCACCCAGCCATCGGGCACCGTTCCATGCCGGGCCCTCGGTCGAAGCGACGTGCATCCCGAGGGCCACCAGGAACAGCGCATTGACGACCTCATCCCAGGCACTGTCGTACCACTTGCCAAATTCGGTCTGCTGATACCGGATGCGGGCGACTTCTCCATCGCAGCCGTCGAGAATCGATGAAATCTGCATGAGAAGAGCCCCCAGAACTCCGTAGATCCAACCCGGAAAGGAGAGGATTCCGGCTGCGACGATTGCCATGAGACCAGCGATCGTCGTGATCTGGTCTGGGGTCAGCGGGGTCTTGAGCAACCAGTAAGTCCATCGGGTGCTGAACCGACGGTTCACGTGACGCGCGATCAGTCCTCCCGGTCGCAGGCGCAGCCGTGCCAGCATGGACCGAGTGATCGCGTTCGCTTCCTGCTGGCTACGAGGCATGGGCCAGGAGCCGCCGGGGAGGTCCACAATGCGGTCAGCCTTGCATTTCCAGGGAAACCACCCTTCTCCGCTTTCGAAATCGGCCTGTCGCGGGGGGCGTCGGGTCCCCACAACATCGCCGGGACAGTTCGTCCCTGGTCGTCACGAAAGGACAGGCATTCCCGGTCTGCAACCCGTGTGGCGCCCAGGAAATTCAGTGCGTCGTAGTCTAGCACACAGCCAGCCTCCACAACCAGAATGGGACATTCCGAAGCAGGGACGCCTCCCTGAAGGTCCTCCTGTCGGACCAGCCGTGTCTGAATTCCTGACCGTTCCAGGCCCCGTGTCCACCGATCGACAAGTCCCAGGCCGCCCACGTGATAGGGAGGGAGATTGTCTGAGACGATCAGCAAGGCCTCTCGCGCTGCCTGGCGAGCCGAAACTTCCATGATGGATGCATCCCTTGTCTTGCGCACAAAAAGCAGGTGGCACGTTAACGTGGATGGACGAGGATCGGAAGTCCCGATTTCAAGAAAGGCGAGGAATTTGCGGACGCCACGCCAGGATTCGCGGGAGAATCAGTCGGCCACCCCCATGCCTTTCCAGTGGGCATCATGACCGGTGGACGTGGATGGGCAGCCCGCCGGCCGCCTCGGCGGCCTCCAGGGTCAGTTCCGAGAAGGTCGGGTGGGGATGGATCGTGCCGACCAGGTCCTCCAGCGTGGCCCCCATCTCCAGGGCCAGGGTCCCCTCGGCGATGAGTTCCGAGGCCATCGGGCTGACGATGGCCTGGCCCAGCACCCGGCCGGTCCGGGGGTCGTGGAGGACCTTCGAGAAGCCCTCGGTGTCGCCGGTGGTCCAGGCCCGGCCCAGGGCCGTCAGAGGAAAGCGGGCCACGGCGTACTCGATGCCCTCCCGGCGGGCCTCCTGCTCCGTCAGGCCGGTCCAGGCGACCTCGGGGTCCGTGAAGGCCGCCGCGGGGATGGCATGGTGGTCGAAGGCCGACGGCCGGCCGGCCAGCACCTCGGCGGCGACCTTGCCCTCCCGGGAGGCCTTGTGGGCCAGCATCGGCCCCGGGGTGATGTCCCCGATGGCCAGGATGTGCGGCACCGAGGTCCGCCGCTGCTCGTCCACGACGACGAACCCCCGGGCGTCCAGGACCACGCCGGCCCGGTCAAGGCCGATGTCGTCGGTGTTGGGACGTCGCCCCACGGCAACCAGCACCTGGTCGAAGTGCTCCTTCCGGGAACCGCCGGGCCCCTCCAGCGTCGCCTCGAAGCCGTCGCGGCCAGGGACGACCGTCGCGACGCGGGTCTTCAAGTGCACCGCCTCCAGAGTCCGGAGAAGACGCTTGTGAAGGACCCGGGAGATGTCCTCGTCCGCCCCCGGGACCAGGGTCTCGGCCATCTCGACCACGGTCACCCGGGACCCGATCCCCGCATAGATGGACCCGATCTCCAGGCCGATGTAGCCTCCGCCGATCACCAGCAGGCGCCCGGGGACCTCCGGGACGTCCAGGGCCTCCCGCGAGGTCCAGGCCCCCTCGATCCCCGGGGGGATGACCGGCCGGGACCCGGTGGCCACGATGGCCTGGCGGAAGTCGATGCCCGCGAGGTCCCCCTCGACCAGGTCCAGGGAGTGGGGGCCCGTGAAGCGGGCCCGTCCGTGAATCACCTCGATGCCCCGTTGCCGCAACAGCCCGGCGACGCCCTGGCTCAGGCGGTCCACGATGCCGTCCTTCCAGGCCCGAAGGCGCCCCGGGTCCAGTTGCAGTCCCTGGACGGTGAGCCCGAAGTCCTGTCCGTGGCGTGCCGCCTCGGCGACCCCGACGGCGTGAATCAGGGCCTTGGACGGGATGCAGCCCTCCAGCAGGCAGGTCCCGCCAGGGCGGTCCCGATCGTCCACCAGCACGACCTCCAGGCCCAGGTCCGCGGCCCGGATCGCTGCAACGTAGCCACCGGGGCCGCCCCCGACCACCACCAGTTGCGTCGCCTGTCGCAGGGATCCCATCACCATGGCCTTCACCCCTCCACTGCCAGTCGCACCGGGTCCTGCAGCAGGTCCCGGACCAGGCCCAGGAACCGCGCTGCCTCGGCGCCGTCCGCAATCCGATGATCGAAGGACAGGGTCATCGGAAGCATCGTCCGGACGACCACCTGCCCATCCCGAACGACCGGCCGTTCAATGGCCCGGCCCATGCCCAGTATGGCCGATTCCGGGTAGTGGATCGCCGGGACGAAGGAGGTGCCCCCCAGGACGCCGATGTTCGTGATCGTGAACGTCCCGCCCTGGAGTTCCTCGACCTGGATTCCACCCTCGCGGGCTCGTCGGGCCAGATCCTCGATCGCCGAGGCGATCTCCGCGATGGGGCGTCGGTCGGCGTCCTTCAGGTTCGGGACGATCAGACCCCGGTCCGTGTCCACGGCGATGCCGACATGGAAGTAGCGCTTGAAGACAATCTCTTCCCGGAAGGGGTCCAGACTGGCGTTGAAGACCGGGTGGCGCTTGAGGGCGATGGTCACCGCACGGACCGCGAAGGCCAGCAGGGTCAGGCGCGTGGCCTCGGGGCCCCGACGGGCGTTCTCCCGGCGACGGAATGCCTCCAGGTCCGTCACGTCCGCCTCGTCCATGTGGGCCACGTGGGGGATGAGAATCATCGCGGTGACGGTGTTCCGGGCCACCTTGCGCCGGATGGATCGCACCGGCTCCCGGAGGACGTCGCCCCAGCGACCGAAGTCCGGCAATGGCTGGAGGTCCAGATAGGGGATGCCGCCACTTCCAGCCACGGGGACCGGCGCCGCAAGGACCTCCGGGTCCTCGGGTCGGGGAACCGCAGTGGCCAGCGCCGGAGTCGGGGCTGCCGCAACGGCCCGGACGTCCTCGGGCGTCACCCGGCCTCCGGGTCCACTGCCAGGGACCTGGCGGATGTCCACTCCCAGTTCCCGGGCCAGGCGGCGGGTGGCCGGAGCCGCCGCCACTCGGAGGACGCGGCCCGGGATGCCCAGGGGACCTCCCGTTCCGGGGCCGCCGCCGGGCCTGGGCAGCGGGAGATTCGCGGCTGCGACGGGGGGCGCCGGTTCGACCGGTCGGTGTTCCGATCGTTTCGCGGGAGCCGGAATGTCGGCCGATGCCTGGGCGGTTCCGACGGCCTCGTCCGTCCGCGAGGGGGGGACCGCCCCGGTACCGGGAGAGGTCGACGCGTCCCCCACGTCCAGCACCACGAGCACCTGTCCCACCCGGACCGTATCACCCTCCTGGGCCCGGAGTTCCACGACCCGACCACTCCTGGGCGACGGGATCGTCACCGCGGCCTTGTCGGTCTCCACATCGATCAGGGGCGCGTCCTCCGGGATGACCTCCCCAGGTCGGACATGCCACCGGAGCACCTCGCCCTCGTGGATGCCTTCCCCGAGGTCCGGCAGTCGGAACTCGAACATCGTTCACCCCCTCACGGATTCAGGGTCTTGCGGATCGCCTGCTGCACTCGGGCGCTGTCGGGAAGATAGAGGGATTCCCGGGCGAAATAGGGTGTGACCACATCGTAGCCCGTGACCCGCTGGATCGGCGCCTCCAGGTCCCAGAAGACCTCGTCCAGCACCGCCGCCACGACCTCCGACGAGGGCCCGAAGGCGCGGTAGCCCTCCTGGACCACCACCAGGCGTCCTGTCTTCCGGACCGATGTGGCGATGGTCGCCACGTCCATCGGATGCAGGGTCAGCAGGTCGACGACCTCCACCGAGGCCTCCCCGGCAAGGTTCTCGACGGCCTCCAGGACCGGCCGCATCATGGCGCCCCAGGACACGACCGTGACGTCGGTCCCGGGTCGGACCACCTGCGCCTGGCCAATCACGCCCACTTCCTCCTCGTCGGGGACCTCCTCCTTGAAGGCCCGGTAGGACCGCTTGGGCTCCAGGAACACCACCGGGTCCGGGTCCCGGATCGCCGCCACCAGCAGGCTCCGGGCGTTCCGGGGCCCCGAGGGGATCACGACCTTGACCCCCGGCAGGGCGTAGAGGGCCTCCCGGGCCTCGCTGTGGTGTTCCAGGGCCCGGACGCCCCCTCCGTAGGGAAACCGAAGGACCAGCGGCACGGTCCATCGCCCACGGGATCGGGACCGATAGCGGGAGACGTTGCCTTCCAGTTGAGCCATCGCGTTGAAGGTGAAGCCGTCGAACTGGATCTCGGCGACGGGCTTCAGTCCTCCGATGGCCATGCCCATGGCCGACCCCAGGATCCCCGATTCCACGAGCGGCGTGTCCAGCACCCGGTCCCCGCCGAAGCGGGCGTGAAGTCCGTCCGTGACTCGGAAGACGCCACCGTTGATCCCGACGTCCTGCCCCAGGACGATGACCGACGGGTCCCGCTCCATCTCCTGTCGCAGAGCCAGGTTCAGGGCCTCCACCATGTTTCGTTTCGCCATCTCAGGCCTCCCCTCGGACGCGCCGCAGGAACTCCTCCCGCTGGGCCTTCAGGGCCGCCGGGGGAACGGCATACAGGTGATCGAAGGACGCATCGGGGTGTTCCCGGAGCAGCCGCTCCGCCTCGGCCTCGAACTCCTTCACCGAGTCGTCGATCTCCTTCCGAACCTCGGACACCAGCGCCTCTTCCCGGGCCGCATCCCACCATCCCCGCTTCTCCAGGTAGCCCCGGAAGCGCGGGATCGGGTCCTTCGCCTTCCAGGCCTCCACCTCGGCCTCGTCGCGGTAGCGCTTCGGGTCGTCGGCGGTGGTATGCATCCGCATCCGGTAGGTGACCGCCTCGATCACCGTGGGACCTCCACCGGACCGGGCGCGGTCCAGGGCCTCCCGGGTGGCCCGGAACATCGCCAGGGCGTCGTTGCCATCGACCCGGATTCCCGGGATTCCCGCGGCCACGGCCTTCTGAGCCAGGGTCTCGGCCCGAGTCTGTCGCGCGAGAGGCGTCGAGATGGCCCACTGGTTGTTCTGGATCACGAAGACCACCGGGACCTGCCAGACCCCCGCGAGGTTGATGGCCTCGTAGAAGTCCCCCTGGGAAGTGCCGCCGTCACCCAGGAAGACCAGGACGGCCGCGTCCTTCTCCCCTCGCAGGTTCATGGCCTGCCCGATCCCCACCGCATGGAGGGCCTGGGAGGCGACGATCACTGCCAGGGGAAGGGTTCGGGACCCCTCCGGGACCTCGTTCCCCTCCTCGAATCCGGCGTTGTAGAGAAAGATGCGGAACAGGGGGATGCCTCGCATCAACTGGGCCGGTGCCTCCCGGAAGGACACGACGAGCCAGTCCCGATCGGTGAGGTTCAGAGCGGGCGCGCAGGAAGAGGCCTCCTGCCCGGTGGTGGGGGCGAAGGTGCCGATCCGACCCTGACGCTGGAGTTTCAGCAGGCGGTCGTCCACCTCCCGGGCCCGGACCATGCCATGGTAGAGCCGCAACGCCACCTCCCTGGAGGGACGGGGATCCTTCTTCGCATCGAGCCGACCGTGCTCGTCCAGGACCTGGAGATAGGGAATCGTGAAGGTGGTCACCGCAGGCATCCTGTCCTCCTCGGGATGGGGTCCGACAGGTAACGGAACCCGGATTCCGAAATCAAACGTAGGCACCGCGGGGGAGATGTCAAGGCGGCAGTCGCCCAACGACCACCCGGGAGGGGAAGGGTCCCTCGGTCACCGGAAGGAGGGGAAGGTCGTCACCACTCGCCACGCGTTGACACCGGTCGCGGCGCGTCCCCGTCTCCCCGCTTCGCTCGCGGCCATCGGGCTGCTACACTCCGACGGCCTGCCCTTGCGGGCGAAGACCGTTCCCGCGATCGGGAGACGGACGCAGGAGCATGGAATGCCGGGAGCGTCGTTGGAATTGCAGGTCTTCCAATCCCTTCCGGGGGACCCCCACCGGGACCTGGCCTTCGAGGAGGACCTGGTTCGGAGGGCACCGCCGGCAGCCCTGTTCCTCTATTCCTGGCCCCGGCCGGCGGTCGTGCTGGGGTGCGGCCAGCGGGAATCCGACGTGGACCTGGCCTTCTGCCGCCGAGAAGGCATCCCGGTGGTGCGCCGCGCCTCGGGAGGGACCGGCGTCGTGCACCACGACGACCTCGCGGTGTCACTGGTCCTGGCCGCCGACCATCCCTGGGCCCGACGAATCGGGGACCTCTATGACCGGTTCCTGGAGGTCCTCCAGGAGGCCCTGGCGCAGGTCGGCGCCTTGACCGAACGATACGTGGGCCCCGCCTCGCCGGGCAGGCCCCGGTCGCCGATCTGCTTCGAGGGGATGGGACGGGAGACCCTTCTGGTGGGAGGACGCAAGGCGGTGGGCTGTGCCCAGGCCCGGCGCCGCCTCGCGGTGCTGGTCCACGGGTTCCTGCTGATGCACCTGGACCCGGTGTTCCACGGTGCGGTATTCGGGGTGTCGCCGGAGCGCATCGAGGCCTCCCTGGCCCCCTTGCCTCCCCTGGACCGGCGGGCCCTCCTCGGAGCCCTGGTGGTGGGGTTTCGGGACGCCCTGGAGAAGGTCGCTCGGGGTTCCCGGCCGTGAGAAGGGATCCGACGGCTGGCGGGAGGAAGGAATGACCCGGAAGGTTCGAGACGTCTTCGACGCGGTGGTGCTGGGGGCGGGTTCCGCCGGATCGGCGGCTGCGGCCTTCCTGGCCGAGGCGGGGCTCCGGACCGCCCTGGTGGATGCCCGTCCCCTGGCGCAGGCCGGGGCCTCCTGGGTCAACGCGGTGCCCCTCTGGTTCTATGACGAGGCGGGCATTCCCCGGCCCAGGTCGCCAGAGGCGGTATCGCCAGGCAAGGCCCTGGTGATGCGATCAGTCCACGGCCCCGGGTCGTTCCGCATCGACCCGGCGCCGGCGCCGACGGTGGACATGGCCCTGCTGGTCGCACGGTTCCAGGACCAGGCCAGGAACGCCGGCGCCCACCTCGTCGGTCCCGTGCGGGACCTGCACTGGCGTTTCGAAGGCGACCGTCCGGTAGAGATGACGGCACGCCATGCCCCGGAGGATGGCCCGCCGGCGTCATTGCAGTGGCGGGCATCGCTCTTCGTCGATGCGACGGGCCTCCAGGGCTTCCTGCGGGGCCAGGTGCCCCCGCTTCAGCAGGACTGCCCGATGCCCGGCACGGGTGACCTCTGCGCGGCGATCCAGGAGGACTGCGAGGTCACGGACCGGGCCGCAGCGGCCACCTTCCTGGAACGGGCGGGCATGGTCCCCGGCGACGTGGCGGGCTGGGTCGCGGTCCGGGGGGGATACTCCACCGGGATGGTCCACGTCCACGAGGGCCTGGATCGGGCAGGACTGCTCATCGGCGTGACCGGAGACGGGCGCCACGGCACGGCCCGGGAGTTCCTCGGTGCCTGGAAGGCGCGGTTCCCCTTCCTGGGGAAGGGCCTCCGGACCGGGGCGGGACTGATTCCGGTCCGCAGGCCCCTGGACCGCCTGGTGGCGCCGGGGGTGGCCTGTGTCGGTGACGCGGCCTGCCAGGTCTTTCCCGGACACGCCAGCGGCGTCGGCATGGGCCTGCTGGCGGCCCGCCTGCTGGCAGAGGCCTGCGGGGCAGCGCAGGACCCGGGGGACCTGGAGGTCCTGTGGCAGTATGCCGTGCGCTTCCAGCGCAGCCATGGCCCGATCCTCGGAGCCTTTGACGTGTTCCGCCGCATGGTCTGGGTCCTTCCAGAAGAGGATGTCCAGGCCCTGACGGACCTCGGTTTCGTTGGCCCGTCCACGACCCGCATGGCCCTGTCCCAGCGCGTCGCCCTGCTGGACCCGAGGGACCTGTTCCACCTGGGCGCCGGGGCGATCCGAAGGCCCGACCTGGCGGCGCGGCTTGCGGTCACGGGTCCCCGCATGGCGGCGGTGGCGGCCATCTACCGGGCCTACCCCGCTTCCCCGGACCGGGAGGCCCTGGCCCGCTGGTCCCGGACCCTTGCCGTCGCCGGGGGCACCGTGCCGGACGTGACGGCCGGGCGTTGAATGGGCGACGGCCCCGTGCAAACGCCAGGAAAGGCCCAATTCCACGCCCCTCCGCCGCTTGACCGGTCCACGGGGACATCCCGATACTGCGACCGCCGCGGTAACGACGCGGCGTTGGGAGGACCGAGATGAACCGACTGTCGATGCGGACCAAGATCGTGGCCACCCTGGGACCGGCCTCCAGTGCCCTGGAACAGATCCGGGCGCTGCTGGAGGCAGGGGTCAGTGTCTTTCGACTCAACTTCTCCCACTCCACGGCCGCCGATGCCCGGGAGGCCATTGGCCGGATTCGGGAGGTTCGGAGGGAGATGGACCTCCCGGTGGCCATCATGGCCGACATCAAAGGTCCGGCCATCCGGGTGTACGGCTACGATCAGCCGATTCCCCTTGAGGCCGGGGACCTGTTGCGGATCGAGTCCCGGCCTGCCGAGGGAATCGAGACGCTCGTGTCCCCCGATGCCCTCCACGTCTTCACGAACCTGCCGGACATCGATTCGCTGTGCGCCGACGGCCAGCGGGTGCTTCTGATGGATGGTCTGCTGGCCGGCGAGGTGGTTGGCCGGGACCGGGCCGTGGTGGTCGTCCGGCTGGGCAACGGCGGGGCGCTTCGTCCCAAGGCGCACCTGACCATCCCCAACGTGGACTACCCGATTCCCTTCCTGTCCGAAAAGGACATCCGGGACATCACCCAGGCCGTGGAGGAGGAGGTGGAGTACCTGGCCCTCTCGTTCGTCCGTGAGGCCACCGACGTCGAGGAGGTTCGCCGACTGATTGGACGCTGCCGCACTGCCTCCGGACGGCCTCCGGCCACCCGGATCATCGCAAAGATCGAGAACGCGATGGGGCTCCGGAACGCCGAGGCCATCGTCCGGGCCTCCGACGGCATCATGGTGGCCCGAGGAGACCTGGGCGTGGAGGTGGCCATCGAGCAGGTCCCCATCGCTCAGAAGCAGTTGATCCGCACCGGCTACCTCGATGCGAAGCCGGTCATCACTGCGACCCAGATGCTGGAGTCGATGATCGAGAAGCCGATGCCCACCCGGGCCGAGGCCAGCGACGTCGCCAACGCAGTCTTCGACTCCACGTCGGCCGTGATGCTGTCCGGCGAGACGGCCATCGGGCGCTATCCTGTCCGGGTGGTCGAGACGATGGGGGCGATCATCCGGGAGGTCGAGGCGAACCTGGACCTGGATGCCCATTTCCGGACCGTGCCCCCAGAGGTCCAGAAGGGAGACCTGCCCACGATTCTCTCCTGCAACGCCGTCTCGGTGGCTCACCAGTGCCGTGCCGCCGCGATCGTCGTGCTGACCGAGACGGGGCACACTGCCCGGTTGCTCTCGCGCCTGAGGCCGCCGATGCCGATCTTCGCCTTCATGAAGGACGACCGGGTCTATCACCAGCTGGCCATGAACTGGGGAGTCTATCCGTTCCTGCTGGAGGGACCCGAGGAGGGCCTCGATGCGATGGTGGTCCAGACGCTTCGGACCTGCAAGACGAAGGGGGCCCTGAAGGCCGGGAACCGGGTCGTCTTCCTGGCCGGGCTGCCCCTGTCCCGCCGGGGCACCACGAACGTCATCCGCGTCGAAACCGTGCCGTGACGGCCGCACGGCGACGGGATTCCAGGCAGTTGCCAGCCTGCAGCACCGGGAGGAGGATTGCTCCGAGAGTCTCTCCGCCCGAGAGGGAAGATCATGAAGAGGAAATGGACGTGGGCCCTGCTCCTGGCGGCCTGGACGGCCTGCCAGGGCGGGAACGGGAACCCGGCGGTTCCGGACGTGCCGGACACCGATCGGGACGAGGCCTCGGTGGACCTGCGGGAGGTCCCGCTGGACGGCGGCCAGGAAGACGAGGCCAGCCAGCCGGCCGACGAGGGATCCGATCCGGTCCTCGAGGAGGCTGGGACGGACGCCCCTGGAGACCTCGCTCGTGACCTCCCTCTCGAGGAGGGGCCTCCCCTCCCCTGTCCTCCCTCCCGGTGGCCGTCGGGCAATTTCGCGCCCTTCGGGGACCTTGGCGACCCGATGATCCAGATTCACCCGGCAGTGGCCTTTGACGGAGAGGCGGTCTGGTGGGCCTTCAACCTCCCGGCCGGGGATGGGAGCGGCAACCTGTCTCCCTGGGCCGCCCGGATGGCCTGCGACGGGTCCTTCCTGGTTCCTCCCTTCCGGGTCGAGGCCGAGGGGTACAACGCCGTGGACCCGGCCATCGCCGTATCGGGGGACTCGGTGCTGGTGGCCTGGCAAACCGATGTCCCCGAGGAGGCCCCGGCCAACATGAGCGTCCGGGTCCGGGCCTTCCTGCAGGATGGAACTCCGCGAACGGACGGGCCCCTTCGACTCGTGCCCCGTTCGGGCGGGGAGCCGGTGGCCGCGACGCTGTGGATGCCCAACCTGGCACCGACGACCTCGGGCTTCCTGCTCTCCGCAACCCTGGCCGACCCGAACCGAGGGAAGTTTCAGACCATCCTCTCTCGCCTGGGGTTTGACGGAAGGGTCCTCGACGCCGGGGAGGGTCAGGTCGGGGACTGGTGGATGCCCGCCCCCGATGAAGGCGCGAGCCAGACCTACGGGACGGCCCTGGAGCAGGACGGTTTGTGGGTGACCTGGGTGCGCAGTCCCGAGGAGGCCTCGGACCAGGTGCAGGTCGTTCACGGACCGGTCTTTGGGGGCCCCCTCGACGGACCCCCCGCCTGGTTCCCCGACTCCTCGACCCCTGGGTCTGCACCGGTGCTGGCCTCCCGAGGCGGCGACCAGGCACTCGTGGTTCTGGGGGCTTCCGTCGGAACTTCCGATGTGGCGATCCGGATTCGCCAGGTTCATCCGGCGCCCCCGAGCCCTCGGGATCTCGTCCTCGATGCCCCCGGAAGGCAGGATGTGGCGCCAGCCCTGGCCCTGGGTCCCACGGGAGGGATGGCGGCCTGGTTCCGGATCCGCTCAGGCTACCTGGCCGACGTGCGGACCCAGGCCTTCCGGACGGATCCCGAAGGCCTGACTCCCGAGGCGGAGGAACGGCTGATCAACGAGACCGAGGACGGAGAACCCCACGACGCCATCGCCGCCTATCCCCTCGCGGTCACCCCCGTGGGTCCAGGGGCCTTCCTGGTGGCCTGGGTGGAGCGGCGCAAGGTCCCGGGGCAGGACGCCCGGTACCAGGCGACGGCGCGCTTCGTGGAGACCTCCTCGACGATGGAATCGGCAGCTGCCGAAGGCCTGATCGGGGGCCTCAGGGAACCGTGACCGTGCGGGACTGCCAGGAGGAGTTTCCGATGCCGTCCACGGCCCAGACCAGGACCTCGTAGGTTCCCGGCGCCGGCCACGTGTGGCTGACCTCGCTGCCGGCGGCCGAGGCCAGGTCCCCGAAGGACCAGAAGACCTCGGAGATGCCGTCGCCATCGGTGGCCTCGGTCCGCAGGCGCAGTGTGAGACCGCGGGATTCGACGATCTCCGGGGGGGGCAGCCGAGGGTCCTCGTTGTCGGTCCTGGGCCATTGCTCCGGCGGAATCGGCGCCGGTTGTTGAATCGGAAGGACCCAGGTCTCCCCGTCAGGCCCCGATTCGATGCGCCCACCGGCCAGGGACAGAGCCTCCCGGGCGAGCCGTTCCGTGGCCTCCAGGCACTGTCGCACGGACCAGTCCGTGTAGTCGAAGGTCTTGTCCCAGTCCATCTCCGTGACGTATTCGGCCGGAATCCCCGAGAGGCCCAGGTAGGTGCCCAGGATTCCCCCCACCGTCGAGGGGTTGCAGTCGCTGTCCTGGCCGCCGCGCATCGCGATCACGATGCTCTTCCAGAAGTCCCCGTTCCCGTAGAGGAGCCCCATCAGCACGTACCCGGCATTGAGTTTGGCGTCGATGTTGTAGGGCTTGTCCCGCCCGTAGGGGCACCGGTCCCGCTGGCCCCATTTCTGCTCGATCTCGGCCCAGGTCGCGGTCCAGTCGTCGGGATGCGCCCGGTGGCCGTCCACCACGTCCTGGAGCAGCCGTCGGAAGTCGGTCTCCGGCGGAACGGCGTCGAGCCCCGCCTGGATGACCTCATCGAGAGTCGATGCGGTGAAGGCCGCAGCGTGCATCGCGGCGACGAAGACGCCGCCCATCACCCCGTCCCCATAGCCGATCAGGTGGCCGTGACGCCAGGCCAGTTCCGCGGCGGTGGCCGGGAGTCCGGGGCTCATGAGGCCCAGGAAATCCGATTCGATCTGCCAGTCGATGTCGTCGCAGTGCTCGTTCTTCCGGTAGTGTCCCGACTCCGGTGCCGCGATCCCGTTCCGAAGGTTGTTCCGGGCCGCCTCGTTTCCGTGCCAGAGCATGAACCGGGTCGCCGCAAATGCCTGCCCCAGGTCATTCCACGAGGTCCGAACCCCGTGGCGGTCCATCGCCTGCAACAGCGGGACCTCGACGTAGAGGTCATCCTGCATCCAGGCGGTGAAGAAGGCGGTCGGGTCCCACTCCGGGACCTCCCCCTCGGGGATGATGCGGCCCAGATAGCCGAACTCGGTGAATCCGGCGGCGACCACTCCCACCATCTGGCCGACCCACCCACCGGCCATGCGGTCCCGCACCAGGTCCCCCGAGAGACGGACCGCCGGGGCCTCGTCCGGAGGGGAATCGCCGCAGCCCGCCGCCAGGAGCCAACCAGCGATCGCCACGATGCGGATGCGCGACATCCTCCCCTCCCTGGCGATGCCCCTCAGAGAGACTCGACCCCCTCGGCGACCCGGAGCGGGAAGGCCGTTCCAAAGACCACCAGCAACTGCTTGCGAGCCTTCGCCAGCAGCGCGGCCGGGGCCCGGCGTCCCCGCCAGGAGGCGGCATCGGGACCGAAGGAAAAGGCCTTGGGGTCCTTCTCACCAACGCACTCGGCCACCTCCCCGTCTTCCAGGACGTTGCCCTGGAGCAGCGCGGCGGCCACCAGCAGGTTCACGAAGCCGTGGTGCCACTGCTCCCCCACCATCCGGCGAAAGGGGACGTGGAGGCCGCCGGTGGCCTTCAGGGGGACCCCGTGCCGGGCGCAGAGGACCAGCATCCGGGCGACCCGATCCACGGAGGGAAAGGACTCGGGCTGGGTGCCGCCGCAGCGGATCTTGGCGCCGAAACGCGCGGACCCGCCGACCTCCGCGAGCCCTTCCACCAGCATCCGGTCGGCCTCCTCCGAGTCGTCCTCGGCGCTTCCCTCGACGAAGAAGTCCACCGAGGACGGGACGGCATCCTCCAGGGCCTCCACGCACCGGACGCAGAAGGATCGGGCCCGTTCGGGCTTCATCGTCGCCTGCACATCCCGGGGAAGGCGGGCCTCCACGGCCTCCACGGAGAAGAAGCGGGGTCCCGACCCCCGGGCTCGGACCGTCGCCATGATGTCCCCGTCGGTCCGGATGCGTCCCAGCACGTCCACCTCGTTGTCGCCGCCGCCCAGGATCACCGAGATCCGCCAGACCGCGTCCTCGCCCAGGGAGATCTCCTGGGCCAGGCTCTTCGATTCAGGCAGGCGGGCAACGGGGACCACGAACCGCCCGAGCATCCACCCGGTGTCGCTCCGGGCGATCCGCGCATGAGCCAGCATCGCCCCGGTGAGGTCCATCGCCGCGGGGGGGAACACCGAGGCGTCATCCACGGCCACTTTCAAGAGGGTCTTCAGGGACTCCTGCATGCCAGGGGACTCCTTTCCCGGAAAGGCGTCAACGACTATGCGATGAGCAGCGGGGATTCGTAAAGAGGGAAAATGGAGAGCGCGAAGAAACCGGCCGGGTCAGCCGTGCTTCTGGAAGAACTCCAGGGCCCCCTGGGGGTCCGCCTTCATGGTGTCGGCCCCCGGCGTCCAGTTGGCCGGGCAGACCTCGCCGTGAATCCGGGTGTACTGGATGGCGTCCAGCACCCGGAGCGTCTCGTCGACGCTGCGGCCGATGCCGAGGTCATGGACGACCTGATAGGCGATCTTCCCTTCGGGGTCGATGATGAAGAGGCCCCGCAGCGCGATTCCGGGATCCACCAGCACCCCGTAGTCCGACGAGATCTTCTTCGAGATGTCCGAGACCAGGGGATAGGCGATGTCTCCCAGGCCGCCCTTGCTCCGGGGGGTCTGGATCCAGGCCAGGTGACTGTACTCGCTGTCCACCGACACGCCGAGGACCTCGGCATTCCGCTTGCGGAAGTCCTCGATCCGGTCGCTGAAGGCGGTGATCTCCGTGGGGCAGACGAAGGTGAAGTCCAGCGGGTAGAAGAAGAGGACCACCCACTTGCCCCGGTAGGACGAGAGGTCCACCGTCACGAACTCCTTTCCTGAAACGGCCTTGGCGATGAACTGGGGCGCCTGCGTGGTGACCAGGGGAACTGCCATGGGGACGACCTCCTTTTGTGATTGACGATCCTTCTGCCGAGAGGTCCGGGCACCTGAACCAGGACCGTAGGCATCCGGGAATATGGGCCTTCCCAAGAAATCGTCAATGGGGGTAGACTTCCGCGACCTTGGAGGACACCATGGCAGCCCAGGACAACGATTCCGCGAACCTGAGAAGACCGGGGCCCGAGACCTCGGGACCAGAGAGCCATTTCATTCGGGAGATCATCCGCGAGGACCTCCGAACGGGAAAGAACGGGGGACGGGTGGCGACCCGTTTTCCACCGGAACCGAACGGCTACCTGCACATCGGCCACGCCAAGGCCATCTGCATCGACTTCGGAATGGCCGAGGAGTTCGGAGGGACCTGCAACCTCCGCTACGACGACACCAATCCGGTGGTCGAGGACATCGAGTACGTCGAGGCCATCGAGGAGGACATCCGCTGGCTGGGGTTCCAGTGGGCGGAACTGCACTACGCGTCGGACTACTTCGAGGAACTCTACCGGTTCGCGGAACTGCTGATTCGCAAGGGGCTGGCGTACGTCGACGACCTGTCCGAGGAGCAGATCCGGGAGTATCGGGGGAACTTCTACCAGAAGGGACGTCCCAGTCCCTATCGGGACCGGAGCCCCGAGGAGAACCTGGACCTTTTTCGGCGGATGCGCGCGGGGGAGTTTCCGGACGGGGCCAAGGTGCTCCGGGGCCGGATCGACCTCGAGAGCCAGAACATGAACCTCCGGGACCCGGTCCTGTACCGGATCAAGCACGCCAGGCACCACCGCACTGGCGACGCCTGGTGCATCTACCCCATGTACGACTATGCCCATCCCCTCTCTGATGCCCTGGAACGCATCACCTACAGCCTCTGCACTCTGGAATTCGAGTCCCATCGGCCGCTCTATGACTGGGTCATCCGGTCCTGCGAGGCCTTCCCGAGCCGCCAGATCGAGTTCGCGCGGCTCAATCTCACCTACACGGTGATGAGCAAGCGGAAACTGCTGCAACTGGTCCAGGGCGGTCACGTCCAGGGCTGGGACGACCCCCGGATGCCGACCCTGGTGGGCCTTCGGAGGCGGGGCTACACCCCTCAGGCCATCCGGGCCTTCGTGGAACGCGTCGGCGTCGCGAAGAACGACAGCGTCGTGGACGTGGCGCTGCTGGAGCACACCCTCCGGGAGGACCTGGAGAAGCGGGCCCCCCGGGCCCTGGCGGTGCTCCACCCGGTGCGGATGGTCATCGAGGGGGGGCCCGCCGAGGGTGAGACGGACTGGTTGACGGCCCCGAATCACCCCGACGACCCGTCGATGGGCACCCGGCAGGTGCCCTTCACCAGGACCGTCCTGGTGGAACGGGACGACTATCGGGAGGAGCCGCCAAAGGGCTGGTTCCGACTGGCTCCGGGCGCCCTGGTGCGCCTGCGCTACGCCGCCATCGTCGAGTGCCTGGGGGCCATCCGGGACCCGGCCACCGGGGAGATCCGGGAGATCCGGGCCCGGATGATCCCGGGGAGTCGCGGGGGGAACCACCCGGAGGGGAATGCGGTCCGAGGAACCATCCACTGGGTCTCGGAGGCCCATGCCCTGCCGGCGGAGGTGCGCCTCTACGACCGCCTCTTCCAGGTGGAGAATCCCTCGGACCTTCCCGAGGGGAAGACCTTCCTGGACGTCCTGAACCCCGACAGCCTGGAGGTGGTCCAGGAGTGCCGGGTCGAGCCGTCGCTGGGGAAGGCGGCCCCCGAGGACCGGTTCCAGTTCGAGCGGATCGGCTACTTCTGCGCCGATCGGAAGGACCATCGTCCCGGGGGGCCCCTGGTCTTCAACCGGACCGTCGGGCTCAAGGACTCCTGGGCCAAGGTCGAACAGAAGACCCGAACGGTCGCCCCGAGACCGGCGCCGACCGGAACCGCCCGCCCGATTCCGGAAGCAGCGCAGGGCGTCCCGGCCTCGTCGGAGTCCCGGCCGGACCGGAAGCCCCTGGCACCGGAGATCACCATCGACGACTTCGCCCGGGTGGACCTGCGGGTCGGCCTGGTCCGGGAGGCGGGCCTGGTGGAGGGAGCCAAGAAACTGGTCCGCCTGTCGGTCGATGTCGGCGAGGGACGTCTGCGGACCGTGTTCGCCGGGATCCGGGAGGGATTCCCGGACCCGTCGGTACTGGTCGGACGGCGCGTCATCGTCGTGGCCAACCTTCGGCCCCGGGAGATGCGCTTCGGGACCTCCGAGGGGATGATCCTGGCGGCCGGGGAACCGGGCACGGGGATCTTCCTGGCCACCTTCGACGGGGAGGCCCGACCCGGGGACCCGGTGGGGTGACCTCCCGGCCGGATGGTCCCGGAGGGCCTTCCGTCACCCGTATCGTGCCCGTTCTTGGATGGGTTCCCGCCGCGACCCGGCTTCCTACCACAGGAAGGGAAGAATCGCTCTGCGTTCGGGCGGATAGTCCGGGAAGCGTTCCCGGTACCAGGCATGGTGGGCCACGGCACGGGGGAAGAGGTTCGCGGCGGTCCAGATCGAGAAGACGAGCCCGCCGATGGACCAGGTCAGGATCGCCCAGCCGGTCCACTGGACCCACTCGCCCAGATAGTTCGGTGAGGTGACCCACTGGAAGAGGCCCCCTCGGGGAATTCGGTATCCTGTCTCCCCGGGGGCTCGAAGGGTCCGTAGCAGGTAGTCGGAGTGGACGTGGGTCGCGAGGCCACCCAGGAACAGCACAAGCCCCAGCAGGAACCGCGGGTCCCCCAGCCACGTGTCCGGTCGGGGCGGGGCGACCAGGAACAGACCGCCGGCATTCAGGAAGGCATTTCCGATGTTGAACAGGAACCCCATCGCCACCACCACGATGGGGACCGAGTGGCCCGATCGGATCAGGAAGGGATAGACCAGGGTCCGGTAGCCGTAGTGCAGCAGCCAGAGGCCCAGGAAGACCCACGCCGTCACGTTCTGGAAGGGCCGTCCGGCCAGGAAGAACAGGATCGTGGCCACGATGGCCGGGCTCTCCATCAGGACCCAGGCCGGGCGAGGCGGCAGGGCCGGACCCCACTTCCGGCTGCCGTGGCGGCCATAGCCGGCCGGGAGACGCAGCAGCACCACGAACACCAGGGCCGCCAGGCCGAGGTAGATCCAGACCACCGTGCGATGGAGTTCCAGGAGATTCATGGGGTGCTCGGTGAATGGCCGGCCCCGAACTCTGCCAGGGAGGTCCGGG
Organism: Deltaproteobacteria bacterium; assembly: GCA_029547805.1. Classification (GTDB taxonomy): domain Bacteria; phylum Myxococcota_A; class UBA9042; order DTJE01; family DTJE01; genus JAGOKF01. The sequence goes on from JAKPOP010000003.1 coordinate 50,318, forward strand.
CCAGGCGGTCCCGGACGTCTCGGGTCGCCCGGACCAGGGTGTCCCCGAAGAGGCAGTGGCCCGCCGGACAGTGGGGGTGATCCATCAGGCAGCCGCCCGGGTGCAGGGGACCGTCGATGGCCTCGTAGATCTCCAGCAGCGTGTACTCCGCGGGGGACCGGGCGAGGCGGAATCCCCCGTGGGGGCCCCGGACGCTGCTCAGAAGGCCCATCCTGGCCAGACGCTGGAGGACCTTGGCCAGGTGGGCCGACGATACGGGGAGTTCGTCCTTGAGGTCCTTCACCGAGAGCCAGCGAGCGGGATCCCGAGCCAGGATCACCATCGCGTGAAGACCGATCGATGCGGCCTCCGAGACCCGGACCAGCGGATTCATGAGGCCCCCTCCGGAGTCCACGGCGAACAACCGCGCCTTCCATAATGGAAATCCCGGATTTGGTCAATCGTTCCGTTCCGGCGGATACTTCCTGAGGCGATGGGAGGGGCTGGAGACTGGCGATGGAACAGGGACCGATCGGGGTCTTCGACTCGGGCTTCGGGGGACTGACGGTCCTCCGCAGCCTCCGGGAACGCCTCCCAGGCTACGACTATCTCTACCTCGGGGACAGCGCCCGGACGCCCTATGGGACCCGCAGCCATGAGCGCGTGCTGGAGTTCACGCGGGAATCGGTGGAGGCCCTCTTCGAGGCTGGTTGCCCCCTGGTGGTGGTGGCCTGCAATACGGCCTCGGCCCGGGCTCTCCGGGTGCTTCAGCAGCGACACCTGCCGCGATTTCGCCCGGATCGGCGGTTGTTGGGCGTGGTCCGGCCCTCGGTGGAGGCCCTGGCGAACCTCCCCCCGGGGGCCCACCCCGGGCTCACCGCCCCGTCGTCGGTCCAGGGAACCGTGGCGGTGCTGGGAACCCCGGGGACCATCGCCTCCGGGACCTACGCCGTGGAACTGGGGCATCTGGCTCCAGGCCTCCGGGTGATCCAGCAGGCCTGTCCCCTCTGGGTGCCCCTGGTCGAGGCGGGGGAGATCGAGGGTCCAGGGTGCGAGTGGTTCCTGCATCGCTACCTGGATCCCCTCTTCCAGGACCCGGACCCTCCGACCCGCATCCTGCTCGGCTGCACCCACTATCCCCTGCTGCGTCCGGGAATCCTTCGAATCGTGCCTCCCGGAACGGAGGTCCTCTCCCAGGGGCCTCTGGTGGCCGAACGGCTGGAGGACTGGCTCCGGCGGCACCCGGAGTTCGAGGAGCGGCTGACGCGCCATGGCGAGATCCGCTACTGGACCACCGACGACCCCGGCCGTTTCGACGACATCGGCGGCCTGCTGATGGGGATGTCTCTTCGTTCCCGGCGCGTGGACCTGCCGCCCTTCCGGGGGAACGAATAGCCCCCGGCATCCGGAATTCAGAGGGGGTTCCCGTCGGGGTCCAGCATCACCACCGGTCCCCGGCCAAGAGCCTCCAGGTCTTCTCGGATTCGCGCGGCGTCGCCCACCACCACGATGGAGACCCGGTTCATGTCCAGGTAGCGGGACGCCGCCCGCTCCAGGTCCTCGGGGGAGACGCGGCGGATCATCGCCGGATACTGGACCAGCGTCTCTTCCGGCAGGCCGTAGAGGATCAGGTCCAGGTACCGGGAGGCGACCTTCTGGAGCGTCTCGAAGCGTCGCGGATAGCCATTGACGAGGCTGTTGACGGCGTACTCCAGTTCCTGACCGAGGATCGGACGCTTTCCCCGGACATCGTCCAGTTCCCGGAGGATCTCCTGGAGGGCCGGAACCGTGACCCGGGTTTCCACCGGAGCGGTGGCCACCAGGGCCCCGGCGAACCGGGAGTACTGGAACTGGGCCCGGGCGCCATAGGTGTAGCCCTTGTCCTCCCGGAGGTTCAGATTGAGGCGGCTCACGAACTGGCCCCCCAGGGCCGCCTCCAGGACCTCCAGGACCGGGAAGTCCGGGGTGTTCCGGGCGGGTCCTGGAAGCGCGGCGATGATCACTGACTGGGCGGCTCCAGGGCGATCGACCAGGTAGATCCGCGACGCGTCGGGCGACCGGAGGGGTGGAAGCGCCGGGTCCGGGGCGCCCTCCGGGTCCTTCCAGGTCCCGAACAGGTCCCGCACCAGCGGTTCCAGCGTGTTGCGATCCACATCCCCCACCACCAGCAGTCGAGCCCCGGCCGGGCGCATCCGCGACCGCCACCAGCGAGCGACGTCTTCCCGCTGGACCGCCCTGAGGCCCGCCTCGGTCCCCATCGGGGATCGCCCGTAGGGATGGTCGCCGAAGAGCACCTTCCGGGACACCTGGGCCGCGATCCAGGTCGGGACGTCCCGGGCCTGGACCAGGTCCACGAGGTGCAGGTCCCGCTGTCGCTCGACCTCGTCTTCCGGGAAGTCGGGGCGCAACAGAAGGTCTGCGAAGAGCCGCATCGACTCGGGCAGCCGAGGGCGAATGAGGGACATCCGGGCCAGCACGGCGTCGGTGTTCGCCTGGGCCTCGAACTGCGCTCCCAGGCGCTCCAGGGCCTCGGCGATCTCCTGGGAAGTCTTCCCGGCGGCGCCTTCCTCCAGCAGGTCCGTGGTCAGGGACGCCAGGCCCGACCGGTCCGGCGGCTCGGCCGAGAGGCCGCCCGGGAGGATCATCCCCAGGAAGACCAGGGGCACCTCGTGGCGCTCCACGAGGCTCACCTCCAGGCCGTTGGGCAAGGTGAACACCTGGCGGGTCGGCAGGTGGAAGTCCGCATCCCGTCCTCGGCCGGGCAGGGAGGATCGTTCCGTCGGGGAGGCGGTTCCCTCCGTCGCGGGACCCAGAGAAGCCGGCCTGGGGATCACGCGCAACGCCACCTTCGGAGCACGAAGGATCCGCCTGGCGGCGTCCCGGACCTGTTCCCGGGTCAGGCCCAGGTACCGATCGAGGTCCCAGCGGAAGCGGTCCGGGTCCCCGAGGTGCTGGGCGTAGAGGTTCATCCGGTCGGCGATGCCGCCGAAGCCCCCGATGTTTTCCATGGAGCGGAGGAAGTCCGCCGCGATCGAGGTGACGGTGCGCTCCAGTTCCTCCCGGGTGATGCCATCCCGGACCAGGTCGTCGATGACCGCGGCGGCGGCTGCCTCGACCTCTTCCAGGGAGTGCCCGGGCTTCGGAGTCAGGACGACCTGCAGGATGCCCGAGAGTTGCGATGAGCCGTGAAAGGCGCTGGCGTCCTGGGCAATCTGCATCCGGTGCACCAGTTGCTGGTACAGCCGCGAGGTCTTGCCCCCGCCCAGGACCTGGGCCAGGACGTCCATGGCCGCATCGTCCGGCGAGAAGAGAGGCACGGAGTGCCAGGTCCAGTAGGTCCGGGGCAACTGGACGCGGTCCTCCATCTCCAACGACAGGTCCCGGCTCAGGGCCGGTACCCAGGCCTGGACCTGTGCCCGAGGAGGACCCGGCGGGAAGGCCCCGAAGTACTTCCGCACCAGGGTCATGGCCACGTCGGGATCGAAGTCTCCGACAATGGAAAGGGTCGCGTTGTCCGGGCCGTACCAGGTCCGAAAGAAGTCCTTGACATCGTCGAGACTCGCGGCGTCGAGGTCCGCCATCGACCCGATCGTGGGCCACGAGTAGGGATGGTTCGGCGGGTAGAGGACCTGCAGGATCCGCTCCCAGACCAGCCCATAGGGACGATTCTCATAGTTCTGGCGCCGCTCGTTCTGGACCACCGATCGCTGGTTGTCCAGGCGTTCCTGGGTGATCGCGTCGAGCAGGAAGCCCATCCGGTCCGATTCCAGCCACAGGGCCCGTTCCAGCCAGGCCGACGGAACGACCTCCCAGTAGCGGGTCCGGTCGGTGCCGGTGGCCCCGTTCACGGCCCCACCGATGTCCTGCAGGGGCTTGAAGAAGTCGTCGTTGAAGTGGGCAGAACCCTGGAACATCAGGTGCTCGAAGAGGTGGGCGAACCCGGTTCGGCCGGGGCGCTCGTTCCGAGACCCGACCCGGTAGTTGATGTCGATGGCCACCAGCGGGGCCCGGGCATCCCGGAGCAGGAAGACGGTCAGGCCGTTCTCCAGGCGGTGGACCTGTGGTTTCAGCAGAGTCAGGGGGTTCTCCATCATCTTCCCTCTCGCCTCCCGTCCGGGAACACACAACAGCACCAGGATCATCCAACCGACGACGCGCTTCATGCCATCGCCTCCTCGAGGCGGAAGAATAGACTCTTCCTCGGGGGATGCCTACGGGTCACGACCGCGACATCCACCAGGCCAGGGCCCCGATGCCCAGGACTCCGGCCAGGACCCAGGGAATCCAACGCCAGAGGGACGTCCGGAACGGGACGGCCTGTCGCAGGGTCTGAAGCGACGGATCCTGGGGGTCCAGGGTCTCGATGCGCCGGAGGACCTCCTGCTGCTGTTCGGCGTTCCGGGCCGCCTGGAGGGCCTTCAGGAGGTGCTGTCCCGTGGTCCGGCGGACCGCGACGGCCGACTCGCCCCGGAGGACCTGCGAGAGCCAGACCCCCATCTCACCGGCCTCGGGAAAGGCCGGGTCGTCGGCCCGGATGGACGCCATCGAGGTGCGGTACCAGAGGGCGATGCGGCCCTCCACCTCCGGGTCTCCCCTGCCCCACTCGAGCAATCGGTCCAGGAAGTCCCGTCGATCGGCCCAGGAACGGCCGGCCAGGCCCTCGTCCAGACGATCGACCACCTCCCGCTTCAGGAGGTCCCGGATCGATCGACAGATGGCCGAACGGGGCTGTCCCGCCAGGAGTCCCGCGATGCGGAATCCGTCCCGACTGGACAACGGCAGCGAACGGGACCCCCTGTCCAGATACCAGTGGGCCAGCTGGTCCAGGAGGTCGTCGGGCGGCAGGGTATCCAGGATCGTCTGCACCATCTCGACCCAGGTGCCGGTCTCCCGGGGGTCCTGAAGCCAGGCCAGGGCCTCCTGGCGCAGGACCTCGCCGCATGCCTTCCCGGCATCCCCTCGGAGCCGTGCCCAGATGCGGCGCCCGTGACGGATGGTCTCCTGGCGGCGGGGGCCCTGGTCCACCAGTCGCCGGGAGGCCAGCCAGAGGTCCAGAAGGACCCGATCGGGGACGTCCGGCAGGCGTTCATAGAGGTCCAGCAGCGCCAGGGCCTCTCCGGTCCGGCCCGACACATCCAGGCGGCGGATCCGCTCCAGGGCGAAGGAACGGGACCCCCGAAGGGCCGGAAAGGTCCGCAGCAGGGACTCGAGGGTCTCCCCGGCGGCCTCCCGGGCCTGGAGATACGCAAGGAAGGTCCGGGCCACCTCCCGGGCCGGGACCGGCCTGATCACGGCCTGCAGCAGGATCCCCCGGAGGTCCTCCGGGATGTCCGGAAGGCGGTCCAGGTTGCACCGGGCCGCGTCCCCAGGGTCCACCTGGACCTCCCTGGGCCACGGGGACTCGCCGAAGGCCACATCCAGGTCCGAGGCGTCCAGCAGGTCCGCCAGCAGGAGGTCCAGGCGCGCCCGCCGCTCGGCCCAGAAGGCCTGGAGCACCGGACCCCGGTTCGAATCGGGAAAGAGGGAGGCGATGTCCCGTTCCCGGTGCCGGGCGGCCTCATCGATCCAGGCAGGCGGTGGATCGGCGAGGCCCAGGTCCTGGTCCCGGCCGCCGGCCTGTTCCCAGAGGCGGAAGACCGGGGCCTGGAAGGAGTCGCCCGGCCGCCGCAGGAGCGGCAGTTCCCGGGCCATCCGATCCAGGGCCTCCCGGGCGTCCTCGGGGTAGTCCCGGGCGAGGGCCAGCCCGGCGCGCCAGAGGGCCACGTCCCAGAGACAGAACCGCTTCGCCAGCAACTGGTCCAGGATCCTCGCGGCACTGGCCGCCTCGCCCGTATAGCCCTCGATCCGGGCCAGGGAGAGTTCCATCCAGGAGTCCAGGAAGGGGTCCCGGTTCAACGTGGAGGCCCGGACCTCCATCACCTCCCGGGTCAGGATGGCCCCTTCCTGCCGCAGGCTGGCCAGTTCCCGGGCCGAAGGAGGCCGGGGACGGCCGGGAACCCCTTCGCCGAGGGTCTCGCCAAGGCGTTCGTGAAGGGCGTACATCCGGAGGAAGTCGTCCCGGAGGGTCCCGGTGGCCTGTTCCCGCATCAGGGCGATCTGCATGCCGAGGGTCGCCCGGACCTCGGTGGCGAAGGCCAGGTGGTCCACGAATCCCGAGTGGTTCTCCAGCAGGTGCAGCCACGAGACCTGGCGGGGGTCCGCCATGGAGGCCTCCAGGGTGATCCGGAGGAGTCGAGCGGCAGTGCGGACCGCAGGCAGGGGGGATCGCCGGACCAGGTCCGCCGCCTCTTCGATGGCCACGTCGGACCCCCGAACCCCCAACCGGTTGCAATGGAGCAGATCCAGGAGTTCCCAGGCCAGGGCCTGGAGGTCGCGGTCCAGGGACGGGAACCAGGACTCCCATCGTCGAGTCTCTTCCAGGGCGCATTCCACGAAGGAAGGGCCCAGGGAATCGGGCCGTTCGGACCCGTCGATGACCTCCTGAATGGCCAGGATCAGGACCCTGGCGGCCCGAAAGTGGTCCTCCAGGGCAATCCCCGCCTCGACGGATTCCTGGAGCCGCCGCATGCGGTCCGGGAAATCCCCGGGCCCCAGGCGGATGTCCAGGGATTCCATCTGTTCCTCGAGTTGCCGGATCCCGGCCTGGCCGGGATAGGTCAACCGGGGAGTGGGGGACGATTGGCCGGTCATGGGCCCAGCATAGCGGTGATCGGCCGGACGGTCCAGCCGGGCGGTCCACTGTCAGCCGTGGCGGACGACGAAGTCCTCCATGAAGGAGACCAGCGTCTGGACCTGGTCCACGGTGACCGCGTTGTACATCGACACCCGGATGCCCCCAAGATCGCGGTAGCCCTTCAGACCCACCATTCCGGCCTGTTTCGCCTCCTTCACGAAGAGGTCGTCCAGTTCCGGGGAGGGGAGGCGGAAGTCCACGTTCATGAGGGACCGGTCCTCGGGGACCGTCACATAGCCCTGGTAGAACCCCGGATGGCGATCGATGCACCCATACAGGAGTTCCCCTTTCCGCAGGTTCGCCGCCTCGATGGCCTTCAGGCCCCCGATCTCCCGGTTGTAGGCCAGCACGTTTCGCAGGATGTAGATCGACCACGTCGGAGGGGTGTTGAAGAGGCTGTTCGCGTCGGCGTGGGTCTTGTAGGCCAGCATCTTCGGGAGGTCGGTGCGGCACTGGGCCAGCAAGTCCTTGCGGATCAGCACCACGACCAGCCCCGAAGGACCCAGGTTCTTCTGTGCGCCGGCGTAGATCAGCCCGAAGGGCCGCACGTCGAAGGGGCGCCACAGGAAGTCCGAGGACATGTCGCAGACCAGCGGAATGCCTCCAGTCTGGGGAAAGGTCTTCCACTGGGTGCCGTAGATGGTGTTGTTGCTGCAGAAATGGACGTAGGTGCTGTCCTCGTGGACCGAGATCTCCTCGGGTCGGGGAAGTCGCCGGAACCCCTCCGACTCGGTCGTGGCGATGCAGCGCGCCGCATCCCCGGCCACGACTCGTGCCTCCTGGAAGGCCTTCTTGGCCCAGGACCCCGTCACGATGTAGTCGGCCTTGCGTCCACCCCAGAGGAGGTTCATGGGGACCATTGCGAACTGCAGATTGCCACCGCCCTGAAGCAGCAGGACCTGGTACTCCTGGGGGACGTCCAGCAGTTCCCGGATCAGGTCGATGGCCTCCTGGTGGACCGCCTCGTATTCCTTGCTCCGGTGGGAGATCTCCATCACGGACATCCCGGTGCCCGCAAAGTCCAGCAGTTCGTCCCGGGCCCGTTCCAGGGGCTTCAGCGGCAGGGCCGCAGGACCGGCGTAGAAGTTGATGACCCTCTTTTCCATCGCTGCCTCCAACCTTCCATGAGAGCGAAACCAGGAACCGGCCTTGATGTTAGCGTTTCCCTGGGAGAAGGCAACCGAAAAGAGCCGGAATCGTCGGGTCTCGCGGTCGCCCTGGGCGGCGCCGGCGCACCCGACCTGACCGCCGACCTCCAACCGATCCATTCGGTACCGCGTGGTCCGATGCTGCTATGATTGGCATGTTGCAAGGGAAGGCCCGAGCCGGAGGGGGGAGACATGAACCGACGAACCGGATCCAAGGCGCTGCTCCTGGTGCTGGTCCTCGTGGCCTGGCAGTGCGAGACCGAGGACCGCCGCAAGGTCTTCGGGGCCCTGTGCACCGACGGGACGGACTGCGAAAGCGACGAGTGCTGGGACGGGCGGTGCGTCTCCAGGGGGAAGGCCTGCGGGACCCAGGCGGAATGCGAGGACGGACAGGAGTGTTCCGTGGACGAGTGCGGCCAGGACGGTCGCTGCTGGTACCGGGTGAACCTGGCGGTAGCGGCCTGCGTTCCCCTGGGGACCACGACGTGCGCCTGCGGGGCCCCGGGGGTCCGGGTGCTGGCGAACGGCTGCACCTGGCCCGACGCCACCCAGTGTACCGGGTGGCACTCGGTGGTGGTGGCACAGGGCCGGGAGTCGGAGGAGGCGTTCCGGGACGGCACCACCCTGTGCATGGAGGACTGCTGCCTCACGATCCAGTGCCCCTGACAGGACCCGCGGTGGACCACCTCGCGAAGGGGCTCGCGAACGAACGGAGGCGAAAGGGGGGAGAATGGTCCTGCTCGGATCGTTTCTGCACCGGGAGGCCCTGGCCGACCTGGTGGGCAAGGCCCTGGAAGATCGCTTCGACGCCGGGGACGCGGTGCTCTGGAAGCGCCTGGTGAGCCTCAATGCCTGGGCCGTCCGCACCTGGTCCGACCGTTTCGCCGAGGACCTGTTCCGGGCACTCTATGGACAGGTGCCTCCCTCCTTTCCGGCGTCCACGAAGGCCGAACTGAAGGACCTGGTGGTGGCCAACCCGCCGGTCCGAACCCCTCGCATCGACCAGTTGATCGACGCCTATCGCGCCTTTCCGGAGGACTTCTACCGGGAGACTCCCTACGACGGCAGGGTCTTCACGCTGGGGGATCCTCCGCAGTACATCGGCAGCCGTCGCATCAAGCGGGTGCGCCGAATCGCGGAAAAGACCTCCCGCCGGCTCATCGACTACCTCTTCGACCAGATTCGGCAACGAGCGGACGAACTGGCCGAGGAGCGGGCCCGGAGGCTCGGGGTCCAGAAGGAACGCCTGGTCACTCCGCCGGACGAGATGGCCAGGGAGTTCGCCCACGCCGAGCGCCGGGTCCTGAAGTCCATCCGGGACCGCCTCTTCGTCGCCGCGATGCCCCTCTTCCACATCGACGACATCGTGGGGGTCCGCGTGCTGATGGAGAACGGGCTCCAGGAGCGATTCGTCCGGTGGCTCGAGTCCCACCCGGACCTCTCGATCGTGGACGAGAAGCACTTCACGGGGAATTTCCGCGGCAAGAACATGGTCGTGGCCCTCCGGCTTCCGATGGAACAGGTCCGGCAGGTCGCCGTTCCCAGGGAGGTCGCGGATCGCTGGGTGACCCGGGGCGTGATCGCCCGTCGGGAGGAGGCCGACGGCCTGTGGCGGGACTTCCTGGACGGCAGCGAGGGACACGTGCGCCTGGAACTCCTGCAGGTGGACTACGAGGGGCTGTTGGAATCGGAGATCGGCCGGAGCATGCACGAGGCCCACATCCTGGAGCAGCGGGAGAATGCGGCCTACAAGGGGCGGCTCGCGACCAACCTCGAGGCCCTGATGGACTGGCTTCTGGCCTACGCCCTCTGCCCTGCCAGGCCCTTCGAGGGCATCCCGATCGTGTTGCGGGGCACCTATCTTCCGGACTACTTCGACCGGCTCCACCGGCGCCTGTATCAGCCCTCGGCGGGCAACACCGGCCTCACCCTGTGACCCTCGGGACCCGTCCGAACCGGGCCAGGGCCTCGATCCAGGGCACGACGTGCCGGTCCTTCGGGGACCCATAGACGGCCCGTTCCCGGTCCCGCGGCGTCGTGATCATCTCGATCTCGGCCGTGAGGGGCGACCAGTGGTGGGCCCGCTGCACCGCCGAGGGGATCTCGCAGCGGGCCATCTCCTCCGTCCGATGGTTGCGAACGCGGGTCGCGTGCCCCACCGCCTCGTCGAAGGGCACCTGGCTGTCGTGGAGGGCTCCCGGCAACTGGTGGGTGTGCATCCACCAGAGCCATTCCAGCACCTCGGGGCAGTGTTCCAGGTCCGCGATTCCACGGGTGACGGTTGTGGGAACCCATGTCGCGAACTGCCCGTCCCGGTGCAGGGCCACGGCGCGCTCCAGGGTCAGGGAATGGGCGCCGGCCAGGACCTCGACGAAGTGGCGGCTGTCCAGCAGCACCTGGACCGCCCGCAAGAACCCGTCAATGAGGCTCTGGGAATAGAGGACCTGGTAGTGCTTCAGGAAGCGCTCCCCCTGCTCCATGGCCAGGCGCATCTTGTGGGCCCCGCAGGTCCCGTGGACGCTGCCGTTGGCCGCGGAATAGATCAACTGGCGACCCACCAGACGCCTGAGGACCTCCTGCTGGTCCGGCGTGCCTCCCCGGAGGAACGACTCGGCGAGCAGCCCGTTGGCGCATCCCTGGGAGTAGCCGATCCAGGCCCAGGGGCCTCGGACCCCGTGGAGGGCCCGGAGAATCGCCGAGGCGTTGTATTCGAGGCTCCGGAACAGGCCCGTGTCGGCCCGGACCAGTCGGATGCCCCTCCGGGCCTCGATGCGCCTCCAGGCGTCCTCCAGTTCCCGGCCGTCCTTGCCGTCGGTGATGACGCCCATGGCGCTGACCACCGTCAGGTCATAGCGCCCCGGCGGCGGGGCCACCAACAGGCGGACCAGTGGGTCTCGGGAAAGGGCCGCCCGGTCCTCCGGGAACCAGTAGAGGGCCTCGATGACCGCATCGATCAGGTCCGATTCCCGGGAGGGCACCGGCCGCCCCAGGGTCCTGGCCAGCCATTGCCGCACCTGGTCCACGTCCTCCCGGACGTTGTCCACCACGGACCAGACCCGAAGCGCCTCCTCATGTCGCTGCCAGACCCTCTTCAACCAGGGAACCTGGAAGGCGTCGGGCACGGCCTGCAGGAAGGCGCCACAGGTCTCGCAGGCCATCAGGTAGGAGTCCCGGACGCTCCGGATGGCGGCCCTGGAGTCCTTGCCGTCCAGGGACAGGGCGGCCGCGGCGGCGTCGGCGGCCTCGCAGGCCCGTTGCGCCTCCTGTTCCAGCGAGGCCTCGGTTCCCTGGAGGGGCCGGGCCGCCGGGATCGGCGGATGATGGACCTCCCGGAGCCGGGCCCGCCGGGCCTGCCAGAGGCCGGATCGGTCCAGGACCTCCGAGGCCAGGTCCATCAGGGCCCCGAAGTAGGACTCCCGCACCCGGGAGCCGCCGGCCAGGAAGTCCTCCCGCCTCGGCACCGGCAGTCCCAGTTTCGCCTCCACCAGCCCCGGGACGTCGATGGGGTCGCGCAGGGCCGTCTGAGGCAGATTGAGCATCGCCATCAGCACCCCGGCCAGGATGTGGGGCGCCTGCTGCGAACACTCGAAGAGCACCGCGACCAGGAAATCGGGGTCCCGGATGCGGATCAGTTCCAGCAGGAGCCGGTTGTTCCACTGGGTCGCCGCAGACCCGAAGGGGTCCGCCAGGCCAATCTGCAGGAGGTCGGCGACATCCATGGGACCGAGGGCGCAGGGCGGCGGCCAGTCGGGAGAGCACTCCAGGATCGGCAGGGGGCCCAGGACCTCCCCCAGGAAGGCGGCGATCGTCGCGGCACGTCCCGGCGACTCCAGGGGACCGGGGGCCGCCACGACCCGGGCAATGGAACGTTTGGCAGCGCGGACCCAGGCCAGGCGATGGACGGACTCCTCGGGCCAACGGTCCCGGACCCGGGGAAGGATCCAGTCCAGTTGGGCCAGGGTCAACAAGGTCGCGACGTCGAGCAGTCGTTGCCGATCCTCCGGAGAGGAGGCGGGATCCCGGGCGATCCGATAGAGGGTTCCGGCGTCTGGGACGTCCTCCAGGCTCGCGGCCCACCGGTCATCCTGGTCGATGGGCGGCAACTGCCGGGCGTCCGGGGGCGGCTGGGGAGGACCGGGTCTGGTGATGAGGTCCAGCCACCGGAGCACCCCGTCCACTTCGTAATCGGCCTCCAGGTCCGGGAGGGCGTCCCGGATCCAGGCCTTGGCCGCACGGAGATCGAGTCCCCGACCCTCGGTGACGTCCCGGACCAGGGGCTCCAGGGAGGCGCCCCACCGGGGCGTGCCGGTCAGCAGCCGAGACAGCATCCGGCAGAGGACCGGTCGGGGAATCAGGTCCCCCGGGGAACGAATCCCCTCTTCTTCGAGGTGGGTCCTCAGCGAGGACGTGGCGCGGCGCAGGGAGGCAATCCGTGCCCCGAGACCCGGTTCGAAGTGGGCCAGGACCTCTTCCAGGGTCCGAAGGATCTCGCCGAACCGGAAGGGATCCTCCGGCAGGGAGCCGGATCGAAGGACCTCTTGCCAGTGGGAGAAGGGACCGAAGCCCTCCGGGAACCGGAGGTCCAGGCGTCCCCCGGGTCCGAACCGGATCAGCAGGGACCCCTGTTCCAGGCCCGGGAGGGTGAAGCGGGAGGGGCCATGACGGGAAGAGGTCAGGGTGAAGGGATCCGGAGGCAGTTCCCATCGGAGGTCCATCGCGAGGCCCTCGATGCCCCGGGAGGAGACGTCGCCCTCGCGCCAGCCCAGGTCGATCCGGGCGCCCGGTTCCAGCGTGAACCGTCGACCCGAGAGGTCTGCCCGGGCCTCCTGGATCGTCAGGGCGAGGCCGCCCGACGGTTCGTAGTGCGCGGGGCCGCCCGAGACTCCCGGAAGACCGAACCGAACTCGGGAGTCCAGGTCCACCCGGGAGTCCACCTGGACCCGCAGCAGGGGGACCGACAGGTCCATTTCGGGAATGGCTGGGACCTGGGCCTGGATCGCCTGCCGCAACCGGCCCTCCAGGCGAATCCGACCCTGGATTCCCTGGCGAGGGCGTCCCGTCTTCAGGGAGGCCTCGATCACGCCCTCGTCCAGTTCCAGGAACCAGCCCTGGTCCTCCCCCTCCCGCAGGTCCCGGAGGGGCATGGAGACCCGTCCCGACAGGGAGAACCCGCCCCCGGGAAAGCGGATTTCGCTGCCCTCGGGACCGTGGGAAAAGAGCATGCCCCCCTGTGCCCGGAGGTGTTCCAGCCGGACCTGCAGGGTGGTCTGCCCCTTCAGGGATGGGTGCCAGGACCGTGCCTCGATGTCCAGGAAGGGGATCCGGAATCCCGGCCGGGCCACCAGCAGGACCTCGGCCCGAAGAATCCGGGGCCGTGAGACGGCGTCCGGTGCGCCGAAATCCAGCGCGAAGGACCCCTCGGTCCGCAGCCGGACGGCACCCTCCGGAAAGGACAGCACCAGGGTCGGCACCCGGAACGACAGGAGATCCCGGGACCGGGAGAGGCTGCCCTGGACCTGAATCCGAAAGGACTCGGGGGTGGTCGCCTGCCCCACGAGACGAGTCCCGTCCACCATTGTCGTGGCCACGGAGCACCGGGGCAGGTCCCCCTCCCCTTCCAGGGACCCCTCGCCCCGGTCCAGGAGATTCCAGAGGAAGCGTAGGATGCCCATGGTCTGGACCCGCTCGGCGTGGAGGTGTCCCGAGGCCAGGGGGGTTCCGCCGAGGATTGCCGGGAGGGAGGCATGGGGCACCGGCAGGATGGCTGCCGGGAGGGTGACATTGCGAAAGGGCCAGGTCGCCCGGTCCATGATCCGGACCTGCCCCGAGAAGGAGAGCTCCAGTTCCCAGCGACCGGCCGGTGCGTTCCACCGGGGAAGGCCACGGACCGAGGACAGGTGGACCTCGCCGGGTTCCAGTTGGCCCTCGATCAGGGACTCCCTCAGATGTTGGAAGGTGTCCCGGGTCTCCTTCCACAACCGTCCGACCAGGGATTCCTTGCCAGGAATGATCCACTGCGTCAGCGGGGATCGCTCGACCTCTCGAATCCACTCCTCGCCCCGCCTCCGGATCTCCCGGGACAGGGGGTCCTGCAACAGGGATCGGAGGGAGTCCAGGGACTGGTCGTCGAAGAGGTGCCGGAGGTCCCAGAGGGCCTGGAGGACATTCGGGAGCACCACTGCGGGTTGAAAGGAGACCTCCAGTTCCTCGACGATGGGGCCCGAGTCGGGGGATCCCACGGGGGCGGGACCGACCCTGGCCTGGACCGTTGCCGTGCAGGGTCGGGCGACCTGGCATTGGAGCCCGGGAGTCCGGTCGAGGGGCAGCAGGTGGGTGCCGGGAACCAGGGTGGCTGTGAGGAGGCATCGACCCTTCTTGAGGAGGGTGGTCTCCAGGTCCCCCAGGAGGAGATGTGCGTCGTCGGGGGTCAGGAAGCCGCCCAGGACATCGGGAACCTTCCGGGAGGTCCCGGTCCGACGCAGTTCGACCGCGATCCGGGACCGTTCGCCGGTCCGGACCCGTTCCCAGGAGGTTCGAAATCGGAAGGCGTTCCGGGGGGGAGTGCCGCGTTCACCCATCGTCCGATCTCCGGTACCGGTGGCTGCAAGAGTGTAGCACCGGCCAAGGTCGGCAATCGGCGTTCCGATGCCATGGAGTTCTTGACGACAGGCCGGGAAACCGGAACCATTCCAGGCCGACTGGAGGGCGCGATGAACCGGGCCTGGGTCGCGACATGGTGTCTGGTGGTGGCCCTGGCACCCGGGGCCTGCTCCACCGACGGGTCGCACCGCAGGCCCCCTCCCCTCTCGTGCACGCCCTTCTGCCAGGACCGCGCCTGCGGGGAGGACGGGTGCGGAGCGACCTGCGGTTCCTGCCCGGATGGGACCTTCTGCGAGCCCTTCCAGGGGCAGTGCCTCTCGGGGTCCGGGGGGGTTCTGACCGGGTCCCTGGGGCTGCTGCACCGACCTGGCCGGCTGCTCCCCGACGGAGGAGTCGAACTGGACGATCCCCGATGGATCGGGGCCCTGGGAGCAACACTGGTGGTCACGACGGCCGATGGCGAGGTGATCGGCGGCGGAGAGGTGTCGTCTCGGGACGGGGACTTCCGGGTGACGACCGCCCGTCGGGTCCGGGCGGGGGATCGGCTCGTGATCACCACGTGGTGGGCCCCCCGAGGCACGGTGGTGCTGGCGGTGTTGCGGCCGCCACCGGGGGAATTCCACGAGTCCACGCCCCTGGCACCCTGGTCCTGGGTGGTGGAGACGGAGGGTCGGGAGAACCTGGGAGACCTGACCATCTCGGAGTCCGAGGGATCCGGCGCGCTCTACCTCTTCCTGCTGGCCCGACAGGTCCAGCAGTCGGTGCTGGACTCGGTGCTGTCGGGGGATGCCCTTCCCCTGGTGCGCCTTGGGGTGGTCTGGGGACCCGGAACCGTGTTCCACTGTGGGGCCTGCTTCGCATCGACCCTGGGCTTTCCCATGGAGGGCGGTCCCGAGATGCTCCAGAGCGTCCTGATCGGTGACGACCCGGCCATGGGCGGTCCCTGGGCCTGGCCGGTGCTGCTGCACGAGATGGGGCACTATGTCGCCCAGAACTACAGCCGCGACGACTCCCCCGGGGGGAGCCACTTCCTGGGACAGAAACTGCCGCCGGCCTTTGCCTGGTCCGAGGGGTGGGCCTCCTTCTTCGGGGCGTTGATCGCGTCGGAATGGGCCGGAGAGCCGCGGCCATACTATTGGGACATCCAGGGCAGCGACTCCTTCTGGATCGATTACGAGAATGGCCTGGTGAACGGCACCTCGACTGTCCGGCCGCCGGTCCCCGCCCAGGGCCAGAACCAGGAACTGGACGAGACCTGGGTGACCCATTTCCTCTGGCATCTCCGGGCCGAACAGGGCCATGCGGGAACGTCCGGCGGACTCTATGACGACGCGACCCTGCTATGGACCTTCGGGTCGAAGCGGATGAAGAACATGGACCGGGCCGGCGCCGGCACCGATCTGGTGGATTTCCTGGATGCCCTGGCCTGTCGGGATCGCGAGGGCACCGGCCTGCTCACGTCCTTTGCCCAGGAGGAGATGGGCTTCCCCTGGGACGGCGATCCCTCCTGCCCCACGGCGGTCGCCAGCACGCCGGCCCCCGGGACTTCCCAGGAGCCAACCCCGTGAGGATGCCCCGCAGTGCGATGCTGCTCCTGGCCCTGGGTCTGGTGGCGGCCAGCCAGTCCGGCAACCTGGTCCGGATTGCCGACGCCCACCCGCTGGTGATCGCCGGCTGGCGCCTGCTGCTGGCGGCCCTCGTGATGATTCCCATCACCGGGTCCCGGGTCGGGGACCTCCGGCGGATCCCGACGCCCCGGGTGGCGGAGGCCCTCCTGGCGGGGATCGCCCTGGGGGCCCACCTGGTGGCCTGGATCGCGGCCGTCCAGCGGACAACCGTGGCCAACGCGGCGACCTTCTTCTGCATCAATCCCCTGCTGACCGCCCTGGCGGCCCGGTTCTTCCTGGGGGAGCGGGTCAATTCCCGTCTGGGGGTCTCGATTGCCCTGGGTCTGGCGGGTGTCCTCACGATGGGGATCCATGACATGCGTCTCTCCCCGGAACACCTGGAAGGCGACGCGCTGGCGATCCTCTGTTCCGCCCTCTTCACGGTCTATCTGCTGGCCGGAAGGCGGGTCCGAGCCGTCGTGGACAACCGGGTCTATGTCCTGGTGCTCTATGGGGTTGCGGGGATCGGGACCCTCGCCGTCGCTGCGGCGGGAGGCCTTCCGTGGCTCGACGGGACGCCCCGGAACTGGCTCGCCTACGGGCTGCTGGCACTGGTGCCCACCTTGCTCGGGCATACCTTCCTGAACCACTCCCTGCGGTGGCTCTCGGCGGCCCGTCTGTCGGTGCTGACCCTCACGGAGCCGGCCTTCGCGGGGGTCGTGGCGTGGCTGGCCTGGGGGGAGGCGGTGCCCCTGAGCACCCTCGGGGGATACGGGCTGATCGCCCTCTCGGTCGTGGTGCTGTTGTGGGACGTCCTGCGGCCGGATCGGAGGCCTCCGGTACGCCTCCGTGGACATCACCTGGGATGCACCGCGGGCTTCACGGGGCATGGCTACGACTCCCCGTTCACGGCGACCCTGGCCCGGATCGCCGGAGTCCTGGAACGGGATCCGGACCATCCCATCGTGGTGGTTCCGGGCGCCGATGACGTCTGCGAACCGTGTCCGCACCTCCAGGCGGGCGCCTGCGCCCGGGACCCCCAGGCGGAGGTCCGGGTGCAGGTCCACGACCGGGAGTTCCTCGAGGCCCTGGGGCTGCAGGTCGGCGACCGGACCACTCCCCGGGAGGTCTCCCGTCGACTGGAACGGGATCCACAGGCCCGGGAACGCATTCTGCGGGCGTGCGCAACGTGCCCATGGACCACGGTCTGCGCCTTTCACCACCGATGGGAACGCTCGGAAACCGCCTCGTGAAATGGCGGCTTTTCCATTGACTTCCAGCGTCGCTTCGGATAGACAACCCCGGCCCCGGTGTCGACGGACCATCGCCCCCGGCACCGACCAGAGGCGCGGAGGCATTCGCAAGGAGGAAGCACGGGCATGAAGGTCTATGAATCCGGTCAGATCCGCAACGTCGGACTGTATGGGCACCAGGGAACGGGCAAGACCACCGTCGCCGAGGCGATGGTCTTCCTGGGGAAGGCCGTGACCCGGCTCTGCAGCGTCGTGGACGGCAACTCCAACTTCGACTACGACCCGGACGAGGTCCGACGGAAGTCGTCGATGTCCACCGCCGTGGGCTACGGCGAGTGGAATCGGTGCCTGGTCAACGTCGTGGACACTCCCGGGGACTCCAACTTCGCCGCCGAGACCGTCATGAGCCTCGCGGCCACGGACATCGGCGTCCTGGTCGTCAGCGCGGTGGACGGGGTGCAGGTGGGGACCGAGAAGGCCTTCGAACTGCTCGAACAGTCGGGGCAGCCGGCCATCCTGATGGTCACCAAGATCGACAAGGAACGGGCCGATTTCCAGAAGATCCTGGCCCAACTGCAGGAGACCTTCGGCAACTCGGTGGTCCCCATCGCCTTGCCCATCGGCAGCGAGTCCTCCTTCGGCGGGGTCGTGGACCTGTTGTCGATGGAGGCCCGGACCTACTCCGGGGGTCTCCAGGGCCAGAAGGGCGAGATTCCTCCGGCCATGAAGGACGCCGTGGCCTCCGCCCGGGAGGTCCTGGTGGAGAAACTGGCCGAGCAGGACGACGACCTGATGATGAAGTACCTGGACGGCGGCCAGCTGAGCCAGGACGATCTCAAGACCTGCCTCCAGAAGGGACTGCGATCCCGGGGGATCTTCCCGGTGCTGGTCTGCAATGCCTCGACCGGTGTCGGCGTGGACCTCCTGATGGACCTGGTGACCCTCCATGGTCCGAGTCCCCTGGAGCGGACCAACTACCGGGTCGTGAAGGACGGGACCGAGACGCCGGTGGAGGTCGCCACCTCGGCATCCTTCCTCGGCTACGTCTTCAAGACGGCCGTGGACGTCCAGACGGGGCGAATCACGATCCTGCGGGTGATCACGGGCACGGTGCCCGCCGAAGGCTTCCAGAACCTGGACACGGGGACCCGGGAGCGGTTCGGTGGATTCGTGAAGCTCCTGGGGAAGAAGACCGAGCCCATCGACCAGGCGGTCTGCGGGGACATCGTGGCCGTCGTGAAGCTCAAGGACACCCGGACCGGCAACACGCTGGCGGCCGACGCCGGTGCCGGCCGACTGGTGACGGTCCCCCTGCCCGAGCCCTGCATCTCCTACGCGGTGAAGCCCCGGTCCCAGGGAGACGAGGACAAGGTGTCCGCGGCCATCCAGCGTCTGGTGGAGGAGGACGTCGGGCTGCGCCTGGCCCGGGACGAGGAGAGCAAGGAGTTCCTGCTCCACGGCCTGGGCCAGAGCCACATCCAGAACGCCGTGGAGAAGCTGAAGCGCAAGTTCGGCGTGGACGTCGAGATGAAACTGCCCCGGATTCCCTATCGGGAGACCATCCGCGGGTCGGCCAAGATGGTCGAGGGCAAGCACAAGAAACAGACCGGAGGTCGCGGCCAGTTCGGTGTCTGCTACATCGACATGGAGCCCCTGCCCCGAGGCGAGGGATTCGTCTTCGAGGACGCCATCTTCGGAGGCGCCATTCCCCGGCAGTTCATCCCCGCCGTGGAGAAGGGAATCCGAGAGGCGGCGGCCCGGGGCGTCCTGGCGGGCTACCCGGTCATCGACTTCAAGGTCCGTCTGGTGGACGGAAAGTACCACGACGTGGACTCCGACTCCCGGTCGTTCGAGATGGCGGGATCCCGGGGCTTCAAGGCTGCCTTCAAGTTGTGCCGCCCGACGATCCTCGAGCCCATCATGAACGTGACCATCGTCATCCCCGAGGAGTGCCTCGGGGACATCATGGGCGACATCTCGGCCCGGCGGGGTCGCATCCAGGGGACCGAGGCGCGGAACAAGTTCCAGGTCGTGAAGGCGAACATCCCGATGTCCGAGATGCAGACCTACGCGTCGGACCTCCGTTCGATGACGTCGGACCGGGGCACCTTCACGATGGAGGTCTCCCACTACGAGGAGATGCCCCAGAACCTCGTGGACAAGTTGATCCAGGAGGCCCAGATCGAGGAAGAGGAGGAATAGGGACCGCTCCCCACGGGAGGGATCCCGGATCCCACACTCTCCGGGAGTCCGCCATGGCCCTGACCCTGGAACTGGTACCAATCCCCATCGAGAGAATCCCCGAGGCCGTCCGCCCGATGGTCCTGCCGGAGGTCCCGGCGGAACGGCGGCTCATGCTGGCCCGGGCCGCCCTC
Organism: Deltaproteobacteria bacterium; assembly: GCA_029547805.1. GTDB lineage: Bacteria > Myxococcota_A > UBA9042 > DTJE01 > DTJE01 > JAGOKF01. The sequence goes on from JAKPOP010000003.1 coordinate 70,013, forward strand.
CCCCTGCCCCCCGAGGACCTCCTGACGGTCCTGGCCTGGCTGGCTCGCAACGACCCGGTGCCGGAGGTGACCCGAACGGCCCGGGACTCGGTGGATGCCCTGCCCTGGCCCGTCCTCTCGGCGGCCATCGCCTCCCATCCCGATGCCGGGGTCCTGGACTACCTGGCCCGGGACCACGGGGCCAACCACGAGGGAGTCTGGAGCCTCGTGGCCGGAAACCGCCATGCCGCCGACGTCACCCTGGCCTACATCGCCCGCCATGGCCGGGGGCCCGTGCTGGAGCAGATCGCCGCGAACCAGATGCGCTATCAGCGCTTTCCGGCCATTGTCGAAGCGCTCTACTACAATCCCGAGACCCGGATGGGAACGGTCAGCACGGTGCTGGAGAACGCCGTGCGACTGGGCGTGGACCTCTCCCACATCCCGGGCTATCAGGAGATCGTCGCCTCCATCTTTGGCGAGGAGGCGGCCCAGAAGATCCTGGAACGGGGAGGTGGGGCGCCGGCGGAGGGGACTCCCGAAGAGACGCCTGCGGAGCCCCCCGTGGAGCGCCCTCTTCCTTCCGAGGCGGTGGTGGTCCCTGTGGAGGACCTGGCCCGGCAGGCCGAGGCGGGGGAGACGGGGCTGGATCGTCTGCTCGCCGAGGCCCTGGGCACCACGCTGCCCGGGGGGGAGGGGGAGGCGGCTCCCGGAGACATCGGTGACGAGGACTTCTACGCCCTGCTGGCCGCGGCTGCGGGAACCGGGTCCGAGGAGCAGGAAGAGACGGAAGACCGGAGGACCGAGGCCCTCTGGAACCTGGTGGCGAAACTCACCGTCGCCCAGAAGGTGCGGATGGCCCTCATCGGGGACGAGGCCGCCCGTTCCCTGCTGATCCGGGATAGCCGACGCATGGTCTTCCTGTCGGTCCTGAAGAGCCCCCGATTGACGGACCGGGAGATTGCCAACTACGCCAAGAACCGGGCCCTCCCGGAGGAGGTGATCCGGGCCATCGCGACGAACCGGGACTGGACCCGCCTCTACCCGGTGAAACTGGGCCTCGTCACGAACCCGAAATGTCCGCCGGTGATGGCGGCCACCTTCCTGAAGAGCCTGTCGAACCGGGATCTCAAGCACATCGTCCAGTCCCGGGACGTGCCCGGCTACATCCTCCGACAGGCGAAGCAGTTGCTGGACGCCCGAGAGGTGGGCGGCAAGGTGAACTGACCTCCAGGTCAGGCGACCAGATCGCTGCGAATCCCCGCCCAGAGGACCGTGTCTCGAAGGAACCGCTGGTCGTCCCGGTCGGGATAGTCGAGGTTCACATGGAGTCCACGGGACTCCTGGCGTTGCAGCGCGCTTTCGACGATCAGGCGCGCGACGCGGCACAGGTTCCGCAATTCCACCAGGTCCCGGGTGAGACGCGTCGAGAGCAGGTACTCGTGGACCTCCTCGTGAAGGAGGTCGAGGCGGCGCCGGGCGGCCTGGAGGCGCCGGTTCGATCGGATGATGCCCACGTAGTTCCACATCAGGCGACGGATCTCCTCCCAGTCCTGGCTGACCATCACGCTCTCGTCTCGGGGGTTCGTGATGGAGCGGGTCATCCAGGGCGGCAGGGAGGGCTCCGGGAGGACCGACGCATCCCCCACGAGGATTCCGTCTGCCCCCGAGATGAGGTCCTCGGCGGCCCGATGGGCCATCACCACCGCCTCCAGGAGGCTGTTGGAGGCCAGACGGTTGGCACCGTGAAGCCCCGTGCAGGCCACCTCTCCGATGGCGTATAGTCCCGGGACCGAGGTGCGCCCCCGAGAGTCGGTCTGGACCCCGCCGCAGAGGTAGTGGGCCGCGGGGACCACCGGAACCGGTTCCTGTCGCATGTCCACGCCGTACCGGAGGCTCGCCTGGAGCAGGTTCGGGAAGCGTTCCTCCAGGAAGGAGGCCGGGAGATGAGTCATGTCCAGGAGCACATGGTCGTCGCCCGTGGCCTTCATCTGGGCATCGATGGCCTGGGCGACGACATCCCGCGGGGCCAGTTCCTTCAGGGGATGGATTCCCTCCATGAACCGCGTGCCGTCGATTCGCCGCAGGATTCCTCCCTCGCCCCGCAGGGCCTCCGACAGCAGGAAGGACTTGGCCTTCGGGTGGTAGAGACACGTGGGATGGAACTGGAAGAACTCCATGTTCGCGATCCGGGCCCCCAGGCGCCAGGCCATCGCGACGCCGTCTCCGGTCGCCGTGTCGGGATTCGAGGTGTAGAGATAGACCTTCCCGGCACCGCCGGTGGCCAGCACGACGGCCCGGGCGGCAATGGCGTGGACCTCCCCGGTCGTCTCGTCCAGCACGTAGGCGCCCCCGACGCGGGCCCGGCCGTCGGGTCCCTCGGCCAGGAAGAGATCGACCGCGAGGACGTGCTCGAGGATGCGAATCTGTTCCTGTTCCCGGCAACGGGCCAGCAGCACCCGCTCGATCTCGTTGCCCGTCAGGTCCTGGTAATGGAGCACCCTCCTCCGGGAGTGTCCCCCTTCCCGGCCGAAGTCGAAGTCCACGGACTCCTCCCCGGCCGTCCGGTTGAAGGAGACCCCCTGGTCCACGAGCCATCGGATCCGGTCCGGGGCCATCTGCACGCACATCTCCACGATGTCCCGGTGGCAGAGGCCCGCTCCCGCCTGGAGGGTGTCCTGGACGTGGAGGTCGAAGGAGTCGTCCTTGCCCATCGCCGAGGCAATGCCGCCCTGGGCATACCGGGTGTTGGATTCTTCGGCCTCCCGCTTGGTGACCAGGATCACCCGGGCCCGCCGGGAGGCCTCCAGGGCAAGGGACAGCCCCGCCAGTCCGCTCCCCATCACCAGGATGTCCGTGGTCATCGGGCAAACCAGTGGCGGACGATGTAGGTGGCCATCTTGGGATTCTCCTTGAGGCGACGAACGCTGTAAGGATACCACTCCACTCCGAAGGGCACGTACCAGCGGACCTTGAAGCCCCGTTCCACCAGGGGTTTCAACACGTCCTCCACGGGGACCCCCAGCAGGGCCTGGAACTCGAACCGATCTGGTGGAACACTCATCTCCGCAGCGATGTTCGGGACCTGCTCCAGCAGCACCCGGTCATGAGTCGCGAAGGCCACGTAGGTCCCGGGGGCCGACAACAGGATGCGGGCCGTCTCGAGGTAGGACTTCCGGATGTCGTCCCGTTTCTGCCAGGCGATGGAGGGGGACTCCCGATAGATGCCCTTGCAGAGGCGCAGATTGGCCCCCTCGGCGGCCAGGGCCCTGGCATCCTCGACGGTCCTTCGCAGGTAGGCCTGGATCACCGTGCCGACCTGGGGGCTGCGTTCCCGGGCCCGTCGGTACAGGCGCAAGGTCGCGTCGGTCAGGGACGAGTCCTCCATGTCGATTCGCAGGAAGTTGCCCCGTGCCGAGACGTCGTCCACGAGGTCCCACAGCCGCCTCTCGGCGCGTTCCTCATGGAGGCGGATGCCCAGGTGGGAGGGCTTCACGCTGATGTTGCTGGGCAGGTGCTCCCGGTCGATCATCTCCAGCACCTGCCGATAGCCCTGCACCGTCTCGTCGGCATGGGCATCGTCGGCGGCGTTCTCCCCCAGGATGTCGATGGTGGCGTGGTAGCCCTCGGCGGCCAGCCGCCGGACGACCTCCCGGGCCGAGTCCAGGTCCTCTCCGGCCACGTACCGGGACGCGACGGCCCGGACGATCCCCATCGGAACGATCGGCAGCATGCGCGTGACCAGCCAGCCGAACATGGTTCCCTCCTCCGGGAGGCATGACCGACGCCGTTCCGGTATCACGCATCGCGGGTCGAATCAAGCCGCAACGAGGGATCGAAATCCAGGTGACCGGAGCACCGCCGGGACGGCTAGAGGGCCCGGAGGAGGGCCTTGGCCTCGGCGTTCTCCGGCTCCTCGGCCAGAACCCGGAGGACGAACTGGCGGGCCTTCCGGGGGTCCCCTCCTGCGATGTGGATCCGGGCCAGGGACAGCAGTACGTCCACCCGGATGCCACGCTCCAGGGAATCCAGTCGAAGCAGCAGAGGCTGGTAGACCCGCAACGCCCCGGCATGGTCCTTTCTGGCCAGCAGCAGGCGCCCCAGTGCAAGGGCGTTTGGAAGGTGGCCCGAGTCGTGTTCCCAGGCCAGGCGGTGGGACTGGATCGCCCGCTCCGTCTCCCCCATCGCCTCCAGGATGCGCCCCAGTTCGTAGGCATACGGCGGGATCTCCCGGTAGCGCTTCTTGCCCTCGAGCCAGTTCACCAGCCACTCCAGGTAGGGAACGGCCCGGTGAGGCTCCCGGGACTGAAGGTGGTATCGGACGATGCCCCCGACCACCCGAGAATTGTCCCGCTGGAATCGGTGGGCCTCCTCGGCCCATTGGAGGAAGCGGGCGCCGTTGTTGAGTTCCTGGAGGTAGATCTCGGCGATGTCCATGCAGAGCGAGGCGCGCTGCTCGTCGGTCTGGGCCGCCTTCAATTCCCGGGTCAGCAATTCGATGAGGGGCTGCCACTGCCCTGCCTCCTGGTAGAGGCGTTTGAGCAGTTGAAGCGCCTCCTGGTCCGCCGGCCGGGCATGGACCACCTCCTGCAGGGCCGAGATGACCTCGGGGCCTCGCTGACCCCGGGCGCTTCGAATGCGCACGCTCCCCAGCAGGGCCTGAATCCGGTCGTCCCCTTTCGGGACCAGGCTCATCAGCCGCTCGTAGAGGGTCAGGGCCTCGTCGTGCTGCCCCTGGCTTTCCTGCCACCGGGCCATCACCAGGAGCGCCCCCGGGTGGTTCGGGTCCACCTGGAGCACCTGTTGGGCGAGGGCCCCGGCCAGGGAATGGTCCCCCAGGCGTTGCAACGTGATCTCGGCCGCCTGCAACAGCATCGGGACCTGTTCCGCAGGGTTGGGCAACAACGAGGCCTTCCGGCGAAGGGCCTGGATCAGGGCCGTCCACTCCTCGGCGCGATAGTGAAGGCGGATGGCCTCGTCCAGCAGGGAGACGTCGTCCGGGTCGACGGTCATCGCCCTTCGGATCGAGGCGATGGCTGCCGGGAGGTTTTCCAGGTGGGTCTCCTGGATGGCCGCCGTCCGGGTCAGCAACTCGACCTTCCGGTCAGGATTCTCCTCGCTCTCGACCTGTTCCTGGAGCATTCGGACCAGGGACTCCCAGTCGCCGATGTCTTCGTAGAGCCGTTCCAACCGCAGGAATGCCGCCCCGTTGTCCGGCTCGATCGTGAGGACCTTCTCCAGCAATGCAACGGCGGCCATCCGGTCCCCGAGGTCGTTCTCTTGGATGCTCGCCGCCTCCAGCAGGCAGGAGACGGCCTGGTCCCCGGTCCCCAGGGCGTCCGCGAGACTCTCCAGGGACCGGACCAGCACCGCCGGGTCCCCGACCACGCGGGCCAGGCGGACCGTTTCCGCAAGGACCTCTGGAGACGCCTCGTGGGTCGCCCGCTCCTCCTGGAGTTCGAAGGCTCGCCGGGTCTCTCCCTGTTCCTCGGCGAGTCGGGCGAGCCTCCCCAGGGTCTGGGCCCGTTCCTCGGGGGTCAGGTTCAGGCGGAGGCGCTTCTCCAGGACCTCGACCAGTTGCCGCGTCAGGCCCTGTCGCTCATAGAGCGCCTCCAGCCCGTCCAGTGCCTCCCGACAGACGGGGTCCAGTTCCAGAATCCGGGTGAGGGCCAGTTCCAGGTCGTCGGCGGGGACGTCGCCCTGGGGGGCGATGCCGGCGGCCTGCAGCAGCAGGGACTTTTCGAGTTCCGGCCACGAGGCATTTCGGGCCGCCCGAACGAGGTAGCCGAAGGCGTTCCGGTAGTGGCCGCCACGTCGTGTGGCCTTCAACAGCGAGAGGAGAACCTGCTCATCGGCCGGTGCAAGGGCGAGGGCCTTGCCCAGGTGCTCCACCTCCACCGCGGAGGACCCCAGGCGATGGGCCGCCGCTGCCGCCTCCTCGTGCAACGACACCACGTCGTCCGATTCCCCGGCCCGGCCCATGATGGTCTCGAGCACCCAGAGCAGCCCCTTCGAGTCTTCCGAGGCCCGGAATGCCTCCCGGAGGATCTCGAGGGCCCGATCCCCGGCCAGGGGGTCCGAGGTCATCGTCGAGAGGAGCCGAATCGCCTCTTCCTGCCGAGGATCCCGGGCCAGGACCCGAGCCAGTTCCTCGACGATCTCCTCCGAGTCGCCTCCAATCTGGGACAGGAGGGAGGCCAGGCGAAGGCGCAGATCGACGGGGGCGTCGCTCCCGGCGGCCTGGATGCGTCGTCGGAGCACCCGGAGCATTCCTTCCTGGTGCCCGAGGGTCCCGTAGATTCGTTCCAGTCGCCCGAGGACCTCCTCGTCCGAGGTCCCGTCCCCAATGATCCCCTCCAACACCTCTGCGGCTCGCGCCGGGAGGGCCATCGCCCCTTCGAGGGCATCGGCCGCCACCAGCAGGATCCCCCGGCACTCGGCCGGGGAGGAGTGGGCCGCAGCCACCTCCGTCAGCATCTCCACGAGGACGTCGGGGATCCGGGCCTCGTCGGCAATCCGGACGGCCTGTTGCAAGGCCTCCGAATGACCCGGAACCTCCGTCAGCAGACGCCCCAGTGCCAGGAGGCCCTTCCGGGGGTCCCCCAGGGCCGAGTTCCAGAGGTCCGCCAGACGAAGCAGGAGGCCCTCCCGCTCGGGTCCGGCCGCGAGCATCTCCACCTGCCGCTCCAGCACCCGTGCGAGGCCCTCGTGGTCTCCGACGTGGGCCAGGGCCTCTTCCAACACCAACGCAGCCTCGAGGCCCACCGCCGGAGAGTCGACCAGGTGCCACAGCACGTCCGGGGCCTCGGGCAGGAAGGGATCGAGTTCCAACGCGGCCTTCAGGTGCTCCAGGGCCTCGACCTCCCGGCCCAGGAAACGCGCCTGGATCGTCCCGATCCGGAGGTTCAGCGCGGCCCGATCCTTGGCGCCGTCCACGTGGGGAAGGCGCTGGTGGAACAGGGCCACCATGCCTTCGAAGTCCTGTTCCGCCTCCAGCAGCTCGGACATTCGCTCGAAGGCGAAGTCGTTCCCCGGGTCCTGGTCCAGGATCCGCCGGAGCAGACGCCGGGCCCCCTCGCCATCCCCCATCCGGCCCTGCCGCAGTCCGACGGCCTTCTTGAGCAGCAGGATGGAGGCATCGCCCGCCTCCACGGCGGCCTGCTTCTCGTAGACCTCCGCCAGGTCCTCCCACTGCTCGCCGGAGAGCATCCACTGCTCCAGGAGGGACCATGCCTCCAGGCACCGGGGGTCCTCTTCCAGGAGTCGTCGAAGCGTCGCCTGGGCCCCCTGGGAGTCCCCCAGAGGGGCCTGCTGGAGTCGGGCCAGTTCCAAAGCCAGGGAACGCTTCTCGGCCTGGGACTCTGCCACGTCCCACTTGCGGGACAGCCAGGTCGCAAGGGCCTGGTGATCCCCCCCCTCCCGGGCCATGGATTCCAGGCCGTCCAAAGCCGCCCGGTTCCCCGGGTCCAGGTCCAGGATCCGTTGAAGGACCCGCTCGGTTCCCCGGGCATCCCGAAGCCGGAGCCGGAGGATGTCCTGGACCTTGAACAGGATCGCCAGTCGCTGTTCCGGTGATTCCAGGCGCTCCGCCACGTCCTCCCACAGGATCGCCAGTTCCCCGAAACGGCCCAGCCGCTGGAGCAGGTCGGCCAGGCGTTCCCGCACCGCGAGGTCGTCGGGACGGACCTGGTTCGCGACCTTCAGGGAATCCGCCGCGGCCTCCAGGTCCTGCCGGTCCTCCTCGTGGAGTCGAGCCAGCTCCAGGGCCACCTGGAACGCCTCGTCCTGGCCTTCCAGGCGCAACAGGCAGTCCTCCAGCGCGGACCGGTAGCCCTCCAGGGCCCCGGAACGCCGCGCCGCCATCTCCAGTCGGCCTCTCAACGCCGCGTCCCCTGGGCGGATCTTCAGGAGTTCCGACAGGTCTTCGACCAGGAGGTCGTCCCTCCCCTGCCCTTCCTCGATCTCCACCGCCCAGGAAAGCGCCTCTTCCCGAGATGGGAAGGGGCGATCGAGGGCCGCGGTGAACCGGTAGAGGTCGAGAAGCATCTCCGATGCGCCGATGCGCTGGGCCGCTGCCACCAGTGCGGTGAAGACCTCCGGTGGGCCGTCGAAGGCGCCGTAGATGCTCCTGGCGACGTCCAGGTCCGCGGGATCGGGACCGGGGCGTTCCAGCAGGGCCAGGGCCGCCTCCGTGGCCTCGTCGCCCAGGCCCAGCGCCTCGGTGGTCGCCGCGATCCTCCGCCGGATCTCCCAGACCTCGGGGTCTTCGGCCGAGCCTCCCTGTCTCAGCAGCAGGCCAAGACGATGGCGGTCCAGCCGGAGACGATCGCCCGGATCCCCCAGGGCCAGGGCCAGGCCCTCCAGGTGGTCCAGTGCCTCGGGATGGTCCGGCTGGATGGCCAGGACCTCCCACCAGCAGTCCCAGGCCCGTCTGGCGTCTCCCGCTCCCTCCTCGGCGAGCCGCGCCGCCCGCTGCCACAAGTGCAACCGCTCCCCGGGATCCGGGGTCTCCCGGGCCAGGACCTCCAGCAGCGGAAGGCACTCTCCACTCCGTCCTTCCTGTTCGAGGACCTCCAACCAGACGCGCAGCGTCTCCGTATCCCCGGGCCAATCCTGCACGTTCCGTTCGAAGAGTCCGATGGCCGGTTCCAGGAAGCCCATTCGGGCCAGTTCCCGCGCCCCGATCCGCCTCACCCGGGAGCGGGCCGAAAGGTCGCTCTGCGAGATCGCGATCTCCTCGGTCCAGGCCTCCAGGGACAGTGGTTCGCCTCCTTCTCGCAGCAATGCCGCCAGGGACGCGACCACCTGCTCGTTCTCGGGCCAGCGAAGCCACGTCTGCCGGAGGACCTGGACGGCGGCCTCCCCTTCTCCGCTCCGCTTCAGGGCGTCGGCCAGTTCCAGGTTCAGTTCCGGGACCTCCGAGGGGTTCTCGCAGCGCTCGACCAGCACCCGGAGGGCCCGGACCAGCCGGCGATGGTCCCCGGTCTTCCGGGATGCCCAACGCAGCTGGCGAGCCGCTTCCATTCCCCCCGGAAGGGATTCCGTGAGGACCTCCAATCGGTCCAGGGCCGGTTCGAAGGACGGCAACATGTCCATCACCGCCTTGAGGTCCCTCAAGGCGTCCACGAACCCGATCTCCCCGGCCCCCAGGAAGAAGTCGGCGCGCTCGACCAGTGCCGCCGCCTTTCCTTCCGGGTCCCTGGCCAGGTCGATCTGCTGCTGGAGCATGCGCAGGAGGCGATCCCGGTCCCGCCGTTCGACGGCAATGGACTTGGCCTCCTGCCAGGCCTCATGGTCCTCCGGGAACGACTCGAGAATCCGGTCGAAGACCCGGGCCGCCTCCTCGGGTTCCCGGAGGACGTCCCGGAAGGTCCTGGCCGCCTCCAGGAGGTGGTCCCTCCGCTCCTCGGGCAGCGCCGACGTCCCACCGATCAGCAGATGGACCTCCAGGGCCTCCCGGGTCTTTCCGAGGCTCCCCAGGAGGCTGATCAGCCGATGGGCCGCCTCCAGTGCCAGCGGGTCCAGGGAGTCTTCCTCGGGGCGACGATCGAGGACGTAGCGGAAGGAACGGGTCGCCTGTTCAAAATCCCCCTTGGCCTGGCACAGGACCCCCAGGGTCTCCTGGATCCGCCTCCGCTCGTCGGTCTGTGAGGCCAGAGCAGCCATTTCGGTCAGCAGGGGAATCCGGTCGGCGTCCTTTCCCTGTTCCCGAAGGAGGTCGTCCACCTCCCGGAGGACCTCCAGGGATCCGGGCTGCAGTTCCAGCAGGCGGCGGTAGATCGTCTCGGCGCGGCCGATGTCCCCCTGGCGGGTTCGCCAGAGACGGGCCGCCTTGAGGAGCAGGTGCGTCCGACCCTCCAACCGAGCGGTCCCGGCAATCTCCTCCAGCAGGCGCAGCACTTCCTGGGGGCGATCGAGGGCCTCGCCGATCCGGATCAGGCGATCGGCGATCTCCGGGTCCTCGGGAACGGCCCGAAGGGCCTCAGAGACGTGGTGGAGGGCCGCTTCCAGGTCCCCCTGGGCCTCGGTCACGTCGGCCATGGCCACGCAGGCCCGCACCCGTTCCCAGGGACTGGCGGCCAGTTCGGCCTCGGCCTGCAGCACCTGGAGCAGCAGTGCATCGGCCCCGGACCGGTCCCGGAGGGCCTCCTCGAGGAATCCCAGCAGGGACGGCGCCCACTCCCGCCACCCGGGGAGCCCCCGAGAGGTTGCGACCCCGACGACCTCCGCCACGAGGGACTCCTGGGCCGGGTCCTCGGTGATGGCCTTCCGGTAGACCTCGGCCGCCTCGGCCCACTGCCCCAGGGAGCCTCCCAGAATGCGGGCCGCCCGGACCTGGACCGCGCTCCGGGCCTCCGGCGCCTGGACCCACTCCTCCCTGCGCCGCAGCAGGTCCAGCAGTTCCCGGTGCCTCCCCTGACCCCCGAGGATCTCCTCGACCTGGTCCGCCGCCTCCTCGTCGGGACCCAGGTCCAGGACCCGCATCCAGGCCTCCAGAGCGCCCTGCAGGTTTCCCTGCATCCGGGTCCAGCGGGCCCGGTCCGACAGGACCTTCCGGCGTCGGACCGGATCCTCGGTGATCTCGGCCAGGCGGTCGAAGGTCCTCAGAACCGCTCCCTCATCGCCCATCTGCTGGTAGAGGTCCAGGAGGCGCAGCAGGAGCCCCTCCTCCTCTTCGGCGAAGGGAAGGGCCTTTTCCAGGGCCTTGATGGCCAGGTCCCGTTGTCCCAGTTTCTCCCCGTACAGCTCTCCCAGCAGGAGGGCGTACTTCGACTCCAGGGCCGGGTCCGGGATGGTCCCTTCCCCCAGGGGGATCCCCGGCGGGAGGACACCCACCCACCGCCCCAGCGTGACCGCCACGTCCCGGTGACGACCCGTGCGGTCGGCCAGTTCCCGGAACCGCTGGACCCACGGCTCCGCCGGATGACGCATCACAGCGGCCATCACCAGTTTGAAGGCCCCCTCCGGGTCCTCCTTCCCGTGCTCCCGGAGGTCGGCCATCTCCATCAGCAGCGCCGCCGCGGCCTCCGGGCGAATCATGTCCTCCAGACGCGCCTGGAGCAGGTCCAGCAGGTCATCGGTCCGACCCTGGCTCCGGAGGAATGGCGCCATCAGGTTGGCGGCGGCATCCCGTGCCAGCCGGCGGTCGAAGAGGATGCGCAGTTGTCGCAGGGCCTCCGCCGAGTGCCCCTCCGAGTGCAGCGCCTCCTCCAGGAGACGGAGGGCGTCGTCCACCGCGTCCAGGCGTTCCCAGCAGATCTGCGCCAGTTCACAGGAGAGACGTCCCTTCTGCCAGGGCGTATCGGCGATGGCGAGTTCCATCCGGATGATGTCCGACAGGTCCAGGAACCGCTCGAGGCGCTCATAGGTCCGGTGCAGGCCTGCCAGGGCCTCCGCGTCCTTCGGGTTCCCCTGGAGGATGTCCCGGTAGCAGTCCGCCGCGGCGGCGTCGTCCATCAGGAGGTCCTCGTAGAGGCGTCCCAGGCGCATCCGGATGTCCCGGGCATCCCGGTCGTCCCGGCAGACGTCCAGGCGGCGGCGCAGCACGAACTCCAGGGCCTTCCAGTCCTCTTGCTGGGAGGCGATCTCCTCCAGCAGGTTCAGGGCCTCCGGGTCTCCCGGCTCCAGGTCCAGGACCCGTTCGAGCACGGCCCTGGCCTCGTCGTGGAACAGGAGCCGCTCCTTGAGCAGCCGGCCCAGTTCCAGCAGGACACCCTGACGCACCTCGTGATCCATCGTCGCGTCGGCCAGTTCCCGCAGGAGGGAACCGTACTCCTGCCACAGCCCTCCCCGTTGGACCAGCAGGCGTACCTGTTCCAGCGTCTCCGGGACCCGATCCAGCGCCAGGGCGTTCCGGACGGCCTCCTCCCCGGCCCGGAAGGCCCCCGGGAGGTCCCCGGACTGCCCCAGGGTCTCCATGAGCCGGGACCAGAGGGTCCACCGCTCCTCGGCGTCGGGAAGATTGGGTGCCAGCGCCGGGATGATCGTCGCGATGCGCTCCCGGTCGCCCTGGGCCTCGTAGAGGTGGAGGAGTTTGCGCCCCACGTCCGTCAGCGTGGGATCCCCCAGAAAGGCCTTTTCCAGGAACCGGACGGCCCGATCCTCCTCCCCGAGGTCCTCCTCGCAGACCTGTGCCAGGGTCAGGTTCAGGGCCACCCGCCGCAGGGGATCGGTCTCCCGGGACTCGGCCTGGATCAGGAGGCCCAGGAGGCTTCGGGGGTCCTGTCGGGCGAGGTACATCCGCCGGAGCGCCGGAAAATCATCGGCGTTCAGATAGATCTGCTCCAGGCGACGGACGGCCACCTCGTCCTCCGGATCCACCGCCAGGGCCTGCTCGAACAGCAGGCGGGCTCCCGGGACATCCCCGAGTCGTTCCAGGCAGATCTCTCCACACTTGTGAAGCAGTTCCAGCCGGCGCCGGACAGGCATTGGACGGTCCACTTCCTCCCGGAGGAAGCGGACGTAGTCCTCCCAGCGTTCCTGCCGGATGTAGAGCTGATGCAGGCTCTCCCGGGCCTCCCGGAGCCGGGGGTTCTGGCGATAGAGTTCCTCGAACAGGCGCAGGGACTCGTCGAACCGCAACAGACGATCCCGGGCCATCGTCGCCGCGGCCAGGAGGACCGGCTCCCGATCGGCGCCCTGGAGGAGGTTCGCCTCCCTCAGCAGCACCTGGAAGAGTTTCTCGGGACTGTGCTTCCGCTGGTAGATCGCCTTCAGGCGCTGGATCACCTCGAGTTGCTGCGGATCGATCTCGAGGATCCGTTCCAGGAACGGAACCGCCTGGGCCTCGTTGGACATCCGGGTGAGGGCGATGTCCGCGATCTGCCGCAGCAGATCCAGGAGCACCTCTCGGTCGGAGGTCACCTGGGCCTTCTTTTGAAGCACCTTCAGGAGGTCGTGCCACCGTTCCTTCTCCCGGTACCCCCGCACCAGGGTCTCCAGGGCCTCGGGATGATCCGGCTGCACTTCCAGGATGCGGGCCCAGGTCGCCAGGACATTGTCGGGGCTGGGGAGCCGATCGGGGTCCTCAAAGATCCGGATGACCTGTCGCAGACAGGCGACCTTCTCCTCGACGGCCTCGGTGGGAAGCTGACGGACCCGCTCGTTGTAGAACTCCAGCAAGGCGTGCCACTTCCGGGTCCGCTCGTAGAGGGACACGAGGGCCGCCTCGGCCTCCCGGTCCATGGGGTTTCCGGCCAGGATGCGCTTCCAGGCCTCGATGGCCCGCTCCGGGGACTGGAGGTGCTCCTCGGCGATCTCGGCCATCGTCCGATTCACCCGGTAGCGTTCCTGGGGGTCCTCCAGCACCGACAGCAGGAACTGAAGCGTCGTGAACAGTGTCTGGTAGTCCCCCCGGTTCCGGTGGAACTCCTCATAGAACCGCAGGGCTTCGATGTTTCGCGGGTCGACGGCCCGAAGACGTCGCCAGGTCCGCTCGGCGTCCACGTCCCGCCCCGCAGCGGTCTGGGCCCGGGCCAGGATCGGGAGGAGTCGTGCCTCGTCGCTGGAACCGGCCAGGGATGCCCGACGCTGTTCCAGTTCCTTCAGGGCCTCCTGTTCGCGCCCCAGTTGCTTCAGGGCCTCCAGGCGTTGCTGGAGGGCTGCCGGGTGGGCCCGGTCGTGGGTCAGGGCCTCCAGTGCCGTCTCGGCGGCCCGTTCCGGGAGCCCGAGGACCTCCCGCTGGACCCGGGCCAGCTCGGACAGCACCGCGGCCCGGAGCGGCGCATCGAGGCGTTCCAGGTCCGTGCGGAAACGCCCCTCGATCTCGGATGTGCGTCCCAGGGCCTCGCAGGCCTGGACCACGAGGTGCAGGGCCAGGAGGTCCCCAGGGGCCTCCTGGAGGTGCTGGTCCAGGAACCCCAGTGCCGTCTCGGCCCCGCTGGGGTCTTCCAGCATCCGTCGCGCCTCGGACAGCCGATCGCGTTGCCGGGCCTGCTCCCGGAGTCGGGCGTCCCGTTCCCGATGGGCCTCGGCAATCCTGGCTTCGTAGCGGTGACGCATCTCGCCGTCGGCCAGGGCGGCCAGCACCCGCCAGAGGTGCAGCCGCGTCTCCTCGTCCTGGCCCGACTCCAGGGGCTCCGCCAGGGCGGCCAGGGCGACGGGATTGAGGGACCGGACCGCCGCCACGACCCGCGCCTGCTCGGCGGTCTCGGGGTCCTGGAGGTCGCTCCGATAGATGTCCGCGGCCACCGAGGCCAGATGGCCGGCAATGGGATCCTGGGAGGCCGAGGCCCATCGGACCAGGAGGTCGGCCATCAGGCGTGTCCAGGCCGCCAGTTCCCCCCGTTCCTCGGCCACCTGGGCCCGCTCGGCGATGGACTGGAGGGCACGGGTCAGGTCCGCGCGCCCCAGTTCCCCGAGGACCCGTTCCAGGGCCTCCAGGGTTCGTCTTCCGGAAGTGACGTCCTCCAGCAGCCGGCCCAGTTCGTCGATGTCCATGCTCTCCTCGCGAGGGTCGCCACGGGACAACGGTTCCAGTCGCCTCCCTTTTACATCAGGGCCGGGAAGGTCGCAAGGAAGCCCCGACCTCCCCCGAACGAAGGGAAAGGCTCGGCCGCACCGGGAAGTGCGCGCCCCTTCTCCCTGTCGGAGGATTCGACAGGAAAATGCGCCACGCCACTTGCCATGTCCTCGGCCCTTGGTAGGCTCGGGCTCGGCCCGGTGCATGCCGGGCCAAATCGCCCCGGGAGGGAAGACCATGGATTTCGTCCACCTGCACGTCCACTCGCAGTTCAGCCTCCTCGACAGCACGATCCGGATCCCCGACCTCGCTCGTCGGGTGGCCTCCCTGGGGATGCAGGCGGTGGCCCTGACGGACCACATGAACCTCTTCGGAGCGGTCCAGTTTCACAAGGCCTGTACCAAGAACCAGCTGCCCGTGATCGGGCCCGACGGGAAGCCGGTCCTGATCGATGGGGACAAGGAGCAGACGGTCCCGGCCCCCGTGAACGACATCATCGGGGCGGAGGTCCTCGTGGAAGGTGCCCAGGGAAGCGCTCCGGGACACCTGGTGCTTCTCTGCCGGAACCAGGAGGGCTACCGGAATCTTCGATCACTGATCTCGGAGGCCTGGCTTCGCCGGGAGCGTGTTCCCGACGCGGAGGTCTTCCTGGGACGACAGGCGCTGGCGGAGCATGCCCGCGGACTCATTGCCCTTTCGGGTTGTCTGGGAGGGGAGATCCCCCAGTGCATCCTCCGGGGCGAGGACCGAAGCGCCCTCGCGGCGGCCGGGTGGTACCGGGACGTCTTCGGCGCCGACTCCTTCTATCTGGAGGTCCAGTCCAACGACCTGGCCGAGCAGCACGCGGTGAATCGGGCCCTGGTCGCCCTCTCGGAGGAGACGGGCATTCCCCTGGTGGCGACCAGCAATGCCCACTATCTGGACCGGAAGGATGCGGTGGCCCAGGCGGTGCTGACGGCCATCGAGATGCGGCGCACCCTCTCCCCGGATCGGCTCCGGGAACTCCCGGTGGACACGTTTCACCTGGCCTCTCCCCAGGAGATGGCCCGGCGTTTCGAGGACCTGCCCGAGGCCCTGGCCAATACCGTCCGGATCGCCAGCATGGTCGAGCCGAACGTCATGGGCCTCCGGGGCGAAAAGGACATGGTGTATCACTTCCCCATCTTCGTGCCTCCCGAGGGCCGCACCGTCCCGGACCATTTCCGGGAGGTCGCACGGGAAGGGCTCGAGAGGCGCCTGCAGGAGATCCGGCGAGAAGGACGCCGCATCGACGAGGAAACCTATCGGCAACGCCTCGAATACGAGATGGAGATGATCATCCAGATGGGGTTCGACGCCTACTATCTGGTGGTCCAGGACTTCATCCGATGGGCCCGGGACCATGGCGTCCCGGTGGGTCCGGGGCGGGGGTCCGGGGCGGGGTCCCTGGCGGCCTGGACGATGGGCATCACCCAGCTGGACCCGCTGCGCTACGACCTGCTCTTCGAGCGATTCCTCAATCCGGAGCGGGTGAATCCCCCGGACTTCGACGTGGACTTCTGTGAAGTCGGGCGGGAGCGGGTGATCGAGTACGTCACCGAGAAGTACGGTCGCGAGCAGGTGGGGCAGATCATCACCTTCAACGCGATGAAGGCCCGGGCCGCAGTCCGGGACGTCTGCCGTGTGCTGGGGTTGTCGTTCCAGCAGGGGGACGTCCTCGCGAAACTGATCCCCGAACAACTCGACATGACGCTGAAAAAGGCCTGGGAGGCCGAGTCGCGGATCCGCGAACTGGTGGAGGGAGATCCGGTCTATCGTGCAGTCTGGGACGTTGCGTTGCGCCTGGAGGGACTGGCCCGTCAGCCCGGGAAGCACGCGGCAGGGGTCGTCATCGCCGACCGGCCCATCGGGGACCACGTGCCCCTCTACGTGACCGATGACCACAGTCGCGTGACCCAGTTCAACATGAAGGACATCGAGGCCGTTGGCCTGATCAAGTTCGACTTCCTGGGACTGACCGCCCTCACGGTGATGGATCACGCCGTCCGCATGATCCGGGAACGGGGGCACCCGGACTTCGACCTGGAGACCATCCCGCTGGACGACCCGACGACCTTCCAGGTCATCTCCTCCGGGGCCACTGCCGGGATCTTCCAGTTGGAGACCGCCGGGATCACCCGGCTCGTCCGTCGCCTCCGACCCGACCGCCTGGAGGACATCATCGCCACCATCGCCCTCTATCGACCCGGACCCCTGGGTGCAGGGATGGTGGACCAGTTCATCGCCGTGAAGCACGGCGAGCGAGAGCCGGAATACCTGGTCCCGGAACTGGAGCCCATCCTTCGGGACACCTACGGCACGATGCTCTACCAGGAACAGATCATGTTGATCGCGCGGAACCTGGGGGGATTCACGATGGGAGGGGCCGACCTCCTGCGCCGCGCGATGGGAAAGAAGGACTCTTCCCTGGCGCGACAGCAGGAAGAACCGTTCCTGCAGGGAGCCGCCCAGCGCGGGATCGACCCGGAGAAAGCCCGGACGCTGTTCGAAAAGATGATGA
This sequence comes from Deltaproteobacteria bacterium, assembly GCA_029547805.1. Taxonomy (GTDB): domain Bacteria; phylum Myxococcota_A; class UBA9042; order DTJE01; family DTJE01; genus JAGOKF01. The sequence continues at coordinate 86,992 of JAKPOP010000003.1, forward strand.
AGTTCGCGGAGTATGGCTTCAACAAGAGCCATAGCACGGCCTATGCCTACGTGTCCTACCGGATGGCCTACCTGAAGGCCCACTACCCGACGGAGTTCCTCTGTGCGGTGCTGACCTCGGAGCAGGGCGACCAGGACAAGACCATGCGCTTCGTCCACGAGGCCCACCGCATGGGGGTGCAGGTGCTCCCGCCGGACGTGCGGCACTCCGCGGCGCACTTCACCGTCGAGGACATTCCGACGCCTTCCGGCATCGTGTCGGCCATCCGGTTCGGCCTGGCCGGCATCAAGGGCATCGGCAACGCCGCGGTGGAGGCCATCCTCGAGGCACGTGCGAGGGAGCCGTTCCGTTCCCTGGGGGACTTCCTGTCCCGGGTCGACGGGCGCAAGGTCAACAAGCGGGTCCTGGAGGCCCTCATCCGTGCCGGGGCCCTGGACGGGTTCGGCCATACCCGCCGGTCCCTGGAGGAAGGGCTCGATGCCCTGCTCTCCCGGGTCACCCGGCTCCGCGCGGACCAGAGCCAGGGGCAGGCGGGCCTCTTCGACCTCCCGTCCACCTCCTCGGTGCCCGACGTCGCACCGCCCCCAGTGCCCGAGTGGCCCGACCACGAGCGGCTCTCCCGGGAGAAGGAGACCATCGGCATCTACGTGAGCGGCCATCCCCTGGACCGCTATCACCACCTGCTCCAGAACAAGGACCTGACCCTGATTGGCGACCTGGACGACACCCTGAACAGGGAGACGCTGCAACTGGCCTGTCTGCTGGTGGAGCGGAAGGAACGGATCTCGAAGAAGACCGGGAGCCGATACGCGATCGGAATGCTGGAGGACCCCTCCGGCCAGATCGAGTGCCTCATCGCAGGCCGGGCCGTGGGCGATCTGGACCAGATCCCGAACCTGCGGGAGCCTCTGCTGGTCACCGGCACCTATTCCGGGGACCCGGACGAGGGGCGTGGGAAGATCATGGTGTCCCGCATGGTGCCCCTGGAGCAGGCCCAGCGGAGCGCCGCCAACTCCATCCGCATCCGCATCGACCTCCAGACGCTGGCCCCGGAGTGGATCGAACGGCTCCAGGAACTGGTGCGTCGGCACCCGGGACAGGTTCCGCTGGCCTTCGACGTCCACCTGGATGGACTCGGACGGGTCCTCTGGGAGGCCGGTTCCGCCTGGGCGGTGTCCTTCACCACGGAGTTCGTGCAGGGTCTGGAGGCCCTGGTGGGGAAGACGTCCTACGAAGTTCGGTAGGAGAATCGGCTCCGGTCAACGCATCCTGCCCAGCAACTGCTGGACCTCTTCCGCTTCGGCACTCCGGGGGTCGTCCACCACGCGCAGGTACTGCTGGAAGGCGTTTCGCGCCAGGCCGGACTGGTTCTCGTCGCGATAGATCATTCCCAGCATGCGCCAGGCCTCGGGGAAGGACCTGGGGTCCCGCTGCACCAGGCGTTCGAGGGCCTCCCGGGCCTGCCGGACGGCCCCTTCCCGCAGCAGGATCCGCGCCATCAGGAAATTGGCCTCGGGATGGTTGGGCGAGGAGGAGAGGACCTTCCGCAGGAAGTCCTTCGCCTGGGCATGGCGGGACATCTCGAAGAGGGTGCGGGCGTGGTCCACGAGCAGGTCGGTCCGCACCGGGGCCAGGGCCAGCGCCGCCTCGAAATCCCGAAGCGCCGCCTGGTACTTCTGGTCCGCGAAGAGGATCCTCCCGTGCATCATGAAGGCCTCGGGGTCCTGCTGGTCCGTCGGGACCTCCTTCCGTCCATACATCCCCAGGACATGGTCCAGGTGGAGTTTCGCCGCGGCCCGCCCCTCCTCGCCACGGTAGGCCAGCAGCAGTCGCGCGACGGCGATGCGGGGACGGGGGTCCCGCGTGTTGGACCGGACCGCCAGTTCGAGGGTCTGGATGGCCTCGTCCACGGCATTGCGCCGGGCGAGGACCTGGCCCAGGTAGTAGAGGGTCAAGGGGTGGTTCGGCGTCTGGGCCAGATTCCGCCGGAGGATGGTCTCGGAGGCCGGGAGGTTCCCGGACTCCATCAAGGCGTAGGCGTGCTCCGCCGCCATGTCCAGGTCCCGGGGGCTTTCCTCGCTGGCCTTCTTGAGCAAGGTCTCGGCCTGGCCGACCCGGTGGGCCGCCAGCAGGGCCCGCGCATAGCCCAGAATCCCGGCCCGGTCCAGTTGCCGCTTCTGGTCCATTTCCTCGAACAGGGGAATGGCGTCCTCGTAGCGTTTCTGGTTCATCAGGAGCAAGGCCAGACGCTGCTTCACCGCGACGTTTCCCGGATCCCGGGACAGGGCCATCCGAAGGGAGTTCTCGGCCTCGGTCGCCTCCCCCTGGTCCTCCTGGAACTGAGCCAGTGTCAGCAGCACGACCGGATGACCGCGCGTGGCCTCCATGGCCTCCTTCAGGCGCGCAACGGCCTCCTGGACCTTGCCCTGGGAGAAGAGCGTCTGGGCCAGCCCGACCCAGGCATCGACGTTGCCCGAGTCGATCTTCAGGGCCGCCTCGAAGGCCGCCTGGGCGCTCTGGAACTTCCGCGCCTCCAGGGACGTGGTCCCCCGAAGGACCCAGAAGGCAGGATTCCGGGGATGTTTCTCGGTGCCCTCCAGAAGCGCGGCCTGGGCCAGCTCCCCCTTGTCGTCAGCGAAGGCCACCCGGGCGTAGGTCAACAGGAAGGTCTCGCCGTCCTTGCCGGCCTCCCGGGCGGGCCTCAGGACATCCAGGGCCTCGGAGGCCTTTCCGGCCTGAAGCAGGCGCAGCGCCAGGTCCTCGGCCACCTCCGGGTCCGTCGGACGCAGGGAAAGGGCCCCGCGCAACTGATCGTTGGCTGCCGCGACGTCCCCCTGTTTCGACAGTGCCCGCGCCAGGAGCCGATGGGCCTGGAAGATGGCCTCGTCATCGACCCCCGGTCGCCCCTTCTCCAGGACCTCCTGGCCGCCACGAATCGCTCCCTCGACGTCTCCCATCGCGAGGGTGGCCTCGGCGAGCCCCAGACGGGCCTCCATGTGGTCCGGTTCCGCTGCGAGGATCGTCTCGAAGACCGTCCGGGCCGCATCGGCCTTGCCCGAGCCCAACAGGGCAACGGCCTTTCCATGCAGGGCCGCATGAAATCCGGGAACACGGGCCAGGGCCTGGTCAAACAAGCGGACCGCCTCCTCGAAGCGGCCCCTGCGGGTTGCCACGCGCCCCGAGAGGCACAGAAGGGCCGCATCCTCCGGGAACTCCTTGCGGGCCTCCTCCAGCAGAGAAGCCGCGTCGTCCCACTGGTCCGCGGCGATCCGCTCGATGACCCGCAGACGCATCCCGAGTGCCCCCTGGGGATTCAACTGCACCGCCAGATCCTTCCATTTCGCGGCGAATCGAGGCTCCTTCAGGAACGCGGAAGGATAGCGTTCCCGCAGGGTCGCCAGGGCCTCGAGCAGGGACGTCCGAAGGCCACCGTCGTTGGGGGACTCCAGGACCCTTCGTTCCAGTCGAACGATGCCATCCAGATAGGCCGAGACCCGATCGTACCGAGGACCGGAACCGTCGTCGGGCCCCTGGGGCGCCTGTCCGGAACGATGACCGTCCTGGGTCCCGGGACCGCCTCCGGTGGGTCCGCGGAGGATCTTGATCCCGAAGTACCCGTAGTCGGTCTGGCCCAGGATCACGCCCACGAGGACCAGCAGGAGGCCCACCACGGCCCCACCGCGAACCAGCCGGGGAAGCGTCCTCCCGGGCGCCATTCTCCGGGGCGCCGCCTTCCGGGGCGTCTCGGCCTGTCCTTTCGGTTGGGCGCCGCCCTGGGTTGCCTGGGCTCCTGGAGAGTCGGGCACGACCGAGGGAGGCGGGGCGGCGGGAATCTCCACCTGAAGGGTCGGTCCCGCCCCCGGTTCGTCGAACAGGGACCCTCCGAAATCGCCTTCTCCCCAGGCAAGGGTCTCCGATGGGGCCGGGGCGGGACCCGGAGAGACCGGGGCCGAGGATGCGGGGAACGGGCCAGACACGACGTCGGTCCTCCAGGGGGCCTCCCGCTCCTTCGTGGCCTGGACCTCGGGCCCAGGTTCCCAGGGCGGAAGCGGGTCCGTGAAGGATTCCTCGCGCATCACCGCGTCGATGTCGAGGGTCGTCCCCGGGTCCCCGGCAACGGCGCTCCTGGCCCCCTCCGAGGGGGACCCAAGGGCCTCCAGGTCGCCGAAGGCCAGTTCCAGGTCATCGAAGGAGAGTTCCGGAGGGGCAGCATTGTGCCCTGCGGGCTCCGTCCCGAGGGGAGGTCGAGACGGCTCCGTTTCCAGGAAGCCCGAGAGGCGATCCAGGGTGGTGTTGGAATTCCCGGCGTCGTCCCCGGCGAGGGGGCCGAGGTCCAGCGCGAACTCCGATTCCAGGGAGGCCGGCCGGGGAGGAGCCGATGAGGGGCCTCCGGGAGGCAGCGATGACGCCCTGGGTCGTCCCGGAGAAACGACCTCCGGCGCCGGCTTCGGGGCCTTGGGCGGGACGGGAGCGACTGGCGGCGCGGCCGGACGGGGAGCGGCGGCCGGTGCCGCCTTGCCGCCCTCGGGGGGCAGTTGGCCAGCGTCCGGCGGTGTCTTGCCACTTCCCGGGTTGAAGACCGTCTCCCGGGCGTGACGCAGGTCCCTGTCCTTCAAGGAATAGGCCCCGGCGACCTCCAAGGCCTCCCCACCAGCCCGGGGCCTGGCCGCGGGGGGCCGGTCCTTTCGGGTGGGGTCCGGGGGCGAGTCTGGCGTGAAGGGCGCCGCCAACCGGATGTCCACCATCGCATGGCAGGTAGGACACGGGACCTGTTCCCCGGTCCCTGGTCCTCCGGTCTCGACCTTGTCGCCACAGAAGGGACACCGCACCGCCATGAAAGCCTCCTCGCTCGGTCCCGATTCTAGATCATCCGCCCGCCAAGGGATCAGGAAACATCACCATGGCTCGACCGCCGGGAGGGATTGACAGGACCGGCGGCTTCTGTTGAACTTTTCGCGTCCGATTTGGGGAGCCTCTTTCGATGGCCACACCTCCTCTTACCGAGGTCAAGGGAATGAGCACCGGCCCGCAGGGTTCCGCCCGTCCTGGCGAAGTCAACGCCCTCCTGGGGAGGGGCAGCGAGTTCGAGGGCAAGCTCACGTTCGAGGGCATCGTCCGCATCGACGGCAAGTTCTCCGGGGAGATCTTCTCCGACGGGACCTTGATCATTGGCGAAGGCGCCCGCGTGAAGGCCGAGATCGCCGTGGACACCCTGGTCCTCCAGGGAGAGATGGTCGGGAACGTTCGGGCAAAGTCCACCGTGGAACTCCACGCCCCTGGCCGACTGCGGGGCAACATCCAGACCGTGGCCCTGGTGGTCCAGAAAGGGGCCTCCTTCGACGGCAACTGCGTGATGGAAGGACCCGAGGGATCCCCCCGGCGGCCCGGCGGTGGAACGCCCCCCGGCCCCCAGAACTGAGGTCGCCACCTCGGGGCGCCTCCGGAATCCTCTTGCCCGGGGATCGCGCCATGGGAAGAATCACTGCCCTGCTGGCCCTGGCGGCCTTTCTTGGAGTCCCGGGCTGTCACCGCGGGCCCCCCCCATCTCCGTCGCAGGACGCCGTGGAGTCACGAACCGTAGCGGTCGCTGCGGCCCCGCCCCAGGAGGGATCGGGCGAACGGGCGATTCCGGAACTGGTCGCGTCTCTGCAGCGGTTGTCGCGGGTCAAGGAGACGGCACCCTTCATCCCCTTCGTCACGCCAAGGTCGAAACCCTGGCTGACGGATCAGCGGATCGAGACCCTGCAGTCCTTGCTGGCCGGGGATGTCCTCCGGGTGGATTGCGGGGAAGGGCGCTGCATCGCCTGGTTGCGGACCCGGGAGGACCCACCGAGGCCCCTGGTCTTCCTGGAACGTCCGGTGGGATGGCAGTGGGACTCCGGAGCCTCCCTGGGCTACCAGGATCCGGACCCGGGACCTCCGGACCCGGAGAACCGGGACCCGCCCGTCGAGGAGGTCTTCCGTTCGATCCCGGGCTCCGGGGCCCTGGTGGCCCTGCTGGAAACCGATGCGGGGACCTTGCGGTGCATTCTGGAGGAACGGGACCATCCCGGACCCGTCGCCACCTTCGTCGGTCTGGCCACGGGACTTCGCGCGCACCGGGATCCATCCACGGGGGAATGGGTCCATCGACCGTGCTTTGGGGAGCAGCCCCTCCGTGGGGACCGAGACGCCCGGGGGCTCTTCTTCCACTGCCCCGCCGAATCCGAGGAGATCGGACCGGGATTCTGGAAGGCCGACGAACTGCGACGGGGCGCAGGCATGGACCGTCCCGGGAGGCTGGCCTTCGATCCGCCGACACCGAACCGGGTCGGAGGCCGGGTGCTCCTGGCCTTGTCCCCGGACCCGGAGCGGGACGGCCTGGTGACCGTCCTGGGCCAGTGCGGGCCAGAAGAGGTCCTTCAGCGAGTGGCGTCTCTCTTCGCGTCGCGACGGGGCGCCGGGTCTCCCGCTGTTCGCTTGAAGGCCGTCACCGTGACACGGGAGGAGAAGGCCTCGCGATGAAGGGTCGTCCCTCGGGCGTCGTGGCCTTCCTGTCGGACTTCGGACTCCAGGACGGGTATGTGGGCGAGGTCCACGGGGGTGTTGCTGGGAACCCCCGGTGTCCGCGTGGTGGACCTCTGCCACCTGGTGCCGGCAGGCGGGATCCAGACCGGAGCCTTCCTGTTGAGGCGGGCCCGGGACGCCTTCCCCGTCGGGACGGTACTGCTCGGAGTCGTCGATCCGGGCGTTGGAACCAACCGGCGGCCCGTGGCGATTCGCGATTCGGTCGGGTTCCTGGTGGGACCGGACAACGGTCTGTTGGCCTGGGCGGCCCGGGACGATGCCCAATGGAGGGCCCTCTCCTCCGCGTTGCGTTCGCCCTGTTCCCTCGGCAGGACCTTCGACGGGCGGGACCTCTTCGCCCCTGTCGCCGCAGGCCTGGCCTCGGGACGCCTGGCCTTCGAGGACCTCGGCCCCACGATTTCCGACCCCTTGCGGCCGCCCTTCCCTTCCTGGTCCAGGCAGGATCGGACGCTGCGGGGCGAGGTGATCCACGTGGACCGCTTCGGCAACGTACTGACGTCGATTCCCGGCGATGCCTGGACGGAGAAAACGGGGGAGGGATCCCCGCTGGTCGTCCGTTGTCGGGGGACCTCGCACCCGGCGGTCCGTGGCGTCTACCAGCAGTCCCGTGGGCTCACGGTGCATGAGGACTCCTCGGGCTTCCTGGAGATCGCCTGGAACGGGAACTCGGCGGCCGCGATGCTGCAACTGGGGCCCGGCGACCTCGTGGAGGTGGGGGAATGAGGACCCTGCCGGGCCTCCTGGCTTGGATGACGACGCTGCTGGCCTGCGAGGCCGGACACGCGGTGATGACCGGGGATTCCCTCACCGTGGACCCGTGTGCCGACGGATTGCCCAGGACCTGGCAGCCCGTCCGACTGGAGATGGACCGTCTGGTCTGGGATCGGCCCGTGGCCGACGTCGGGATCCTGACCCTCCAGGCTGGTTTCCGGGACCCGAACGGGACGGACCTGGCCGTACTGGAGTTTCACGATGTCGAGGCCCTGGAGGCGCGAGCCAGGGAGGAACCGGGCTTCGAGATGCCCCTCCTCGATGCCGGACGGCTGAGCCTTTCGATGAACGGGTCCTGTCCCGATGCCAGGACCTCCCTGGTGACGCGGCAGGGGCGGATCCGCCTGGACCGGTTCGACCTCTCCTTCGGAGGCCGGATTGCGGGAACGGCCTGGTTCGACCTGTGGGACCCACGGAACTCAGAGGGATCTCCCCCGGCGGGAGTCGGAATGACGCTGGACTTCTCGGTGGATTTGACGGAAAAAGACCCGCGGACCGGCGGCGGGCGGAGGTGACCCGTGAGCGTGGACCAGGATGGCGAGATCCGGGCAATCGTGGACGCGGTGGTGCAGCGGCTCCAGCGGGAGGGAATCGGGATCGCCCTTCCGGCTACCGATGCCGGATGCGGCGACTCCTGCAATCGGGGAGCGGCGGAGTGCACCGGATGCGGCCACAGCGTCCGGAAGCGACCCGATGACGCCAGGAAGATCGTGGATCTGGGCGCGGTTCGCCTGGGGGCCGCCTCGGGAGTCGGAGCGGTCCGGGGGGACCTGGCGCGCTACATCGACCATACCCTTCTGAAGGCCGACGCCACGCGCGAGGAACTCAAGCGCCTCTGCGAGGAGGCCAAGACGTATGGGTTCGCCTCGGTCTGCGTCAACAGCGCCAATGTCCGCTTCTGCAAGTCCCTGCTCCAGGGCACGCCGGTGATGACCGTGGCGGTCGTGGGCTTCCCTCTTGGAGCGATGCTTCCCGAGGCCAAGGCGTTCGAGACCCGGGAGGCGATCCGGAACGGGGCCGACGAGATCGACATGGTGATCAACCTGGGGGCCCTGAAGTCCAAGGACTACGACCTCGTGCTGGAGGACATCCGCAAGGTGGTCCAGGCGGCGGCCCCCCGGAAGGTGAAGGTCATCCTCGAGACCGGGGCCCTGACCCGGAACGAGAAGATCATCGCCTGCACGCTGTCGAAGATGGCCGGCGCCCACTTCGTGAAGACCTCCACGGGCTTCGGCCCCGGCGGCGCCACGGCCGAGGATGTCGCTCTGATGAAGGAGGTCGTCGGCGAGGCCCTGGAGGTGAAGGCCAGCGGCGGGATCCGAACCCAGGAGGACGCCCTGGCCATGATCGCCGCCGGTGCGACCCGCATCGGCGCCAGCGCCTCGGTGGCCATCGTGACGGGAAAGGGGAAGGAAAAGGCCGCGAAGGGCTACTGAGGCGGCGACCTGTCGGCAACAGAGGTCCTGGCGGCCGGCCCCCCCGACAGGCGTCCCTCCAGGAAGAGTTCGGCGGCCCGGTAGGAGGAACGGACCAGGGGTCCCGAGGCCACGAAGTCGAATCCCATCCCCCGGGCCAGGCGCTCCAGTTCCGCGAACTCGTCCGGAGTCCACCAGCGGGCCACGGGGAGGTGCCTGGCCGTCGGGCGCAGGTACTGGCCCAGGGTCAGGATCCGAACCCCAGCCCCCCGCAGGTCGGTCATCGCCTCCAGAACCTCGTCCATCGTCTCTCCCAGGCCAAGCATGATCGAGGACTTGGTCCAGAGGGACGGATCGTGTTCCCGAGCCTCCCGGAGGACTTCGAGGGAATGGTCGTAGGACGACCGCCGATCCCGCACCACCGGGGTCAGGCGTCGGATGGTCTCCAGGTTGTGGGCCAGCACGTCGGGACCCCCGTCCAGCACCACCCGGAGCCGGTCCCCCCGGTAGTCGGGGATCAGCAGTTCCACCCGAGGCGGCGGGTCCAGGGCCTTCAGGGCGTCCAGGACCTTCCGGAAGTGCCCGGCCCCCAGGTCCGGCAGGTCGTCCCGATCGACGGAGGTGACGACCACGTACCGCAGGCCGGCCTCCCCAACCAGCCGGGCGATTCGTTCGGGCTCCGTGGGGTCCAGGGGCCTCCCCTCCCGAGCGCTGGCCACGGCACAGAATCGGCAGGAGCGCGTGCAGCGGTCCCCCAGGATCATCAGGGTGGCGGTCCCTGCGGCCCAGCACTCCCCCTGGTTCGGGCATCGGGCCTCCTCGCAGACCGTGTGGAGTCGTTCCCGGTCCAGCGTCCGGTGGGTGGCCATCGCGACGATGCCGCCCGGGAGACGGACCCGAACCCAGGAAGGCAGTCCCCCGACACCCCTCATGAAGGACCTCCCACGCCAGGGGAGCGTAGCATAGCGATCAAGATTCCCATTGACAATGACCGAGCGGGCGCATAGACTGCTGGCGCTTTTCGAATCTTTCCATCAGGAGGATCGGGCCGAATGAGCAGCGTGATCAAGAAGCGTCGCAAGAAGATGCGGAAGCACAAGTACGAGAAGATGCGCAAGAAGATGCGCCACGAGCGACGCAAGCGCGGCAAGTAGTCCCGTTCCCCGCGTCGGCCTTTCCCCGCAATTCTCCCATTGGTCTTTCAGGGCCTTCGTGTTCTCGTCTGTCTGCCTGGAACGAGGCTCCGCTCGGGTTCCCCCCTACTGGCAGGTGTAGTCTCCGGCGACTCCGGAGGGAAGGCATCGGGCCGGCTCGGTGCAGGCGGGTCCCGATCCGCACAGGCAGGTTCCCGTCTCGGCATCGGTGTCACAGGAATTGGAGCGTAGCGAGTCGCAGACCGTCGACCCGGTCCACCCCTGGCAGACGCATCCCGATGGGCCGCACACGGGATTCGGCTGTTCGCAGATGCTGCTTCCCTTGCAGGTCCCCGAGAGACACTGGTCGTTGACGGTGCAATCGCGGCCGTCATTGCAGGTTTCCCCGGTGAGGGGCCTCCAGGAGGACTGGGACAGGGTCGGCTGGCAGGACTGGCACTCGTTGGTCGGATTCCTGTCTCCCGCGTGGTAGCAGGAGGAACCGATGTAACAGGTGCCATCCGCGATGGTCCAGGAGTTCTGGTTCCGGAAGACATCGCAGACCTGGCAGAACTTCGTCCCGTTGGACTGCCCGTTGACCAGGCACTGGTTCGAGATGAAGCAGAAATCCGCCTTCAGGACCTGGGAGCAGTTGTTCGGGGGCGGGAGGCCCTGGCACTGGGAGTCGTAACAGGAGGCGATGGGGGTGCAGGTGAACGTCGTCCCCCGGCAGAGGCCGCCGGTCTGGCAGACATCCGTGTAGGAACACAGGTCCCGGTCGTTGCAGGACGTGCCCAGGGCATCCTCGTGGATGCAGGGGTCGCCGGTCCTGATGCTCGGGTCGCAGCGATCGTTGGTGCAGGCGTTCCCGTCCGAACAGTCCCTCGCGATGCCCGGAAGGCACGCCCCTGAGAGGCACTCGTCCCCCAGGGTGCAGGGATTGCCGTCCTCGCATGGGACGTGGTCGGGCCCCGGACTCCAGGTGGACGGGGTCGCCGGGTTGCAGACCTGGCAGGCGTTGGTCGGGTTGGACTCGTTGGCATTGCGGCAGAGACCGTCGATCAGGCAGGTTCCCTCGAGGAGCAGGTAGTTGCATCCCCCGTTGCCATCGCACTGGTCCAGCGTGCAGTAGCGGCCGTCGGCGCAGGAATAGGAGGTGCCCTGACAGGTGCCGTTCGCGAGGCAGCGGTCCGTGTAGGAACAGAGATTGCCGTCGTCGCAGGACTGGCCCACGTTGGCCGGCTGTTCCTGGCAGACATAGGACTGGCTGCTCAGGGAGACGCAGACCCCTCTCTTGCACGGGAGATTCGGGGAGGGGCAGTCGGCCGCGGGCCCCGGAACACAGGTACCGTCCTGGCACGAATCCCCGACCGTGCAGCCGTTTCCATCCGCATCGCAGCCATGCCCTGTGGGACGTGGCGACCATCCCTGGGCATCCCGGGAGGCCTCGCACCAGAGACACGGGTTGGTCGGGTGGGGCGCACCGTCGGACACGCAGGAGGTCCCCCCGATCAGGCAGAAGCCCGTCCGGACCGAGTGCCGGCAGCCACCGCCAATGCAGAGGTCCTCGGTGCAGTCGAGGCCATCGTTGCAGTCGGAGTCGGCCCCGTCGTCGGTCATGCCGTCGCAGTCGTCGTCCTGGCCGTTGCAGGTCTCGTTTCGAGCGAGGCCCGCCGTGGAACACTCGAGGCCCGAACCGTCCAGGCGGCAGAGGACCATCCCATCGCGGCAGCGTCCCGTCCCGCAGGTCTGCCCGACCCCCAGGGAGTTCCCATTCCAGTCCCGGAAGGTGAAGTCCTCGTCGGTGAGTCCGTCGCAGTCGTTGTCCCGGCCGTCACAACTCCGCTCCGAGGGGGTCTCGTAGAATGGCACGTTGCGATAGTCGCAGAACCAGTCCCCCGCGACGCACCGGGCGATGACCTGGTCGGGAGCACAGACGCCGACCCGAAGGCATGGGCAGTCGCCGCTGAGGACCCCGAGCCCATCGTCCGTGGACCCGTTGCAGTCGTCGTCCCGGTTGTTGCAGGTCTCTGGAGCAGCCAGCGAGGCGCTGCCGTCGGGATTGGTACTGCAGACGGGGCGCAGGTCAACGGGATGGCACTCCACGACCCCCGGGGATCGCCCACATTCTCCGATCCCGGAACACGAACTGCCCGGGAGTCCGCCCTGGTAGCGCTGGTCCTCGTCCGTCCCCCCGTCACAGTCGTCGTCCTGGCCGTTGCAGACCTCCGCGGTCGCCAGTCCCGCGGTCGAGCAGGCGAGCCCCGTGCCGTTGCAGACGACGGTCCCGTTTCGGCACCTTCCCGTGCCGCAGGGCTCTCCCAGGACCTTCTGGGCGCCATCCCAGTCCGTGAGCCGGAAGTCCTCGTCGGTCTGCCCGTCACAGTCGTTGTCCCGGCCGTCACACTGGACCTCTCGGTCGCGATCCCAGAAGGGGACCCGGGAGTAGTCGCACAGCCAGATTCCGGCCTCGCAGCGGGCCTGGATGAGCCGCTTGCCGTCCCCGCCGCAGACCCCCGTCTGTCGGCAGGTGCTGGCCTCCACGTCCGTCAGGTCCTCGTCGGTCTGCCCGTCGCAGTCGTCGTCGCGGTCGTTGCAGGTCTCCGGCACCGCCAGGGACTCGCTTCCTCCGGGATCGGTGCTGCAGACCACGCGGGTGCCATCCAGGCACTCCCGGCGACCTTCCCGCCGGGCGCACTCGCCGGTCCCGGTGCAGGCGACTCTCCCGGCCTCGGGACGGGCGGGGTCCAGAAAGATCTGGAAGTCCTCGTCGGTCTGCCCGTCGCAGTCGTTGTCCTTGCCGTCGCAGGACTCCTGGATCCGGGCAGCGGCATAGGTGGAACAGGTGAGGGACGCCCCGTCGGTCGTGCAGGTCACCTGGCCGCCGGAGCAGACCCCCTTGCCGCAGGGGTCGCCCTTCGCCAACGGATTTGGATGCTGGTCGTCCTGGAACCGGAAGTCCTCGTCGGTCTGTCCGTCGCAGTCGTTGTCCTTGCCGTCGCAGTGGGCCTCCTGCTCCCCGTCCCATCCCGGGACCAGCGAGTAGTCGCAGCGCCAGGAGCCGCGGTCGCACCGAGCGACGATGAACGAGGCCCCGGCCAGGCAGACGCCGGTCTTCCGACAGTCGCTGGCCGCGACCCCGACCAGGTCCTCGTCGGTCTGTCCGTCGCAGTCGTCGTCCTGGTTGTTGCAGACCTCCGCCTTGGCCCGGGAATCGGGGCCCTCAGGGTTGGTGGAGCAGGTGGCATGGGAGCCGTCCAGGCAGACGACGGTGCCGTATCGGTCCGGGATTGCGTCCCCATCGGCATCTCCACAGGCCCCCCGACCGTAACAGGTCTGGCCGACCCGAGGCATCGCCGGACAGTCGCCGCTCTCCTGGGGATCGGCGCAGGGGACTCCGTTGCCCTGATCGTAGGCGAAGTCCTCGTCGGTCTTGCCGTCGCAGTCATCGTCCTTGCCGTTGCAGGTCTCCGGGACAGGGTCCACCGATTCCAGGCAGCGCACCGAGGCCCCCTCTCCCCTGGCATGGAAACAGACCTGTCGCCCCAGGCGGCACTCCCCGACGTCGCTGCCACAGGCGGCGAATCGGGCCTCGGGGTTCCCCTCGTCGGTGTCCCCGTCGCAGTCGTCGTCCTTGCCATTGCAACGCTCCGAGGCGCCGGGATGGACCTCCGGGTCCGTGTCGTCGCAGTCCCCGTTGGCCGCGGTGTATCCGTCCCGGTCGGCGTCCGGGAGCCCCGCGCAGGGAAGGTCCCCTCCCCTGCAGTCCTGGTCGATGCCGTCGCCGCACCGTTCCGGAGCGCCCGCGTGAACCCAGGGGTCCTCGTCATTGCAGTCGGTGTCGGGGCCGGCCGGGTAGCCATCCCCATCCTGATCTTCGGCGTCGCAGAAGGTCACCTTCCCATCGCAGTTCCGGTCACAGGAGACCGGAGCCGTGCCGCCGCTCGGGACCAGGCAGCAGGGTTCGGGCCCCGAGTGCCGTGGGGCCCCGTCGTAGGAGAGTTCCGGGAAGACCCCGGCGTCGTAGGGTGCGTCGGGGTTTCCGGGACAGTGCTGGCGCTCCAGTTCGTCAGGCACGCCGTCCCCGTCGATGTCCCCTTCGAAGCAGCCGTCCTGGATGGGGTCATTGGCAACGCCGTTGCAGTTGTCGTCCTCCGGAGAGGTGCAGTCCTCCATGGCCATCCGGAGCCCGGCGGTGGAGCAGATCGGGAGGCCCGTCTCTTCGTCGCAGACGACCTTGCCTCCAGCACAACGCCCCGCGCCGCAGGGGTCTCCCACCACTCTCAGGGAGCCGTCCCAGTCTCGGACCACCAGATCCTCGTCGGTGAGCCCATCGCAGTCGTTGTCCTTGCCGTCGCATCGCTCCTCGGCACCGGGATGGACCGTCGGGTCCGCGACATCGCAGTCCAGCCGGCCGACCATCTCCAGGCAGGCCGGGGACCCCAGTGATTCCTCCCGACACCAGGTCGGCAGGCAGTCGGGGCTCTGGTCCCCGTCCTGGTCCCGGCAGATCGCGGGCGTCCCGTCGCAATCGTCGTCGACGGCCCCCTCGGGGGCCTGTCCACTGACGGAAAAGTCGCACCGGGAGCAGTCGTCCTCAAACCCTACGGGAGTGGCGGCCGCCTGGCCGTCGTTGCAGTCCCCGAGGAGCTCCTCCCCGGGGGCGCAACATCCCAGCACCTCACAGTCGGAAAAACCGTCGCGATCCCGGTCGCAGGCGGAATCGATGGGCTGGAGGTCCAGGGGCACCGCGCCTCGAAACCCCAGGTCCCCCTTCCCGATGGCCCGCCCGACGACCTCGCCGCGGGACAGGGCCAGCACCACGATCGTCACGGACCCCTGGAAGCGTTCCCCGGGGGTCATCCGGACCAGGAAGGGGCTCGTCAGGAGGTCCTTCTGGGCCACGTCGAAGCGGAAGCGCGCGTCGGAGGCCTCGTCCCTGGGGACGACCCGTCGTTCCGGTCCCTCGCCCTGAAGGAGATGGAAGAAGAGTTCCGTGGGTTTCAGGGATTCCGGGTCCCGGACCTCGACGAAGAGGCTGTCATAGGTCCAGGTCGTCCGGGAGCATCCCGAAAGGAACAGCAGCGCACAGAACGGCACAGCCAGGATTCCCTGCGACGCGCATCGCCAGGACCGATTCATGAAGTCGCCTTCTCCAGGGCCGGATTCTATTCTAGGAAAGCCCCGGTTCCGGTCAATCGCGGCAATCGTGGCCCCCGCGACGGCAGGGCCTTTCGGCGCGCCTCGAAGAGCGATAGACTTCCGCCCCATGAGGAGGCTGCTCGTCTTCGGTGCAGTCATTCTGGCGTGTCCGGCAGTCCTCGGGGCCGAGCCGGTCCCCGCCGGTACCAGCGAGGTCCGCTGTGCCCTCCCCCAGGCCCTGGAACGGCCCGTCACGAATCTCCTCCAGGCCCTGGACGGCGGGGACTTCGCGGCGGCTCGCGTCTCTCTTGGAATCGTCCGGGACCGATCCCGTTCCCTGGGAATCCAGAACCTCTTTCCCCTCTCCGCCGCAGTGCGCCTCTGGCTCTCCGGGAAGGGAACGACCGCCCCCTCGTCGGACGTCCTGGAGGTCCTCGACGGGGTGATCGACCTGGCCCCCGACGACCCCTGGCTGCGACTCCATCGATCCCGCGTCGTCCTGGGACAGGGATTCGGTGGCATCAGCGAGGCCTTCCTGTCCCTGGAACAAGCCCTTCAGGCCTTCCGCCGGAATCCGGCCGCGTCCCTTCAGACGATGGGCCATGTCGCCTTCCTGTCGCTGCTCTCCCTGGTCGGTTGCCTCTTGCTCGTGTCCCTGGGGATCCTCCTTCGTCATTTCACGCGTCTGGCCCACGACGCCGGGGACCTCTTTCCCCGGGCTCCCACCAGCGCCTTCTCGCTGCTGGAAATGGCCCGGTCCCGGGGGCTCCGGTTCCTGGTGGGAAGCGGGGCGAATCGCGTCCTGTCGGGGTCCCTGCTGGCGGTGGTCCTGTTCCTTCCCATCGTCGCCGGCCTCGGGCTGATTCCGACCGCCTGTCTCTGGACGGTGCTGCTGGTGCCCTATCTTCGTCCCGCAGAACGGGTCGGCGCGGCCTTCTCCCTGGTGTCCGTGGCCGGGATTCCCTGGATCGCGGCATGGGCCCTTCTGCCGGGCAGGGTCCTGGACGGCGACGGCGCCGCTCTCTGGACCGCGCTCCAGGGAACTCCACGACCGGGAGCCGAGGAGCAGGTCCTGCGGCGGGGCCTCGAACGGCCCGAGGACCCCTGGGCGGCCCTGGTCCGGTCCCGGATCGATGCCCGTCGGTCGCCCCTCTCCGTGGCGGTTCTCCAGGGGAACCGGACCCGGCTGGCCGCCGCGACGCCCGATCCCCAGGGAGTCGTCGCCACCGAGATGGGCCACACGGAACTGCGTCTCTCGCTGGCAGACTGTGGTTCGGGAAGACCGGACCGGGAGGCGGCCGCCCGGGCCCTGTCGGCCTATCGGGAGGCCCTGGCCCGGGCGCCGGGCCGCCCGGAGATCCTGGAGGCGATGGCCCTGGCTTCGGCACTGCAGGAGGACGTCGCTGGAACCCGGGATGCCCTGAAGAACTGGACTGCTGCCTCTCCCGAGGAGGAACTGGAACGAGTCGCCGCCTGGAAGCCCCTCCTGAACCCGGCGGATGCGTGCCGGGAGGCCCTCCGCCTGGACCGGGAACTTCGCCTCCCTCCGTTTTCCGCGTGGAATCTCTACCTCCTGGAGCAGGCTCCCTGGCTCCCGGCGGATACCCTCCCCTTCCAGTCGGCCCTGACGGGACGCATTCCCGTATCGTGGCTTCCGGTCCTGGGAGTCGCCGGACTGCTCATCCTGGTCGTCCTCTCGGGCCTCGGGAATCGACTGCACTTCGCGTCCCGTTGTCCCCGATGCGGCCAGGTGTCCTGCCCCTCGTGCAACCGGGCAGCCACGGGGTTCGACTACTGCCCCACCTGCCTCTTTGAACAGGTGCGGCCCGCGTTCCTGGACCCCGGCGAACGAATGGCCCGAGGAGAGCAGTCGTTCAAGGGCTTCCAACGCAGGGCCCGCCTGATCCTGGGTCTCCTCGTTCCCGGCCTTGGCCAGGTCCTCGACGGGAGACCGATCCGGGGAACGGTGTTCCTGCTCCTGTTGGCCGGGGCCCTGGTCTCGGTGACGGTCCCGGCCTCCCCGATCGTGGACCCGCTGTTCTTTTCGGGGGTCGGCCCAGGGCTTCCGGTCCTCCCGCCGGTGGTCCTGGCGACGGTCTTCCTGGTGTCGGCCATCGACCTGTGGAGGTTTGGACGGTCATGACCTGGGACCATGCCCCCGAGTCTCCCGCATCCCCGACCCGCCAGGGCGGCACGCCTCCGCTCTTCGCGGCGCTGCAATGGGCCCTGCAGCACCAGTGGCGGGGCCACATCGCCTACGAGACCGGGGACGGGTCCCGTGGCACGATCCAGGTGGCCGACGGACGGGTCACCGGAGTCGAGTGCGACGATCTGGCTCCGGCACGCCTGCTGGACCTGATGCGCCGGGCCGGGATTCTCGACGACCGCCAGGTCGCCCGCCTGGAACGCTACACCCGGAAGACGGGGATGGACCCGGTATCGGCCGCCCTCGAGACGGGGATGATCTCTCGCGCCACGCTGGCGGCCCTCCGGGAGGCCACGGCCCGGGAGGCGCTGCTCCGCCTGATGCTGGAACGGGACCTCCGGGCGAACCCGGTCCAGCAGGAATCTCCGGGGTTCCCGGGCCGTGACCTGAGCCTTCCCCTCCCCTTCTTGTTGAAGGAGGCCCACCGCCGCCACCAGGAAGCCCCGGCGATCCGGCAGGTCGTGACGGGCCCGGACCAGGTCTTCGTCCGGACTGGTGCCGGGAGGAACCCGGACCTCCGCCGCTGGGAGGACATCCAGGTCTCGCCGGCCGAGCGGCAGATCTTCTTCTTCGTCGATGGTCGCCGTTCGGTCGAGGACCTGGCGCTGGCCACGTGCCAGAGCATCCACGAGGTCGGTCGGGGGCTTGCGGCGTTGCATGCCGCCGGCCTGGTGCAGTCCTTGACGCCCCGGGAGGCGGCCAGGCGTCGAACACGCGATCCCGGAACGTCTGCCGGTCGTTCGTCGTTGTTGCGCCTTGCGGCCATGACCCTCGCCCTGGCCCTGGCGATCGTGGGACTTCGGGGCGCATCCCAGATGACCCCACCCGCCCCTCGGGGAACCGACGACTTCCTTCTTCTGCTGCGCCAGGCCTCGGACCTCCGGGTACAGGCCGCGGGATGCCTCTTCCGGATGCGGGAAGGGCGCCCCCCGGCCGATTTCGAGGAACTCCTGGACCATCGGCTGGTGGTGCCGGGAGACCGGAGAGCCGCCACCATGAGGGATGTCCTGCAGGAGGCACGATGAGCCCCCGGCCCCCTTCGATCCAGGAGGTCCGCCTCGAGTTCGAGGACATGAATGCGTTTCTGTTCCTCTGCGGCCCCCGCGACGAGAACCTCAGGCACCTCCAGAACCGTCTCCAGGTGGAACTGCGGGTCCGGGGCAACCAGGTGATCCTCCGAGGCGCCGAGAGACAGAAGGTGACCCTGGCCCAACAGGTGCTGACCCAGTTGTACCAGGTGGCACGCGTGAACCAGGCCCTGTCCCTGGGAGACGTGGACCGGGGAATTTCCCTGATCTCCCGGGATCCGACGGCGTCTCTGGTGGTCCTGCTCACCCAGGCGGCCCCGGTGCCCTCCCTGGCGGGGAAGGTCACGGCCCGAAGCCCCAACCAGCAGAAGTACCTGGAGGCCATCCGGACCCACGACCTGGTCTTCGGCATCGGACCGGCGGGAACCGGCAAGACCTATCTGGCGATGGCCTGCGGGATCGGGGCCCTGATCTCCCATCAGGTCCAGCACATCATCCTGACACGACCCGCGGTGGAGGCCGGCGAACGCCTGGGGTTCCTCCCGGGGGACCTCGTCGAGAAGGTCAATCCCTACCTCCGCCCTCTCTACGACGCCCTGGGAGACCTCGTGGAACCCGAACGTGGGAGGAGGCTCCTGGAGAAGGGACAGATCGAGATCGCGCCATTGGCCTTCATGCGCGGAAGGACCCTGTCGAACTGCTTCATCATCCTGGACGAGGCGCAGAACTGCACCGTGGAGCAGATGAAGATGTTCCTGACCCGCCTCGGATATCATTCCAAGGCCGTCGTGACCGGGGACGTCACCCAGACGGACCTGCCGCCGGAGCGGCCCTCGGGGCTCGTGCACGCCCGCCGGGTGCTGGAGAAGGTCCCGGGGATCGCGATGGTGGAGTTCGACGAGGGGGACGTGATGCGGCATCCGCTCGTGGCCGACATCCTGTCGGCCTACGAGGAGGACCGGAAGTCCTCGGGGAACGGGTCGCCGGGAAACGAACGGGGGTGAAGTCCATGCCGGTGCTCGTGCTGAACCGCCAGCGAAGGGTCTCCTTCGATCCTCGGGGGATCCTGCCCCGGATGGAACAGGCCCTGGCGGAGGCCGGGGTCCCGGACGGAGAGGTCGCCCTGGTGTTCCTGTCGGACGCCGGGATCCGGAAGATGAACCGGATCTATCGGTCCCGGAACGAGGCGACCGATGTCCTCTCGTTCCCCGCCCGGGAGGGTCCCGGAGGCGAGTTCGCCGGACCGGAACTGGGAGACGTCCTGATCAGTCTGGAGCGTCTTCAGGCCGTCGGGCCCGTTCACGTCCCCGACGTGGCGTCGGACCGGGCGATGGAGGAGGAGGTCCTGTTCCTGTTCGTTCACGGCCTGCTGCACCTGCTCGGGCACGATCACCAGGACTCGCCCCAGCGCCGCCGCATGGATGCGGCCCACCGCCGGATCTGGAAGGCCTTGCATCAGGAAGGGACGACCCGGATGCGGACCACCACCTTGCGTCCGTAGCGGACCTCTCGGGTCTCCCCGGGAGTCAGCACGACGTCCTCCAGGACCCGTTGCCCATCCACGTGAATGGCCCCCTCGGCCAGGCGGCGTCGGGCCTCGCCCGAGGATGCGGCGACCCCCGCCTGCCGAAGGGCCACCACCAGGGGGATCCCGGTGGCCGAGGAGGCCAGGGTCACCTCGGGGACCTCCCCGCGGGTCTTCTCCCTGAGCCAGCGATTGCCCTCCTCCCGGGCCCGGCGGGCCTCCTCCGGGCCGTGGAACCGGGCCACCAGTTCCTCCGCCAGGGCCTCCTTGACCTCCCGGGGATTCCGCCGATGGGACCGGCACTCCTCCTTCCACCGGGCGATCTCGTCCACCGGACGACGGCTCAAGAGGTCGTACCAGCGCCACATCAGGTCGTCGGAGATCGCCATCACCTTCAGGAACTGGGTCATGGGCGGCTCGGTGACCCCGATGAAGTTCCCCTGGGACTTGGACATCTTGTTGCCGGTCAGGACCCCGTCCACCACTCGGGCATCGGTCCCCTCCAGCAACGGCAGCGTGAGGACGACCTGTGGCTCCTGGCCCGCGTCTCGCTGCAGGGATCGTCCCACCAGCAGGTTGAACAACTGGTCCGTTCCCCCCAGTTCCACGTCGGCCTCGAGGGCCACGCTGTCCTGCCCCTGGAGGAGCGGGTAGAGGAACTCGTGGACCCCGATGGGCAGCCCGCCCTGGAAGCGGCGACGGAAGTCGTCCCGTTCCAGCATGCGGCTCACGGTGTAGCGTGCCGCCAGGCGGATGATCCCCTCGGCTCCCAGGGGGTGCAGCCATTCCCCGTTGCGGCGGATCTCGGTCCGGGCCGGGTCCAGGACCCGGAAGACCTGGGAGGCGTAGGTCGCGGCGTTCCGGTCAATCTCCTCCGGAGACAGCGGGGGACGAGCCTCGTTGCGTCCCGTCGGGTCGCCGATCCGGGCCGTGAAGTCCCCGACGACGAAGACCACCCGGTGCCCCAGTTCCTGGAAGGTCCGCATCTTGTTGAGAAGCACCGTGTGACCCAGGTGCAGGTCCGGGGCTGTCGGATCGAAGCCCGCCTTGACCACCAGGGGACGCCCCCCGGATCGGCAACGGCGCAGTTTCTCCTCCAGTTCCCTCGGGGTCTCGCACTGGACGGTGCCCCGGAGGATCTCCTGGAGTTCCCCGGAGACATCCGGCTTCGGAGATTCCATGAGGGGTCTCCTGTGACGCTACTTGGCGAACTCGATGGCCCGGGTCTCCCGGACCACGCAGACCCGGATCTGCCCCGGATAGGAGAGCTTCTCTTCGATCTTCCGGGCGATGTCCCGAGCCAGCAGGCTGGCCTGATCGTCCGAGACCTTCTCGTGGGAGACGACGACCCGGACCTCCCTCCCGGCCTGGATCGCAAAGGTCCGTTCGACACCGGGGAAGGAGTGGGCGATCTCCTCCAGGTCCTCCAGGCGCTTGATGTAGGACTCCAGGCTCTCCCGCCGTGCCCCGGGCCGACCACCCGAGATGGCGTCGGCCGCGATGACCAGCTGGGCCAGCAGGGTCAGGGGCTTCTCCTCTTCGTGGTGTGCGGCCACCGCGTGGACGACCTCCGCGGACTCGCCGAACTTCCGGCAGATGTTGCCCCCCACGAGGGCATGGGGTCCCTCCACCTCGTGGTCCACCGCCTTGCCGATGTCGTGGAGCAGCCCCGCCCGGCGGGCCTCCTTCACCGGGAGGCCCAGTTCCGCTGCCATCAGGCCCGTCAGGAAGCCGCACTCGATGCTGTGGTCCAGGACGTTCTGGCCATAGGACGTGCGGTAGCGCATGCGCCCCAGCAATTTCACCAGTTCCGGGTTCATGGATCCCAGACCCAGCTGGAAGAGCGCCGCCTCTCCGGCCTCCTTGATCTTCCCTTCGACGTCCCGGGTGGCCTTTTCCACGACCTCCTCGATGCGGGCCGGGTGGATCCGACCGTCCTTCAAGAGAGCCTCGAGGGACTGGCGGGCAATCTCGCGCCGGACCGCGTTGAAGGCCGACAGCGTGACGGTGTCCGGGGAGTCGTCGATGATGACGTCCACCCCCGTGGCGGCCTCGAATGCCCGGATGTTGCGTCCCTCTCGGCCGATGATCCGCCCCTTCATCTCCTCGCTGGGCAAAGTCACGACCGAGACGGTCCGCTCGCTGGTGAACTCCCCGGCATACCGCGCGATGGCAATCCCGACGATCCGCTTCGCCCGCTTCTCGGCCTCCTCCCGGGCCTCCTCCTCGGCCGCCCGGACCTGGCGGGCCGCAGCCATCCGCACCTCCTCCAGGAGCCGGTCCGTGAGATGCTTCCTGGCCTCCTCCGTCGTCATGCCCGCGATGCGTTCCAGGGTGGTCCGGGCCTCGGCCATCAGGCGATCGGCCTCCTTCGTCTGGGCCTCGGTGCTCTCCTCCCGCTGCCGGACGGCCTCTTCCCGCAGGCTGACGGCCTTTTCCCTCCGTGCCACCTCCTGTTCCCGGGCCGAGAGGGTGTCTGCCTTCCGCTCGAGGCTCTCCTCCCGTTTGGAGATCTTCTCGCTCTGCTTCTGCCACTCTTCCCGCGCGCGCCGGAGTTCCTTGTCCAGGTTGCGCGCCCGTTCCTCGGCCTCCCGGACCTGGGTTCGTGCCTCGGCGATATCCGACGAGAGGCGCTTTTCCGCCTCCATCGACGCCTCGGCCGCCCTTGCCTCTGCGACGGCGATCTTCGCCCGCGCCTGCGCGCGGACCACCAGCCAGGCAACGGCGATCCCGATTCCCAGGCCCAGGAGGACGCCGAGGATCATCGTCATCAACGGTTCCACGGTGTCACCTCCCCTGCATGTGCCTCGTCACTCCAAGAACCTTGCAAGAGGGGACGGGCCTCGCCCCCCTCCCGCGCTGCGCACGCGCCGCGGCGCAATCCCTTCCCGGGGCTTCGCGTGCGGTTCTCCCAGCCGCCACGCGTGAGCGGCCCGCCCAACCGGGCGGGCGACGATTCCGCCATGGCGGAATCACCCGTCGGGAACCTGGAGGGAGACGACCGGGAGGAACCTCGCCAGAAATGCCCTGCGACCCCGCGTTCCTGGCCACAACGCCGGCCCCGACGTATCCCGGGCGCCCGGCACCATGACAACCGGCTCCTTGTCCGAAGCCGGAAGAAGGACCCCTGGTTTCCCCGACCCTCCCGAACCGAACGGGTCATCCCTCCCCAGGGAGGGCTGCACCTTCCTTCACGATCCCGGCACGCCCCACGGCATCCAGGATCATCCGCGCACGCTGTCGGACCGAGTCCCGGTATTCCCCCAGGGCCCGACGGGCCGCCAGACAGTCCTCGCTGGACTGGAGGAGGGCCAGCAGCGCGGCCTTGTGGGGCGACAATCCTGGCAACTGGGCCTCCAGGGCCTTCAGGCGATTCTCCGCATCGGCGACGGCCTTCAGGAACTGTTCGGGGTCCGTCTCGGTCCGGAGGGTGAAGGTCTTCCCTTGAAGGGTGACTTCCAGCAGGTGCCAGGGCATCGTCGACGCTCCCCAACCGCTGGAATCCTGTTCAAGAAACGGGGATTTGTCAAGAGCGTCGGAGGAGGAGTCAGAGGGCGTCCGGTCGGGCGTCGTCGGGGGTCCAGGCCTGTCGGATGCGGGCATTGCGGGCGGGGTCCCCCAGCAGGTCCTCGAGTCCCACGGGACATCGCCAGGTCCAGTTCCAGGGACCGATGGTTCCCGGGAGATTGACACGGTGGTCCGCCGGGTCCCCGGGGAGGAGACCCTCGGGCCAGAGGATCTCCTGCATCAGCAGCACCAGGAAGAGGGATCGCCCCCGGGCCAGCCATCCCTGGATGCGACGGTGCAGGTCCGGCGTCAGCCGACCCGGGGCCTCGCCGTCTCCGACCACCAGCCCATGCAGTTCCTGGCGTTCCGTCGGGTTCTCCTGCCACCACTGGGCCAGGATCTCGCTGTCGTGGGTCGAGAGGGTCGCCATCGAGAGCAGGGGATAGTCCGCCGGCGGGATGAACCGTCGGTCCCCGTTCCATCGCTTTTCCCAGCGCTGGACCTTGAAACCGCAGATCCCCATCCGAAGCAGGGTCTCCCGGCAGACATCGGGGATGGTCCCGAGGTCCTCGGCCAGGGGCAGCATCCCGGTGGCCGACAGCATCATGCGCAGGATCCGGGACCCGTGGGAACCCCAGAGGGACTCGTCCTCGGGGACGAAGCGCCCGATCCGTCCGGTCCGCTCCCCCGCCGGGATGGTCCAGATCCGGAAGAAACCCACGACGTGATCGATGCGGTAGAGGTCGTAGTAGCGTTCCGCCTGCCGGAGTCGTGCGCGCCACCAGCGATCGTCTTCGGCCTCCATCCGGTCCCAGCGATAGGTCGGGAACCCCCAGTTCTGACCCTCCTGGGAGTACATGTCCGGGGGGGCTCCGGCCGAGACGTCCAGGTGGAACAGCTCCGGGTGCGCCCAGACGTCGGCCGAGTCGCGGCCCACCAGGATCGGGATGTCCCCCTCCAGCAGGACTCCCTGTCCCCGGAGGGCCTCCCGGGCCTCCCGGAACTGGAGGTCCAGCAGCCACTGGGCGAAGAGGTGGAGAAACCAGCGGTCCGACGCCCGGGCCTCCCGAACCAGGGCCTCCCGGTCCCGGGCCCCCCACTCCTCCCAGGAGGCCTGGCCATGGAGGTCCTTCTGCACCCGATACGGCAGATACTCCCGGAGCCAGGGATTCTCGACCTGGAACGTTCGAAGAATGCCCTGGAGCAGGGGGCCGTCGATCCACCTGGCCGCCTCGGCGAGGACGGCCTCCTTGACCTCCCGGACCCGATCCCAGTCCACCCGAGGTCCCTCGGGAAGGGCCTCCCGGGCCGCCTGGACGCGGGCCTGCCACTCCCGGTCCTCCTCCAGGCCCGGGATCCGGTCCAGGGCGACGTAGACCGGGTCCAGGGCGAAGGCCGACAGGGCGCTGTAGGGACAGGACCCCGTTCCGAGGTCGTTCACCGGCAACAACTGGACGACCTCGGCACCGATGGCCCGGCACCAACGGCCCAGGGCCGGGAGGTCGGCCAGATCTCCGATGCCGCAGTCCCGTTCGCTCCGCAGGGCCGACAGGGGGACGCAGACTCCCCGGCGGGGCCTGGCCCCGATGCGTTCCCAATGCAAGGCGGCATCGGTTCGTCGCAGTTCCTCTGGCAGTCTTCCCATCCGGGTCTTCCTTTCTGCGAGGTCGGAGCCGTTCCAGGACCGTGTCAGTTGATGGCCCCATCCTTGGGCGGTTCGGTGGCCTCCCGGATCTCGCCGTATGTCTCCTCGTATCGACGCAGGTTCTCCGTGAGGGCCCGGACGATGCGCTTCAGGTGGCCGGGGCTCGTGATGACCCGGGCGTTGAGGGTCCCCACCTGGGGCGACAGGTAGTAGAAGTCCAGCAGGAACTCCTCCCGGTTGTGTGCCACCACCATGTGGTTGGCATAGACCCCTCCGGCCACTTCGTCCCGGATCTTCACTGGCACCGGGGGCTTGGCAGGACCCGCCATCTTCCACCTCCTCCAACATCGGCCCCGGAAGACCCGGGAGCAGGCCGAGTATAGCATTCGGCTTCGCCCTGGGCGGCCCTCCCCGGATGCCCCGGACCATGCTAGGGTTTCCTGGTCCCGTTCGGACCCCGGAGGTCCCATGTACTCCCTGCTGGTCCACACGCTCCCCGAGGAACGCCGCGTGGCGCTGGTGGAAGGGCGCGTCCTCCGGGAACTTCGTTCCGAACGGCGCTTCGAGCGGGGCATCGTCGGAAACATCTACCTGGGTCGCATCGTCCGGGTGATGCAGGGACTCCATGCGGCCTTTGTCGAGATCGGGACCGGACGCGCGGGCTTTCTCCAGTGGGAGGAGACGGCGATCGACCGGGGCGACGAGGACCCGGAGGAGTCCCCCGAGACGCTTGCCACGCCCGAAGAGGGTGTCCATCCCGCCCTCGCCCTGGGAGAGGACGTCCTGGTCCAGGTGACCCGGGAGGCCTTCGGGAGCAAGGGGCCCCGGCTCTCGCGCCAGCTGTCCCTGCCGGGTCGCACGCTGGTCTTCCTCCCGATGGACCCCCTGATCGGCATCAGCCGCCGAATCCCCGATCCCGACGAACGCCGTCGCCTGCGAGAGGCCATCGCTCCCCTGCTTCCACCGGGGACCGGGGCCATCGTCCGGACGGCCTCCCAGGGACGCCCGGCGGAGGAACTGGCGGACGATCTGGCCTTCCTGCAATCGCTCTGGGACCGCATCCAGGCCAAGGCCCGGGAGTCCCAGGCCCCCGCCCTGCTCCACGAGGACCTGGACCTGCTGCTCCGGTCGGCCCGGGACCACCTGGGTCCCGAGTGCGACGAGATCCTGGTGGACACTGTCGAGGACCACGACCGGCTGCTCCAGTTCGTGGACACCTTCATGCCGCGCTACGACTCTCGCATCCGGTTGTACGACGGTCCCGTGCCCCTCTTCGACCACTTCGGCATCGAGGGACAGGTCTCCTCGCTGCTGGACCGGACGGTCTGGCTGAAGTCCGGCGGGTCCATCGTCTTCGATCACACCGAGGCCCTCACGGCCATCGACGTCAACACCGGGGGCGGATCCGGTCGGCAGAACAGCGACGAGACGATCCTCATGACCAACCTGGAGGCGGCCCGGGAGATCGCCGCCCAACTGCGCCTGCGAGACATCGGGGGCATCATCGTGATCGACTTCGTGGACATGCGGGACCCCTCCCATCGCCAGCAGGTCCAGGAGGAACTGCTCCGGAGCCTCGCCACGGACTCCTCCCAGTGGGACGTCCTGCCGATGTCGCGCCTGGGACTCGTCGAGATGACCCGGAAGCGTTCCCGGGAGACCTTCCGGTCCCGGATGACCGAGACCTGCCCCTGCTGCGGTGGCCGAGGGTTCGTCCGGTCGGTCGAGGCCTCCTGCGGGGAGATCGTTCGGCGCCTGGCCCGGACCCTGGCCATTCCCTCGGTCCGAGGGGTCCGGGTGGACGCCCATCCACGGGTCATCGAGGGTCTGGTGGATGCCTGGCGCCTCTCCCTGGCGGACCTGGAGACCCGCTGGCAGAAGCCGGTGCGGCTCGTGCGCCGGGAGGACCTGCCCCTGGAGCAATGGACCCTCCGGACGGAAGGATGACTTCGGTCTTCCGAAGGGGTTGCCCTGGGGCTCGACCGGCCTCATGCTTTCGGGCATGTCGTCCCCCCCCGGACCCCAGGACGCGACCTCCCCCATCCGACAGCGGCTCGAGGAGTGGCTCGCGCACCTGGAGAACGGTCGGGGCACGAGTCCCCACACCCGAAAGGCCTACCGGCTTGATTGCGAGGAGTGGCTGCGGTTGCTGGAGGGCCACGAGGCCGATCCGTTTCGACCGGGACGGTCGGCCATCCAGGCCTGGTTCGCCACCCTGCACCACCGCGGCGATGCCCCCGCGACCGTCTCCCGGAAGATCTCGGCGGTGAGGGGCTTCTATCGCTACCTGCGCAAGGTCGGGGCCATCGATCAGAACCCCCTCGAGGGGATCCGAGGCCCCAGGCAGGAGAAGCACCTGCCGGATTTCCTGCCGGTGGACGAGATGTTCGCCCTGCTGGACGCCCGGAGGCCCGGGACGGCACTGGGGATCCGGGACCGGGCGATCCTGGAACTGCTCTATGCCGGGGGGTTTCGGGTCTCGGAGCTGACGGGACTCCGGTGGAAGGACCTGGACCTCCGGGACGGCCAGGCCCGGGTCCTGGGCAAGGGGAGCAAGGAACGGATCGTCCCCATCGGGAGGCCCGCCCTGGCGGCCCTCCAGGCCTGGATCGATGTCCGTCCGTCGCTGCTGAAGGGGGGCAAGGACCCCGGGGCGTTGTTCCTCAATGCGCGAGGAGGCCCCCTCACCCCCCGGAGCGTGGCCCGGATCCTGGAGTCGGCATCCCGGGAGGTGGGCCTGTTGCGCAGGGTCCACCCCCACGCCTTCCGGCACTCCTTCGCGACCCACATGCTGGACGGCGGCGCGGACCTCCGGGACATCCAGGAGTTGCTGGGCCACTCCCGGTTGTCCACGACCCAGCGCTACACCCACGTCACCCTGCGAAGGCTCCAGGAGGTCTATCATTCGGCCCACCCCCGGGCGGCCGGGGACCGGGACCAGGGGTCCGATCCAGGTCCCGGCGAGGGTCGGCACACAGACGCGAGAAAGGGAGGACGATCTTGAAGGAACAGCCCGCATCGCCCCGGGGAACCACGGTCATCGCGGTACGCCGGAACGGGACCGTCGTGATCGCCGGCGACGGACAGGTCTCCTACGGGGACACGATCCTGAAGCACACGGCTGCGAAGGTCCGTCGGGTCCACGGCGGGAAGGTCCTCACAGGCTTCGCCGGATCGACCGCCGACGCCTTCACCCTCTTCGAGCGGTTCGAGGCCCGCCTGAAGGACTTCAACGGCAACCTGGCCCGGGCCGCCGTCGAACTGGCCAAGGACTGGCGGACCGACCGGCTGCTCCGACGGCTGGACGCGATGCTGCTGGTGGCCGACCGGGAACGGACGTTTCTGCTCACCGGGACCGGGGACGTGATCGAACCCGACGAAGGCGTCATCGCCATCGGGTCCGGGGGGCCCTATGCCCTGGCTGCGGCCCGGGCCCTCATGCAGCATACCGGCCTGTCGGCGGCCGAGGTGGCCCGCACGGCGATGGAGATTGCCGCGGGGATCTGCATCTTCACCAACCAGAACATCACGCTGGAGGAACTTTCGTGATCACGTCGGAACGAGACCTGACGCCTCGTGAGATCCTCGCGGAACTGGATCGCTACATCGTGGGCCAGCAGGCGGCCAAGAAGGCCGTGGCGATCGCCCTGCGCAATCGCTGGCGGCGACGGCAGGTGGAGGGGCCCCTCCGGGACGAGATCACGCCCAAGAACATCCTCATGATCGGGCCGACGGGGGTCGGGAAGACCGAGATCGCCCGCCGTCTGGCCCGGCTGGCCCGGGCACCATTCGTGAAGGTCGAGGCATCCCGCTACACCGAGGTGGGATACGTGGGCCGGGACGTCGAGGGAATGATCCGGGACCTGGTCGAGGTGTCGATGCATCAGGTCAAGGCCGAGGAGGGCGAGCGGGTGGCCCCGAAGGCCAGGCGCCTGGCCGAGGAGCGGGTGCTGGACCTGCTCATCGCCCAGCGGGAGGACCTCCGGGGCGAGACCCGGGAGGCCCTGGCGGCGAGGCTCCAGGCCGGGGACCTGGGCGACGTTCCCCTGCGCTTCGACGTCCCCGAGCAGTCCCTGCCCCTGATGTCGATCTTCAGCAACGCCGGGATGGAGGAGGTCGGCATCCAGTTCCAGGACCTGCTGGGAAACGCGATGCCCCGGAAGACCCGGACCCGGCAGACGACGGTCCGGGAGGCGCTCCCCTGGTTCGAGTCCCAGGAGCGGGACCGGCTCCTGGACCCCGAGCAGGTGGGCCGGGAGGCCCTGGACCGTGCCCAGCACCGGGGCATCGTCTTCCTGGACGAACTGGACAAGATCTCCGGGAGGGAGCAGGGCCAGGGGCCGGACGTCTCCCGGGAGGGGGTCCAGCGGGACCTGCTGCCCATCGTGGAGGGCACCTCGGTCACCACGAAGCATGGCGTGGTCCGAACCGATCACATCCTCTTCATCGGTGCAGGGGCCTTCCACGTCTCGAAGGTGACGGACCTCATTCCCGAACTCCAGGGCCGCTTCCCGATCCGGGTGGAACTGGACGCCCTGACGCGGGAGGACTTCCTCCGGATCCTCCGGGAGCCGGACAACAGCCTCGTGGGGCAGTACCGGGCCCTCCTGGGGACCGAGGGGGTCGAGTTGCGCTTCGAGGACGACGGCATCGAGGCCATCGCCGAGGTGGCCGCGGAACTCAACAGCCGGTTCCAGAACATCGGCGCCAGGCGCCTCCACACCGTGATGGAGAAGGTGCTGGAGGAGGTCTCCTTCCATGCGCCGGACATCGTCGGCCAGGTGATCCCCATCACGGCGCCCTACGTCCGTCAGCGGTTGGCGGACATCCTGCGCGACGAGGACCTGAGCCGGTACATCCTGTGAGGCGGATCAGCGACGGCCCAGGGGGCTGAGGTGCCGGGCATCCACCCGCAGGGCCACCTTGCCCACCAGCACCCGGGCCTGCCCCCGGCCGTCGATCTCGGTCACGACGGCGTCCCGACCCGCAAGGATCCCCGCCTCGATGCGCACCGAGTCCCCCACCCCGAAGTCCACGGAGCCGCCTCCCGAGGAGACCCGCGGGGTATCGCGCCCCGACGGCCCGGAAGAGGAGGCCCCCGAGGGGACCTGGGATTCGGGAAGGAGCCAGTTCGAGGTGGGCCTCCAGGCCCAGAAGTCCCAGATGGGCAGGAGCCGGGTCAGGGTCTCGACGGCCCGGGGCCGCAGGTTCGGGGGCATCACGTCCGGGCTGCCCGGGGCGTGAAGGCGTCCGATGAGGATCCGGAAGGACTCGTGGAGCACCGCGTGTTCCAGGTGTTCCAGGTGGGACTCCTCGAACTCCGGGACGTCCACCCAGGTCTCGGGCCCAATCCGGACCCGGAATTCCGCCGGGAGGGTCCGGATCCGGTGCACCAGTTCCAGGGCCTCGGAGGGCTGGCGGCAGCGATTGAGCAGGTTCATCACGTCCAGCCAGGCCCGGGAGTGAGCCATGAGGCCCATCTCGACGCCCTCCCGACCGACCCGGATGCCCAGGTGCAGGTGCTGCTGGTGCACCGCCAGTCCGGCGACCTGCTCCGGGAGCGAGAACCGGGAGTCAATCAGGGGCCCCACGGCCTTGCGCTGCTCCTCGGTCCGGGTGAAGAAGAGGACCATCTCCTCGACCCGGTGCTGGTTGAAGAGGCAAGGAACATGGGGGCTGACCTCCCAGGAGAAGGACCGCTCCCGGGTCAGAGGTCCTGCGGCGGCCTCGCCCAGGTCCCGGAGGGCCTCCCGGATCGCCATCCGTTCCCGGTTGTACTGGTTCGACGACTGTTTCCGGGAATCGAAGACCGAGAGGGTCGCGTCATCGAATCCGGCGAAGGGCCCCCCGAAGACCAACTCCCATCCTCCTGTCGCAGCGCCGCGTTCACGGCCGTCGGAGTCTATCCGAAGGGTCCCGCATTGCCAAGCGCGTCTTCGCGAGACCCTCCAGCGAGGGAGCGATCCGGTCAGGCCCATCCCCGCACGATGAGCCGCTTCCAGGTCTCACGGCCCAGGGGCGCCGCTCGGTCCGTCATGGGAAGGGCGACCGGACTTGACGACACTCCCATTCCGGGGAGACTCAAGGATCCTGGACCTTGCGGAGACCTGGACCATGTCCCTGGCGCTTCGTCCCGACATGTCCGTGGCCGTGCTGACCGGTGCGGGCATCTCTGCCGATTCGGGTCTTGCCACCTTCCGGGACTCCGGCGGACTCTGGGAACAGCACGATGTCACCCAGGTGGCCACCCCCGAGGGCTTCCTCCGGGACCCGGATCTGGTCTGGCGCTTCTACAGTCACCGGCGACGGCAGGCGATGGCCGCCGATCCCAATGCCGCCCACCGGGCCCTGGCCTCCCTGGAGCGATTCCTGGAATCCCGGGGTCGCTTCACGCTGATCACCCAGAACGTGGACGGGCTCCATCAGCGAGGCGGGGCCCGCAACGTCCTGGAGGTTCACGGATCGCTCTTCCGCACCCGGTGCGCGAACCCCGCGTGTCCCCGCTCCAAGACCGCGTGGCAGGACGAGGAACTCCACCTGGATGGCGCCCCCCGTTGCGGCGAATGCGGAGGGCTCCTCCGACCGGCGGTGGTCTGGTTCGGCGAGCATCTGGACCCAGAGGTCCTCTTCGCAGCGGAGCAGGCCGTCAAGCGCTGCGACCTGTTCCTGGTCGTCGGGACCTCGGGCGTGGTCTGGCCCGTCGCGGGCCTGATCCTCGTGGCTCGGGACCAGGGGGCCCGATCGGTCCTCGTGAACCTCGAACCTCCTGAAAACCACCGCTACTTCGACGAGGTCCACCTGGGCAGGGCCGCCGAGGTCCTCCCATCCCTCCTTGCGCTGCCGTAGCCGTTGGCCTCAGGCTCCTTCCGAAAGGGCCTCCCGGACGGACTCCAGCAGACCGCCGCCGGGACGCAGCAATCGCTGGATGCGATCGGCATCGGGACCCACGGGCCGGTCCCCGTCCAGGGGCGGCACCGCCTCCCGGATCACCCGGTGAGCCGCCTGGACGCCCCTTCCCGGGCGCCTCGGGGCCCGCTGATCGATCCCGACCGCAGCGCACAGGGCCTCGAGGGCGAGCACCCACCGGACGTTGTCCACCACCTGCCGGGCCTTCAGGGCCGAGGTCATCCCCATGCTCACGTGGTCCTCCCGGTTGGCCGAGGAGGGGATGCTGTCCACCGAGGCGGGATGGGCCAGGACCTTGTTCTCGCTGACCAGGGAGGCTGCCGAGACCTGGGCCATCATGTAGCCGCTGCAGAGGCCCGAGTGGGATGCCAGGAAGGGCGTCAGCCCCTCCGAGAGCGCGGGATTGAGCAGGTGCTCCACGCGTCGTTCCGAAATGGACCCGAGTTCCGCGGCGGCGATGGCCAGGAAGTCCAGGGCCAGGGCCACCGGCTCCCCGTGGAAATTCCCTCCCGAGAGGATCGCCCCTTCGGGGAAGACCAGGGGATTGTCGGTGGCGGAGTTCATCTCCGTCACGACGACGCGGTGGACGAACTCCAGGGCATCCCGGACGGCCCCGTGGACCTGGGGCATGCACCGCAGGGAGTAGGGGTCCTGGACCCGGTGCGGACTGGATCGGTGGGACTCCCGGATCTCGCTCTCCCGGAGCAGGGCCTGGAGCCAGCGCCCCGAGGCGACCTGTCCGGGATGGGGACGCGCCTGGAGAATCCGGGGGTCGAAGGCGTCCGGGGTCCCCAGGGCCGCCTCCAGCGTCATGGCACCGATCACGTCGGCGATCTGGACCAGGTGCAAGGCCTCCCACAGGGCGACGGCCCCGACCGCCGTGAG
Organism: Deltaproteobacteria bacterium; assembly: GCA_029547805.1. Classification (GTDB taxonomy): domain Bacteria; phylum Myxococcota_A; class UBA9042; order DTJE01; family DTJE01; genus JAGOKF01. The sequence continues at coordinate 119,722 of JAKPOP010000003.1, forward strand.
GACCTGGGTTCCATTGACCAGGGCCAGGCCTTCCTTGGGCTGGAGTTCCAGCGGGGTCAGGCCCGCCCGGGCCAGGGCATCGGCCCCAGACCACTCCTGGCCGTCGACCCAGGCCCTCCCCTCCCCCACCATCACGAGGGCCATGTGGGCCAGGGGAGCCAGATCCCCCGAGGCGCCCACCGATCCCCGGGAGGGCACGACGGGGTGCACTCCTCGGTTCAGCATCTCGACCAGCAACAGGACCACCTCGGGCCGGACCCCGGCCAGGCCCGTGGCCAGCACCTGGGCCCGGAGCAGCATCGTCGCCCGGACCGCGTCCTGGTCCAGAGGCTCCCGGACCCCCGCGGCGTGGCTTCGAACGAGGTTCCATTGCAGTCGGGCCAGGTCCTCGAAGGGGACCGGAACCTCGGCCAGGGCGCCGAACCCGGTGTTGATGCCGTAGTGCGGAAGTCCATCCCGGAGGCGCCCCTCGACCACCGCCCGACCGGACCGGATCCGGTCCAGGGCCTCGGGGTCCAGTGTCACCTTCTCCCGACGATGAACCACCGCCTCCATCTCCTCCAGTCCGATCGCCTGACCGATTCGAATCATCCCTGCCCCCGGGTGTCGACCCCCGCGCATTGTAGTCCCAGTTGCATCCGCCGCATCGCCCGTTGACGTCCACACCCGGTCTGCTACCCTTCCGGAGACCTGTTGCGGGGCGACCCCCTGATGGAAACGAACGACACCCCCCGAGCGACTCCCGAGGAACACCGGGCAGCCATCCAGTCGATCCTGGACCAGATCCGCCCATCCCTGGTCAACGACGGCGGCGACTGCGAACTGGTGGACGTCTCCGAGGACGGAAAGACGGTCTACCTGAGGCTCCAGGGCGCCTGCGCCCACTGCCCCTCCTCGATCTACACCTTGAAGTACGGCATCGAGCAGGTGCTCCGGGAACTGGTCCCCGGCGTCGAGACCGTCGAACCCGTCCCCTGACCTGCGAGGGCACAGGTCCTGCGGGAGGGGCATTGTTCCGCCCGGAGATTCCTGTCCGGGGCGATCCGGAAGCCCAGGTCCCGCAGGCGCCTCCCGCGCTTCTCAGAAGCAGGAGTTGAAGACCTTCCAGGCGTTGTTTCGTGCAGGGTCGCGCCGGAGGCTGCAGGGCGTCGCCATGTCGCTCTGGCTGTTCTGGACGAAGACCTTCAGGTTGTTTCCCTCGGTCCGCTTCTCCATCACGACGTAGGTCAGCGCCGAGGCGTCCTTGAGCAGGTACCTGGCCTTTCGGCGCAGCGCCGGGAATCGCATCGTCTCCCACTCGTTCATCGCCGCCGGGGAGGCCAGCTCCTCCGAGTGGAGCAGTTCCGCAAAGGCGATCCAGGCCTCCTGGTCGTCGGGCATCGTGGCGGCCTTCAGGACGTCCTGGAGGACCTTCTCGGGGGTCCCGGCGTCGGGATTGGAGACCGTCACGCCGATCCCCAGCCGGTTCTTGAGGGACTGGCACCCCGTCCCCGAGGCCAACACCAGGACCAGGACCAGCCACCGGGCCATCCTCTTCATGGGGACCTCCATCTCCGCTCTGGGGGGCAGTCTACCGGGAATCGGTGGGAGGAACAAGGTCGGAGGCCGTTCTTCTCAGGCCTTCGTGATGGCGTCCACGCCGCAGGTCGGAACGCACTTCGAGGGAACGCCCGCGCTCGCGCACTCGTCGCACTTCTGGGGGTCGATCACGTAGGCAGGGTCCCCGGGGGAAATGGCGTGGTTGATGTCGCACGCCTCCTCGCAGGCACCGCAGGAAACGCAGAGGTCCGGGTCGATCTTCATGGCCATGGGGAAACCTCCCAATGAGAGTCTTGGGGCGGCCCTTGCCGTCCGACGGGCGAATGCTCCGCAAAGACCGGCCCCCTGTCAAGCGGTCGTGTCAAGGACATGGATTTCCCGTGCCATTCTGTTCGACAATGCCCCCATGTGGGAGTCCTTCTCGATGGACCTCGTGGCGTCCGGGCTCTTCGTGGGCCGGGCCCCGACGTCGCTCAATCACTTCCAGGCCATCCGGGATCGGGGCGTGGACGCCCTGTTGTCGCTCCAGCCGGAGGCGGAGGCGGCGCAGTACGGGCTGCTTCCCGACGTCGCCGCCCGGGTCGCCTCCTCCCTGGGGATGACGCTGGACCGGGTGCCGATTCCGGACCTGGAACCCGTCGCTCTGAAACGACTCGTCGGTGCGGCCGCGATGCGGCTGGACGACCTGTTGCAGCGCCACCACCAGGTCTACCTGCACTGCGCCGCCGGACTGAATCGTTCGCCGACGGTGGCAGCGGCCTGGATGGCCTGGCGCCAGGGCCTGGATGCCTCCTCGGCCTGCGCCCTGGTCCGACAGGCCCATCCCTCGGCGCCGGACATGGAGGCCGTACGGGACTTCCTGGCACGAATCCGGAGTCCCTAGCCTTTCCGCGACCGGGGGGCGGGGGTCTTCTTTCGAGGTCGGACCGGCGCCTTCGGAGGGGGGGCCTCCGGGCCGCCATCCACTGCCGGGTCCCGGCGACGGATGCCCACCTGGACCCGGATGTCGAAGACCAGGTCCGTGAGCAGCCGCTGCATTTCCTTCGCCGGGTCCACGTGGGACAGGAAGCCGTTCAGTTCCCGCACCGAGGCCGACAGGAAATCCCGCCGCAGTTCCGCGAGTTCCGCCCTCACGGCCTGGCCCACCTCCTTCGGGATCACCGCCGAGAGGACCTGTCGCAGTCCCTCCTCGGAGCTCAGCAGGGACTTCACCGAGGTCCCGACGGCCTTCCGGGCCAGGTCCAGCACCCCATCCACCGCCCGCCTTCCCGAGGACTCTTCCGCCAGATCGGGTCCTTCGGCCATCGGTCCCTCCTGATTCGCGCACGAACCGCATCCTAGCACGACGGCCGGGCTTGTTCCTAGCAGAGTCGGTGTCCATGGTAGACTCCAGCGCCCTCGGAACCCACCGGGTCCCGGGCAGAATCGGAGGACTCGATGGACTGGCTCAAGAAGATCTTCGGGACCAAGAACGAGCGCGAACTCAAGCGGATGCGCCCCATCGTCGCGCGGATCAACGAGCTGGAGCCCCACTTCCAGCAGATGTCCGACGAGGAGATGCGCGGCCTCAAGCAGGTCTTCCGGCAACGTCTCCGGGACGGGGAGACCCTCGACGACATCCTCCCGGAGGTCTTCGCGGCGGTCCGGGAGGCCTCCCGGCGCACGACCGGCATGCGGCACTACGACGTGCAGTTGATCGGCGGCATCGCCCTGCACCGGGGAATGATCGCCGAGATGAAGACCGGCGAGGGGAAGACGCTGGTTGCCACCACCGCCCTGGTCCTGAACGCCCTGGAACCGGACCCCGAGATGCCGGATCGGGGCATGGGGGCCCACCTCGTCACGGTCAACGACTACCTGGCCCGCCGGGACGCCGAGTGGATGGGGCCGATCTACCGCGCCCTGGGCCTGTCGGTGGGGGTGATCGTCCACGGCATGACCGACGAGGAGCGGCAGCAGGCCTACCTCGCCGACATCACCTACGGCCAGAACAACGAGTTCGGCTTCGACTATCTCCGGGACAACATGAAGTTCAGCCTGGACTCCATGGTGCACCGGTACTTCCAGTTCGGGACCGTCAACGGCCAGGTGAAGACCTTCCACTATGCCATCGTGGACGAGGTGGACAGCATCCTCATCGACGAGGCCCGGACGCCCCTGATCATCAGCGGTCCCGCCGAGGAGTCGTCGGAGATCTACTACACGGTCAACGCCATCGTGCCGTCCCTGCGCCGGGACGAGGACTACACCGTGGACGAGAAGGCCCACTCGGTGGCCCTGACCGAGTCGGGTGTGGACAAGGTCGAACGCCGCCTGGGGGTCCGAAACCTCTACGACGGCGACAACGTGGAACTGGTCCACCACGTCTACCAGGCCCTGAAGGCCCATGCCCTGTTCAAGCGGGACGTCCACTACGTGGTCGAGGGCACCGAGGTCATCATCGTCGACGAGTTCACCGGACGGAAGATGCCCGGTCGCCGCTGGTCCGACGGGCTGCACCAGGCCGTCGAGGCCAAGGAGGGCCTCCGGATCAAGGAGGAGAACCAGACCCTCGCGACGATCACCTTCCAGAACTACTTCCGGATGTACCGGAAACTGGCGGGCATGACCGGCACCGCCGACACCGAGGCCGAGGAGTTCGCCCGGATCTACAATCTGGACGTCCTGGTGGTCCCGACCAATCGCCCGATGATCCGCAACGACCACGAGGACCTGGTCTACAAGAACGACCGGGCCAAGTTCCTGGCGGTGCTGGCCCAGATCAAGGAATGTCACGCCAAGGGCCAGCCGGTGCTGGTGGGAACGACCTCGGTGGAGAAGTCCGAGCTGGTGAGCCGCCTGCTGAAGAAGGAGAACATCCCCCACCACGTCCTGAACGCCAAGAACCACGCCCGGGAGGCCGACATCATCGCCCAGGCGGGCCGGAAGTTCGCCGTGACCATCTCCACCAACATGGCGGGACGCGGAACCGACATCCTGCTGGGAGGAAACCCCGAGGCCCTGGCCCGGACCCAGGCCGAGAGCACCGAGAGCGAGAAGTTCCAGGAGGTCCTCCAGCAGTTCCGGCGGGTCTGCGCGGCGGAGCGGGAGGAGGTCCTGCAGGCCGGCGGCCTCATGATCATCGGCACCGAGCGCCACGAGTCCCGGCGGGTGGACAACCAGTTGCGGGGCCGTGCGGGGCGCCAGGGCGACCCCGGCGAGTCCATCTTCTTCCTGTCCCTGGACGACGACCTGATGCGCATCTTCGGAGGCGACCAGATCAAGAAGATCATGGAGAGCCTCAACGTCCCGGACGACGAGCCCATCGTGCACCGCTGGGTCACCAAGGCCATCGAGAGCGCCCAGAAACGGGTCGAGGGACGCAACTTCGACATCCGCAAGAACCTGCTGGAATACGACGACGTGATGAACCAGCAGCGGCAGAGCATCTACACCCTGCGGCGCCGGGTGCTGGACCCCAGGGAGGACATCGGTGCCCTGGTCCGGACCACCATCGAGCAGTACGCCTACCGTCTCCTGGACCAGTTCTGTCCCGAGGGGGTGAACCCCGAGCAGTGGGACTTCGTGGGCCTCGCGGCGGAACTGGCATCGAACCTCCGTCTCAAGGTGCCGCTCGAGGTCCTCTCGGAGGCCCCGGAGACCCTGACCTCCCGCCTGGTGAAACTCCTCCTCGATGCCTTCCAGCAGAAGGAGGACGCGACGGTTGAGCGGGCCGTGGAATCGAACCTCCCGCCGCCCGCCCCCGGGACCGTGGACTTCGATGCCGAGGCCTGGGAAAAGGACCGGAGCACCCTCCGGGACCGCATGCGCGAGGCCTGGTGGCAGTACGAGCGGGAACGATACCTTCGGGCCATCGACCAGTTGTGGAAGAACCACCTCTACGCGATGGATCACCTGAAGGAGGGGATCTACCTCGAGGCCTATGCCCAGAAGGACCCGAAGGTCCTCTACAAGAAGGAAGGCTACGAACTGTTCAAGCAACTGCTGGACCTCATCAACACCCAGGTGGTGGAGACCCTCTTCCGGGTCGAGATCCAGGGAGAACGGGACGTGGAGCGGCTCCGGCGCCTCCGAAGCCGGGTCTCGATGACCTACGGCCGGGGTGTGATGCCCGAACTGGCCGCTGCCGGAAGTCCCGGCGAGGCACGAGAGGTGGCCTCCCAGGCCGCTGCCGCCTCGGGAGGAAAGGCCGGACCGGTGACCAGGGCCTTCCCGAAGGTCGGCCGCAACGACCCCTGTCCCTGCGGATCGGGCAAGAAGTACAAGAAATGTCATGGGGCCCACCTGGGCGATGGAGACCAGCCCGGATGAGGAACGCCCGGCACCGGATCGCCTCGGGCCTGATGGCCGCCTGCCTGCTGTTCGGTCTGTTTCCGGCCCGCTCCCTTCGGGCCGCCCCGGCGGACTCCTGGGCCGGCAGGGACAAGGCCCTCCACTTCACCGGGACCTTCGTCCTGTCGGCCTCCGGCTATGCCCTGGGGACCGGCCTGATCCGCTCCCGGGACGCGGGGGCGATCCTGGGGGCCTCGGTGGGACTGGGTTCCGGGGCCCTGAAGGAACTGGTGGACCTGGCAGGCGCCGGGCAGCCCTCGGCCCGGGACTTCGCCTGGAGCGCCGCCGGAACGGCCGTCGGATTGCTCTTCGGCTTCCTGATCGACCTCGCGGTCAACGGCTGGTCCCGTCCCGCGGCGCGTCGTTGACCTTCCCGACTCCGCCGGTAGAATGGGCCACCTTTTCCCCGGAGGCCCCCATGTCCACGATCGTCCTTCGGACCGATCTCCCAGGATTTCCCTGTCGTTCCCGCGGGAAGGTGCGGGACATCTACGACCTGGGCGATTCCCTGCTGATTGTGGTCACCGACCGGATCTCGGCCTTTGACCACGTCCTGCCCAACGGCATTCCCGACAAGGGGCGGGTCCTGAACCTCCTGTCGGCCTTCTGGATGAACCGGACCGAAGGCCTGGTCCCGAACCACCTGATCAGCACCCGCATCGAGGACCTCCCGGAGGCCCTCCATGCGCACCGCGAGGTCCTGGAGGGGCGCTTCACGCTGGCCCGGAAGGCCCGGATGCTGCCGATGGAGTGCATCGTGCGGGGATACCTGGTCGGAAGCGGATGGAAGGACTACCAGGAGACCGGGGCCGTCTGTGGCATCTCCCTTCCCGAGGGCATCGTGGAAAGCGGCCGCCTGCCCGATCCCATCTTCACGCCGTCCACCAAGGCCGAGTCGGGACACGACCAGAACATCCCATTCGAGGAGGTCGTCCGGCAGATCGGGCCCGATCTGGCCCGGGAAGTCCGGGAGGCATCCATCGCCCTCTATCGCCATGCCGAGGAGTATGGCCGCTCCCGCGGAATCATCATTGCCGACACCAAGTTCGAGTTCGGGATCGTCGACGGACGGCTGACCCTCTGTGACGAGGTCCTCACCCCCGACTCCAGCCGCTTCTGGCCCGCCGACTCCTACGAACCCGGCCGTTCCCAGCCCTCCTTCGACAAGCAGTACGTCCGGGACTACCTGCTGTCGATCCACTGGAACAAGGAGCCACCCATCCCGACGCTCCCCGAGGAGGTCGTGGATCAGACCGCGGACCGCTACCGCGAGGCCTACCGGCGCCTTGTGGGCCGCGATCTGTGACACGTGCCCCCTTCCTTCGAAGGGCCTCTCCCGTCCTCCCCCCGGAAGACAAACACGACCTCCCGTCAAGGGCTTGCAACCCGCCGGGATCTGCTGTAAAAACGGCGCGCCTTGCGCAGGGAGTGGACGGTGTACGAGACCTCGGACATCCGGAAGGGCCTGAAGATCAAGATGGACGGCGATCCCTGGATCGTCGTGGACTTCCAGTTCGTGAAGCCCGGCAAGGGGACCGCCTTCACCCGGGTCCGCCTCAAGAACCTGCGCACGGGCCAGGTCCTGGAGCGGACCTTCAAGACCGGTGAACGCCTCGAGGAGGCCAATCTCGAAGAGCACCGGGCCCAGTATCTCTACAACGACGGGGAAGACTTCCACTTCATGGACCAGGAGTCCTACGAGCAGATCAGCATCCCCCGGAAGGTGATGGGGGACGCTGCCCTGTTCCTCATGGAGAACATGGTGGTCGACATCCTCTTCTACGAGGGAACGCCCATGAACGTCGAACTTCCGACCTTCATCGAGGCGGAGATCACCTACACGGAACCGGGGATGCGGGGGGACACGGCCACCGGCGCCACGAAGTCCGCGACGATCAACACCGGCGCCACCCTCCAGGTCCCCCTGTTCCTGAACCAGGGCGACTGGATTCGCATCGACACCCGGGACGGGACCTACGTCGAGCGCGTGAAGAAGTAGCCTCCCGTCGCTGGAGGCTCCCGATGGCCCCCTCCTTCCCGCCGTCGACCCGAAGGGAACTGCTGCTGCGGAACCTTCCGCTCCGGGGGTCCCTGCTGCGGGCCCTCCGGGAGTTTTTCTGGGAGGAGGGGTTCCTGGAGGTGGAGACTCCGATTGCCTGCGCCTCGCCGGGCGTGGAGGTCCACCTCTCGCCCTTCCGGCTGGAGGGGCCGGGCCTGCGCCACGAATCCCGCTGGCTCACCACCAGCCCCGAGTTCCACATGAAGCGCCTGCTGGCGACCGGGATGGACCGCATCTTCCAGGTCACCCGTGCCTTCCGGGCCGGAGAGCGAGGAGACCGACACAATCCCGAGTTCACGATCGTCGAGTGGTACCGGGTGGGAGTGGACTACCGGGCCATCCAGGACGACTGTGAGCGACTGGTGCAGCACCTCGCGCGGGTCCTGGGCATTCGGGAGTCCCCGGAGATTCCCTCGGTCCGGGCGGCCCTGATCCTCGAAGGCCCCTGGCCCCGGACCTCCTTCCAGGAGGCCTTCCGGCGCGCCGGAGCACCGGATCCCTTCCCGCTGGACCCGGAGGCCCGGGACCTGCTCCTGGTGGAACGGGTCGAGCCCACCCTGGGGAGGGGCCGGCCCGAGTTCCTGGTGGAGTACCCGGCGGACCAGGCCTCCCTGGCCCGCCTGTCCGAACGGGACCCGCGGGTGGCCGAGCGATTCGAGCTCTATGGGGCGGGCCTGGAACTGGCCAACGGGTTCACGGAGGTCCTGGACGCCGACGAGTACCTGCGGAGGTGCCGGGAGGATCTGGAGGCACGCCGGGCCCTGGGCCTCGTGGAGCCTCCCGTCGACATGCGGTACGTCGAGGCCCTCCGCAGCGGCCTGCCCCCCTGCGCCGGGGTCGCCCTGGGCTTCGATCGGGTGGCGATGCTCCTGTTGGGAGCCGCCCGGATCGACGAGGTCCTGGCCTTTCCGTTCGAGGACGCCTGATTTTCCTTGACAGGTTTCCATTCCTGTCGTAAAAGACTCGCGCATTTGGCCCCGGGCGAATAGCTCAGCCGGAAGAGCAGCAGCCTTACACGCTGCGGGTCACAGGTTCGAGCCCTGTTTCGCCCACAGGGCCACTCTTTGATCGTCGGGGTGGTAGTTAAGTCGGTTATAACGCTGGCCTGTCAAGCCAGAGGCCGCGGGTTCGAGTCCCGTCCACCCCGCTGAGAAGACAGGATTCCCCGTTCCTCCAGGTACCGCCGCAGCCCCTCGACCCCCGTGAAGCGAACCGCCTCGATCCCCAGTTCGCGGGCGCCGTTCACGTTTCGTTCCAGGTCGTCCACGAACAGGATCCGGTCCGGCGGCAGGTCCAGGCCGTGGATCAACGCCCGGTAGAGGCGATGATCGGGCTTCATGGCCCCGACCTCGTAGGACAGGACCCAGGTGGAAATCCGGCGCACCGCCGGGAAGTGGCGCTGGCACCAGGGAAAGTGCAGCGGGTCCGTGTCCGACAGTCCTCCCAGTCGGATCCCGGCGACCGCCAGGTCCTCCACCAGGTCCTCCATTCCGGGCACCGGGCTGAAGACATCGCACCAGCGGGATGCGAACTCCACAAACCCCATCGCGAGTCCCGTGCGCTGCAGGAAGGCCTCATGGAACTGCATCGGGTCCAGGTGCCCGCAGTCGAAGGCCACCAGCAGGTCGTTTTCCCGTAGACGGGAGATGTCGCCCGTGTCCCCGCCCCCGGCCTCGATCAGGGCCGGCCAGAGTCCGGCGTCCAGGTGGACACGGACCAGCACCTGGCCCAGGTCGAAGGCCACCGCCTCGATGCGCGCCGCCATGTCTCCGCCCCGGAAGACGCGGAACCATTCTAACGGGGAATCCTGGAATCCGTTATACTGGCCGCCGTGGCATTCGACCTACAACGCGCCCTGGTGGAGGGCCTCGGGAGCCGGATCCCCTTCCTGGACCGCCTGCTCTCCTACTGCTATTTCGCCGAGATGTCGGTGCTGGAGGTCGCCTCGAGCGATTCCCGGGGCCGGGGAGTGTCCCTGGTGGGGCGGGTCGGCCCCGAGGGTCCCGAGGAGGTGGTGCTTGTCTCCCCGCTGCCGTCCCAGGCCTCCCGCCGAGGACTCCTGGAGGACCCGCAGGACCAGCGACGGGCCCTTCGGCTCCTGGCCGCGACCTGGGCCATGGCCTCCCTCCAGCGACCCGGTCAGCCTGGGCCGGGAATCGCCGTCATCGCGGCCCACCCGGACCCGGATGGCGAGGCCCTGGCCGGGCTGGCCCGGGAAAGGGACCTCTTGCGCCCCAGGCGCGTCGTGTTGCTGGACGATTCCCCCATGGAGGACCCGCCTGGTCCCCTGGCGGAACCGGTTTCCCTGGACGGCCTGATCGTGCATCTCTCGGCCCCGCTGCCCGTGCAACCCCTGCCTCGCCCCCTCCGGGACATCCAGGTCTGGCGCTGGGAAAAAGGCCGCGGCCCCCTCTTCCGCGGCCTGGAGGAGGTCTTCTCGCTCCACCAGGAAGGCCGGATCGTGCCCCTGCTGGTGCACCCTCGAAGCGGAGACTTGCTGGAGGAACCCCGCGATGCCGAGATGACCGTGGGACTGGCAGTTGAGGGCATCGAACCGCCTCCGTCCTGGAGACACGTGGACAGCCCGATGCGTGTCCAGACCCTGGGCTCCTGGTCCCACCGGATGCAGGCCCTTTCGCAGGGTGTCGCCCTCGTGACCCAGGCAGTGCGTCAGGCCTGGAACGGGGCCTTCCCGGATGGGGCCATCCGGGTGGTCGGCATCGCCTCCCGGGACCCGGTCGGCATCGACCTGTTGACCTGGGTCCCGTCGGGCACCCTGGATCAGGCCAAGACGGCCCTGGAGGGCCGGGGGGGCCGAGACCAGACGACCCTCTCCTTCTCCCTGGCCCGGAGAAGTGCCCCCGGATCCTCGCGAACCGGTTCCGATCTCCGTCTGCCCCCGGGAATGACCCTCGCCATTCCCGAGGGGATCCCGGTGGCGGTGCTGGGCTCTCGAAGGACCGCAGAGCCCGACGCGATCCAGGAGGCGGTCCTGCTGGCCGCTGACCTCAAGGCCCTGCTGGAAGGTCTGCCGGACTCCCTGGAGGGGCGGCCATGACGAGACCGGGCGCCAGTCGCTTCCTGCAGGAGGCCCACCGGAGGCTGTCTGGACGTCGTTGGGCCCTGCTGTGCCACGGCGCGTCGGTGGACGACACCGGGCGGTCGATCCTCGACCCCCTCTGCGGGAACCCGGCGCTCCGGCCCGCCTTCCTGTTGGCACCGGAACATGGCCTGTGGGGAGATGCCCCGTACATGGTCGCCGTCGAGGACCAGGTCGACCCCTGGTGGGGGATCCCGATTCGCAGCCTGTATGGCCACGACGCGGCCTCCCTGGCGCCTTCCGCCGCATCCCTGGCAGGCCTGGACCTGCTCGTGGTGGACCTCCAGGACATCGGGGCCCGCTACTACACCTACCTCGCCACGATGGCGATGACCCTGTCGGCGTGCGCCGAGGCCCGGGTCCCGGCCCTGGTCCTGGACCGCCCGAATCCGATTGGAGGTCTCCAGGTCGAAGGGAACCTGCCCCTGGCCCACCTCCGGTCCTTCGTGTCCTGGCTTCCCCTGCCCAATCGCCACGGTCTCACGGCCGGAGAGGCCGCCCGGATGCTGGTTCGCCGGGATCGCCTGTCCCTGGACCTGGAGGTCCTGCCCTGCGAGGGCTGGACCCGAGGGATGACCTGGCCCGACACCGGGCTCCCCTTCATCCCGCCCTCTCCGAACATCCCGGACTGGGAGACGGCCCTTGTCTATCCGGGGATGTGCCTGCTGGAAGGCACGAACCTGAGCGAGGGACGGGGGACCCCCCTGCCCTTCCGGGTCTTCGGGGCCCCCTGGATCCGGGACCCCCGCCGGTTGTCCGATGCCCTGAACCGCCTGGAACTGCCGGGAACCCTCTTCCGGCCCCTGTGGTTCACCCCGGACAAGGACAAGCACCAGGGACTCCGCTGCGGGGGATGTCACCTGGTGATCCGGGACCTCCGCTCCTTCCTGCCCCTGCTGGTGGGATTCGCGGTGGTCTGGGCGGCGGCCACCCTCTGGCCCGAGGATTTCGCGCTCCGGACCGACCAGTACGAGTTCGTCGCCGATCGTCTGGCCCTGGACCTGCTCCTGGGTGACGAGGCCCTCCGCCGCCGCCTGCTGGAAGCACGGGACCCCCGAGAGGTCTGGGCCGATGCCGTGGCGGCCGGAACCCCCTTCCTCGAGGACCGACAACCGGACCTGATCTACCCCTGACAGTCGATCCCGCCCGGCCCGACGGTTGCACGGGAACGGCGGGCTGGCCCTGCCGACGATGCCACGGCGGAATCGTGCCCCGTCCATCCGTGCCGCCGTCTGGTATCATTCGCCCGGAGGCGTCCATGGACCTCGGGTCCGCTCGACACGTCGGCATCTTCGGCGGTTCCTTTGACCCGCCCCACGTCGCGCACGTGATGGCCGTCGCCTGGGCCCTCTCCTGCACTCCCTGTCGTCAGGTCCTGATCCTGCCCTGCTTCGATCACCCCCTCGGGAAGGACGGGTCCCCGTTCGAGGCACGAGTCGCGATGGCCCGGCTGGCCTTTCGGACCTTCGGTCACGGGGCCCACGTCTCGACGCTCGAGTCCCGTCTCCCCAGCCCCTCCTTCACGATCCAGACCGTCCGGCACCTCGTGGACCGGAACCCCGGGACCCGGTTCCACCTGCTCCTGGGAACCGACATCCTGGACGAGCGGGATCGCTGGCGGTCCTTTGACGAGGTCGTGCGCCTTGCTCCTCCCTTCTGGCTGGCTCGAGGCGCCCGGGACCCCCGGGCCCACTCGCCGGCCCTTCCTGCCATCTCGTCCACGGAGATCCGGGCGGCCATCTCCCGGGGAGAGGACGTGTCGGACCGGGTTCCACTGTCCGTGCTGCAAGAGATTCGTCGCCGTGGTCTCTATCGCCGGGAGGATCGATCGTGAAGGGGGCTCGGGATCCCGGTCCCGTCTTCATCGTGGGCGCGGGAAAGGCGGGCACGTCCCTGGCCTGCGCTCTGCGCGATGCGGGGTTCCCGGTTCTGCTGGTCCTTCGACACGCCCCCGCCCGGAACCTCCCCGTGCCGTTCCGGCATCTGGATTCCCTGGCATTCCCAGGAACCCGTCCGACGGTGGTGGTCCTGGCCGTGCCGGACCGGTGCCTTCCGGAGGTGGCCGACCGGATCGTCCTCCCGGCGGAGCCTGGATCGCGCCTGGTCCTGGGACACCTGTCGGGGGTGCTCCCCTCCTCGGGACTGGCTCCCGGATTTGCCGACCGAGTGGCGGGGCGCTTTTCCGCCCATCCCTTGTTCGCCTTTCCCCCGCCGGATCCGCCCCTTCCCATCCCCGGAGGCGTTCCCTTCCTGGTGGAGGGCGACGAGGCAGGGATCGCCATTGCCCAGGCGCTGGTCCTCGCCATCGAAGGGATGCCGATTCCCATCGATCCGGCCCGGAAGCCCCTGGCCCATGGGGCCGCCGTGCTGGCGGCGAACCTCCCGGCCGAACTCGTCTTCTGCGCGGCCGACGTCTTCCGGGACCTGGGTGTTCCCGACCCCCAACGGGTGGCGGCCCGACTCTTCCGCTCCCTGTCGGACAACCTCGAGAACCAGCCCTCCCCGTCGGCCCTCACCGGGCCTCTGGCCCGAGGGGATGCCGGGACCGTCAAGGCCAATCTCGCGGCGCTGAGGCAATGGGCCGGACGGTCCCGGGACATCCCCTCCCTCTACCGGCGACTCTCCTCGATGCTTGCGGCTCGGATGCGACGCGCCGGCCTTCCGGGGCCGACCAGCGCCTGGAAGCGCCTGCGGGAGGTCCTGCGATGAACGAGCAAGAAGTCCCTGAATCTTCTGGTTCCGTGCCTCCTGGCGACAACGGCGCTCCCTCGTCGGAGGACCCGTCGCCTCCTCGGGCCTTCGGGGAGGTCGTCTCCCGGCGGCCCTGGTACCTCGTCGTGCTGGTCTTCCCGTTCGGGATCCTGCTGGCGGCGGCTCCCTTCCTCTTCCACCTGGAACGGAACGACCTCCCTCGGGTCCTGTCGGCCTATGATGCCGCCTGCCAGGTCCCTTCCCCCGCGATCCGCTGCGTCAACCGCCAGGGCTTCCTTCCGCGGATCGAGTCCGTGGAGACGCCATCGGGGGCCACCGAGGCCTTCCGTTTGACCCTGACCCCTCGTGCCGGAAGGACCGGAGAGACGGAGGGGCGATGGATGGTGGTCCGGGAAGGGGCATCCTGGCAGGTCCGGGACGACCCGCCGACCCGGTAGGACCTCACGGGGTCATGACGTCCAGGCGCCACTTCCCCTGCTCCAGGATCAGCACCGTGGGGGGGTCCGACTTCCGCGGGTCATTGCAACGAACGAAGATCTTGACCCGGTCGGCCGCCAGGGGAACCCGGCGGCACAGGGTGTAGGCGGGCCTCCTGGGATCCGCGACATACTTGCCGACGTGCTCCCGCACCCGGGGCCAGATGTTGCCCAGGATGTGGTCCTTTGGAGCCCCCTGGGTGAAGAGTCGGTAGAAGGCCTCCCGGCCTTCCTCCGAGTCGTCCCCCAGTGCGAGGCGATAGGCATCGTAGAGGACCCCCTCCGGGGTGTCGTCCCCTCCGGCGGCCACTTCCTTCTGATCCGGACAACTGGAGGCAACCCGTTCCAGCGCCGGGGGCGTCTCGCCAGGGGTGCCCGCTGCCCGGTCCTGGGTCTCCGTGGCAGCGACTGGCGCCTTGGTGGCCACGGGTTCCCCGGTGGCCGGCACATCCTTCCGACATCCCCAGACCGATAGCAGCAGGAGGACGATCAGGGCGGCTCGCATGGTCGGCACCTCCGGACGGCACGGGGAGACGCCTCGCGGGCGCGGGAATCTCTGGCGGATCAGCGGAACACCTCTTCCTTGGCCGTCTGCATCATCGGGTCCAGAAACGACTTCTTGAGTCGCAGCAGGCGCTCGAACTTCACCTTCTGCCGGGCGTCGGTGTAGAGGGCCGTCGGCTTCTTGATGTCGCCGTCGATCAACTGGTCCGAAAAGTCGTAGAACTTCGATTTCACCCCGCCCTTGGGTGCCGACTGGGCCAGCAGCAGCCCCGGAAGCAGCAATCCCACGCAGAGAACCATCCAACCCAGGCGCTTCATCGTCCACCTCCCGTGAAGCAGGCCGTCTTCATCCTATCACTTCGCATCGGGTTCTGCCGAGGGAGCCGCCGGGGCCGGAGCCGGCTGGGTTCCCTGCTCCGGCTGGGCCCCCTGCTCCGGCTGGGCCCCCTGGGGAGCGGTTTCCTCCTGGGGCTCCGGCGGCATCATGATCCCACCGTTGGCCTTCATCTCCTTGAGCACCGGGAGCCGCCCCCGGATGGGGTCGTTGGCCGGCGGGCTCGCCCGTTCGAGGTACCAGTCGTAATACTGGATCGCCTGATCCAGGTCGTTGAGCGAACTCTCGTACACCTTGCCGATACGGGCGTAGAGGGGCCCCAGGTTCGGGTTCAGTTCCAGGGCCTTCTTCCAGCGCTCGACCGCCTCCTTGGGCTGGTGCAGGCCCAGCAGGCACGAACCGGAACCGACCCAGGCCTCGGCCTCCCCGGGAACGAGGCGGATCACCGCGTCATACTGTTCCAGGGCGGCCTGGTAGTGCAGGTATTCCAGATAGATCGCCGCCAGATTCATCCGGGCCTCGAAGTTGTCGGGGTCCACCACCAGGGCCTTCTCGAAGGAGGCGACGGCCTTGGGTGTCTCTCCCATCTTCAGGTAGGTCACCCCGAGGTTCGTGAGGGCCTCGGTGCTGTTGGGGTCCTCCCGGAGGGCCTTCTCCTCGAAGACCCACCGCGCGATGTTGAGCCGGCCGGCCTGGAGGTTGATCAGGCCCCGGGTGTTCAGGGCGACCACGTTCCGGGGCTGGAGCAGCAGCACCTTCTTGACGAAGTCCTCGGCCGTCTTCTGGTCACCCCGCATGAGCCAGTAGAGCGCCAGGGCGTTGTTCGCCTGGACATTGTCCGTGTCCTCGGAGATGACCTCGTCGAAGAGTCGCTTCGCCTCGCTCTCGTAGCGATCGGCCTTCTGGGTGTCCCGGGCCTCCCGGGCCCTCTTTGCCAGCGAGAGATAGACCTTGCCCACGGCGGCCTTGGCATCCCGGTTGCCCGGATTCTTCTGGAGGGCCTGCTGATAGACCTCCACGGCCTCCAGCGGCCGCCCGGTCCGCTCGAAGAGCATGCCAAGGTTGAACCAGGCCTCCAGGAAGGCCGGGTCTCGCCGGGTCGCCTCCTCGAAGGCGCTCCGGGCGGTGGCATAGTCCGGAGGGGTCTGGGACACGGCCCGGACACCCCGCCGGAAGGCATCCTGGGCTGCCCGGTCCACGCCATCGACGTACTCGGGCTCCTTGGGAGCCTCGACCACGCGCATGGTGACCTGCTCGCGCTGCTTCTTGCCACCGTCCTTCTTCGTCTCCGCGGTGGTGGCAGCCTCGGTCCCGTCTCCTCGGACCTGGGCGGTCCCACCACCGCAGGCGACGACAAACACGGTTCCAAGGACCCCAAGACTGGCAACTCCGAGAATCCTCATGGGGCCACCTCCTCCACCATGCGCACCTCGACCCCCTGGCGCCGCAGCGTCCGGATGAAGGAAGTGGTCGCCAGGGTGTCCTTGGACCGGTTGTTCCGCGTCAGTTCATCCCCGACCACCGGGAAGGTGTCCGGGTTCACCCGCACCGCGTACTCGGCGCAGGCCCGCGACCACTTGTTGTACACCTTCTCCTCGTGGGCCAGGGACAGGGCCCGCTCGAAGGCCCGCAGGGACTTCTCCTGGACGGGCCGCATGATCTCCTCGAGGATGCTCCGGTACTGGTCCTGGAAGGTCGGTGCGACGCTGAGCCACTCCATGCCCCAGTCGTACTTCTGGATCGTGTCCAGGTCGCCGTTCCGGAAGGCCGCCTGCACGATCCGGCAATCCTTCTGGGGAACCCCCGGGCAGGGGCAGTCGGGAATCGGGACGTTGTCCAGTTCCTTGTAGAACTCGTAGTAGAGCAGCCCCATCTTGAAGAGGGCTCCGGCGGACCATCCTCCGGACTTGTAGGACAGAACCGCGTCGAAGGCCTTCTCGGCCCGCTGCTGGGCCTCGGCCTTCGCCGCAAGGGCCTTCTTGAGCACGTTGGGATCCACCGTCGAGGGGATCCGGAGGGCCGAGAAGTCGTCGTAGAGATAGTCCGCCAGTTCGAATGCGGCCTGCGCGGCGTACTGCTTCGAGGTCCGCACCGCCTCGGCGTCCTGAAGGCGGTTGAAGATGTCCAGGGCCTGCTGGAAGAAGGCCACGGCGGCCTTCCGCTGCTTCTCCTTGTCCAGGCGCTTGAGGCAGTCTCCCGCACGGGTGGCCGCCTCGACCGCGAGGTCGGCCCGCTTGTAGCCCTTCTTGAGCCACGCGGCGTAGGTCTCGTGCGCCTTCCGGAGCCCCTCGGGCGTGTTCATGGCCTCGTAGGCCCGTCCGATGCGGAGGTGCACCATCGGGGCGTCCGGGTGTTCAGGGAACTGCTTCAGGAACTTCTGGTACACCTCGATGGCATCCCGGTATTCCCCGAGGGCCTCCCGGATCAGGCCGGCGTTCTGGAAGGCATCGGCCATCTGGGCCTGGACGTGCCGATAGTTCTCCTTCTTCTCCTCCGAGTCTCCGGCCTGGGGCGCCGGGATGGACCGGAACTGCTCCATCGCCTCGAAGGTCTCGGCGGCCTTCTCGAACTCCGTCTGGGACTCATAGATCATCGCCACCGTGAACAGGGCCTCCGGGGCGACGTCACTCTTCGGGAACTCCCGGACCACGCGCAGGTAGACCCGGATGGCCTTGTCCGGCTCCTTCTGGCTTTCATACAGCGCCGCGACGTTGAACAGGGCCTTCGAGGCCAGTTCCTCGTTGCCCCGGAACTCCTCGTAGACCCGCATGGCCTCGTCGGAGGCCTGCCCGTACTTCTTCTCGACCGACAGCAGTCGGGCGTTCTCGGTCATCGCGATGGCGACGATCTTCTTGAGGTCCTTCTCGGACCTGACCGTGAAGTTCCGGGCGGCGATCAGGCGCCGGGCCCACTCCTCGACCTTGGTCCACTGCTGGAGCCGCTGGTAGCAGTCCAGCAGCGTGAACACGGCATAGGCCGCAAACTTCGAGGAGGGGTCGTAGTCGAAGAGGACCTGGAGCCGTTCCACCGCGTCCTGGAACTTCCCGTGCCGGTAGAAGACCTGGGCCGCGATGAACATGATCTCGGGGATCTTCTCGCCCCGCTTCGGATTCTTCTTTCGGACCTCGGGGTCCCGGATGAGGTCCGTCAGCAGCCGGACGTAGGTGTCCGCGGCGGCCACGTAGTCCACCTCCAGCGGGTGGAGGTCCGTCTCGGGGATGGGGGCCTCGGCCTTCTTCGGGTCCACCTTGACCACCTCGATGCCCTCGCCCCGCTTCGTCCCCTCGCTGATCCCCGCTGCAATCATCAGTTCCTGCGTCGCGTAGATGACGCCCAGGGCCGCATCCTCCACGTACTCGCCCTTCGTGTCGCGCTCGATCACCTTCTTGTACTGCTCGAGGGCCTGCTGGTAGTCCTTCATCTGGTCATAGAGGATCTCGGCGTAATAGAAGTTCACCACGTAGGCGTTCTTGCTGTCCGGGAAGCGCGACAGGTAGACCTGGTACTTCTCGGCGGCCTTCCGATAGAGGTCCGCCCGGTTCAGTCGCTGGGCCTCCCGATGGTAGTAGTTCGCGATGTAGAGCAGGTGTTCCTCCGTGAGGGCGTCTGCCTCCTGGAGGACCTCCTCGTGGTTCCTGTTCGCGGTCCGCCAGGAACCGTTGGGCTTGAAGTACTCCAGGGCCTCCATCGTCACCCGGTCCAGCATGTCGTAATCGTTGGTGTTCTTGTAGAGGCTCAGCAGGATCTTGTAGTACTCGACGATGGCCGGCGTGGTCCGCTCCCGCTCGATGAAGTGCCGGAAGAGGGCCACCGCCTCGGGGATCTTGTCCTGCCCGACGTAGAGGTCTCCCAGCATGCGCAGTTTCTTGTAGGCCTCCTCCTCGGACAGGACCTTCAGGAAGTAGTCCCGGGCTCGCTGCCACCCGTTGTCCACCTCGGCGAAGGTCACCACAAGGTCGTTGAGGGCCTGATTCCGGAACTCGATGACGCCCTTGCCGGTTCCCTGCTTGCCCACGGCCGCCACGACCTTCTGGAACATCTCGATGGCCGTGTCGTACTCCCGGAGGTTGAAATAGACCCACGCCAGTTTGTACATGGCGTAGTTGACCA
Source organism: Deltaproteobacteria bacterium (assembly GCA_029547805.1). Lineage (GTDB taxonomy): Bacteria > Myxococcota_A > UBA9042 > DTJE01 > DTJE01 > JAGOKF01. The sequence goes on from JAKPOP010000003.1 coordinate 138,888, forward strand.
TGGCCGAGTTCGGAAACTGCTGGATGATCCGCTCGTAGTTGGTCTTGGCATAGAACAGGGAGTTCGTCTCGAAGTAGTACTCCGCCATGGCCAGCAGGGCCTCGGGGATCCACTTGGACTTCGGATAGTCCTTCACGAGGCGGTTCAGGTACTCGACGCCCTCCTTCTGCAGGGCCCGGTTCTTCTTCGCCTTGCCCTCCTTCAGGGCGCCCTTCCCGAGGTAGTAGTAGACCTCGTCAATGCGGGCATACCCCGGAAATTCCTGGAGGATCCGTCGATAGAGGTCCAGGGACCGGGAATAGTCCTCGACCGGCTCCTGGGGAGGCTCGGTGAGGCGTCCCTGGTTGTAGGCCTCCATCGCCTTCTCCCACTCGGCCCGCTGCTGGAGGTACTGGTAGAGCTGCTCCTCCCACCAGGCCTCGGCGAGCATGTGCATGACCTTCGGGGCCCGCTCCGGGTCCTTCCGGTAGTCGGGGTTCGCCAGCAACTGCTCGAGCTTGGCGATGTTCTCCCGGCGCTTCTCGCTGATGGCGCGCATCTTCGCCGCGAGCGACTCATTGGCCAGGGCCTCGGCCTGTTCCAGGCTGAACTTGCCGCTCCGGGCCGTCCCGGGTTGCCCCTGTTGCCCCTCGGCAGGGGAGCCGGCCTCCGGTGCCTTGCCAGGCGCGCCCTGGGGCTGTCCTCCCGTCTGGGCCGCCACCGGGGCAGCGATCAGCAGCGCCAGGCAAAGGGAAAAACGGCTTGTGCTCATCGGACCCTCGCATTGAAAGGAGTGAGTCGTTGCCTCACTGCTCGGTGCACTGGCTGGTCAGCAGGCTTCGGAAATAGGGGATCTCGTCGACCCAGTATTCTCCCTCGAAGGGCCACACCGCGGTGTCGTCGCCGACAATGGCCACGCTGCGCCCCTGGACGACCTTTCCTTCCTCTTCGGCCTCGCCTACCGAGACGCGGATCTCCCGCGTCATTCGGTCGATGTCGGCGGCATTGATGTCCACCTCGATCTCGGTCTGCTGGACCTGCGCATCGGCGATGTTCTGCTGGACCTCGGTGAGGATCTGCTGGACCTTCACGCCGGCCCGGATGATGCCGTCCTTCTTCAACACGGCCAGTTTCACCAGCATCTCCTGGGCGAAGGTCCCCAGGGACCCGGCGTTGGCCCGGAGCAGCCGGTCCTCCCGCTCGATCTGCCGGATGGTCCGATAGAGGTTGTAGAACTCCACGTTGGAGAGGACGGGCCATTGCAACTGCAACGGAAGCCGCACGGTGGCGGACCCGGGCTCGTTCACGGACCGGACGAAGGCCATGTAGAACTCCTCGGGGCTCCGCTGGGCGTTGATGAATCGCCGCAGGGGCTCGATGTTCACGGCGATCTCCTGATCGAACTGCTTGAGCGCCTGGTAGGCCCGGTCATAGCGACACAGGTCCCCGAAGGCCCGGGCCTCCAGGATCCAGAGTTCCGGGTAGAAGGTGGTCCCGAAGACCGGCGAATGAAGGATCTGGAAGGCCCCGAGGGCGCGGCTGTAATCGCCCTTCATCAGGTAGGTCCAGGCCAGTTCATAGAAGACGGTCCCGGCCCGGATGGAGTCCCGGGGGATCTTCTTGTAGTAGAAGATGGCCGCGTCGAAGTTCTCCGATTCGTAGGAGATCCGGGCCAGTGCCATGTAGGCGAGGTCCAGGATGTCGTTGCCGGCATGGGTCTTCTCGGCGATCTCGATGGACTTCTGGAGGTTCTCGACCGCCGACTTGAACATCTTGTAGCGGACCTGGACCAGGGCGGTCAGGTAGAGGGCCTTCGCGGCATCCGGCGACTCGGGGGAGGTGGCCTCGAAGTGCTTCAGGGCTCGCTGGTAGTTCGCGGCGTCATAGAAGTACTCCCCCATCACGTAGTTGAACTCGTCCTGGAACTTCTGGCTGAAGCCCGTAAGCGGAAAGCGGGTCAATTCCTCGAGGTCCGGCGGATTGTAGATGACCTCCTGGCGCAGTCTGCGGAGGCGTGCGAAGGCCTCCTGGAAGAAGGGCCGATCCGGTCCCTCCAGCAGCACCTCGACGAGCAGTCTCGCCGCGGACTGGTAGAGCCCCGCCTGGGTCAGGGCCGAGGCCATGCCGTACTTGGCGTTGTAGGCCTCGAGGCTCCCCGGACCAAAGTTGCCCTCGGCGAGGAAGCGCTGGAAGGTCTGGATCGACTCGACCCACTTCCCCGAGTCGGCCAGTTCGAGCCCTCGGCGCAGCACTCCCCGGGCGTAGGCGGCCTTTCGGGCCTCCTCCGCCTTGCGCTGTTCCTCGGCCAGGCGTCGGGCCTCTTCCCGCCGCTTCTCCTCCTCGGCCTGCAGTTCCTCGGCGGTCTTTTCCCGGACCGGAGCCGGTGTCGCTGCTGCAGGCGTTGCTTCCGGCTTCCCCGCCGATGGTGCCGCCGGAGTCGCCCCGGGGGCCGCCTGACCCGCCTGAGGTGCCTGTCCCTGCCCGGTGGCCAGCATGTACCGGATCACGCCATCGGGGACCCCGGCCTTCTTGAGTTCCAGGATGTCCTGGATGTTCAACTGGAAGACCGTCTTGTCCTTCTCGATGGCCTTGATGACGTCGGCCTCGGGGATCCCGAGACGCACCAGGGTGATGACCTCCTCCTTGGTGATGGCCCGGGCCTCCTCGGAAAACGCCGCGAGACAGCCCCAGAGGATCCCGACTGTCGCCGCCAGCCTGATGGTTCTCTTCATGGTCTTACCACCTCGCTCCAGAAGGGGTCGGAACCCCGTTCCGCTCCCGGGCGCCCATCGCGTGGGAACAGCGCCCTGCTACTTCGGGGCGGGGGTCAGGTACCCCAGCCCCAGGGTGATCTCGGCCAGGGACCGGACGCCGTCGGACCACTCGCTGTTCCCCTTCCCCGGCCAGGCCGGAAAGATGTAGTGCCGATAGTCCAGCCGGAGAGCCAGGTAGTCCGTCAGGAACAGGTGCGCCCCGAGGCCCAGGTTCATCATCAGGTTGAACGGGACGTTGCCGCTGTAGGACCACCGCGTCGTCCACTTCTTCTTCAGGTTGTCGTAGATCTCAGACCCCATCACCCCGAGGCCGATCAGGACCCCGATGTCGAAGGAGGTCAGCTTGGCATTGAAGATGCTCAACTTGCCGTGAATGGGGGCCCAGAAGGCATTGAGCCCCGCATACCACTGCACCCGCTCGGGGATCTGGACCGTCGAGATGGCATTCCCCGAGAACTTCAGCAGGTCCTTCCGGAGGTTGCTGTCCGAGGAGGGCACGTAGGCCCCGGCGATCTCCAGCGCCACCGACTCCAGGAAGAAGTAGTCGTAGCGCAGACCCACCGGGAAATAATTGAAGAAGGAATCGTTCGGAATGATCCCGACCAGCAGCCCGATCTCGTGCCGCTGATTCTTCTCGTAGATCCGCTTCTGGATCACGCGGACCTCCCGCTCCTTCCCCCACACGCGGTCCAGATTGCGGTCCAGCGTCGTCCGCTCCTCTGCGGGAGCCTCCGTGGCGGCCTCCTGCGCCAGACCGGAAACCCCGCTGGTCAGGACGACCAGCCCCAAGACCATCCCAAAGGCCCACCTGCCGTTCATGACTGTCCTCGCTGATGGTGACCGTCCCACGGTGCCCTCCAAGGCCCCGATGAGTCCAACACGCCTGGCCCGCGGTGCGGGCCTTCCCCCGAAAAGGATCCTACCCTGCCGGCTGGCAGACCCCGTCCGTGCAGGTCCCGCCGGTGCAGGGGGTCCCGTTCTCCACGTTCACCGGGTTGCAGAGCGCGTTGAGCGTCTTGCAGGGCCCCGGATCCCGGCACTGGCCGAAACAGCAGACGCTGCCCCCGTCCTGGCACGCAGTCTGATCGGCCTTCCAGTCCGTCACGCAGGTCCGATCGCCGGACCGGCACCCGACGTTCTCACAGGAACCGACCTGGGACCGCCATTCGCACGAGTCCCCGGCGGCACAGGGGACCCGGAAGGCCAGTCGGGTATCCCACTTCGGGATGTTGCGACCGGTGGCGGTCTGGTCCACGTAGCCCACTCGCATCTCCTGCTGGGCGTTCGGGTTCACCGACCCTTCAATCATCTTGATGCTGCCACCGGCGGCCACCTGGGCCCCGGGCCACAGGCGATTGTTGGCCAGGTCTGCGACGTCCAGGGCCAGGATCCAGGCCCCCGCCATCACGCTGCGAAACCGCTGGACGACCAGGGTGAGGGCCGTCAGGAGGTCCCCCTGGGTCTGATCGGTCCGGGAGAAGTCCCAGGAGTTCAGGAACAGGTAGTGGCCGCCGGTCCGGCAGGCGATCTCCTGCTGGCGGGCGTCCCGCTCCCGGTACCCCTGGGCCTGGAACTGGATGAAGGAGATGTGCACCGGGACCCGCTCGGGGTCGAGCCAGTTCCCAGAACCGTCCTTCAGGTCCGGCTCCAGGGCCGCCAGGAAGTCCTCGAAGGAGACGTCGCTGCACGAGTCGTTCTGCTTGTACTCCCGATAGGAACTGCCCGTCTTCTTCAACAGCACCGGCTGAAAATCCGGAGAGTCCGGATGGCAGGTGTCGGGGCCGTCGTTGATCACCAGGATGTGGCGGACCCGGCTGGTGCTGGATGTCTTCATGAACTCGTAGATGTCCTTCACCGCGGCCCAGAGCGGCGTGCGCCCACCGGGGCTCTGGACCAGTTTGCTGAAGGCCCGACTCTCGGTGATGATCGTCCGATTCGTGCCGAAGCAGTTCCGGCGCTTCTCCGCCTCGGTCGCGCCATAGGTGTCGTCACAGACGATCGTCGGTCGGAGTCCAACGGCCTCGCTGTACTGGAAGACGCCCGCCCGGTCCCCGGGGTTCAACAGGCTGAAGAGGGATCGGACGGCCGAGACCCGCTGCCCGTCGGAATCGGAGGCGTGGTCCTTGAAGTTCTGGCTGTCCCAGGCATTGGACTTGTCCTTTGCCTCCAGGCCCGTCTCGGGCTCCACGAAGCCCTTCATGGACCCCGACTGGTCGATCAGCACGGCCAGAGAGAGCGCCTCCCGATCCGATGCCGCCGGACGGTATTCCCCTTCGTAGTAGGACCGGTAGTCGATCTTCTGGGGGGTGGCGTTCCGGGGTCCCGCGAGGCCCTGACACTGGGCCGTCGTCTTGAGGTCCTCGTCCGGGTACGGCTCGAAGCACTCCAGGTCCACCTGGAACAGCGACTCGGTCACCGTGTTGCCGACCTCCACGACGGCCCGCTGGTCCCGTCCCTTCTTGACCAGATCCCCGGGGCGGATGGAGGTGTCGTTGTCCTTCTCGGTGGGGTCCGTGGCCGTTCCCACCTCGGTGCCGATCATGGCCACCGAGAACAGCAGAGCGTCCACCGGGGCTCCATCGCGGTCCTCCGGCGTGCACTGGCGCTGGTAGGTCCCCGATTCGCCACGATGTGCGGGAAAGACCGAGACGATCTCCAGCCGGTTGAACTGGAAGGTGCTCAGGACGGCAATCCAGCGGTAGTTGCAAGCCGTGAGGGCCAGGATCGCCAGGGCGATCAGCCCCAGCATCGACCTGCCACCCGGACGTCCCAGAAGGCGCGACATGTTCAAACTCCGCCAAAGAAGCACGAGGCGCTGTCCCTCGCCCCCGATTTGCGCGCGTAGTTTATCCCGGTCCGACTCGGCCTTGTCAACGGCTTTTTCTCCTGTCGGAGACTTCCTGGCGAAAACCCCTCACCCGGGATTCGTGTTGCCCTCCCGAGGCCCGTCAGTACCAGGACGCGGTGACGATATGCTGCACCGCGTCGACCTGGTAGACCGATCGGGTCGCCGCATCGAGGACGAAGAGGAACTTCCCTGCCTGGACGTGGTCCACCGGGGCCCCGCCCAGAGCCAGGGACTTCGGCTGGAACCCCGAGGTGACCTGGAAGGTGAGACGCTGATCCCGACGGGGAGGCACCACGACGGGGCGGAAACGGGAATCGATCCGGCACCCCGGGACGACGTTCAGGGAGAAGGCTGGGTTCTGGAAGCGCTGGAGGGCGAAGTTCTCCCCGATCCGGGCATCCCCCAGGCGAACAGGGCAGGCCTGGAGCACCTCGCCGCCGTCGACAGGCATCGTGGTCCGTGCCCTGCCCGTGAACTGAGGAGAGGAGTCCCCACGAGGCACGCAGATGCCCCCGGAGGAGGTCCGGTTGTGCAGGAAGCCGCTCGTGGATCCGACGACCAGCCAGTGGCCCGAGGCCCGGATCTCGTACCGCAGGCGCCTTCCTTCCAGGCACCCCGCCGGCGGAAGCGGCAGCGAGGCAAAGGCGGGCTCCAGCAGCAGACGCGTGGCCTCCACCGAGGCGATCCGATACTCCAGGCTCTCCAGCGAAGCGATGTCGCAGCCCGCCTCCGGGTCGGGACGGATCACCACGTGGTCCCCCGGGAGGTCCTCGTTTCCCTCCTGGACGCCCAACTCGCAGAAGTCCTGCGAGGGGTCTTCAAAGACGGAGACTGCCCCGTCCACGGGCCCTTCCCGGAAGGTCCCACATCCCGTGGCATGGGGCAGGACCCCCTCATAGACGACCTCCCAGGACTCCGAGAGTTCCCGGGTCGGTTCCCCCTCGAACCGGATCCCGTAGTAGATCGAGTGCCCCGGTCGGTCCTGGTCCGACTGGATGTCCGACATCCCGAAGGAGGGCCAGTCGGCCCGCTGGAGGATCCCCAGGACCTGGAGGTCCTCCCCTTCGATGGTCACGGGCATCGTGGCGACGCTCTCGACGTCCGTGGAGGCCTCCTCGACCCGGTGGAGGGACTGCCCCGTCCTCGCCGGATCGACGACGATTCGCTCGACGAGCCCCGATGCGAGCACCGCGTATGCCCGCAGGCCCTTCTCGGCGTCCTCGGACTCCGGGTCGTCCGGTTCCGGGAGGACGAAGAAGGCCACCCCGCGCACTGGCGCGCTGACGGGGAGATGACGCACTCCCAGGCGCTCCAGCAGGGAGTTGCCGGACCCGGGAGCCTCGGGCTGGGGGGCCTGGACGTCGATGACCTGGAGGGTCGCGGCGTCGAGAACCATCACCCCCTCGGGCGTCTCCAGAGGAAGGTAGAGGAACCGCCCGTCGGGGCTCGGCGCGGGAGGTCCCCCGACCCGGTATTCGCGGTCGGGAGTCCACGGGGAGACGTCGCAGCCGGGAAGGGGGTCCCCCCGAGGAGCCGCATCGGGGCCCAGGATCGCGTGCATCCGACCGTCCTTGGGGCCCGGGGCGCCAAGGTCGATGCGCTCGACAACGTCCCGCCCCTCTCCCCTCAGTGCCACGTAGAGCGCCGTTCCGTCCGGCGCGACAGAGACCCCCAGGGGACGTGCCGACAGGCCGTATCGCCTGGGATCGGGAAGAGTGACCCCGTCCCGGGTCAGGGCCGAGACCGGAACCAGGAGGATCGACCATGCGCCCTGGCAGGTCGAGGGCAGGACCAGGGTTTCCTCCCGGGTGCTCCCGTCGGTGCCGACGACCTCGCCGATCTCCATCCAGGAGGGTTCGCAGGGAAGCGCCGCCCGAGGGAGTCGGATGCCTGGAGCGATGGACCGGGGGTCCAGCCAGGCGATGGCAGGACCCGTCCCGAGGTCGTCCCGGCGGATCGCGACCAGGACCCGGTCGGAGGCGGCGGTCGATCGGACGGTGACCCCGTCCCCGTCGATGGCGATGGGGGTCCATCCGGGAACGAAGGGGTCGGCATCGAACCGGTCGGTGCTGGACCCGTGGGCCACCACGATCCCCCGCGCGTCCCCGTCCAGGGACCAGGAGGTCCAGACCCCTTCCCGGTCGGAGCACTCCTCCCGGGGGATTGGCTCCCCGGTGGAGGAGGCACAGGTGACCGCCAGGGACAGGGGTCTTCGGATCACCGGGATGGACGGTGCCGAGGTGCTGTCGCATCCAGCGACGATGGCCGGAAGCCACAGGAGTCCGGGAAGCCAGGAGAGGCGCCTCATGGAATCCTCGCGATCTCGGTGGCCCGGTCCGGATCCGCCGGGTCCAGGGCCAGGACGCTGACGTCCTGGGACTCGAAGTTGGTCACCACGGCCCGGTCCCCGGCAATGGTGATGCCGTAGGGTCCCTCTCCGACCGGCACCCGGACGAGCACCCTTCCCTGCTCCGGATCGACACCATAGACCGAGTCCCCGGCAAAGTCCGTGACCCATACCGTCTCCTGAGGGCCCGGGCCCCGGTGGACGGCCAGTTGCCCCGGAGAACCCGCGAGGGGAATCACCTGGCGCATCGCCAGCAGGCCCTCCCGGTCCAGGTCCAGCACCAGCAGCGCTGCGGGAGAACGCCAGGACACGTAGAGTCGGGACCAGTCGGACGAGGCGGCGATGCCGCGCCCGTAGTCGCCCGATGCCGCGATGGTGGGGACCGTCCAGGGCATCCGGGGCAGCAGGCGGAAGGTCCCGTCTTCCCGGGTGACCACGGCGCTGTGGATCGCGTTGCGGTTTCGTGTGGTTCCGAAGACGGCCCGCCCCCCGTTCCCCAGGGGGACCTCGACCAGGGAATGGAGCCCCGGGTCCCAGGCCAGATGGCCCTGGACGACGGGGGTCCCCTCCTCCGGGACATCCAGCACGATCAGGATTCCGTCCTGGAGGCTGCCGACGTAGAGGGGGCGATGACGATGCCCTGCCCCTTCGGCGTCCTCTTCCATCACCGGCGCCCCCAGGGCCATGGCGAAGGGGTCCCGGTTGTCCACGGAGTCCCCTTCCGGATCGCGGATCGTTCCCTGGAGGACAAGGGCATCGTCTTCCAGGCAGATGGACGCGTCCGCCGGGGACCCGGGAAGTTCGCAGGCCAGTCGGGGTTCCTGCCCCTCTCCCTGCCGCCGGATGCCGAACCACGCCAGGGCGTCCCCGTCCCGGAGGGAGAGATATCCCCGGGTCGTCCCGTCGGGCCTCGAGTCCAGGACCAGGTCCCCCCCGAAGGACCCGACCTGGAGGATCCCCTCGGCGACGATGCCGGGGGGATCCAGGCGGACGGGCGTGACCCAGCCGCGTTGCCAGAAACTGTCGAAGTTGGTCGACACGACGTAGGCGAAATCCCCCTCGGGGTCGGCCGCCACGGCTGTCGGAAAGGAGAACCGGCTTCCATCGGGGACCTCCCCCCGGACGTTGTTGCAGGCCACGAGGCCCGCCAACAGGCACCAACGGAGGGGGGTCCCCTTCATCATCACCTCTCGAACGACCGGAACAGGCGCCCCGCGGGCAGGGATATCGTCCTAGGCATCGGGCAAATCTGCAAGGGCCGCCTGGGCCGCCGCGACCCGGGCGACGGGCACCCGGTAGGGGCTGCACGACACATAGTTGAGCCCGATGCGATGGCACTTCGTGATCGAGTGGGGCTCGCCTCCGTGCTCCCCGCAGATTCCCAACTTGATGTTCGGGCGGGTCTTCCGGCCCCGCTCCACGGCCAGCCGGACCAGTTCCGCGATCCCGTCGTCGAGGCTCACGAAGGGGTCCACCTTGAGGATTCCCTTCTCGTTGGACAGGTAGATCGGCATGAACTTGCCGTAGTCGTCGCGGCTCATCCCGAAGCCCATCTGGGTCAGGTCGTTGGTGCCGAAGCTGAAGAACTCCGCCGCCTCGGCGATCTGGTCCGCCATGACCGCCGCCCGGGGCACCTCGATCATCGTGCCGACCAGGTAGTCCACGCGGATGCCCTTCTCGGCGAAGACCTTCTCGGCGGTCTCCCGGACGATCCGCTCCTGGTGCCGCAACTCGTTCACGTGGCCCACCAGGGGGATCATGATCTCGGGGTGGACCTCCTTGCCCTCCTTCCGGACGTCGCAGGCGGCCTCCAGGATGGCCCGGGCCTGCATCTCGGTGATCTCGGGGTAGGTGATCCCCAGGCGGCATCCGCGGTGCCCGAGCATCGGGTTGAACTCGTGGAGTTCCTCGACCCGGCGCTGGATGCGCTCCATCGAGATGCCGGTCTTCTGGCTGAACTCCCGCTGCTTCTCCTCCCCCTGAGGCAGGAACTCGTGGAGCGGCGGGTCCAGGGTCCGGATCGTGACCGGACGGCCCTCCATGGCCAGGAAGATGCCGTGGAAATCGGACCGCTGGAGCGGCAGCAGTTCCTCGAGGGCCCGACGTCGTTCCTCCTCTGTCTCGGCCATGATCATCTTCCGCATCGAGGTGATGCGGTCCCCCTCGAAGAACATGTGCTCGGTCCGGCAGAGGCCGATCCCCTGGGCACCGAAGGCCACCGCCAGGGCCGCCTCGGCCGGGCTGTCGGCGTTGGTCCGCACCCCCAGGCGCCGATACTTGTCCGCCAGGGCCATGAGGCGGGCGAACCGCTGGTAGTCCGGGGCCTCCTCGGGGCGCAACGTGTGGTCCTTCAGGACCTGGAGCACCTCGGAGGGAGCCGTCTCGATGGCCCCCAGGAAGACCTCGCCCGTGCTCCCGTCCAGGGAGATCCAGTCCCCTTCCCGCACCAGATGTGGTCCGATGCGCATCTGCCGCGCGCCGTAGTCCACCTCGATGTCGCTGCATCCCGCGACGCAGACCTTTCCCCGCTGGCGGGCCACCAGCGCTGCATGGGAGGTCATGCCGCCCCGGGCCGTCAAGATGCCCTCGGCCTTCTCCATCCCCTTGATGTCCTCGGGAGACGTCTCGATGCGCACCAGGATGGTCTTCCCCGGAACCTTCTTCCCATGGGAGTCGGTGGTGGCCCACTCACTGCGCCGGGCATCCATCTCGTCGCTGAAGAAGACGACCCGACCCGATGCCGCCCCGGGACCCGCATTGAGCCCCTTCGCGACGAGCCTCCCCTCCTTCACCGCCTGTTTCCTCGCCTCTCGGTGGAAGATCGGCCGGAGCAGGTAGGTCACGCCGTCGGCCTCCACGTGCTCCAGGAACTTCCGCTCCGTGGTGAGGCCCTCGTCCAGCATCTCGATGCCGATCCGGATGGCCGCCAGGGGGGTGGACTTCCCGTCCCGGCACTGGAGGAAATAGAGGTGCTTCCGCTCGATCGTGAACTCCAGGTCCTGCATCCAGCCGTAGTGCTTCTCCAGCACGGCCTTCGTGGCCACGAGGTCCCGGTACGATTCGGGAAGGATGCCTTCCAGTTCCTGGACCTTGTTGGGGGTCCGGATGCCGGCGACCACGTCCTCTCCCTGGGCGTTCATGAGGAACTCGCCGGTGAAGACGTTCTCCCCGGTTCCCGGGTCCCGGGTGAAGCACACGCCGGTCCCCGAGTCCTCGCCCATGTTCCCGAAGACCATCGTCTGGACGTTCACCGCCGTGCCCCAGTCCTCGGGGATCCGGTAGATCCGCCGGTACTCGATGGCCCGGTCGTTCATCCACGATGCGAACACGGCGTCGATGGCCAGCATCAACTGCTGCCAGGGGTCCGTCGGGAAGGGCTTCCCGGTCTTCCGGGCCACGTAGTCCTTCTCGCGCCGGACGATCTCCTCCAGTTCCCTCTCGTCCAGTTCCGTGTCCTGGTGCTTCCCCGATCGCTTCTTGACGTCCTCCAGGATCGTCTCGAAGGGGTCCTCCTCGCCCTTCTCCGCCTTCAACCCCAGCACCACGTCGCCGAACATCTTGACGAAGCGCCGGTAGGAGTCGAGGGCGAAGCGACGATTGCCCGTGAGCCGCGCCAGTCCCTCCAGGGTGGTCTCGTTGAGGCCCAGGTTCAGCACGGTGTCCATCATGCCCGGCATCGAGGCCCGGGCCCCGGACCGAACGGAGACGAGCAGGGGGTTCTCGGGACGTCCCAGGCCCTTCCCCGTGGCCTCCTCGAGCCAGGCGACGGCGGAGCGGACCTGTTCCTCGAGGCCCTCGGGCCAGACCTTGTGCTGCATCGTATGGACGCAGGCCTCGGTGGTGATGGTGAAGCCCGGAGGAACCGGCAGGCCCAGCCGGCACATCTCATGGAGATTCGCCCCCTTGCCTCCCAGCAGGTTCCTCTGGTCCTTGTCTCCCTCCACCAGGTCCTTCGAGAATCGGTACACGTACTTCTTCGCCATCGTTGCTACCTCGTTGAGATCCTTCCGAAGTCGGCGTATCCATCGAAGAGGGCCGCCACCCGGGCCAGCAATGCCAGCCGCCGCAGGCGGAGGCCCTCGTCGGCCTCGATCAGCACGGGGACCCCATCCTTCCCCGTCCCGAAGAACCGGGCCAGGGGGTCCCGGAAGGAGAAGAGGGCCCGGAGCACCTCCTCCACGTCCTGTTCCTCCGTCCGAGCGCCCAGTCGCGTCTGGACCTCCAGGCGGAGGGACTCCACGTCGGTCTCCTGGGGGGTATCGGTCGGGACCCGATGGTCCCGTCCCTCCTCGAGGAGCCCTTCCCGGAGGGCTCGTTCCCGCCACCCCGACCAGTCCTCGTCGGCCTTCCGGAGCAGGTTGCCCACCCGCTTGAAGACCTGATCCAGGAATTCCCCGAAGCCCCGGTTCTCCCTGATGAAGGACACGAGGGCCCGCCCCCGTCGCACCAGGGTTCCGGGAGGCGCTCCCGAGAACAGGCGGGCGCCGACGGCCTGGGCCACGTCCGTGGGGATGCCCTCCTCATCGGTCAGGTGCCCCCGAAACCGGTCCGACAGGAACGCCTCGACCCGACTCCGGACCTCCGGGTCCCAGCCTTCCACCGTGTCGAGCCACCCCCCGAGCGGCAGTCGCGCCAGGTCCGCGACCTCCATCGAGATCCGGATCAGGCCGAGGGCTGCCCTCCGGAGACCCAGGGGGTCCTTGCTGCCCGTCGGGACGACCCCCACCCCGAAGCAGGTGGCCAGCGTGTCCAGTCGGTCCGCCGCGGCCAGCACGGCCCCCGCGAGGGTCGCCGGGACCACATCCCCCGCATGGCGCGGGAGGTAGTGTTCGCGGATGGCCTGGGCCACGGGCTCGTCCGCCCCGGCAGCCCGGGCGTAGTACATCCCCATCGTTCCCTGCAACTCCGGGAACTCCCCGACCATCGCCGACATGAGGTCGGCCTTGCACCAGTCGGCAGCCTGGCAGAGGATGTCCAGGCCGACCTCCGGGAGTTCCAGGGCCTTCCAGACCCGCCGGGCGATCTCCCGGACCCGGACGCTCTTCTGGGCCATGTCCCCGGCGTCTTTCAGGAAGAGCCGCTCCGGCAACCGCCGGGCCATCTCCCCGATTCCGTGCCGGAGGTCCTGCTGGTAGAAGAACCGCGCGTCGTAGAGCCGGGCGGCCAGGACCCGCTCGTTTCCCCGGATGACCACGGCAGGGTCCCGGGCCGGCGTGTTGCTCACGACGCCGAACCGTGGCCGGAGGGCGCCATCCTCCCCCGCCAGGGCGAAGAAGCGCTGGTGGCTCGCCATCGCGGTAACCAGCACCTCCGGCGGGAGTTCCAGGAACGCAGGGTCGTAGCCCCCCAGGCCAAAGACCGGCCACTCGACCAGGTTGGCCACCTCGCCGATGAGGTCGTCCCCGGCGATGAACCGGCCCCGGTGTTCCCGTTCGGCCGTGGCGATGGCCTCCCGGATGATTCGCAGACGCTCCTCGGGGTCAGGCTCGACGAACCGGTTTCGAAGCAGCCCCTCGTAGTCCTCGGGTCGCGGCACCGGCACTTCCTCCGGGGCCAGGAAGCGATGACCCCGAGTGACGCCTCGGGCCGTCACGCCTGCAAAGGAGAACGGGACGACCTCCTCGCCGAATCGGGCCAGGATCCAGTGGACGGGACGCACGAAGGGCCCGATTCCCTCCCCCCAGCGCATGCTCTTCGGAAAGGAGAGCCGCCCCAGCACGCCGGGTAGCGTCCGGGCCAGCCAGTCCATCGTGGCGATGCCTACCCGGGTCTTCCGAACGGCCACGACCTCCCCCCTGGGGCCCGGGACGCGAACCAGGGACTCCGGGGACACGCCCTGGGAGCGGGCAAATCCCTCGGCGGCCTTGGTGGGACGCCCGTCGGGACCAACGGCGGCCATCACCGGGGGCCCATACACCCACTCCTCCCGATCGGCCTGGGCGGTCGGGATTCCACTGGCTCGCACCGCCATGCGCCTGGGCGTGGCGAAGGTCCGGATCGAGGTCGCCGGAAGTCCCGCCTCCCGGAGGGCCTCGTCCAGCAACCGGGCCAGGTCCGCCACCCCGGCGCCGATCATCCGGGCGGGAATCTCCTCGGTCCCGATCTCCAGCAGAAGGTCCCGGGCTTCCATCTCGGTCGCCTCCTCAGCCGCCACAGTACTGCTCCAGGTAGGTCCTCGCGACACCCCGAGCCAGGGCCCTCACCCTCCCGATGTAGGCCTGGCGCTCGGAGACCGAGATGGCGTTCCGGGCGTCCAGCACGTTGAAGGCGTGGGAGCATTTCATGCAGAAGTCGTAGGCCGGAAGCGGCAGGCGATCCTCCAGGAGGCGACGGCACTCCCGTTCGTAGCGATCGAACAGGTCCAGATAGAGGGCCACGTCGGCCTTCTCGAAGTGGTAGGTGCTGAACTCCACCTCCGTGCGGTGGTGGATCTGCCGGTAGCGCACCCCGTGTGCCCACTCGAGGTCGAAGACGTTGTCGATCCCCGAGAGGTACATCGTGATGCGTTCCAACCCGTAGGTCAGTTCGGCGGTGATGGGTGCCAGGTCGATGCCGCCGCACTGCTGGAAGTAGGTGAACTGGGTGACCTCCATCCCGTCCACCCAGACCTCCCAGCCCAGGCCCCAGGCCCCAAGCGTCGGGCTCTCCCAGTCGTCCTCCACGAATCGGATGTCGTGGTCCCGGGGATCGATCCCGAGGCTCCGGAGACTCTCCAGGTAGAGGTCCTGGACGTCCAGGGGAGCGGGCTTCAGCACCACCTGGAACTGGTAGTAGTGCTGCAAGCGGAAGGGGTTGTCGCCGTATCGCCCGTCGGTGGGGCGACGGGAAGGCTCCACGTAGGCCGCCTTCCAGGGGTCCGGCCCCAGACACCGGAGGAAGGTATGGGGATTGAAGGTCCCCGCGCCCTTCTCCAGGTCGTAGGGCTGAACGACCAGGCAGCCCTGGCGGGCCCAGAAGTCCTGCAGTCGGAGGATGACTTCCTGGAAGGTCATGGACGCCTCCAAAGGCCGGCGGGAGAATAGCCGAGGGCGCGAACCGGTGCAAGGCATCACGGGCCCGGATCCGGGGATTGCGCAGGTTCCTGCATCGGACGGTGATGCCGATGGGATTCGCTGGCCTGCTTGCGGAGGACCGCGGCCCCGTCCGGATCTCCTCCGTCCTCCCGGATCGACGCGGCCTCCTCGAGCAGGTCCCGGGCCTGCCGGGGTCGTTCCCGCGCCAGGATCTCCAGCGCCCGGGACGCCTCCCGGTGACGGCCGAGGCCCAGGAAGGCCCGGGCCATTCCCCGCAAGGCCTCCTGGTACAACGGCCTCTCGTAGGACCCGAACAGGAAGGACCACTCGCGGAGCCCCCGGAGGTCCACGAAGCACTCCAGGGCCTCCCGGGGGTCCCCAAGTTCCAGCGCCAGGTTCCCGGCGGCCCAGAGGGCATCGTCCCGGAGACCCGACCGGGGATACCGGCGGGCCAGCAGGCGATACAGGCCCAGGGCCTCCAGGCGATAGGCCTCGGCCGGTTCCGCCGCCAGGAGCCGCGCCGCCTCCCAGAGGATCACCGGTGCCACCTCCCGGCCCTCGGTCCGCCGGTGGAGTTCCCGCAACCGGGCGACCGTTCGCCGGACCTCCTCGGAACCCCGCGCCTTCGCCGCCAGTTCCCGGACGGCCCGAGCCGCAGCGGGCTGGTCCGGGAACCACGAGGCCACCCGCTCCAGGACCTCCTGCTCCGATCCGGGATGCAGGCGAGCCGTGATCGACGCCACCTCCCAGAGGGCCTCCGAGGAGGTCCGGGGCAAGGAGGCGCATTCCCGCCCGACCCGTGCCAGCCACTCGAGGGCCTCGGCCAGGGTCCCCTCCCGGGCCCCGATTCGTCCCAGTGCGAGCCACGCCGCACAGCGGACCTCCAGATCCGATGACGCATCGGCAAGGGCCCTCCGGGCCACCTCGGCGCTACCGGGACTTCCGGTGGCCCCGACGACCTCCAGGTCCACTGCGAGACGCGAGGACCGGGTGCCCTGGGATCCGCAGCAGGCCGTCAGGAGGGCCCCCATGGTGGCGACCAGGACGGTCCGGCGGCGTTGCCGCCCGGTTGATCGGACCAGGAGCATGCCTCTCCTCTCCGCCGCCGCCCCACTGGAGGACCGTTCGCGAACAGCGCGTTGCAAGACTACTGGCGTTCCTTGAGGAATTCCTCGGGGTCCAGGGGGCGAGTCGTGAGCCCGTCGGCCCCGGCCATCAGGACCTCCAGGCGACTCTGGGCGTCATCCAGCAGCTTCCGGGCGGCCTGGTACAGCGTGGTGGCGTGTCCGTAGAGGCAGATGGACTCCTCCAGGGAGAGGTTCCCCCTCTCCAGTTTCTCCATCGTGGCGTTGAGGTCCCGCAGCAGTCCCTCGAAGTCCGCCGCCTTCTCTTCCTGCATCTCCTCGTTCATTGCCGCAACCTCCTTCCGCCGGTGCAGCATACCGGCATTCCGGGGTCGTTCTCAACCCCCGTCCTCGCCCGATGCCTGGGAACACGGTGTCGTCTTCGGCGGCGTCAGCGGCGTTCCAGGCCGATGGGCTGCTGTCCGCCCCGGGGATCGGACGCGCCACCGGAACGCCCTCCCAATCCTCGTCCTGGGCCCACCACTTCGGATCGGACTCGGGGCCCCTTCCGCTTTCCCATTTTTCGGCGCTTCCATTACCATCAGGGCGTGGTGATGGATCCGGAGGTCTCATGCTGCGTCGGCGGACGTTGGCCCTCTGGCTGGTCCTGGGCGGTCTGTTGACCGTCCTCTCCTGCGTGGTCGTCCGGCATCTCCAGAAGGGCCTGCTGGTCCGGACCGAACAACGGATCGCAGGCATCCGCCCCGCTGCGGATCGGCTGGTGGAGCAGCGTCTCTTGCGTCAGGCCTTCCTGGGTTCCGCCCTGGCCCGGGGACGCCTGGCTGCGATCCTGGAGTTCCTGGAAGAGTCCCGTGGAGACTTCCTCCAGGCCTGGAGGAAGGCCGAGGAGGCCGGCCCCGCCGGGTCTGCTCCCGAGGTCCGGGAGCGACGGCAGGAGGCCGTTGCGGCCTTCCGCCGGGGTGGCGCCCCCGTGGTGGACATGACCTCGGAGCGACTGGCAGACGCCCTCGCGGAGCACTTCGGCACGAGGGCCTTCGGGGAACAGGGCCGCGAAGGGTTCGTGGCCAACGAGAAGGCCCACCTGGTTCAGTGCCTTTCCGTCGAGCCGAGTTTCTGCTCCTGGGACTACACCTACGCGACCCTGATGGAGGAACTGGCCGACCTGAGCCGGGACTGGAAACTCCCGGTGGGATGCCGGGTCCTGGTGGTGGATGGTCACGGCACCGGCCTGGCGGACAGCCGGAAGGACGGATGGTCCAACGTCCCGGGCTTCTGTGACTCTCTTCCCTTCTGCCGCGGCGCCCTGGAGAGTCGCTCCCCTCGCCGGGACGTCATGCAACTGGACGGCACCTGGCACCTGGGCACGGCCGTTCCGATCCTCTCCCGGGATCACCTCATCGGGGCCATCCTGATCCTGGACCCCTTCAACCACGACCTCGTGAAGGAGGACGCCTCGATCCTGGGGACGGAGGTCGCCTACTCGGTGAAGGGCGCGGCGGTGGAGTTCACCCCCCCCCTCTCCTCTCCCGAGACGGTCCGTCGGGTCCTCCAGGGCGGCCCCACCTCCTCGTCCTTCATCGCTTCCTCCTTCCCCCTCTTCGGGATCCCCCAGAGTTCCGAGGCGACGATGCTGGTGGCCGTGTCCCGGGACGTCCTGTCGGCCCCCTTCCAGACGGCCCGGCAGGTGCTGATCTCGCTGGGTCTGCTGGCCCTGCTGCTGGGCTTCGCCCTGTTCTTTCTGATCATCGAGAAGTACCTCCAGCAGATCGAAGGGCTCTACCAGGGGGTCCACGAGGTCATCCATGGCAATGCCGACTATCGCTTCCCGACCGACATGAAGGACGAGACCCTCCGAAACCTGGGCATGACCCTCAACGTGATGGGCCTCCTGGCCCAGGGCCGGCCCCTCGTGGACGAGGAAGAGGATGCCCTGCCCGACCCCTGGATCGGCGCCGCCTCCTGGGAATCGCTGGACAGCGCGACCGATACCCTGGAATCGGCCCTGGCAGGCGCCGACGAGTCCGTGGAGGAACTCCAGGTGGACATCGGCGCCCTGGCCGCGGAACCGGCGGAGTCCTATCACCGGCGGCTGTTCCAGGAGTTCCTGGGTGCCCACCGGGAGGCGGGACTTCCCCCGCCGGCGGTCTCCCAGGAGGACTTCCTCACGCGGGTCGTGCACCTGGAGCAGAAACTACGGCGCCGCTACGGAGTCCCCCAGGTCCGCTTCATCGTCTCCCGGAAGCGTGGACAGGTGGTGCTGACCCCCGTCCGCATCCGATCCCCCCGGGAGTCCTGATTCCATCCCCGCGCCGTCCCGACACGAGGTCGCCTGACGCTTCACCGAAGGCATCCGCCCGGGTTCCGCCGGTGGCAAGGACATGCCGGATGGTGGTCCCGCGTTGCCGGGCGCCTCGCCGGGGCGACCTCGCGCGTCCTTGCCTGGGAAAGGCGAGGCGGGTCTTGTCTGCATTCACAGGGCGGGACGGACGGAGGCAGGAGGGGCGACAGTCCGCCTGTCCAGGTCAGGAGGACTGGAGCGTTCCTTCCTCGGCCCCCACGGCCCGCCGAAGGGCGAAGTGCTCCTCCGAGACCGTGAAGCGGACCAGTTCCTCCATCCGCTCCTTCAGGGCCAGGCCGCTGAAGGAGACGTCCTCGGTGCGGAGGATGTCCATGGCCACCGGAAGGCTGCCGCAGACCAGCATGCCCGCCCGCAACGAGGTCAATTCCAGGCCCTTCACGAAGTCGCTGTAGATGGCCTCGAAGTCCATCGTCCCCTGGCGCCGGACCAGCTCCGTGACGGTCTGTGTCAGCGCGCTGCGCTGCTGCTGGGGCATCCGCCTCTCCATCGTCCGGACCAGGGTCAGGATGACCTCGGCCCCGGCCCCGATCTGCATGTCCGGATAGGTCAGTTTCAGCGCCGCTGCCAGGTAGACCTTCACCTCGGTGCGGGACTTCACCGCCGCCAGGAAGTTGCCGGGCTGGAGGAACGCCAGCTGTCGGCCCAGCAGGAACGCCAGTTCCCGCTCTTCCTTGCCCGTGAGCATGTCGTTGCCGACCACCAGGGCCGGGATCGGGGACAGGAACTCCACCCGGAGCCCCGAGGGCTTTTCGTCGCGGAAGACCTTGTGGTTCATGGGCGACAGGGTCTTCGTGACCGCCCGATAGACCTCGTTGAAGGCCAGCTTCACCGAGACATCCAGTTCGTCCTTCTTCCGGAGGCCGATGTCCTTGAGTTCCTTCGCACCCAGTTCCGTCCCCATCTGGGTGAAGATCATCGCGAGCAGGCGGGTCACCAGGGGATTCTGCCGCGGCGAGGTCAACTGGGTCTCCCACCGGAGGGCGTCCAGTCCGACCTTGAACCATGGCAGCGACGGGTCCAGGTTCTTCTCGAAGAAGTCCCGATCCTCCGGGTCCGCCCAACCCATCGCCACCAGCACCGACGACACCATGAAGGCCTTGTCCAGGGCCTTCATCCGCTTGAACAGACGGGCCATGGCCTTGTAGGACGGGGCCACCTCCGGGCTCATCGGGGACAGGGCGACGATGGCCCGGTGGGCCTCCAGAGCCTTGTCCCATTGCTCCTGGCCCTCCATCTCGTAGAGTTGCGCCAGGATCTCGTGGGTCCGGCGGTCCTGGGGCTTGAGCCGGGCCGCCTCCCCGAAGGCCGTGATGGCGTAGTCCGGCTGGTGGAGGCGGCTCCGATAGATCTCCCCCAGGGCCGAGTAGAGGGTGAACTCCAGTTCCGGGTTGGCCCGGGACCGCAGCCGATCCAGCATCCTCCGGTAGTTCTCGGCCTCGTCGTCCCACTTCCGGGCCCGGGTCAGGATCTCGTCGATCTGCCGGAAGGCCTCCAGGAACTCGGGGTCCTCGTCCAGGGCCTGGTTGAGGCACTCGACGGCCTTCCTGTCGTCGCCGAGCTTCTCCCGGTAGATGGCCGCCATGGTCTGGTAGTGTCGGGCCCTCTTCTCCGGGGCGTCCTCGGCCCTGGCCAGCAGTTCCAGCATGTAAAGGGCGTCGTCGATCGACCCGCTGCTCAGGTAGATGTCGAAGAGTTTCAGCAGGGCGACCTTCGCATTCGGATTGACCTCCAGGGCCTCCTTGTATGCGGCGACGGCTCCGAAGACGTTGCCCAGTTTCTCCCGGTAGATATCGCCACACTCCAGCAGGATCCGGAAGCGCTCGAAGGGATCGGCCTTGGCCTCGGCCAGGGCCTGCTTGTGCCGGATCACCGCGGACCAGTCCTGCTTCTTCTCGCAGACGGCGATCAGGCGTTCCAACACGGGAATCCGGGACGGATCGGCATCCAGGATTCCCTCCAGGTGGCGGACGGCCTCATCCAGGCGTCCGTCCTCGATGCAGGCCTCCGCCAGGACGTACTGGGCCCCGATCCGTTCGTCGGGCCCCATGAGGTCCCCGCCGACCTCCAGGGCCTTCTCGAACTGGTCCTTCGCCAGCGCCCAGAGGCGCCGGGTCGAGTAGATGCGTCCCAGTCCCAGGAGCGCCCCGGGATGGTTGGGGTTGCTCTTCAGGGCCGCCTGGTATTCCCGGAGGGCCCGATCCTGGTCCAACAGGTGTTCGGCGCAGAGCCCCAGCAGGTGGTGGACCTCGGCCAGCCGTGACGGGTCCGCCTCGGACCCGGTGGACCGCATGAGGAACTCCAGCAGGGGCATCGCCCGCTCCCACTGTTGCGCCTCGGTGTGGGCCCGAGCCAGGAAGAAGGAGATGTCGGGCAACCGGGGGTCCAGTTCCAGGGCCTTCTCGAAGTGCAGGATGGCCGTGTTCCGGTCCTTCAGTCGCTCCAGGTAGATTCGTCCCGCCAGCGCCCGGTGCCGGGCCCGTTCCTCGTCGGTCGTCGCTGCGGCCTCCTGCCGCAGGTGGACCGCCGCCACCTTCTCCCAGTCGCCCATCTCCTCGTAGATGCCCCGGAGCGTGTCGGCCGCCTCCTCGTTCCCCGGGTCCAGCATCAGGACGTCCTGGAGCATCTTGATCGTGCGGTCCAGGTTCTCCAGTTTCCGGTAGAGGACCCCGGCGGCCTGGAGCATCAGGGAGGCGATCTCCCGGGGCTCCTCGACGTGCTCCTTCCACCGGATCAGGGCCTGCACCTGCTCCTCCCAGGACTCCATGGCCCCGAAGAGGCGCACCAGTTCCGAGTAGGCGAGGCGGCTCCCGGGGTCGATCTCCAGGATGCGCTGCTGGACCGAGACGGTCGCGTTGAGGTCCTCCAGTTGCCGCTCGTAGACCATCGCCAGCCGACGCAGGAGTTCGATCCGGTCGCCCTCCTTCTGCGCCTGGGCGATCCCACCCTCCAGGTGGTTCACCAGTCCGTTCCAGTCCTCCGTCTCGGCCAGCAGGCGGGCGACGTTCTCGAAGGCCTCCCGGTTCTCCGGGTCCAGGTCCCGGAACTGCTGCCAGAAATCGAGGGCCTTGGCCTTGTCCCCCAGCAGGTTCTCGTGGAGGATCGCCAGCCGCTCACAGAAGAGCGCCCGGTCCGGCACGCTCTGGGAGACGTCGAGCAGGCGCTCGTAGACCTCCGCCAGGCCCCGCCAGTCCTCCTCTTCCCCGTAGAGGGTCTGGAGCCGGTCCAGGGCCTCCTGGTGCGTGGGCTCCAGGTTCGCCACGTAGTTCCACGCCGCGATCGAACGACGGTTGTCCCGGAACCGGGCGTCTGCCAACCGGGCCATCCGGACCCGGATCTCCAGTTCGCTGGCCGGATCCACCTGGGAGGTCAGGTCCAGCACCTTCCACAGGTCCTCCCATTCCTCGCGCTGTTCATGGAGCCTCGCCAGCGCGGCCAGGGCCTCCAGGTTCTGTTCGTCGAGTTCCAGGACCTTGCGCCAGGCCTCCAGTGCCCGATCCGATCCCAGCGTCTCCGAGACCTGGGCCAGTTCGGTCTGGAAGGCGACCTTTTCCAGGAAGTCCGGCGTCTGCTCGACTCGCAGGCCCAGAATCCGCACCAGGTCCTCGCCACGGTTCATCTGCCGGTAGAGGTCCGTCAGGGCCGTCAAGGCCGTCTCGTCATCGGGGGCGATCTGAAGGGCCTTCTCGAAGACCTCGGCCGCCCGGGTGGGCTGACCCAGTTCCCTGGCAATCACGGTTCCGCAGCGGGTCAGGTGCTCCCGGCGCTGCCCCTCCGGCATCCGATCCACCAGGTCCAGCACGGAGTCCACGTAGTCCTGCCAGGACCCCGTCGCCTGGGTGATCCGCCAGAGTTCCGCCTGGACGTCCTCGTTTCCCGGGGCCAGGTCCAGCGCCTTGACCAGGATGATGAACGCTGCGGCCGGGTCCTGCTTCTCCAGTTCGTAGATCCGGGCCAGTTCCTGGAGGTTCGCCGTGCGCTCCTCCACGTCCTGGAGGATCCCGTCCCGCCGCAGGAGGACCTCGGCCAGGCGGTCCCAGTCCCGCATCCCCTGATAGAGGAACTGGAGGCGATGGTTCACCTCCAGGTCCGTCGGTCGGTAGGCGGTGACCTGTTCCAGCAGCGCCGCGGCTCCGGCCGTATCCTGGATCCGGTCCGCCAGCATCTCTGCCGCCTTCGACAGCAGGGCCGCCTTGCCATCGACGCTCGCCTCCAGGTCGGCGCGACGCCGCACGATCCCGACGCACTCCGCGATCCGGTTGGTGTCCTCGTAGAGTCTCTCCAGGGCCACCAGTGCCTTCGGGTCATCCCGTCGGCGCTCCAGCACTCGGTTCCACCACTCGATGGCCTCGGGCAACCGCCCCATCTCCTCGGAGAGCAGCAGCGCCTGCTCCTCGCAATACGCGGTCCTGTCCTCCTCGGGAACCTCGGGATTCTGGTAGAGGGACTCCAGGGTGCGGGACAACCCGTCGAGGTCTCCCGACTCCCGGTAGAGTCGCCGGAGGGCGAGCAGCGCCTCCACGTCCTGCGGCTGTCGTTCGATGACCCGCCGCCAGGCGGCCTGGGCGCGGTAGGAGTCCTCCAGCCGCTCCTCGGCGACCCGGGCGATCTTCCGCAGCAACTCGATGGCCCTGGACTCGGTCGTGGTCGGTAGCAGGATCTCCCGTTCGCAGGCATCCAGCAGCCCCTCCCAGTCCTCACGGAGGGCCAGCAGTCGCTGGAGTTCCTGGAGGGGCTCCGGGTCCTCCAGGTCCACGCGGCTGATCTCCTCCCACAGGGCCAGGGCGCCCTGGGCGTCGCCAAGGTGCTGGTCCGCGATGGCAGCCATCCTCCGCTGGATCCGGACCCGCTCCGCGGCGTCCGTCGAGATGTCCGCCAGCGTGGACAGCACCCGGAAGAGGTCCCGGTGCTCGTTGCGCATCTCGTGGAGTTCTGCCAGGGACTGCAGGGCGGGCACGTACATGTCGTCCAGTTTGAGCACGGCGCGGAACGCCTCCACGGCCCCGTCCAGGTCTTCCAGGTGATCCCGCAGGACGTTCGCCGCCCGCATCCGGAAATCGATCTGCTCCTGGAGATACGGCGCGCTGACCGCCTCCCGCTCGAGGACCTCCAGCAGGTTCGCCCACCGCTGGTCCTTCTGGTACAGCCGGTCCAGGGCGGCCAGGGCCTCCCGGTCCTCCTCGTTCAGTTTCAGGATCCAGAGGCAGACGGCCTCGGCCCGCTGGGAGTCCCCCAGGCGATCCGAGAGGGTCCGGGCCGCCAGGTGCCACAGGTGGATCTTCCGCTCCTCGTCCTCGGCGGCCTCCGCTGCCGCCAGCAGGATCTCGCTCTGCGTCCCGAAGGCCCCGAGGCTCTCGGAGAGGTCCAGGACCCGCTGCAGCAGGCCGTCGTCCGAGGGGTCGGCCTCCAGGGCCTTTCCCATCCACTGGAGGGCGGCCTCCCGGTGCCCGAGCCGGTCGTGCTCCACGTCGATCAGGTGCAGCAGCGTCGTCTTCCGGTCCTCGCCGTCCAGGTCCCCCAGCACCGTCCGGTAGACCTCCGCCAGGTCCTCCCAGGCCTCGGCTGCCTGATACGCCGGCTCCAGGATCTCCAGGATCGCCCGTCGCAGGTGTCCCTCCTGGAACATCCGCCGCAACGCCCCCAGGACCTCGGGGTGTCCAGGGGACAGGTAGTAGGCCTCGCTCAGGGACTCGAAGGACTGCTGGATCTTCCCCAGCGCCTCCTTCTGGGTCGCCGCGAGCCGGACCAGGAACGCCACCTTCGCCTCGGGGTCCCGGACCGAGTCCACCTCCATCCGGATCACCCGCTCCAGGTCCTCCCAGCGCCGGAGGTCCTGGTAGATGCGGTCCAGGCGCGCGAGGGCCTCCTCGTGATCCGGGTGGTCCTCGACGATCGCCTCCAGGGAGGCCGCAGCCGCCAGGGGGTCCTGGAGGCGGCCCCTCTGGATCTCCGCCGCGTGTAGCCGCAACGCCAGGGCCTCCTCGACGTCCGGCTGGGCCCGGGCGGCCTCCAGCAGCAATGAGGGCACGTTTTCCCAGTTCGAGCAGGCCTCCGCCAGCGCCTCGACCTTGTCCAGGGCATCCCGACGGGAGGGCATCCCGACGAAGGCCTTGCCGTAACACTCGAAGGCCGTGAGGGGACGTTCGAGTCGGTTCTCCGCGATTCCCCCCATCACCATCCAGTTCTCGACGCGGACGACCGGGTCCTCCTCCCGCTCGGTGATGACCTCGTAGACCAGATAGAGCCGATCCCAGTCCCCCCGCTGCTCCAGTTCGGGTGCCAGGACCGCAAAGGCATGCAGCGCCGCGACGTCGGACCGGATCATCCGTTCCAGGGCCGCGACGGCCTCCATGTCCCCGGGATGGTCCCGCAAGATTCCCTGGTAGACCTCCACCGCCCGGTCATGCTCCTCCAGGCGCTGTTCCAGCAGGGTTCCGATCCGGAGACGGATCCCCTTCCGGTCCTCGTCGTCCACCACCGACGACAGGCTCTCCAGGACCTCGAGCAGGCTCGGATGGTCCTCCTCCGCCGTGTAGAGCACGTCGAGCATCCGCAGGGCATCCACGTCGCCGGGGTGAAGGGCCAGGACTTCCCGGAAGGTCTCGATGGCGTCCCTCGCCGCTTCCAGGTGTTCCCACTGCACCCGCCCCTTCTGCTTGAGGGCCTCGACCTTGGCCTCCAGGTCCGGGGCGTAATCCGCCTTGCGCTGGAGCAGGTCCACGAGGTCCTCGTAGCGCTCCAGCGACCGATCGATCTCCTCCAGCGCGGCGATCGCCTCGGCATTTCCCGGGTCCTCGTCCAGCGCCGCCGAGAAGGTCCTGATGGCCGCCACGGGGTCCTTCAGCTCCCGGGCCTGGAGGCTTCCGGCCTGAAGGAGCAACGCGACCCGTTCCCCGAGGTCCGACAGCAGGTCATGTTTCTGCAGCAACCGGGACACCCAGGACCCGACCTCCCCATCCTCCCGGTGCAGGAGGATCAGGGCGTCCAGCGCCGCCAGGTCCCCCTCGTCCATGGCCAGGACGGCGGCGAAGTGGCGCTTCGCCAGTGACCGCTGGTTCGATTCCTGGGCCTCCCGGGCGATGACCCGGTGGGTCTCCCGCTTCCGGACGGGGTCCTCGATCTCCTCCACCTTGCCGCAAAGGAGGTCCAGGGCACTGGTCGTGTCTCCCATCTGCCGGGAGACCCGCAGCAGCTCCGTCACCAGGTCCTCCCGAGAGGGAGCCTCCTGGAAGGCCCTCGCCCAGACCTGGAAGGCCCTTGCCGGATCGCCGATCCGTTCCTCGAGGATGGCGGCCAGCGTCCGGTACTGGGTGATTCGCGCCTCGGGATCGCTCTCCGCCCCGAGGATCACCTCCCGGACGGTCACCTCTTCCTCACGCCGTTCCTGGGCCTCGTAGGAGGGAAGCAGGATGCCCGCCACGGTCACCCGCACGTCGGGATTCTCGAAGAGCCGTTCCAGTTGCCGGACCGCCTCTTCGTGGGTCGGGTCCTCCCCCAGGATCTCCCGGTAGACCTCCACGGCCTCCGGGAGGTTCTCCAGTTTCTCCTCCAGCACCTCGGCCAGCCGGATCCGCAGGAGATTCCGCTCCTCCCGTTCCGTCGCGAGGCGAATCCGCTCCCGGATGACCGTTGCCAGGTCGTACCAGCGCTCCGCCTGGATGTAGAGGCTGTCCAGTTGTCTCCAGGCCGCGATGCTCTCGGGCTCCCAGGCGAGGATCTGGCGGACCGTGACGATGGCCCCCTCGACGTCGTCCATCTTCTCGGCGAGTTCGGACGCCACCTTGAACGCGTAGGCGATCTTCTCCCCGACGTAGGGCGAGACATCCATCCGCCACCGGTAGATCCGGAGCAATTCCGGATGGTTCTTCTCGTCCTCGTAGATCGACTCCAGGGCCTCCAGGGCCTCCTCGTTGCTCCGGTCCAGGTCCAGCACCTGCGAATAGAAGTGCTTCGCCCGGTCCACCTGATTCAGGCGCTGGTAGTGGAGCCGGCTCAGGCGCGTGAGCAGCTCGACCCGGACTCCCGCCTCGGCAAGTCCCTCCAGCCCCCGGGTCCAGAGATCAGCCAGTTCCTTCCAGGCGTCGAGGGCGCCGGCGACCTCCTCCAACTGGTCCCAGCAATCCCGCCGGGTGGGATCCACCTGGAAGATCCGAGCCAGCACCCGGAAACGCCGGGCATCATCGGGCACCTCGGATGCATACAGGCCGTTCAGTTCCTCCAGGATCGGAAGGGTCTCGGGACTGTCCCCCCGATGACGCAGTTCGATCTCCAGCAGGTCCGCCAGGTCCGCCTTCCGCCCACTCCGGGCGAAGGGGCCCTTGAGCAGTTCCACCAGCCGGGGCTGAAGGTCCTCGATCCCCAGCAGGCCCTCGAGGAACTCCACCGCCTCGGGGTGATCCGGGACCTGTTCCAGCGCCCGGGCCAGGCCCTCGACCACCACCTCGTCGGGTCCATCGATTCCGGCGGTCAGGATGGCCACGCGGGTGTGGAGGTCCGCCAGCACCGCCGGATCCCCTCCACCCTGGCCCTCCAGGACCTCCAGTTGCCGCGCCAGGAGCCCCCGAAGGGCCTCGAAGCGCCTCTCCTGGAGCAGGAGGTTGCCGAGGTCGTCCGCTGCCGCCCGATCCAGGGGGTCCCCGTCCAGGACCTCCTGGTAGGCCCGAATCGCCTCATCCACCCGGCCCAGTTTCTGGTACAGGATCCGGGCGATCTCGAGCCGGACCGCCCGGACCTCCTGGGCCCGGCGCTCCAGCGGCAGACGACGGTTCAGCACCTCCACCAGCTCGGCCCATCGCTGGTGGGCCCGGTAGAGCGCCTCCAGGGACTCGATGGCCTTCCGGTGGCCGGGGTCGATGGACAGGACCTTCTGGAACGCCGCCTGGGCCTGTTCCATGTTGCCCAGGTGCTCGTTGTAGATCTCGCCCGCCCGGAGCCAGGCCTGCACCTTCCGTTCCGGTTCGTCGAGGATCTCGGCGGCCTGCTCCAGCACCGCCGCGAAGGTCTCCCAGTTGTCCGTCGGCCCCGCGAGGCGCTCCAGTTGTTCCCTGAGGGAATCGTCCTGGAGGTCCTCCTTGTAGGCCTCCACGTAGTGGAAGAAGGCCCGTTCGGGATTCGAGAGGTGCTTTTCCTGGACCTCCGCCGCCTCGATCAGCCACTGGCGATGCTGGGTCGCATCCCGGGTATTCGCAATGGCCACCTCGTACACCGCCGGGAGACTCCGCCAGGCCGAGAGTTCCCGGTAGAGGGTGATCAACTCCGAGGCGGCCCGCAGGTCGTTCGGAACCAGTGCCAGCACCTGCTCCAGGACCTTCACCGCCCGGACCGGCTGGTGCAGCTCGTCCCGCCAGACCGCGGCGGTCTTGAGCAGCAGCGCCCTCCGTTCGACCGGGTCCTCGACGTTCGAGGCCTGCCCTTCGAGGGTCCGGGCCAGTTCCTCCACGGTTGCGTAGGTCCGGAGGAACCACTCCAGGTCCTCCCACCGACGCTCGGCCAGATACCGGGTCCGCAGTTCCCGCTTGGCCCGTTCGTGGTTCGGCTGGATGTCCAGGATCCGCCGCCAGATGGCCGTGGCCCCCGCCGGGTCCTGGATCCGGGTCCCCTTCAGCAGGGCGAGGCGCTCCAGCAATGCCACCTGCTCTACCGGGCTCGAGGCCTTCTCGACCCGGGCCGCCAGGATCCGTGCCTGGTCCTCGTACCGCTTCTCCCTCTCGTAGAGTCCTTCCAGGGCCTGGAGGGCCTCGTCATGGCCCGGGTCCAGGTCCAGCACCTGCTCCCAGAACTCGATGGCCAGCGGGAACTTGCGCAGACGCTCCGTGGCCGTGACCGCCAGTTCCCGGTAGATGGCCGCTCGCTCCACGGGGTCGGCCAGGCGCTCGGCCTCCCGTTTCCGCAGGCGCAACAGCGCGTCGAAGTCCCGTCGCCGCTCGTAGAGGTCCTTGAGTCGGTCCGCGATGTCCTTTCGCTCCGGCTCTGCGTCGAGAATCGCCTCCAGGCAGGCGATGGCCTCGGGGAATTTCGCCAGCCGGGTCTCGAGCAACTGGGCCTGCTGCTCCAGCAGCGCCACCCGTTCGGCCCGGTCGGTCACCACCTCGATCTTGCGCCCGAGGACCTTCACGTAGTCCGGCCATCGTCCCCCGGCCTCGTATCGCTTCAACAGGGCGTCCATCGCCTCCAGGCATCCCGGGTCGGTGTCCAGCATGGTCTGGTAGGTCGCCATCACCTTCGGCTCGGCCCGCATCTTCTGGTCGTAGATCTCCACCAGGCGGCGGAGGATCGCCATCCGCTCCTCCCGGGCGTCCTCGGGCAGGGACTTGATCCTCTTCTGGAGCAGGTCCGCCAGCGACGGCCATCGCTCCAGGCGGGTGTACAGCCGCTCCAGTTCCCGGTCCGCCTCCGCATCCCCCGGGATCTCTTCGTGAACCACCTGCCAGTAGGAGAGTTCCTTGGACGGATTGTTGAATTCCGAGGCCGTCCGGGCCAGCAGTCGCCGGATCTCCGCCGGGGGAGTCCCCTGACGCGCCCCGGCCTCCTCCAGGAACTGCTCCAGCCGCATCCAGTTGCCCCGAGAGGCATAGAAGGATCGATAGAACTCCATCCATTCCCCGGGGTGGTCCCCGCCGTGTTCCAGGGCCCGGAAGTAGACCTCGGCCTTCACCAGGTCTCCGATGCCCTTCCATGCCAGGAGGCCCGCCGGCCAGGCGATCCGGGCCTCCCAGGGCGTGTTTCGATGGCGTCGAAAGGCGGCATCCAGCACCCGGATCACGGCCTCCCGGGCCTCGGGGGTTCGCAGTCCCTCCACCACCGTCTCCAGCAGGGTGGTCACCTGTCCGGGGTCTTCGGCCGCGATGGCCTGCTGCAGGGCCTCCTCCAAGAGGGCTGCGCGACTGGGATCATCGTGGATCTGCTGGAGCAGTTCGTTCCCTTCCATCGCTCATCTCCTTCCGGCTTTGGTCCAAGGCGAACCCTTTGGGTTCTGGGTATATCAGATTGATTGGCAAGGAACAAGCATCGGGACCGTTCCAACAGGGTCCTGGCAGGGGCTCTCGTCCACTCGGAACGGACAGGCCCCGGGGGCGGGCCGGAGGTCAGGGGGCGACGGTGATTTCGAGGGTCGCTTCGTCGCTGAAGAAGGCCAGTCGGCTGTCGCTGTCGTAGGAGAAGACGACCAGACGGAAGCCGTAGGTTCCCGGGACGTCGGGGATGAAGGAGACCTGGGCGGGCCCCGGACCAGGATTCACAAAGACCTTGCTGGTCGCGGGCTTCCGGTCCATGAACCAGAGGTAGCCGCCCTGGGGGGGGATCCCGTAGGTCCCCCCGACGCTGGCCCCACCGTCCAGGATCTCGGTCTTCCCGACCGTCGCGCCGGCATGATTGGCCGGGGTTCCTGGGTTCGCCGTCGGCAGCGTGACGTCCTTCACGTTGGTCCACCCGATCAGGTTCACCGTCTCCCGGAGCGTCCCGGTCGAGAAGGGGTCCTGGTAGTCGATGTGGAGGAAGCCGTTGAGTACGATGACGCCTGTTTCCTCGGTGACCTCGTAGACCGTGCCGTCGAACTCCACGGTCAGGGACAGCAGTCCGTTGGGCGGAAGGTCCAGGGCCGCTCCCGTGGGCGGGTCGATCAGGTGGAAGGCCTCCGGGTCCACGCCGGGGTTCTGGGGCGCCACCGCGAATCCCTGGAGGTGCAGCACGTCGTTGCCCCGATTGGCCAGCACGACGGTCTTCCGGGCCTTCCCCGTGGGGGGCATCGCGAACATCGTCACATTGACGGCCCTGGGCGGCGGCGCCGTCTCCAGTTCCCCCTTCCGGAAGCCGGCGCAGATGGGCACCTTCTCCTCGCCGGCATAGGGGGCGTTGTAGGACACCACCAACTGGCCGTTCGGGTCGTTGCTTCCGGTCACGGTGTAGGTCACCGCGACCTTCACCGGGGAGTTCTGCTCCGTGAGGCTGTACCGAGGCTCCGAAATCGCCGTCCCGGTCACCGGGCCACACTCCTGGCTCTGGGTGGCCCCGAGGCGGTACCACTCGACGGAGTAGGGGCTCGTGCGGCCCTCCGGGACCGTGACCTGGGGCTTCGTGAGGACCACGAGCCCGGGCCCTTCGGCCCGAAGGTCCACCAGTTTCGTGCACGAGGAACCGGGCTCGGTGACCTCCGTGAAGTCGATGCAGCCGGTCAGGTAGTCCCCGTAGCCGACCTTCAGTTGCCCCGGCTTCACGTCCCCCTTGAGCCGGACGCGGGTCTTCTGGGGCTTCCGGCAGACCCCGGTCAGGCACCGGTAGTCCGCCGCGTCAGCCTCTGCGGCGGCCCAGGCCTGGCAGTCGCTGTCCTTCAGGCACATGCACCGACCGTTGCCGCAGGAATAGGGGCACGGGACCTGGGAGTTCCCGCAGAGTTTCGTGTCGTTCTGACAGGTGGCGTTCTGGCTGCACGTGACTCCCGTGTCGCGGACGGCGTCCCACTCGATGACGAGATTGTCCTCGTCGGGGGGATTCTGGGGCGTGTACTCGACCCGCACCATCACGGATTCCTTGCCGCTCCCGGTCCCGACCGGGTCGATCCGGGAGTCCCGATTGGGCTCCCCTCCCAGGAAGCGGTAGGCCTTGCTCCCGGATTCGAAGTAGACCTTCGCCAGGGCCAGGGGCGCGAGACCCGTGTTGGTCAGGACGAAGTCCTGGTTGTCGGGCTGGGTGGCCGTGGCGTTCAGGAAGGTGTAGTTGGGCGGGTTCACCGTCAACTCGGGGACCTTCTCCTGGGGGACGAAGCGCATCGTGAAGACCCCGTCCAGGTAGGTGTCGTCGTTGGTATGGAGGCGGATCTCGGTGGCCGAGTCGTCGGGCTGGGAACCTGGGGTGAAGTGGACGGACATGCGCAGCGGGGTTGCCTCGGTGGACTGGAATTCCCCGGCGTTGATCCGCCGAGGGAACGAGATGCCCGCCAGATTGGGCTGGACATCCATCTGGGAGTTGACGTGGACCAGTTCCACCTGGTCCAGCACCAGTTCCGCATCCCCGGTGTTCCCGATCACCAGCTGGATCGCGCCGCCACCCGGTGCGAAGACGAGGGTCTGCCCGTCCTGGACCGAGGTGACCGGTGACAGAAGCGCACCGGTGGCCGTGACGTAGAGGGAGGGGGCCTGGGTGCTGCTCGCCCTCTGGCACGACACCGCCAGCGTGGCCGCCATCGCTGCCAGGAGCCCCCAGGAAACCGTTCCGAAGCGTCGCCGTACCATCATTCTCCTCCTTCCGGTGCCATGGAGTCCCTCCGGGGACGGAACCACTCGTTCGTGAGCCGCGTCACGACGTCAGGCAGAGGGTCTCGTAGTCGATGACCACCTCGTCCCCCGGCTGGGGCATGCATGTCCCCTTCTCGTCGAAAATGACGCTGTTGGACGGGGCGTCATAGGTCCAGCCGCTGGCGCACGAGGCGCCCTTCACCCGGACCTGGACCGTGTTCGGGTCGGCCAGCCGGGACAGGTAGAACTGGACCTTGAGCCCGAAGGCCTGGGCGCCGATCTGGTTCATCACCGTCGCGAAGTTCGGGTCGCAGATGCTGCCCTTCTTGCCTCCGGTCTGGTCGGCCACCTCCAGGTAGCGCTTGCCGACCTCGGCGGTGGTGGACCCGTCCGGGCTGCTGCACGTCTGGTCGCCGGCATTGGCAGGCATCCCGACGATCACGTTCACGTGCATCATGTTCACGTTGTAGTAGCCCTTGATGTTCTTGAAGAAGTCGATGTAGTAGGACGGTGCGCCGTTGGACTGGTCCTCCTCGTCCGACAGGATGATGATCTCCAGCTGGGCGTCCTTCCGCAGGAACGACTTGTTGAAGCCGCCGCAGGTCCCCTCGACGCAGAGGTACGGGCAGCCCGTGGGCGAGGCGCAGAGACTCTTGTCGTTGCGGCACTGGTCGTCATTCGTGCAGGCGATCCCCGTGTCGGAGATCAGCGGCGCCGAGAGGGCGGCCTCGGCGGCCTGAAGCGCCGCCTCCTGGGAGTCCGATCCGCCGTCGCAACCCAGTTTCGCGAGGCGCTCGAACTGGCTCTGGGCCTGGCTGTTCGGGGTGATGAACCGGGGCGTGACATTCTTGTTTCCCCGGTTCAGACGCCCCTTCACGTTGTCATTGGTCACCATCACGCTGATGACCCCGATGTGGTAGTCGTTGTTCCAGAGCGTGGACTGGCGGATGAACTCGGCGAAGTTCGACACGAGCCGGTCCTGCTCCTCGCACATGGACCCCGAGTCGTCGATCACAAAGAGGATATCCACCTCCTGCCCCGAGACCTGCTTGAACCGGTCCGTCTGGTGGGTCTCGTAGGTCCCGGTCCCCGACAGGGCCACGTTGAGGGACGGCAGGCTCTGGTCGTTGCTGGCGATCTGCATCACGCACTCGTCCGTCCCCTCGTCCTGGGGCGCGTAGGCCACCTCGAAGCAGAACGGCACGTTGGGCGCCACCTGCTTCGGAAGCCCCGGGACGTTCTTCTTCTTGAACTCCGGCGTGCATCCCTGGAACTTGATGTCCGTGACCTCCAGGGCGACGCTGCCGGTGTTGTAGACGCAGACCCGCTGGCCCTTCGACCAGCATCCGACCGTGACCAGCCCGAAGTCGATCGTGTCTGGAATCACCTTGACCCGCGCAATGCCGCCGGTGCCGGTCAGGTTCGGATTGTAGGTCGTCCCGCCGACGCCGCCCCCCGCCGGCAGGAGGATGTCGGTCTTGTTGTTCGCGTCATAGGCCTTGACCCAGAGGAGGGCCGCGTAGTTCGCCAGTTCGCCCCAGACCGTCGCGACATTCCGCGGAATGAAGCGGATCCGGATGGGCACCGAGGCCCCCTGGGGAATCCCGTTCAGGGTCGCCGCCGGGAGCCCGGCGAACTGGAAGATCGACGATGGCCCCGTCGTGCCGGGGGCCTGGCAGACCACGGGCATCCCTGCAAAGGAGACGCAGTCCTCGATCCGGGCCTGCTTGAAACTGCACGGGCCGCTGCCGACGTTCACCAGATTGATGGGAAGTTCCCGGTAGAATCCCTCTGCAACGGTCCCGAAGTTCAGGCTCCCGGGCATCAGCTGGATCTTGCACTCGGGGGACCCGGTCCGGCTCACGGTCATCGGCACCACGACTCGAGGGTTGCCGGGGCTGTTGGAGGTGATGACCAGGTTCGCACTCACGGTGCCCACGGCAGGGCCCTTGTTCAGGAAGGTCACCACCAGGGGGGCGGCCGTGTTGCCCGGCAGCGACCAGCCGCTCCCGGACTGGTACTGGGAGTCCATCTGGAAGGACCACTCGGTGCCGTGGCTCGTGTCACTGACGTCCTCGATGGTGATGGACGAGATCTCCAGGGGGCCGTGGCCGTCGTTCCGCAACGTCACGGTTCGGGACGAGGTCTGGTTCTGCGGCGCGAAGCCCAGGTCCACCACGTCGGGCACCACGGTCAGGTAGGGGGCGTCCACCCGGCCGAAGACCTGGATCAGGGTCGGACTGGTGCTGTCGTTCGAGGTGATCGCAACGGCCCCGATGGGGTCCGCGCCGGCGGGCTTCGGGTCATCGGCGGTCCACTCGACGTGGAACTCGGCGCTTCGGCCCGTGGCCACCACGACCTCGCTGTCGGGGGCGTCGGTGATCCGCAGGGACGCATCGCCCCCCGGGGGGACGTAGAGGCCCTGGATGCGCAGGTCCGCGTTCCCCTCGTTGCTGATCATGAGCAGCTGGGTCCGGGTCTCGTCCAGGGGGACCCATCCGAAGTCGATCACGCCCGGATAGGCGATCAGTCGGGGCCCCAACTCCGTTCCCAGCAGGTCGTAGGTCCAGCGCCCGACCTCGCCGCGGCTCTCCCCCTCCGCGACCAGACGACCGACGTCCTCGTCCCCTCCCTTCGGGGTGTAACGCAGCACCAGGCCGATCTCCTCGTTGGGCTCCAGGCGGAAGGGCAGGATGCTCCCCTCCGGGAGGACCACCGCCTCCAGGCGGAAGTCCGGGCTCCCCTCCGGGTCCAGGTAGAGGGTCCGAAGTTCCACCGCGTCGGAACCCACGTTGCGCAGTCGGACGTCCTGGGCCAGGGAGTCCCCGGCCAGGACCTCGCCGAAGTCGATGGGGTTCGGGATCGCGATCAGGTCCGCGAACTGGCCGTTGGCCGTGATGGGGATCCGGGTCTCCGAGAGCGGCGGGACGTTGTGCCGGATCACCACGGTCCCCCCGTCGTCCTGGCTGTCCATCGGGGAGTAGGTGACCGTCACGGTGGTCTCCTCCCCGGGAGCCAGGGAGGTGGTGCCGGGCTCGGTGACCTGGAACTCGGTGCTCCGGCTCTCGATGCGCACCGAATCGATCTGGATGACCCCCGAGGTTCCGACGTGGCGCATCACCAGCGTTCGGGAGGCCGAGGTCTGGATCGGGACGGTCCCGAAGTCCAGCGACGGCGGCGTCACGAGCAGGTTCAGGTCATCGGCGGCCTGTCCTCCCTCGCGGCAGGAGCATCCGGGATTCAGAGCCATCGCTCCCACCACCATCATCCATCCGATCCGTCTGGTCATCGGAGACCTCCTTGACAGGGCTGCGTGGGCCGATTTCCGTTTCCGCCTACGGTTGGCCGCAGGAACCGCCCCCGACCACGACAAAGGCCGGGTCCATGTAGTTCGAGGTGATCTTGAGGCTCCCGTCGGGCTTCTGGACCGCCTCCACCCGCCCCGAGGGCCAGGAGATCGTGGCCGCTTCCCAGAAGTCGCACTTGTACATCTTGCGGCCCATCGCCTTGAGGTCCCGGTCGAAGACCAGTTGCCCCAGGATGTAGCACTTGAGCCGGGGATAACTGAACCCGAATCCGTGGTCGTCCCAGTAGTGGACCCCGACCCGGTAGAGCCGGTTGTTGGCCGGCTGGTCCAGGTTCACGTTCTCGGGCCCGGCACCGTCGGTGTCGTCCCGGTCCAGGGAGGGGTTGTCCGGGATGTTGGGGTTCACGCTCTCCCACTCGGGATTCCGGTTGTACCAGAAGCAGTCATAGGGGATGTCGAACCAGGGGTCGGGCGTCCCGTCACCGTCCAGGTCCGATCGGCTGGCGAAGGGATGGGCGAAGTGCAGGTCCATGTCGGCCCCGGCGTCCTCTCCGTCGTCGAACTGGTCCGGGTCGCCGGGGGTGTCCCAGGTCAACTCGCAGTGGATGGCCTGGTCGGGAACCACCGTGACCTCGAGGCAGGCCGTGGTGTTGCACTGGGGGTCCGACGAGCAGAACTGGGCATCGCAGACATCCAGGCAGTACTTGTAGGTCCCGGCGACGTTCACCTCGTGGATCGGCTGGTCGAAGTTGGCCGCCGGGACGAAGGCGAACTTGTTGTCCGCCGGCTGCTCCACGGTCCAGGAATACCGCGTGATGGTGCCGCTGGCCGGTTCCGAGTTCTCCCCGTGCAGGTGCAGGCGGGTCTGGGGCCGGACCTCCTCCCCCTCCTCGATCTGGATTACCGGGAGGGGACACTCCACCTCGACTCCGAAGCCGCTCACGGGGACATCGGTCACGGGGCTGAAGGCGTTGCTCTGGATCAGCACCAGACCATGGTCCTGGTCCGGAACCCCGCCCACGACGGGGTTCTTCCCGTCCGGAGTGAAGACGACGGTGAAGGTGGCCGTGTCGTTGGGCTGCAGTTCCAGCGGGGCATCGGGCGAGGGGGCGACCTGCCCCGGGAGGCTGTCATATCGCAGGGCGAAGTCCGGGCTGCTGTCAGGCGTCTTCATGGCGATGCCCGTGATCACCAGGGGCTCGGTCCCGACGGAGCGGATCACCACGTCCACCGCGGCGGAACGGCCGATGACCTTTCCCCCGAACTGGACCTCCGGCGGCTCGACCCGGATCCGTGGGCCCGTGCTGTTCCCCACGAGGGCCACCTCCCGGAGCCCGTCCGGCAGGTCCACCTCGTTGGTGTGGAGGGTCAGGGTCGCCCGGGCCGGCTCCCCGTCCTTCGGCGTGAAGGTCGCATTCCACGCGATCCCCGTGTTGGAATCGATGGCCACCGGGGGGTTCAGTTCGAGTTTCTGTCCCGGCTCCATGGGGCGCAGCAGGACTCCCCCGCCCAGGTCCACCTCGAAGACGTCGTCCCCGACCAGGGAGACCCAGTCGACGACCAGCTGGCAGGACCCCACGTTGGTCAACTGGAACTCCTCGGTCCGGGAACCCTGGTCCATGGTCACCAGCAGGAAGTCCACCGTCGCCGGGACCTGGAGGACCGGGTCGCAGGCCCGGGTGGAGAAGACGATCTGCAACTCCCGGCGGGCGGCCTCGGTGTCGTTGTCGTTGACGATGGTGACCGTCGCGGTCCTCTGGAGATTGTCCCCCTGGGGATGGAAGCGCACCACGAAGGTGAACGACTCGGGCCCGGTTCCTTCCCCCTGGGGGTGCACCTCGGCCGGCAGGGCCGGCGTGTCCAGTTCGAAGGCCTGCGTCCCGGCGGCCTCCTGGTCCGTCACCGGGGTGTAGTCCAGCCGGATCTCCTGGAGATTCAAGACTTTGCCCTGCCCGGTGTTCCGGATCACGACCGGGTACTCCAGGAAGATGGAGGAGTCGATCTCCACCGACAGTTGCGGAGGGTCGATCTCGATGGTCGAATTGGACCGGACCTGGCCCGAGTCCTTCTTGCACCCGGTCACCAGGACGAAGACGGATGCAGCCACCCAGGCCGCCGCCGTCCACTTTCGGTGTCGATTCATCCGGAAGCCCTCCCGCGGATGCCATTTCAAGACAGGGGATTATCGAAGTTGGCAACGGTCCTGTCAACGCGTCGGGCAATGCGAACGCCTCCCGCCTTCGAGAGGATCCCCCTGAGGAATCCGGGATGAGGGCTGGCCCTCGGGCGCCCGGTGGCCTAGGATCGCTTCGATGGACCGCGCGCCACCACCTCCCCGGCCTCCCCCGTCCTCCCGGCGACGGCGGGTCCTGGCCTTCCTGGCCGTCGCGTCGGCGTCGGTGCTTCCCTGGGCGCCGGGGCTGGACTTCCCCTTCTCCCTCGACGATCAGGTCGGGGTCGTCCAGAACCCGGTGGTGGACGGATCGGTGTCCCTGATCCGGATCCTCCGGACCAACTCCTGGGGAAGCCCCCCGGAGTTTCGCCACACCCCGAACTACCGTCCTCTCTCGGTGGCCACCCTGGCGGTCACCCGGGCCCTCTGGGACCTCCGGCCCGCGGCCTACCGGGCCTTCAACGCCCTGGTCCTGGCGGGCCTCTCGATGCTTCTCCTGGCCCTGCTGTTCCGCCTCGGGCAGCCCCTGTGGCCTGCCCTGCTGGCGACGACCTGGTTCGCCCTCCATCCCCTCCACGTCGAGGTGGCGATGTTCGCGGTGAACCGGGAGGAGGCCCTGGTCGGCC
The DNA here is from genome assembly GCA_029547805.1 of Deltaproteobacteria bacterium. GTDB lineage: Bacteria > Myxococcota_A > UBA9042 > DTJE01 > DTJE01 > JAGOKF01. The sequence continues at coordinate 176,625 of JAKPOP010000003.1, forward strand.
TGTTCCTGCTGGCGTTCCTGTGGATCACCCTCGACGGGACCTCCCTGGTCCCGGAACCCGCCCGGCGTCCGTGCGCTCCGGGTCTTCGATGGGCCGGGTGCTTCCTGCTGGCCCTGGCAGCGGCCCTCAGCAAGGAGAACGGGGTCCTGGCCCTGGGGATCGCGGCCCTCGTGCCGCTGGCCTGGCCCCGGCGGACCGTCCCGGGCCTCCTGCGATGGGTTCCCCTGCTGGCGGCCCTGGGGGCCCTGTCCCTCTATGTGCCGATGCGCCTCGGGGCCCTGGGGCACCTGGGAGCCTCCTTCATTCCTCTCCAGGACAACCCCCTGGCCGCGACCCCGATGCCCGGGCGCCTGGCCCCGGCCCTGGGAGTCCTGGCGATGGCCCTGGGCCTGACCCTCTGGCCGGACCGGCTCACCGTGGACTGGAGCGGCTCGGTGATGCCCCTGGCCCGGGACTGGGGAGACCCGCTGGCCTGGGCGGGACTGGCCATCGTGACCGCTGCGGTGGGGATCTTTCTGCTCTGCCGGAGACGCCGCCCCGTGATCGCCCTGGGCCTCCTGGTGGCGGCCCTGGGCTGGCTGCCATCGTCCCATCTTCTCTTCCCCTCTTCCATCGTGTTCGGAGAGCGGCTTCTTCTGCTCCCCCATGCGGGGCTGGCCATCGCCCTGTCGGGGGTCCTGACCCGATGGCGACCCGATTCGCTGCCTCGGGGAATCCGGGTGATCCCGGTGGCTCTGGCGGCAGGCGCCCTCTTCCTCCTGGGACTCCGGACCGCGGCCCGGGCCTCGGACCATGCCTCCCCGGAACGCCTCTACGCCGCCTCCCTGGCAGCCCGGCCCGGAAGCCCACGGCTCTGGGTCAACCTCGGGGTCGAGCGGTTCCGGGCGAACCGGAATCCCGAGGCCGAGGCAGCCTTCCGGCGGGCACTGGACCTGGACCCGGAGGATGCCGAGGCCCACCTGGGCCTGGGACGCGCTCTGGCCAGACGGGGGCGGGGTCGAGAGGCCGAGGCGGAGTTCCGGGAGGCCCTTCGGCTCCGACCGCGCTTCCCGGTGGCCTGGGCCAACCTGTGCCTGGTCCTGGCCTCCCAGGGCCGCGACGAGGAGGCCCTTCCGGCCTGCGACCTGGCCTGTCGCGAAGGAGTCGACGTGGAGGAGGCACTCTCCCACCTTGAGACCGCCGGCCAGTGCCGGATGGGGGTTCCCCCGACGGATCCCGGAGGGGTCAGGGATTCACGACCGTGAAATAGTAGGACCCCTTGCCCCGGACCTCCTTCTTCTGCCCGTCCGGAGCCAGGGTCTCCAGGGCAAAGGTTCCATCGAAGTAGTACTGGACAGGCTTCGCGAACTTCCCGACGACGAAGCGGACCATCGTGCTCGAGTCCTCCAGGAAGTCCTCTCGGCCCGTCATGCGGGTGGCCTTGATGGCTCCCCGCAATCGCAGGTCGCCGCCGGCGGCACGGAATTCCAGCAGCCGAGGCGCCTGGTATCCCTCCCGGTCCGGGTCCTGGTAGAAGTCGGAGGCCCGGACCTCGGGGGCCAGGCTCTGGAAGGCCACCTTCCCGTCCCGGAACAGCACCAGGAATCGCACCGGGGCCCCGTCGTACTCCGGCGGAGTCTCCACGTCGTGGAACAGGAAGACCTCTCGCTCCCCGATCTCCCGGAATCGGGCCATCCGCCGGGCCTGCTCGTGGGTCCCGACGGACAGGACCTGGTGCTCCACCTGGGCGAGCCCCCGAACCTCGTGGCGGGACCCGTCCTCCTTCAGCACCACGGTCCCCTCCACCCGGGCCGCCGGCGCCGGGAGGTGGAACATCCAGTAGCGTCGGGCAGATCGCCCATACTGGGCCCGACCGCTGCCGGGCTTCCAGGGCGGAAAGAGATTGGCCAGTCGGAAATCCGCCTGGAAGGACTCGTTCTCCAGGTGCAGCACGAGGGCATCCATCGGCCCCGACAGGCGATTGGCCCCGACGGAGACCTCGAACCGATCCGTCGCGAAGGACCATCCCTTCCGGTCCGTTTCGTACCGGTCCCGGACCCGGTCCTTCCCGGGCTGCTTGAACTCGGCGGTCACCGCCGCTCGTCCCTCCTCGACCCCCATGTTGGTGACCAGGAACTGGACGTAGGCGTTGTACCCGCCCTCCAGACGGAACACCACGGACCACCACTCGGAATAGAAGCGGTTGCCACGGTTCTCCGGCGCGTCGGCATGGGGCAGCAGGTCCTCCAGCGCGACCTCCTCCGGGTCCCCCGTGAAGGGTTTGAGCGGATCCCCGACCGCCGCCCGAGACAGGAACCCCACGGCCACCATCGTCCCGATGGCCCATCCCCGAATGCCCCTCATGGCTTCTCCTTCCGGGGGGCGCTGCCCCCGAGTGTCATGGCCCAGGATTGTGCCGCGAGGTCCCCTCGAACTGCAAACCGGGCCTTGAACCAGGCGGGCAGGCGGCGCAAGATCCGGCTCGCCCTGCGTCGGGAGGACAGCGATGCCACCGGTCGAACCCTTGACGGGGACCGCCCTGCACTGCCGAGGGTGGCAGCAGGAGGCCGCCCTGCGGATGCTCCACAACAACCTGCACCCGGACGTGGCCGAGCGTCCCGAGGACCTGGTCGTCTATGGGGGCATCGGAAAGGCCGCCCGGAACTGGGACTGCTTTCATCGCATCGACGCCGCCCTGCGGGAACTGCGGGACGACGAGACCCTGCTGGTCCAGTCGGGAAAGCCGGTAGGGGTGGTCCCGACCCATCCCGAGGCCCCCCGGGTCCTGCTGGCCAACAGCAACCTGGTCCCGGCCTGGGCCACCTGGGAGGTCTTCCGGGAACTGGACCGGAAGGGCCTCATCATGTACGGCCAGATGACCGCCGGGTCCTGGATCTACATCGGGACCCAGGGCATCCTCCAGGGAACCTACGAGACCTTCGCCTCGGCGGCCCGGACCCATTTCTCCGGAGACCTCGAGGGGCGCCTGGTCCTGTCGGCGGGCCTGGGGGGCATGGGGGGGGCCCAGCCCCTGGCGGTGACGATGAATGGCGGGGTCTTCGTGGGAGTCGAGGTGGACCCCCGGCGAATCGAACGCCGGATCGCGACCCGCTACCTGGACCGCTGGACCGACTCCCTGGACGAGGCCTGGCAATGGGCCCGGACCGCGACCCGAGACCGGATTCCCCTCTCCATCGGGCTCCTGGGCAACGCGGCGCAGGTCTTCCCGGAGGTGCTCCGTCGGGGCGACCTGCCGGACCTGGTGACGGACCAGACCTCGGCCCATGACCTGCTCAACGGCTACGTGCCGGATCACGTTTCGCTGGAGGAGGCGATCCGCCTGCGGCGGGACGACCCGGAGGCCTATCTGGCCGCGGCCCGGGACGCGGTGGCGCGCCACGTGACCGCGATGGTCGGCTTTCATCGGGCCAGCGTCCCGGTCTTCGACTATGGCAACAACATCCGCACCCAGGCCTTCCAGGCCGGGGTCCGGGACGCCTACGCCTTCCCGGGATTCGTCCCGGCATACATCCGGCCCCTGTTCTGCGAGGGCAAGGGGCCCTTCCGCTGGGTGGCCCTCTCGGGGGACCCGGCGGACATCGCGGCGACCGACGAGGCGATCCTGGACCTCTTCCCCCAGGACGACGGCCTGTCCCGATGGATCCGCCTCGCCCGGGAGAAGGTCGCCTTCCAGGGCCTTCCGGCCCGGATCTGCTGGCTGGGGTACGGGCAACGAGACCTCGCCGGACTGCGGTTCAACGATCTGGTCCGGGCGGGCAGGGTCCAGGCCCCCATCGTCATCGGCCGGGACCACCTGGATGCCGGGTCCGTGGCGTCCCCCTACCGGGAGACCGAGGCGATGCGGGACGGTTCCGATGCCATCGCCGACTGGCCCATCCTGAATGCCCTGCTCAACACCGCCAACGGGGCCACCTGGGTCTCGCTCCACCACGGTGGCGGAGTCGGGATGGGCTACTCGATCCATGCCGGGGTGGTGATCGTGGCCGATGGCACCCCGGGACAGGCGGCGCGGATCCGGCGGGTCCTTTCGGGAGACCCCCTGATGGGCATCCTTCGCCACCTCGACGCCGGCTACCCCGAGGCCCAGGAGGCGGCCCGGCGACATGGCATCCGGATCCCGTGACCGCCGTTCCGGGAGACGCCCGTCCGGTCCGCCGCAGGGGCGGGCCGCTGGGGCATGGCGGCCGGATGGCCGCGAACGAAGCGCGGAGAATGGCGTGCGGCGCGACCCGTGCGCCATGCAAACGAGGGACGGAGCCGTTTCCCTGTCGAGGCGACTCCGGAGAGCCGAACGGTCTCTTCCCGGTCACTGGAGCGACTGGAGTCCTTCGCAGACCCGGGCCGAGGTGGCCACCAGTCCGGCGTATCCGACGACCCGGCTCTCGTCGCCGTCGCAGTCCACGCTGGTCCGGTAGGACACCAGCACCCCCGATCGTGCCCCGAGGGCCCGTGCCGCCACCAGCATCGCCACCGCCCCCGCCAGTCCGCACATCGACACGTGGTGCTCCACCGCAGCCCCGTAGAGACCCTTGGGGTCCAGCAACTGCAGTCGATTCAGCACCATGCGGTCCTTTCGCCTCGCCACCTGGACGGGTTCCCGGTGGGACAGGTCGCTGCTGGCCACGATGACCGCCCGTCCTCCCGATGCCCTGACCTGTTCCGCCAGGGCCGCTCCCAGCTCCTCTGCCAGGCTGTAAGACATGGTGCGCATGCAGATGGCCACCAGCCGCGCCGCCGGATTCCGGGCCAGCAGGTATGGCAGGTGGACCTCGACGCCATGCTCCTCCCGGTGGGCGTCGTCGTCGAACCGGGCCTCCGGGAACCGATCGACCAGGGCCTCCGAGAGGTCCGCGTCCAGTTCCACGGCACCGGCAGGAGTCAGGAAGGGGCCGTCCCGGGCGACCGAGATGCGCCCCCCGATGCCAGTGTGGTTGGGCGACAGGATGATCACCCGGTCGGGAACCTCGACGGCCCCCCAGGTGGCGCCGGCCGTCATCCCCGAATAGGCCAGCGTCGCGTGGGGGACCAGGAGGCCCAGTGCGGTTCCCGGGACCCGGACCGGCGGCGACCGGGTCAGGCGGTCCACCTCCCGTCGCAGTTCCAGGGGGTCCCGCGGATAGAATCGCCCCGCCAGACACGCCTCCCGGGCCATCGGATCGTCCCCTTCTTCCTGCGGGGGCGGGAGGGACTCCCGCCGGGGACAAGCCTACTCCCCGACCTCCGGAATTTCCAACCAGACCAGGATGACGCGGCGGAGAGAGAGGGATTCGAACCCCCGGTGAGCGATGCCCACACCTGATTTCGAGTCAGGCGCCTTCGACCTCTCGGCCATCTCTCCGTGTCAATGCGAACAGGACGGAACCTGGCGGAGAGAGGGGGATTCGAACCCCCGGTGACGGTTTTGCCGCCACACGCGATTTCCAGTCGCGCACCTTCGACCGCTCGGTCATCTCTCCGGTTCCGGGGTCCCCCTTTCCGCGGTCTTCCGCGCGAGGGACCTCCGCTTCTCAAAGAACGATCGCAACAGGGAGGCGGCCTCTTCCGCGGCCACCCCTCCCTGGACCCGGCACCGATGATTCAGGCGATCATCGGTGAGGATCGTGAACAGGCTCGAGGCCGCTCCCGCCTTCGGGTCCTCGCAGCCATAGACCACCCGCCCCACCTTGGCGAGGACCAGGGCCCCGGCGCACATGGGACAGGGCTCCATCGTGACCCACAGCGTCGCCCCCCGGACCGCACCGGCCCCGTGGCGCACCATCGCCATCCGGAGGGCGAGCACCTCGGCATGGGCGGTGGGATCCCCGAGTCCGCGGGTGCGGTTGTGGGCCCTGGCGAGCAGCCTCTCCCCCTGGAAGAGGACCGCTCCCACCGGGACCTCGTCCTCCTGCAGCGCCTGCCGGGCCTCCTCCAATGCCAGTTCCATGGCACGCCGATCTTCCACGATCCGCTCGTTTCCAAGGAGCCGGGGGCGGATGATACCGGAGGCTCCCGCAGTTCGTCAAATCCGATTTGTCCGCCGTCGCTGGCACCCGCTGGATTGCCATGGGACACTTTCCCCGCCTATCATTCGATCGTCCGGACCGACCTGGGGAAGCGATGGCCGAGATTCCCGAGAGCGGGAGGATCGTGAATCACGGGGACGTCCGGGACTTCCGGACCGGCGTGATCCACGCCACGGAGACGCCCGATGTGCTCCGAGAGACCTCGGGAATGACGCTCCTGGCGACCCTGGGCGTCCAGAAGTCCTCGGGGCGCTTGTTCTATCGGGACACCGGGGGGTCGATCGAGATCCACGTCCAGGGAGGAATGGCGATCCGGGTCGAGGTCCCGGACGTGCCCTTCGAGTCCCTGATCGCCCGCTGGCTCACCGAACAGGGCATCGCCTCCCAGGAGGTCCAGGAGAAGTCCCGGACCAGGCACCCGGGTGCCCCCCTGCTCCAGGCCCTCTACCAGGATGGCATCTGCGGGGCAGAGGACCTCGTCGGGGCCCTGCGATCGATCCGGGAGGACCTGCTGGGGCGCTTCGCCGCTCCGGGATCCGCCACCTATTCCTGGGCCGCCGGGACGCCACCCCGGCGCCCGGACCCTGTGGGCGTGGACCTGGTCCTCTTCGCCGCGAACTCCCTGCGGACCATGACCCGCACTGCCTACTCCCAGGACCTGGACGGGATCCTGAGCCCCTTCCTGGGCCGATACGTCTTCCCCTCCCCTCGGATGACTCCTGCCCTGGTCCGGGCCATTCTCCAGGAGAAGGAGCGCCTGGTCATCGAACAGGTCGTGGACGGCACCTCGACCCTCAAGGAGGCCATCTCGCAGAGCCTGCTGACCCGAATCCAGACGTCCCGTCTCTTCCTGCTCTGCACCTTCCTGGGGCTGCTGGAGTTCCGGGAACAGGGGCTTCCCAAGGGGGGCATCGAGCAACTGGAGAAGGAACTCAAGACCGAACTGGAACGTATGAAGAGCGTGGACTTCTTCCAGCGCCTGGGGCTTCACTGGACCACCCACCCCCGGCACTACGACGATGCCTGGCGCAAGATGGCGTCCCGCTACGGTCCCGAATCGCCCGTGCGCGGCTACTCGCCCAGGTGCGCCGAACTGGCTGCGCAGCTCTACGACCTGTGCCAGGAGGCCTACCGGACCCTCTCGGACCCTGCGGCCCGTCGCGTCTACCGGGTCGATCGCCTGGGTCCCGAGGTCCTGCGCTTCGGTTGCGATTTCCTTTACAAGCAGGCCCACATCTCGGCCTTCCGGGAGGACTGGGACCTGGCCCTGGAGACCATCGAGTCTGCCCTGGACGTCGTCGAGCGCCCGGATTTTGTGGAGTTGCGGCGGCAGATCCTCCAGCGCAGGGTGACTTCCTGACGTCGGAAACGGGCTCCGCTCCTGCCCCCACGTCACGCAGGAGGTGTCCCGCCCGCCTCCTGGCACCCCGATCGCGGCCATCCGGTTTCTGCGATCGGGCGGCCCGTCCATCCCGGGAGCGGCGACATCGCCAATGCAGCATCCTCGGGGCCGGATCGTCTGCTACGGGATGCAGACCGGCAGCGGCTGGGCATCCTGGTTGCAGCGGGTCCCGGCGGGGCAGTCGCCGTCCTTCTGGCATCGATGCAGGCAGAGGCTCTCCCCCTCGTGGAGAGTGCAGGTCGTCGGGAAGGGACAACGGGCGTTCAGGAGGGTGGCACAGCCGACGGTGCAGTAGCCGGCGGTACCGTCCGGGGTCTTCAGGCAACGGCCGAACCGACAGTCGCCATTCTCCCGGCACCGGCTCCCGGGGTCGCCCGTCGGGATCCGCACGCAGGCGTACTTTCCCGGGACGATCAGGGGGTCTCCGTACCGGCACTCCATCGCCGCCTCGGTCCGGCAAGGGGTGTCGGCGCAGCCCGGCATGCACCATCCCTGGACCGCGTTGAGGGACCCCAGCGTCTCCAGGCACAGGGCCTGGCCCTGGCAGGGCTGGGAGTTGCTGCACAAAGCGGTACAGAAACCGGCGGCCACGTCGGGACTGGTCCTGCAGTACTCCGCGACGTTGCAGTCCCGGGGCTCGACACAGGGCGTCCCGGTCGAGGAGCAGGTCCCCAGTACCGTCACCTGGCAGAACTGGGAAGCGCACTCGGTGTCGTTGAGGCACTGGGCGCCGATGGGGCTCCCGGTCACGGCCGATCCACAGGCCCCGACCCGGTCGCCGGTCACGGCGTCCCGGAGCATCAGGCAGGATCGCGGCAGGTCTCCGGGCACCCGGCAGTCGTCGGAGGTCTCGCAGGCCCGGAGGCAGATCGGCTTGCCCGACAGGCGAACGCAGCGGGCCCCCTCGGGACAGGGAAGGTCCGGGCCGCAGGTGACCTGGGCGCAGTACCCGCCGTTGAACTGGGCCAGGCACTCCTGGGTCCCCTGGCACTCCGAGGCACTGGCGCAGCCCTCCCCCGGGAGACCCGGACGGGTGACCTCATGACAGATGCGCTGCACGCCTCCCTGGAGGTCCGGGAGGATCTTGCAGGCATAGCCGTCTCCGACACGACAGTCCCCGTCCCCCTCGCAGGCCTTCACGCAGGTGGGTTGATCCAGGGAGACCCCCATGCAGAGGGCCCCCTCGGGGCAGGTGATCCCCCCCTCCCCACATCCCTTCACCGCACAGTAGCCCTTCTTCCAATCCAGGCAGGACCCGGTCCACTGGTCATTCCTGCAGTCGCCGGACTTCTGGCAGGCCTTCCCGATGACCCCGCCCGGAAAGACATCCGCCTGGGCGGTGTCGGGGCCCGGGTCCGCCGGGTGATCGTCCCCCGCCTGCCCGTCATCGCCTGCCTCGGACGGTCCCTCGTCCCCCATCTCGCCGGAGGGATCGGCGACGGAGAAGTCGGGCAACAGGATGTCAGGCACCGGACCGAGGTCCTGGGGAATCGCCCGGCACGTGTCTCCGTATCGCTCGGTTCCCGGGGGGCAACGGTCCGATTTGCAGGCAGCCGTCGCTCCCGACAGGAGCATCAGGAGGAGGAGGGTCCTTCGCATCCCATGCCCTCGATGCCGGTCGTCCATGGACGGGTCCCCCCGCTGGGCGGCTGGGCCCTATCCTACCCAATTTTCCCGATTTCCGATCCGGGGCGGGATCCCCCTTGGGCCGTCACCAATTCCTTCCCATTGCGCCTTTTGTGGTATCGTCATTCAGGCGCCCATCCGGGATCGCCTCCTCCGCGGCGCCGCCCGGTGGGACAACGGGAAAGGAAGAGATGGTCTTCACGTGCTCGGGTTGCGGTTCCCGATATCGAATCGACGATGATCGCCTGACCGGGAAATCCCTGCGGGTGGTCTGCAAGAAGTGCCACCAGGGCCACCGCATCCGGGATACGGGGCAGGGGTCCTTCATCATCGACATCCTCGCGCCCGGCGAGGCCTCGGACGCCCGGGGGCTCCCGGACGTGGCCCGTCCCACCCGGTCGATGCCTTCGGCGGCGGCAGCCGTTCCGAACCGGGCGGCCCAGGTCCAGGAACCGGACCAGCCCCCGCCGCCTCCCGCGGCGCTCCGGGTCCCCGAGACCTGGTACGTCCTCCGAAAAGGGGTCCGCAGCGGCCCCTTCGACCGGGAGTCCCTCCTGCGGCTGCTGGTCGAGGGCCAGATCCTCCCATCCAGTTTCGTCTGGCGTCCCACGATGGCCTCCTGGCAGCGAATGGAGGGAGTCCCGGAACTGGCGGAACTCGTTCGGAAGTTCCTGGAGTCGCCCCGGGGGCCCGCGGCAACCCCCGCCGTCCCCCGGACCACACCCGATTCCCGGGCAAGTCCTCCACCGCCACCCTCACGGATTCCCGGTCCGCCTCCGGCACCTCCGGCTCCCCGGGACACGGCCCCGATTCCCTCGGCACCCGAGGAGACGCCCCCTCCCCTGCCCCCGAAGGCCCGGGAATCGGGCCGCCCATCTCCCCTGGGCACGGGGCCCTCGGCGGGAGGCCGCCTGGCCGACGACCTCTTCCTGGACCTTTCGCGACCCACCATCGACCTTCGACGGGCATCGGAGATCCAGCCCGAGGAGCCCGAGCAGGTCCCTCGCCAGCGCATGCGGCCCCTGTCTTCCCAGGCCCCCCGTCCCTCGGCTCCTCCCTCCCAGGCGACCCCGCCTGCCAGGCCCCGGACCACCGAGTCCGGGTCCTCGGACGAGATGCCCCTGTTCCCCGACGAGTGGATGGGGCACGAGGGAGAGGCAGGACCCGACCTGGTGGTCCAGGTCGCCCCACGGGCCCAGGTTCCCGTCGCCCCGGACCCCCACATGGGCGTCCGAGACTTCAGCGTGATGATCCGGCACCTGGGACGGAAGGACCGCCGTCGAAACCTCACGGTGGCCATCGTGGCGGGGGGCATCCTGCTGGTCGCCGGTGGCGGGCTGCTCGCCTGGACCTGGTTCTCGGGTCCCAAGGGGGGAGCCCTTCCCATCGAGGAGGCCTCGGCCCACGCTCCCAGGTTCGAGACGCCCCCTCCGGCCGAGGCCCCGCGCCCCCGTGAGTTGCCGCGCATCTCGTTGCTGGAATCGCCTCCCGACCCCTCCCTGGCGGGAGGACGGCCCCGCCCCTCGGGGGCCGAACCCCCGTCTCCCGGGAGTGGTCCCCGAGTCGAAGATCCCCTTCCCAGGGCGCCGGTGCCGCCGCGCCTCCCGGAGGCCGTCGACGAGGAGGTCCGGAAGGACGCGGCCCGCTACGGCTCCCTCATCGCCCGGGTCGAGACGGGCCGCCGGGAGGACGGTCCCTCCTCCGATGCCCCGAAGACCCTGGAGACGATCCCTCGAACTCGGATGAACCAGGAACTGATGAATGAGTTCCTGGAGAAGAAGCACCGGCGGTTCGAGGCCTGCAGGACCCAGATGAAGAAGCCCCACGAGGGGCAGATCCTGGTAGGGATCGCCTTCGAGGTCACGGCGACGGGACAGGTGCAGAACGTCCAGGTGGTCCCGAAGAACGGCATCTGGGACGGCAACCTCACCCGGTGCATCCGGGAGGTGATCCTGGAATGGGCCTTCCCGCCTCAGCCCGAGACGATGTTCTACCAGACGAGCCTGATGCTCTGACCCGGGAGGATGCCATGAGGCCCCTCGTCTTCGCCTGGCTCTGGATCGCGGTCTCTGTCGCGGGGATTCCCTGGGCCCGGGCCGAGGGAACCATCCGGAAGGAGATGACCTTCCTGGGATTCACCGAGGACGGATCCCGCTTCCTGCTGCAGATCCACGATGCCAACACGGGGGACTCCCTCTCGTTCCGATCCGTGGAAACGGGCAAGGCGGAGAAGACGATTCCCGTCGAGTCCCCCGGGGACCTGGAGCCCGCCGTCGCGAAGGCCAGGAAGTCCCTCCGGATCCGGGACGCCGGGGTCGAGGGTCCGACATCCCCCGACGGTCGCTATACCCTGATCCTGGTTCCCAAGGGGCCCCGGACCCAGATCCGGGTCCTCCGGGGGGAACGACAGGCCGTCCTCCAGACGCTGGACGCGAGGGGCGGCGGCGACGGTCCGATCCAGTGGATGCTCAAGAGCGTCCACTGGTCCAGCGACGGCAGGAGTCTCGTCCTGCTCCTGCACCGGAAGGAGCCGGGGATGGTGGCCCTGGACACCGATCAGGCGATCTCCCTCCGGTTCATGCCCTCGGAACTGCAGTTCGGAGCGACCCCATGATCCCGCGCCGGCGACCCGGTGGACCGCCCCCCTCGCCTCGTGCCATGTGGATCCGCGCCCTCTTGTTGCTGCTGGTCCTGGCCGCCGTGGTCTGGTTCCAGACGGAGGTCGGTTCTGGCGCCGCCGGTTGCCTGGCCCTGTTCGGACGTTGAGATTCTCCCGGGAAAAGGGGTATCATCCGTCGGCCTTGGTTGCGAGGATGGGGGCATGGGCACGTTCCGTCGAGGCATCGCGTTTCTCCTGCTGGCGGCGACCTCCTGCGGGGGCGGCCAGACCGCTCGTTTCCCCCGGATCGAACTGGACCCGCCAGAACTGGAGGCGCAGATCGACGCCGAGTACTCGCTGGTCATCCGGAACACCGGCGATTCACCCCTGACGCTCACCGAGGCCCCCTCCCTGACCTTCCAGGGATGCGCGGACGACCCCGAGGGACTCTTCACGCTGGAATACGACACGCCCCGGACGTTCCCCCTCCAGATGGCCCCTCGGGGCTCCGAGGCGGACTGGCCCGACCTGCCGACCTCCCTGGGGCTGCGCGTGGTCTACCACCCGGCGCCGGGCGACTGTCCCCGGTCGGCCGTGATTCACATCGCCAGTGACGACCCGGACCGCCCGGTCCTGGAGGTCCGGCTGCAACTGATCAGCGGGGAGCCCCACCTGGAGGCCGAACCCTCGCCGCTGGACCTGGGCTATGTCCCGGAAGGGGAACGGCAGGAAGGGTTGTTGACCTTGCGAAACACGGGCCTGGGGGACCTGCGCATCTCCGGGGTGGGCTTCCTGGGCAAGGAGGGGTTCTACGTGCAGTGGAAGTGCCCCCGGACCGACGGGTCCAACCCGGATGCCTGGCTCCCCATCGGCCCCAAGACGACGACGATCGACGACGCCGTCTGCGCCGAGGAGATCCTGATCCCCCGCAACACGGCCTTCTCGGTTCCGGTGAAGTACCAGGCCATGGACGACCAGCCTGCCCGGGCGACGCTGTCGTTCTACTCCAACGACCCGGAATTCGACGCCGGCAAGGGCGAGGCCCTGGAGGTGGAACTGCGAGCCAACGTCGGCGGGCCCTGCCTGCGCCTGATTCCCTCGCCGGTGGATTTCGGCGGCGTGGTCGCCCCGGGGGCCAAGCAGGTCACCGCCCGGATGACCTCCTGCGGGGACCAGGACGTGGCCGTGACCTCCATCACGCTGGACCCGGCCGGCAGCGCCGACTTCCAGTTGGATCTCTCGAACCTCGGGGCGTTCAATGCCGCGAATCCCCTCGTCCTGGGCCCTGGAGAGACGTCCCGGGAGTTCGTGATCCGCTTCCTGCCTCAGACCGTGGACAAGGACCCCACGGGCGCCGTGGTGCCGGATACCTCGACACTGCTCATCGCCAACAACTCCCCGGCCCAGGTCCTCAAGGTGCCCGTGAAGGGACTCGGAGTCGAGGCCCAGTGTGCGAAGTGCCAGTTCACGATCCGTTCCGGGGCCAAGGTCCTGGACGACAATGCCTCTGTCGAGCCCCTGACGGTCCTGAACCTGACCGACGAGTCCTTCGACCCGACCGACCCCCTGGCCGGCGGCGGGATCGTAAAGCGCCTGTGGAGCGTGGCCCAGCCCCCGGGATCGGTGGAGAACTTCCACCCCTCGCCCTACCTGCCGGAGACGAACTTCGCCTGCAACATCGTCGGGGAGTACGTCTTCACCCTGACCGTCGAGAACGCCCAGGGCTGCAGCGACACCTGCAGCAAGACCATCCTGGTGTCCCCGCCACAGGGCATCCATATCGAACTGACCTGGAACACCCCGGCGGACCCGGACCAGTCGGACCAGTGCAGCCCTGGGATCCAGTGCGGCGCGGACATGGACCTCCACGTGGTGCACCCCTACGCCCATGGCGACGTGCTGGACCCCCAGGGCCAGACCTATGGCTACTTCGACGACGACTGGGACTGCTACTGGGCCAACGCCCACCCGGTCTGGGACCTGCAGCACGCCTCGGACCCCCTCTACCAGCCCAACCTCGACCGGGACGACACCGACGGCGCCGGGCCCGAGAACTTCACCTATCCGATCCCTCCCAAGGACAAGTGCTTCCGGGTCGGGGTGCACTACTTCGACGACCACACCTTCGGTCGGTCCTATCCGACCATCCGGGTCTTCCTGGACAGCGCGACGCCCATCTACGAAAAGACCCTCTCGAAGGGGATGAACATGCTGGACATGTGGGACGTCGGCCGGGTCTGCTACTGGGACACGGAGCAGCCCTTCCAGCCGTCCACCCGGAGCAACGGGGATCCGGTGGTCATCTCCAACTACAAGTCCCCCTGAGTCGGCCGGGCCCGGAGGCGCCATGCGTTTCCTCGGAATCGCCTTGGGATGCGGTTGCATCTGTCTGGCGCTGTCCTGTGGGGGATCCTCGGGGGATCAGGGCGACGCCTGGTCCGAGATCCCGGTGGTGATCTTCCCGGACACGGGCTCCCGCGACCCCGGGACCACGAACGACCCGGGGACCGTGGACCCTGGCGTCGGGGACCCGGGATTCCCCGGCGACCCTGGCAGAGACCCGGGACACGACCCCGGCGCCCCGGACTCCGGTTCCTGGGACCCGGGATCGGCGGACCCGGGGACCTGGGACCCGGGCGGGGGGTGGGACAGCGGCCCTCGGGACACGGGCTGTGTCCGCAACTGCACGAATCGCCAGTGCGGAACCGACGGCTGCGGGGGGTCCTGCGGCCAGTGCACGCCTCCCACCCAGTGCCTGTCCTTCCAGTGCGTCTGCACCCCGAACTGCAGCAACCGATCCTGCGGGGACGACGGCTGTGGGGGCACCTGTCCTCCGGGCTGCCCCGAAGACCGCCCCTGCGCCCCTGAGGGCAAGTGCATGGGCTTCGGCGTGACCGGGTCCTGCCCCAAGTCCACCACCGCCGAGTGCGACGCGACCTACGAGCCCATCGGCGGGACCGGTTCCTCGAACAGCGACATCCTGGACCTCTACCCGTCCTCCTGTGGCGGCGTGATGGCCCACGGCCCCGAGCGGGTCTACCGGATGGTGCCGGATACGACGGGGACCATCACGGTGACCTTCTCGCAGACCACTCCCCCAGGCCAGTCCTTCCTGCAGGTCTTCGTGCTGCGGGGAAAGGACTGCCTGACGACCTCCTGCATCCAGGCCGGGAAGGGCACCTTCAACGTCGCGGTGGAGGCCGGGCAGACCTACTGGTTCGTGGTGGATGCGGACGTGAACAACACCGGGATGTTCCGCCTCTTCCTGGACTGCGACTGGTACACGCCGCCTCCACAGGACTACTGATCCCCGGAAGATGGCATCCCCTTGCGGGACCGCCACCAGTCGGCGACCCGCCGGGCGATGGCCTCCGGGGTGAAGCCGTATTCCCGGGCCAGCACCTCTGCCGGGGCGCTGTCCCCGTAGCGGTCCAGACCGATGGGGAGGCCGTCACTCCCGACCCACTTCCACCAGCCCATCGTGGACCCGGCCTCCAGGGCGACCCGGGGCACGTCGTCGGGACAGACGGCCTTCTTCCAGGCGTCCGCCTGGACCTCGAATCGCTCCAGGCAGGGGATGGATGCCACTCGGACTGCCAGGCCCTCCATGGCCTCCAGTCGATCGGCGGCCTGAATCGCCAGGGAGACCTCCGATCCAGTGGCCAGGAGGACCAGATCCGGCCGCCCTCCCGGGGCCTCCCGGAGGACGTAGCCGCCGCGTCGAATGGCATCGAGGCCCACCCCTTCCGGACGGGAGAGGGCGGGAACCTCCTGCCGGGTGGTGACGATGCAGGTCGGTCCCCCTTCCAGGGCCTGTTCCCAGGCGACGGCCACCTCCAGGGGGTCCGCCGGGCGGTGGACCTTCATCCCGGGGATGCCCCGAAGGGCCCAGAGGTGCTCCACCGGCTGGTGGGTCGGGCCGTCCTCCCCGACCTGGTAACTGTCGTGGCTGAAGATGAAGACGACCGGGAGGCGCATGAGGGCCGCCAGCCGCAGCGCCGGCACCAGGTAGTTCGAAAAGACCAGGAAGGTCGATCCGAAGGGACGGAACGGGCCGGCCAGGGCCATCCCGTTCACGATGGCCCCCATCGCGTGCTCCCGGATGCCGAAGTGGAGATTCCGACCCGACCGGTCCGAGGCCGAGACGTCCCCGGCCCCCTCGATTCGCGTCTTGTTCGAGGGCGCCAGGTCCGCGGACCCGCCCACCAGGGCCGGGACCTCCCGGGCGACCACCTGGAGGGCCCGGTGACACTGGTCCCGGGTGGCCTTGCCTGCCAGGGGGCCCACCTCGGTCACGATCCGATCCGCCAGGCCCAGGGGGATCCCCGTCCGATGAAACTCGTCCCAGCGTCGGGCCTCCTCGGGGTGTTCCCGTCGCCACGTTGCGAACCGGACCTCCCACTCCTCCCGGAGGCGCGTCCCCCGGTGGCCGATCGACCGACCGAACTCCGCCACGTCTCCAGGAACGAAGAACATCCGGTCCCGGGGCCATCCCAGTCTCTCCCGGGTGGCCTCGACCTCCCGAGGACCCAGGGGCGCGCCGTGGGTCTTCGGAGACCCCTCGAGCGTCGCCGCTCCACGGCCGATGACCGTCCGAAGCACGATCAGGGAAGGCCTGTCCTCTTGTCCGCAGGCCGCCTGGAGCCCAAGGTCCACCTCCTCGGCCGAGTGCCCGTCCACCTCCTGGACGAACCACCCCTGGGACTCGAATCGGCGCCGGATGTCCTCGGACAGGGCCAGGTCCGTGGCCCCCTCGATGGTGACCCGGTTGCTGTCGTAGAGGCAGACGAGGTTGCCCAGGCGGAGGTGCCCGGCCAGGGAGGCCGCCTCGTAGGAGATCCCCTCCATCAGGTCGCCGTCGCCGGCCAGCACGAAGACCCGGTAGCCCACCGGGAACTCCCCGCCGGACTGGACCCGGGCCGCCAGCATTCTTCCGGCCAGGGCCATTCCAACGCCGTTGGCGAATCCCTGCCCCAGGGGGCCCGTGGTCGTTTCGACCCCCGGGCAGACCCCGCGCTCCGGGTGTCCCGTTGCCCGGCTTCCCCACTGGCGAAAGCGACGGATCTCCTCCAGGGGCAGGTCGAACCCCACCAGATGCAGCAGGGCATACTGGAGCATCGAGGCGTGTCCCGCCGACAGCACGAAGCGGTCCCGATCGACCCAGTCGGGGCGGGTCGGGTCGAAGCGGAGATGCCGGGCCCAGAGGACCAGGGCCGCCTCGGCCATCCCCATCGGAGCCCCGGGATGACCGGACCGGGCGGCCTCGACGGCATCCACCGCGAGCATCTGGATCGTCCGCACCGTGCGGGTCCACAGGTCCTCGTTCGGGAAGTCGATTGCGTCCATCACGTCCTCTCCAGGAGGTGGTTGACTAGACAACCGGACCCGCATCGGGGGTCACTTCCAGGTTGTCGATCAGTCGGGTGCTCCCCAGGCGTGCCGCGGCGGCGATCAGCAGCGGCACCCGGGCCACCGGGAGGTCCTCCAGGCTCCACGGATCACAGAACGCCAGGTAGTCCACCTGGAACCCCGCGTCCTCCAGGACCCGGATGCCCTCCTCCCGGAGGATTTCCACGTCGCCCTCCCCCCGACGAACCCGGTCCCCGAGGGCCCGGAGGACCCGGTAGAGGGTCGGTGCCCGCATCCGCTCCTCGGGGGACAGGTAGAGATTGCGGGACGACATCGCCAGGCCATCCTCCTCCCGGATGGTGGGGTGGCGGACGATGCGGACCCCCAGGTCCAGGTCCGACACGAGTTGTTCGATGACCCGCACCTGCTGGTAGTCCTTCTGGCCAAAGACCGCCAGGTCCGCCCGGGAGGCCGTGAAGAGCTTGGTCACGACCAGGGCCACCCCTCCGAAGTGGTGGGGACGGGACAGGCCGCAGAGGTGCCTGGGCAGGCGGTCCAGTTCCACCCGGGTCTGGAACCCCGGGGGATACATGTCCTCGACCCCGGGGGCAAAGACCACGTCCACGTCCAGCCCCTGGAGCATTCCCAGGTCTCGATCCAGGTTCCGTGGATACCGGGCGAAGTCCTCGGAAGGGCCGAACTGGGTCGGATTCACGAAGATGCTGACGATGACCCGGTCCGCCTCCTTCCGGGCGGCCCGGACCAGGGCCAGGTGCCCTTCGTGGAGGGCGCCCATCGTCGGAACCAGCCCGACGACCCACCCCTGGCGATGCCATGCATCGGACCGTTCCCGCAGTCTTCCCGGTTCCCGAATGACCTCCACGGTGCCTCCCTAGAACGAATGGTCCTCGTCGGGAAAGAGCCCCTCCCGGACCTCCCGGGCATACTCCCGGATGGCCCCGGGGATCGTGTCCGCCAGGTGGGCGAACTTCTTCAGGAATCGTGGCTGGAAGGACGCATCCATGCCCAGGAGGTCGTAGATCACCAGCACCTGGCCGTCGCAGGCCGCCGATGCGCCGATGCCGATGGTCGGCACCGGGACCTCCCGGGTGATCCGGACCGCCAGATCCTGGGGAATGGACTCCAGCACCAGGGAATAGACCCCGGCATCGACCAGCGCCCGGGCATCCTCCAGGAGCCGTTCGGCCGCCTCGGCCCCCTTGCCCTGCACCCGGAAGCCCCCGAACTGGTGGACCGACTGAGGCGTGAGTCCCAGGTGTCCCATCACCGGGATGCCTGCGTCCACGCACCGCCGGATGGCCGGGGCGGTCCGACGCCCGCCTTCCATCTTCACCGCATGGGCTCCCCCCTCGGCCACGAGCCGTCCGGCGTTCCGCAGGGCCTCCTCGGGCGAGACCTGGTAGGAGAGGAAGGGCATGTCCGCCACCAGGTGCGTGGCCCGAAGTCCCGTGGCGACGCAACGGGTGTGGTAGACCATCTGTTCCATGGTGACCCCGAGGGTGTCTGCCCGGCCCTGGATGACCATGCCCAGGCTGTCCCCGACCAGCACCAGATCCACCTCCGCCGCCTCCACCAGCCGGGCGAAGGTGGCGTCATAGCACGTGACCATCACGAGTCGTTTCTTGCCCTTCGAGGCGACGATCTCCGGGACGCCCAGGGCCTTGCGAGCCATCTCCCACCTCCCAGCCGGGCGGCGCGAGGGTAACCCAGGGACCGCCTCCGGACAAGTTCCCTTCCCCGGCGGGACGGCGTAGGCTTCCTGCACACCCATGGGGAGAAGGTGCCATGACGGTGTTCTTCGAGGACCTCGAGATCGGCCGGTGGGCAGAGTTCGCAAAGACCTTCAGCGAGGCGGACATCACGATGTTCGCCGGGGTCAGCGGCGACCACAACCCGGTCCACGTGAACGAGGAGTACGCCCGGACCACCCGCTTCGGCGGGCGCATCGTCCACGGGGCCCTGACGGCCTCGCTGATCTCGGCGGTGCTGGGAATGCAGATTCCCGGGACGGGGACCATCTATCTCTCCCAGACCCTGCGGTTCCTGGCGCCGGTGCGCCTGGGGGACACGGTGACGGCCCGGGCCACCGTGAAGGCCCTGGACCCGGCCCGGAAGCGGGTCACCTTCGAAACGGTCTGCCGGGTCGGGGATCGGGTGGTCCTGGAGGGGGAGGCGGTGGTGCTGGCCCCGAGCCGGGCTTGATGCCTCAACGGCGACGCCGGGGGCGCCACGTCCGGATCGCCAGTCCCATGGCCGCGAGGGCCCAGGGAATCCCGGCGAGGGGAACCGGGCGGGTCCCGCTGGCGCAGCCACCACGCGCGGAAGAATCCCCCGGGGTCGGGACGCAGGACCCATACAGGAGTTGTTGTCCCGCCGGGCATCGCACCGGAGGGACCGCGTCTTCGGAGTCGCCAGCCGGAGGAGGGGTCTCCGCTGCATCGCCCGAGGAACCTGAGTCCTGGCCGTCCGTCGGGTCCGGGGACTCGCACTTCCCTGCCCGGCAGACCAATGGAACCTCGCAGACCCCGCAGAGGCCGCCGCATCCGTCGTCCCCGCAGTCCCTGCCCTGGCACCAGGGCACGCAGGACTCGCCTTCCTCCAGGCAGATCCCCCGGGCGTCGCAGGTCATGCCCCGGGGACAGACCCCACAGTAGCCGTCGCAGCCGTCGGGGCCGCACTCCTTGCCGTCGCAGGCGGGATGGCAGACCTGGGGAGCCTCGCATCGGCCGTCCTTGCAGAGGGCCGTATCGGGACACGTGCCGCAGGTGCCTCCGCAACCGTTGTCCCCGCACTCCCGTCCGCTGCAGTCCGGGGTGCAGTCCGGCAGGGCGCAGGCCCCGTCCTTGCAGGTCTTCCCCCCGGAACAGGTCCCGCAGGACCCGCCGCACCCGTCGTCGCCGCATTCCCGGCCCAGGCAGGTGGGCTGGCAGGCGCCCTCACATCGGCCCTGGACGCAGGTTGCCCCTCCGTAGCACGACCCGCAGGACCCGCCGCACCCGTCGTCGCCGCACTCCCGGCCCAGGCAGTCGGCCAGGCAGGGCGCCGGGATCGCCGGGCAGGAATCGGCCCCGACTCCCATGAGCGTCCCGCACTGGTAGCCCATCAGCATCACGTAGCCGCAGTCGGCGAAAAAGCACTCCTCCATGCAGAGGACGCCCCCGTCGCACCAGTACCGGTAGGCGCCGTCCTTGCAGCAGCCTTCGGCGGGAACAGCCCCGCAGTCGTCTCCCACCTTGACTCCGAAGTCCCATTCGCAGTCCGCACCGGCCGGAACCGGAAGGGCCCACAGACCGACCACGATCCACCAGGTCGGGGGAATTCTGGACAAGGCACGCCTCGCAATTTCGGAACCAACCGGATTTTAGTCGGAGATCGACTCGGGGTCCATCCGGTCCCGGTCCCCCCGGGCCCGAGAGTGGACGCTGCCTGCTGGACCTGACGGCCGCCTTCCGGCTAGACTCGCTGCACCTTCGGGCGGAGGCGTCGATGAGGGTCCTGGGACTGAACTTCAGCAACGACGCAGCGGCCTCTCTGGTCGTGGATGGCCGGGTGGTGATGGCGGTCCAGGAGGAACGCTTCCGGCGCGTGAAGCATTACGCCGGCTTCCCCGAGGCCGCCATCCGGGCCTGCCTGAAGGCCGGCGGGCTCCGGCTGGCCGATCTCGACGCGGTGGCCTTCTTCTGGAATCCCGGCATCCACGCGGCCACCCCCTCCTGGCGCCAGAGCACCGTGCCCAGGCACCACCTGGAGTTCCTCTTCGACGTTCCCAACCACCTGCTGCCCCAGTGGGGTTCCCCGCCGGAGGTCATGGAGCAGGTCTTCCACGCACCCGGACGCAGGCCCCTGCGCATCTACTACGTCACGCACCACCTGGCCCACGCCGCCGCGGCCCTCTTCACGTCGCCCCATCAGGAAGCCGCGATCCTGACCCTCGACGGGTATGGGGAACGGGACTCCTCGGTCCTGTGGCAGGCCAGGGGCACCACCTTCGAGCGCCTCTGGACCCAGGAGTACCCCCACAGCCTCGGGGCCTACTACGCAGCCATCAGCCAGTACCTGGGCTTCAAGCCCAACAGTGGCGAGGGCAAGGCAATGGGCCTCGCATCCTACGGCCGCCCCCGCTTCGTGGACGAATTCCGCAGGATGCTCCGCCTGACCTCGGACGGATTCGAACTGGACCTCTCCTACTTCCAGTTCTTCGTGGAGCGCCCCACCCGCTTCTCCCAGAAGATGGTGGACCTCCTGGGGGAGCCCCGAGTCCCCGAATCGGAGATCACCGAGAGGCACCAGGACCTGGCGGCCTCGATGCAGGCGGTCTTCGAGGAGGCGGTGATGCACCTGGCCCGGATCGCCCGGGAACGGACCGGGGCCCGGGTCCTCTGCATGTCCGGCGGCGTCACCCTGAACTGCCTGGCCAACGGACGGCTGGTCCGGTCGGGCCTCTTCGACGACCTGTTCTTCCAACCGGCCTGCAGCGATGCGGGGGCCGGTCTCGGGGCAGCCCTCTACGTCAGCCACGTCCTGGGTCAGGTCCCCAGGGCCCCGGCCCTGCTGCTGGATTACCTCGGCCCCCGGCACTCGATGGACGAGGTGCTGGACACGCTGGACAAGGGAGGCATCCCGTTCCACCGTGTTCCGGATCCCTACGAGGCTGCCGGTCGGCTCCTGGCCCGGGGCTTCATCGGGAGCGTCTTCCAGGGTGCGGCGGAGTTCGGTCCCCGGGCCCTGGGGAACCGGAGCACCCTGGCGGACCCCCGCCCCGCGGAGATGAAGGACCGGCTCAACGCCCGCGTGAAGTTCCGGGAGCCCTTCCGGCCCTTCGCCCCGTCGATCCAGGCCCACCGGGCGCCGGACTACTTCGAGGGATGCACCTTCAGCCCCTTCATGCTCCGGGTCCACCCCACGCGCCCGGAACGGCTCCCAGAGGCCCGGGCGGTGACCCACGTCGATGGAGGCGCCCGCGTCCAGACCCTGGAGCGGGAACAGAACCCCCGATACTACGACCTCATCGAGTCCTTCCGGCGGGAGACGGGCACCCCCCTGGTGCTCAACACCTCCTTCAACATCCGGGGGGAACCCATCGTGAACAGCCCCGCCGATGCGGTGAAGTGCTACCTGACCACCGGGATGGACTTCCTGGTGCTCGAGGACGTCCTGCTCGTGAAGAACCCGTCCATCCTGTGAGTTCTCCCTCGGGGCGCCGCCCCTGGAGCCTCCCGGGGACCCCGGATCCGATTCCGTTCCGTCCCACTTTCCGATAGCATCGCCGCGCCATGGGCGCCGAGACCACCCCCTCGATGCAGCAGTACCTGGCCGCGAAGGCCGAACACCCGGACTGCATCCTGCTGTTCCGGATGGGGGACTTCTACGAGACCTTCTTCGAGGACGCGGTGGAGGTCTCCCGCCTGCTGGACCTCACCCTGACGTCCAGAAACAAGGACGACCCGAACCCCATCCCGATGGCCGGCGTCCCCTACCACGCCCTCCACTCCTACCTGCTCCGGTTGCTCGATGCAGGGCGCAAGGTCGCCATCTGCGAGCAGATGGAAGACCCCCGGCAGGCAAAGGGACTGGTCCGGCGGGAGGTCGTCCGGGTCGTCACCCCAGGGGTGCTGCTGGATACCGAGATCGAGGACCCCGGCCGTCCCAATCACCTCTTCGTGGTCCTGCCCGAGGGGTCCGGTTTCGCCCTGGCCGTCGTGGACGCCTCCACCGGGGACTTCCGGGGAGCGGTCCTGCCCTCTCGGGACCTGTTGCTGGAGGCCCTGCACCGCCTGGCTCCCCGGGAACTCCTGGTACCGCCGGGCGGCCTGGCCCCCGACGTCCTCCCGGCAATGCCGTCCCTGGCCCACAGCGCCCTGGAAGAGGCCGACCTGCTCGAGGATCGCCTGCCGGCGGACCTGTTGCCCCTCCTGCCGGATCGGGAACCGCACCCGGGCCTTCGACGAGCCGCGACGGCCCTGCTGTCCTACCTTGGCCGGACCCATCCGGCCCTCCGATCGACCATCCGGCCCTTCCGGCCGCTCTGGGTGTCGTCCACCGCCCGGCTGCCTCCGACGACCGCCCGGAACCTCGAACTGATGGAATCGGCCCTCGGAGGCCGCCAGGGGCCCTCCCTGCTGCGCACCCTGGATCGCACCCGGACCGCCATGGGAAGCCGCCTGCTCCGGTCCCGGCTGCTGGCGCCCCTGACCGACCTGGAGGAGATTGGACGGCGCCTGGACCAGATCGAGGCCCTGGTCCGAACCCCCCTCGCCCGGGAGGCGATCCAGGAGGCCCTCCGGGGGGTATCGGACATCGAACGCATCCTGACCCGGCTGGCGGCGGGGGCCGGCAACGCCCGGGACCTTCGGGCGGTGGCCCGGGGCATCGAGGCGCTACAGGCCGCCGCCCGGGTGGTCCGGGAGGCATCGATCACGGCCCTGGACGAGGCGACTCGGATCCCTCCGACCCTGCCGGACCTTGCGGTGGGTCTGCTGGCCACCTTCGTCGAAGACCCCCCGTCGACGGTGAAGGACGGAGGGCTCGTCCGGCGCGGCATCCGTCAGGACCTCGACGAGGCCCTGGACATGGCCGAGAACGGCCGCCAGTACATCGCCCGCTACGAGGCCCAGGAACGGGCGCGCACCGGCATCGCCACCCTGCGCATTCGCTATCACCGGGTCTTCGGATACACCATCGAGGTCAGCCGGTCCCAGGCGGACCGGGTTCCCCCCGAGTACCAGCGACGACAGACGCTGGCCGGTGCGGAGCGCTACACGACCCCGGAGTTGTCCCGGCTGGAGGACCAGGTGGCCACCGCCGAGGAGCGATCCCGGGAGATCCAGCAGGCCATCTTCGAGGAGTGGCGGAGTCGGATCCTGGCCGCCCGGTCGGAGGTTCAGGCCCTGGCGGACTCGCTGGCCCTCCTGGACCTCGCCGCGGCGTTGGGGGAGGTCGCCCAGCAGCACTCCTGGTGCCGCCCGGTCGTCCACTCGGGACGGGAGATCCACCTCCGGGAGGCCCGCCATCCCCTGGTGGAGGCGTCCCTTCCGCCCGGGACCTTCGTCCCCAACGACATCGACCTGGACGGGGTCCAGACCACGATGATCCTCCTCACTGGCCCCAACATGGCGGGCAAGAGCACGGTGATGCGGCAGGTGGCCGTCGCGGCCATCCTCGCCCAGGTGGGGTCCTTCGTCCCGGCCCGGGAGGCCCGCCTGGGAATCGCCGACGCCTTCTTCACCCGGGTGGGGGCGATGGACGACCTGGCCTCGGGCCGCAGCACCTTCATGGTCGAGATGAGCGAGGTCTCGGAGATCCTGTCCAGGGCCACCGACCGAAGCCTCGTGATCCTGGACGAGATCGGCCGGGGCACCTCGACCTTCGACGGCGTCGCCATCGCCTGGGCCGTGGCGGAGCACCTCCAGGAACGGATCGGCTGCCGCACCTTCTTCGCGACCCACTACCACGAAATGACGGACCTGGTCCGGGTCCTGCCTCGGGTTCGGAACCAGTCGGTCGCGGTGAAGGAGTGGGGCGGAGAAGTCCTCTTCCTCCGGCGCCTGGTGGACGGCCCGGCGAGCAAGTCCTATGGGATCCAGGTGGCCCGGCTGGCGGGTCTTCCGGGGGAGGTCCTGGCCCGGGCACGGGAGGTCCTGGCGAACCTCGAGTCGGTGGAACTGGATGCCACGGGCCGTCCCGTGCTGGGGCGCAGCCGGAGGCAGGCGTCCGCCCGGAGGACCGTCGTGGCCCAGATGGACCTCTTCGGGACCCCATTGCCCGACGACCCGGGCCCCGCTCCCGTCGATCCCCTGGTCCATCGTCTGGCGCGTCTGGACCCGGAACGACTGACCCCCCTGGAGGCGATCCAGGCATTGAGCGACCTCGTGACCGAGGCCAGGAAACGAGTTCCTCCGGCAGCCCCGGAGGACATCGAAGGGAGGACCTGACATGCCCATCTCCATCGAGGACGCCCTGCAACGCCTCCGGCAGGGCCGGATGTTGATCCTGGTCGACGACGAGGACCGGGAGAACGAGGGGGACGTGGTCGCCGCGGCGGCGTCGATCACCGCGGACCAGATCGCCTTCATGGCCCGCCAGGCCCGGGGGCTGATCTGCGCGGCCCTGGCCCCCGAGATCTGCGATCGCCTGGGGTTCGAGCCGATGACCCGCCAGAACACCGCCCCGCATGGCACGGCCTTCACGATCAGTGTCGACGCCCGGGAAGGGGTCCGGACCGGGATCTCGGCCTCCGAACGTGCCCACACGATTCGGCTGATGACCGATCCGGCCGCAGGACCGCGGGACTTCGTCTCCCCCGGCAACGTCTTCCCGCTCCGGGCGGTCCCGGGGGGCGTCCTGGTCCGGACCGGGCAGACCGAGGGGTCGGTGGACCTCTGCCGACTGGCCGGCGTCGGCGCCGCAGGAGTCATCTGCGAGATCCTGAGGGAGGACGGCACCATGATGCGCATGGCCGAACTGGAGAAGTTCGGCGAGGCCCATGACCTCCCCATCGTCACGGTGGCCGACATCGTGTCCTACCGTCTCCGGAACGAGACTCTCATCCGACCGGTGGCCTCGGCGGACCTCCCGACGGACTTCGACGACTTCCGGGTCCACGCCTTCACCACGGACTTCGACGGACGCGCCCACCTCGCCCTGGCCCTGGGCGACCTCTCGACTCCCGAACCGGTGCTGGTGCGAGTGCACCGGGCCAACTTCCCCGGGGACCTCTTCACCTTCTCGACGCCACCCAGGGGCCATCCCGAGGTGGAGCGGGGCCTCCAGGCCATTTCCAGAGAGGGCCGGGGGATCTTCCTCTACCTGAACCGCGAGGAGACGGGCGAGGACCTCCTCCGCTCCCTCGCTCGACTGGTCCCGTGTCGGGAGCCCACCCGGCAGGTGGAGAAGGCGATGGGACAGGACTCCCAGGTGAACTTCCGGGACTTCGGGGTCGGTGCCCAGATCCTGCGCCACCTGGGAGCCCAGCGGATCCGGGTCCTGACGGATCACCCGAAACACTTCGCCGCGATGACCGGGTTCGGACTCCAGGTCGTGGAGTTCGTCCCGATGGCCCAGGAGGCAGGATGATGCCGGGATCCCCTGGAAGCCGCCTTGGGCGAGCCCTCGACGCCTGGATGAACCTCTGCTCCCGGTACCCGGGCCGGATCCTCCTGGGCGCCCTGGTCTTCGGGGTCCTGGCGGGATGGACCGCCTCGGGGCTCAGCCTGCATTCCGACTTCATCGAACTCCTCCCCACCGACTCCCCGTCGGTGCGGAACCTCGAGCGCCTGAAGACCCAGGTGGCCTCCTATTCGACCCTCGTCGTCGCGATGGAGTGTCCGGACCTCGAGGCCTCCAAGCGCTTTGCCGACGACCTGTCCCGCCGCCTCCGGACCTGGCCCCGGGACCGCATCTGGGCCGTGGACGACAACATCCGTGAGATCCGGGAGTTCTACTCCCGGAACCGCTACCTCTACGCCGACCTGGAGGACCTGGTGGACTTCCGGGACCGGCTCCGAAAGCGCATCCAGGAGGAGACCGAGGCCCAGGCCTTCGAGTCCCTGGACGACTCGCCGGCCCCTCGGACCGACCTGGGAATCGAGGCCCTGAAGGCGAAGTATGACCGAAAGGTCCGGGAACAGGATCGCTACCCCGACGGCTACTACGTCACCCCGGACCGTTCCCTGCTGGCCATCTTCATCCGGCCGCCCTCCGGTTCCTCGTCCTTCGAGGCCAACGAGCGCCTGGTCCAGGACGTCCAGCGAGAGATCGACGCCCTGGACCCCTCGTCCTACCACCCCGAGATGCGAATCGGCATGACGGGTGACATCAAGACGGGGCTGGAAGAGCGGGAGGCCCTGGCATCCGATGCCCGCTTCATCTCGATCCTCTGCCTGGTCCTGATCTGCGGGGTCATCGTTGCCTACTACCGGAGCCTTCGGTCCCTGCTGGTCATTGGCACCCCGATGCTGCTGGGACTGCTGGGGGCCCTGGCCGTGGCCCGGATGGCCATCGGCTACCTGAACACCGCGACGGCGTTCCTGGCCAGCATCATCGCGGGGAACGGCATCAACTTCATGATCATGCTGGCCGCACGATTCTTCGAGGAGAGCCGCAAGGGTCATGACCGGGACGTGGGCACGCTGCTCCGGGCCTCGGTCCGGGGCACCCTGGAAGGGACTGCGGTGGCGGCGGCCGGGGCGGCGATTGCCTACGGGTCCCTGTCCCTGGCGGGCTTTCGGGGCTTTCGCCAGTTCGGAATCATCGGTGGAACTGGGATGGCCCTCTGCTGGATCGCGACCTTCCTGGTTGGCCCGGCCCTGATCGCCCTGCTGCACCGGATGCGGCCCCTGGAGGTCACCCGGGAGAGTCGGCACCCCATTTCCTCGCGGGTCGGGTCGGTGGTTGCGAGGCATCCTCGTTGGATCCTGCTGGCGGCGCTGCTCCTGTCGGCAGGGGCGATCCTGGCGATCCTCCCCTGGTCCTTCGACCCCTTCGAGTACCACTTCCGCAACCTGCGGAACCGGGAGAGCATCGAGCGGGGCTCGGCAAAACTCTCCCGCCGGGTGGACAAGATCTTCGACCTGCCCACCTCCCCGACCCCGGTCGTCCTGGACCGGGCCGAGTCGGCCCCGGTGGTGAAGGCGGCCATCCTCGCGTCCCCGGACTTCCGGTCCGTCATTGGCGGCGTGAAGACCCTCCAGGAGGTCCTTCCCACCCGCCAGGAAGAGAAACTGGCCGTCCTGGCGGAGATCCGGGCCCTGATCGACCGCAAGATCGACTTTCTGTCCCCCGAGGACCGGGCGGAGGTGGAGCGGCACCGTCCCCCGGAGGACCTTCGGGTCCTGACCCTGGACGACATCCCCGAGATGATCGCTCGCCCCTTCACCGAGGCCGACGGGACCCGAGGCCGGGTCCTCTACGTGTATTCCCACCCCAGCGAAAGCCTCCTGGACGGGAGGTACCTGTTGAAGTTCGCGCGGTTCCTGCGGAGCATCCAGGTCCCCGGCGTCGAGTTCTACGCCGTGGGACAGCCCCTGGTCTTCGCCGACATGATCGCCGCGGTGCTCCACGACGGCCTCCGGGTGACCCTTGCATCGGCCCTGGCCGTGGCCCTGTTGCTGGTCGTCGCCTTCCGATCCGCCTCGGCGGTGGCGACGATCCTCACCAGCGTGCTGCTGGGCACCCTCTGGATGGTCGGCCTCGCCGCCCTGTTGGGTCAGAAACTGAACTTCCTGAACTTCGTCGTGTTCCCGATCACGCTGGGAATCGGTGTCGACTACGGGGTCAACATCTTCTCCCGCTACCGACAGGAGGGGCCCGGGCGAATCCGGGAGGTGATCCAGTCCACAGGAGGGGCCGTGGTGCTGACCAGCAGCACCACCATCCTGGGCTACGCCACCCTGATCACCTCGACCAACATGGCCCTCCAGTCCTTCGGCATCATCGCGGACCTGGGGGAGTTCGCCTGCCTGGCGACCTCCGAACTGGTGATGACCGCACTGCTGGTCTGGCGACACCAGGGGCGATCGAGTGCTCCGATCCGCGGCTGACCCGGCCGGTGGACGCCGGGACCCCTGGAAGCGGGATCCGGGCGGAAAGGCGCATGGGGCCGGCAGGTTGACTCCGGTACATCGGTGAGTGTCCCCGATTGCAGGATTGCCTTCGGGAGGGCTTTCCAGGTAGCATCGGTGCGAACCTGGTTCCCGGAAGGGACGATGGACGACCGCACGACGCGCATCACCACGATCCGGAAGATGATCGCCGACATGCCCCTGGGCACCGAGTGTCTGGTGGTGATCTACGGGTCGGGAATCGGCCGCAAGTACGACCTCTTCGAGGAGGAAGTCACCATCGGGCGGGACCCGGAGAACACCATCGTCCTGAACTCCGACGCCGTCTCCCGGCGGCACGCCCGCGTCGAGAAGGTCGGCGACGCCCGATACGTGACGGACCTGGACAGCACCAACGGGACCTACATCAACGACATCCCGATCCGTCGCGCACGGCTCCCCAGCGGGGCCTTCCTCAAGATCGGCGACACGATCTTCAAGTACCTGACCGGCGATGACCTGGAGGCCGCCTACTACGAGGAGATCCACCGCATGGCGGTCACCGACGGCCTCACCCAGGCGGCCAACAAGCGGGCCATGGACGAGTTCCTGGAGCGGGAGATGTCCCGGGCCCGGCGGTACAACCGGAACCTGGCCGTCCTGATGATGGACATCGACCACTTCAAGGACGTCAACGACACCCACGGCCACCTGATCGGGGACCAGGTGCTCCGGGAACTGGTGGCCGTGGTCCGCCCCCGGATTCGCCGGGAGGAGCTTTTCGCCCGATACGGCGGCGAGGAGTTCGTGGTGATCCTCCCGGAGGCGGACATCCAGTCCGCCCGGGAACTGGCGGCCACCCTCCGGTCGCTGATCGAGGACCACCTGATCGTGCTGGAGGGTCGCACCCTGCGGATCACCGTGAGCATCGGCGTGGGCCAGTTCCAGCCCGAGGTCCACCGGTCCCCCCAGGACCTCTTGAAGGAGGCCGATCGCAATCTCTATGCGGCGAAGGCCGCCGGGAGGAATCGCGTTCATGGCTAGTCCGTCTTCCCCTTCGAGCCCCTCCAGCGGCGCGGCGGTCAACGAGACCTACATCGGGAGCCTCTTCGACTGCATCCGGGCCCTCCGGAAGGCCGAGCAGGAGGCCACGACCCCCTATGGCCGTGGCGACCCGATCCTGGCCACCCGCATCAAGGAACTGCGGACCTACCGGGACGTCCTGCTCAAGCAGGCCGCGACCCAGAAGCCCCGCATGACCCTGACCGAGAAGAAGAACGAGGAGGCCTCCTACGACATGGCCCTGGTCTTCCCTTCGGGACTGTTGTTCTACGAGGCCCTGGACCTCTCCCTGTCCAAGGGGGGCCTCTTCGTGAAGACCGACCAGATCCTCCCCATCGACACCGTGGTGGACCTCAAGTGCACGATCGAGGAGGAGCAGATCGAGTTCCGGATCCAGGGGAAGGTGGTCTGGATCAATCCCCGGGAGACCGCCGGGAGACCCGCAGGGATGGGCCTGAAGTTTCCCCGAATCACCAACATGCAGCGGCAGATGTTGCTGGACTTCCTGTCGGGCGAGATCCCCCTGGCCGCCCTGGCCCACATGGGAGACTGAGATCCCCTGTTCGAGCCCCGCCGGATCAGAAGCGCGCCCGGGCGAGAATCGTGAAACCGAAGGCGTTCGGGTCCTGGAACTCGCGCTGGGACTGCCGCTCGCCCGTGGGGTCGATCACGAGGCGGGTCAGGTTCTCGTCCCGGACGTACTGGAAATTCCCCAGCAGGGCGAAGAACTCCGACAGATCCCACTGGAGCCCCACCCGCAACTGGTAGATCGGAACCGCCCCGAAGCCCGTGGGAAGGCGGTCCCGCCGCGTCGCGTCCCGGATCACCTGGACCGTCCGAGGGTTCGTGGTCTCGAAGGTGGCCGGGAACTGGATGCCCCCCGTCAGGAAGGGCATCACGTGCTGTTTCTCGAAATACCAGTCCACGGTGGCCGCCACGAAGTACTCGGGCGAGGCCTTGGTCCCCGTCTCCGGCAGGGCCACGAAGGGGGTCAGGCTCGGGACGTTCTGCAGGATGTACTCGAGGTTCCGGATCAGCCCGATGGCCTGGGCCCGGAGGTGGTCCCACTTGAACTTCAACTGCACCGCCCCCGCGTAGGCCGGCTGGAGTTTCGTGCTGCCGTAGCGGTCCAGGTTCTCGAGGCGCTGGACCAGGTAGTTGAACTCGCCGGACACGGACCAGGAGAACTTGCCCTTCTGGTACTTCTCGCGCCACCAGTCCACGACGTTCACGTCGGGATCGGACCGGTAGAGCATGTAGTCCACCGAGGTCTGGATCGGGAGGCCCTGGCGAATCGTCAGTCGGCCGGACCCTCCCAGGGTGTAGACCTTGTCCCCGATGAGTTCCTTCGTGCGGCTGAACGTCCCCTGCTGGAACCACCCGAATCCCAGGTCCAGGCGGACCCACTCGTAGAGGTCGATTCCGAGCCCCGCCAGCACCCCGTAGTTGGTCTCCTGGACCGTGATCTCCTCGGCGTCGGCGGACCCCAGCTGGACCACCTGGCTCACCCGGGCCGTCTTGAGCCCGACGTATCCCGAAAGGGCCACGTTCTTCCCGGCGTCTCCTCGGACGTCCACCTTGAACCCTGGCGCCGGGCCGGTCTTCCGGCTGCTGAAGATGTTTCCGCCGCCCCAGGAGATGTCCCAGAGGTAGCCCAGGCGGAACCGCTCGGTGTCGAAGGGGAAGAAGGTCAGCCCGATGTAGTTCCGGTCCGGCGCCGCGGCATTCCAGGTCCAGGCCGCCCGGAGGTAGGTGCCATCGTCCCGGAGCACGTCGGTGACCCGGGGGTTCGTGCCCTCCATCAGGGACCCCAGGTCCAGTTTCAGCACCAGGCCCGCCTCCGTGGTGAGGCCCGTCAGGAACCCGGGCATCTTCTTGTAGAGCACGATGTGGGTCAGGTTCTCCCGGCCCTTGGTCTTGGTGTCCAGATTGTCCATGAAGAGTTCGTAGCCCTTCCGGTCCCCGATGCCGGGCAAGGGGCTGTCGGGGACCTTCTCGCCGGACTTCCGGGCCACGTCGTCGTCGCCGAAGGTCCAGGTGATCCGGGTGTCCATGAAGTCCCCGGCGAAGGCCGGCATCGGCAGCAGGGCCACCAGTCCCAGGGCGAGGAGCCGCCAGATTCCGATCGAAGGTCTTGTCATGGTTCCTCCGTAGTCCGCACGCGGACGCACGCCGTCGCGGCCGATGGCGGATCGCCTTCCCGGGTCAGGTCGTCCTCGCACCTCGGCTCCAGGATCCAGGGCTTCGGTTTCAGGAATGACAGGTTGCGCAAGGTGCCGGTCACCGCCGACAGGTGCCGCGGCACCGTCGGGTCGAAGGGGTCGAAGGAGGGCACCGAGTCCCGGCTCGACACCCACAACTTGACCCCTCCCGGGCCGCCCACCCGAACGGGCCACTGGCCGTAGTCGTGGTACTGGGTCAGTTCCAGACAGAGGGGATTCGCGTCGCAGGACTCTCGGCACTGGCACTCGGAGTCGCACGTGTTGGTGCCGTAGTCCCGGAAATTCACGGCGCCGTCCCCGTTCTGGTCGCAGTTCACGAAGTCCCGATCCGGGTCCGGCAGGTCCACGTCCCGGACCCGCACCAGGGCCGCCTCCAGGGCCTCCATCGGCAGGGAACCCTTCCCATTCAGCGTCGTCGCATCGAGCGGCGCCGGTTCGGGAATCGGGCAGACATCCCGGGCCGGGTCCCAGGGAACCAGCCGCCAGGTGGGGAAGTTCATCTCCGTGAACCCGTAGAACTCGCTGAGGATCCCCTGGACCATCGCCAGTCGGTCACAGGGCCGGACCACGATGGACTGCTGCGTCGAGCAGGCCAGGCTCTCCTGTTCGTCCTCCTGGCAGTCGGGAATGCTGGTGGGCGTGTTGAAGGAGAAGACGAAGAGGTGGTTGTAGCCCCTTCCGGCCGTGTCGGCGATGTCGGTCACGTACATGCCATCGGAGGTGACCCGGGTGACCACCAGATCGCCTCGCTCCACCGTGACGTTCTCCCCCGCGAAAGGCGACTGGGACGCAAAGCCCTGCACCTCCGCCAGGGAGGGATTCTGGAACTGGATCGGCACCGACACCCCGGCGGCCCCGGAACCGGCGTCCTCGCTGTCATCGGTGCCATCGAGGCACCCGGGGTCGCCGCCATCGATCAGGCCGTCGCCATCGTCGTCCTGGCCGTTGGAGCAGGCCGCCACCTGGCCGATGCGGGTCCGGGGAACGAATCCCACGTCCGTCGCCCAGACATGGGTGGTCCCGAAGGCCGCCGTGAGAACCATCTCGATCCCTTCCCGGTGCCCCCCCTCCAACAGCACGTCGTTTCCGCCCACTCCCGTTCCGGGCACCAGGGTCACCTTGCCGGGCCGGGCCGAGACCCGGACCCATCGATCCGCCTGGACCCGCCCGGATCCGTCGGCGGCCTGGACCTCCAGGTCCAGCACCAGCCGAAGTCCCCGGGTCACGTCCGAGGGGTCCGGCATCGGCAGCGGCTCCGTGGGGCTCCCCAGGGACCCGTCATCGACCCGTCGCACGGAGACCCGAATCCCCGCGACCTCCTGGTTCCACGGCCGCACGACGTCCTGCTGGCAGGCAGCCGCCATCCCGATCAGGACGACGACCCCTCCCCGGCACCACCTGGCCCCTGGTCTCGACAAGTCCCCTTCCTCCATTCCGGTTCAGGGCGGCAGCAGTTGCAGGCGCCCGTCCTCGGCGATCCCGTTGGTCCCGTCGATGCAGGCCGTCTGTCCGCAGGCCAGCCAGACCGCCTGGTGCTGCCGGCAGCGGCACTCGGCCCCCTCCACAGCGTCCACCGACAGGTCCTGGCAGCGCTGGTCGAACTGGGCCGACAGGTCGTTCACGCAGGAAGCCAGCACGCAGCGGCCTCCTCCCGGACACTCGGCCAGTTCCTGGCAGGTGGCCCCGTCCCAGGAGAGGCGCCCGTCACAGGAGCACCGGTAGCCCGAAGGGCACCCCCCCTCCCCTTCCCCGTCCCGAGTGCAGGCCCGGAGGTCCCCGCAGGGACGCCCCCCGCGCAGGAAGTCCATCAGGGCGTCCCGCTGCGGCACCCCCGTGTTGATCTGGGTCGTGTTCCGCTTCAGCACCATGAATCCCGACCCGCCCTTGGCGATGTAGTCGTTCACGGCCACCGAGTACTGCGAGTCCAGTTGCAACGCCTCGCCGTTGATCCGGATGTCCAGGGCGCAGCCCTCGGCATCGGGCCGCTGGACGGGCCAGGCCGCCGGCCGCCGGGACAGGTCGCACCGACCGCACTGGAGCAGCGCCCGAACCCCCGCCACCTGGGCCTGGGCCTGGCATCCCCGGCTGGAGGACCGACGAGCCACGTAGTCGAACAGTTCCACGACCTCGCGTCCCGAGAGGTACATCTTCGTGATGCTGTTCTCGAAGGGAAAGACGTTGTAGAGGACGTCCACGGTCACCGGACCGGCGTAGATGTCGGACCGGATCCCCAGGCTGTTGGTCAGGGCGAAGTCCGTCTCGACGCCCTTGCGGCGCTGCATGGCCGCAGCCACGGCATTCCCGAGCGCCGAGTCGCCTCCCACGGTGCCGAACCGCTTCGCATCGGTCGGGGCGTATCCCAGGACCTGGTCCAGGGGCACGGCCTCCTTGAGGACGTCCACGTAGGGCTCGAGGAGTTCCTCGATCACCCGGTCCCCGGGAACCCGCGCATCGACCGGCAGAACCTGGTAGCGGAAGGAGGCGATTTCCCAGTCCTGGGTCCGCTGCCTGCCCCCGGTCGCCTCACTGCCGTCCAGCGCGTCCACGCACTTCGGGTCCTCCAGGTCCGTCCGCCCATCCCCGTCGTTGTCCACCCCGTCATCGCAGGGGGACGCCTGACGAAAGACCGCATCGAAGTCCCCGACGTACTTCGCGAAGGCCCCCGAGTGGGCCAGGGGAACCTTCCGGGGTGGCGGCAGGCGCAGGCCCATCTTCCGGGCCAGCGAAAAGCAGGCCCCCGCGACCTGATCCTCGGCGAAGGCCCCAATCGCATCCTCCCGAGTCCCCGTTCCCAGGGCGTCGATGGACGCCGGTGCCGCCGGGACCGACGACAGGGCCTCGATGCAGGCCTGTCGCCAGACCGGGCGGTCCCGAACCGGCAGGACGCCCCCGGTCACCTCCGGGACCCGGTCCACCAGGCGGGCCATCTCCGGCAGCAGGTCGTCACAAAGGGCCGTGACATCGGCCGACGAGGACCGCCGCAGCAGCGCCTCCCGCCAGATCCCGGACAGGCCCTTCACGCAGGCCGCGTCGAAGTACCGCGTCACCACCTCGTAGTGGCAGGACTGCCCATCGAGGACCTCCTTCGGCGGGTTCAGCACGATGTGGTGGTGCCCTCCCAGGACCAGGTCCGCGCCGGAGATGCACGGGATCAGGCGCTCATCCTCCGAGAGGCCCAGGTGGGAGGCGATGATGATCACGTCCACGTGGGGCCGCAGCAGATCGATGTAGAACTGGGTCGTCTCGGCGGCGTCCATCGGGGTGATTCCCAGGGAGTTCGGCGACTCCACCAGGGAGGACATGCTGGAGGTGTTGCCCAGTCCGATCACGGCCACCCGGAGCCCCTGCAACTGGAAGACGTGGTAGGGCATCACGAGGTCCGACAACGGCGGCGCGGTCGGGGACAGGGGCGGAGAGATCAGGTAGTTGGCCGCCAGCACCGGAAAGGACGCGAAGCGGGCGATCCGGTCGGCCACGTTGGGTTCGCCGGCATCGAACTCGTGGTTCCCGATCGTCATCACGTCCACGCCGATCCGCGAGAGGGCGAGCATCTCCACCTCGCCCTGGAAGACGTTGAAGATCGGGGCCCCCTGGAAGACGTCCCCCGTGTCGATGTGCAGGCTGCGATCGGCACGCTGCCGGATGGTCCGCGAGAGGTGGGCGATGCGTGCGATGCCCCCGAAGGGCCCGTTCTCGTCGGCCAGTCCCAGGGTCTTGTCGGTCTGGGCGACCTTCATCGGGTAGGGAAGCAGTCGTGAGTGGATGTCCGTGGTATGGACCAGGACCACCCGAACGTTCTGCCCCTCCAGGTCGGGCTGGGTGGTGGTGACCTGGCAGGCGACCGCGCAGGCCGTGACCAGCATCGCCAGGATTCCGGGCCAACGATTCCTCGGCGCCATCGCGACCATCCCGCGATCGACGGCGCAGCATAGGAGGACAGCGCCTGTCTTGTCAACGAACTCCACGCGTGCAGGGACCACTTGAGAATCCGGGGCACCGGGGACCGGATCCGCTCGAATGCCGGTTCGTACAGGGTCAGAACGGGGTGACAGCCGTCTTTCCGGGCTTGCAATGCCTTCTCGGTTCCGGTAGTGTTGATGCGTTCAGCGGTCGTTCTTCGTTGCACCGCCGATACCCCTTGCATGCGGCATCCGGGCCTGGACCCGGAGGGCCCCCCGACCCGTCGGGAAGAGGAGAGGACGCCTGCCATGGCACTGAAGACCTTCGAGTTCGCCACCCCACACGGCCGCATCGGTTCGCTGGTGATGGTCCCGGGCACGCCGCCGGAGTACTTCTGGACCGGTCGCAACGAGGTCCCGAAGGAGATCCGGGACGCCCTGACCCAGGGCCTCCGGGACCCCGAGACCGGCAAGCAGGTCGCCGGCGACAAGGGAGAGGAGTTCCTGGAGGTGCTCCAGCTGGAGTTCGCGCGCGGACGGCACCTGGCGGGCCGCAAGGGCATTCCACTGGCCTCCCTTCCCCCGAACGCCCGCAAGATCGCCTACACCCCGGGCGTCGCCGGCTGGTTCCGCGACTGAAGTCGTGGCAGACTTGAGCCCGGACATGAAGGGGTCCAGGCGATGGTCATCCCCCGACTGGCGGTCTCGTGGTCGATCCTGCTGCTCCTGCCGGCACCGGTGCTCTCCCAGGCCCCTGCGTGCAGGCAGCGATCCATCGCCCTCGTCTTCAATGGAGAGGACTCGGCCGCCTTGACCGAGATCCGCCACGAGGTCGAGGATCAGGTCGCCCGAAACGCCTGCTACCGGATGATCGACTCGGTCCTGCTGCTGGAGGCCGGCGTCTCTCCGGCCCAGACCTTGATGCAACAGGGCCTGGACGCCCTGGACCGGGGGCTCGGAGAAGTGGAGGAGATGCGCCTGGAGAAGGCTGCCCCGATTCTCCGGGAGGCCGTCGAGTCCCTGGGGCGGTCGTTTGCCCTGCTGGCCCATCCGCGTCCGCTGGTCCAGGCGCTGCTGGCCCTGGGAGGAGTGCTGGCGGCCACCGGAGACCCCAGGGGCGCCCGGGAGGCCCTGATCGGCGCCTTCCATCTGGACCCCGAGGCCCGGGTCGAGGACGTTCTGGTCCTGCCGGAGGCCCTGGAGGCCCAGGAGGTCGCCCGGCGCGTGCTGGCGGCCGGTCGTACCGGCAGCCTGCTCGTGGACAGCAACCCTCCCGGAGCGGAGGTCTGGATCGACGGGACGTACCGGGGTCCCGCTCCCTGGGACGAACCCACCATCGGGACGGGCCTCCACGTCGTGAGCCTCCGCCTTCCCGGCTGGGAGCGGAAGAGCCTTCTGGTTCGGGTCCCGGACCAGGGGTCCTCCTCGGTGACGGGGGCCGATGCCCGCCTGACCCCGGCACGACGGCGCCCCTTGATGGAAAGCGCAAAGGCCAAACTGGCACGGTCCGGTCCCGAACGGGACCCCACCGGGGGCATCGAGGACCTGAAGGCCCTCTTCCTGACGGACCTCCTGCTCGTGGTGGACCTGACGCCCGAAGGGACCCACGCCTCCCTCTGGGACCTCCAGACCATGGACCGGGTCTGGAAGGACTTCGAGGCCCAGGCCCTTTCGGGCGACTCCGTGAGCCGGGGGGCCATCGTGGCGCTGGTGATGTCGGCCTTTCGGACGGATCAGGCCCGCTTCCAGGTGGCCGAGAATGCGGCCATCGCCCCGAAGCGGAAGGCCGGCATCGTGAACCGCTGGTGGTTCTGGACGGCCATCGGCGTCGTGGCGGCCGGGGCCGTCACTGCCGGGGTCCTCCTGGGACGGCCCGGGTCATCCCATCCCGACGGCCTCTCCCGGGACGGGTCCGGTTCCGTGATCATCCGCTTCTAGCGGTGCAGAAGGGGAAGCCCATGGGGAAGTTCGCGATCTGGATCCTGCCCGGGATGCTGACACTGGGCCTTGCCGGGGGCGTCGCCTTTGGCCAGGCCCCGGCCAACGAGGACCCGACTCCCGCGACCGACTGGTTCCGCCTGGGAGCCGCCGAACTGGCCGCCGGCTCGGTGGATCGGGCCATCGAGGCCTACCAGAAGGGGGTCGCGGCCCGGCCGGAGGTCCGGGAGGGCTGGTACAACCTCGGAATCGCCTACGGGCGCAAGCGGGCCCTGACCAAGGAGGCAGAGGCCTACCAGAAGGCCCTGGAGATCGACCCCGACTACGGCAACGCCTGGTTGAACCTGGGTCTGTGCCATCTGGAATCGGGGCAGTACGACAAGGCGGTCGAGGCCCTGGAGCGGCTGGTGGCACTGGAGCCTCAGGCCCAGGACGGCTGGCTGGCCCTGGGCTCCGCCCAGATGGCCCGTGGGGAGTTCCAGAAGGCCGCCGAGGCCTTCCAGCGCGCCGCCACGAACGACCCGAAGGCCGCCGATCCCTGGATTCACCTGGGCCTGCTGCGGATGCGCCAGGCCGAGAAGGCCTCCCGGACCGCGGACAAGGACCCGCTGTTGGAGGAGGCCCTCGGATTCTTCCAGGAGGCCCTGAACCGCGACGGGACCAGGGCTGTCGCGTGGTACAACCAGGGTGTGGTTCTCCATCGCCTTGGGCGATGGGACGAGGAGATCCAGGCCTACCAGAAGGCCCTGGAACAACAACCCGACCACGCGGCGAGCCTCTTCAACCTGGCCACGGCCTACTCCACCCGGAATCGCCGGGAAGAAGCGATCCAGACCTGGAGGCGCTACCTCGAGGTCGCTCAGAAGGACCCTGGGGAGAAGTCCTTCCTGGAGGCCGCCCGCAAGGAGATCCGGCGCCTGGGAGGCGAGTAGTCTCCAACACGAAAACGCCTGGAAACCGGTTGTCCCTCTCCCTGCGACGATTCCGCGGTCCCGATCCGGGATTCCCGGGCCGGTTGGACCTCCGTCGGGTCCCGCCCCTCCCGCAGCCCCTTGACCCCGGCGCCTACATGCACAAAGTGTGCCTGGTCTGACAAGAGGAAGTCGGCATGCGGTTCGAACAGTTGACCACGAAGGCACGGGAGGCCCTGGACCACGCCATCCAGCGAGCGACCCGGAGCGGCCATCCGGAGGTGACCTGCGCCCACCTGCTCCACGGGCTCCTGCAGGACCCCGAGGGGGCCGTCCCGAAGGTGCTGCAACGACTGGAGATCGACGCGGGCGTCCTCTCCCGGCAGGCCGAGGGGCTCCTGAGCCGAATGCCCCAGGTCCAGGGGGGCCAGGTGACCCTGTCCCGGGACCTCCAGGAGGCCCTGGTGGAGGCCGAGAAGGAGGCCCGGTCCTTCAAGGACGACTACGTCGGTTCCGAGCACCTGTTGCTGGGCATCCTGTCCCGAACGGGCGACGAGGCCGCGGACCTGCTCCGGAGCCTGGGCCTGACCAAGGACCCTCTGCTCCAGGCCCTCAAGGAGATCCGCGGGGGACAGCGGGTCACGGACCCCGACGCCGAGGACCGCTACCGGGTGCTGGAGAAGTACGCCGTGGACCTCACCGCCCGGGCCCGCCAGGGGAAACTGGACCCGGTGATCGGCCGGGACGACGAGATCCGACGCGTCGTCCAGGTCCTGGCCCGGCGACGAAAGAACAACCCGGTCCTGGTGGGCGAGGCCGGCGTCGGAAAGACCGCCATCGTCGAGGGTCTGGCCCTCCGGATCGCGAAGGGGGACGTCCCGGAGCCCCTGCGGGACAAGCGCCTCCTGGCCCTGGACATGGGATCCCTGGTGGCCGGGACCAAGTACCGGGGCGAGTTCGAGGACCGGCTCAAGGCCATCCTGCGGGAGATCGAGCAGTCCGAGGGGGAGATCATCCTCTTCATCGACGAGATCCACACCCTGGTGGGCGCCGGGGCGGCCGAGGGAGCCATCGACGCATCCAACATGCTCAAGCCTGCCCTGGCCCGGGGCACGCTGCACTGCGTCGGAGCGACGACTCTCAAGGAATATCGCCGGTACATCGAAAAGGACGCGGCCCTGGAGCGGCGCTTCCAGCCGGTGATGGTGGACGAGCCCTCGGTCGAGGACACGGTGAGCATCCTCCGGGGCCTCCGGGAGCGTTACGAGATCCACCACGGGGTCCGGATCCGGGACTCGGCGTTGATCGCCGCAGCGACGCTGTCGAAGCGCTACCTGCCGGACCGGCACCTGCCGGACAAGGCCATCGATCTGGTGGACGAGGCCGCGAGCCGCCTCCGGATGGAGATCGACAGCGTGCCCGGGGACCTGGATCAACTGGAACGCCGCATCGGGCAACTGGAGATCGAGCGGCAGGGTCTCGCCCGGGAGGAGGGGAAGGCCGCCGAGGAGCGCCGCCAGGCCCTCGAGCGGGAGATGGCGGACCTCAAGGAGAAGGCCGAGGCCCTGCGAGCCCAGTGGAGGACCGAGAAGGAGGCCGTGCTGCAGATCCGGTCCGTGAAGGGGGAACTGGAGGCCCTGCGGCACGAACTGGAGATGAGCGAGCGGCGGGGCGACTGGGAGGCGGCGGCGCGGATCAAGTACGGCCGCATCCCGGACCTGGAGAAGCGGCTCCAGGAGGGAAGTCGACGACTGGAGTCCATCCAGGGGCAGGGACGCCTCCTGAAGGAGGAGGTGGACGAGGAGGACATCGCGCGGGTCGTTTCGGCCTGGACCGGCATCCCGGTGTCCAGGATGCTCGAGGGCGAGCAGCGCAAACTGCTGACGATGGAGGACCGACTGCGCCAGCGGGTGGTGCACCAGGACGAGGCCATCGAGGCCATCGCCCACGCAGTGCGGCGGGCCCGGGCGGGGCTCTCGGAGGCGACGCGACCGATGGGCTCCTTCCTGTTCCTCGGCCCCACGGGGGTCGGGAAGACCGAACTGGTGAAGGCCCTGGCGGAGTTCCTCTTCGATGATGAACAGGCCATGATCCGCCTGGACATGAGCGAGTACATGGAGAAGCACTCGGTCGCCCGCCTGATCGGGGCCCCGCCCGGCTACGTGGGCCACGAGGAGGGGGGCCAGTTGACCGAGGCGGTCCGGCGTCGGCCCTACGCGGTGATCCTGCTGGACGAGGTCGAGAAGGCCCACCCGGACGTCTTCAACGTCCTGCTCCAGGTGATGGACGACGGGCGCCTGACCGACGGCCTGGGACGGACCGTGGACTTCCGGAACGCCCTGCTGGTGATGACCAGCAACCTCGGGTCCCATCTGCTGGGCGAGGCGGCAGAGAACGACACCGATCCCCAGGCGGTGCGCCAGGCGGTGCTGGACGTCGTGAAGCAGTCCTTCCGGCCGGAGTTCCTGAACCGCCTCGACGAGATCGTGATCTTCAACCGCCTGACCCAGGAGGACATGGACCGCATCGTGGAGATCCAGTTGCGGCGGGTCCGGGCCCGACTGGCGGAACGGCGCCTGGACCTCCGGGTCACTCCCGCGGCGGTGCGACACCTGGCCGATGCGGGGTGGGATCCGATCTATGGGGCCCGCCCGTTGAAGCGGGCCATCGAGCGCCTGCTGCTGAACCCCCTGGCCCAGGAGATGCTCCAGGGGCACCTCCGGGAGGGTCAGATCGTGGAGGTGGACGCGGGTCCAGAGGGCCTCGTCTTCCGCATGACCCCGTGACCCCGGTTCCCGGTCAGGATCGCCGGGTCCTCCAGGCGGCGACCGCCTCCACCAGCAGGTCCATCGCCCGGCGGAGGTCCTCTTCCCGGAGCACGTAGGCGATGCGCACCTCCTCGACCCCCTGCCCCGCGGTGGCATAGAAGCCGTTGCCAGGGGCCACCATCACCGTCTCGCCGTCCCGTTGGAACTCCCGGAGCAACCACGAGGCAAAGGCATCGCCGTCCCCGATGGGAAGTCGCGGCTGGACGTAGAAGGCCCCCTCGGGGACGTGGCAGCAGGCGTCGGGAATGCGGCGCAGGCCCTCCATCACGACGTCCCGGCGCCGACGGTACTCGGCGATCATCGGCGGGACCACCTGCCGCACCAGCCGGTACCCCTCGGCGGCGGCGTACTGTTCCAGGGTCGGAGGGCACAACCGGGCCTGTCCGAACCGCAATGCCGCATCCAGGATCGCCTCGTTGCGGGTCACCAGGAAGCCGATGCGGGCCCCGCAGGCGGAAAAGCGCTTGCTGATGCTGTCGATCAGGATCGCCCGGTCCAGTGCCCCCAGTCGTGCCGCCGCCTCCAGGACCCCCGTGGGCTCCTGTCCGTCGTAGCAGAACTCCCGGTAGGCCTCGTCCCCGATCACGAAGAGGTCCCGCTCGAGGGCCAGAGAGACCAGGACATCCACCTCGTCCCGGCGCAGCACCGCTCCGGTGGGATTCCCGGGGGAGGACCAGAGAATGGCCCGGGTCCGGGGAGTCAACAGGGCCTCGATGGTCTCCCGGGGGGGCAGGTGGAAACCGTCCTCCACGCGGGTGCGAACCGGTACCAGTCGGACCCCCAGGATCCGGGCGAATCCGGCGTAGTTGGTGTAGAAGGGCTCGAAGACCACCACCTCGTCGCCGGGGTCGCAGACCGCCGCCAGGGCGAACAGGATCGCCTCGCTGCCTCCCACCGTGACGAGCACGTGGCGTTCCTCGACGGGCATCCCCAGGTCCTGGAGATAGCGGGCCATGGCCTGTCGGGCCACCGGGAGGCCTGCCGAGGGGCCATAGGGCAGCACGGGGTCCGGAAAGTGGCGCATGGCCTCCAGCATGGCCGGAGGCGTGGGGATGTCCGGCTGGCCGATGTTCAGATGGAAGACCCGGATGCCCCGGGCCTTGGCCTGGTCCGCCAGGGGGGTCAGGCGGCGAATGGGCGAGGCCGGCATCTCCAGGGCGCGCTGCGAAACCGTCATGGGACAGGATCCTCCGAACGGGCCGGGGCGACTCTATTCCCGGCGACGTTGCAAGTGCAAGAGCCCTCCCGCTTCCATTCCTGGGAGGGACATTCGCATGCCGGATCCCGGGGCCCTGTCCCCAGGACCTACGAGTGGGACTGCCCACGGTGGAAGCGACGCCGGAGGATGCCCAGGAACTCCTCCAGCTCGGGACTCCCGAGGCCCCGGGCCACGAGTCCGTAAAGCCCGATGGCGAGGAGGATCACCGGGATGAGCCGGACGGCCAGGGCCGCCCCCCGGACTCCGTCCAGGAAGCCCGCAGCGGCAATCCCCCAGACGACCACGCCCATGGCCACCGTGGCGACGGAGGTCCGCCCCAGGCTGGCCAGGATCGCCCGGATTCCCATCCGTCCGATCCGGACCCGCAACAGCCACCACAGCATGAGGACGTTGAGCGCCGCCGCCAGGGAACCCGCCAGGGCGATCCCCCCCTGCCGGAGCGGTCCCGAGAGAAGAAGGCACAACAGCCCGTGGACCAGCATCACAATGGCCGCGACCCACGTCGGCGTCCGGAGGTCGTGCATCGCGTAGAAGACCTGAACCACGTTTCGCTGCAGCGCCACGAAGAAGATCCCCGCCGCGTGAAACTGCAGGGCGAAGACGGTCATCCCCGTCGAGGCATCGTCGAACCTCCCGTACTGGAACAGGACCCGGACGATGGGAGTCCCGAGCAGGATCAGGCCCACCGTGGCCGGAAACGTCACGAAGGCCAGCAGGTTCACCGAGAAGCCGAAGGTCTCCTTCACCTCGGACCACTGCTGCCGGTGCACCTGCTCCGACAGCGTCGGAAGCAGCACCGTGGCCACCGACACTGCGAAGACGCCCAGGACCAGTTCCTGGAGCCGAAGGGAGTATTGGAGGGAGGCCACCGATCCCGGGTCCAGGTGGGCCGCGATGACCTGGGAGATCGTCACGTTGATCTGGTAGATGCCTGCCGAGAAGACCCCGGGGAGGAGGATGCGGCCCACCTGCCACACCGCCGGGTCCCGAACCCCCGACAGCGTGGGACGAAAGGTGATGCCCTGGCGCCGGAGGAAGGGGATCTGGAAGGCCAGTTGCAGCACGCCCCCGGCCAGGAATCCCACCGCCAGGGCCCAGGCGGGGTTCGGAAACCAGTCATGGAAGAAGACCACGCCGGCGATGCTTGCCCCGGACAGCAGCACCGGGGAGAAGGCCGAGGGTCCGAAGACGTGGAAGGAGTTCAGCGTCGCCTGGATGATCGCCGCCACGGACACCAGGAAGAGATAGGGGAACATCACCCGGGTCAGGCCGATGGTCAGTTCGACCTTTCCGGGGACCTCGTGGAAGCGCCCGGCGAACAGGACGTCCACCAGGGGTCCCGCGGCCAGGATGCCCAGCATCGTGACCCCGACCATCAGGACCACGAACAGGGTCATGAAGCCCCGGTAGAACTGCTGGAGTCTCTGGGGATCCGCGTCGGCCCGGAGCCCGGTGAAGACCGGGACGAAGGCGGCGGTCATGGCCCCCTCGGCGAAGAGCCGACGCAGCATGTTGGGAATCGTGGCGGCGATCCCGAAGGCATCGGATT
The DNA here is from genome assembly GCA_029547805.1 of Deltaproteobacteria bacterium. Classification (GTDB taxonomy): domain Bacteria; phylum Myxococcota_A; class UBA9042; order DTJE01; family DTJE01; genus JAGOKF01. The sequence continues at coordinate 220,789 of JAKPOP010000003.1, forward strand.
CCATTCCGGTGCCCAGGTAGTAGCCCCGGACCTGCTCCCGGAGCAACCCCACGACCCGCGAGAGAACCGTGAGGCCGCTGGTGACCAGCGTGGACCGCAACAGGGCTCGGTGCCTGCCCTGGGTCTCCGTGGACCTCGACGCCCCCCCTGCCTCCGCGGCCACCGAGCGACCCCCGGAACACCGACGGCGCAAGCATACCTTGGAAGACCGGAAGACGCCCAGTGGACGCGATGATGCGACACGTCGAGGCCGGGCCCGTTCGCGGCAACGGGGAGGATCACTCGCGGGTCGGGGGCGGATCGGCAGGAAAGAGGGGAGCCTCCATTCGCTTCGCCTCCTCCCAGAGGGCATCGAGGGTCGCCAGGGGGGTTCCGGGGAGGGGCAGGCCCTGCTCGGCGGCCCGGGCCTCCAGGTACTCGAACCGCGTCTTGAACCGGGCGAGCATCGACCGCAGCGCGTCCTCGGGGTCGATGGAGCGCAGGCGGGCCAGGTTCACCACCGTGAACAACAGGTCGCCGATCTCCTGGCGGACGGCCTCCTGGGAGCCGCTTGCCAGGGCCTCCTTCAACTCGGCCACCTCCTCGTCCAGTTTCGCCACGGCTCCCGAGGGTTCGGGCCAGTCGAACCCGACACTGCGCACCTTCTCCCCAACCCGGAGGGCCATGAGCAGCGCCGGCAGGTTTCCCGGGACGCCCGCCAGCACCCCCTTCCCTTCCCTGCGCTTGCCCTTTTCCCACCGGTCCAGGGCCTCCTCGGCGTCCTGGGCCCGGCTCTCCTGCCCGAAGACGTGAGGATGGCGGGCCACCAGTTTCCGGACCGCTCCCCGGCAGACCTCCGCGATGTCGAAGGCGCCTCGCTCCTCCATGATCCGGGCCTGGAACAGGACCTGGAGCAGCAGGTCTCCCAGTTCCTCCCGGAGGTCGTCCGGGTCGTGCTTGTCGATGGCCTCGACGACCTCGTAGGCCTCCTCGATGACGTAGGTCTTGAGGGTCTCGAGGGTCTGGGCCCGGTCCCAGGGACATCCGTCGGGAGCCCGCAGCCGTTCCATGAGGTCCACGAAGGCCAGGAAGGCCTCCGCCCTCTCCCGTCGTCGCTCGGAATCCATCACGGGCTCCCCCTCGTTGGAGAAACGTCGCCCGGTCGACCGGCCGATCCCGTGGGGATTCGTCCTACTTCCTCGGAGCCGTCCCCTGGATCTGGTGCTGCAGCACCCGGGCGGTTCCCGGCGAGACGGGCGCCGGCCTGGGGGCCTTGAGGGCCTCCAGAGACCCAGGCGCCACCTGGATCTGGGCCGGGGCCCGTCCGGCTCCGGGAGCCGCCTCCGAGGAGGACGCCTCCGCCGGGCCGGCCACCAGCCGTAGCACGCCGGCCTTCGACAGGTCGTGGAAGTCCCCCTCGGCAGGGGAGAAGGCCTGAGCCCCGGTGACCTTCCCATCCGTCGCCTGGATCCGGAAGAGGTTCAGGCGGACCTCGTCCCCGACCGCCGGAGCCTTCCCGAACTCCGGCAGGGACGTCCAGGGAATCGCCATCTCGACGGTCCAGGGCATCCCCTTGTCCCGGGGCCCCTCGAGGGCCGCCGTCTTCATGCCGGGCACGTTGTGACTGCGGGCCTGGTGCCAGTCCGGCTGCCGCCGGGACTGGAACAGCGCGTCGAACACCACGTTGTTCGGGGAGACCTGGATCTCCAGGTAGTCCTTTCCGTCGGCCTTCGGGTCCAGATAGACCTCCACCACGTCGCCGTTCCACAGTTCGTCGTCCCGGTCGCGATAGGGACTCGAGATCTGGTCATCCTGGCAGTCGAATGCCAGATAGAGGGCCTGATCGTCCCAGAGGGCCTTCACCGCGGTCCCCTGTCCCGCCGGGGCCGGTCCACCGCCCGCGGCCTGCAGTTTCACCGGGATCGCCCGGGTCCAGGCCTCCTCGTCGAGCCGCCCGTCCACCGCGATCGCCCCTGCCGCCGGCAGCACCTGGAGGACCGCCGGAGCCCTGGGAGGCGCGTCCTTGCCCTCCAGCCGGAACTGGAGCACCCGGACCCGATCCTGGCCATCGTTCTGGACCTCCCCCTTGTTCGAGATCGGCATTCGGTCCCCACCGCCCCGGGCCTGGTAGATCTCCTCGCTGAAGAGGCCTCCCCACAGAACGCCCTGGCCCGTCTTCGCCTCGGGGTCCAGCGTGACCTTCTGGATGTCCCGGATGACCTCCCCCGGCTTCCACTGGGAAACCGGGTACAACTCCTGGACCGGAACGTGATCCAGCACCATCCGCTTGCCCCCCGGGAGTTCCAGGTGTCCGAAGACCTTCCAGTCCCCCGGCGTGGCCTGGAGGCACTCCCAGTACCAGGTGATGGTCACCTCCGTGCCGGCCCGTGGGGTCTGCGGTTCCATGTCGGCCCCCAGGAGCCGAATCCGCCCATCGAAGACCGCCCCGGACGGGAACTGGGGGGCCGGTTTCTCCTTCAGGATGTCCGCGGCGATCCGGGCCTGCTGGTCCTTCGTCAGGATCACCCGGACCGGTTTCCGGCAGGCCCCGACGAGGAGCAGCAATCCGATGGTCCACAACAGTGCGATGCGTCCCGCCTTCCTCACGGCTCACCTCCCGAGTGGGGGTCCTGGACCGGTTCATGGTAGGTGTGGAGCGTCCGGCGGAAGTTCCGGATCACGACCTTGGACTGGTCCCGCTCCACGATGTACTCCGGCAGCAGGGGCACCTTTCCGCCGCCCCCGGGGGCGTCGATCACGTACTGGGGCACCGCCAGTCCGCTGGTCCAGCCCCGAAGCCCCTCCATGATCTCCAGCCCCTGTTCGATCGTGGTCCGGAGATGGCTGTTTCCCCGGGTCATGTCGCACTGGAAGATGTAGTAGGGGCGCACGCGCATCATCAGGAGGCGCTGGTTCAGGTCCCGGACCGTCTGGACCGAGTCGTTGACCCCCTTCAGCAGCACCATCTGGTTCCCCAGGGGGATTCCCTGGTCCGCCAGCAGGGAACAGGCCCGGAAGGCCTCCCGGGTGCACTCCTTCGGGTGGTTGAAGTGGGTGTTCACGAACAGGGGCGCGAAGGACCCCAGCATCCGGGCCGTCTCGGGGGTGATCCGGTGGGGCATCGTCACCGGCGTGCGGGTTCCGACCCGGAGGATCTCGACGTGGGAGATGCGCCGGAGTTCCCCCAGGAGCCCGGCCAGCCGGTCATCGCTCCACGTCAGGGGATCCCCGCCGGAGACAATCACGTCGCGGACCGCGGGCGTCCGGCGGATGTAGTCGATGCCCTGTCGAATCTGGTCCTCGTTGGCCGCCGTGGCAGGGTCCGCCACCTTCCGCTTCCGGGTGCAGTGCCGGCAGAACATGCCGCATTCCTGGGTGACGTAGAACAGCACCCGGTCGGGGTAGCGGTGGGTGATCCCGGGAACCGGCATGTCCCGTTCCTCGGCCAGGGGGTCCTCCATGTCCCAGGGGTCCACGTGCATCTCGGCCCGGCGGGGCGTGGCCTGGAGCCGCACCGGACACCCGGGGTCGTCGGGGTCCATGAGCGCGGCGTAGTAGGGGGTGATGCCGATCTTGAACAGGTCCCGGCCTTCCTCGGCCCCCAGGACCTCGTCCTCCGAGACCCGGATCACCCTCCGAAGCCCGTCCAGGTCCACCACGCGGTTGCGCATCTGCCATCGCCAATCGGTCCACTGTTCCTCGGGAACGTCCCTCCAGGGCCCCCGCGGCGCCGCCGGGAACCGTGCCAGGATGGACTCCGGCATCGCTCGAATGCTCATGTCGTGCTCCGTTACCCTGTTCGCCTCCACCGGGAAGGCCGACCCGCGACCGGCCGGCGGCAGTATAGAGCAGATCCCCGGATCGGCGCCACCCCGGGAAGAACGTCCCTCCGGGCGAATGTCGGGGGGATGACGCCGCTTCCGGACCCTCGTCCCCAGGAAGGTCGTCCCCAGGGGCGTCCGAGTCCCGGGGCACCCTTGACCAGGAAGGCGCCAGGTGCGATCGTTCTGCTCCGGCATGGGAGGTTCCCGATGGCGGACAAGACCTATCGTTTTGGTCATCGCCTGGGCGGCGAGGAGGCCCGACGACGCATCCGTCCCGTCGTGGAGGACCTCTGCCGCACCTACGGCCTGAACCTGGAGACCCCGGCAACGGACCGTCTGTCCCTGACCCGGTCCGGCGTCACGGCGGACGTGGCCATCGGGGATCAGGAGGTCGCCGTCCGGGTGGAACTGAACTGGTTCCTGGAGAAGTCGATCCGGAAACAGGTCGAGGACCGCCTCCACCAGTTGTTTCCCGAGGTCCTCAAGAGCCCCGATTGACCCGTCACTCGCACCGCGGGCTGGCCTCCCCCGATCCCGAGTGGGGCCGGGCGACATCGGTCTTCCGGGCGGTGATCTCGAACATCCGGTCGATGGCCCGGCGAGCACGAGTCGCCACCTCCTCCGGCACCTCGACCACCTGGTCCGGTCGCGGCGACTCCAGGACCTGCAAGACGTTGCGCAGGTTGACCCGTTTCATGTGGGGACAGAGGACGCAGGTTCCGAGGAACCGCTTGCCCGGGAATTCGGCCCGGAGGCGGTCCGCCAGCCCGCACTCCGTCACCAGCATGAATTCCTGGGCGTCGCTGTCCCGGACATAGCGCACCATGTCGCCGGTGCCTCCGGCCAGGTCCGCGAGGCGGACCACCTCCTCCGGGGACTCGGTGTGGACCAGCACCTTCATGGAAGGGTGCCGTGCCTTCCAGTCCAGCAGGGTCCGGGGGTCGAAGGTCTCGTGGACGATGCACCGGCCAGAGTATCCGATGACCCGCTTTCGGGTCAGGGCCTGGAGGTTTCGGGCCATGAAGCGGTCCGGCAGGAAGACGACCTCCTCCTGGGGAACCCCTTCCACCACCGCCAGGGCATTTGCCGAGGTGCAGACGACATCACACTCGGCCTTCACCTCCGCCGAGGTGTTCACGTAGCAGACGAAGGCCGCTTGCGGGTGCTGCTCCCGAAGACGCCGCACGTCATCGCCGGTGATGGACTCCGACAGGCTGCATCCGGCCTCCGGGGCCGGCAGCAGCACGGTCCGGTCCGGGGAGATCACCTTGGCCGTCTCGCCCATGAACCGGACGCCGCAGAAGACGATCACCCGGGCATCGGTGTCCCGGGCGATGGTGGACAGCCCCAGGGAGTCCCCCCGGTGGTCCGCGACGCCGAACTGGACCTCCGGGGTCATGTAGGAGTGGCCCAGGATGACCGCCTGCCGCTCCCGGGCCAGGGCGCGGATCCGGAGGGTCAGGGGCGCCAGTCGTTCGCACTCCCGGCGGGACCATCCCAGGGGCGACAGGTGACCGACGAGCCGTTCCGTCTCGGGTCCCAGCATGAGTGCACCTCCACTGTCCGACCCACGATAGCGACGCCCCCAGGCCCGGTCAACCGTGCCGCCGGAAGAATCCCGGATGACGATGCGGACGGCCGACGGACCCGAAGGGGAATCTCGTCGGCCCCCTGGGGTTTGACATTCCCCGGAGATTCGGCCAGCATTTCTCGCCTTTTTTGATCTGGAGGATCGATGCGCCGCTTGTCCCTGATGCTGATGGTCGCCATCCTGGGAACGAGCCTCCCCTCGTTCGCCCAGGCAATCAAGATCGGGTTCGTGGACCTGCAGGCGGCCCTGGCCCAGACCACCGAGGGAAAGGCCATCAAGGCGAAACTGGAGCGTCTGCTGCAGCAGAAGCAGAAGGACTTCGACAAGATGCAGGAGGAGGTCAAGCGCCTGAAGGACGAACTGGAGTCCCAGGGCGCGATGATGCGGGAGGACCTCCGGAACAAGAAGCTCCAGGAGTACCAGAGAAAGATGGTGGAACTCCAGGAGTTCTACATGAACAACCAGAAGGAGCTCCAGGAGGAGGAGGCCCGCCTGGTGAAGCCCCTGATGGACCGGTTCGAGAAGGTGCTGGCCCAACTGGGCAAGGACGAGGGCTTCACGGTGATCTTTCCGGCCGCGACCATCCTCTGGGGCCAGCCTGCCCTCGACCTGACCCAGCGACTGGTGCAGATGATCAACGCCGGGGCCGGAAAGTAACACCACCGCGGGGGCTCCCCGATGGCTCCGTCCACGACTCCTTCCTGGCGATCCTCCTGGAGGGAAGGCACGGACCGCCTGCGGGGAGCGTTCCGCGGGCTGCCGACCGTGACCCGGGCCGCCCTGTTGACCCTGGGGGCCTCCTACGTCCTGTTCCTGGTCCTGGCGATGCTGATCGAGGGGGGCTGGCCCGTGCTGGAGCACTGGCTCGCCCTGACCCCGAACCGCGTCCACCTGCGGCCCTGGTCACTGATCACGATGGCCCTGCTGCACCGGGACCCCATGCACCTGCTGTTCAACGTGCTGGCCCTCTGGAGCCTGGGGCCCCACGTGGAGCGGTCCCTGGGAGGCCGGCCCTACGGGATCCTGATGCTGGCGAGCACCCTGGGCGGTTCCCTGCTCTATGCCCTGACGGGCCTGCTGCTGCAGCCGGGAACGCCGGCCATCGGCGCCAGCGGCGGGATCCTCGGGGTCCTGTGCGCCTTTGCCCTGCTCTTTCCCCGTTCGGAACTGCAGTTCTTCTTCGCAGGGCGAATGGCGGCCCGGCATCTTCCCTGGGTCCTCCTCGGGGTGGATCTGATCCTCCGACTGGCCGGGATGCCGATCGCCGTCTTCGCCCATGTCGGAGGCATGATCGGCGCATGGGCCTACCTTCGCCGCCCCTGGACCCCCGGGGGTCGGCAGCAGATCCGGCGCTTCCTGGACAGGATCCGATGACCCCCGCCGCTGCCCGGTCTCCCTCTCGCCGTGGACTCCAGGCCCTGCTGCTGGTCCTGGCGGTGGCCGCCGCCTGGGGTGTGGCCCTCCGGGACGACTTCGCCTGGGACGACACCTATCTGGTGCGGGACAACATCGAGATCCGGTCCCTGGATTCCATTCCGACGTTCTTCCTGCGCCCCTGGGCTTCGGGGACCGACTACGCCCTGGGGGCCCGGCAGAACGCGACCTACTTCCGCCCGGTGGCCCTGGCCTCGATGGCCCTGGACCACGCCTTCTTCGGCGGGGCCGCCTGGGGATACCACCTGGGCAACCTGTTGGTCCACCTGGCCTGCGTCCTGCTGCTCTGGAGCCTCGGAAACCGATGGCGAACCCTCCTGGACCTGCCGCCGTCGCTGCCCTGGGTCGTGGCCCTGGCCTGGGCCATCCACCCGGTGCATGCCGAGGCGGTCCATCTGGTCTCCTATCGGACGACGCTCCTCTCCACGCTGGCAGTGCTGGGGGTCCTGCGTCTCTCGCTTCCCGGGGATCCTCAGGAAGGCCCGGTCGAGAGGGCCCTCCGGATCGGGGCCCTGCTGGGTTGCTGGACCCTTGGACTCCTCTCGAAGGAGACGGCCGCCGTGGGGCTTCCCCTGCTGGCCGTCCAGGACGGATTTCTTCGCCGCCTGTCGCCCCGGCGGGTCCTCGAGGTGTACGTCCCGCTGCTGGCGATGCTGGCCCTGTGGTGGTGGTATCGCGGTCAGGTGACGGCCCCAGGGATCTATTCCTGGTTCGAGGGTCTGACTCCCTTCCAGTCCGCCCTCATGGTTCCTCGGGTCTTCTTCCTGTACGTACGCCTGGTCCTGATCCCCTGGCCCCTTTGCCCCTTCTACGACTGGAGCGTCCTGGGGGTGCCTCGGTCCCCCTGGGAACCGGACATCCTGGCCGGCCTCGTGTTGCTGGTCCTGCTCCCCGCGACCGCCATCGCCACCTTCCGCCGGGCCCCCGAGGTCTCCCTGGGCCTCTCGTGGTTCCTCGTGGCCCTCGCTCCGGTCTCCCACCTGGTCCCCTTCTTCGATGCGGCCGGGGAACGCTTCCTGCACCTGCCCCTGATCGGGGCTCTCTGGGCCGTGGTCGCCGCCGGATGGCGGGTCCCGGCGCCGGGCCACCGGCGGGTCCTGGCGGTGGTCCTGGCGGTCCTGGTGGCCGGGGGCCTGGCCCTGTCGGTCCGCCGGGGACTCGAGTGGCGCGACAGCGAGACGGTCCTGAAGGCCTCGGTCCGGGACTTTCCGGACTCGGTCTCCGCCTGGCTGGGCCTGGGGCGTCTCTACCTGGGTGACGATCGCCCCGCGGAGGCGGTCCCGGCCCTCGAGCAGGCCCGGGCCCTCGCGCCCGCGCTCCCGGTCGTCCACGGCCTTCTGGCGGCTGCCGAGGCCCTCTCGGGGGACCTCTCGGGCGCCCGCCGGACCCTGATCGTCGCCCCCCCTCCGCCCCAGGGCCTCCCCTCGGCGGCCGAGATCGCCCGCCAGGAGGTCACCCGGGCGGGACGCACGAACCTCCTGGCCCCCATGGGGTTGTGATGCCCCCGGCGCCGTGTTCCGGAATCCTGCCGGGACATCTCGTCCCACCGAGGCGTCGCCGGTCTCCCGACTAGCGCGCTGCGGCCATCCGCACCAGTTCCCGGGGCAGTTCCCCCAGGAAGCGGCTGGGAATGGACACCTCCCGCCTCCCGTAGCGGGTGCGCATCGAGGCGCAGCAGAGGGTCAGGCGGTCCCGGGCCCGGGTCATCGCGACGTAGAAGAGGCGCCGCTCCTCCTCCAGGGCCTCCCGTGAAGACGGGCTCGGACGGTCCCGGGACCGGTCGGATCGCACGATCGGAAAGAGGCCTTCCTCCAGGCCACAGACGAAGACGCAATCGAACTCCAGTCCCTTCGCCGCATGGACCGTCATGAGGCTCACGACCTCCCCCTCGCCCCCCTCGTCCAGGGGCTGCACCAGGGAGACCCGGTCCAGCCAGGCCTTGAGGCTCGATTCGCCGGTCGCGGCCATGAACTGGTCCACCGAGGCCACCAGTTCCATCACGTTCTCCAGGCGGTTCTGCCCCTCGAGGCTCGTGTCCTCCCGGAGCATCGCCAGGTATCCCGTCCGGTCCAGCACGGCCCGGACCACCTCCGGCGCCGGACGGTCGATTGCCATCGCGGCCAGGTCCGTGATCGTCTCCAGGAAGCCCTGGACCCGGCGCCGCATCGCATCTCCGGACTGGTCGGCGATCATCGCCAGGGCCACCAGGAGGTCCTCCCCTTCCTGGTCGGCCAGTTCCCGGGCCTTCTGGACCGTGGTGGGGCCGATGCCCCGGCTGGGGACGTGGATCACCCGCTCCAGGGCCACCCGGTCCAGGGGATTCACCAGCAGCCGGAGATACCCCAGGACGTCCTTGACCTCCTTCCGCTGGTAGAACTTGAGCCCCCCGACGACCCGGTAGGGGATGCCCCGCTGCCGCAGGGCGTCCTCCAGCACCCGGGATTGGGCATTGGTCCGGTAGAACACCGCCACCCGGCTCAGGGCGACGCCCTCCTCGATCCGACGCCGGATCTCCGACGCCACGAAGCGCGCCTCGGCCACCTCGTCCAGTCCCCGATAGACCTCCACCGGCCGCCCCTCCTCGGCCCGGACCGACCGCAGGGCCTTGGGGTGGCGGCTGCGATTGAAGGCGATGACCCGGGCCGCCACCTGGAGGATGCTGCCCCGGCTCCGGTAGTTGCGCCCGAGGGTCACCACCCGGGCATCGGGGTAGTCCTTTGGAAAGTCCAGGATGTTGTCCACCTGGGCCCCGCGCCAGGAATAGATCGACTGGTCGTCGTCGCCGACCACGCACAGGTTCCGGTGCACCGCGGCCAGGTGCTTGAGGATCTCGTACTGGACCGCGTTCGTGTCCTGGAACTCGTCCACCAGGACATGCAGGAAGCGTTGCCGGATCTCCTGCCGGACATCGACGTGGTCCTCCAGCAAGCGGAACCACAGTGCCAGAAGGTCCCCGTAGTCCATCGCCCCGTTGGCCTTCAATTCCCGCTGGTAGGCCGCGAACACCTGGGCGAACTCCCGATCCGCCGGGTTCCGTTCGTCGGCCCGGAATTCCAGGATCCCGTCGTTCTTGGCGCGGTCGATCCGCGTTCCCAGGGCCCCGACCCGCTCCTTCGGGATCCCCAGGGACTTGCAGACCTCCCGGATCACCTTCTCGGAGTCGTCCTCGTCGAAGACCACGAACCCCGGGGGATATCCCAGCCGGTCCGCGTATCTTCGCAGCATCCGGAGCCCCAGGGAGTGGAAGGTCCCCATCCAGGAGGGGGCATCCCCGGCCCCGACCATCCGCTCCACGCGTTCCCGCATCTCCCCGGCGGCCTTGTTGGTGAAGGTGGCCGCGAGGATCCGGGAGGGGGGCACTCCCCGGTCCCGGATCAGCCAGGCGATCCGCCGGGTGATGGCCCGAGTCTTGCCGCTGCCGGCTCCGGCCAGGATCAGCAGGGGCCCCTGATCGTGGGTCACCGCCTGCAACTGGTCGTCGTCGAGGTCCGCCAGGAGGTCCGGTTCTTCGGCCTTCATCGAGGGTTCCCTTCCCGGTCCCGGCGGGTCATTCCACCGTGACGGACTTGGCCAGATTTCTGGGCTGGTCCACGTCGGTCCCCTTCAGGTCCGCGACGTGGTATGCGAACAGCTGCAAGGGGATCGTGGCCACCAGGGGCGTCACCAGGGGTGGGCACTCGGGCATTCGCAGGATGTCGTCCACCCGGTCTGCCAGGTCCATGTCCCCGGTCCCGATCAGGGCGCACAGGCGCCCGTTCCGGGCCCGGACCTCCTCCAGGTTGCCCGCGGTCCGGGCATACCAGGGCCCCGGCGGGACCAGCACCAGGGTCGGGAAGTCCTCGTCGATCAGGGCGATGGGCCCGTGCTTCATCTCCCCGGCGGAGTACCCTTCCGCGTGGATGTAACTGATCTCCTTCAGTTTCAGCGCCCCCTCGGTGGCGACGGGGTGCAGGATGCCCCGGCCCAGGTAGAGCATGTGCCGGAAGTGCTGGTAGCGCCGGGCCAGCATCCGAACCTCGACGTTCTCCCGCAGGGTCTCCTCCATCCATCCCGGGACCCGGAGCAGGTCCGTGACGTGGGCCAGGACCTCCTCGGGAGACAGGACGCCCCGGGCCCTCCCCAGGGCCAGGGCCAGCAGGTAAAGGGCACCGATCTGCGTGGTGAAGGCCTTCGTGGAGGCGACACTGATCTCGGGTCCCGCGTGGGTGTAGAGGACCCCCTGGGCCTCCCGGGCCAGGGACGAGGCCACGACATTGCACAGGGCCAGCGTCACCGCCCCGGCCTCCCGGGCCGCCCGCTGGGTCCGGATCGTGTCCAGGGTCTCCCCGGACTGGCTGATGCTCACGAAGAGTTCCCCGGGATGGAGCAGGGAGACGTCCGGGTCGTACTCGCTGGCCAGATGGACCTCCACCGGAAGCCGCGCCAGTCGGGTCAACAGGAACCTCCCGACCTGGGCGGCATGGTGGGAGGTCCCGCAGGCCGCCAGGTGCACCCGCCGGACGCTGGCCAGCAGGTCCGGCGTCGGTGCCCCCTCCTCCAGCAGCACATCCCCCCGCTCCAGGGAGACGCGCCCCCGGAGGGTATCGATGAAGGCCCGGGGCTGCTCGTGGATCTCCTTGAGCAGGAAGTGCTTGAAGCCGCCCTTCTCGGCCACCGCCGGACTCATGTCCAGCACCAGGCGCCGTGCCTCCACCGGGCGGCCCGAGGCCACGTCGACCACCTGGACCTCCCCCGCGGTGACCAGCGCCGCCTGACCGTCCTCCAGGACCAGCACCTCCTGGGTGAAGCCCAGCAGGGCGGGAATGTCCGAGGCGATCATCTGCTCCCGATCACCGATGCCGATCACGAGCGGCGACTGGGACCTCGCCACGAGGATTCGATCCGGCTCCCCCAGGTGCATCACGGCAATGGCATAGGACCCCTGGACCCGACGCAGGGCCTCGAGCACGGCCTCCATCAGGCCCCGCCCCCGGCGCACCTCCCGGTCCACCAGGTGGCTCAGCACCTCGGTGTCCGTCTCCGACTGGAAGACGGCCCCCTCGGCCTTCAAGGCGTTGCGGAGGGTCAGGTGGTTTTCGATGATCCCGTTGTGGACCAGCACCACATCCCCGGCGCGGTGGGGATGGGCGTTCTGCTCACTGGGCCGTCCGTGGGTGGCCCACCGGGTGTGCCCGATCCCCGTTCGTCCCTGGAGGGGCGCCTCCTGGACCAGGGTCTCCAGGTTCCGGAGTTTCCCGGTGGCGCGGCGCACCTCGAGGCCACCCTCACCGATCACCGCGATGCCCGAGGAGTCGTAGCCCCGGTACTCCAGACGCCTCAAGCCATCCAGCAGGATCCCGACGCAGGGCCGGGAACCGACGTAACCGACGATCCCGCACATCAGAGCCTCACGAACCAGAGGTCGTCCCTCCGGGTCAGGTGGAGCCGCATCGTGAAGACCTGCCGCCCCTCAGGGGTCTTCAGGGCCAGGGTCGCGGTGAGGTCCGCCTCCCCTCCCAGGCGTCGGACCCCGACGCCGATCACCTGCCCCTCGGACAGGACATCCCGGACCTCGGGATGCTCGCGAAACGTCCGGGCCAGGAGCCACTCGAAGAACCGCTCCTTCTGGACCGACGTGATCTCGGCCGGGTCCTGGCGCTCGAAGAACGTCTCCCCGTCCCGGCGAAACAGCGGGTCCGAACCCATCCGGTCCAGGGCCGCAGACTTGAGCACCGCCAGGTCCTCGGGCCAGACCCGCCGGGCCGCCGACTGGACGTCCCCCTTCCGGAGATCCCCCAGGTATCCGAAAAAGGCCGCCTTGACCTCGGCCTGCATGGGGTCGTGGACCGCCACGGACAGCACCACCGAGGTGCCCGCCAGGACGGCCAGGGCGGCCAGGACCACGGAACGAGGGATCGACAGCATCGCGTCTCAGTCCAGTTCAATCTTCTTGATGCGCTCGTACGTCTCCCGGGGTTCCGGCACGGGGGGCCGGGGACGATCGATTCGTTTCTCCGGCAGGACGGGGGTCGGAGGCGGCGCGGGGGGAGCCGGGCGTTCCGCTGGAGTCTCGACAGGGGGAACCGCCGGGTCCTGCCGGGGAACCGGGTCCCCGGGCGGGTCCCTCCCCAGCACGTAGGCCAGCAGGAGCCCGTGGGCCAGGGGCAGGAGCAACTCCTGGCTGGATCCCAGGAAGGCCAGCACCGCCCCCTCCCCTTCCCCACGAGGCACGGTCGCCTGGGCGATCGCCTCCCGCGTCCGGTCCTCGATCCCGACCCGGGGCGTCGGGCAGTCCACCATCCGCATCCCCTGGAGGTCCGCCCCCTCCAGGTTCGCATCCTCGAGCCGGGTCCGGACCAGCAGGGCATCCCGGAAGGACGCGCCGGCCAGGTCCGCGCCCCGGAGGTCCACGTCGACCAGCACCGCCCCCCGAAAATCCGCCCGGGTCAGCACGGCGTTGCCCAGGCGCCGGTGCACGAACCGGGCCTTCACCAGGACGCCGCCGGCGAACCGGGCCCCGTAGAGGTCCGAGGCATCGAACTGCGGGGCCACCAGGGTCGCACCCTCGAAGTCCCCGTTTGCCAGCGAGGTCTCCTCGAACCGGACTCCCAGCAGGTCGGCCTTGCGGAACGAGACCTCCGGAGCCTCGCATCCCCGGAAGAGGCAGTCCTCGAGCCGGGCCTGGTGCCAGCGCGAGCCGCGCATCCTGGCCCCGACGACCTCCGATCCCCGACAGAGAACCCCCCTCAGGGAGACCCCTTGAAGGTCGACCTCCTGCCACTCGGCCCCGTCGATCCGGACCCCGTCCAGGGGCCAGGCCGTCAGTTCCATCCGGCGCACGAGGCACCCCGAGAGGTCCCGTGCCCCGAGGGCCTTCTCCAGGTCCGTGATCGTCTCGATGCGCCGCTTCCCCTGGCTCATCCGGACCTCTCCTCCCTCACGGCAGCGGAACCCGGACCTCGGTGGGGCCGACCTGGGCCGGGCGCCGGGCCACGACGTCCGCCTGGGACTCGAATCCCTCCTGGGGGGTCCATCCGAGGACCCATGTCCGGTGGCCCGTCTGCAGGGGCTCCCCCGGTCCCTGGGTGGGCACGAGGCCATGGAGGACCAGCAGGGGCCGCTTCCCCTTGACCACGGACCATTTCAACTGGAAGAAGGTCGGCGTCTGGATGCTCGGCTCCACTGCGTCGTCGATCCCGTCATCGACGAACGAGTCGAACTCGATCCACTCCCCGTCGAGGACCAGCAACCGATTCACCGGCCCCAGCGCCCGGCCCTTCTCGTCGGCCTCCGGGAGGTCCATCCCCAGCACCAGCAACTGGAACCCCGGGCCGAAGCCCGGCAGGTCCTGGCGGGACGCGAGTTTCCATCCCCGCCCCGAAAACTCCCGGACCACGAAGCGGTGACGCGTCTCCCCGGCGTCCGGACGTTCCTGGGCCGCCCCGGGCCCGGACGCCCATGCGGCCAGCATCGCCATCGCCCCCAAGACCCTGATGCCCGACGTCATCCCATCTCCCCTCTCACCCCGAATCAGGGGTGTGATTGAAGCACGTTCGCATTCACGAGGCAACGGGTGGCGCGCGGCGATCCGCGTCCCCGGCCCGGTTGACAGGCGCCGCCCTTCCTTCCTAGCATTGCGCCGATCCCGAACCCCATCCAGGAGGCCCCCCTGATCGACACCCGTCGGACGCCACGAACGCGAATCCTGTCGCTGCTGGCCCTTCTTTCCCGGAGCCGGAAGCCCCTCTCGAGGGCCGAGATCCTGCATCGGCTGCGCGAGTTCTATCTCCCGGGAGGCCGCTCGAGGGCGGGCGACGATCCCACGATTTCGGAGAGCATCCGGCGGAAGTTCAGTCGCGACATCGAGTTCCTCCGCTCCCTCGGCTACCCGATCACCGCCCCGGAGAGCGAGAACGGGGAGGACGGCTACCAGTTGGAGAGTCCACCGCGGGATTCCGACGAACGGCTCTCGCCGGAGGACCTCGAGACGCTTCGCCTCCTGGCGGCGATCGGCCGCAAGTTCCAGCGGTCGCCTTCCGACGAGGCGCTCCGGATGGTCTTCGCTCGCATCGAGGCCCTCGCCCAGCAGGTCCCGGCGGACCGTGGCAACGACCCCGTGATCTTCTCCCTGCAGGAACTCGAAACGCCCGTCCTCGCCCCCACGGTCTCCCAGGACGTGCTGCTGTCGGTGACCAGGGCATTGCGCGAAGGGCGGTCCCTGTTGCTGCACTATCAGTCCGCCCACGCCCATGCGCCCCGGCGACGCAGGGTGGACCCCTGGGGGCTCTTCCAGAAGGCCCGGGTCTGGTACCTGATCGGGTGGTGCCACCTGCGGAGGGATCGTCGGATGTTCGCCTTGCACCGGGCCGATGCCGCCAAGGTCCTGGAGGACCCCCTGGCAGTGCCCAGGCCGGTGGACTTCTCCCTGGCCCACTGGGCCTCCCGGGAGTCCTGGGAACTCCCGATGCACGACCCCATCGAGGTCACCCTGGAACTGGACGAGGTCGCTGCGGGGCTCCGCCAGACCCGGTTGCGATCCGGCGAGGCCTCGCTCCAGGGCCCCGACGGGACCTGGCAGGTGCGGGTGCGCGTCACCAATCTCGAACCCCTGATCGGCCTGATGCTGAGCCTCTGGGGCCATGGGCGGGTCCTGGCCCCGGCCGACGTCCGTTCCCGCTTCGAGGCCACCGTGGATCGCCTGATCCGGGACCACGCCGAGGAGAGTCCCCGATGAACGACCTGCAACGGGAGATCATCTCGTCAACGATGATGCTGTGGCATCTCAAGAAGGCCGGAAGGCCCATGTCCATCAGGACCCTGGCACGACGGGTCCACCTCTCCGAGGACGATGCCCGCCGCATCCTGAGCGGCCTGAACATGGTCCGGTCCGGCGACGATCTCTACGAGTACGTGGACGTCCTGGTGGAGGGGGATCGGGTGGAACTGGGAGCGGACCTCTCCCAGCGGCTGGAACGGGGCACGATGGTGCTCTCCCACGAGGAGTTCCTGGCCCTGGTCCAGGTCATCCGGGCCATGGAGCAGGCCCGCACGGGCGTGACACTGAGGTCTTGCATGCCCCTGCTGCGGCGCCTCGTCCGGACCGTTCGCCCCGGGGAGGACCTCCCGGTGGATATCCACGCCGATCCCCTTCCGGAGGCCTGGGTCCCGGTCCGAAACGTCGCCCTGCCTCGACGGCATGTCCTGGAGATGGACTACTGGACCCTGAGCCGGGACGAGGTCGGGCGACGGGAGGTGGTTCCCCTGCGGTTCCTGAAGGACGGCGAGCACTGGCACCTGAGGGCCTGGTGCCTCTTCCGAAAGGATTTCCGGACCTTCCGTCTGGACCGGGTGGTCCGCTTCCGGGACACGGGACGCAGGTATCGGGAGCCGATTCCCCGGGACGACGATTCCCATCCTGCCAGGAACCGCGAGGCCCGGGTCCGATTCGACCCCGACGTGGCCTCCTGGGCCCGGGAGCGGTTTCCCGACGCGACGGTCCTTCCCGACGGTTCCCTGGAGGCGTTGATCCCCTTCACCTCGGAACTCCTGTTCGCCGCCTGGATCCTCTCCATGTCGGGACATGCCCGGGTGCTGGACCCCGAGGACGTGCGGAGGCGGATCCGGGACCGCCTTGCCGAGGCCTTCGGCCGCGATGGCGCCTCGATTTGACGCCTCGGTGTTCCTCGGCTAGGCTCCCCTCGGCCATGATGGCGGGGAAAGGGATGACAGGCACCCTCCGGTGGACTTGGGCCTTCCTCGTGGTCGCCGCGGTGGCCCGGGCCGAGACTCCCCCTCCGGAGGCTTCCGGGGCGACACCTCCGGGGGCGACTGGGGAGGAGCCCCTTCCGGGCGTGGACGACCTCCTGGGACAGCGTGCCGACGAGGCGGTTCGGAACTGGTCGACCCTGCCTCCGCAGGATGGGCCCTCCCGCACCTTCCCGTGGTTCGAGCACCACGGCTATTTCCGGTTGCGAATCGACGGCTACTGGCGTCCCCACCTGGGCACCGAGGCCATCGCGAACGGGGCCACGGTGAACACCTCGGCCTACCGGCCGCCCCTCAATGCCAACGTAACCAACCACGACCCGGGTCAGGACTGGATCGGCGGTGCCAACATGCGCCTGCGGTGGGCCCCGGTGCTCCATGTCTCCCCGCGGATCGAGGTCCAGGCGGAGGTGGACGTCCTGGACAATCTGGTCCTGGGCAGCACCCCCGATGCCGACCCGGATCGGGCCGACGCCCCGCTGCCGATCTACTCCCGGAGTCAGGCCCCGGCCTCGGCCACCCGGCTGGGCGGGCGGGACCCGGTCACCGTGAAGCAGGCCTTCGTGTCCTGGACGCCGTTCCTGCCCAAGGATGACCGCGGCTTCCTGTTGCGCCTCTCCGGAGGCCGGATGGCCCGGCAGTGGGGCCTGGGCATCCTCGAGAACGCCGGCCGGGACCTCGACTCCGACTACGGGACCTACCAGGACCGGGTGAACCTCCTGGCCCGCATCGGCGGCATCTACACCGAGGTCGGCTACACGTGGGTCGCCTCCGGTCCCAACACGATGGACCCCTCCCAGCCCTACGGCGAGACCCACGACCTCTCGAACGCCGACGACGTCTGGGACCTCTCGCTGGCGATCTTCCGCCGTCCCGACACCGAGGCAGAGAAGCGCAAGCGCTACCGGGACCTGGTCGTCCTGAACCGCCCCGTCGTGGACGGTGGCGGGTACCTCGTCTTCCGGCGTCAGAACCTGGACGTGAAGCCCGCCATGGACGGGTCCATCACCGCGATGCCCACGACCCCCTATGACGAGGTCGCCCTGGAGAAGCGAAACGGCTGGATGTTGACGCCGGACGTCTGGCTTCGCCTGGAGTGGAAGCCGTCCCTGAAGGAACACGTTCGCATCGAGGCGGAGTTCGCCGGCGTCTTCGGCCACATCCAGAACGTGCCCCGCTTCCGCTACGACTCCGGGTCCTCGTCCTGGCAGGCCGACGGCTCGGCGCCGCTGGACATCCGGTCCTTCGGCGGAGCCCTGGAGGGGGAATACGTCCGGGGCCCCATCTCCACGGGTCTCTACGCGGGCTTTGCCACGGGCACCGCTGCCCCCTGGTGGGGCTGGCGGGACCGGAACAACGTCACGACCAACCGGGGCCTCCAGTCCCTGCGGTCGTTCTATTTCCACCCCGACTACCGGGTGGACCAGCTGCTGTTCCGAAACGTCGTCGGGACCATCACCAACGCGTGGTATGTCAAGCCCTTCGTCCAGTATGACCTCTTCGAGGGGGACCGGGATGCCCTGGCAGGGCGCCTCGAGGTCCTCTACGGTCGGGCGTTCGAGGCCCGGGCGACGCCGGGGGGCAAGGACCCGAACCTGGGCGTCGAGTTGCTCGTCCGCCTCTTCTACGAAGAGAAGGGTGCCTTCTACGCGGGCCTGGACTGGGCGACCCTGTTCCCCTTCGACGGCCTGGACCTCCCGGCGACCTACGGCTGCCCCGAGGACGGCAGCGGCAACCTGACGGCCTGCCACGCCGCCCGGAACGCCCGCTGGTCGATGGCGGTCCGGGGCCGCTTCGGGGTCATGTTCTGATTCGGCGCCGTCGCAAGGATTTCCCCCCTGTGAATCGATTTCATACCTGGAGGGCGCCGGTGCGGTTCGATGTCTTCGTTCTTTCGCATTTCCAGCAGGTTGCAACCCGTCGCAAAACGTCTTTCCAGGCACATTTGTTGCAGCCGGTACCCGCTGGTTCCCGGAGGGGGTGGCCGATGACCCGTCGTGGCCCGGCAGCCGGCTTCACGCTGGTGGAACTGATGGTGACCGTGGCGATGATCGGCGTGCTGGCCGTCATCGCCATCCCCTCGGTGATGGAGGCCATGCAGAAACGGGAGGTGGTCCAGGCCTCCCAGGCGGCCCTGGACCTGGTCGAATATGCCCGGGTGCAGGCCGCCGCCCGAAATCGCGCCTACGCCATCCGAGTCGCCGTCGCGTCGGGGGGCACCGCCGGTGGACGGATCCAGTTGTGGGAGAACACGACCTCGTCCTGCTTCGGCTTCAACGCCGTGGGCCCGGGGGGAGAGACGGCCCGGATGGTCCGGGAACTGGACCTGGCGGCATCCTATCCCACGGTGGTCCTCTTCGAGGTCCAGCCCCAGGACCTGCCCAACTCCCCGCTCTGCATCAAGCCCGACGGCCGGGTCTTCCAGGTGATCAACGACGCCACGGCCGTGATCATCCCGTCGGGGGACCGTTTCGCCGGCGGGGATGCCCGGCTCCGGTTCCAGCGGCTCAACAAGGTCGGGCGACGGGAGGGGCCGGTGCATGCCCTGGCCATTCCGTTCAACGGACTCGCCCGAGTGGTGGTGGAATGATGGCACGGCGCCTCCAGGATCTGGCCCCTTCGATGCCTTCCCGGCCCCGGCGGGCCCTCCCCCGGGGCTACACGCTCGTCGAGGTCCTGGTGGTCATCGCCGTCACAGTGGTGGGGTTCCTGGCCCTCACGCACCTCCAGACCTCGGTGCTGAAGGCCAACGAGAATGCCTGGAACATGACTGGCGCCGTGCGGCTGGCCACCCACGTCCAGGAGACGATCCGCTCCGAGGCCCTCCGGTGGTACAACGACACCTACAACGGGGCCGGCGGAGTGGCCCAGAACGACTTCCTCTATCTCCGATGGGTCGGCCCCCCGAACCTGAACGGCACCTCGGGATGGCGATCCGCGGGGTTCTACCCCGAAGGGACCCCCTTCGCCCTGGTGAACCAGGTGGGGATCCAGCAGGCCTGGGATGCAGGGGTGCTGCGCCATCTCCCCGGGGATCGAAATGCCCGGTATTGCGTGGAATACCGCCTGACCTGGCTCGTGCCGGACTACCTGATCCGGTCCGAGGTCCGAGTGATGTGGCCTCGCCCCGGGTCCCGGGCCGGGCTCTACGACTCCTGCCCGGCGGACATGGCGAACCACCCCGAGGACGTGTTCGCGATCACGATTCCTGCAACGGTGATGAAGAATGTCTTCGTGTCTCCATGATGTCGGGGCCACCTGCGCCGGCCCCCACCGGCCTCGCCTGCCCGCCAGCGCGGGGCTGACCCTGCTGGAGGTCCTGATTGCCGGCGCGGTGTCGATGATCCTGATCGTGTCGGTCTATGCGGTCTATTCGGCCAGCAGCCGGGGCTACCAGGTCCACCGGCAGGTGCTCGGGGCCCAGCAGCAGGTCCGCTTCGGCATGGACCAGTTGGTCCGGGACGTGTCCCTGGCGGGATTCCTGGGCACCCCCGACTCCCAGGCGGACCCCAACGTCTGCCCCAAGCCCGCCGGGAGGCTTCGGGGCGTCGTGATCCAGGAAGGCGGCCCCACGAACGGGAATCCCCGGCTGGTTCCCCAGTCCATCACCCTCTTCGGGGCCTTCTGGAGCCAGGTCATCTATTTCTCCGAGAGCGCCATCGGAAACCAGGTGGTGCTCCAGTCCGGGGCCACGGGGGCCCCCTTCCCGGCCACCGAGGAGGAGTTCGACCGCATCTTCACCCCGGGGCGCTTCCTCCGGATCGTCAACGCGGACCAGTTCGAGATGTACGTCCCGATCCAGAACGCCAGTTTCCAGAACCGCCTGATCACCCTCCAGTCCCCGCTGCCCACCGCGGTGCCGCCGGACTTCTGCGGCGTCCAGGGCCTGGGCGTGGGGCTGGAGGTGAACGTGGTGGGCTACGTGCGCTATTCCCTGCAACTGGACCCTGGCGAACAGGGCAAGGTGGACCTGATCCGGGAGGAGATCGACGGGTCGGACCCCGCCCTGGCCCGGGTGGTGAACCGGTCCGCGGTCCGGGTGGCCGAGTACGTCGCGGATCTCACCTTCCTGGACTTCACCCTGGACGTGGACCGGACCCGGCGACAGCCGACCCTGCAGGTCCTGGCCAGCCTGGAGGATCTCCAGGCCACCGGCAACCAGTTGCTGGACCTCAGCGACGCAGCGAGGCCTCAGGACCTCCGGGCCGTGACGGTCATGCTGACCACCCGGACCCAGGAGGAGGACGAGTCCTTCCCCTTCGTGGCCCGGGCCACCCGAAACGACCCCCTGGACTCCTACGAGGTGGACCCCGCGATGCGGGGTTCGGCCCGGACCGTCACGATGGCCCAGCGGGTGACCCTGCCCTCCTTCGCCGTGAGGAACGTGAAATGAGGCAGGACCTTCGTGCCCCGGTCTCGACGCATTCCGTGGCCCCGTCCGGCGGCTACATCCTGATCGTCGCGATGCTGGTCCTCCTGGCCCTGACCAGCCTCGGGATCGCCGCGGTCGAGGTGGCGGCCAATCACCTGAATCTGACCGGGAGCGTGCGCATCGCCCAGGTCGCCCGCACGATCGCCGCCTCCGGGGCCGAGGGCACCATGGCCTTCGCGGGCATGAACCCCTCGGGCTTCACGCAGTTCGTGGCCGCCCAGAACGGCCTCGTCCAGATGCGGGACCTTTCGGCCGGCTTCTACGACACCTCCACCGACGGCAGCGGGTCCTTCGGGCGGGAGGCCGTCACGATGAACACCGCGTTCTGGCAGAGCCGCATGACCTCGGCGGTGACCACCCACCGGGCCCCGGGCTTCGGGGTCGGCGAATACTGCTTCCGGCGGTACATCTCGGAGACCGAGGCGGTCTTTCGGAACGACCTGGCGCCCGGGAGCCCCAATGCCCAGACCCTGACGATCGATCGGGACGCCCAGGCCCGGGCAATGGCGGCAATCTTCGTCGGGCCCGTGGGGTGCCCATGAGGTGTGCGATGAAACTCCCCCTGCTGCCGTCTTACGGCCTGTGGGTCATGTCCCTGGCGGTCTTCCTGGTCCCGGGGACCTCCCGGGGGCAATCCCTGCCGGCCCACGAGGTGAAGCCCATCGTCCTGATCCTGCTGGACACCTCCGGCTCGATGGAGTACGACGCCGACCAGCCGGGAGTCGAGACCGGGGACAACGACGGGTCCCTGACCCCGCCGGTCTGTGCCGGGGTCGGCAACTCCGGGAAGAGCCGCTACATCGTCGCCACCGAGGTCCTCACGGGGACCTTCGCCAACTACGAGTGCGCGATCCAGGACCGGTCCAACAACGCCGTCCCCCCCTGTCCCCGGGAGGACTGTCCCTACCCGGTGCCCCACATCGTGCCCCTGGGGACCCAGGCCGCCGATGGCCTGATCGATCGCAACGCCTACGACTTCAAGTTCGGCGTGATGACCTTCGACACGAAGGCCTCCCCGTCGACCGACGCGTCGGGCGGGTACTCCTACGGCCCGGAACAGGGGGTCAACTACGGCGCCCGAAACGCCACGGCCCCCACCGGGCCCATGGTGATCCCCAGCGCCTCCGACGACTCGGCGGACGTCTTTGCAAGGAACCAGGAGGTCCAGGCCTCGATCCTCTCGGTCATTCCCGTCGGGGGGACCCCCATCGCCCCCCTGCTCTACGACGCCCGGTACTTCTTCAGCACCCACCCCTCGATCCTGAACGACCCCTTCCGGACCTGCCGGCCCAAGAGCGTGGTGCTGATCACCGACGGCCGGGCCAACCTGGGCGAGGGGTCGAACCCCTACCAGGACTCGGTCCGGGAGGCCCAGTTGCTCCGGGAGATGGGCGTCTCGGTCTGGGTCATCGGCTTCAAACTGGCCGACGGGGTCAGCAGCCTCGCGGAGGCCATCGCCACCAACAACGGCACGCTGGACCTGCCCTACTTTCGGGCCGACAACAGCGTGGACCTGGTGAAGGCCTTCTCCCAGATCCTGGGCAATCTGGCCGTGGCGACCCAGTCCCGGACCCGGGTGGTCGTCACCTCCGAGACGGGCAATCCCCTGGACGTCCAGTACCAGTTCAACGCCGCCCATGCCAAGGTGCCCTACCCCGGGGGCTCGGGATTCGTGCCGGGTCTTCGCCAGGGGATCATCGAGCGATCGGTCTATCAATGCGGCGTCAACGAGGCCCGGCCCAACGAGGCGGGGCTCGCCCTGGTGCAACGCATCTCGGACCTGCTCAACGCCCGCATGGACACGGACCGGGACCTCTACACCTGGGTCGGGGGAACCCGGGAGCGCTTCGAGGCATCGAATCCGAACCTGACCGCCGCGGCCCTGGGGGTCCCGGGCCCGGGCCAGCCGATCCCGGACTTCAGCCGGGACCCCGTCACCGGTCTCTGCCGCACGGGCTTCCTGTCGGGGTCCTATGACCAGAAGGTCACGGCCTGGCGCCAGAACCTGATCGACTACGTCCGGGCCGCCGACGTCTCCTGCCGGGCCGGTTACAAGACCGGGGCCAGCGACCACGGGACGCCGGTGGTCCAGGGACGCCTGCAGGACATGGACCTGATGATCCCCTCGTTCAAGCTCTTCCGGGACCAGATCGCGAACCGGGACGTGGTCCTCTACCTGCCGACCCACGACGGGATCCTCCACGCCTTCCGGGTGGATCGGCCCAATGGCGCCGTCGAGGACCCCGACTGGGGACGGGAACTGTGGGGCTTCCTGCCGAATCACATGCTGGACTCGCTCCAGCAGTTGCCCGACGGGAAGCGGACCCTCCTGGACGGCAGTCCGGTGCTCAAGGACATCATCCTGAGCCGGAGTCGTTCGACCCTGACCACCGAGGGGGCGGCGGCCTGGCGGTCCATCCTGCTCTTCGGGGACCGGGAGGGAGGACGGGGCCTCTCGGCCCTGGACGTCACGGACAATCAGCGGGACAACTGGTCGGTCCTCTGGGAGGTCTCGGCCACCAAGGGCCGATGCCTCGGGGGCTTCCCGACCTGCAATCCCGGTGGCCCTGCCCTGTTCCAGAACGACTTCAGCCTCCTGGGGTGGTCCTTTGGAAAACCCGAGATGGGGGTCGTCCAGGTCTGTCCCGGAGGCGCCACCTCCTGCCTCCAGAGCAATCTGGAGGAGGTCGCCATCGCGGTGGTCCCCGGGGGCAGCGGCAAGAACCTCGCCCCCGGCGCCGGGCGCGTCGTCTATGTGATCCGGCTGGACACCGGTGAGAAACTGGCGGAATTCCGCAGCGGCCAGGCCAACGTGGACTCTTCCTGCGGAGGGACCAACCAGTTGATCGACTCGGACCTCGTGGGCCATTTCACCTGCTACAGCACCTTCCCGGGCACCTTCCTGTCCCGCTGCTACCTGGGAGACGCCGCGGGACGGCTCTGGCGCCTGGAGATCGGCTCCCCTGGAATCCCGAACTGGAATCTGGCCCTCTTCTACGACCCCTATGCGTCCGTGACGCCGTTGCCGGCCCTGGACGACCCGCGACGGGCCCCGGCCTACGAGGCCCCCTCCCTGGCCCTCCAGCCCGGGACGAACCGCCTCGTGATCGTGTATGGCGCCGGGGACATGGACCATCTGGACAACACGACCCAGATCTCCTTCGTCGCGAGCCTCCAGGAGTCCATCGAGCAGTACCCCCTGAGTCCCGAGCCCGACCGGACCTGCTCCCCCTGGAACGACGCCGTCTGCCGGAAGGTCCACGCGGGCCGTGGCATGCAGGTGGGACCCACCGTGCTCTGGAAGAAGTTCCTGGGCTACGACGCCTCCTGGAACCTCGAGGCCGGGGCCCTTCCGGGGGAGCGCCTCATGGGAGCCCCAGTGATTTTCGGAAGCGGCGCCTATTTCACGACCTTCGCCCCCTCCCTGGACAACCCGTGCCTCGCGGGGATCGGGCGGCTCTATGGGGTCGCCTTCGACCGCCATGACGCCACCTGCCAGGACCTGGTGGGCATTCTGCCGGACCCCAACGACCCCTTCCACTATCTGGTGTCCTCCCGCCTCGGGGAGACGACCAACGCCGGGGCCATCCCCTACGGGCTCACGGTGGTGGGTCGACCGGCCTGCCTCCAGGGGACCTCCATCGGGAGCAGCCCGCCTCCCTCCGGGAGCTCGGTTGCGCCCTTTGCCTCCTTTGCGGCCCCCGCCCCGACCCTGGTCGTCCAGACGGGAGTCTCGACCGAGCCCCCTTCCGAACAGCCGACCCAGGGGACCACGACCCGGATGATCCACCAGGTGACCCGGTCCATCCGGCGAGCGATGGAATCCCTGTCCGTGTCCTCCTGGGGCGTCCTCCAGGACTGACGGGTTCCGGCCCCTCTCTGCAATCCCGAATTCATCGCCGCGTCCCTCCAGGCTTGCCGTGGGTGTCATTCGATGGTAAACAAGGCGACCGTTTGGCGGCTCTCCGGTCGTCCAAGGGTAGGACACAGGACTTTGGTTCCTGGAATCGGGGTTCGAATCCCTGCCGGAGAACCGGAGGCCGGACCGGGGGCGCCGGCATCCACAAGGACCTTTCGCATATCGAGGAAGCCATGGCGGGACGCAAGAAGGACCGGGTCACCAAGGAGGAACTCAAGGGACCCGACGAGTTCCAGGAGTCGATGGCCAAGGTGGCCGAGTTCTTCCGGCTCTGGGGGGGATGGATCGGGGCCGGGGTCGGTCTGGTGCTGATCGGCATCACGGCCGGAATCCTGCTCCACCGCATGGGCGAGAGCCGGACCATCGATCGGGCCCGGGACTGGAGTCGCGCCATGGAACCCCTGTCTCAGGCCGAGAAGCAGGCCTCGGAGGCCCAGGACCCGGAGGCGGAGAAGGCCTCCCGGGACCGCGTCCCGGCCCAGGCCCGGGAGACGCTGGCCCGGCTGGACGCCTGGATGGCCAAGGGCCTGCCGGGATCGATGAAGGCCTCCGCCCAGTTTGCACGGGGTGCGGCGGCCCTGCGGGCCGGGGACTGGTCGGTGGCCCGGGAGGCCTTCCGGGCGTTCCTGGATGCCGATGCCGGAAGTCCCCTGGCCTGGCTGGCCAGGGAGGCCTTCGGGATCGCCAGCGACCTCGCCGGCCAGCGGGCCGACGCCGAGAACGGCTTCCTCGAGATGTCCAAATCCGACAGCAGCCTGGCCCGGGCCACGGCCTGGCTGCACCTGGGGGACCTCTATCACCCCCTCCTGGCGACATCGCCTGGGGAGACCGGCAACGCCAGCAAGGCCCGGGAGCATTACCAGAAGGCCCTGGAGGCCGTTTCAGGCCCCGAGGATTCCCTCCCCGTCGCCCAGTTGCTGGTCCGGCGGCTCGTGGAGGAACGCCTCGTGTCCCTTCGCTGATCTCTTGATTCGGGAGGCCCCGATGCGCCTCCGGGCCCGATTCACCGTCTCGTGGGCGATGGTCCTGCTGGCCTGGGTTCCAGCCCTGGCCCAGACGACGGCCCTTCCGCCCCCGTCCTCCACCGGATTCGAGGTGCCTGGCGGCTGGCTGGGTCCCGCCTGGGGCGTGGAGGTCTATGACGACGAGATGTTCGCCCTGAGTCCCCGGGACCCGGGGGAATGCCTGGCCCTGGCCGATCCGGAACTGGTGGTCTGCGGAACCAAGAAGGGGCTTCTGGTCGCCCTCGCGACCCACGATGGGTCCGAGGTCTGGAGCCGTACCTTTCCGGGGTCCTTCCGGGGAAGGCCCGTTCCGGCGGCCGACGGTTCCCTCTTCGTGGCAGGAGGCGACGGCTGTCTCCATCGCCTGGATCCCCGGACCGGTGTCTCCCGCTGGGAGAAGCCCTACTGCGTCCCCTCCCCCTTCGTGGGGGAACCGGTCCTGCTGGGCAACATCCTGGTGGCGATGACGATGACGGAACAGGTCCACGGCATCGACGCCCTGGCCCGAGTTCCCATCTGGAAGTTCGAGGAGGGGCTGCCGAGGCTGCTGGCCAGCGAGGGAACCGCCTCTCCCGTGGCCGTCGGAAACGACGTGCTGGTCGGGCTCTCCACGGGGTTCCTGGTCCGCCTCTCGGGGGACACGGGCAAGCCGGTCTGGTCCGTGAACCTCGGGACCGACGTCCAGGGGGCGCCCGACGTCGATGCGACGCCGGTGGTCCGAGACGGCATCGCCTACACGTCCTCCTTCGGCCGCGGCCCCGTGGCGGTCCAGGTCCGGGACGGAACGGTGGTCTGGCGCGGTTCGGAGTACGGAGCCACCCAGGCCCTGGTGACGGACACCCTGGTCCTCGTCGGGACCGCCGAGGGAACCGTGGTCGCCCGCAGACGTTCCGATGGCCAGCCTGCCTGGCGCGCCCGTCTCTCGACCTCGGCGGTCGGTTCCCCGGTCCAGGTCGGGCGACGGGTCGTGGTCTCCGGTGGCCGCGGGCTCTGGTTGTTGGACCTGCGGACCGGGCGGCCCCTGGATCACCTCTCGATGCTCTGGGGCATCGAGGGGACTCCGACGGTGCTCGGCAACCGGGTCTTCTTCGTGGGGAACGGCGGCACGATCCAGGCGGTGGACGTCCTGGTGCCCTGAGGGGCCGTCGACTGGAATCCCGAGGATTGCCCTACCCGCACCAGGGCTCTTTTCATAGAATCCCTGCGGGTCGGGTCGGTTCAGACACGGAAGGAGGAGGCATGAGGCGTTGCATCCTGTGGGCGGCCTGTCTGACGGCCGTCGCGTGCGGAGGGAGTTCGGGTGGTTCCAAGGACACGGCGGCGCCTCCCGAGGATGTCCCCCTGATCCAGGACCTGTCGATCGGGGACGGTTCCTCGGACCCCGGCGTCGTGGACACGGCCCCGCCCCGGGAGTGCGCCACCGACGACGACTGCATCGCCCTCAAGGGAGAGAACTTCGCCTGCGACTGCATCGGCAAGTGCATCGAGGTTCCGGATTTCAACACCGCGAACGGCTGCCGCGAGGACAAGAACTGCGGGTCCGAGGCCTTCTGCGACGAATGCACGAAGACCTGCCAGCCCCTGCTGCCGGCCTGCGCCCCCTGCTCCTCGGACCGCCAGTGCGCCGGCGAGATGTCCCATTGCGTGGAGACCGTGCAGCTGGCCGGAGTCGCCGTGAGCCTCGGAGAGAAGGTCTGCGCCCCATGGTGCCCCCTCTCCACCGGCGCCTGCGCCGTGGAGGGGTCGGTCCCCGGGTCCTACGCCTGCGCGCGCATCGAGGGCGACACCCGGAACGGCGTCTGCGTACCCCAGTCCCTGAACTGCGGCAACGTCCCCGCCCGATGCACCGACGACAACCAGTGCGGCCCGAAGGAGAAGTGCTGGCCCGACCTGAAGACCTGCGGATGCCGGGACGCCCTCTCCTGCGCCTTCGGCGAGGCCTGCCACCCCACCACGCACCGCTGCGTCCCCGGGTGCACGAGCGACAACGAGTGCGGATTCCAGAAGGTCTGCAACGCGGGGCTGTGCCAGAACGCGTGCACGGGCTCCCTGGCCGACGGCAACATCCAGGGATGCGACGACCCCGTGCCCCTGGAGGGCAAGCAGTGGGACTGCGTGGACGGTCACTGCATCGTCCCGGGGATGTGCTTCTCCCCCGTGGACTGCCGAGAGCCGGAGACCTACTGCGATGCCGGGAGCAAGACCTGCGTCCCCGGTTGCCTGATCGACTTCGACTGCAAGCAGGCGGCCAAGATCTGCGACACCGCCGGCCGCGTCTGCATCGACCGCGGATGTCAGGGCAACTACCAGTGCGGCTGCGGCCAGGTCTGCAACCTCCAGACCAACAAGTGCGAAACGGCCCAGGGCAAGTATTGCGAGCCCTGTGACCAGCAGCAGGGGGAGGATGCCTGCGGCGACAAGTCGATCATGTGCATCGGCTTCAAGGACCCGAAGACCAACGAGGACAAGGGTTCCTACTGCATGCCCCCGTGCAGTCCTGACCCCGAAAACCCGTGCCCCCAGGGCTGGCAGTGCCGGGAAATCCAGGACCAGAACGGGGTGCCCCAGGGCAAGGTCTGCATCCGGTTCTGCTACCAGAAGGTCGCCGGGGGCTGCGCGATGGGGGATGCGCCGGACCAGCCCCCAGGCGGCGATGCCACCTCGACCCCGGACCCGTGATCCCCTCGTCCCTGCATTCCAGGGCCGTCAGTCCTCGAACCACGGCCCCCGACGAACGAGGAACTCCCAGCCGCCGCAAGACGCCGTGACCTCTCCGGGACCCCCGGGCCAGGCCACGGGGACCACGCAGGTCTTCGGTCCGCCGCTGCCGCCGCGATTCCTGGCGGGCCTGGGCCGTTCCCGGGGCTTTCCGCTTCCCGGCTCCTCGGGACCGTAGGAGGTCACCAGGTCCGGGAGGGCCTGGGCCAGCACCGCGTCCTGACCCGGGAATCCCTCTGCCGGACGAACCGGATCGGTGTCGCCCCACCGGGTCGCCGCCTCGACCTGGACCCGCAACGTGACGGGGAGGGGACGGCGGGATGCCAGTCGGATCCGATGGAAGAAGACTCGACCCAGGGAGGCCTCCCGGCAGGACCGGGCCATCCTCCGGTGTCCCATCCAGACCTCCAGGCAGGCCGTCGGCCGTCTCCGGAGATCCTCGGGCCAGGACTGCAAGGTCACCGGACCCAGGACCATCCGGGCCCCGTCGCCCCGCCCCCGACCGGCGGGAGGCGTGTCAGAGGGCCCCTCCCGGGCCATGGCCTGGGGGACCAGCAGGAACAACGCCGTCGTCGCCCAGAGGAGCCGACTCATGGAACGCACGCCCCCTGGCGACAGGAGGTCCCCAGGGCCCGGCAGTCCTGCACCAGCACCAGATAGCCCACCGGTGAGCACGTTGCCGCCAGGTCATTGTGGCAGAAGCCGCCGGAGGTCCCCGGGGAGCAGAGGGAGGGGGGATCCAGCACGCAGAGGGCCCTGGGAACCGGCTTCTCCCCCGTCTGATCGAGCCCCGTGAGGCACGTCTCCCCGGGTTGCCGGCAGGCCCGATCCAGGTCGTAGAGCCACACCCCTTCGGTGCAGGTGCCCGGAATCCGGTTCGAGGCGTCGCACCGCTCCGTCGCTCCGGCCGGGTCGCAGGGAAGCAGCGGCAGCGCCCCGCATCGCCCCTCCCCCAGGCAGGTGCTGTCCTGGGGGCACGGGTCCCGCTCCCATCGGGCATCCCCCCCGGGCCCCTCGACGCAGGTCTGCCGCTGCTGATCCAGACAGCGCCGTTGCCCGACCGAGCAGGGGTCTTCCCCGCATCCCCCGAACCAGACCGCCAGTCCCAACACCCACCAGGCCCGTCCCATGGTTCCCCTCCCGAGAGGCCGATGGTAGCCTGTTCCCCCGGAGCCCGTCGATCCCCTGGAGGCCCCGATGTCCTCGCCCTCGACGCCGGCTGCTGGCCCCGACGGGCCCTTCCGGGGCTTTCCGCCGGTCTGGCATCCCCGGTGTCGGGTCCTGGTCCTCGGGACCTTCCCGGGGCCCAGAAGCCTGGCCGAGGAGGGCTACTACGCCCATCCCCAGAACGCCTTCTGGGACGTCATTGGCTCCCTGTGCGGCTTCGACCCTCGCCATGTCACCCGCCGGGAGCGCCTGGAACAGATGCTCTCCCGGGATGTGGCCCTCTGGGACGTCCTCGAACGATGCCGCCGCCAGGGGAGCGAGGACTCCCGCATCGTGGACCCCGTCCCGAACGATTTCGCAGCCTTCCTGCCCGAACTCGCGGACCTGCGGGCCATCCTCTTCAACGGACGGCCCGCCTGGGTCCTCTGGCGGCGTCTGGTGACCCCGTCGCTGCCGGGGCCCGTCCCCCCGTGCCTGGTGATGCCGTCCACCAGCCCCGCGGCAGCCCGCCTGCCAAGGGCGCAGAAGGTCCAGACCTGGGTCGAGGTCCTTCGGTCGCTGCTTGGATGAACCGGGTCAGTTCTGGGGTGTTCCGGCCTGGAGGGTCTTGCGGCAGTTGTCCGCCAGGGTCGGCTCCTTGACCTGGTCGCAGAGGCTCGCATCGCGGTTCTGGTAGGCCTTCTGGAGGTTCACGTAGTCCCGACAGGTCCGCTGGGTGCTGGGCGACTCGACCTGATCGCAGAGGGAGAGGTCCTGCTTCTTCATCGCCATCTGCTGGTGCACCTGGTCCCGGCAGGCCGCCGCATGGCTCTCGGGTTGCAGTTCCTTGCACAGGTCCGGCTTCTCCTGGTCCGCCGCCATCTGGGGCAGCACCTGCATCCGGCAGCGGTTGCGGGAATCCGGCTGGGGAATCTTGTTGCAGGCCTCCAGTTTCCGCTCCTTCAAGGCCGCCTGGGTCAGCACCAGTTCGGTGCACTGCTGCGCCGCCGCCTCGTCCTGCAGTTCCTTGCAGAGGGAGTGGTCCCCGTTTGCCGAGGCCCGGTCCACCACCAGACGCACCTGGCAGTTCTGCCGCTCGGTCTTCGAGGCGATCTGCCCGCAGAGGCCCGCATCCTTGGTCTGGAGGGCCCTGGCCATGAGCACCCCGTCCCGGCAATTGGACCGGATGGCCTCGTTCTGGATCCCGTCGCAGATCGTCTCGTCCTTCTGGGTGTAGGCCCGAGACCGGACCACCTGGGCCTGGCAGTTGTCCAGCGCCGAGAGCCAGCACCGGATCAGGTCCTCGGTCCCCGCCTCCCCGGCGGCCTTGCGGGCCTGGTCGAAGGCCTCCAGCACGGTCTTCTGGGCATCGTCCAGCACGACCCCGGCCGGACGGGCCTCGGCCTTCGCCGCGGGTCCCTGGGCCGGAGCCTTCTGCTGGCACCCCGACGCCACCACCGCCATCACCACCCACCAGATCTTCATCCGGTCGTCCATCGTTCCTCCTCCCTCCTTCGGGTCCCAGGCCGCTGCCGCGGACTCAACCCTCGAGTTCCCGCTGATATTCCCGGGCCGCCTCCACGTAGTGTTCCGCCGACTCCTGGAGGGCAGCCACCTCCGCCTCGGTCAGGGGACGTCGCACCTTCGCCGGAACCCCCACCGCCAGGTGGCGATCGGGGATCACCATGCCCTCGGGGACCAGCGCCCCGGCGCCCACCATGGCCTCCTGCCCCACCACCGCCTCGTCGAGCACCACCGCTCCCATCCCCACCAGGCAGCGCTTCTTGAGATGGCAGCCGTGGAGGATCGCGCCGTGGCCCACGGTGACCTCGTCCTCGATCACCAGGGGGGTCCGCCTCGTGGACTCGTGGAGCACGCAGTTGTCCTGGATGTTGCTCCGGGCCCCGATTCGCACGGCCCCGACGTCGCCCCGGATCACCGCCCCGAACCACACCGAGGTCTCGGGCCCGATCTCGACGTCCCCGGCCACCACGCAGGGCTCCAGCAGGATCGCCTCCGGGTGGATCCGAGGCGCCCGCCTGTCGAATGGTCTTCGCATGGTCTCCTCTCAGAGTTTCCGATAGATGGTCCGCGTGGCGATCCCCAGCAACTGGGCCGCCAGACGCTTGTTCCCCCGGGTCAGGCGCAGGGTCTGCTGGATCACCTGCTGCTCGATCTCGCTGAGGGGGGTTCCCAACTGGATCGTCAGGTACTGGATGTCCTGCCGCTCCGCCCCTGCCAGGTCCGGCAGGTCCTCCAGCCGGATCGTGTCCCCCCGACACAACACCACCGCATGTTCGACCGTGTTCTCCAGTTCCCGGACGTTTCCGGGCCAGTCGTGGGTCGTCAGGACGTCCATCGCCTCCCGGCTGATGGACCGGACGTCCTTCTGGTTGCGGCTGGCATAGCGGGCCAGGAAGTGCTGGGCCAACAGCGGGACGTCCTCCAGCCGCTCCCGGAGCGGCGGCATCGTCAACTGGATCACGTTGAGCCGGTAGTAGAGGTCCTCCCGGAAGCGCCCCTCCCGGACCATCTCCAGGAGGTTCCGATTCGTGCTCGCCAGGACCCGGACGTCGGCCCGGAGGGTCTGGGTGCCTCCCAGGCGCTCGAACTCCCCCTCCTGGAGCACCCGCAGCAACTTGGCCTGGATCATCGGGTCCAGTTCGCCCACCTCGTCCAGGAACAGGGTCCCCCCGTGTGCCATCTGGAAGCGCCCCTCCCGGCGCGCGAAGGCCCCGGTGAAGGCCCCCCGCTCGTGGCCGAAGAGTTCGCTTTCCAGCAAGGTGACCGGGATCGCCGCGCAGTTGAGCGCCACAAAGGGCCCCCGGCTCCGACGGCTCCGCTGGTGGATCGCCCGGGCGGCCAGTTCCTTTCCCGTGCCCGACTCGCCCAGGATCAGGACGGTGGTGTTCGCCGGGGCGACCTGGTTCAGGGTGTCCAGGACCTTGCGCATCGCCGGAGAGGTCCCGATCAGGGTCCGCTCGCCCGAGATGGCATCCAGTTCCGCCCGCAGCTGCTGGTTCTCGGCCTGGAGGGAGGCCTTCTCCAGGGCCCGGCCGACGCTCCGGACCAGCAGGGGACGCTTGAGGGGCTTCGTGACGAAGTCGTAGGCCCCTTCCCGCATGGCCTCCACCGCCCGTTCGATCGTGCCGAAGGCCGTCATGATCACGACCTCCGTCTCGGGCCGCAGGGCCTTGATGGTCCGCAGCAGGTCCATCCCGTCCATGCCGGGCATCCGCAGGTCGGTCAGCACCACGCCGAAGTCGTCGGTCCGAAGCCGCTCGAGGGCCTCCTCGGCGCTCCGGGCGGCCACGACCTGGTACTCCTCCCGCTGGAGGATTTCCTGGATCGATTCCAGGGCGGCCCCATCGTCGTCCACCACCAGCACCGATCCCCTGGACAGGTTCCCCGCCACGGCACCCTCCGGTCTGCGGTAGTATGCCACATCGCCCGAGGCACTTGACCCGGGAGTCGCAAGAGGCCAGGATTCCCCCATGAAGGGAAGGCCTTCCGAATCCCCGTCCGCGAGTCCCGTTGCCGCCCGCCGCGAGGCCCTGATCGGATACCTGGAGGCCTCCCTCCGCTGGGCCGAGGCCCTGGTGGAACAGCGCATCGTCGAGGTCTTCGGCCCCATCGACCAGCAGGACCCGGCCGAGGTGGCCCGGTCCCTCACGCGGGCGGAGCAGGGGCTCCTGGATGCGCGGGGGGCCCTCCTGGCCACGGGCGCCAGCGACCCCTTCGACGCCCTGGCGGGGGTCTGGGACCTGGACCCGACGGACCTCGCGATCCTCCGGCTGGCCCTGGCCCCGGTCCTGGACTCCTCCTTCCGGCGCCGGATCGCCCGCTTCCGGGACAACGTGCTGCTGGACTACCCCGACGTGGACTTCCTGCTCCAGATGATCTCCCGGTCCCGCCTGGAGCGTCTCCGGCTCCGGGAGCGCTTCCTTCCCGGGGGCGCCCTGCTCCGGGCCCGCCTGATCTCGCTGGTCCAGCCCCGGGACCTCTCCAGCGACTCCCTCCTGGTCCAGGAGGTGCGCCTTCCGGACCGGATCGTGAACTTCCTGATGGCCTACGACCACCTGGACCGGACCGTGGCCCCCTATGCCCGGATCGTTCACCCCGAGGCCCGCCTCTCGGCAGTGGTCGCGGACCCCGAGGCCCTGGCCCGACTCGTGGACCTGGCCCTCCCGGTCCTCCGGGCCCCCCTGCCCCGGGGATCGGGCGTGGTCCTGGGCATTTCGGGACCTCCCGGGACCGGCAAGACCTTCCTGGCGATGGCCCTGGCCGCCGAGGCGGGCCGCCCCGTCGTCCAGGTGGACGGCCAGCGTCTGGCCGCCATGGACCCACTGCCGGAGGACCTCCTGGACGCCCTCTTCCAGGAGGCGGCGATGCGCCGGGCCCTGCTGCTCATCGAGGGTTGCGAGGCCCTGCTCACCCAGCGGACCAATCGGGTTCCGGCCCTGCTGGACCGCCTGGACCGCCATCCCGGCGTCTCGATCCTCTGCGCGACGGACACCCGCCAGATGGACCCCTCGGTGGAGCGCCACGTGGCCTTCCAGCTGGCCCTGGAGCCACCGGACGTGGCGGGACGACGCCGCCTCTGGGAGACGATCCTCCCGGACGACCGCCGTGGACCGGACGTCGACCTGGCGGCCCTGGCGCAGACCTTCGAGTTCACCGGGGGCCAGATCCGCAACGCCGTGATGGTGGCCGAACGCCTGGCGGACCCCTCGGGAGGGGGACCGGTCCGCCAGCAGCACCTCCTGGACGGCGCCTGGGCCCAGGTCCGGGCCGACATGGAGGAGTATGCCCGCCGAAGCAAGGTCCGCCTGACCCTGGAGGACCTGATCCTCCCC
Source organism: Deltaproteobacteria bacterium (assembly GCA_029547805.1). Taxonomy (GTDB): domain Bacteria; phylum Myxococcota_A; class UBA9042; order DTJE01; family DTJE01; genus JAGOKF01. Next base: position 255,436 of record JAKPOP010000003.1, read on the forward strand.
GAAGAGGAGAAGAAGTCGGTCCGGGAGGTCCTGGACGCCGCCCGGCACCGGACCTTCATCCTGACCCACTGGGGCTTCGGGGCCCGGATGCCCACCGGGCGCGGGCTGGTCTGCCTCTTCGTCGGGGAGCCCGGGACCGGCAAGACCCTCTGCGCCGAGATCCTGGCCGAGGAACTGGGACAGAACCTCTACCAGATCAGCATCCCCCGGGTGATGTCCAAGTACATCGGGGAGACCGAGAAGAACATCGAGCGGATCTTCCAGACGGCCCGGGCCAACAACAGCATCCTGCTCTTCGACGAGGCCGACGCCCTCTTCACCAGCCGGGTCAAGGTCGAGACCTCGGTGGACCGCTTCAGCAACATGGAGATCAACCTGCTGCTGCAGGAGATCGAGCGCTTCGACGGGATCGTGATCCTCACCACGAACCTGGAGAAGAACCTCGACAAGGCCTTCGAGCGGCGCATCCAGTTCAAGATCCGGTTCCCCTTCCCGGACCGGAAGCACCGGACCCTGATCTGGCGATCCCTCATTCCCCGGGAGTGCCCCGTGGCCCCGGACATCGACTGGGACCTGGTGGGGGAGTCCTTCGAACTCTCCGGGGGGCACATCAAGAACGCGATCCTTCGGGCCGCCTACCGGGCGGCCCGGGACGGGCGGCCGATCTCGATGGACCACCTCGTGGACGCCGCCGAGGCCGAGTGCCGCCATGCAGGCAAACTCTTTCGAGGGCTGAAACAGGATGACTTCTGACCAGACGGCACCCCGCCGGGAGGCTCCCCGGAAGCGCCCCCCCTTCCCAGGGTCCGACGCCCTGATCCGGGCATTGCCCAAGACGGACCTCCACGTCCACCTGGACGGGTCCCTGCGGATCCCCACCCTGATCGAACTGGCCCGGCAGCGCGGCGTCGCCTTGCCCAGCGAGACCGAGGAGGGGTTGCGGGAACTCGTCTTCAAGGACCGCTACGCCAACCTCGTGGAGTACCTGGCGGGGTTCAACTACACCACGGCCGTGATGCAGGACCCCGAGGCCCTGGAGCGGGTGGCCTATGAACTGGCCGAGGACAACTACGCAGAGGGGGTCCGCTACTTCGAGGTGCGCTTCGCCCCCCAGCTGCACTGCAACTCCCGGATGGGAATGGACGAGGTGCTGAAGGCGGTGAACCGGGGACTGCAGCGGGCGACCCGGAAGTGGAACCGGAAATTGACGGAGGGGGGAGCCGGACGCCCCAGCGAGCCCGAGTACGTCTATGCCATCACGGTCTGTGCCCTGCGGTACTTCAACTCCCACATGAGCGAGTACTACCGGGACTGGGGACGGGTGCACCCCTACACGCCGGAGCCCCAGATCTTCGGCCTGGCCTCCCTGGAACTGGCGCAGGCGGCCGTGGCCATCCGGGACCGCCACGGCATCCCCATCAGCGGCTTCGACCTGGCGGGCCGGGAGAAGGGCTATCCGGCGGAGACGCACCGGGAGGCCTACGCCTACGCCCACAAGAACTTCCTCAAGAAGACGGTCCACGCCGGGGAGGCCTACGGCCCCGAGTCGATCTTCCAGGCCATCACGGACCTCCATGCGGACCGCATCGGGCACGGCTACTACCTGCTGTCGCCCAACATGGTCACCTCCGCCCATGTCCAGGACCGGCAGGAGTATGTCCGTCGGCTGGCGGAGTACATCGCGGACCGACGAATCACCATCGAGGTCTGCCTGACCAGCAACCTCCAGACCAATCCCCGGATCGGGGACCTGGGCCGCCACGCCTTCCGGAAGATGCGGGAGGCCCGCCTCTCGACGACCCTCTGCACCGACAACCGCCTGGTGTCCAACACGACCGTCTCGAAGGAGGTCCGCCTGGCCGTCGAGCACTTCGGGCTCACCAGCCGGGAGTTGCGCAACATCATCATCTACGGGTTCAAGCGGTCCTTCTATCCGGGGTCCTACACCGAGAAGCGCAACTACGTGCGCAAGATCATCGACTTCTACGACCAGGTGGAAAAGGACCACATGCCCCCCGGGGGCTTCTGGCGGTCCGACGACGAGGATGAGAACCCCTGAGAAGGGCCCGCCTGTCACGAGGCGGCGGGAATCAGGTCCAGGGACTGGATGACGGCGGGGTCCTCGTCCCGGAAAACCTGTAGGATCCCCGCGTGCATGCGGCGCTTGAGGGCCGCCACGCCGGCCCTCCCTTTCTGGAAGGTGGCCCCGTATGCGATGGCCTCCTGGAGGACCCCTTCGGTCCCCTCGGGGGCCCCCAGGGCCACGCCTGCGGCGACCATCTCGGGCCCCGTGACCCGACGTCCCTCCAGGATCCACCTCGTGAACGCCGGCTCCGGAACCGCCTTGCGGACCACCTGGACCATGCCCGGCAGGAACGGGATGCCCAGGTCCACCTCCGGGAAGCAGAAGAAGCCCCGGTCGCCCCGCATCCAGCGGAAGTCGCAGGCACAGGCGAGGATCGCCCCGTCCCCGAAGCAGTGGCCGTTGATCGCTGCCAGCACCGGCATCGGATAGGTCAACAGGCGCGCGAAGAGGTCGTCGAGTCCCTGGAGGAAGTCTCGAACCTCCTGATGCCGCGCCGGGTCCTGAAGGCACTCCATCACCCAGGGCAGGTCGATTCCCTGGGACCAGTTCTTGGGGTCGGAGGAGGCGATCACGAGGGCCTGGGCCCCGGCGTCGCCCTCCACCTGGTCCAGGGCTCCCTGCATCGCCCGGACGAACTCCAGGTTGTGCCGGTTCTCCCCGGCGTCCATCGACAGCACCGCCACGCTCCCCTCTCTCCGGATCGACAGCATCGAGGACTCCTGCGACGAAGACGGCCCCAAGGCTACCACGTCCGCGGCCCAACCGGGGACGGCGACGGGTCGGCGGCCCACGGCGCATTGACGGAAGGCGGCCCGAGTCCGATCCTTGGCCCATGTTTCGTCTGGTCAGCGACTACCAGCCGGCCGGGGACCAGGAACCGGCCATCGAGGCCCTGGAACGAGGCTTCCGGGACGGGGCCCGGGACCAGGTGCTGCTGGGGGTCACGGGCAGTGGCAAGACCTTCGCCGTGGCGAACCTCGTCGCGCGACTCCAGCGCCCGACGCTGGTCATCGCCCCCAACAAGACCCTGGCGGCCCAGCTCCACGGGGAGTTCAAGGCCTTCTTCCCGGACAACGCCGTGGAGTACTTCGTCAGTTATTACGACTACTACCAGCCGGAGGCCTACGTCCCCGCGTCGGACACCTACATCGAAAAGGACAGCCGCATCAACGAGGAGATCGACCGGATGCGCCACAGTGCCACCCGGGCCCTCTTCGAACGGGACGACGTGCTCATCGTGGCCTCGGTGTCCTGCATCTACGGCCTGGGGTCCGCCGAGGCCTACTACGGGCTGGTGGAGTTCCTGGAGGTGGGCAAGGACCTGGAACGGGACGCCTTCCTGCGGCGCCTGGTGGACCTCCAGTACGACCGCAACGACCTGGCCTTCGAGCGGGGCACCTTCCGGGTCCGGGGGGACGTGGTCGAGGTCTTCCCGCCTTCGGAGGAGCAGCGGGCCATCCGGCTGGAATTCTTCGGGGACACGGTGGACCGCCTGGCCTGGTTCGACCCCCTGACGGGACAGGTGGACCGGGAGATGCGCAAGGTCGCCATCCTGCCCAACAGCCACTACGTGACCACCCCCGATCGGATGCGGAAGGCCATCGGCTCGATCCTCGACGAACTGGAACAGCGCCTGCAGCACCTGAAGGCCCAGGGACGCGTGCTGGAGGCCGCCCGACTGGAACAGCGGACGATGGCGGACATCGAATCCCTGGAGCAGTTCGGCCGCTGCCCCGGGATCGAGAACTACTCCCGCCACCTGACCGGACGGGCCCCCGGGGAGCCTCCCCCGACGCTGCTGGACTACTTCCCGAAGGACTTCCTGGTGGTGCTGGACGAGTCGCACCTGTCGGTTCCCCAGTTGATCGGGATGTATCGTGGGGACCGGTCCCGGAAGGAGACGCTGGTGGAGTACGGCTTTCGGCTCCCCTCGGCGCTGGACAACCGGCCCCTGCGGTTCGAGGAGTTCCTGGACCGCCGGGGACGGACCCTCTACGTATCGGCGACGCCGGGGGACTTCGAGGTGCAGGCCGCCGGCGGCCGCGTGGTCGAGATGATCGTGCGCCCGACGGGGCTCGTGGACCCGGTGATTCACGTCCGTCCCGCGACCCGACAGGTGGATGACCTGCTCGAGGAGGTCCGGACCCGGGTGGAGGCCCAGGAACGGGTGCTGGTGACCACCCTGACGAAGCGCATGGCCGAGCACCTCACCGAGTACCTGGCCGAGGCGGAAATCCGGGTCCGCTACCTCCACAGCGACATCGACACCCTGGAGCGGGTGGAGATCATCCGGGACCTGCGCATGGGAGTCTTCGACGTGCTGGTGGGCATCAACCTGCTCCGGGAGGGGCTGGACCTGCCCGAGGTCTCCCTGGTGGCCATCCTGGACGCCGACAAGGAGGGCTACCTCCGAAGCGACCGGTCCCTGATCCAGACCTTCGGCCGGGCCGCCCGGAACGTCCATGGGACCGTGATCCTCTACGCCGACCGGGTGACCGGGTCGATGCAGCGGGCCATCGAGGAGACGGAGCGCCGTCGGAGCCGACAGATCGCCTTCAACGCCGAGCACGGCATCACGCCCCGGACCGTGTCCCGCCGCCTCTACTGGATGGAACAGGCCGAGGAGGCCGCCCGGCGGGTGGGCGTGCAGCGCCCCGAGGACCTGCACGAGGTCCTGGGGAATCCCGACGCGGCGGGACGGCTGGTCGCCGGGCTCCGGAAGGAAATGCACGCGGCGGCGAAGGCCCTGGAGTTCGAGAAGGCGGCGGAGATCCGGGACCGGATCCGGGCCCTCCGGGCCCTGATGGGCGACGCCCAGGGAGACGGGCCGCCATCGTCGTGACCGGTCGGTGCAATCCTTGCGCGAGCGCTGCAATTCCCGCACGACGCCGGGGCCGCCCGTGGCCGACCGCGCCCTCTGCACCTCGGGGGATCGCCCATCCGGGCGGGCAACAATTCTGCCAGGGGGGCAGAAAACCCTTTCCCCTCGCGGGACAGGCAGTGCCCTGGCACGCGGTTTGCGTTAGGCTCGGGCGCCTGCCGGAGGGAGGCCCCCATGTCCCCGGGATCGGAGAACCCAGTGGCCACGATGCTCGACCGGGAACGGCGTTCCCGGCGGAGGCGACGCCTGTGGATCGGCGGCGCGGCGGTGGTGGCCCTGGCGGCGGGCCTGGTCGCCTGGTCGGTCACCCGGAGCCGGGAGGCATTGGAGGCGAGCCAGCGGTTCCGGACCGAGGCGATCACCCGGGGGGACCTCCGGGTCACGGTGACGGCCACGGGGACGATCCAGGCCAAGGACACCGTGGACGTCGGGGCCGAGGTCACGGGGCGCCTGGTGGAGGTCCGGGCGGACTTCAACGAGGAGGTCCATCCCGGCGACGTGCTGGCCCGCATCGACCCGGTCCCCTTCGAACTGGAGGTGGCCCAGGCCGAGGCCCGCCTCCAGAACGCCCAGGCGGGACTCCTGTCGGCAAAGGCAGCCCTGGAGCAGGCACGCATCACGAAGGAACGGCAGGAGGCCCTGGCCCAGGACGGCCTCGCCTCGCCCCAGACCCTCGACGAGGTCCGGGCGGCCTTCCTCCGAGCCCGGGCGGACCTGGCCCTTGCCCAGGCCCGGGTCGCCGAGGCCCAGGCGGCCCTCCAGGCCTCCCGGACCCGCCTCTCGAAGACGGTCATCGCCTCGCCCATCGGGGGCATCGTGCTGGACCGGAAGGTCGAGGTGGGCCAGACGGTCACTGCGGGGTTCCAGACGCCGGTCCTCTTCACCCTGGCACGGGACCTGTCCCAGATGGAACTGCTGGTGTCGGTGGACGAGGCCGACGTCACCCGGGTTCGGGAGGGGACCGAGGCGACCTTCACCGTGGACGCCTGGCCCGGACGGGTCTTCCCGTCGCACGTGAGCAGCATCCGCAACGTCCCCCGAACGGTCCAGAACGTGGTCACCTACGAGGCAATCCTGACGGTGGACAACCAGGACCGGGTCTTCCGCCCCGGGATGACCGCCACGGCCTCCCTGAACGTCCAGGAGGCCTCTCAGGTCCTCCGGGTCCCCTCGGCGGCCCTGCGCTTCCAGCCCCCCGCGACCCCCGACGGCTCCCAGAAGAAGACCTCACCGGTCCGCCTGCCGATGATGATGGGCCCCCCACGAATGGGCCCCCGGGGCGACCGGCCCTCGGACGCCTCCCGGAACGCCGTTCCCGGATCGCCGGCCCGGGTCTTCGTGCTGCGGGACGGCGTCCCGACGCCCGTGACCTTCACCCGGGGCCTCTCGGACGGGTCCTTCGTGGAGGTCCGGGACGGGGACCTCCACGACGGGGACCTGGTGGTCGTGGGGATGACGAAGGAGAAGGCCCGATGAGCGGGGAGACGCCCGTCATCCGCCTGGACCGTCTGACCAAGATCTACGGCCAGGGGGACGCGGCCGTGGTGGCCCTGGACGGGGTCTCCCTGGAGGTTCCCCCGGGGCAGTTCCTGGCCGTGATGGGTCACAGCGGTTCCGGAAAGTCCACGCTGATGAACCTCCTGGGGTTCCTGGACAGCCCCACCGACGGGAAGTACTGGTTCCAGGGCGTGGACGTCTCGACGCTGGACGCGGACCAGCGGGCCCTGATCCGGCGCCAGTTCGTGGGCTTCGTCTTCCAGGGCTTCCACCTGCTGCCGCGGTTGAGCGCCCTGGAGAACGTCGAGGTCCCGCTGATCTACCAGCGGGTCCCGGCCCCGGAGCGTCGCCGCCGGGCCCTGGAGGCCCTCGAGGCACTGGGACTGGGCGACCGGGTCCGCCATGTCCCGACGAAACTCTCCGGGGGCCAGCAGCAGCGGGTCGCCATCGCCCGGGCCCTCGTGGTCCGACCGTCCCTGCTGCTGGCCGACGAGCCCACCGGGAACCTGGACTCGGCCCGCAGCATCGAGATCATGGAAATCCTGTCGGACCTGAATCGGCGGCAGGGAATCACCGTGGTGCTGGTCACCCACGAGCCCGACATGGCCCTCTGGGCCGAACGGATCGTGGAGTTCCGCGACGGGCGCATCCTGTCGGACCGCAGAAACGACCGGAGGACGGCATGATCCGCCAATCGATCTGGATGGCCCTCCGGGAGATCCTGCTGAACCCCCTCCGGTCCTCCCTGACCATGCTGGGCATGGTGATCGGGGTGGCCTCGGTGGTGGCCCTGGTCTCTCTGGGCCAGGGAACGACCGCCCAGGTGACTGCCGAGATCTCCCGGATGGGCCGCAACCTCGTGATGGTCTTCCCGGGATCCGGTCCCCGGCGGGCCGGGGCCGTTTCCGATGCCCCCCCCTTCGAGATGGCCGACGTGCAGGCCCTGGAACGGGTCCCGGACGTCGTGTCCCTGGCCCCTGTCTCGTCAACCTCCCGCCCGGTGATCTACGGCAACCGGAACATCACCACCCAGGTCACCGGGTCCTCCGATGCCTTCCTCCAGGTCCGGGAGTACGCCCTGGATTCGGGACGAGGGTTCGAGGAATCGGACCTGGCCGGGGCCCGCCCCGTCTGCCTGCTGGGGTACCAGACCCGCCAGGACCTCTTCGGTGACCAGGACCCCCTGGGGGAGACGATCCGGGTCGGCCGCCTGGCCTGCGAGGTCATCGGCACCCTGGCCTCGAAGGGCCAGTCCCAGAGCGGCATGGACCAGGACAGCCTGGTCCTGATGCCCTTGACCACCGTCCAGCGCCGGGTCGTCGGCAACACGTGGATCGGGTCCATGTTCCTGAAGGTGGCCGAGGACGCCGATTCCGCCCGGGTGATGGACGAGGTCCAGGCCATCCTCCGGGAGCGGCGCCGCATCCAGGCCGGGGCCGAGGACAACTTCACGGTCCGGGACACCCGGGAGATCGCCGCCGCCTTCACCTCCGCCTCGACGGCCCTGACGGCCCTGCTGGGGGCCATCGCCGCCGTGAGCCTCCTGGTGGGCGGGATCGGCATCATGAACATCCTGCTGGTCTCGGTCACCGAGCGGACCCGGGAGATCGGGCTCCGGATGGCCCTGGGGGCCCGGGCCCGGGAGGTCCTTCTCCAGTTCCTGATCGAGTCCGTGGTCATCTCCCTGCTGGGGGGGCTCATCGGGATCCTGCTGGGGGTCCTGGGTTCCCTGGCGGCCTCCGGGTGGATGCAGATCCCCTGGATCGTTCGTCCCGAGACCCTGATGATGGCCTTCGGGGTCGCCGCGGCCATCGGCGTCGTCTTCGGCATCCTGCCCGCCCGGAAGGCGGCCCGCCTGGAGCCCATCGAGGCTCTTCGCCACGAATGAGGAGGCCGCCATGCGACTGCGTCCCCTGCTCCTGGTGTTCCCGATCGCCGCGCTGGTTCCCAGGCCGGGGATTGGCCAGGTCCCGGCAACGGTGGCTCAATGGGCCCTGGAGCACCACCCGGCAATCCAGTCGGCCCTGGGCGCCCTCCGGGCCGCCCGAGCAGGGATCGAGGCCGAGGAGTGGCTCTACTACCCGACTGTGACGGCGGGCCTGAACGGGTCCCGGACCACCGTCCCCTCCCTGAGCCTCGCTCCCGGCGGGACCGCCCTCACCACCGGATGGGATGCCTCGCTGTCCCTGGGCCTCTCCCAGGTCTTCCCGGTGGGGACCCGCCTGTCCCTGGACCTGTCGGGGGACGTCCAGCAGCGGGACCTGACGGCCTCGGCGGCCGGCACCGCCGGGGGCTCCCTGGGGCCCGGGGTCACCTTCGGGGCGCGACTGACCCTCACGCAGCCCCTGATCCGGGGGCTCGGGAGACGCTGGGGAGAGGCCGGTCTGCGACAGGCCCGCCTGGCAGAGGAGGCGGCCCGGGTCCGGGCGGAGACGATGGTGAGCCAGGTCCTTCGGGACGTCCTGACGGCCTGGTGGGGCTGGCAGGGAGCCCTGGCCGCCGCCGAGGTCGCCCGCCAGTCCCTGGATCTGGCCATCCGACAGCGGGACGACGCCCGGGCCCGGGTCCGGCGGGGCGTCCTCTCACCGGTGGACGCCCTGGCCTTCGAGACGGCGGCGGCCAACCGGGAGGAAGAACGGGTGCAGGCCGAGGCCCTGGTCACCCAGCGCCTCTGGACGCTCCGCCAGCGCATGGGTCTGTCCGACAACGGACCCGACCCGCCATCGGCGGTGTCCCTGGACGTCTTCCTGGAGGACTCGCAAGGGGTCCCGGGCGAGGAGGCGGACACCGAGGAGATGGTCCGGGAGGCCCTGGATCGGGCGCCTGACCTCCTGACGGCCGAGGTCTCCCTGCGGACCCTCCGGGACAAGGCCCAGGTCGCCGGAGAGGAATCGCGTCCCCGCCTGGACCTCCAGGTCTGGGTCGAGGGCCAGGGCCTGGGCAACCGCTCGGCCGCCGATGCCCTCCGACAACTCGGCCAGGCCGAGGCCGGGGGCGTCTTCGGCGGGTTCACCTTCGAGGCCCCCCTGCTGGCCCGACGACATCGGGCCCAGCAGGTCCAGGCCCAGGAGCAGATCCGGGCCGCCGAACAGGACCTCCAGGCAGTTCGCCAGGAGGTGGCCTCGTCGACGGCCTCGCTGGTCCAGGAGGTCCAGGCCTCCCTCCGGAGGCTCGACCTGGCCCGCCAGACGGCAGCGCTGGCCCAGAGCCAGGCCCAGGCCGAGCGGCGGCGTTTCGAGGTGGGAACGTCCCTCGCGGTCCAGGTCCTCCAGGCCGAGGACGCCCTGCGCCAGGCCCGGCTCCGGGTGCTCCAGGCCCGCATCGACCTCGAGAGCAGCCTGCTGGCCCTGCGACACCTCACGGGTCGCCTGATTCCCTGGGCAAGAACGCAGTTTCCAGGGCTTGGAATCTGACTGCTGAAGCGTGGAGGTGCCCCGTGCCCTCTTCCCGACCGGGTTCCTGGTTCGGCCCCCTCCCGGGGACGCTCGCCGTCCTCCTGGGCGTGGCCATGGCCCCGGGCGTCCGAGCGGACCCCGCTCCCGGCACCTCCCTGGACCTCCAGACGGTCCGGTCCCTGGCCGCCCTCTCCCTGTCGTGCATCGACCGGCCCTTCCCCAACAAGCCCTCCCACATCTACGAGTCGCCGGACCAGGTGCGGCCGCCGGAGCAGTGGACCCCGGCCTTCTTCGGCTGCTTCGACCATCACAGCGCGGTCCATGGCCACTGGGCCCTGGTGCGGGTTCTCCGGACCGCTCCCCAGGCGGACTCCGACGGCCGGATCCGGGCCGCCCTGGACCGCCACCTGTCGCCCGAACTCCTGGAACGCGAGGCGGCCTTCTTCCAGGAGGAACGCAACCGCACCTTCGAGCGCCCCTACGGGTGGGGGTGGATCCTGCGCCTCGCCTCCGAACTGCATGACTTCGATGACGCCGACGCCCGGCGGTGGTTCGCCGCGATCACCCCCCTGGCCCGGGTCATCGCCCGGAATCTGGTGGACTACCTGGAGCGCCTCTCCTACCCCATCCGGGAAGGGGTCCACCCGAACACGGCCTTCGCCCTGACCCACGCCTGGGACTATTCCGTGGCCGTCGGGGACGAGGATCTCCAGCATGCGGTTCGGGATGCAGCGATGCGTTTCTATGTCCAGGACGTCTCCTGCCCCATCGCCTGGGAGCCCTCGGGGGAAGACTTCCTCTCGCCCTGTCTGGCCGAGGCGGACCTGATGCGGCGAGTGCTGCCGTCGGCCCGTTTCGCCCGCTGGCTTGATCGATTCCTGCCGGACCTCTCCTCCCGGCGGACCTCCCTGGCGCCTCCCGAGGTCCGGGACCCGGCCGATCCCCGCATCGGGCACCTGATCGGCCTTCATTTTCAGCGTGCCTGGAGCCTCCTGGGCATCGCCCGCTCTCTTCCCGCAGGCGACCGGCGGATCGCCGTCTGCCGCGCCCTGGCGGCCCGGCACCAGGAGGCGGGGCTGGCCCGGATGGTGGGGAGCGGCTACGGGGGCGAACACTGGCTCGCCACGTTTGCCCTGTTCCTGTGGACCGGTGCCGGGGGCTGATCCCCGGGTCCGACCGCTTCGGGCATTGCACACGTCGCCGAGAAGGGCTAGTCTGGAAACGTCTTGCGAATCTGGGGGCTCGATTGGAAAGAGACCCCTCCACGATCCGCCCCCGCACCTTCGCCGAAGCCATCCGTGCCTGCCGGGAACGCGTGGCGCCGCACTTTGCCGATGTCGACCGGCGGCCCCTGGAAGGCACCCTTCGCCTGTCGGGGGAGCGGTACCTGCTGGTCCGGGCCGCCTCCCTGTCCCGGGAACTCTTCCAGTTGATCCACGAGATCCTCGAGGCCGATCCCGACTCGGAGGCAGTGGCCCTGGACCTGGCCTATGACCTGGCCCACGCCATCGGTCGAAACGACGCCCGATGGTTCCAGCAGCGGTTTCCCGAGAGCGATCCCTCGGAGCGGTTCTTCCTGGGTCCGGCCCACTTCGCCCTGACAGGCTGGGGCGACGTGGAGTTGGACGAGGCGTCCCGGTTGGAACCCGGTCCGGGATTCCTGCTGCGCTACGTCCATCGACACTCCTTCGAGGCCGACGTCTGGCTGGAACACGGATCGGCGGCTCTCTTTCCGGTCTGCGCGATGAATGCGGGATACTCCTCGGGCTGGACCTCAGAGACCCTGGGGCAGCCCCTCTCGGCGGTGGAGATCGATTGCCGGGCAATGGGACACGAGGCGTGCCGGTTCGTGATGGCCGGCCCGGCGGAACTCAGGCGGATCCTCCAGGAAGAGTCCCGCCATGCCCCCATTCCCAGGCGAGGTTCCTGGAGGATCCCGGACCCCTTCCTGCGCCAGCGCATGGAACGAGAACTGCGGCGGTCCCGGGAGGAACTGGAGCGGCGGGTCCAGGAGCGGACCGAGGACCTGAGCCGTCTGGCGGCTCGCCTTCAGGACGAGGTCCTCCAGCGGGAACAGGCGGAACAGCGGGCCATCGAGGCCGCGCGGTGGGAGGCCGCCGGCCAGGTCGCCGGGGGCATCGCCCACGACTTCAACAACCTGATGGGCGTCGTCATCGGCGAGGTGGAGCGCCTCGAGGCCCACCTGGCGCCAGGAGGCCCCGAGTCCGAGGCCCTGGCCCGGGTCCAGGCCGGTTGCCGGGCCGCCGCCGGCCTCTCCCTGCAATTGCTGGACTTCGTCCGTCCAGACCCCATGTCCGACGCCATCGAGGAGGCGGCTCCGGTCATCCGGGAGGCACTCCACCTGCTGGAACGGGTCCTACCCTCGGGAATTCGCCTGGAGGTTCGGATCCCCGATCGACTCGGGACGGTGTCCATCGACCGGGATCGCCTGACTCGGGTCCTGACCCTGCTGTTGCTCCGGGTCCGGGACCGGATGCCCCAGGGCGGAACCCTCCAGGTGACCGCCTCCCGGGACCTGATGCAGCAACCGGGCGTCCTGGGGCCGGTTCTCCTGGAGGTCCAGCACCAGGGAACCGATTCGGCCTTCCCACCCGGCGATCGGCCCGGTCCCGGGAGGCCCCTCCCTGGAACCGGGTTCGCCGCCATCCATCGCATCCTGGAGACCTGCGGCGCCACCCTTTCCATCCAGGAGACCCCGGACCGGGGGGCCCGACTCCAGGTCCGGCTGCCCGGCGCTCCCCCCCCGGCCGCAGGTCACGACGCGGCGCCTCAGGACAGGGGACCCCGGGGGGCGGGGGAGGTCGTGCTGGTCGTCGAGGACCATCTGGCCCTGCAGCGGTTGCTCCAGGAGGTCCTCCGGCAGGCCGGATACGAGGTCGTCGCCACGGCGGATCCAGAGGAGGCCCTCCTCTGGATGAAGGAACCGGGCAGGCGCGTGGACCTGTTGCTGACCGACGTCATCCTGCCGGGCATCCACGGCCCGAGGCTGGCAGAGCAGGCGCGGTCCTTCCGGCCTGATCTGAAGGTCCTCTTCATGTCCGGCTACCCCGATGAACACCTGGGCAAGGTCGGCGTCGAGAGGGATCGGTTGGACCTGCTCCAGAAGCCCTTCAGTCCGCCGGTATTGCTCCGGGAGATTCGTCGCCTGCTGACCGAGACCTGATGGTCACCGCAGGATCCACCAGGCCATCGCCCCGGCCACCGCCAGCGCCACCACGGCCCCGATGACCCACCACGCCGGGCTCCGCCTGGGACGGGAGGCGACCCCCGGCCAGGCAGGGAGCGACCGGGTCCCGAGGACGTATCGATCCACCTGCGACAGGAGGTCCCCCGGTCCCGACGAGGGGTCTTCCGGAGGCGGTTCCGGCAAGGGCCCCCCGTCGGGATCGGCCCGGGCCAGGTCCTGGAGGACGGCCTCGGCGTCGGGATATCGGTCCTGGGGCCGCTTCTCCAGCAGCCGGGCCACGACCCGGGCCACGGCCGCCGGAACCCCCGGGGCCAGGTGTTCGACGGGGACGGGACGCCTCTTCAGGTGGCCCTCCAGGACCTCGTCCAGCGTGCCCACGAAGGGCGGCCGACCGGCGATCATGCGGTAGAGCATGACCCCCAGGGCGTAGAGGTCCGCCCGGCCGTCCACCTGGGAGGACCCCCGGGCCTGCTCGGGGGCCATGTAGGTCGGTGTCCCGAGCACCGTCGGAAGCAGGGTCAATCGCCGGCCAACGTGGTCCTCCGGTCCCTTCCGGGAGGTCCCGGTGCCGCCGGCGACACAGGCGAAGCCGAAATCCAGGATCCGCACCAGGGGATGCCCCAGGGGATCCCGGCAGATGAGCAGGTTCCGGGGTTTCAGGTCCCGGTGAACGACCCCCTTCCCGTGGGCGACCTTCAACGCCCGAAGGACCTGCCGGGTGATGGAGAGGGCCTCCGGCAGCGGAAGCGGCCCGGTCAGCAGGTCCTCGAGGCTCTGGCCTTCAACATACTCCATCGTGAAGTAGTGGGTCCCGTCCTCCAGGACCCCGAAATCGTAGGCCGGGACCACCGCCGGGATCCCCAGGGACTTCGTGAGCACCGCCTCCAGCCGGAAGCGCCGGACCAGTTCCGGGTCCCGGGTCAGTTCCCGACGGAGCAGTTTCGCGGCGACCCGGCCTCCCGCCTCGGGGTCCTCGGCCACGTACACGGCCCCCGAGGCCCCGATCCCCAGGCGCCGGGTCAGCACCAGCCTCCCGAGGATTCGCTGGCCAATGCGGAAGTCCGGTGGCCAGCCGCCGGGGGGACGGGCGCTGCCGCAGGCGGGACAGCGTTCCTCCCGGGAGTCCAGGGGTCCTCGGCATCGGGGGCATCCCGTCGTCTCTTCCATCGTCTCTCCTGGGCCCCAGGCGGCAGGCCCCATCACGGTTCCCGGAGGTCCTCCACCAGCAGGCACGGACCGGTCCACATCCGGGCCAGGCCCAGGGCCGAGGCGCAGGTCTCCTCGGCCCACCCGTTCCCCTCGCAGATGGATGGCATGCGGTCCATCGGGACCGTGTGGCCCCGCAGGCGGACCTCGCCCCCCTCCTCCGGTGCCCCCGACATCGAGAAGACCCAGAGGCTCCCGCTCCGGTCGGCGACCTGGAACAGGCTGAACCGTCCCAATGGCAGGCTCATGGTCCTCCGGACCGTCCCCCGGACCCGGACGGGGCGATTGGGGGCACAGGACTCCTTCACCTTGGCCAGGGGCTCCCGGCTGGAGGACAGGATTCCCCAGGTCCCCAGGGAGATCGCCGCCGCAGCCACGAGCCCCGCCGGCAGCAGGAAGCGCCGCAGGGAGGGACGGCTGCCGTTGGCCGGTCTCCGCTCCGCAGTCCCCGGGACCCGGCCGGGGTCCTCCGGGACCGTCTCCGGTTCCGGGACGACATCGCCTCCTTCCTCGATGGACCGCAGACGCGACGCCACCTCCTCGGCGGACCCCGGGCGACCGGCAGGATCGCTCCGCAGGAGGTCCTCGATCAACCGCCACAAAGGCCGGGGAACCGTGCAGCCGTCCGGAAGCGGTGGCAGCGGTTCGGTGGCCTTCCGGGCCAGGATCACCAGCGGAGGGCCGCTCCAGGGCACCCGGCCGACGATCATCTCGTAGAGGAGAATCCCCAGGGAATAGAGGTCCGAACGCTCGGTCAACGGCTGGTTGTATCCGAGTTCCGGGGCCATGTAGGCGAAGGTCCCGACGATCGTCGCCCCCTGCTCGACGTCCAGCGTCCTCTCGCCCGAACGAAAGGTCGCCAGGCCGAAATCGAGGATGCGCACCTCGCCGGGTCCCGTCGTCCCCTGCTCCAGGAACAGGTTCGACGGCTTCAGGTCCCCGTGAAGCACCCCCTCCCGATGGGCGGCTGCGAGGCCCTCGGCGGTTTCCCGAGCGATGCGGACCGCTTCCCGCCACGGGATGCGGTGCCCCGGGGACCTCGCCAGGCGTCGGCCCAGGTCCTCCCCCCGAAGCAGGGCCGTGACCAGGCAGGGGATGCCGTCCTCACTGACTTCGAAGTCCAGGAACTCCACCACATGGGGACTCCGGATCCGCCCCAGGGCCGAGGCCTCCAGGACCCGTTGCCGGAGGTCGGTCCGGCTCGATTCGGCGCTGCCGGTGCCCTCGGTCATGAACTTGATGGCGACCATCCGGTTCCGGATGCGGTCGTAGCCCCTGTGGACGACCCCCATCGCGCCCTGTCCCAGTCGGCCCAGGACCCGGTACCTCGGCGCATTCAACATCCGCCCGGCCCGTTCCGATCCATCCAGGCGGACCTCTTCCTCCGAGACGGCCGAGCAGTGGCACTCGGGGCAGCGACTGCCGCTGATGGGTTGGATGCACCAGGGACACCAGCGGCTTCCCGGTGCCGTCTCCTCGCCAACCGCCATGCCCTCTCCTGGAAACCTGTCGGGAAAATGCATCTGCCCGACGGGGCCCTAGTTGCGCCCGTCCTCCAGCAGGAGGCACGCCCCCGAGGCCGCCCGGAGAAGACCGGAGACCGCCCGGCAGACCTCGGCACTGATCCCCTCGCTGCCACAGGTCCCCGCCAGGTCCTGGGTGGCGAACAGGCGCCCCTTCACCTTGACCTTGCTCCCCTTGTCGGGAGTCCCCCGGCGGCTCAGCACCCACAGGTGTCCGTCATCGTCCAGGACCTTGTAGAGGCCGTAGTCCGTCAGGGGCACCCCCAGGGAATCCCCGACGACACCACGAAGCGTGAGGGATCGTTCCCCCTCTCGGGAACACTGCTCCCGAGCCTCCTTCGTCGAGGTGATTCCCCAGCGCGTCGCCGCGTACCATCCCCCCGCGGCGGCCAGCAGCACCAGCACGAGGACCCCCAGCACACCCAGTTTGCTCACGCCTCGCGGCATCCCGTGTTCCTCCTGGAGACGTCGTATTCTACCCCAACGGGCGCTCGGTGGGTCACGGGGCCGTTCCGTCGGCAAACCAGGTCGGAAACCAGAGGCAGACCGCCAGCGTCACCAGCGTCACGGCCAGCATCGACAGCAGGATGGGCAGGGCCGCCCGCCGCTGGGGGACGTGGACCAGGCGCAGGAAGGCCATCACGGCCCAGGGGCCCACCAGGGGCGCCGCCAGGAAGATGGACCAGAAGCCCCCTCCCGAGGCCATCAGCCGTTCGATGCGGGGGCTCCGGTGCCGCTCCAGCAGGCGGCGCCACCAGGGCCATCGCATCAGGAGGTCGAAGAAGAGGTCCACCACCGGGACCTGGAGGTAGGCCAGCAGGGGCCCCAGGAACAGCCACCACCACCAGGGCTGCCCCAGCGCCAGGACCCCCAGGGGAATCGCCACCACGATCCCGCCAAACGGCTCGGCGGCCACCAGGAAGACCCCCAGGTCCGCGATTCCCATGGCGCTGTGCTCCGACGCCCCGGGGGCGATGCTGCGCAACGACGGCCCTCCCGTCAATCCCCCCAAGGTCCCGATGGGACCCTCGGCTTGGGTTTTGCCGATGGGGGCCGTATCATTCCCTCGGGTTCGGGAGTCCCCGATGAATGCCTGGCAGGATGCCTGGAGGATCGCCCGCTTCGACCTGGAAACGGCCCTTCGGACCCGTCGTCTGGTCCTCTGGTTCGCAATCTATCTCCTGGTGGCCCTGATCACCGCGATGGTGCTCGTGAAGATCGAGACGTCCGTGGGCGACCAGATCGGGACTCTGCGGGCCCTGGCCCAGGCCCCCGCCGGCACCGACGAGGAGGCCAACAAGTTCCTGAAAGGCCTGTCCTTCCTGACCGGGGGAGATACCGAAATCGCACTTCAGATGGTCCGGATGCCTCTGATCGTCACGGGGTTCTTCTGGTCGATCCTGACCTTCCTGCCGGGCCTGATCCTGCTCACGAGCCACGACATGATCAACGGCGAGGTCCGGAACCGGTCCACGCGCTTCGTGCTGCTCCGCACCACCCGAACCGCCCTGCTGCTGGGCAAGACGATCTCCCACCTCTCCCTGGCCCTCGTGGCGACCCTGCTGGCGAATCTGCTGGTGCTGATCTACGGAGCGGTCCGGCTCCCATCCATGCCGCTGCTTCAGACCTCCGGGCTGCTGCTGCGGTTCTTCGCACTGGGCATCCCCTATGCCCTGTGCTGGGTCTCCCTGACGGCCCTGGTCTCGAGCCTCCTCGACTCGGGCCCCCGATCCCTGGTGACCCTGGGGGTGCTGTTGATGGTGTTCCAGGTCCTCTCCCTGAACAGCGACGTCGGCTTCCTGTCTCCCTTGTCCCATCGCCTGGGCCTGTGGTCCGGAGACCTCTTGAAGGTGGGGATGAGCGTCGCGATCTACCTGATCTTCGCGGGCGTCTTCTGGGCCGGGACATGGTGGCGCATCACCCGGAGGGACCTGTGATGGACGCCGCCGTCCGCACATCGGGTCTGACCAGACGCTACGGCGGAAGGGCGGTGGTGGACGGGCTGGACCTGGAGGTCCCGCGCCGGAGCCTCTTCGCGCTGCTGGGACCCAACGGCGCGGGAAAGACCACCACCTTCGCGATGATCTGCGGTTTCGTGCGCCCCCATTCGGGGCGCATCGAGGTCCTCGGTCAGCCCTCCTCCCGACTGCCCCTGCGGCGCATCAGCGCCCTGCCCCAGGACGCCCATTTCCATCCGGAACGCACCGTCTGGGACGCGATGATCTTCCTGGCGGAACTGCAAGGCCTTCCGCCGCCCCGGGCCCGATCCGAGGCCACCCGGGTGCTGGAGGTGGTGGGACTCTGGGACAGCCGTCACCTCCGGGGCCGCGAACTGTCCCACGGGCTTGCAAAGCGGTTCGGGGTCGCCCAGGCCTTCCTGGGGGAACCGGAACTGGTCCTGCTCGACGAGCCCACCGAGGGGCTGGACCCCCGGAACGCCCACGCCGTCCGGGAGATGATCCGCCAGATGGCCCGGACGGCGACCGTGCTCGTCAGCAGTCACAACCTCGCGGAGGTCGAGGACCTCTGCGATCACGCGGCCATCCTGGACCGCGGTCGCCTGGTCACCCAGGCCCCGATGGCCGACCTGACGGGCCAGGATCAGCACCTCTTCCTCCGGCTCGCGGAGGTCGGCCATGAGGTCGCCACGGCCCTCGCCTCGCTCCCCGGGGTCCGGTCCGTCGAGACCGAGGAGGACGGGCATCGCCTGCATCTGATGCTGCGACCGACGGAGGGCCAGTCCATTGATCGGCTCGTCACCGACGTCCTGAGGGTCGTCATCGACCGGGGTGCCCTGATCGGGTCCGTGACCCGGGGACGCCGGCTGGAGGAGCGCTTCCTGGAGTTGACCTGAGACGCTCGCCCCCCCCGAGAGGCCGGCCCGGTCAGGCCCTTCGCCTGGACGGGAGCGACTACGATGCCAGGCCGTGACTTGACGCGCCTCTCGCCGCCGGAGTAAACAGGCACCGCCTCTTGGGAAGGGAAGAACCCCCATGCGCATCTTCGAGAACGTCCTCCGAGTGATCGGCAAGACCCCCCTGGTTCGGCTTCGACGCCTGCCCGACCCCAAGGGGGCCCGGGTCCTGGCCAAACTGGAGTACCTGAACCCCGGCGGGTCCACGAAGGATCGGATGGCCCTGCACATCATCGAGCAGGCCGAGAAGGATGGTCGCCTGAAGCCCGGCGGCACCATCGTCGAGAACACCTCGGGCAACACGGGCATGGGGCTGGCCCTGATCGCCGCGGTGAAGGGCTATCGCCTGATCGTCACGATGCCCGACAAGATGAGCCAGGAGAAGATCAACTTCCTGCGGGCCTTCGGGGCCAAGGTCGTCGTGACCCCCACCAACGTCCCGGCCGACCACCCGGACTCCTACTACGAGACCGCGAAGCGTATCGCCGCCGAGACGCCCAACTCGTTCTATGTGAATCAGTACCACAACCCCGCGAACATCGACGCCCATTACCACTCCACCGGGCCCGAGATCTGGGACGACACTGACGGGCATCTGGATGCCGTTGTGATCGGCATGGGGACCGGCGGAACCATCAGCGGCGTCGGGAGGTACCTGAAGGAGAAGTCCTCGACGGTCCGGGTCCTGGGGGTGGACCCGATCGGGAGCGTCTATTACAGCCTCTTCAAGACCGGAAGGCCCTCGACTCCCCACGTGTACAAGGTCGAGGGGATCGGCGAGGACATGATCTGCGGCGCCCTGGACCTCTCGGTGGTGGACGACGTCTTCCAGGTGACGGACCGGGACTGCTTCCAGACGACCCGGCGCCTGGCCCGGGAGGAAGGGCTGTTCTGCGGCGGGTCCTCGGGCGGGGCCATCCACGTGGCCCTGAAGGTCGCCGCGACCATGCGGCCGGACCAGACCGTCGTGGCGGTGCTCCCGGACTCCGGCGACCGCTACACGTCCAAGCTCTACAACGACGAGTGGATGCGGCTCAACGGGTTCCTGGACGAGCCCGCCGCCGAGCCCACCGTGGCGGACATCCTGGAACGGAAGGCCACGGGCCTCTGGACCGTCGACGCCGGGACCCCCCTGGCGGCGGTCGTGGACCTGCTCAAGCAGAAGGACATCAGCCAGGTCCCGGTCCTTTCCGGCGACGCCTGCCTGGGGGTCGTCACTGAGGGAGCCATCCTGGCCCACATCCTGGGGGACCCCCGGCGCCTCTACGACCCCGTGGAGACGGTCGCCCTGAAGCGGGTCGTCACCGTGGACCCCGACACCCCCGCGAGCCGGATCCACGAGGCCATCCTTGGTGGGGAGGTGGTGCTGGTCCGA
Organism: Deltaproteobacteria bacterium; assembly: GCA_029547805.1. Classification (GTDB taxonomy): domain Bacteria; phylum Myxococcota_A; class UBA9042; order DTJE01; family DTJE01; genus JAGOKF01. The sequence goes on from JAKPOP010000003.1 coordinate 275,521, forward strand.
TGCGCCCGGCCCCCATCGCCGGACCGTCCCTGCGGCATCGTGTCCAAGATCGACCTGATCGACTTCTTCACCAGGAGCTGACGATGCGTTTCGAGACGGCAGCGATCCATGCCGGCCAGGAACCCGAACCCCGGACCGGGGCGGTGGTGGTCCCCATCTTCCAGACCTCGACCTACGCCCAGTCTTCCCCGGGCCAGCACCGGGGCTACGAGTACACCCGGACCCAGAATCCCACCCGGGACGCCCTCCAGGAGGCCCTGGCGGCCCTGGAGGCGGGGCGCCACGGCCTGGCCTTCGCCTCGGGCCTGGCGGCCACCAACACGGTGATGAACCTCCTGAAGGCCGGGGACCATGTCGTGTGCTCCGACGACGTCTATGGCGGGACCTTCCGGATCTTCGACAAGGTCTGGCGCCAGTGCGGCATCGACTTCACCTTCGTGGACGCCCGGGACCCGGCTCGGGTCGAGGATGCCATCAGGGAACGGACCCGGCTGATCTGGGTCGAGACCCCCTCCAATCCCCTGCTGAAACTGGTGGACCTCCGGGCCATCGCCGATATCGGGCGGCACCGGGGAGTCCTGACGGTCTGCGACAACACCTTCGCGTCCCCCTTCTTCCAGAAGCCCCTGGCCCTGGGCATTGACCTGGTGGTCCATTCCACGACCAAGTACATCGGGGGGCACAGCGACGTGGTCGGCGGGGCCATCGTGATGGTCCGGGACGACCTCCGGGATCGCCTGCAGTTCTTCCAGAACGCCGTCGGGGCCTGCACCTCGCCCTTCGACTCCTGGTTGACGCTCCGGGGCCTCAAGACGCTGGCGGTCCGCATGGAGCGGCACTTCCAGAACGCCCTGGCCGTGGCCCGCTTCCTGGAAGGGCATCCCCGGGTTGAACGGGTCCTCTACCCCTGGCTGCCCTCCCACCCCCAGCACGACCTGGCGAAGGCCCAGATGACCGGCATGAGCGGCATGGTCTCCTTCGAACTGGCCGGGGGCCTCGAGGCCTCCCGGCGCTTCCTCGAGCGGGTCCGGGTCTTCACGCTGGCCGAGTCGCTGGGGGGCGTCGAGTCCCTGATCGAACACCCGGCCATCATGACCCACGCCTCGATTCCCCCGGAGATGCGGGCCCAGAGCGGCATCCGGGACGGCCTCTGCCGGGCCTCGGTGGGCATTGAACACGTGGACGACCTGCTGGAGGACCTGGACCAGGCCCTCCAGGCGATCTGAACCGGGACCAGGCGCGGCGGTCCGGACCCTGGTTCCGGCCACCGGCCCGACCGTGGGGTCCCGTCCTGACTGGCGCCTTACAGGGGGTTGCCGTTCCAGGAGCCGGTCAGGCTCTCCAGGAACGCGACGATCCGGTCCGCATCGGAATCCTTCAGGCGGCTCCCGAACTGGAACTCCGCCATCTTCTGGACCGCGTCCTTGAGGTCGGTCACGCTGCCATCATGGAAGTACGGGAAGGTCCGGGCGATGTTCCTCAGGGTCGGGACCTTGAAGCGATGGCGGTCCTGCTCCTGCCGAGTCACCGCATAGCGGCCGAGGTCCGCATCGGAGGGATTGCCCCGGGCCGCAAAGTAGTCCTTCGCGCGGCCCATCTTCTCGTAGGACCGGCCCCCCAGCAGGCGGCCGACGTGGCAGGTCGCGCATCCCTCGCGCTGGAAGACCTCCCAGCCGGCCTTCGCCTGGGCCGGGAGGGCGTCATGCTGACCCAGCAGGAACCGATCGAATGGCGACCCCGGCGTGACGAGGGTCTTCTCGAACTCGGCAATGGCATGGGTGATGGTCGCCTTGCTGAGGCCCTCGGGGTAGGACGCCTCGAATTCCCGACGGAACTCCTCGTCGGCCTGGAGCTTGGCAACAATTTCCGCAAACGTGGTCCCCATCTCGATGGGATTCTCCGGGGGACCAGCGGCCTGATCCTGGAGGTCCGAGGCCCGGCCGTCCCAGAACTGGGCGAACTGGAAGACGGCATTGAAGGTCGTCGGGGCGTTGATGCCGCCCAGTTGCCCGCGGATCCCGGTGCTGACCCGGGCCTGATCGGTGCCTCCCTTGTTGAGGGCATGGCAGGAGGCGCAGGAGATCGTGTTGTCGCCGCTCAACCGCGTGTCGTGATAGAGGCGCATGCCCAGGCTGACCTTGTTGGGGTCCGTGGGCACCGATTCGGGCAGGGGGTGGACGACGCGGCCTGCAACTTCCTGGGACAGGCCCCGGGGGGCAAAGAGGGCGACGCGCACCTGCTGGATGGACCGGAGGACCTCGTCCCGTTCATGCCGTGAGAGCCCACCTCTCCAGTGGAGCGCCAGGTAGGGCAGTGGCGGCATGGTCCGCTGCTCCAGCACCCGCTCCAGCTTGGCCAGGCCGACCTCGGAGGGCTCGCCGTCGGCGGGCCCGAGGGCCTCGGCCAGGTCATACCACTCCAGTCCGACCCGCTTGTCCCGTTCCACCAGTGACGAGGCCACCGGGAGGGCCGCGTAGAAGGGCCTGGGCACGCCTTCCAGGTGGCAGTCGGCGCAGGGTCCTTCCAGGACCTGCGCCATCCGCTGGACCCGGGCGTCGCCATGGGCCCGGGTCGTGAGCACGGTGCCCTTGGGCTGTCCCCGGAACAGGTTGATCGCCGGCAGGAGCAGAGCCAGCGCCAGCATCCCGACCAGCACCGCCAGGCTCTTCTTCATGTCGTCCTCCTGGGAAGGGAGACTGGCCAGACGATATCACGACCAGTTTCCAGTCCAAAAGGCGTTTTTTTCAGGCACCGGGGAACGCCGCGCCTCTGCGCTGGCGGTCCGGCTCCACCCGATTCCCCACTTTTTTCGGAAGGTTGGCTTCCGCAGCCCCGCGGGCCCCCATGGGGGCAAATCGCCGGGAAATCGGACGGTTCGCTGGGATCATTCGGTGACTGTCCCCATTGACGGGAGGCAGATTCCCGAAGAGAATAAAGGCCGCCTTGCGGGCTGCCCCTGTAGCTCAGTTGGATAGAGCAGCGGTTTCCTAAACCGTTGGTCGCCTGTTCGAGTCAGGCTAGGGGCACCAGGCAATGGTCAGTGGCAGGGCTGGACCTTCGAAGTGGTCTTGGGATCCTTGCAGGAAAGGAACCCGTTGTCGCAGCCCCCGGACACCCATTGCCCCTGGGCCCCGCAGGAGGGAACCGCCCCGTACCAACCGGGGTCGGCCTGGCAGTCCGGCCACCCGCCGATGCATCCCCCCGTCCGGGTCCACTGGACCTGGACGGTCCCGTCGCAGTCGTAGTCCCAGGAATTGCAGTAGTTCTTCTGGGTGAACCACTCGGTCTGGTTGGGCCGTGCCCGAGCATCGGCGTCGCAGCAGTCGTCGGCCGACAGGGCATCCCAGTTCTGGAAGGCAGCGCAGAGACAACGGGAGTCCGAGGCCTTCCCGTACCCGTCCCGATCACCGTCGAGGTAGTAGAGCGTGCACCCGGCGGCCCCTTCCTCGTCGGTGTTTCCGTCGCAGTTGTCGTCCCGACCGTTGCAGGCCTCCCGGGCCCCCGGATAGACCGTCTTCCGGTTGTCGTCGCAATCCAGGGCCCGGGTCGCCCGGAAGACCCCGGTGGCGTAGCAGAGACACTTGTAGGAGGCCGAGATGCCATACCCGTCACCGTCCTTGTCCTCGAAGAAGGTCGAACACCCGTTGGCCCCCTCCGGGTCCGTGTTGCCGTCACAATCGTCGTCGAGGCCGTCGCAGACTTCCGGCGCCCCCGGGAAGACCGTGGCATTCCCGTCGTCGCAATCCCCGCCCCGAGTCGCGTCCCAGGGTGCCCCCACCTGGCAGCGGCACTGCTTCCCGGCGACCATGCTCCCCCAGGTATCCCGGTCCGCATCGAGGTAGCGTTCCTGGCAACCGGGACTGCCGTCGGGATCGGTCACCTCATCGCAGTCGTCGTCGATGCCGTTGCAGACCTCCGGGGCCCCCGGATGCACCGCCGCCGACTGGTCATTGCAATCGAGCCCACGGGAGACGACGTAGCCTCCCCCGGGTGCGCAGCGGCACTGGAAATCCGCCGGGTCCCCGTAGGTGTCGCCGTCCCGGTCCCGGAAATAGACCACGCAGCCCTGGGGCGTCCCCTCGTCGGTGAGCCCGTTGCAGTCGTCATCGATCCCGTTGCACGACTCCACGGACCCCGGGAAGATGGCCCGATTGCCATCATCGCAGTCCCCGGCGATCCGGGAATCGAAGGGGGGAACCGGCACGCAGAGACAGGTGGCGGTGTCGATGGTCCCGAACCCGTCCCGGTCCTGGTCCCGGTACCAGGTCAGACAGCCCTCGGCGCCCGGTTCATCCACCTGCCCGTTGCAGTTGTCGTCCTTGCCGTTGCAGACCTCCCGGATGGCAGGATTCACCAACGGGTCTCCATCATTGCAGTCCCCTCCCAGGAGGGCGGTCCGCAGCGTCGTCGGTCCGCAGAGGCACTGCTCGGTGCCGTCCACCCCATAGCCATCGCGGTCGGAGTCGATCCGGTAGAGGCGGCAGGCCTGGGCACCGGCCTCGTCCACCTGGCCGTTGCAGTTCTCGTCGCCGCCGCCGCAGACCTCCGGCAGGCCCGGATTCCTCCCTGCGTCCCGGTCGTCACAGTCTCCGGGACGCAGGGCCCGGAGCATTCCGTCTGGGGCACAGAGGCACTTCGTCCCGAAATCGGTCCCCCAACCGTCCCCGTCCTCGTCCCGGTAGTAGTACGTGCAGCCGACGCTCATCTCCTCGTCGGTCTGCCCATCGCAGTTGTTGTCCACGCCGTCGCACTGCTCGGCCACCGCCGGGTTCCGTCTCGAGTCGTCGTCCGCGCAATCCCCCGGGAACGGCGCCCGGTTGACCTCGTCGGGTCCGCAGAGGCAGCGGGCCGTCCCGTCCACCCCGTACCCGTCCTGGTCCAGGTCCCGATACCAGGGCTGGCATCCCACCGACCCGACCTCGTCGGTCAGCCCATCGCAGTCGTCGTCCCGTCCGTTGCACTTCTCCGTCGCCAGGGGCCGGACCGAGACGTTGGCGTCGTCGCAGTCCCCGCCCCGGCTCACCGTCCAGGCCCCGGCCGCCCGGCAGAGACAGCGGGCCGAGGCCTCATCCCCGTAAGAGTCTCCGTCCAGATCCCGGTACCAGAGGGCGCAGCCGCTGGCCCCCTCCTCGTCCAAGACCCCGTCGCAGTTGTCGTCCACCAGGTTGCACTCCTCGGTCTGGCCCGGATGCACCCGGCGATTCCCGTCGTCGCAGTCCCCCCCCCGAGTGGTGCTGTAGAGGCCCGTCGCCCCGCACAGGCACCGACCGGAGTACAGTGCCCCGTATCCGTCGAAGTCCTGGTCCCGGTAGAAGACCTGGCACTCGGTCGCCCCCTCCTCGTCGGTGAGGCCGTCGCAGTCGTCGTCGATTCCGTTGCAGGCCTCCGGGGCCCCGGGATTCCGCTGGGGGTTCCCGTCGTCGCAGTCCCCGCCGACCCGGGCCGTCCAGCCCCCGGACGGGTCCGGATCGGACAGGCACGCCGTCTCGGTCCCGAACCCGTCCCCGTCCAGGTCCCGGTAGAAGTTCGAACACCCCGAGCACCCCGTCTGGTCCGGCGTCCCGTCGCAGTCCTCGTCGAGCCCGTTGCCGCAGACGTCCGGCGCCCCGGGGTGGAAGGTCGGGTCCTGGTCGTTGCAGTCCCCGCCCTGGTCGGTGGTGCGGTCGCCGCTGGCCCCACACAGGCAGGCCGCCGTCAGCGGGTTCCCGTAGAGGTCCCGATCCCCGTCCTGGTACCACAGGCGGCAATCGGCCGCCCCCTCTTCGTCCACCACCCCGTTGCAGTCGTCATCCAGGCCGTTGCAGGACTCCCGGGCTCCAGGCGACACCGCGATCGAGGCGTCGTTGCAATCCCCACCCAGGGGTGCACGCCAGAGGTCCAGGGCACCGCAGAGGCACCGGGCCGACAGGTCCTGCCCGTAGCCATCCCCGTCCACGTCCAGATACCACGAGGCACAGCCGGCCGCCCCTTCGTCATCGATCACGCCATTGCAGTCGTCACCCCCGCGGTCGCAACGCTCCGGAGCGCCCGGGAACACCTCCGGGTCCGTGTCGTTGCAGTCCCCGATCCGGGTCGAGGTGAAGGCCCCCCTGGGGGCGCAGGCGCAGATGGAGGCCCCCTGGTCCCCATGGCCGTCCCCGTCGCTGTCCCGGTAATAGACCGTGCACCCCACCGCGTCGTCCTCGTCGGTGAGGCCGTCGCAGTTGTCGTCCCGACCATTGCAGACCTCCTGGGACCCCGACCAGACCAGCGGGTCCTGGTCGTCGCAGTCCCCGCCGATGCTCGCCGTGAGGTCCCCCTGGGCCGAGCAGGTGCATCGCCCTCCCCGGGAGTCCCCGAACCCGTCCCGATCGCGGTCGGGATAGCGGAGGAAGCATCCCGCGGCCCCGTCCTCGTCCACGACCCCGTCGCAGTTGTCGTCCCGGCCGTTGCAGGACTCCCGCGCCCCCGGGTGGGTTCCCGGGTTCCGGTCGTCGCAGTCCCCTCGTTGCAGCGCTCGATAGAGCCCCTCCGGGGCACAGAGGCATCGGCCGGCGGCATCCTCCACCGCGGCGCCGTCCCCATCCAGGTCGAACCAGAAGGTCCGACAGTCCCGGGCCCCCTCCTCGTCGGTCCGCCCGTTGCAGTCGTCGTCCCGTCCGTTGCAGGACTCCCGGTCGGGTACCGGCGCGTCACATTCCGTCAGGCCTTGCGGGGTGCATCGCCGCTCGCCGGCGCAGGTTCCCGCCGCATTGGCGTTGAGGCACCGTCCCGTTGCGCCGGCCTCGAGGGCCCGGGGACTGCACGTGCAGGTCCCCGACGAGGGTTGGCAGACCGATTCATCGCCGTTCCAGGCGGGCCGGCACTCGGTTCCCGCCGGGCAGTCCAGTGCGGAGGCGCATCCAGGAAGGCAGAAGGCCCCCTCCCGGTCCCCCACCAGGACGCACCGCAACACGCTCGAGGGGAAGCGTCCGATCCGGCAGTCGAAATCGCTGGAACAGGGCGAGCAGAACCCGACGAGATCGGGAATGCACAGGAAGATCGCGACACCCCCGGGGGCGAGGGCGGGACGACAGGACCATCCCTCGGGACAGTCGCTCCCTCGGCACTCCCGGCTGCATCGCCTCCCCTGGTCCGTCAAGAGGCACCACCCCGACTCGCAATCCGGATCCTGGGAACAGGTCGTCTCGAAGGGATTGGGGCCCTGATCCGGGGCCGGATCGACGCCGATGTCGCCGGGAATCTCTCCGGAGTCGCCCGGATCCCCGGTGACCTCTTCGATGATCTCTGCCGACTGCTCGTCCGTCGCAGCGTCCGTCTCGTCCAGGACCGAGTCGTCGGCGCCCCCCGGGTCCGGGCTCCCGTAGTCCACGAAGACCAGTTCCGGCAGTTCCCGGCTTCCCGGGTCCTCTGGCTGCACCTCTTCCCGAACGTCCTCCGGTGTCCCGCCGGTGTCCCCGACCGCATCGGTGCCGGGAACGCCCCCCCCGCCTGAGCAGGACGCGGCGATCCACGCGATGCATCCCGGCACCCACCAGCGGACCCTTGTTCCCAGAGACATGAGCGGCCCCTCCGGCGACCTCCAGAGTCTAGAGGACGGTCCCGTTCCCTTCAACCAGGAATTCCCCTTCCAGACGGCCGGAAGGCGACCCCCGACCCCTCCACTGATCCGGGGCGACCCGAACGCAAGGCCCGCCGAGCAGGCGACCTGGCAAAGTGGTGTAGAATGCCCCGCCATGTGGCGACCCCGACTGCCAGAGGGCCCTCTCGATCGCATCTTCTGGGGCCTCTTCTTGATCTTCTCGGCGGCCTTTCTGGTCCCCCTCTGGTCCGTCCCGATCCCGCCGATGCAGGACATCTGGCAGCACCTCGCCCTGGTGGACGTGCTGCACCACTACCACGACCCCGGATCGGTCTATCCCGAGTACTTCCGCCTCCCGACGACCCCGCGGCCCAACCTCATCTACTACTACGGCACCCACTGGTTGGCCACCCTGACCGGGGACCTGCTGGTGGCCAACCGCCTGGTCCTGTCACTGTACGTGCTGGCCTTCCCCTGGGCCTTCCTCTCCCTGGCCAGGGCCTTCGATCGGTCCCGATGGACCGTCTTCTTCGCGTTCCCGCTGATCTACAACGCCATGTTCGCCTACGGCTTCGTCTCCTTCGCCCTGGCGATGCCCCTGCTCTTCTGGGCCGTCGCCGCCTTCCGGCGCTTCGCGGCACCGGATCGGGAGTCCCCCGACTGGCGGGCCGGCGCCTGGGCGGCCCTCTTCATCCTGCTCCTCTTCTTCACCCACGCCCACCTCTACCTGCTGGCGAACCTGTTGTGCCTCCTCCTCTGGGGAATGCATCGGGGCCAGGGCCTCTGGGGCTTCGCCGCCCGGGCCGCTCCGCTCCTGCCCGCCCTGGTCTTCTTCCTTCCCTGGTTCCTGGTCTTCTTTGTCCAGGGCACCCCCTCGTCGTCGGGAATGGCCTTCGGGACCCTCGACAAGTTCTTCGGACCGACCTTCTACAAGCCCGGCGAGATCCTGTCCGGGTGGTTCTTCCATGTCGGGGACTACTTCAAGGCCCAGCGCGACGACGCCCTGTTCCTGGCCCTGCTGATGGTCGCGATGGTGTTGCTGGTGGTCCGGCGGGCCGCCGACGTCCCCCGGACCGAGACGCGGAAGGTCCGGTGGTTCGACCTCGAGGTCCTCACGGTGGTGCTGGCCCTGTCGACGATGCTGCTCCCCCAGCACATCGAGGCCCAGTCCGTCGTGTCGATGCGCCACGCCGTGTTTGCGTTCCTGCTGTTCTTCGCCTGGCTCCGGCCGGACCAGGGACCTCGGCGCATCGTGGTGCCGGCGATGGTCGTCCTCTGGGTCCTCAACGGGCTCTTCGTCTGGAACCTGGTCAAGGGATTCCAGGACTTCCGGAAGGAACTGGAGGACTATCCGGCCCTCTTCGACCGCGCCGAGGAGGGCAAGCGCCTCCTCAAGGTGGCCTGGAACCAGGAGAGCCGCGTGATCCAGCACGGCGCCTTCTGGCACCTGCACTTCCTATACGCCATCCTCCGCCACGGCGTCGCCGACTTCGAGTTCTCGGAGCGTCCCCACAACCCGATCCAGTACCGACAGGGGATGATCCCCCCCAAGCCGGGTGTGGAGTTCCCCAAGAGCCCCGTCTGGCGATACTTCGACTACATCCTGGTCCGGAAGTCCTCGTCCCCCCCGCTACGGGACGCCGAGGCCGCCCTGGATCCCCTCGCGGAGACCTCGGACTGGATCCTCTACCGCGTGTCCGAATCGCCCCTTCCCAGGCCGCCCGCGACGTTGCCCCTTGTGCAACGCCGCAATCCTGCCGTATCGTTGAAGGCGGACCACGACACGTCCGCCGAGACCACGGGAGGAGAAGATGAGACACCGACTTTCCATCGTGCCAGTGGCCGCCCTTCTGTTCTGGATCTCCTGCGGTGGGAGCTCCCCCGGCGGAAATGAAGACCTGGGGGTCCCCGATTCGAACGTCCCTGCCGATGTCCTGGGAGACGTCCAGGACCTCCCGGGGGCGGACGGGCGGGAAGACACCGTCTCCGAGGACCCCGGAACGGACCTACCGGACAGCATCGAGCCCGGGGGCTTCCTGGCCCCCTGCTCATCCAACGCGGACTGCATCAGCGGGTTCTGCGTCGAGGGGCCGCAGGGGAACATCTGCACGCGCCTCTGCCTGTCCGGCGACTGCCCCGAGGACTTCGTCTGCAGCGGCATCGTAAACACCTTCCCGGACGTCACGTTCATCTGCATCCCGAAGTTCGGCAAGGTCTGCTCCCCCTGCTCCACCGACACCCAGTGCGGGGGCGGACGGTGCATCGAGACCCCCTCCGGCCGGTTCTGCTCGGTTCCCTGCACCGGGAGCCAGTGCCCCGATCCCTATCGGTGCACGCCCCTGGGGGAGGACGGGGCCGCCTACTGCCTGCCCCCGAGCGGCGACTGCCTCTGCCGGAAGGCCAACGAGGGCGAAAAGCGTCTCTGCCAGGTCACGAACGAGGTGGGCACCTGCTACGGCTACGAGTCCTGCGACCCGCAGAAGGGCTTTGTGGGGTGCGATGCCAGGACCCCGGCCGTCGAGGAGTGCAACGGCATCGATGACGACTGCAACGGGCTCGTGGACGAGGACCTCCCCGACGGCGGTCCCTGCGAGCGAACGAACGCCTTCGGGACCTGCCGGGGACAGAACGTCTGCCTGGGGCCCATGGGACTGGTGTGCAACGCCGCGGAGCCCGCAGAGGAGGTCTGCAACGGCATCGACGACGACTGCGACGGCGTGGTGGACCAGCCGTTCCTGGTCCAGGGGGTCTATGGCAGCCTGGAGCACTGCGGGGCCTGCAACCGCTCCTGCCTCGACCTCTTCCCCAATGCCACGCCGGGGTGCTCCCTGGCGGGGCCCGCCCCCCGGTGCGTGGTGGTCGAGTGCGACCCGGGCTATTACAAACTGAATGACGTCCAGTGCGTCCCCCTGACCACGCTGCTCTGTTCCCCCTGCAACCAGGACGCCGACTGCGTCCGGGAGGGGGCCCGGTGCCTGCCCCTCGGAACCGAGGGGGGCACCTTCTGCGGCCAGGCCTGCACGTCCGACGGGGACTGCCCGTCCTCCTTCGCCTGTCTCCCGGCCCCGGGCGGCCCGGACCAGTGCCAGCCCCTCTCGGGCACCTGCTCCTGCACGGGGGCCTCCCAGGGAGTCTCCCGGGGCTGCTCCGTGTCGTACACGGTCCCGGGTGGGCCCTCCTACACCTGCACGGGGATGCAGGTCTGCGGGGACGAGGGATGGGGCCCCTGCGTCCTCCCGGAGGAGTCCTGCAACGGCCTCGACGACAATTGCAACGGCGTGATCGACGAGGGTTTCCTGGACCCCGGGAGCGGGCGCTACGTCGATGACCGGAACTGCGGCGTCTGCGGCAACAACTGCGCCGCCCAGAACATCCCCAATGGCCACGGGGTCTGTGACACCAGCCGCCCGGTGCCCGACTGCAAGGTCACGTGCAACCAGGGCTTCTTCGACGTGGATCGGAACCCGGCCAACGGGTGCGAGTGCATCTACCTGGGTCCCCAGGACCTCCCGGGGGACGGCGATGCGAACTGCGACGGCATCGATGGCGAACTGGGGGCGGGACTCTTCGTGGCCAAGTGGGGCAACGACGCCAATCCGGGCAGCATCGACCTCCCCCTCTTGACCATCGGCACGGCCCTCTCCCGGGCCCAGGGCGCCGGGAAGCGGGACGTCTACGTGGCCACGGGGGTCTATTCCGAGGCCGTCGCGCTCCAGGCGGGCATCGGGCTCTACGGCGGCTACTCGGCGGACTTCCGGACCCGGGAGCCGATGGCCTACGAGACGGTGATCCTGGGCCCGGCCCCGACCCCGGACCGCCCGGGAGCCGTGAATGCCATCGGGATCGTCGGGGGCGCCCCCGAGTCCACCGTTCTGGACGGCTTCGTGGTGATCGGGGCCAACAACCGGATCCCCGGGGGCAACAGCATCGCGGTGTATCTGCGCAACAGCGATGCGACGGTGGCCGTCCGCAACAGCCGCATCGTCGGCGGCCAGGGAGGCGATGGCGAGCCCGGACGGGCCGGTGCCTCCGGGAGTTCCGGGGCCTCGGGGGCCCCCGGGGCCGCAGCCCGGGATTGCGAGACGGCCAACTGCGGCCCGGCGAACCACGTCGCCGGCGGCCGTGGCGGGCAGGGGCAGTGCGGTTCGGCCAATGTCTCCGGCGGCGAAGGGGGCACGGGGATCTGTCCCCAGTGGGACGAGAACGACCCCACCTGCCCGAACAATGCGAACACCCAGACCGCGAAGGCCACCGAGAATGGCAAGAAGGGTCAGAACAACACCGGATCGGGCGGAGACGGCGGCATGGCCGGGGCCGATGGCTTCATCTCGGACCTCAACTACAGTCGCGTGGGCCCCGTCTGCATCACCTCCTCCCGCAGTTGTGGCCTGTGCACGGTTCCTCCCCGGTCCAAGCAGGGGGGGAACGGACTTCCCGGAACCCCCGGTGCCGCCGGGGCCTCCGGCGCTCCCTGCCAGGGTTCTGGCGCCGTGGTCGGAGGCGTCTGGGTTCCCCCGGCGGCCGGCAACGGCGGTGATGGGGCCCACGGCGGTGGCGGTGGCGGCGGTGGTGCCGGCGGTGGAGCCGAGACCCGGAACTGCTCCTCCTACGGCTACTCGGACATCGGCGGCAGCGGTGGCGGCGGCGGGTCCGGAGGCTGCGGGGCCGCCGGAGGAACCGCCGGAGGCAGCGGCGGAGGATCCTTCGCCATCTTCGTCACCGTTGACAATCCCCTGGCCACGGCACCGGTGATCCGGAACTGCCAGGTTCAGAACGGCATCGGCGGAGACGGGGGCAACGGCGGACTGGGAGGCGTCGGCGGCAGCGGCGGCACCGGAGGAGTCGGTGGCGCGGACGGCGCCGGGGACTCCCGGACCTTCTGTGCCGCAGGCGGCGGTGTCGGCGGCGATGGCGGGGCCGGTGGGCATGGCGGCGGTGGAGGCGGCGGCTGTGGGGGTCCGGCCTACGGCCTCTTCGTCCACGGCGCCACGGTCAACCAGTTGAACGACTACCGGTCGGCCTCGATCCTCTGGCTCGGATCGGGGGTCGGCGGACGGGCCGGCACCGGCGGCGGGTCCCTTGGCAATCCGGGGGCGGACGGCCTTCCGGGCATCGCGGCCCAGACCAACTTCTGACCGGGAGTCTCCCGGGATCACGATTCGATGCCGCCTTCCGGCAGACCGGCAGGCCGCCGCTGCGGTTCCCTCAGAGGGCGTAGATCGCGAGGTTGTCGAACTCGACCTCGGCCATCCAGTTGTTGAAGCCGAAATAGCGGCCGTTCAGGGGCGACTCGTCGGCAAAGGACAGCACCGGTTCCCCATCCACGTACCAGACCAGCGTGCTGCCGGTGCGCACCAGCACGAAGTGATGGACCTGCCCGGGGATCGCCTTCCGGGGCGACTCGAGGCGGTCCTCACCGTGCTCGTCGAGGCGGGCCAGCACGCTCAGCGAGTTCTTCCAGCCCCCCAGGATGGCGATGTATCCCGTCTGGTGCCTCGGCTCCGAGGCAAGGACCTCGCACTTCAGGTCGCCGTCGGGAGTCCGGGCCACGGCGTCGAACTCGATCCGGACCCGATCCGGGAGGGCCACCTGGAGCCAGAGCCCCTCGTTCCGGTCGCCCTGGACGCGGACCCGACCATCCACGATCCGCCAGCGGCCCGTCCGCTGGAGCCAGGACTCCCCCAGGTCCGTTCGCTCGAAGTCGTCGGAGAACACCAGGGCCCCGCCCGAGAGCCCCTCAGTGGCAGTCGCGCTCCGGGCCTTGCGGGGGCGTTTTCCACACCCCCCGGCGGCCAGCACCAGCATCCCCGCCAGAATCCAGGCCAGCCCCGTGCGAATCCTGCGATTCATCCCTTCTCCTCCATCTGCACCGTCGGAAGCCCCGCCACGGGCGTCACTTCCGTCTCGAAGTCGAACTGCTCCGGAAGGACCTCCCCGAACCGGGTCGGAAGGCCGTCCACGTCCACGAGATTCCCGAGGCGCACCAGGTCCTGCTGAGCGGCCCGGAGGCGCTGGGCCAGCCCTCGGGCGACCTGCCGCATGATCCGGAGCGCCATCGCCGGGTGCTGGCCGGCCTCCGTCTCGAACCATCGACGGCTGATCAGGGCCACTTCGGTCGGGGCGGAGGCGGCCACCGAGACCTCCGCCGGCCGGTCCTCGACCAGGCAGACCTCCCCGAAGGTGCCGCCGGTTCCCAGCCGAACCCAGACCTGTTCTCCGTGCAGCACCTCGACCTCCCCGGACAGCACCACCAGGATGCCGTCCAGCCGATCCCCCTCCCGCACCAGCACCTCCCCGGGCCGGGCCAGGAAGTGATCCGCCCGGGAGAGGAGGCGGAACATCTCCCCCAGCGTCAGGGCACCGAAGAGCGGTGTCTCCCGGACCCGCCGCAACCGCTCGCGGATGGCGATGGGATCCCCGTCGATCCGTCGGATTTCCAGGATGACCGTCGTGATGTTGTCGGCACCCCCGGACGCGTTCGCAAAGGAGACGAGTCTCTCGGCCACGGCGTCCAGGGGGCCGTCGCAGAGCCGAGGCACCCTCTCGTCCTCCACGGTTCCATGAAACCCGTCGGAACTCAGCAGGAAACGGTCCCCTGGAAGGCACGGGAGGTCCATCACCTCGGGCTGGATCGTCCCCCGGATCCCCAGGGCCTGGGTCACGACGTTCTTCATCGGAAACCGGGCGACCTGGGAGCGGGCCAGTCTCCCCTGGTGCAACAGTTCGAAGAGCAGGCTGTGATCCTCGGTGAGCAGGGTCGCCATGCGGTCCCGGACCAGATAGGCCCGGCTGTCTCCCACGTGGCCGATGAAGGCCCGGTCCCCCACCAGCAGCAGGGCCACTCCGGTGGATCCCATTCCCTGCAGCGCCACGTCCTGGTCCGCAGCCTGGACGATGGCTTCGTTCGCCTCCCGGAAGGCCTCCCCCAGCAGGTCGGCCACCTCCCGCCAGTGGACCGGCAACGGTTCCCGGGCGGCCCGTTCCAGGAGGGCTCGATGCCGCTGGATGCACGACGCCACGCTCTGGCACGCGATGCGGCTGGCCTCCTCTCCCCCCTGGTGGCCGCCCATCCCATCGGCCACCATGAAAAACCCGAGGCCGCCGTCGCAGAGGAGCGCGTCCTCGTTGCGGCTGCGCACTCGCCCCACGTCCGTTCGGCTCGCCCAGGCAAACTCCACCCCGCACCTCCCGTGTCGCAGGACCAGGTTCCGGGTCACAAGGATAGCAGCAATCCCACCAGCAGACGCTGGGACAGGTCCGCTCCCAGGCGATGATCTCGTCGCCAGTAGGGAACCGGTGCCGCCCCCGTGCCTTCGGTCGTTCGCTCCCCCACGGAGAGGATTTCCCCCCGACGGGCCGCAGCGCCCGGCTGGAAGAGTCCGTATGTCGCCTCCACGGTGAGCCAGGGGAGGGCCCTCCACTCCAGGGAGAAGTCCCCTTCATGGCCCAGGAACCGGCTTCCACCCGCGGGCACGTGGAAGGTCCGGCCCATTGAAGCCGGAGGCCTCGGGTCCGAGGCCCGGAACGTGTCGGCGTCGAAGGCGGCCAGCGTCCCGCCGTCGCTGGAGAGGCTGAAGAAGTGCCATGCCAGAGAGATGCGAAGTCCCTCCACCGGCGAGAGCCCGAGGGAGGGCCCCAGGTCCCAGACTCCCTGCCACGTGAAGATCCCCAGTCGCCCCAGGAACGCCGTCGGCTCCGGGAACAGGGGCCGGTAGGCCACGTCCCGGCCGTCCCAGGGATTCGAATCGCCCGAGGCGCTGGCGAAGGAGAGGGCGATGAAGGGCCGGGTCCTGCCCTGGAACTCGTACCGGGCCTCGGCGGCATAGGCGGTCGCCAGGTGGGTGGCCTCCCGAGTCCGGGCCTCCAGGTCCCGGATCGTGACCCTGCCGAACTGGACCGCCGCCTCGCCCTCCAGCCGCAACCCCTTCACCGGGTGCACCACCAGCCGCGCCCCGGCGGTCGCCACCTTGGTCGTCTCCGTCTGGAACCCGTCATCCTGGTAGAAGCCATAGAGGTCCGCATCCATCCACGAGACCGCGTCGGTGGACAGGTAGATCCCCGAAAAGACTCCATAGGGGTCCTGCCCCCAGCCCTCCCGGAACACCGGCGCCCAGCCATCCCGGACGAAGGTGGCGAAGAGGTCCGCCGCCAGGACCTTGGGACGTCGCCAGGCCAGTCGCACCCCATCGAAGGCCTGACCCACGTTGTGGAAGTCCCGGGACGACACCTGGCGTCCGGACCCCAGGTCCATCGCGAATCGCCCCGCGATCAGTCGCAGGCCCGTGCCGCCCAGGTCGTCCAGGGCCAGGTATCCCTGGTAGAGGTCGAGCCCCCCCTGGTTCGACACCGTGGTCCTCTCGGCGGCCCAGTCTCGGGAGTCCTGGATCACGAACACCCCCTGGACCCCGGACCCTGCCTGGAGCGTGACCCCCAACCGCAGTCGATGCTGCAGGTAGAGGTCGTTGTCTCCCCGACCCGAGTCGAGGTCCATCCGATTCCTGTCGTAGAGCATCCGAACGCGCAGGGAGGCCGTCGGAATCAGCCACGGCAAGGTTCGTCCCTGGTGCGTGAGGCGTCCCTCCAGGGCCTCGATCCGCTCCCGGGAGGTCCCGGCCTCCAGGCGGTTCTGCTCCAGGAGGGACTGCTGCCGCTGGAGGCCCTCCAGGGCCTGGTTCAACTCCTCCTCGAGGACCGTGATTCGCTTCTTGAGGGCCTCGATCTCCCGGGCCTGGAGACCGGTGATGTCCAGGAGGGACCCCACCTCTTCGGCCAGGGGGTCCGTTTCCCGCTTCCCACCTGCCGGAGGCGCGGCCCAGGCCGTGACGACTCCCAGGACGCCCGCCAGACCGACCAGCGTCCGAGCGATGCGAGGCATCCGTCTCCCCCTCTCTGTCGGTACGGGTCGAGGATAGCAGAGAACCCCGGGGCGCTCCAATCCGTTGCCGGGGAACGGGGCGCTTGTCGCAGTCCGGCGAGGGTCCTATGATCAACCGTCTGCCAGCGCGAGGTGGCCATGGCTTCCTCGATGACCCCCGAAACGACGCCGGCCCGGGATCCGGCATCCACGACCCGAGTCGATGCCCAATCCGATGCGTCTCCCGCCCGTTCAGGGCTCCGGGAATCGGTCCGGGGCATGGGATTCCAGGAGGGATCCCGGGCCCTGTCCCCGGGGCGTTCCCCGGCGGCGCCTCCATCCGCTCCGGAGACCTCCCGATCCGAGGTCGCCTCCGACGCCGAGAGGACCCCGGCGGGTCCGAAGCCGTCGCCCCAGGCCTACGAGCAGGCCCTGGGCCGCATGCTGGGCGGGGCCCTCTTCGACGCCGTGGTGAAGCAGACCTCCCTCGAGTCCCTGTCCCGATATGCCGGGTCGGTGGTCGACGCGTTGATGAAGGCGGGGGAGGGTCTGGCGAAGGACGACGCCTCCCTGGACGAGGCGGGGCGCAAGGCCGTGATCGAGGCCCTCCAGGATCAGATCGGCCCTGCGCTGAAGGCCGAGGCCGAGGCCTACCTGGCCGGTGAGGAGGGGCGGTCCCTGGCCGCGGCCCTGCAGTCCTATGGCGTCCAGCACCCCTGGCAGGTGGTGGCGGCGGCGATCCTCGCGGCGGCCGGCGCCGTGGCAGCCAACGTCGAGGTGCCCCGCATCGGCGCAGAGACCTCCGGGACCCTGGGCCGCGGCAAGGATGCACCGAAGTGGACGGCCGGTGCCGGAGTTCGCCTGGGAAAGGTCCGGGACCTGACGCTGCAGGCCATCGACGCCCGGATCGCCCTGGAGGCCGGGAGATTCCGGGGAGAGGTCCGGGTCGATCACCGGAAGGACCAGGGGACCACCGCTCAGGTCTCGGGGACCTACGGGACCGACGATGCATCGGTGACCACCCAGGCCCGCCTGGATCGGGAGGGCCTGCTGTCGGCCTCGGCGGGTGCCCGGATCCGCACGGACCACGGGGAGGCGACCCTCGGGGTCTCCAAGGAGCGGGGACATTCCGGTGCCGTGGACGCGACGGTGCAGTGGACCGACGGGTCGGAACGGGTCCTCAAGGGCGCGGCGAAGGTCGAGGCCGGGGGGGCCTGGTCGGTACGCCTCTCCCAGGAGATCACGAAGGAGGCCTGGCAGCGCATCGACGCCACCGAGATGACCTCTCAGGGCGTCCGGTCGTCCACGGAGGTTCGTTACCAGCAGGGCCCGCTGGCCGTCGGTGGACGGATCGAGAACGGGGGGGGACCCGGCAGTGGCGCCGCCTCGGGGAACGTCACGTGGCGGACCGAGGACCTCACGGCCGCCCTGAAGGCGGAACTGGGCGCCGGGGGAAAGGCCACGGTCTCCGGAGACGTCGATGCCCGGGTGTCGGATCGCTGGTCCGTGGGCGGGAGCGCCCGCTACGACCTCGCCTCGGATCGCCTGCTGGCGGTCGGTCTGCGGTTCGGCTTCCGGGACCCGAAGGAATTCGAGGCGTTCCTGGTCGAGTGGCACCGGGAGAACGCGGCGGACGTCCCCATCGACCGGTTCCGGGTCGCCGTCGAGCACACGCTGGGGGCCTGGATGGTCCGGGCCGAGAACCAGGCCACCTGGAAGGATGGACGCTTCTCGGAGGGCGTGGGTTCGATCCAGACGGCCCGGGCCCTGGACCAGAACTGGAAGGTCATCGCGGGGGTCTCGGCAGGATACGGCCCGGACAAGACCCAGGGAATCCGCCCGGAGATCGGCCTCCAGTACAAGAACATCCCCGTCACGGTGGGATACGACCTGAACCAGAAGGCCGTCGGGATCCGCCTCACGATCCCCTTCGGTCGCTAGCCCTCCCCCGAGGTCACCGGCTCCCGTCGTTGGTTCCGCCGAGCATCCGGGCAATCTCCCCGAGGACCTCGCCCACGTGGAAGGGCTTCTGGATCAGGCGGATCGGGGGCACGACCCTCTCCAGGAATCCCGTGTCCCGGGCATAACCGCTGACGCACAGCACCGGCAGTTCGGGCCACTGTGCCCTCAAGTGCCGCACGAGCGCCTCCCCGTCCATCCGGGGCATCACCAGGTCCGTCAACAGCAGGTCCGGTGGATGGCCCCGCCTCTGGACGATCTCCAGGGCATCCCTCCCGTCGATCGCGACCTGCACCCGGTACCCCGCATGCTCCAGCAAGGTCTTCAGCAGGCCCCGCACCGCCGCCTCGTCCTCGACGACCAGGATCTCCCGTTCCGAAACGGGAAGCGGCGACGCGGCCCCGATCCCCGCCGACCTCGACCCGCCGGGAGTAGGAACCGCCGGGAGCAGGATGCGGAACCGGGTTCCCCGACTCACCTCGCTCTCCAGCAGGATCGCGCCGCCGCTCTGCCGCACGATGCCATAGACCACGCTGAGGCCGAGCCCGGTCCCCTTCCCCGCCTCCTTGGTCGAAAAGAAGGGCTCGAAGGCCCGGGCCTGCACCTCCGGGTCCATCCCGAGTCCCGTGTCCGCGACCTCGACCTCCCCGTAGTCCCCCGGACTCACCAGGACGTCTCGGAACTTCTCGTCCGAAAGGACGGCCCTCCGGGAGACCCGGATCTGGAGCATCCCGCCCTGGGGCATCGCGTCCCTGGCGTTCACCACCAGGTTCATCAGCAACTGGTCCAGAGTCCCGCCCTGGAGGCGCACCCAGATCTCCTCCTGCGGCAGCAGGCACCGGTAGTCGATGTCCTCCCCGACCAGCCGTTTCAGAAAGACCTCCAGACCCCGGACCGCTGCGACCAGATCCACGTCGCTCGTCTCGCTGACCTGGCCCCGGGAAAACACCAGCAGCCGACGGGTCAGGTCGGCGCCCCGCTCCCCCGCCAACCGGATCTCGTCCACCAGTTCCCGGGACTTCGGGTCCAGGGTCTGTTCCTCCAGCAGCATCCCGGCAAACCCCAGGATGGCCGCCAGGAGATTGTTGAAGTCATGGGCGACGCCCCCCGCCAGTCGACCCAGGGCCTCCATCTTCTGTCCGCGCTGCAGGTGCTGCTCCATCACCCGGCGCTCGTGGATGTCCTCGATGACCCCTTCCCATCGCAGGACCCGGCCCTGGTCGTCCCGGATGGCCCAGGCCGTCTCCGCGACCCAGACCGTCCTCCCGTCGGCCCGCTGGGCCAGATAGGGAAACCCTGCAACCTCCCCTCGCTCCTGGAGGGACCGCACCAGGGCCCTCCGCTGATCCGGATCCGCATGGACCGTCTCCCGGAAATCCCCGATGGCCGCGACCATCTCCCCCGGGTCCCGGTACCCGAGGATCCGCGCCAGGGCCGGGTTCGCCGCGAGGAGCCTCCCGTCGGAACCGGCGACGTAGATCCCTTCCAGCACGTTGGTGAAGATGGACCGGAGGCGCTCCTCGGCCTCCCGCAGGCGCATGGTCAACTGGATGTTCTCCAGTGCCGCGCCGATGTACTCCGCAGCGGTCTGGGCCATCAGGCGACGGTTCTCCGGAAAGCCGTTCTCCTCCCTGCAGCAGGCCACCAGCACCCCGAAGACCTTCTCGTTGTAGGACACGGGGGCCAGCAGGATGCTCCGGGCCTCCCCTGCGAAGGACGGCGTTCCGGCGAACGGTCTTCCGGCCGACTGGAGGCAGACCGTCTTCCGGGAGCGCAGCGACTTCTCCATCTCTCCCAGGATCTCGGCTGGAAGGGTTGAGACCTCCCGGAGGGCGGGTCGATCCGATTCGAACCAGCAGAATCGTCCGGCGATCCGGAAGAGCCCCTGGAGGCCGTCGGGAACGCACCAGAAGAGCCGGTAGATCCGGAGTGCCTTGCCGAAGACCCGGGCGACCTCGTCCGGCAGGGATTCGGGGGAGGCCTTCCCGAGGCGCTCCCGTCCCTCCAGCAGCATCTCGGCGACCGAGGCCCGCTCCTCGAGTTCCCGCCGGGCCCGCTGCCGATCCCGGATGTCCCGGAAGACGACCATCACCGCAGGCTGCCCCTCCCAGGTCATCGCCGAGGCCTTCACCTCGACGTCCACGATCTCTCCGTGGATTCCCAGGAAGCGTTCCTCCATCGGAGGAACCGCGACCTGGCCCTCGGACATCCGGCGGATTCGATCGACGACCTCGGCCCGGCAGTCGGGGTGCACGAAGTCGACCACCGACTGGCCCAGCAGACGCGGACCATCCTCCCCGGTGGCCCCCAGAATTGCAGCGGCCGCCTCGTTGTAGAAGACCACTCGGCCCTTCTGATGCACCACGATCCCGTCGGGAGAGAGGGTGACCAGAAGGCGGTAGCGCTCCTCGCTCTCCCGCAGCACGGCCTCGGCAGCGGTCCGCTCCTGGATCTGCTCCTGGAGGGCGCGATTCGCCTGCTCCAGTTCCTCCGCCCGGACTCGGACCTTCTCCTCCAGGACCTGGCGGGACCTCCGAAGGTGTCCTTCCATCTCCCGGCGGCGCGTCAGGTCGACCATCGCCACCAGGAAGGACCCGACCGGGGTCGTTCCCGGTGGCAGCCGTCTCAGCCAGATGCCCATGAACCGTGGCCCGATCCGGGTTTGAATCTCCCGTTCCAGGAAGGCCTCCTCGGAGCCGGCCTGGACCATCGCGGCGACCGCGATGGCCACCTCCGGGACGACCGTGCCGCAACATCCGGGTTGCCCAGGCGGGGCATCCGCTCCCGACCCCAGCGGATGGAAGACCTCCCGGGCCGCCTGATTGCACCAGGCCGCCTCCAGGGCACCCGTGAGGAGGAAGACCGGGAATCTCAGGGCATCCGTGATGGCAAGCGCGTCCGGGTGGTTGTTCGAAGCGCCCACCGGACGCGATTTCAAGGGAGCGTCCGGATCCTCCTGGCGGTTCCACTCCCGGACCAGGAGCAGGACCGCGCGATCGCACGCTGCCGTGATGCGTCTTGCCCCCCGTTGCCCATCCGGGGACCCGAGGGCCTCCTGTTCCAGGATCCTCCGGCCGCCCAGGACGACCTCCAGGCACTCGGGAAGTCCGAGGCCCTGGGCGGCGGCCTCCCGGATCAGGGACCCGACCCGGTCCCGCACGCCCGGGGGAGGGGGCTCCCGATCGACCGGCGGATTCAACTCCAGCATCGCCTGAAGGAGGAGCGTCCACTCCCTCACGACGGCCTCCCAGCCGCCCGGCAGGCCACGCCCCTCGACGGCACGCTCCCGAGCCAACAGCCCGGGAAGGGCCGCCAAGATGGCCTCCCATCCTCGGAAGGGTTCCTCCACCTGCAACCTGTTCGGTGCTCTTGGGACCATTCTAGAATGGATTCCATCCGTCCCGCAACCGACTCCAACCGCCCCGAGCGACGCCCCCGGGACCGGTTCGTGCTAGCATCCGGCCGGCCAGGGGCCGGGAGGCGCCAGATGCCCAAACCCCCGCTACGCCTGCAGACCACGACGCTCTGGGACTACCCCTCCCAGAACTATGGCCAGACGCCCCAGGGGGACACCGCATACCGAGGAGCGACGCCTTCCTACGTCGTCTGGAATCTCCTCCAGCGCTATACCCGCCCCGGGGACCTGGTCGTGGACCCCATGGCCGGCAGCGGGACCACCCTGGATGTGGCTCGGGACTGCGGCCGACGGGCCCTGGGCTATGACGTCCAGCCCACGCGCAAGGACATCTTCCGAGCCGACGCCAGACACCTTCCCCTCGAGGATGCCAAGGCCGACTTCGTCTTCGCGGACCCGCCCTACTCCGACCACCTGGAATACTCGGGCAGCCCGGACTGCATCGGCCAGTGGAACGCTGCCCAGCCCGAGTACTGGTCCGCCCTCCGGGAGGTCGTGGCCGAGGCCGATCGCATCCTGAGGCCGGGGCGCTATCTGGCGTTCTACGTCTGCGACTCCTTCCGGAAGGGACAGCCCCTGATTCCCATCGGCGTCCGACTCTTCGGGCTGCTGGCCGAACGGTTCCTCCCGGTGGACCACGTCGCCGTGGTCCGCCACAACGCGACCCTGAAGCGGAACCACTGGCACACCGCCGCCATCGAGGGGAACTATTCCCTCCGCGGATTCAATCACCTGCTGATCTTCTACAAGGCAGGCCCTGCTGCTCGGGGCCCCCTTCCCGATCGCCGTCTGGCGGACGAGGTCCAGGGGCACCTGGAGCAGTGGCGGCCCAAGGCCCCCGCGACACCCCGCCGCCGCTGACCGCCTCGTCCGGCCCGAGGACCTTGACTGTTTTTTCTTCTTTACGGGCCGCCTTCCGTTGGCGATACTATCGCCACTCGGAGTCCAAGGCGTTCGATGGCCGATTCCTCGGTGATCCGGAAACTGGACACGCCCTTGCGCCGGATCCCCGGGGCCTTCCGGCACCGATCCTTCGTGGCGATGCTGGTCCTGGCCCTGGCGGTGATCGTGGGCACCTGCCTGGTGAAGCGCCAGGATCTGGAGCAGCGCCGGGAGGACTGTCTCCGGAAGGCCGAGGTTCGCCTGACCCAGAAGGTCCAGTTCCGTCGCGACCGGTTCCTCGGTCTGGCCCGGGCGGCCCGGGCCCAGGCCCGAATGATGGCCGAGTTCCCGTCGTTCCGGGGGCTGCTGTCCCCCGAGGCTGCCAGGGCGGCCGAGGCAGGTGCCCCGGAGGACTTGTCGACCCATGTCGGCATGATCGTCGATGCGGTGCTGCAGAGCCAGGACCTGGCCTCGGTGGCCCTGGTGGACGCCTCCGGCAAGGTGCGACTCCGGAAGGACCGGTTCCCGGGGATTCTCCCGGATGCCCTGCTGGCGGATCTGGCCCGGAAGACCCTGGAGCGGTCCCTCGAAGACTTCTTCGAGGTCGTCCCGGAGGTCGGATCCTGGCTCCTGGTCGCCCATCCGGTCGACGCCGAAGGATCGCCCCCCTCGTCCCCTCCCCTGGGAGTCGTCGCGGTCGCCCTGGCTCCCGACCGATGGCGTGCATCGCTCGAGCCCGTGCTCTTCCCGGAATTCCCCTCCGAGGAGGTCCTCCTGGCCCTGTCGGAAGGGGACCGACTGCGGATCCTCACGCCGCCGCCCCTGTCCCCGAACCGGATCCCGCAGGAGGACCTCCTGCCGGTCCGGGGTCCGGCGCGCCCCATCCCCGAATACGAGGGAATCCACCTGCATCGGGGGTCGGACTACCGGGGCCGGGACGTCCTGGCCGTGACGGCATCCATCCCGGGCCTCCCGTTGTCTGTCGTCGCCAAGTCCGACGAGGACGAGGTCCTGCGGCCCATCCGGGAAGAGACCTCCCATTTCTTCTGGATCCTGGGCCTGCTGGTCCTGCTCGCGCTGCTCTTCTTCCTGCTCCTGTCCCGTCACTACCGCACGGTGGCCTTCCGACGAATGCTGGAGGTGGAGAACCGCTACCGGGTGCTGGCCGAGCAGGCCCGGGACATCATCCTGGTCATCTCTCCCGAGGGGCGCATCCTCGAGGCCAACCGGGCCGCCGTGGTCCAGTATGGCTACGCCCACACCATCCTGATCGGCATGCCCCTGGAACAATTGCACGCGGAAGGAGAAGGGGATTCGGTCCGGGCCCGCCTGGCCGAGGCCCTGGATTCCCAGACGCTCTATGAGACTGAACATCGGCGATCCGACGGGTCCGTCTTCGCCGTCGAGGTCTCGGCCCGGTCGGTCCGGCGGGATCATCATCTGGAGGTCCTCGCCATCATCCGGGACCTCTCGGAGCGGCGGCGGAAGGAGATGCAGGCCCAGATCTCCCAGCGGATGGAGGTCCTGGGCCAGCTCGCCGGCGGGGTCGCCCACGACTTCAACAACCTCCTCACCGCGATCCGGGGCTTCGCCGCGATGGTGCTCGAGACCCTGACCCCCGAGGACCCGCGTCACGGATACCTCGAGGAGGTGGTCCTGGCCTCGGACCGGGCCGCGGAACTGACCTCGAAACTGCTCTCCTTCTCCCGGGGCCACGCGGTCGAAAAGAAGATCGTGGACCTGAACCGCGTCGTCGAGGGAATGGAGGCCCTGTTCCATCGCCTGGTCCGGGAGGACATCCAGGTCGCGCTGCACCTGGAGGGCCATCCCCTGTGGGTCCGGGCGGACCCGCGCCAGATCGAGACCCTGCTCATGAACCTGGTCGTCAACAGCCGCGACGCGATGCCCAAGGGCGGGGTGGTCACGATCCGGACCCGGCTGCGGCCACCGGAGGAATCACGGCATTCCGGTGGTCCCATCGCGGCGCAACTGGTGGTGGAGGACAACGGAATCGGGATGAGCGAGGAGGTTCGTTCCCACGCCTTCGAGCCCTTCTTCACCACGAAAGGCACCGGTCAGGGCACGGGGCTGGGCCTTGCGACGGTCTTTGGCATCGTCCAGCAGCACGACGGCAGGGTCTGGATCGAGAGCGAGCCCGGCCGGGGCACCCGGGTATGGGTGGAACTGCCCCTCTCGAGTCCCACCCCCTCCGAGGAGATCCGGGCCTTCGGCGCCTCCGAGGGTCGAATCGTCGGGGGCAACGAGACGATCCTGCTGGTCGAGGACCACCCCGACGTCCGGTCCTACGTGCGGACCGTGCTGGAGTCCTTCGGCTACCGGGTCCTGGAGGCACGGGACGCGGCCCAGGCGCTGGAACTCCTCTCCCAGCCGGGACGGGACCAGGTGGACCTGCTGGTCTCCGACGTGGTGATGCCCGGGGGCAACGGGATCGAACTGTGGAACCGGGCCCGGGCATTCCTGCCGAACCTGCCGGTGCTCTTCATCACCGGCTACGCGGAGCGGTCCCTCTTCCAGACCACGGCCCTGCCCCAGGCGGCCCCACTGCTGCAAAAGCCCTTCCGGGCACAGGAACTCGCCCGGAAGGTCCGGGAAATCCTCGATCGGCTCCGCCGCCCCGGCTCCTAGACGCGACGCGCCAGGGCTGCCCGATCGGGGATCCTGCCCCTCAGGGTCCCCTCGCAACCCCCCAGGTGACGGCCCCTCCCCCATGGCAGGCGATCCCGGCGGCCAGCATGCGCGTTGCGTCGCGCACCTCCGCCTCCAGGTCCCCGGGACCGTAGATCACCGCCAGGGCCCGGCTGGTCCCGGCGTCGGTCTTGGTCGCCTGGGAGTCCTTCACGGGCGTCGCGATGGCATGATCCTCCCCCCAGGTCGCCACCAGGATCAGGTCCTCCAGGTCCAGCACCTGCCCGGACGGATTGAAGACATACCGCTCCCCGGGTCGGCCGTGACGGACCCGGAACATGTCCTCCCGGGCCCGGTCCAGGTCCACGATGCTGATGGGCAGCAGGGTCCGCAGCGAAACGAGGTTGTTGAGGTCCGCCAGCACGTTGATCCGAGGCACCTGTCCCTCTGCCGCCACCCGGAGCAGGTACTCGCTGGCCGGCTTCGCCCGACCCGTGGGGCGATAGTTCCCGTGGCGCAGCAGGTTCCGGACCACGGCCCGACGATCCTCCGCCCATGGAGTCCCGTTCCGGGTCACGGCCTCGGCAGCCGCCTGCTCCAGTTCCTGGACCAGGGCCTCCGGGGAAGGCCCGTTGCGGCAGCCCTTCACCCGCACCCAGCCAGCACAGGCCCCGGGAACCTCCATCACCAGCGGCGAAGGAACCGTCATCGCCCGCCCTCCGACACGACGGAGGCAATGATAGACCCGATTGGCGATTGCCGAACCCCCTGCCCGCTGGTAGAGTTCGGTGCCTTCCTGTTGCTGCATGGGCACGAGGACGGACATGGCAACGCGACTCGGAACCCCTCTCGGGTGCCTCCTGGCCGGGCTCCTGCTGGCCCGACCGGCGATTGCCGACCCCTGGACGGTCGAGGAGGTGGTCGATCGGGCCCTCGCCCATTCGCCCTCCCTGAAGGCCCGGCAGGCCGGCCAGGACAAGGCGCGCTACGAACGCCACGCATCCCTGGCGGACCTCGGCCCCCGGGTGAACCTCTCGGCGGACTACCAGCGGTGGGACTCGGCCCTGAAGTTCACCTTCCAGGGTCCGGACCCGGCGACGATCCCGCCGGAGTTCTCCTGGGTCACGGATCTCTTCGGCTCCGGGGACAGCGTGATCCGGGCCCGAAACACCTGGTCGGCCTCGGTCGCGGTGGTCCAGCCCCTCACGGGCCTGGCGCCCCTGGCCCTGGCGGCGCACCTGGCAACCCTGAACCTGGACCGGGCCGCCCTGGACCTCTCCGCCGAGAAACGCCGCGTGCGCCTGCAGGCCATCGAGGGATTCCTGGGCCTCTGGAAGGCCAGGCGCAGTCTCACCGTGCTGGAGGAACTGCTCAAGGCGGCCCGGGAACACTACCGACAGGCCCAGGATGCGGAACGGGTCGGGCTGCTCAAGAAGGACGACGTGCTTCGGATCGACGTCCAGATCGCGAACCTGGAGCAGGGGCTGGACCTGGCCCGGATGGGTGCCGAGGTCCAGAAGTCCTCCCTGGCCCTGATGCTGGGACTGTCTCTCGATGCGGAGATCGAACTGGCCGAACCCCTGGCGGACGCCGGTGATCCGCCCCCCCTGGACCGGTGCCTGGCGAAGGCCCTGGAGGACCGGGAGGAGGTCCGGCAGGTCCGGGTCGCGGTCCGCATGGCCAGGACGGCCCGGGACCTCCAGGGAACCTCGTGGCTGCCCCAGGTCTCGGGCCTCTTCTCCTACAATCGGGCGACGGCGACGCAGTTCTCGAAGCCCGACTCCTGGTTTGTGGGGCTCACCGCCCAGTGGAACGCCTGGGACTGGGGGCACAACTTCCTGAAATTCCGCGCGGCCGAGGCCGACGTCGCCTCCGCCCTCCGGGCTGCGGAGCAGGTCGAGGACCTGATCCGCCTGGACGTGAAGGCCCAGTGGCTCGCCCTCCAGAATGCCCGGGCCCAGGTCCTGCGGACCGATCGGGCCGTGACGCAGGCCCGCGAGAACCTGCGGATCCAGATGGAGCGGTCCCGGAACGGCCTCAACACGACCACCGACGTCCTGGACGCCGAGGCCCTGGCGCTCCAGACCGAGACCGGCGCCCTCGATGCCCGTCACGAGGCCTGGTTGGCCCGGGAACGTCTCCGGGAGGCCCTGGGAGGAAGATGGCCATGAAGCGATCCGCAATGCTCTCGTCCGTCGGCCTTGCGCTGCTGGCCCTCGGCTGCCCCGGGAAGCCGACGGACGGGGAAGGGCGCGAGGCCCCGAAGGTCGTCGCCCGGGCGGTGGCGCCGGAGGAATGGGAGGAGTCCCTGTCGCTCCCGGCAATGGCCGGCCCTGCCGCCACCGTGAACGTGGTGGCCAAGGTCCCGGGGCGCGTCGCCGCATGGCACTGCGACGAGGGCGCCCTGGTGGCCGAGGGGCAGGTCCTGCTGGAACTGGACACCCGGGACCTCCGGACGGCGCTCCGAAACGCCGAGGCCCAGGCCGCGATGGCCCGGGCCGGCCTCAAGGCCGCGGAGGTGCAGCGGGACAACGTGGCCAAGGAACGCCAACGGCTGTTGGAACTGGCCAGGACCGGGTCCATCTCCCCCTCGGACGCGGACCGGATCGAGGCTGGCTTCCAGGCGGCCGAGGCCCAGGTCGGCGTTGCCCGGGCCCAGTTGGACATGGCCCTGGCCGGCCTGGAGTTCGCCCGGCGGAACCTGTCCGAGGCGACGGTCCGGGCACCAGTGGCGGGCCTCGTGGTGAAGCGCATGGTGGACGTGGGCCAGGAGACGGCCCCGACCTCCGGAATGCCCTTGCTCGTGATGCAGGTGATCGACCCCTTGAAGGTGGAGGCCTCGGCTCCGGAGGCCTGGTTCTCGCGTCTGGCTCCGGGACAGGAGGCCACGATCGCCTTCGACGGCATCCCGGGACGCGAGTTCTCGGGCCGCCTCGAGATGGTGGGGCCCGTGGTGGACCCGGCCAGCAAGATGGTGCGCCTCCGGGTGGCGGTCCCCAATGTCCCCGGGGACGACGGACGTCCATTGCTGGTCCCGGGCATGTCGGGGTCGCTGCACATGCGCCTCGCCGCGGGACGGGTGTTCGTGATCCCGCTCAACACGGTTCGGCGGGAGGAGGGCGACGAGGTCGTCGTGCTGCTGGCCGGGGAAGGAGATCGCGTCCTGGAACGCCGCCTGCGGCCCTGGCGCCGGGACGGCCTCCGGATGCTGGTCCAATCGGGACTGGCCGACGGGGAACGGCTGATCACGGTGGCACCGAAGGACCTCGCGCCGGGCACCGTCGTCCGCGTGTCGGAACCATGAAGGGGCCAGGATGAAACTCACCGAACTCTCGGTCCGACGGCCCGTCTTCGCCAGCATCCTCTACATCGCCATCACCATCTTCGGACTGGTGGCCCTCTTCCGGCTTCCCATCGACCTCTACCCCGAGTTCGAGAACCCGGTCATCACGGTGGTGACCCTGTATCCCGGTGCGTCGTCCTGGGACGTCGAGGAGAAGATCACGAAGCCCCTGGAGAAGTCCCTGGGAATCCTCCCGGGCCTGGACGAGGTGACGAGCCGGTCCGTGGAGGGCGTCTCGGCGATCTACCTCAAGTTCGATTACGGGACCCCCCTGGACGAGGCGGCCAACGACGTCCGCAATGCCATCGACTTTGCGATGCAGACCTTGCCGGACAACGTGGACCGGCCGATGCTGTTCAAGTTCAACACCTCCTTCTTCCCGATCTACTTCGGCGCCGTGGTCAGCGACCAGGTGGACCTGACCAAGGAAAAGACCTGGCTGGACGACCACGTGGTGCAGGTGCTCCAGGCGATCCCGGGCGTGGGCAGCGCCCAGTTGTGGGGCGTGGCCCAGGAGGAGGTCCATGTGGACGTCCGACTGGCCGACCTGGAACAGCGGGGGATCGCCATCTCCCAGGTCTCCCAGGTTCTGATGGCCAGCAACGTGGCGATGCCGGCCGGACGCCTGAAGGATGCCGAGTACGACCTGCCCCTGCGGGTCCCCGGGGAGTACCGGACCGTCGAGGAGATCGGCGACACCATCCTCGCGGCCCCGAACGGCCAGGTGGTCCGGGTCCGGGACGTCGCGGATGTCCGTCAGGAGACCCGGGAGATGCACGCCGTCGGGCGCTTCGGCGGCGACTCGGTGGCAGTCTTCATGGTCCAGAAGCAGTCCGGTGCCAACACCGTCGAGGTGGCCCGGGCGGTCAAGAAGCGCCTGGCCGAGATGGCGCCCCAACTGGGCAAGGGAATCCGTTTCATCGAGATCTTCGACTCGTCGGATTTCATCCAGTCGATGATCGACAACCTGAAGGGGTCCCTGGTCCTCGGGGGCCTGCTGGTGATCTTCGTCGTGCTGGTCTTCGTCCGCAGGGCCCGGGCCAGTCTGGTGGTCGCCGCCTCCATTCCCGGGTCGATGATCATCGCCTTCCTGCTGCTCTACCTGAAGGGCTACACCCTCAACGCCATCTCCCTGATGGCCTTGATCCTGGCCGTCGGCATGGTCGTGGACAACTCCATCGTCGTGCTGGAGAACATCACCCGACACCTGGAGGAAGGGGAATCGCCGGTCCGGTCCTCGGTGCTGGGCACCCGGGAGGTGGGACTGGCCATCTCGGCCTCGACCCTCACCACGATCGGCGTGTTTTTGCCCCTGATGTTCGTGAAGGGGCTGGTCAGCATCCTCTTCTCTCAGCTGGCCTTCGCCATCGTGGTCACGCTGGTGGCGTCGCTGTTCACCGCCATCTTCCTGACGCCGATGCTCATGGCCTGGTTCGCCGGGAAGCCCCGGAAGGGCCGCCAGACCTACGGCCGGCGGACGCCCGACTTCGTGAACCGGATGGAGCAGGGGTACGTTCGCCTCGTGGGATGGGCCCTCGGACACCGGTGGGCGATCTACGCGGTCTCCCTGGTGGCCTTCCTGGGCAGCCTCGGCCTGATCCTCCGGGTCGGCTTTGACTTCCTGCCGACCTTCGACAGCGGGGAGGTCCGGATCACCGTCGAGTTGCCACCGGGGACCGCGCTGGAGAAGACCGACGCCATGTCGAGGCACATCGTCCAGCGGCTCCGGGAGATCCCGGACGTCGAGAACGTCTTCGAACAGGTCGGTGAGGACGATACGGGCTGGAGCGCCCTGATGGGCCAGAGCAAGGGGACCCACGTCATCGAACTGAACCTCCGCCTGAAGCCCCGGGAGTCGGGCCGACGCCGGGTCGAGCCGGTGGCCGAGGACGCCAGGCGCATCCTGGGGGAGATGAACGGCCTCGTGTCCTGGGACGTCTCGTACGGAGACAACGGCCCCGGCCAGTTGATGGGCAACAAGCCCTTCGTGGTGGAGATCCTGGGGTCCGACTACGGGCGGCTCAAGGAGGCCGCCTACGCCGTCGAGGCGGTGCTGAAGGGGATCGAGGGCACCCGGGACGTGGTGGCCGAGGTCCCCTACGAGAAGCCCGAGGTCCACGTGGACGTGGATCGCCGTCGTCTGGCCCTGTCGGGGACCACGATGGCCCAGGCCTCGGAGGCCGTCCGGACCTCCATCTACGGCGCCACGGTGACCCGTTTCCGGGGCACCGGAAAGGACATCGACGTCGTGGTGCGCCTGGCCCCGGGAGACCGGGAGGACCCTGCCAAGGTCTCCCGCATCCCCGTCTCCACGCTGGTCGGCCCGCCGGTACCCCTGGGGAACCTGGCCGCCCTGGGCAGCGGATTCGCCCCGATGCAGGTGGACCACTCGGCCCAGCAGCGGGTCCTGCGGGTCGGGGCCAACCTCTCGGGCATCACCCTGGCCGAGGTCTCCCGGGCCTTCGACGACCGGTCCTCGGACATCCGCCGGAAGTACGACGACCTCTCCTTCCGGCTGGGGGGACAGGCCAAGCAGCAGCAGGAGACGGGAATGGACCTGATCCTGATGCTCATCCTGGGCCTGATCCTGACCTACCTGATCATGGCGGCCCAGTTCGAGTCCTTCCTGGACCCGGCGGTGATCATGTTCAGCGTGCCCTTCTCGTTCACCGGGGCCTTCCTGGGCCTCGCCATCCTCGGGGACAAGTTCAACGTGCTGGCCTTCCTCGGGATGATCATGCTGATCGGCATCGTGGTGAACAACGCCATCGTGCTGGTGGACTACGTGAACTTCCTGCGGTTGGAACAGGGCATGCCACTCGTGGAGGCCGTCATCGAGACCTCCCGGCGTCGGCTTCGGCCCATCCTGATGACCACCATCACGACCCTCTTCGGAGTGCTCCCCCTGGCCTGGAGCAGCGGGGAGGGGTCCGAGTTGTGGCACCCCATCGGGGTCACGATGCTGGGCGGCCTGAGCCTCTCCACCGCCACCACGCTGCTCATCGTCCCGTGCATGTACGTCACGATGGAGCGTTTCCGCCAGATGGGCCGGTTCGCCTCCCGGGCCGCCGTCACTTCGGAACTGAAGCAGATGGAACGGGAATCCTGACCCGTGTCCCGGCCCCGTGGGATCCTGGCTCTGCATCCTTCAGGAGTCCAGCCATGTCAGACGGCTCGTGGGCGTTGTTCGTGGCAGCGGGACTGGTCATCGCCGCCTCCCTGGTGCTGGTGATCCTGGCCCGACGGACGATGGGGCAGGTCCTCCGGGAGGTCGCTGAGGTCCAGGGACGCCTGGACGGGATGCTCCGGGACGAGATCGCCCGATTCCGGGGAGAGGTCGGCGGCGGCCTCCGGGACCAGCGGCTCGAGGTCTCGGCGGCGCTGGACCGCCTGGTGGCGAATCTGTCCCGGAGCCTGGAGGAGATGCGCCAGGCCGAGTCCACGCGGCAGGAGGCCCTCCGGGGCACCGTGGAGGGCCGTCTGGACGCCCTTCGACAAGAGAACGCCCAGGCCCTTGAGGAGGTCCGGAAGGTCGTGGACGAACGCCTCCAGACCACGCTGGACCAGCGCCTCGGAGAGTCCTTCGCCCGGGTCGGCCAGCAACTCGAAGGGGTTCATCGCGGTCTCGGGGAGATGACGGCGATGGCCGCAGGGCTCGCCGACGTGCGTCGCATGCTCTCGAACGTGAAGGTCCGGGGGACCTGGGGGGAGGTGCAGCTCCGGACCCTGCTGGACGAGGTCCTCCTGCCCTCCCAGTTCGACTGCAACGTGGCGACCCGGCCCGGTTCCTCCGATCGGGTGGAGTTCGCCATCCGCCTCCCGGGTTCCCGGGACGAAGGCCCCGTCTGGCTGCCCATCGATGCCAAGTTTCCCCAGGAGGACTTCCAGCGACTGCTGGAGGCCTCGGATCGCGGCGATTCCGAGGCCGTGGATGCCGCCGCGAAGGCCCTGGAGGCCCGGGTGCGCCAGATGGCCCGGACCATCCGGGAGAAGTATGTCGCACCGCCGGCCACCACCGATTTTGCCATCCTCTACCTGCCGCTGGAGAGCCTTTACGCCGAAGTCCTGAGGCGCCCGGGACTGGTGGAGTCGCTCCAACGGGAACACCGGGTCATCGTGGCGGGACCCACGACCATCGCGGCGCTGCTCAACGCACTCCAGGTGGGATTCCACTCCCTCGCCCTCGAGCACCGTTCCCAGGAGGTCCTCCGGCTCCTGGGGGCGGTGAAGGGGGAATTCGAGCGCTTCGGGGAGGCCCTGGCCCGGGCCGAGAAGCGCATCGGCGAGGCGGGGCGCGCCCTGGAGCAGGTGGGCACCCGAACCCGCGTGATGGTCCGGCGGCTCCGGGACGTGGAGGCCGGACCCGCGACCCAGGAGAGCCTGCAGGAGGACGAAGACGAGGTCCCGCCGGGGCAAGATTCCTGAATCTTGGTGGTTTTCCGACTTCTTCTATCCGGATTGACTCAGAACCGCTTTCGGTGTAGAAATCACGCACTTTGACTCGCGCGTCGAGGGGATCGGACGCTTACCAAGTGGAGGAGGTGCTCATGAGCGGTGACCTGGTGACGACCCTGTGGTGGATCGCCCCCATCGGGTCCTTGATCGCCCTGATCATGGCCTACGTCTTCTATCGCATGATGATGAACGCCGAGGACGGCAACGACCGCATGCGGGAGATCGCTCAGGCGGTCCGGGAAGGGGCCTACGCCTATCTCGGACGGCAGTACCGGGTCGTCACCATCGTCTTCGCGGTGATGGTGGTCATCCTGGCCGTGCTGAGCTACCTGGGCATCCAGAACCCCTTCGTCCCGGTGGCGTTCCTGACCGGCGGCTTCTTCTCGGGCCTCTCGGGATACCTCGGGATGAAGACCGCCACCAACGCCTCCTCCCGGACCTCCCAGGGGGCCATTCACAGCCTGAACCGGGCCCTGCAGGTGGCCTTCCGGTCCGGCGCCGTGATGGGCCTGGTGGTGGTCGGGTTCGGGCTTATCGACATCTCCCTCTGGTACCTGATCCTGGACCGACTGGTCTATACCCCCGAGCACCTCCAGAACGGCCTTT
The DNA here is from genome assembly GCA_029547805.1 of Deltaproteobacteria bacterium. Taxonomy (GTDB): domain Bacteria; phylum Myxococcota_A; class UBA9042; order DTJE01; family DTJE01; genus JAGOKF01. The sequence continues at coordinate 309,242 of JAKPOP010000003.1, forward strand.
CGGCCCTGGGCCTGACCTTCGTCCACGCCGGAACCACCGAACACCAGAAACTGGTCGAGATCACGGTCACGATGCTGACCTTCGGCATGGGCGCCTCGACCCAGGCCCTCTTCGCCCGCGTCGGTGGCGGCATCTACACGAAGGCCGCCGACGTCGGGGCCGACCTGGTGGGCAAGGTCGAGTCCAACATCCCCGAGGACGACCCCCGGAACCCGGCGACCATCGCCGACAACGTCGGTGACAACGTCGGCGACGTGGCCGGCATGGGCGCGGACCTCTACGAGTCCTACTGCGGGTCGATCCTCTCGACGGCCGCACTGGGAGCCGCCCTCCCCTACGCGAACCAGTCGGACAACCTGAAGGCGGTCCTCTCGCCCATGATCGTCGCCGGCGTGGGCACGATCCTCTCCATCTTCGGCATCTTCCTGGTCCGGGCGAAAGAGGACGCCACCCAGCGCAACCTCCTCCGGGCCCTGCTGCTGGGCACCCTGGGCGCCTCGGTCCTGATCATCCCGGCGGTGTGGTTCCTGGGCTACATCGGCATCGTCCCCGAGGGGGTCTGGATCTCGGTCATCGCGGGCCTGCTGGCGGGGGTCGTGATCGGGCAGGCCACGGAGTACTTCACCAGCGACGAGTATGCCCCCACCAAGGGCATCGCCAAGCAGTGCACGATGGGTCCGGCGACCACGATCATCGACGGGATGGCCGTCGGCATGATGTCCACGCTGATCCCGGTGATCACGGTGGTGATCGCCCTGCTGGTGGCCTTCTGGGCCCCCAGTGGCTTCCAGGAGGGCCGCTTCGCCTTCGGGCTTTACGGGGTCGGCTTCGCGGCGGTCGGGATGCTGGCGACCCTCGGAATCACGCTGGCCACCGACGCCTATGGCCCCATCGCCGACAATGCGGGCGGCAACGCCGAGATGGCCCACCTGCCCAAGGAGGTCCGGCAGCGGACCGACGCCCTCGACGCCCTCGGCAACACCACGGCGGCGACCGGCAAGGGGTTCGCCATCGGGTCGGCGGCCCTGACGGCCCTGGCGCTGCTTGCAGGCTACATCGAGGAGGTCCGGATCTGGATCGGCCGCATGGCCGACAACCCCTCCATCGGCGAGGCGGGCTACTACATCCGGGGGCCGATCCTCTTCGTCAAGGGGCATCTGGCCGATGCCTCCCAGGCCGCCCTGGCCAGGGCCGCCGAGATGAAACTGACGGTCGTCGGGACCTATGACGCCACGATGGCGGACTTCATGCGGGCCTTCGACGTCACCCTGATGAACCCCGCCGTGATCGCCGGCGTCTTCATCGGCGCGATGATGGTCTTCTTCTTCTCGGCCCTGACGATCAAGGCCGTGGGCCGCGCTGCCGGCTCGATGGTCGAGGAGGTCCGGCGCCAGTTCCAGGAGCGCCCGGGGATCATGGAAGGCACCGAGCGGCCGGACTACGCCCGATGCGTGGCCATCTCGACTCAGGGGGCGCAGCGGGAGATGGTCCTCCCGTCGCTGCTGGCCATCATTGTCCCCATCATCGTCGGCATCCTCTTCGGGGTCACCGGCGTGCTGGGCCTGCTGGTCGGAGGCCTGTCCACCGGCTTCGTCACCGCCGTGATGCTGAACAACGCCGGCGGGGCCTGGGACAACGCCAAGAAGTTCATCGAGAAGGGCAACTACGGCGGCAAGGGGTCCCAGGCCCACAAGGCCGGCGTGGTCGGCGACACCGTGGGCGACCCCTTCAAGGACACAACCGGCCCGAGCCTGAACATCCTGATCAAACTGATGTCGATGGTCTCGGTGGTCTTCGCCGGGCTCATCGTGGCCTTCGGCGGCCTCTTCGGCTGAACCCGATCGGTCTTCCTCCCGGGTCCTCCGGTGGCCTACAATGAGAGGGCACAGGGGTCCCGATGGAAGACATCTCCCGTTTCCTGCGCCACCATGTCCCCTGGAGCGAGATGCCCCCTTCCTCGATGGACCGGGTGGTTCGGGGCATCGAGATCCTCTACCTGCCCCGCCAGGCCTCGCTGGGATCGCGATTCGGTCCTGGTGACGGGGGACTGATCCTCCTGCGAAGCGGATCGATCCGGTTTCCTTCCGATGGACTGCCACGCTCCCTGGAAGTGCTGGGCGAGGGGGACTTCCTGATCCTGGACGGCCGGCCGGAACTCCCCTCTCTGGACCAGATCGTCGCGGAGGAAGACAGCCTCCTCTACCATCTCCCGGGAGAGGTCCTGGCCCCCCTCGAGGATCACCCGGCGATCCGATGCTGGGTCCGGTCGAGCCCGACCCGGCGCCTTGCTGCGATGATCGCCCGGGACCTGCCGCCGAAGCCGGAACCCGGGAACGAACTGTTTCCCGACCATGAGGGCGGCGCCAGCCACGGGGCTTCCCCATGGTCGCCAAACCCGGCCACCGCGGACCTTCTCCGGGTCCTGGCTGCCATTGAGGAGGTCGGGCGATCCTCCGACGGGAACCCGTTTCCCCGACTCCCCCTGGCCCATGGTTCCCTGCATCCGCCCTCGGCGGCGCTGGTGCATCTCTGGGAACGGCTTCCGGAAATCGGCACTCCAGACGCCCTGGGTGCCTGGACCGAGGCGGCAGCGGCCACGCTGGCCGGGAGGCGCCCCGGGAACCTCGACGAGGCCTCCCGGGCCTTCCTGTGGTGCCGCGTGGCGGATGCCCGGCTCCGGAAGGCCATGGACCTGGCCGGCAGGGACGATCTGCCCCGATGCCCCTGGGCCCTGCTGACCACGGCCCCGACAGACCGGTGCACCTGGACCCCGGGCATGCCCCTGGTGCTGGTCTCCAGGGACGCCTCCGACCAGGACCGGCGGCGATCCGAGGCCTTCCTGGAACGACTGGAGGGCGTCCTGGCGTCGTCACGCCTCCCGGGCAGCACCCGCCTCCCAGATCGGTCCATCGCGGGACGCTGCCTGGACGATGGCGCGGCGGCGATCGTGGCTTCCGGCAGTCTGGACCTGGCCACCGAGTGGATCGATGCCAGGCCTGTGGACGGGCCCCTGGACCCGGGCGATTTCCAGCGCCTTCTGGGAATCGCATTGAGAACGCCGGAGGCCCTGCGGCGCTCCCTGTCCCACCTGCGGGTCCTCCTTCCGACGGGACTGGTCCACGGGATGGTGTCGTGGCCCGATGGTCGCCTCAAGGAGGCCATCCACCTGGAGGACCACCTCTTCCTGCCCCTCCGGGAACTGGCCAGAATCGCCGCCGTGGCGGGCGGCGAGGCGCCGGCCCTCTCGACGCCGGCACGCTGGGCCGAGGGGGCCCGGCGCGCGGTCGTCCCGGAGGATCTGGCCCAGGCTGCGATGGGGGCCTGGATCTGGGCCCTCGACCAGGAGGTCCGGCTGGAGGACCCCGATGAGGATCCTCGAGACCGACCCGCCAGCAGGACCCTGCGTCCCGCAGACCTGTCCCCCAGGGACCGATGCCTGCTTCGGGACGTCCTGGTGACCATGCACCGGCTGGCCGACTGGCTGGGACGAGGACCCTGGTCGGAGGGCACATGGCGCTACTGACCTCCAGGATACGACGCCTCCTCGGCCCTTCGCCGGGAGATCCTTTCCCGTTCCCCCCGCCGGACCTCCCGGAGCCGCCCCACCTTCCCGACGGGACGCCCTGGCGGCAGGTTCCCTTCCTGGCGCTGGACCTCGAGACCAGCGGGCTGGACCCCGCCACCGACGCGATCCTTTCCATCGGGACCGTCCCCCTGGACGGGGATCGAATCCGGCCGGGCCAGGCCTGGAGCAGCCTCGTCGCGCCCCCGTCCGGCCATCCCATTCCTGAGAGGTCGATCCGGATCCACCACCTGCTTCCGGACCGGCTGCTGGGCGCGCCACCGCTGCGACAGGTGATCCCACTCATGCTGGACCGCCTGCGGGGCCGCGTCCTGGTCGTGCACGTCCAGGCCGTGGACCACGGCTTCCTGAACCGGGCCTTCCTCCGGACCTACGGCGTCCCATTCCGGTGGCCCCTGGTCGATACGGCACGCCTCGCTTCCTTCTTTGCCGAACAGCCGCTCCTGGGAAGCGGAACGGGCCCTCACCGATCCCTCCGGTTGCCCGACGTCGCCAAGGCACTGGGAATCCCCGTGGACCGGCACCACGAGGCCCTTGGAGACGCCCTGCTGTGCGGCGAGGTCCTGCTGGGCCTCGCATCCCGGCTCGAAAACATGGGTCGCGGCACGATCCGAGACCTGCTGCGAGCCGGGACATGACGGACCGACCCGGGAGGTGGAGATGGACATTCGCGGCTTTCTCCTGCGCATCGTGCTTCCCACGCTGCTGGCGGTGGTCCTCTTCATCGGGCTGATCTTCGGCATCCTGCTGCCAGACTTCGAGCGGAGCCAGCTGGATCGCAAACGGGAACTGATTCGGGAACTGACCCGGTCCGCCTGGTCGGTCCTCCAGGAGGTCCTCGCCGAGGAACAGGAGGGGCGCCTGTCCCCGGAGGAGGCGCGCAAGGTTGCCGCCCGGCGCATTCGCGACCTGCGCTATGGTCACGAGGGAAAGGACTACTTCTGGATCACCGACATGACCCCCCGGATGATCATGCATCCCTTCCGGCCCGACCTCGAAGGACAGGACCTGACCGAGTTCCGGGACCCGAAGGGCAATCCCGTCTTCGTCGCGTTCGTGGAGCGGGTCCGGGAATCGGGCAGCGGCTACGTGGACTACGTGTGGCAGTGGAAGGACGACCCGGGGCGCATGGCCCCCAAGGAGTCCTTCGTGATGGGCTTCGAACCCTGGCAATGGGTGATCGGGACCGGCATCTACACCGAGGACGTCAAGGCGGAGATCGCCAGCCTCACCAGCCGGCTCGTCCGCATCTCCCTCCTGCTGGTGTCGGTCGTCGTGCTGATCCTGGTCTTCGTGTCCTTCCAGAGCCTCCGGATCGAGCGGCGGCGCAGCGAGGTCGAGCAGGCCCTGAAGTCCTCCCACGACCGTTTCCAGGCCCTGGTGGAATCCTCCGCGAACGGGACGGCCCTGGTTCTGGAAGGGACCTGCGTCTATGCCAACCCGGTGCTGGAGCAGATGGTCGGGTCTGAACCCGGAGGACTGGTCGGGCGCCGCCTCCAGGAACTGATGGAGACCGAGACGGAATCCCCGGTCTCCCCGCAACCCACCGAGGCCGCTCCCCCTCCCGAGATCCCCCGGGAAGTCCGACTCCGACACGCCTCGGGGCGACCGGTGGACGCCCTGGTCCGGACGACGCCCATCTCGATGGAGGGACGGTCCGGGGTGATCCTGGAGGTCCGGGAGATCGGGCGGACACCCGGGAGTGGACTGACGGAGGGGATGGGCCTGGAAGGGACTCCCGCGCTGGAGACGGCCCTGCCCCTGGGGGTCTTCCAGGCCAGGCCTGGCCGAAAGGGCATCCTGCTGTCGGCGAATCCGGCGGCTCGACGGATCCTGGGATACGGGACGGCCGAGGAACTCCTCGGCATCTCCCTGATGGACCACTGTGCCTTCCCAGAGGACCGGGACCGCATCTCCCAGGCTCTCGCCACCCATGGCATCGTGTCGGGCCTCGAGGTCCCCATCCGCCAGCGGCAGGGCCGCCTGCGGCGGGTACGCCTGTACGCGACGATGGTCCAGGACCCCAAGACCCGCCAGCCGGTCCGGGTCGAGGGACTCCTGGAGGACGTGACCGAGAGTTCCCTTCGAGAACAGGAGCGCCAGCGGATCATCGACGAGGCCATGGAGGACCATCGGCGCTGGGAAGCCCCCGTGTCGGCCCTGGCCGCCCCGCCGGAGTTCTGTCGGATCGAGGACCCGGCCTGGAAGGCCGCCGCCCGGATGGCCCAGGTCCAGCGAGATGCCCTGCTGGTCCAGGGCCCCGATGGGGACTGCCTGGGGATCGTGACCGATGGGGACCTCCGGCGCCGGGTGCTGGGAGAGGCCCGGGACCCGGACCTCCCGATCTACCGGGTGATGACGTCCCCGGTGGAGTGCATCGCGCGGGATGCCCCTGCGGTCGAGGCCCGAGTCCGGCTGTCCCGGCAGGCATTGCGGCACCTGGTGGTCCGGGGGACCGGTCCGGAGGTCCTGGGCATCGTCTCGCTGGACGATCTCGCCCGGGGCGGCATGCACCCGGTGGCAGACCTCCTGGAAGGGATCGAGACGGCCCGCACCGTGGAGGAGGTCGTTCAGCAACGGCAGAGGCTCCCGGCCCTGGTGGACGCCTCCCTCCGGACCGGCGGCAGTCCCGACGGAACAGCCCGCCTGATCACGGCCGTCGCCGACGGGGTGACCCGGCGCCTGCTGGATCTGGCCCTGGCCGAGGCGGGGCCCCCGCCGGTCCCCTTCGCCTTCCTGGTCCTCGGGAGCCAGGGACGTCACGAACAGACCCTCGTCACGGACCAGGACAACGCCATCCTCTTTGGAGAAGTCCCCACCGAGCGCCTGGACGGGGTCCGGGAGTGGTTCCTGCGTCTGGGACGCCGGGTATGCGAGGACCTGGATCGCTGCGGTTACGCGCCTTGCCCCGGGGGCATGATGGCCCGCAATCCCCAGTGGGTGCAGCCGCTGAACGCCTGGAAGGACCTCTTCACCCGCTGGATCCGTGCCAGCACGCCCCAGGACCTCCTGGCGGTCAACATGTTCTTCGACTTCCGGCCCCTCGCCGGGTCCGGGGACCTGGCATCCGGCCTCCAGTCCCACATCTTTCAGGAGATGGAACGGACCCCTGCCTTCTTCGGACTCCTGGCCCAGAACGCACTGCTGTACAAGCCTCCCCGGGGTCTCTTCGGCAAGATCCTGACGTCGGCCGAGGGAAGTCCCACGGGTCACGCCTTCAACATCAAGGAGGCCGTGCTGCCGCTGGTCAACTTCGGCAGACTCTACGCCTTGCGTCACGGCGTTCAGGACACCACGACGCTCGGACGCCTCGAGGCGCTCCACCGCCGCGGTCACCTGTCGTCCCAGACGTACCGGGACTGCCATGCCACCTACCTGCTCCTGATGGAGATCCGGCTCCGGCACCAGGCGGCCTGCATCGCCCAGGGTACCCCTCCCTCCAATCTGGTCGATCCTCGAGAACTCGCCGACGTTCAGGAGGGAGCCCTCCGGCGAGGATTGGGACAGATTGCCACGCTCCTGCGCAAGATCTCCTTCGATTTCCTTGGACATTCATGACCGTATTGGTCCGGATATGTGTCGTTACGCCCCGTTTCGCCTTGTTTTCGCGACGGATTTCTTCTTGACACTGCTTTCCCTTCCTCCGTATAGTCCGGTCCCATGATGACGGCTCGGTCCGCCGTGTTGGGGCCGCCGTGTCAACACCTTCCACAGAGGAGAGTGCCATGCTTCATGAACCGGCGGCGAAACAGGGTCCCGATCCCGCTTCCAGTTACAAGGCCCGGTTGGGGGTCTGGATGTTCGTGATCTACTCTCTGGTCTACGGCGGATTCGTCGCGGTGAACCTCCTGGCCCCGGCGGCCATGGAGGCCACCGTCCTGATGGGCATGAACCTGGCCGTGGTCTATGGCATGGGGCTCATCGTCCTCGCCCTCGTGCTGGCCCTGGTCTACAACGGCTTCTGCCAGGCCAGGGAACGGGAACTGGCCGGCACCGGACAGGGAGGAGAGTGACATGGACTGGATGCCCATCATCATCTTCCTGGCCTTCGTGGCCTCGGTGCTGGGTCTTTCGTTCTTCTTCGCCCGCCGGACCCGCTCTGCCGCCGGCTACTACGCCGCGGGAGGCACGATCCACTGGTCCGTCAACGGCATTGCCTTCGCCGGAGACTACCTCTCGGCGGCCTCCTTCCTGGGCATCTGCGGCATGATCGCCACCGCGGGGTACGATGGCTTCCTCTACTCCATCGGGTATCTCGCCGGGTGGATCGTCGCCATGTTCGTGGTGGCGGAACCGATGAAGCGCCTGGGACGCTACACCTTCACCGATGCCCTGGACTCCCGCTTCAACAGCAAGGGGATCCAGCTGGCCGCGGGCATCAGCACCCTGATCGTGAGCATCTTCTACCTGATCCCCCAGATGGTCGGCGCCGGCGTGCTCATTACCCCGCTGCTGGGCCTCCCCCACGCCGTCGGGGTCGTTCTGGTGGGCACCATCGTGATCATCATCGTCGCCACCGCCGGCATGACCTCGACGACCTACGTCCAGTTCCTGAAGGGCGGACTGCTGGTGGTCTTCAGCCTCGTGGTTGTCATCGCGGTGTTGTTCCGGGGGCTCTCGACGGAGCCGGACCAGGGAGGCCGCGTGCCCTTCCACAAGTACGCGACCCTGGACGCATCGGAGACCGAAGGCCGGATGGCCATCCAGGAACCGGGCTGGGAGGTGGCCGGGACCGCCGAGGCCGGCGGGACGACGTACGTGAAGGCCGTGAAGGACGGCAGGACCTGGTGGTTCAAGAAGGTCGTCGAGGACGGCGCGGTCCGCCTCCAAGAGTGCCAGTACGAGGCGGAGACGCCCTCGGGTCGAGTGGTGAACGGCGAGGCCGGGGGCACGCTCCGACAGGCGGGCAATCTGGTCTCCATCGACGGATCGACGGATCCCACCGGTCCCCTCGGACCCGCCGAGTTCCTGGCCAGGATGAGCAGCCCCAAGACCCGGGTTCAGCTCTTCAAGCAGGCGAAGTTCCAGGCAGGTGACGACAAGGTCATTGCCTATTGCCCGACCATCGCGTCCGGGAACAAGTTGTTGAAGCCGGGACAGAAGTTCAAGGTCGAGGGGACCCCTCTCCAGAAACTGGACTTCGTGAGCCTGATGCTGGCCCTGTTCCTGGGAACGGCGGCCCTGCCCCACATCCTGATCCGGTACTACACCGTGCCCTCCCCGGCCGCGGCCCGGAAGTCCACCATCGTGGCCATCGCGGCCATCGGCTTCTTCTACGTGCTGACGCTCTACATGGGCCTGGGAGCCATGGTCAACGCCGTCGTGAATCCCGCGGACAACAACATGTCCGCCCCGCTGCTCGCGCGGTCCTTCGGCGGGCTCCTCTTCGCCGTGATCTCGGCCATCGCCTTTGCGACGGTGCTGGGCACCGTGTCCGGGCTCATCGTCGCCGCCTCGGGCGCCGTGGCTCACGACCTGATGGACCGCTTCGGAGGCATGCATCTCAGCGACAAGGCCAAGGTGAAGGCCGGCAAGATCGCCGCCATCGTGGTGGGGATCTTCGCGATGATCCTGGGCATCGTCTTCCACGGCATCAACGTCACCTTCCTGGTGGGCCTGGCCTTCGCGGTGGCCGCCTCGGCGAACCTCCCGGCCATCGTGATGATGCTGTTCTGGAAGAAGACGACGGCGAAGGGCATCGTGGCCTCCATCCTGGTGGGAATCGGGACCGCGGTGGGCATCATCCTCTTCTCCCCCACGCTGTGGACGCTCTACGGGCTGAAGGGGGCCGACGCCCCGATCCCCTTCGAGAACCCTGGCCTGTTCAGCATTCCCGCATCCTTCGTGACTCTCGTGATCGTGTCCCTGCTGACCCAGCCCAGGAACCGGACGGAGTAGAATCGGTCACTCCGCCAGAGGGAGAAGACGGCAACCACGGGGAGAGAAGCACAGGAGGTGGACTCATGCAACGCATCGCATCGTTCCTCGGCCTGGTCCTGGTCCTGGTGGCCGTGTCGCTGCCCGCCCGTGCCTGGAAGTTCGAACTGGGCGAACACACCAACCTGAACATCGACTACCTGCTCCAGGTCCAGGCGCAGTTCGCGGAGGACGGGGCGCCCAACAAGACCGACTGGAGCAAGGACTTCTTCCTCCGTCGGTCCCGGATCCTGCTGTTCGGGGACCTCTGGAAAGGGATCTCCTTCTTCATGGAAACGGAGCAGGCGAACTTCGGGAAGGGGGGCAACTGGGATCAGCCCTTCTTCATCCAGGACGCCTTCGTCTCCTTCAAGCTCCACGAGGCCTTCATCGTGGACGTGGGCATGATCCTGCTCCCCTTCAGCCGCCCCAACATGCAGGGGGCCGTCGGCCTCAATGCAATGGACTACCACGTGGACATGATCCGATTCCCGGCCGGGGGCCACAAGGTCTGGCGGGACGCGGGCATCCAGTTCCGGGGCTACGCGGCGAAGAAGAAGTTCCAGTACCGCCTGGGCGTGTTCAACGGGGCCCAGAACCAGGTGCTGGCCCGGGATGCCAAGGGAGAGGCCATCAAGGACAAGGACGGCAAGGTCGCCCTGGCCTCCAATCCCGAGGACTGGCCCCGGTTCACCGGCCATGTCCGGTACGCGATCCTCGGGACCGAACCCGACTTCTTCCACAAGGGCATCTACTTCGGCCAGGCCCCGCTGCTGTCCCTGGGGGCGGGCTTCGACCTCCAGATGGACGCCGCGATGAAGGCGGCGCCGGTGCTGGACGCCTCGAAGGCCATCACGACCCCCGGCCGGACCACCCACGCCGTGGGCGTCTCGGCGGACCTGTTCCTGGACATCCCCTTCGGCAAGGACTTCCAGCACGAGTTCGTGACCCAGGTCGCCTTCTTCTGGTACGACCACGGCAAGGACCTGGTCTATGCCAAGGACGGGACCTCCTCCCTGGTGGCCGCGAAGGCCAGCGGCATGGGCCTCCTGACGGAGATCGGCTACCGATGGACCTTCTTCGAGCCGGTGCTGTCGGTGGACTGGTTCAAGGGCGACCGAGCCAGCAACGACCTGTTGTCGGTACGGGGCGGCCTGAACTTCTGGATCCGGAAGCACGGCGCCAGCGTCAAGGCCGAGTTCGCCGCCACGAAGGCCGGCAAACTGGGGGATGCGCCCTGGACCAAGGCCTTCACCACACAGGCCCAGTTGTTCTTCTGATTCCTCGTCATCGGACGTTCCCTCCCGCAGTCGCCGCCCCGGGCCCCCACGGAAGTGGGCCACTGGAGGCCCCGATCGACGCCCCCTCCGTTGACGATCCCGGGCATCTGGAATAGATTGGCGCCCCGGAGCCCGCCATCACGCATCTCCGGTCAGAGGCATCCCGGTCATGCCCCGGTGATCGCCTGATGTTTGAAGGGAGGGTCCCTCGTGGAGATGTCGGCCTGGGTCATCGTCCTGCTCGGTCTGATGATCTTCCTCGCCCACCTGTTTTCGGGCATCTTCGAACGGACCCGGATCCCCGACGTGCTGCCCCTGGTGCTCATCGGTCTCCTGATCGGTCCGGTGCTGGGCCTGCTGGCCCCGGATCGGCTCGGCGCAGTCGGGAATGTCTTCACCACTGCCACCCTGGTGCTGATCCTGTTCGAGGGCGGCCTGGACCTGAACCTCGGCGTCCTGGCGAGGTCCCTCTCGGGCGGTGTCCGTCTGGCCCTGGTCAACGTCCTGGGGGTCACCGCCATCGTCGCCCTGTTGGCCCACGAGTGGCTCGACATGTCGCTGCTGCCCGCCCTCACGCTGGGCACCATCTCGGCAGCGACCTCGTCGGCGGTCATCATCCCGATGGTCTCCCGGCTGCGAATCACCGATGCGACCCGGACGGTCCTGGTCGTCGAGGCCGCCCTGAGCGACGTGATCTGCATCGTCCTGGTGCTGGGCTACCTGGCCGCCATCGGCCAGGAGCGGGTCATCGGGCCGGCCATCCTGGGTCGAATGATCAGTTCCCTGCTGATGGCCCTTGGCATCGGCGGGCTGGCGGGAGTCCTCTGGTCCCTGTTGCTGGAACGGGTCCGGAGCCTCCAGACCTCGATGATCACCACGCCGGCCTTCGTCTTCGTGGTCTTCGGCCTCACGGAGATCCTGGGTTTCAGCGGGGCCATCGCCTCGCTGACCTTCGGGTTCGTGCTGGGCAATACGGAGTCGGTCCAGCGGGGCTTCCTCTGGCTCGGGAAGGACGTGCGGGTCGGCCATCTGCTCCAGGGTGAGCGGGACTTCTTCGCCGAACTGGTCTTCGTGATGAAGACCTTCTTCTTCATCTTCATCGGCATCCAGATGCCCCTCCGGGAACCGGACCTGATCCTGGCGAGCCTCGTCCTCGTGACCGCCACCCTGCTGATCCGGATCCCGGTGGTCCGGGTCGCCTGCCCCTGCAGGATGGCGATGCAGGACGCCTCGATCGCCTCGGTGATGGTGCCGAAGGGCCTCGCCTCGGCGGTGCTGGCCGCCCTGGCCGTGGAACATCACCTGCCCCAGGCCGAGACGGTCCGGGACCTGTCCTACGGGGTGATCCTCTTCAGCATCGCCGTCACGGCGGTGATGGCGTTCCTGGTGGAACGGGGATGGACCTCGCCGCTGTTCCGACTGCTGTATCGGGGAGAGCCTGCACCGGAGGAGGCCCCCGACAAGGAGGCTCCATGAAACGGACCGGCTTGCTGCTGGCGATTCTCCTCTTCCCGGCCGCGGCCCTGGCCGCCGGCGACGCCCCCTCGCTCCCATTGCTCGGCGCTCTGGTGGTGATGCTGATCTCGGCGAAGCTCCTGGGCTCCCTGGCCATCCGCCTGCGGCAGCCGGCCGTCCTCGGGGAGTTGCTGGCCGGCGTGATGCTGGGCAACCTGGGTCTGGTTGGCGTTCACGTCTTCGCCCCGATCGCGACCGACGCGTTCATCGACATGCTGGCTCGCCTGGGGGTGCTGCTGCTGCTGTTCGAGGTCGGCCTGGAATCGACCGTCCGGGACATGATGAAGGTCGGTCCCTCCTCGCTGCTGGTCGCCATCCTGGGGGTCGTGACGCCGATGCTGCTGGGGTGGGGCGTCGGGGCGTGGCTGCTCCCGGACCAGTCCACCTACGTGCACGTCTTCCTGGGGGCCACGCTGGCGGCCACCAGCGTGGGGATCACGGCCCGGGTCCTGAAGGACCTCGGGCGTTCCACCAGCCCCGAGGCCCGGGTGATCCTGGGAGCGGCGGTGATCGACGACGTCCTGGGCCTGGTCGTGCTGGCCGTCGTGGCGGGCATCATCGCGGCCGCCGACCGGGGAGAGTCGCTGGGGCTGTGGTCGCAGGCATGGATCCTGGGAAAGGCATTGATCTTCCTGGGGGGATCCCTGGTCATCGGGTCCTTCCTGTCGCCTCGTGTCTTTCGGGTGGCCTCCCGGCTCCGGGGCGGTGGCCTGCTGCTGACCATCGCGCTGGCCTTCTGCTTCCTGCTGTCCCTGCTGGCGGGCCTTGCGGGCCTGGCGACCATCGTGGGGGCCTTCGCCGCGGGTCTGGTCCTGGAGCCCGTCCACTACCAGGACCTGGCGCACCGGGAGGAACACTCCCTGGAGGACCTCCTGCACCCCCTGGCGACCTTCCTGGTCCCGATCTTCTTCGTCCAGATGGGGGCCCGGGTGGACCTGCGGGCCTTCGCCTCGGCAGATGCCCTGGTCCTGGCGGCGGTGCTCACGATGGCGGCCATCCTGGGCAAGCAGGTCTGCAGCCTGGGCGTGCTGGACCGCTCCCTGCACCGCTGGGCCATCGGCGTCGGCATGATCCCCCGAGGGGAGGTGGGGCTGATCTTCGCCTCGATCGGGATGGGGCTGCGCCTGGAGGGGAAGCCGGTCGTCAGCGATGTCGAGTACTCGGCCATCGTCATCATGGTGATCGTGACGACCCTGGCCACCCCGCCCCTGCTGGCCCTCCTGCTGGGCCCCGCCGGCCCCCGGACTCCAGATCCGCCGCCCGCGGAGTAAAGGGCCGTTCCGTCTCCCGTTCAACCACCGATGACCAGCCGGCAGATCACGGGGTGGTGGTCGAAACACGGAAAGTCGGCCACCGGAGGAACCCCTTCCGTGACCCCAGGGATCACGCACATCCCCTCCAGGTGATCCGAGATCTGGTGGTCGATGTTGAACAGGCCCCCGTAGGAAGGTGGCGCGTCAGGCCCGACCTCGGTGACGAAGTGGAAGGGCGTCCCCGGGCCGACGTGGTCCTGCAGGAATGCCGCGCTGGGGTCGGCATCGGCCATCCGGCCAGGGTCGGTGTTGAAGTCGCCCAGGATCAGGTGGACCTCCCCGTCGGCCAGGGGACGGCCATCCCCCCGGTCCTCGAAGACCTGCCGGAACTGCCGGACCCGGCACTCCTGGTCGTCGGGCTGGATCCCCGAGGACCCGTGGACCGAGATCAGGGTCAGAGGTCCCTGGCCGTCCCAGCGATCCACCACGCCCCGGGCCACCCGGGCCCCCTTGCCGCAGCCCTCGACCGTCGTCCCCTCGAGCCCCTCCAGGCAGAGGTCCTCCTGGCAGCCCCGGAACCGGCCGAACCGCCGGTGCACCGCGGCACACTTGTCGGGCTTCCCGGAGTGGCAGGCCACCTGCCAGCCAGGACCCAGGACCCGCTGCATGACCGTCCGTGTCCCTGGGGTCCACTGCTCGCAGACGAACCCCGGCCATGCCTCCGGGGGAATCGCGGCGCAGTCCTCGGGATGGAAGACCTCCTGGAAGGCCACCACGTCCGGTTCGCTGTTCTCCAGCCACGCCCGGACCGCCTCCATCGCAGGCAGGAAGGCCAGGCCGTTCCCGTACCACCGGTCGGCCACCCGGGCCTCCTCCGGGCCGAAGCCCCCGGCAGGGGCCTGGGGGTCGTAGAGGGTCGTCCCGACGTTGAAGGTGACCGCCCGGAAGGACTCGGGGGCGGCCGGGGTCCCCAGTCGCAGTTCCCGGTCCAGGTCGAGAAAGAGCCGGTGGTCGGCGGCCCGGATGTCGTATCGGGTCCCGTTGAAGGAGGCCCGGACGAAGGGGTTGTCGTAGCGGTCATCCCACCGGAGCGGAACCTCCTGTCCATCGACCCGCAGCGGTTCCTCCCACCCGAAGGTCACCCGTCCACGCCGGGGTGAATCCCAGATGACTCGGTAACCATCGGGAAGCCCGTTGCCATCGAGGTCACCCAGGGGTTCGGCCTGGACCTCGCTCCCGGCCATGGCCTGCTGGAACGCCTCGAAGTCGCCCCACTCCTGCCGGTTCCCGAGCCGCACCAGCCACGCGGTCTGGGCCCCAGGGGCCACCAGGTCGAAGGGCTGTCCCCCGTTCCGGAAGACCTCCGGCTGACCCTCGCGCCAGGAGGGCTCCCGAAGGGACCAGAGGGCCACGTATCCCTCCCCCTTCCGGCCGAAGGTCCAGTGGTCCCGACGGACCACCTCGTCGAAGTGGGCCACCGGGAAGTAGGCATGGGTCTCGTCCCGCCAGTCCACCGCATCGAGGCCCAGGGGCCTGCGCTCGAACTGAGGCGCATAGAGAATCACCGCCAGGTCCCCCGACTGTCCGATGCGCGGCAGGGACCCGTCCCCGGTCCAGTAGCCGCCCCCATGCTCGTCGTAGGCCTGCCAGTTCCAGTCGGTCGGCACAGGATCCCCCGGGGCCACCGGCAGGGATCCGGGATGCTGGGTGAAGACCACGGCCCTCTCAGACAGGGTCGCCTGCCAGGCGTGGACCTGCATGGCCGGGCTGCCCTTGCGGTAGTCCTGGACGCTCGAGAGCATGCCGTCGGGGCCACGCCAGGTCCGCACGAAGGCCTGGGTCAGCAGGCCCGTGTTGAAGACCCGCCAGAACATCCGGTAGAGGGGATGAAGGTCCCGCATCAGCACCTCCACCGGCTGGGACAGGTCCAGCAGGCCGGCGACGGACCCCAGGGCATCGAAGGAACCGGTCCAGAGGTCGTGGCGGGTGGCCACCTCCAGGGTGACCGGGAGGACCGGCCAGGCGGTGAAGGCCCCCATCGCCCACCAGACCGAGAGGTGTTCCTCGCCCCAGGTCAGGCCGTACGGAGGCGGCGGGACCGGGTCGTCGGGGTCCTCGGGGGCCTCCTCCGGAATCGGGAGCCCGACCCGCTGGCGGTTCTCGAAAGGACCCCGCCAGCGGGCGATCTGCACCAGAACGTCCGGCATCACATAGCGGTGACTCCGGGCAAACAGCACCGCAGCGCCCGGGGCCGGTCCGGTCCAGGGTTCGTCCGCGTCGTCGAAAAAGAGTTTCACGGCATCGAAGGTGTCCTGGGTCACGGCGGCGGCCTTGTCCTTGATGTAGGACCGGCCGTGGGTGACCCCGAAGTTGCCCCGGTGGACATTCAGGGCCACATCGAGCCACACCAGGTCCAGCACGATGGCCGCCTTGCGGCGGACCTCCGGGTCCTCGGCCCACTCCACCAGCGTGATCAGGGGATTCATGTCCCAGTTGTAGTACACGTCCGACAGCCACTCGGAGAAACCCCACCGGGCCCGCTCCGACAGCCACCGGAGGATCTCCCGGCGGGCCCGGTCCCGGTGCCAGGCCCCGGTCTCCCCGGTGACCGTGAATCTCCGGTCCGGGAACCGCTGCCCGACCAGGTACTCGACGGTCCGAAAGACCAGTTCGTGGTTCTCGGACCAGTACCACATGCGATCCTTCACGGGCGCCCCTTCCCATTCCCGGGGTGGTGTGGGGTCGCTGAACCAGTACTTGAACCCCAGCAGGGCCTCCTCGACCCGTTGCCACAGGGCCGGCGAGAGGGCCTCGTGGCCAGAAGCGGCCAGCAGCAGGTTCACCAGCCGCAGGGCGTCGAAGTCGCTGGTGTCCTCCAGGCGCCACATCTTCTGAAAGACCCGGTCGTAGGCATCGTCCGGCACGATGCCGGGGGGAACCGCCGGCATCCCCAGGCGATCGGCGCAGGCGAGGTGGGCCAGCAGGTGCACGGGATCCCCGACCCGGAGCGGGGTCTCGCAGGCATGGGCCAGCAGGGCCCGTTGCCGGGCCATCTGCCATGCGGGGATCGCCTCCGGTATGGGGGGAAGGTCCGGGATGCCCGGGTCCCCCTCGGAGTCGAGGCCTGGGTCCTCCGGGGTCCCCTCACCCGCCAGGTCCAGGGGCCCGTCGTCGCCAGGCTCCGAATCCCCTCCCGGGCCCGGGTCCTCGGCGGTCCCGTCCGGTCCATCGCCCGAGGCGTCCCCCGGGTCGGTGCCCTCGGCGTCCGGCCACCCGGTTCCGCTCCCGCCGCCGCACCCGACCAGCAGGATCAGCGCCAGCGCCACCCCTCCCGCGGGCCATGCCCTGCCCTTCCCGATCTCCCTCGCCATCCCGAACCCCCTGCCCCTGCGGGGCCGTGCCTGTCGGGAAGATACCACGGGGAGGCGGTCATCAGGGCCAGGGACGGCCCTCGATGAAGGCCGCTGGACCCTGGTCCAGGCTGTTCTCGATGATGGCCCGGAAGCCTGCGTAGTCCGGGTGGATCCCGTCGGGGATGTGATCCGCGGGGCTCGGGTGGGTCCACCAGCCCCCCGGGAAGGGCGCGTAGGCCGGCGCCGGGCCGGGCCGGGGCGCCGCTCCGGGGCCGTAGCCGAACAGGGAGTCTCCGAAGACGTGCTGCATCAGGCCCATGTTGTGGGCGTACACCATGCCGGTCGTGGCCTCGCCGACGGCCCTGCCCCGGGCTGCCAGTTCCACCAGGCCCAGGTTGAACTCTGCCATGTCCATCCCGGGGAAGCCTCCCCCGAGGGCCTCGATCAGCAGGTAGTTCAGGTAGTCGTAGCCGATCAGCACGACCCGAAGGTTCGGCCTCCCCGTCCGGACGATGTTCACGAAGGCCTGGATGTCCGCCTGGATCCGCCCCAGGGCCAGGTACCACCCCCAGGCATCCTGGAGCCCCAGGCCTCCGGCACAGGCCCGCAGGTAGTCGTTGCCCCCCAGCGTGAACAGGAGCATCCCCGCCGGTGGGTCCATGTCCAGGGCCAGCGCAAGGGCGGACATCAGGCCCAGGTCCGACAGCCACCCTGCCACGGTGGAACCGGGCTTCGAGGTGGTCTCCCAGGTGACCGCCACCTCCTCGTATCCCCGGGCATCGAGGGCATCCCGGAGGGGCAGGATGAGGCCCGTGGACCAGGAGTCCCCGGCCAGCACGACGCGGCGCATGGCCAGGCACTGGGGGTTCCGACCAGGCTGGCAGCGCCCGCCGTCACAGACATCCCCGGCCGTGCAGGGGTCCCCGTCATCGCAGGCGCGGATCGCAGCCAGATGGACGCAGCCGGTCCGGGGGTCGCAGGCATCGTCGGTGCACGGATTGCCGTCATCGCAGGAGGTCACGTCCCCGACGCAGGTCCCGTAGATGCACCGGTCCCCGGCCGTGCAGGCATCGCCGTCGTCGCAGGGGGTCGCCCCAGGCAGCCGGTCATGGAGGCATCCCAGGGATCCATCGCAGGAATCGGCCGTGCAGGGATTCTCGTCGTCGCAATCGGCCGGCCGTCCCGGGACGCAGAGGCCCTGGAGGCACGAATCGCCCACCGTGCAGGCGTCACCGTCCTCGCAGGAAATCCCCGACTGGACCCGGTGAATGCATCCCGAGGTCCCGGTGCAGAAGTCCAGCGTGCAGGGATTCCCGTCGTCGCAGGCCGTGGCCCGGCCCTGGCAGGTCCCTCCCAGACAGAAATCCACGTCCGTGCAGGGATTCCCGTCATTGCAGGGGGACCCGTCGGCCGCCCGATGGACACAGCCCTCGTCCGGGATGCAGAGGTCCTCCGTGCAGGGGTTCCCGTCGCGGCAGTCCAGCGGGGTGCCGACGCATCGCCCCGTCTCGCAGTGGTCGTCCTCCGTGCAGAGGGAACCGTCGTCGCAGGCACGGCCATGGAGGGGCCGATGGGCGCACCCCACTCCCGCCTCGCAGGAGTCCTCGGTGCAGGGATTGCCGTCATCGCAGAGGTCGGGCCGCCCCGTGCAGGATCCGTCGTCCGGGCACGCATCGTCCACCGTGCAGGGGTCCCCGTCATCGCAGGGGATCCCTGGGGTCACGGCAGCACGGCACCCGGCGGCCGGGTCACAGGAGTCCACGGTGCAGGGGTCCCCGTCATCGCACCGGGCCGGCGTCCCCCGGCAGACCCCCAGGATGCAGCGGTCCTCGACCGTGCAGAGGTCCCCGTCGTCGCAGGACTTCCCGGTTCGGGGGTAATCGACGCAGCCCCGGGAGGGGTCACAGACACGGCCGGTGCAGGACCGTTCGTCCTCGGGGCACTGGACCGGAGACCCCCTGCACCGCCCTCCCCGGCACGCGTCCTGATCCGTGCACGCATTCCCGTCGTCGCAGGGCGAGGCCTCGGGCTGGTCCTCCAGCACGCAGGCCCCCTCGCGGCAGGCCCAGGATCGGCAGGCCGGCGCCGCCCCCTTGGCCGATTCGCAGTCCGACGACATGCCGCAGGGGACGTCCTCGATGTCCCTGGCCTCGGGGTCATCCCCGGTGTCGGAGGCATCCACTGCCGGGCCCGGATCCAGGACCGCACCCGGGTCCCGGGAACCCGATGCGTCACCCTCCATGACCTCGGAACCGTCCCAGGCATCCCCGATTCCCAGGTCCGCCAGGGGACCGAGGTCGGGAAGGGACGGCGTTCCTCCCCCGCAGGCCCCGGCCAGGAACAGGGCGCCCCACAGGGACAGGACACGCCAGGATCGGAATCCCTGTCGAGACTTCACGACGCCGGTCCTCGAACTCCAGGTGTTTTCATTATAATCGAGCCGTTCCCGTTCCGAGACATGAGGCGCTGTTCCTCGGCGACCGGAGGCGATCATGAGAGCCCCGATGACCCGGTGCCCCCGCAGGATGACGATGGCGACCCTGCTGGTCCTGGCGCTTGCCCGATGCGGCGGTGGCGGGGACCCGTCCACCGATGGCGAGTTGCCGTCCACCGGGGACCTGGCTGGGGATTTCCGGGACGTGCCGGTACACCTGCCCGATGGAACGGACCCCGGCGGTCGCCCCGAGACGTGGTGGGAGGACCTCCCCGGGGACATCCCCGATGCCTCCGACCCGGTCCTTCAGGACCCGGGGCAGGACCCGGGGGGAGATCCGGGGGGGGATCCGGGCCCCACCCTGGGAAACATGGGAGACCCCTGCTCCACCATGCAGGACTGCCGCAGCGGCCTGTGCCTGGAAACCGGCGCCGGAGGCATCTGCACGGACCTCTGCCTCGACCGCTGCCCCGAGGGCTGGGTCTGCCGGGGCACGCCGATCTCCGGGTCCGACCCGGTCTTCATCTGCGCCCCGTCCTTCTGGGCCATCTGCCTGCTCTGCGAGTCCCAAGGCGATTGCCGGACCGACCAGGGCGCCTGCCGAGACCACGGGGCCGACGGAAAGCGATGCTCCGTGCCCTGCGATGATGGCCATCCCTGCCCCCGGGGATTCCGGTGCGATCCCGATGCCGATGGGCAAGGGTGGTGCCTGCCCGAGACCGGGAGTTGCGCCTGCCGGACCGAGCGGGACCGCGGCCGGGAGCGGGCCTGTCAGGTGATCAATGCCGAGGGGTCGTGCCCCGGCACACAGCAATGCCTGGGAGCAGACGGCTGGTCCCCCTGCCAGGGCCAGGAGCCTGCACAGGAGGTCTGCAACGGTCTGGACGACAACTGCAACGGCCTCCAGGACGAGGGCTTTCCGGACCAGGACCGGGATGGCATCGCCGACTGCGTGGACCCGGACATCGACGGCGACGGCAGTCCCAACGCAGAGGACAACTGCCCGGACATCCCGAACCCCAGGCAGGAGGACCTGGACCAGGATGGCCTGGGGGACCCCTGCGACCCCGACCGGGACGGCGACGGCGTGCCGGACGTCCAGGACAACTGTCCCGAGGCCCCGAACCCCGGGCAGGAGGACCTGGACCTCGACGACCTGGGGGATGCCTGCGACCCCGACCGCGACGGCGACGGCGTGCCGGACGTTCAGGACAACTGCCCCGGTCATGCCAACCCGGGCCAACGGGACCTGGACCAGGATGGCCTGGGCGATGCCTGCGACCCCGACCGCGACGGCGACGGCCTGGACGATGGGGAGGACAACTGCCCCGGTGCCCCGAATCCGGGACAGGAGGACCTGGACCTCGACGACGTCGGGGATGCATGCGACTCTGACCGGGACGGCGACGGAGTGCCGGACCTCCAGGACAACTGTCCCGGTCACGCCAACCCGGGCCAACGGGACCTGGACCAGGACGGCCTGGGGGACCCCTGCGACCCGGACCTGGATGGCGACGCCATCGCCAACGACCGGGACAACTGCCCCGAGACCTACAACCCCGGACAGCAGGACCTCGACGGGGACGACCTCGGTGATGCCTGCGATGCCGATGACGACAACGACGGGCTGCCGGACCTGGAGGACAACTGCCCCGGGACGCCCAACGCGGACCAGGGCGACTGCGACGGCGACGGTCCGGGAGACGCCTGTGACCCGGACGACGACAACGACGGGTTCCTGGACCTGGTGGACTGCGGCCCCTGCGACCCCTCCCGCTACCCCGACGCCTCGGAGGTCTGCAACGGCCTGGACGACAACTGCAACGCGGCCATCGACGAGGACACCGCGTGGCAATGCGGCGCCTATGCCTGCGGTGGGGTCCTGGGCTGCCTGGGGGCCTGCCAGGGATCGGGGGAGTGCCGGGAGGGGTTCTTCTGCGACGGAAACGACCTGGACCGGGATGGACGACGGGACGAGTGCCTCCCGAAGGTCCCCCCGGGGGGATCGTGTTCCAGCGCCTGGGAGTGCTCCCAGGAATACTGCGCCAACGGGCACTGCTGCGGCGCCGTGGGCGACCTCTGCTGCGCATCCGACGGGGACTGCGGGGGACTGAACCTGCCCCCGACCTGCGATGCCCCGGGGCAGTGCCGGGGTCACCGGACTGAGGGCTACTGCAATGAGGCCTTTGCGTGCCGCACCCGGGCGGTCGATGACCCCTCGGGGTGCACCGGGGCCCTCTGTTTCGTCGGACGGTACTGCGACGGCGCCACCGTCCGGGAGAATCGCGCCTGCGGGTCCAACGGGGCCTGCGACCAGCACGGGGCCCTGATCCAGAACTGCGTCGGATGGAACTCGTGCTGCGACTACGGGTGTTCCAACGGGTCCTGCTGGGCCGCCTTCCGGACCGGAGATGCCCTGTGTGTCCTTCTCTGCGTGAACAACCCCATCGCCTGCATCTGCTAGTCCTGCGGGAGGTTCGGCTGCCCGGCGCCCCCGCCGGGCCCGATTGACATCGGGCCCCGACCCGTGAGACTCCCTGGGGTTCCTGGTCGGAAGTCCGGCGATGAAGGTCCGAGGTCCCTGGTGCGGAAGCATTCCGGTCCTGCTGGCATGGCTGGTCCTTGGCCAGGGATGGTCCTGCGCCCGGGAGTCCTCGGGTCCTTCCGGTCCGACGGACCCGGATGCCTTCGACCCCTCGGCGGTCGCCCGGTCCTTCTGTCCCCAGGACCCGGACCAGGTCGAGGAGGCCCTGCATCGGATGTCCCCCCTCCAGCGCATCGGCCAGCACCTGGTGATCCCGCTCTACCGATCCGGGAGCACCGTCGATGGCCGGACCCGGGATCGCCTGCACCGGTACTTCCCCGGTGGGGGCTTCGTCAGCCAGATCACGGGCGTCGCGATGAACGACCACGAATCCACCGCCCGCTTCCTCCACGACGTCCAGCAGGCGGCCCTGGAGACCTCGGGCGTCCCCCTGCTGGTGGCCGCCGACCAGGAGGGCGGCGTCTACAGCGTGATGCAGCACATGATGGGAGGCACCGACCCCATCGGTCCGACGGCGATCGGATCCACCGGATCCCCCTGGGTCGCCTTCCGCCAGTTCGCGATGATGGGACGCGAGATCAAGGCCCTCGGGATCCATGCGGACTTTGGCCCGCTGCTGGACACCCATGACCGCCCCGACAACGGCAACCTGAACACCCGGACCTTCGGGCCCGACGTGGACCTGAACGCCACGCTGGGCGTCGCGGCATGCCTCGGCCTCCAGCACGAGGGCGTGATGCCCGTCGTGAAGCATTTCCCAGGCGACGGCATGACCGCCGGCAACACCCACCACGAGTTCGTCGTGAACACGGCGTCCCGGGAGACCCTGGAGGCCCGGCTCCTGAAGCCGTTCCGAGCGGCCTTCCAGGCAGGGTGCGACGCCGTGATGATCATCCCGGCCCGCTACGACGCCCTCGACGCCACCCGTTCCGCCGTCACCTCCCGGCCGGTGATCACCGGCCTGCTCCGGGGGGAACTGGGGTTCGACGGACTGGTGGTCACCGACGACCTGGGCATGCACGGGGCGATCCAGGGCCTCGCCCCCGGGGAGATCCCGGGCCTGGAGGCCCTGAAGGCCGGGGCGGACCTCCTTCTCTACGTCTCCCCCCAGGACCCGGAGATCGACGCCCTGGTGGCGGCCATCGCCCAGGAACTCGAGACGCGACCGGACTTCGCGGCGGAGTTCGAGGCATCGACCCGCCGGATTCTGCGTCACAAGCAGCGGTACTGCCTGCTGGACCGGCCGCTCTACCCGGAGGAGGACGACATCGCGCTCCTGCCGTCCCGCATCGGTCGCCCCGAAGATGGGGCGATGTCCCGAGCCCACGCCGAACAGGCGGTGGTCCTGTTGGAGGACGACGGAATACTGCCCCTGCAGGGACGCCGGGTGATCTGCACCGGGCCGGCGGCCTACCTGCCGGACCCGGCCTCCGGCTGGTCCTGGGTCAACGAGCGATCCTTCTGCGAGTCCCTGCGCCTCCGGGACCCGACCGTCCGGTTCCAGGACTTCCTGGTGGAGGGGACCGAGGAGGCGGCCGCCGGGTGGGTCGAGGACCATGGAACGGATGCCGACGACGTCGTCGTGGCGACCTTCCAGGCCTTCTTCTCCCCGGCCCAGGAGGCCCTGCTGGACCGCCTGGCCGCCGGGTCCCTGCCGGTGGTTCACGTCATGCAGGGAGTGCCCTTCGACTGGTGGATCTCCCGGGGCCGGGTTGCAGCCGCCATGGCGCTGATGGGCGGTCTGCCGGTCCTGTGCGACGCCGGGGCGTCCCTGATGTACGGCGACATCACCGGGACGGGAACGATGCGCTGGGAGGCCCCTCGCTGAGGTCGTCGTCCCCTGTCACCGGCAGTTCCGGTCCCCGAGGCCGTTGAAGGTATCGACCGGGAAGCCGTCCCACTCCGGGGCCGGGTCGAAGACATCGCCGCCATTCCGGTCCCCCTGAACGACCTCGCACTTGCGCCGGATCGTGTTGTCGGCCGTCGAGACCAGGCCGGTTCCCCACTCGGTGGACGGCCGGAACCCGATCTGCCCGATCACGTCCAGGACGACCTGGTCGGGACCCAGCAGTTCCACCGCATCGTCGCCGTTGAAGGACAGGCTTCCGGAAAGGCCATTGCACAACGGCAACAGGAGACTGCCGGCCTGGGAGTTGCACAGCACGAAGGTCGCCCCCGGGTCCAGGACCCCCTGGGTCCCCAAGGGGATCGTGCTGGTCGGACTGGTGGCGCCATTCGCGTAGACCCGCACGATGATTTGCGACAGGGGCACGGCCACGGACCCGGCGTTGAAGACCTCCACGGCCTTGTTGTTGCTGGACCCCTCCACGTACTCGCTGAAATACAGGTTCGTGAAGGTGATCATCTTGCCCGCGTCCTGCGGGTCATAGCCATCGGCGCTGCCGTCCCCCCGGCCCTCGCTCCGGGCGTCCTTGTCACAGAGGACGAAGACGCTGCCATTGTCCCCGCTGAACCGGAAGGCATAGTCCGCTCCGGGGGGCGGGGACCCGGGAAGCAGACCCAGGTACTCGTCGTTCGAGGCCTCGTAGGACGGACTGTCGGGGCCGTAGGCCATGTTGCCCTGGGCCGGGAACCAGGACCAGCCCCCGTCGTCCGGGTGGCTTCCCGAGGGGCCATACCCCACCTCTGCCACCAGGGGCGGATAGAGGTCCGTGCCACCGGTCGCCGTCGTGACCCCGGGGACGTACACCCGGCCGAAGACCGTGGTCGGCGCCCCCTCGACCGTGGTGATCTGGAGCGGCCACTGGAGGCGGCACCACGCCACCGTCACCAGGCAGCCTTGCTGGTAGCGGCACGACGGGTCCCAGCAGTCGGTCCGGCCGTCCTGGTTCTCGTCCACCCCGTCGAAGCAGTCGGTCTCGGGGCAGTCGGGGTGGGCGGCGCACTCCGGGAGCCAGCAGGCCCGTCCATGGCCCAGGCACGAACCGTCGGCCTCGCAGGCCTCGGCGATCGTGCAGGAATCCCCGTCGTCGCAGGCGTATCCCGCACAGTCGGGACGATCACAGGCTGAGACCCCAAAGGTGCAGACCCCCTGCCCGCCTCCCTGGTACAGGCAGCGGGAGGACACGGTGCAGAGGTCCCCGTCGTCGCAGGCGTGGTTGCCGCACTCGGGCCGACCACAGTCCACCAGACCTGACAGGCACCGCCCCTGGAAACAGACGTCCCCGAGGGTGCAGGCGTCCCCATCGTCGCAGTCCTGATCGGACAGGTCCACGCTGCGGCATCCGGTGGGTGCGGGCCCATCCCCGCAGGAATCCTGCGTGCACGGATTGCCGTCGTCACAGACGGCATCGTTGGGCTCCACCCGGCAACCCGTCGCCGGATTCCCGTTCAGGGGGTCGCAGAGGTTCGCGGTGCAGGACAGCCCATCCTCGCAGGCGGCGTCCTGCGGCACGTTGGCGCACTGTCTCGCAGCGACATCACAGAAATCCAGCGTGCACGCGATGCCGTCGTCGCACAGGCTGGCGTCCGCCGTGTTCCGGCAGCCGACCCCCGAGACACAGGCATCAACAGTGCAGGGCACTCCGTCATCGCACTGGTCATCCTGTGGCGTCTGGATACAGTCCCGTTCCGGGTCGCACCGATCCAGCGTGCAGGCGGTCCCGTCATCGCACAGGCCATCCTGGGCTTCGTGGACACATCCGCCCTGCAAGGGGTCGCACCAGTCCCGCGTACAGGCGATGCCGTCCGTACAGAGGGTGTCGTCGGGCTCCCACTGGCAACCATCGTTGGTACACTGGTCGTGAGTGCACGCAATTCCGTCGTCGCAGAGGAAGTGGTTCGGGACGCTCTGGCAACCCGTGCCGGGGTCGCAGGAGTCCACTGTGCAGGAGGTCCCGTCGTCACAGGAGATCTCGGTCCCCTTGCAGCGCCCATCCACACAGAGGTCCCCCTCGGTGCAGAGGTTCTGGTCATCGCACCCATAATCTCCCGTCAACGGCGTGTGGAGGCACCCGGTGCCCGGATCCCCTCCGTTGGCCCCCAGGCAGGCATCCGCGGTGCAGACGTTCCCATCGTTGCATCGCCCATCCAGCGGCGTCCACTCGCACCCATGATCGGTACACCGGTCGTTGGTGCAGGAGGCCCCGTCGTCGCAAAGGTCGTTCTGGGCGTCGTGGCGGCATCCAGCCCCCGCCACGCAGGAGTCCTTCGTGCACGCCACGCCATCGTCGCAGGGATCCACGTCCGACCCCTCGCATCGTCCCTGCTGGCACAGGTCGACCCGGGTGCAGGGGTCTCCGTCGTCGCAGTCGCCCCCGCTCAGTCCCTCTCGCACGCATCCCTGAGAGGCATCGCAGTACTCCGCCGTGCAGATGTTCCCGTCGTCGCAGAAGTCATCCACCGGGATGTGCTGGCAGCCGATGTAGTCCTGGCAGACGTCCTCGGTGCATGCCACCTGGTCGTCGCAGGGGTTCGGATCCCCGCCGATGCACGTACCATACAGGCACTGATCGTTCAACGTGCAGGGATTGCCGTCGTCACAGGAGTCCTGGTTGTCCGGGAAGACACAGCCGCCCTGGTCCGGGTCACAGACGTTGTCCGTGCAGGAATTCCGATCGTCGCATCGGCTATGAACGGGGTCGTTCCGGCATCCCGTCTCCAGGTCGCAGTAGTCGTCGGTGCAAGGAATGCCATCGTTGCAGTTGAGTCCAACACCCAGGCAGGCCGTGCCCAGGCAGATGTCATTGACCGTGCAGGCATTGTGGTCGTCGCAGGGCTGCCCGTTACGGACCACCTGACGGCAGCCGCCCGCGCTGATGTCACAGAAATTGTCGGTGCAGTCGTTGCCATCCTCGCAGGCCGAGTCCCTCGCCACGTGCACGCACCCCACACCCTCGACACAGGAGTCCTCGGTGCAGGGGATGCCGTCATTGCAGTCCTTCGGACCCCCGGACACGCACTCCCCTCCGACGCATCGGTCGCCGGTCGTACAGAGCCGTCCGTCCTCACAGGGCGCCGAGTTGTTCGGGTTGTAGCAACCGGTCACCCGGTCACAGAGGTCGTCGGTGCAGGGATTCCCGTCATCGCAGCGCAAGGCGGTCCCAGGAACGCACTTCCCGGTCACGGGATCGCAGGTCTCGACCCCATTGCAGACGTCCTGGTCATCGCAGGCGACGGGCACGCCGGCCACGCAGCCCCCCGACAATGGGTCGCAGGTCTCCAGGCCATTGCAGGCGTCGCCGTCGGAGCAGTCGATCGGCGTCCCTTCGCACCGCCCGTCGGCCTGGCACTGGTCGTTCACGGTGCACAGGTCCCGGTCATTGCAGGTGGTCCCGACCAGCGGCATGTGTCGGCAGCCCAACGTCGCGATGCATTCGTCCAGCGTGCAGAGATTGGCGTCGTCGCAGTTCAGGGGCGTCCCGCTTTCACACTGGCCCGTCGTGGGATTGCACGACTCCAGACCATTGCAGAGGTTCCCATCGTCGCAGTGGATGGGAGTTCCCGGAACACAGAGTCCGGTCATCGGATTGCAGGTCTCCAGGCCGTCACAGGCATCGTGGTTCGAGCACTCCACCGGGACATGGGTCACCTCCCCGGTGCCGGGGTCGCAGGAGTCCACCGTGCAGAGGTCCCCGTCGTCGAGGGACACCGGTTCGTGGAGGCACTCCCCGGTCCCGGGCTCGCAGGAGTCGATCGTGCAGAAGTCGCCCTCCTCGCAATCCTTCGGCAGTCCCTTGCAGGTGGCCTCCTCGGTGCAGGCATCCTCCACCGTACAGGGGTCGCTGTCGTCGCAGAGAGCCTGGATCCCCTGCTGGACGCATTCTCCCGTCTCGGGGTCACAGAGGCCCTCGGTGCAGGGATTGCCGTCCTCGCAGGCCACGATGCTGGTGCACTGGCCGTCGCGGCAGAAGTCCCGGGTGCAGGCCCGTCCGTCATCGCAGGAGGCCTCATTGTCGGGCTCCGAGAGACAGCGCTGCCCCTCGGGGTCGCAGGTCTCCTTCGTGCAGGGATTGCCGTCGTCGCAGACCCGAGGCGTCCCCGGCTGACAGACCTTCTGGGCACAGATATCGCCCACCGTGCACCAGTTCCCGTCATCGCAGGGATCCGTGTTTGCCTGGTGGATGCATCCCCCGCGGTCGGCGTCACAGGAATCGGTGGTGCAGGGGTTGTTGTCGTCGCAGGGGTCCCGGGGACCGGGCCTGCAGCGCCCGTCGGTGCAACGGTCCCCGACCGTGCACGAGTCTCCGTCATCACAGGACGCCTCGTTGAAGGGGAACACGCAGCCCAGCGATGGGTCGCAGAGGTCGTCGGTGCAGGGACTGGCATCCCGACAGGTCTTCAAGGTTCCCGAACGGCACTGCCCATCCTCGCAGAAGTCGTTCTCGGTGCAGAGGTTCCCGTCCTCGCAGGCCCCGGACCGGGGCTCAAAGACACACCCCACCGCCGGGTCGCACCGATCGGCGGTGCACTCGTTCCCGTCGTCGCACCGCAGGGGTTCCCCGACGCCCACGCAGGTCCCGGCCTGACAGCGGCTTTCCGTCGTGCAGGCGTTCCCGTCGTCGCAGGGCCGGTCATCGGAGAGGTTCGTGGCGATGCACTTCCCGGTCCCGGGGTCGCAGACGGCGGTGCGGCAGGGGCCCAGCCCGGCAGCATCACAGGTGATCACGGTCGTCGGGTCCACCCGGCAGATCCCCTCCTGGCAGGTCAGGATCCCGTTGCAGCGATTGCCGTCCTCGAGGGACTCGCAGTCCCCATCGACCTGGCAGCCGCAACGAGGCGTCAACCGGCCCAGGCAGGCCCCCTGACGGCAGGTGTCCGCCTCAGTGCAGGCGTTGCCGTCGTCGCAGGGGGCCTCGTTGAAGGCATGGAGGCAGCCCTGACGGGCATCGCAGGTGTCGTCGGTGCAGGGGTTGCCGTCGTCGCAGGAGACGGTCGTGGTCCCGACGCAAAGGCCCTGCTGGCAGTGATCCCCGAGGGAGCAGGAGTTGCCGTCGTCGCACGGTGCGCCTTCCCCGGCGGGCACCTCCTCGCACTTCCCGTCCGCGGGGCGGCAGCGGGCCTCCATGCATGGGGATTCGGGGGGCGGACAGTGGACCACCGAATCGAGATCCAGGATGCAGACCCGCTGAACGCATCGCAGCACGCCGTTGCAGAGATCGCCATCCTGGGGGCACTCCTGATCGGCTTCGCAGGCGCAGGCATTCGCCCCTCCGACGCACTGGCCGTCGCGGCACTGGTCCCCCTCGGTGCAGGGATTCCCGTCGTCGCAGGCCCCATCGACGGGCTCATGGGTGCAGGTCCCCTCGGTGGTGCATCGGTCGGCGGTGCAGGCATTGCCGTCGTCGCACTCCGTTGGCACGCCGACGCAGGCCCCCTGGCGGCACTGGTCCGCCGTCGTGCAGGGGTCCTGGTCATCGCAGGTCGTTCCATTGGGCACGGGGGCGAAGCGGCAGGTGCCATCGGACCCGCAGAAGGGTTCCTGGCACGGTCGGCTCCCCTGCTCCAGCAGGACATCGCAGTCCCTGGTCGTCTCGCAGGGGATCGTCGTGACGGTGTCGGTGCCTGGATCCGGCGTCTCCTCGCGCCAGGCATCGCCATCCATCGCGAGGTCCATGCCCAGGTCCGGAAGGGCCGGGTCCGTCCCCGGGTCTTCGATCCCCGGGTCGGTGACGTCGCTCCCCCCGGACGACGAGGAACACGAACCCAGGCCAACAGCCAGCATCGCCAGCATCAGCAGGTAGCGCACAGGGTGCCGACACATGCCATCACCTCCTGGATCGCCCATCCGCCCAAGGAACATGAGGCAAGTCTATCGGAGGGAAGATACCGAGGCAAAGCCTCCCCGGCGAATGGCGCCTCCGGAGCCGATATCTCAGGGATCGATGCCCTGGGCCCGGAGGTCCGCCTCGAAGGCCGCCTCCCACCCGCGATTGGCCTTGGGACTGGCCGGACTGGGATGGAGGGCATGACCCACGGCGATCCCCGAGTCCCCCCGCAGCGCTTCCCGGGCCCGGGCCTCGGCAAAGCCGCCGATGCCCACGACCCGCCGGGCGCCCAGGGCCAGGACGACCTCCCGCAAGGCCCGGTCGCAGGGGGCGAAGAGGGCGGCTCGCTCCGTGGCCGGCAGGGCGTCGGGGGTCCGGTTCCGCCCCGAGGACTCCAGGAAGACCAGGGGGCAGTAGTTGGCCACGAAGAACCGTTCGAAGAACCGCTCCGGGGTTCCGTAGCGACGCATCGCCCATCCCCAGAGCCGCTGTCCGCTGACCTCGACCCTGCGGCAGGCCAGGCCCTCGATGGGACGCCTGGGGTGCTGCACCGGCGGGGCCTCGATCGCCTCCCGGATCCCCAGCCAATCGACCACCACCGGCACTGCTCCAAACGGAACGCCCGTCTGTGCCATCCCGAAGGGGCCGGGATTCATCCCCAGCAGGACGGCCTCGACCCCCCTCCTGGCATGGCGCCGGCAGTAGGCTTCCCACATTCTCCAGGCATACTCCAGGGGGTTCAGCACCAGGGCCGTGGGCGGGCCGAACGTCAGGGCCGCCACCTCGCGCCTCAGACGGTCCGAGGCGTCCAGAATGCGCTGCGCCGGGTCCATCGCGCCTCCCCTGCCATCGTGGTCGATCGGGCCGTCCGAGGCAGCCGAGGGATCACTCGGGGAAGAGCACCTGCGCCCGATCCCCGGCGCCGGGGACCCGGACCCGGAGCACTCCGGGCGCAAAGAACCACCCGGGTCCCTCCAGGGCTTCCAGGTCCTCCAGGCTGGCCGCCTTCACTGCGGGACCGCTGTCGAAGCGCACCAGCAGCGGCGGTTCCTCCCCGACGGCCACCACCTCGAAGATCGCCCCCTTGCGGTACTCGGTGCCCGGCACCAGGCCCAGCAACAGGCTCGGAGCAATCCAGGACTGGCTCAGGACGGTCCCGTCATACACCGAAACGTCCTCCGCCGGACCCGGGAAGACCCGGACGTAGAGGAGGCCCGCATCGGTGGCCAGGGAGTCCACCCGCTCCGGTTCCAGGGTCGGAGCGATGGCGTCGATCGTGGGCCGGAGCATCGGAATCAGGCTTCCCTCCCGCTGGAAGAGTGGCAGCTCGGTGAGGTCCGCCGCGACGGTCGCCTCGATGCCGCCCCTGGAGCCACCGTCGAAGACCTCCCCGGTGAACCAGTGGCGCCAGCGACCCGGAGGCAGCACCACGGTCCGTTGCCGCTGGCCCTCGGTGACCACTGGAGCCACCAGCAGGCTCGGTCCGAAGAGGTAGGTGTCCGACGGGTGGCGGCCCATCTGGGGATGCTCCAGGCCCAGGGGACGCTCAATGGGGTAGCCGGTCCTGGCGATGTCCTTCGCGAGGGTCCACTCGTAGGGAAACAGCCGGAGGTGCAATCTGGCGAACTCCCGATAGTTGTCCAGCAACTCGGTGTCGGGAGACCCGTCGGGCAGCGTGAACTCCCAGGGAACATTGTTGCTGGAGGTCCCGACCTGCATCACGGACGACAGGGCGGTCTGCTGGTACCAGCGCATGAAGGTCTCCCGGCTCGGCGGGGAGTGGCGATAGCCGCCGGTGTCCGATCCGAAGAAGGGGAAGCCCGAGGGACCCAGGGAGAGGCCGTAGATCAGCGATGCCGGGAGGCCCCCGACGTAGGCATAGCCCTTCGAGTCGCCGGGAATCGGGTCCCGGTGCCGGGCGAAGCTGGCGTCCAGGTCCCCGGGCCAGATCACGCTGACGTTCACCTGGTCGCCCCAGGAGCCGGCGCGGCACAGCAGGAACCCGCCGTCGGCCGGCAGGGTCTCGGCATAGGCCCGGTGGTAGAGGAGTCTCCAGCGGCTGTGCATGGTCCGCTCGTCGGTGCCATCGGCGAACTGCCAGACGCTCCGGATGCCCAGCAGCCCGGGCACGATGTCCTCGCCGTAGTCCAGTTTGAACCCCTCGATGCCCATGTCCGTGTAGCGCCGGATCAGCGTCTGCCACCAGGCGAAGGCCTCGGGGTTCGAGAGGTCAATGGGGTCGCTCCAGTGGTTCAGGCGCAGGCCGCTCACCGGCGGGAAGTAGCCCTTCTGACGGGCCTCCTGGGCCAGGGCGATGGTCTCGGGTGAGGACTCCCGGCCCTCGCTGAGGTAGGGCGTGTGCCAGAGGGCCATCCGGAAGCCCAGGGCATGCGCCTCGTCGATCATCGCCTGCGGGTCCGGGTAGTGGTCCCGGTGGAAGTCGAAGGAGTTCACACCGTTCGCATAGGGGCGGTCGATCCAGTAGGCCGTGGTCGGGAGGTCCAGTTCCCGGATCGTCCGTAGGTCCTCGATCACGGCCTCCTGGCCGTCGATCTCGTCCCGCCAGAGGATGGGACCCAGGCCCCAGCGGGCCGGCAGCAGGGCCTGGCCCGTGACCTCGTAGTAATGCCGGGTGATGTCCCGGGGATGGGCCTCGGCGAACAGGTGGAACTCGACTCCCCTGGCCGTGTCGAAGGCCGTTCCGAACACCGCGTCCACCCGGTCCTCCTCGGTCCGGGCGACGTCGAAGGCCCC
Organism: Deltaproteobacteria bacterium; assembly: GCA_029547805.1. Lineage (GTDB taxonomy): Bacteria > Myxococcota_A > UBA9042 > DTJE01 > DTJE01 > JAGOKF01. Next base: position 341,602 of record JAKPOP010000003.1, read on the forward strand.
GGGATGCCGGGAGGCGACGAAGAGGCCCCATCCCTCGGTGCCGATCAGGAACGGGATGCCGACGTGGGCCTCGTTGTAGCGTCCCTCCAGAACGTCGTCGGCCTCCAGTTGCATGGCCCGGAGGGTTCCCCGATGTTCCACCTGGTCCAGCCACGCCCCGAGGCCGTAGAAGGCCTCGGTCGGCCTGACCTCGGGCCGGATGCTGATGAATGCCACCCGGTCGCTGGCGGGGGTCCAGAACAGGCGGAACCGACCGGGAGCGGGGGCCTCGATCTGAAGGGTCGCCCGGAGGTCCGTGCCGAAGGTGAGGTCCAGCATGACCCGGTCTTGCTGGACCTCGGTGATCCGCAACCGAGAGACCGTCTCCCACTGGAGGCCGTCAGGAGGGGTATAGGCCGGGTCCTGGGCGACCAGGGGCCAGGGGTCGTACGAGACGGCCTCGTCCAGCTCGTCCACGACGCCCAGTCGCAGGCCGTCGGCCGGGATCTGGAGCACCCGCTTGCCCCCGACCCAGAGGGACAGGGTCCGCTCCTCCCGGGAGACCACCAGTTGGGTGTCGGTTCCCAGCGTGGCCTCCTCGGGCCCGGGGTCCTCCAGGCCCTCCTCCCCCACCGGATCCCGTCCTTCCTCGGGCGGAAGGTCCGGTGGCAGGTCTCTCCCATCGGGGAGGTCCAGGGGTCCCGTCTCCCCCGGAACGTCCGGACCCTCATCCCCCGGCACTCCGGGGTCGGTCCCCGGGTCGAGCGAGGCATCGGCAGACCCGCCGGCCCCTCCCCCGCAAGCCACCATCCAGGCCAGACCGATCCACGCCAGGCGTCTCATGTCCCCCCTCCCGTCCCGGAAACGACCCAGGATCCCCGGGATTCATACCATTGGCCGCCTGGGATGCCCAGTCCGATTCCAGCCTCCAGGACGACCGCCCCCTCGGCCCTGCCCGGCAGGCCGCGGATCCCCGTCGCCTGGTTGGAACTGTTGTGACTGGTTGTTGCGCCTTGTCATCCGGTGACGGTCCCTGTTGTGCTACCCTTGCGCGCCACGCCGGCCGGGGGGGCGACAGGCCTTGGACCGCACCTACCTGGGAGAAATCCTCTCGATCCTGACGGCGGTGGTCTGGTCCCTGGCCGTGGTGCTGTTCCGCCGGGCCGGGGACTTCCTGTCCCCGATGGCACTGAACCTCTTCAAGGGATGGATCGGCTTGACGCTGGCCGTGGCGACCCACCTGCTCACGGGAGGGGCCCTGTTCCCGGGCCAGCACCCCGGGGAGATTCGGGATGCGGCGGTGCTCTTCGGGAGCGGGGTCATCGGCATCGGCATGGCCGACACGCTGTTTTTCGCCGCGCTGAACCGCCTGGGCGCCTCGCGGCTCGCCATCGTGGACTGCTCCTACAGTCCCTTCGTGATGTTCTTCTCCTTCGTGATGCTCCAGGAGCCGGTCTCGCCGTGGCTGCCGGTGGCGGCGGTGCTGATGGGCCTGGCCATCGTGGCCGGGACCTGGGAGCCCCGGGCCTTCGACCCGGAGGCCTGGAAGCGGGAGAAGGGCGGCATCGCCATCGCCACCGTGGCTGTGGCCCTGATGGCCTTCGCCATCGTACTGGCCAAGCCGATCCTCGACCGGAGCCCGGTCTGGTGGTCCCTGTCGATGCGCCTGGCGGGCGGGGTCACCTTCCTGCTGGGCATGGGAGCCCTGCCGCGATACCGGCGAAACCTCCGGGCGGCCCTGGTGCCCCACCGGGCATGGATCCCGGCCCTGGTGCCCGCCATCCTGGGAACCTACCTGGCCATCTACCTGTGGACCCGGGGCATCCAGTTGACCTACGTGAACATCGCGAGCGTGCTGAACCAGTTGTCCAACGTCTTCATTCTGCCCCTGGCCGCCCTGATCCTGAAGGAACGAATGAAGGCCCGTCACTGGCTCGCGGTGCTGCTGGGCTTCGGGGCCGGGGCGCTGGTCTTCCTGTGACCCCTCCCGGCGAGGCAGGCACCGGTCAGAGGGCCTGTGCCAATATCTCCCGGAGGTCCTCGAGGCTCAGGGACACCGGATTGGCCTTCATGCTCCCGGCCCGGCTGCCGGCCTGGGCCAGCGCGTCGAGGTCCGAGTCCCGGACCCCCCAGGCCCCCAGGCGGGGGATCCCCAGGGTGTCCACCAGGCCCTGGAGCACCGTCACCGCCTCCTGGACCCCCGCCTGCGGGTTCCCGGTCAACAGGCGCCCCAGGTCCCGATAGCGCTGCTCCGTGCGCCGGTCGCCGACCTCCCGGGCCTTCCGGTGGTTGATCCGGACCACCGGCCAGATCAGTCGGGCACAGAGGGCGCCGTGGGGAGCCGAAAATCCCCCGCCAATCGCCGCCGCCAGTCCATGGGCCGCTCCCAGGCCGCCGTTGGCCAGGGCCAGCCCTCCGAAGAGGCTCGCCAGGGCCATCTCCTGCCGGGCCTCCCGGTCCGATCCGTCCCGAAAGGCCCGGGGCAGGGCCTCGACGGCCCGGGGGATCGCCTCCCGGCAGAGGGCGTCGGTGAAGGGATGGGCCCGGGCGCTGGTGAAGGGTTCCACCAGTTGCACCAGGGCATCCATGCCGCACCAGGCGGTCACCTCCGGGGGCACGCCCTCGGTGAGGTCGGGGTCCACCAGGGCCATCGCAGGCAGCAGGAAGGGACTTCGGAGGCTCGCCTTGACCCGGGCCTCGGGCACGGCCAGCACGGCGTTCCGGGTCACCTCGGAACCGGTGCCGGCGGTGGTGGGGATGGCCACCAGGGGGACCGCCGGGCGCTCCATCGGCCGCCCCAGGCCCACCACTTCCAGGTAGTCCATCGGGTCGCCGGGATTGCCCAGCAGGCCGGCCACGGCCTTGCCCAGGTCCAGGACCGACCCTCCCCCCAGGGCCACGACGCCCTGGCACCCCTCCTCCCTGGCGGCCCGGACCGCCTCCCGGGCATCGTCCACCGTCGGTTCTCGGAAGACCCGGACGATGAAGCAGTAGACCCCCGCCTGCTGCAACGCCTCCTGGACCCGGGGATGGCGGCCGGCATCCCGACCGGTGACCAGCAGCACCCGGCGGATGCCCCGAATCCCCTCCGGGGCCGCCAACGAGACCCCTGGACCGAAGCGGACGTGCCGGGGAAGGAACAGGTCGAAGGTCATGGCCGTTCCCCGGAGACCGGAATCTCCCGGTACCAGGTCCCCTTCCGAGGCTCGGCCATCATCGGCTCCACCGTCTCCCGCCAGCGGGCATAGTGGGCCGTCGCCTTGTGGGCCGCCGGCGCCTCCCGGTCGCGGTAGCACTCCACCAGCACGAAATGGCAGGGGTCCTCGGTGCCCTGGAGCACGTCGAACCGCAGCACGCCGGGCTCCTGGCGACTGCACCGGGCATTCTCCCGGGTCGCCTCGATGAAGGCCTCCAGGCACTCCTCCCGGACCCGCACGTGGACCAGCACCGTTTCCGACATGGACGCCTCCTTCGAAGCCGCACCTCGTTGCAGAGGCGGCGTTCCCCTATCCCGAGGTCGCCGCGTGGAGCCTCCGGTAGATCGAGAAGATGAAGGCGGCCGAGATCAGGCAGCAGACCACGAAGACCGCCCAGACGGTCCAGAGGGGAAACCGGACCCACATGAACGACCCGACGAAGAGCAACTGGTTGCCGATGGCCGTCGCCCCGAGCCAGCCGCCCTGCATGAGGCCCTGGAAGCGCGGCGGCGCCACCCGGGACACGAAGGACAACCCCATCGGGCTCAGGAAGAGCTCGGCCACGGTCAGGATCAGATACGACCCGATCAGCCACTGGGGCCCGACCCGTTCGGGAGAGGGGGCCCCGTTCAGGTCCGCCGGCGAGGGCAGGCCCAGGGATCCCAGCAGCAGCACCAGGAATCCCACAGCCGCCAACAGCATCCCGATGCCGATCTTCAGGGGGGTGGACGGCTCCCGCTCCCGTGCCCGCAGCCAGCCGAAGAAGGCCACCACCACCGGGGTCAGGAAGACCACGAAGAAGGGGTTGAACTGCTGGAAGGTCTCTGCCTCGATGGGGGTCACCGGACCGTAGGACCGGATCAGATACCAGGAGGCCGCCCCGCCGGCCCCCAGGATCCCCAGGCCACCGACCCGCCGGGCCAGAGTCCGACCGCGGCCCAACAGCATCACGGCCCCGATGATCATGGCCGCCAGGGACACCAGTCCTCGGATGTCAAAGAGGTAGGCCATGCCGGTCCCGACCTCCTTGACCGTGAAGTCCCGGGCGAAGTAGGTCAGCGTCAGCCCGTTCTGATGGAAGGACATCCAGAAGAAGATCACCACCAGGAAGACCAGTCCGAGGGCCGTCAGCCGCCGTTTCTCCTCCTGGGGGGACATGGGGGTTGCGCCCTGGGAACCACCCTTCGCGCCACCCCGCTCGGGCAGGACCCGCTGGAACAGGACATAGACCGCCAGCGACACCAGCATCGCCGCCGCAGCGATGGCGAAGGCGTAGTGGTACCCCGTCGAGAAGGCGTCCAGGTATCCCCGGGCAAAGGCCGCCAGGTCCGTCACCTCGCCGCCGGTGACCTTCCGGGCCAGGTCCTGGAAGGTCGCGGTGTCGGCCAGTTCCCCCTTCAGGAACCTGTGGCACAGACCCGGGAGTCCCCCGTCGTACCCGTAGCCCTGCTGGGCCAGGGCCCAGTTGCGGATGCTCCGGGCCGCGTTGGGAGCGAACATGGCCCCGATGTTGATCCCCATGTAGAAGATGCTGTAGGCCGAGTCCCTCAGTTTCCCGTAGGCCGGGTCGTCGTACATCTGGCCCACCAGGGCCTGGAGGTTCCCCTTGAAGAGCCCGTTGCCGAAGGCGATGGCCAGCAGGCCCGCCAGCACCACCGGCAGGGGGCTCCCGGGGACCGACATCACGAGGTAGCCCCCCATCATCACCACCAGCCCGGCCAGGATCGTCCTCCGGTAGCGCCCGGTCCGGTCCGCGATGTAGCCCCCGAGCAGGGCCAGGGCATAGATCAGGAAGTAGAAGACGCTGTAGATGATCCCGGCATCGTCCTCCGCCAGGCCGTACCGGGCCTGCAGGAAGAGGACCAGGATCGCCATCATCGTGTAGAAGCCGAACCGCTCGCCCATGTTGGCGAAGAACGCCACCAGCAGCCCTTTCGGATGTCCCTGGAGCACCGCTTCCTCCCGGGTGAGACCGGGCGATGATTCCATGAAGGAACGAGGCCGGTCAAATCCGGGGAGGGACTCAGGAATCGAAGGCCCCTCCTGGGGATCGATGCCCCGGAACGGGCCGCATCCAGCCTTTACGGGAAGACGAATCTCGGCGATGCTATGGTGCCCGAAGGATCGGGGTCACCCGTGTCCACGCCGCTCCGGGAACTGAGCATCGTGATCCCCGCCTACAACGAGGCGGATCGCATCGATGCGACCCTGGTCCAGGTGCTCCGGTTCGCCACGTCGGCCATCGAGGACTTCGAGATCCTGGTGGTGGACGACGGGTCCCGGGACGACACGGCCTCCCGGGTCGAGGCCTTCGCCCGGAGCGACGCTCGGGTGCGCCTGCTGCGGAACGACCGGAACCGGGGAAAGGGATTCACGGTCCGCCACGGGGCTCTGGAGGCCTCGAAGGCCTACGTCCTGTTCACCGACGCCGACAACTCGACCCCCATCGAGGAAATCCGGAACCTGGCCCCGATGGCCCATCCCCGGGCCCTGGTGATCGCCTCCCGGGCCCTGTCCCGCTCCCGGATGGAGGTCCCCCAGCCGTGGCATCGTCGTCTCATGGGCGTCACCTTCCGGTTCATCGTCCAGGCCCTGGTCGTGCCGGGCATCCAGGACACCCAGTGCGGCTTCAAACTGTTCGGACGGGAGGTGGTCCAGGCCGTCTTCCCCGACATGGCCACCGACGGCTTCGCCTTCGACGTGGAGGTGATCGCCCGGGCACTGCGCCTGGGGTTCGACGTGGTGGAGGTGCCGGTCCGCTGGATCGACGACCGTCGGTCCCGGGTCTCCCCGATTCGGGACTCCCTGCAGATGCTGCGGGACGTCTGGCGCATCCGACGTCAGATCCGCCGGCTGTCGCCCGCGCCGGCGCCCGTTTCCTCCCCTCCTGGCAAGGTCTGAGGAACCGTCCCGTCGAGGCACCGGATGTCCTCCTCGGATAGCGCCTGATCCCACAGGCTCACGTCGTCCAGGCCCCCCACGAACCGGTCCAGGTTCTCGGCGTCGGCGAAGACCCGGATGCGCCAGGGGAACGAGTTCCCGAGCAGCATCGGTTCCTCCACCCGGTCCACCTCGACCCCGTGGAGGAGCAGGCGCAGGATGCCCGTCCCGGCGTCCCAGGTCACGACCACCCTGGTCCAGTCCCCCGCCGGGGCCTGCCCGGACACCGAGTGCACGCGGCCCGTGTCGTCGTGGAGGTCCACCCGGATCCGCCCTTGGTCCCATGCGACCCGGAGGGCCCCGTGGCGGCAGGGTTGGCTGCCGTAGATCGTCCCGGCCCCACAGTAGGGACTGCCGGGGATCGCCGCGCCGCCGGTCCCCAGCCCCGGAAGCGGCCGGAACGAGGTCGGGTACGGCCCCGCCGGTCCCCCGCGATAGACCCGGGCCTCCAGGTCGTGACGAGTCCCATCCCAGGAACTGGGCACGACCACCTCTGGCCAGCCGTCCCCATCGAGGTCCCCGGCCACCAGCCCGTGGTTGCCGTGGGCCGGCAGGTCCACGCGACGATCCGGGGAGAAGCCCTGCCGGGATCCGAAGTAGACCCGGGCGGGGACGTCCAGCGGGTCGATGGGCAGCCCGCGGTTGTCCTTGCGCCCATCGTAGAAATTGGCCATCAGCAGGTCGGGCCAGCCGTCCCCATCCAGGTCCGCCGCCGAGGCGTCGAGTCCCCCGAAGGAGGCAATCGCGACCCGGTTCCCGGGGGTGAAGCCACCGGGCCCCCCGGGGTAGATCCAGGACGAGACGTCGTATCGGTCGTCGGTGTAGTCCCCGGGTTGCCGCTCGTCGATGTAGGAGGACAACACGAGGTCCACGTATCCGTCCTGATCGAGGTCCATCGCGGTGTTGCCGTAGGACGAATCGGAGGGCAGAAGCAGGGGCGCGAGGGGATCAATGCCGCCGGGGCCATTCCAGAAGACGCGGCTCCAGTCGGGCGACGAGGCGTGACCCTGAAGGTTGCTGACCACGATGTCCGGCCGCCGATCCCCGTCCAGGTCGGCCACCGTGACCCCCCGGGGGTCGCCCCCGGGCAGTTCCAGGGACCGGCCAGGGTCAAAACCCCCGGGGGACCCGAAGAAGACCCGAGCGCCCTTCCCGTCCGTCAACACCCCGGCACCAAAGACGATGTCCAGCCATCCATCTCCGTCCAGGTCCGCGATGGCGACCCCTCCGGATCCCGAATTGAGAGCCCCGGCCGGGTCCGGGACCGGCCCCTGGGGCGTTCCCCGGTAGATGTTGGTGCGCCAGGGGTCCTCCAGGCGATCCCACTGATGGGAAATCACGAGGTCCAGCCAGCCGTCCCCATCCAGGTCCCCGGCCGCCACCCCCGTGGCGGACCAGGTGGGCAACCGGATCGGCACCTGATCGAAGTCCCCGCCCCCCCGGTTCCTGTAGATGAACGAGTCCGTGCCAGACCCGGTCTCGTCGGAGAAGGCATTGGCCAGCACGACGTCCAGCAGGCCGTCCCGGTCCAGGTCCAGCAGGCCCGCCTGTTCGAAGACCGTCCGGGAACCAGGCACGTCTCCCGTTGGCGGCCGCATCCACAAGGCCAGCGTCCCGGCCGTCGTGAGGGCCCGGGGGCGTTCCACCGCAAGCCACCCGTCCCCCGCACCCGAGGCGGCGGCGCCCTGGACCCCGGGGATCGCCTCGAAGGGACCGGTCGGGACCGCGACGTGGCCGTTCCCCGTCAGGTCCCGGTAGACGCCCCCCTCCAACCGATCCAGCGACCAGGCCGCCCAGGGGCGAGGCAACGGCCTGCACAGGGCCGGGAGGTCCTCCGCCGGTGGCCCGTCGGACAACGGGTCCGCCTCCGAGGTCCCGGTGTCCGCCGGGAGGTCGGCCGGTCCGCCTGGATCCCCGAAGTCTCCGGCGTCCTCGACCCCTCGGTCGTCACCCTCCGGGAGGTCGCCCCCCGGGACATCCTCCCGGGTGGGCAGTTCCCGGCTCCCATCCGGGACTGGGTCCCCAGAACCGAGATCGGTCAGGCTGCCGCCACACGTCACATCGGGACAGGAACAGCCCCCCTGGGCCCCACCGGTCGATCCGCAGCCGGTCCCGGCCAGGATGGATCCCAGGCACGCGATGGCGCCCCACGGGATGCCAGGGCGTCGGTACCTGCAGCCGATGACCGCATCCCCAGGTCCCGTGCCGCCGTTTCCGCGACGCATGGGTGGCCTCCTCGAGCGAGGTCTCGTCTGTTCCGTGTGGGTGCCGGAGGTGGGAATCGAACCCACACACCCGCAAGGGGTACGGGATTTTGAGTCCCGCGCGTCTACCAGTTTCACCACTCCGGCGTGGCCCCAAGGCGGGCGGATGATATCCCCGTCGGCTGGAGGCCGTCAAGGGAACCCTCGTCCCCAGGGCCTCCGCAACGTTCGATGCTCCTGGTGATTTCCGGGAAGGCCAGCCCCGGAACCGGCGGAGGACTTCATTCTCAGGAACCGGTGATCGCCCCGAGCCTCCGGATCGTCTCCTCGGCCTCGGCCACGGTTCGTTCCAGCAGTTCCCGGACCCCAGGGATGTCCCGCACCAGCGCCACGTTCTGCCCCAGGGGAAGCACCCCCTCCCGGTCCAGTTCCCCGTCCACCGTGGCCACCCGGAAGGCGTGGAAGGCGTTGGCCAGGAAGGCCATCTGGTAGGCGGTCTTGGCCCCGGCCATCGCGACGCCCACCGCCATCTTGAACCAGGGAGCCTCCAGCATCCGGGCCACCTCCCGGCTGTTCCGGATCGCCCGGAAGGGGTCGAATCCGCGCCGCAGGGCCTGGATCGCCGCTGGGGCCTTCATCACCCGACAGGGCTGTCCGTCGAACCGGGTGCTGTAGAGCGTATCCTCCAGGCCCTTCTCCAGGGAGACCTCCTTGCAGTGCGCGTGGATCGGGCTCTCCCGGGTCATCATCAGCCGGGTCCCCATCGCCACGCCGTCGGCCCCCAGGGCCAGCGCCGCGGCCAGGCCCCGCCCGTCGGCGATGCCTCCGGCGGCGACGATGGGAAGCCCCGTGGCCGAGGCCAGGGTCGGCACCAGCACCATCGTGGTGGCCTCGCCTCCGTGGGCCGCGGCCTCGTGCCCGGTCACCAGCAGGGCATCCACGCCCCACCCTTTCGCCCCCAGGGCGTGCTTCTCGTTGACCACCGTGGCGATCACCTTGCCGCCGTACTCCTTGGCCCTCCGGACCACCCAGTCGGCCTTGCCCATCGAGCAGTTGATCACCGGAACGCGCTCCTCCAGGAGCACCTCGGCATTGGCCTTCCCGGTGGGAAAGTAGAGGGTCACATTGGCACCGAATGGCTTCGAGGTCAGTTCCCGGGTCCGGCGCACCGCCTCCCGGGTCTCCCGGGGGCTCATGACCCCCGTGGCCAGCATCCCCAGGCCCCCGGCCTCCGAGACCGCGGCGGCCATCTCTGGCGTGGCGATCCAGGACATCCCCGACAGCAGGATCGGGTGCTGAATCTGGAACATCTCGGTGATTCGAGTCTTCATGGGGGGCCCCCGACAAGTCGGGCGGATCCTAGCACGAAAGGGCCCGGTGCCGGGGACTGTCGGGAAGAGGGGTCGTCGGAACGATGCTGGCGGTCGCCACCGCGGAACGGAGACTGGCGTGATTCTGCCATGACCACGGCTTGTGGCCGATCGGCACCGCGTTTCCGGGCTTGTCCCTGTATCTGGAGGGACCGCACATCCCCCGACAACAGGACATGCTACCATCGCCCTCCGCTTCCCCGGAGGGAACCATGACTGCACGCATCGTGGACTGCCCGACGCCCCGATGTGGCGGCAAGGCCGAGTTCCTCTCCACCGGTGGAATCTACCTGTGCATCCGGTGCGGCGGCAGGTTCGCCCCTGAGCAGATTCGCCTCCCGGCTGCCGCCAACGGCGTGACGCCGTTCCATGGGCGTGTCGAGGAGCGCGCAAGGCTGGAAGGGGCGCTGGAATCCGCAAGGAACGGTCGCACCCAGGTCGTTCTGATGCACGGGGAACCTGGCATTGGCAAGACGGCCTTGATGCGAGCCTTCTACCACGGGCTGGCATCGCCCGCTTCGGACCCGGATGACTACTGGCCGGACGTGGTCGGCGAACTCTCTGAACTGTCGCGCGAATCTGCCGAACTCTGTGAGGCGAGGCGCGGCAAGAAGATGCCCTTCCTTTGGCTGGCCGGCCAGGCACCGTCGCCGCAGACCGAGGCCTGCCTCCCCCTCCATCCCTGGGAGAAGGCACTGGAGGGACTTCGCAACCTGCCGCTTGGGGCGAGTCCTCGCGGGAGGGCCACTGACGTCGCGAAGGTGGTGGGAAAGGGAGTTCTCGACATCGGAGCGGACCTTCTGGGCATCGGGCTGGTCAAGACCCTGGTCGAGACCACCGTTGGGGTTGGGAAGGCCATCGGAGGCAACGCCGAGGATCGCCTTGCGATTTCGGCCTTGGCACCCGAGACGGCCCAGGCGATGCAGCAGGACATCGTGAGGGTCGTGGGCCTGCTGGCCGGCCATCCGGAGATCCCGGTGCTGGTCATCTCCCTGGACGACCTGCAATGGGCCGACGAAGCGACCACGGCCGCCATCGCCGCCTGCTGCCGGATGGCCGCCGGGGCACACTGGAAGTTGCTGCTCCTGCTGGGGTATCGGGACAATGAGGTCGCGGCCAATCGGTGTGCCTTCGCGCGGCTTCTGCCGGTTCTTCAGCGCTACGAGGGAGATGGCGGCTTCGACCTGATCGACCTGCCGATCCGCGAATTGGACACAATGGCCTCGGAGGCACTGGTCCGGGACTACTTCCCGGCGGCAGGGCCGGATCTGCTCCAGTGGCTCGTGCTTGAGATCGGCGGAACACCGTTCTACCTGCACCAGTTCTGCAGCCTGCTGAAGGAACGCGGGGACGTCGTGGCCCCGGGTATCGTCCGCATCCCCGGAGGGGTTGGATCGCTGCGGCAGGGGGTCGCGGAGGGCCGGATTCCCGTCAAACTGGAAGCGGTCCTGAAGGAGCGCCTCGACCGCCTCGACGAGTCTCAACGGCATCTGCTCGCCTATGCCTCGGTCGAGGGCCGGTCCTTCACGGACACCTATCTGGAGCGAGTCGTCGCGCGACTCGAACCCGCCACCGGGAATCGCGATGCCATCCGGAGGCATCTCGAAGACTGCGAGCGTCTTCACCGACTCATTCGATCCAGCATGGAGGCCTCGCCCGTTGGATGGCCGTTCGAGTTCCTGCATGACCTCCTCCATGTCGAGGCAGGACGGCTGTTGTCTCCATCGGTTCGCGACACGTGCCTGGATGCCCTCCGGGATTGGTTGCTCGAACGGTGGAGGGACCCGGCCTTCGACTCCCTGCCCCTGACAGAGCGTCGGCGCGTCCTCGACCGCCTGGTGGCGCTGGTGCCGGTTCGCGTACCGCTTCCTGAAGGGTTGGACCAACAACAACTGACCAGGCTTCTTCTGAATGCCTCGGACCTGTACCTCCGCACCGGGACACTGGACGCAGCAATTTCGACCCTTCTGCCTCTGGCCAGGGCCATTGACGCCGGCACGATCGTTCCGGGTACACGATGGAGCGGCCTCTGCTTCAGCCGGCTCGGCGACCTGATGCGGCAGCGGGGGGAGTTGGGGCAGGCGGAGGCGTTCTACCGCAAGGACCTGGCCCTGAGCGAGCGCCTCGCTCAAGACGAGGCCGACGCACAGGCCCAGCGCGACCTGGCGGTCAGTCTTGAACGGATGATCAGACAGTCGATCATGACAAAGAAGGCGGAGGAAGCCGGGAGGTTTCTCTCACGCATGCGATCCGTGGTCTCACGGCTTCCTGGGTTCATGCGGGGCCCCTTTGAAGAGAGCATCGTGGATTTCAGCAAGGAGATTGCCTCTCTGGAACACGGGGATGGCGGTTGATCCCCTGATCATCGGCGACTTCGGTGCGCCAACCGGCACCTTTGGGGCCCGCGGAAGTGGCCCCACGCCAGAGATGTGCTGGGGCCGCACAACCGGCGGTCATGTCGGGCAGGTCGGTGCCAGTCCCCCTAGAACAGGCCCGTGATGCGGCCGTCGGAGGCGACGTCCACCTGGAGGGCCGCCGGCTGCCTGGGGAGCCCCGGCATCAGCATCATGGGACCGCAGATCGGCACCACGAATCCGGCCCCGGCGGACACCCGGACCTCCCGGACCCGCACCCGGAACCCCCGAGGACGTCCGCGCAGTTCCGGACGATCGGACAAGGACAATTGCGTCTTCGCCATGCAGATTGGCAGATGCCCATGGCCCCGTTCCTCCAGGTCCCGGACGTCCCGGGCCGCCCGGTCGTCCAGGTCCACCCCGTCGGCGCCGTACACGGTCCGGACCACCTCGTCGATCTTTTCTGCCAGACCCATCTCCAGCGGGTACCGAGGACGGAGGGGCGGGGGGTCCTTGGGCAGGATCGCCAGCAGTCGTCGGGCCAGGTCCTCTCCGCCGGCGCCCCCCTGCTCGAAGACGTCCGAGACGGCCCCGGGCACACCCCTGGCCTCCAGGCATGCGAAGACCGTCCGCTGCTCGGCCTCCGTGTCCGTCGGGAACCGGTTCAGGGCCACCAGCACCGGAACACCGAACTGCACCAGATTGTCCAGGTGTGCCTCGAGGTTCGGCAGGCCCCGTTCCAGGGCCCCGAGGTCCTCGGTCGCCAGGGCCTCCCGATCCGCCCCGCCCTGCCATTTCAGGCTGCGAATCGTGGTCACCAGCACCACCGCCGACGGGGCGAAGCCCCCGACCCGGCAGACGATGTCGAAGAACTTCTCGGCCCCCAGGTCCGAGGCGAAGCCGGCCTCCGTGACCACCAGGTCCGCCAGCCCCAGGGCCGCCCGGGTCGCCACCACCGAGGAGGCGCCGTGGGCGATGTTGGCGAAGGGTCCGGCGTGGACGAAGGCCGGGACATGCTCCACGGTCTGCACGAGGTTCGGCATCAGGGCCTCCCGGAGCAGCACGGTCATCGCCCCGGCCGCCCCCAGGTCCGCCGCGGTGACGTCCTTCCCGTCCACCGTGCGCCCGACCACGATGCGCCCGATCCGCGCCTTCAGGTCCCCCAGGTCCCGGGCCAGGGCCAGGATCGCCATCACCTCCGACGAGGCCGTGATGTCGAATCCCGACTCCCGCGGCACCCCGTCCCCCTTGCCCCCCAGCCCGATCACACACTGGCGCAGGGCCCGGTCGTTCATGTCCACCACCCGCCGCCAGGATATCTGCCGGGCGTCCAGTTCCGGCGACCGCCGATGGAACAGGTGGTTGTCCACCATGGCCGCCAGCAGGTTGTGGGCCGCCGTCACGGCGTGCAGGTCCCCGGTGAAGTGCAGGTTGATGGCCTCCATCGGCAGGACCTGGGACCGTCCGCCACCGGTGGCCCCGCCCTTCACCCCGAAGACGGGCCCAAGCGATGGTTCCCGCAGGCAGACCATGGCCCGGTGTCCCAGGCGCGCCAGGGCCTGCACGAGGCCCACCGACGTGGTGGTCTTGCCCTCGCCGGCGGGAGTCGGCGTCGTCGCGGTGACCAGCACCAGCCGCCCCCTCGGCTGCCCGGACAACTGGCCGACGAATCCACCATCCACCTTGGCGACAACTTTCCCGTATGGGATCAGCGCATCCTCCGGGATCCCCGCCGCTTCGGCCACACGTCCGATGGGCCACAGGGGGGTTCCCTGGGCCACCTCCAGGTTGGTCACCACCATCGGTCCATCCTCCAGACAACCCTGGTCTCCATGCTGCCCTGGCCCCCTCCTGGAGGTCAATGTCGGATGCCCGGACTTCTGGCGCCGGATCCCACTCCCGATCTCCCGCCATCTCCGGGGCCGTGATACGCTCCGCCCACCCGATGCGTGGAGGCCGGCATGGCGGTCCTTTCCAAGGTGTACGTGAAGCGGCGCACCCGGTTCTTCGACTGGATGCAGGACGGCGTGGCCGTCTTCGCCTCCTGGCCGGTCTATCCCCGGAACGGGGACGTGGAGCACCCCTACCGACCCGACAGCGACCTCCATTTCCTGACGGGGTTCGACGAGCCCGAGAGCGCCGCCGTGCTGGTCAAGAAGGGCCAGGAACGACGCTTCCTGCTCTTCGTCCGCCCCCGAGACCCGGAGATGGAGACCTGGGTGGGCAGCCGGGCTGGCGAGGAGGGGGCCGTCCGGGACTTCGGCGCCGACGAGGCCCACCCCATTGGCGAGTTCGAGTCCCGCCTGGGGGACCTCCTGACCAACCAGCCCTGTCTGTACCTCTCATTCGGCCTGCATCCGGACCTGGACCGCAAGGTCCTGGCCATCGTGGAGCGCCTGAAGGGCGAGGCCCGACGGGGCATCTGCGGGCCGTTTCGAATGATCGACCCCCGGGAATTCCTGCGCCAGGCGCGCCTCGTCAAGGACCGCGAGGAGATCGGGGCGGTGGAGAAGGCCTGCGACATCACCCGGGCGGGGTTCGAGGCGGCCTTCCGGGCCGTCATGCCGGGCATGCCCGAGCGGGAACTCCAGGCCGTCGTCGAGTTCGAATTCCGGCGGCGCGGGGCTGATCGGGTCAGTTTCGAGACCATCTGCGCCGGCGGTGCCCACGCGACGACGCTCCACTACATCCGCAACGACGGCCTCCTCCGGGACGGGGACCTGGTGCTTCTGGACGCCGGTGCCGAGGTGGCGATGGCGTCGGGGGACATCACCCGGACCTTCCCGGTCAACGGCCGCTTCTCCCGCGTCCAGCGACGGGTGTACGAGTGGGTGCTCCAGGCCCAGGCCGCCGCCATCGAGGCCATCCGTCCCGGCGCCACCTATGCCCAGGTGCACCAGGCGGCGCTGGAGGTCCTGGTGGAGGGACTCCGGGACCTGAAGGTCCTGCGGGGCAAGACGTCGGAACTGATCGAGACCGGCGCCTACCGCCCCTACTTCATGCACCGGATCGGGCACTGGCTGGGCATGGACGTCCACGACGTGGGGCCCTACTTCGTGGACGGCGCCTCGATTCCTCTCCAGGCCGGCATGGTGATGACCGTGGAACCGGGGCTCTATTTCGCGGATCGGCAGGACGTGCCACGGCCCCTGCGAGGCATCGGCATCCGGATCGAGGACGACGTGCTGGTCACGCCTCGGGGACGCCGGGTCCTCACCGAAGGGCTGCCGAAGACGGTGGACGAGATCGAGAAGGTGCTTGCGAGGCCCGGCGCCTGGTGGGGAGAGGTCCGCCCCCTGGCCCGGGAGTCCTGACCCCCCGACACCACTCGCTGGGACTGTGCGAGGGGAGAGCATGAGAAGACTGCTGGTGCCCTGGATCGCCCTGGGTCTCATCGCCTGCGGTGAGGGCTCATCCACGGCTCCCGACCTCCCCGACGCCGGAGAGGTCCGGGAGTCCACCTGCCCACCGGCGCCGTCCCTGGGAGAGGACCCGGTGGACCTGGCGCCGTGGTTCCGGATCCGGGCCTCGGGAACCCGTCCCCGGGGCCTCTGGCCCTATGAGTCGGAGGACGGTCCGGCGACGATCCGGGACGGTCGCCCCGACACCTCCTGGAAGGTGCCGGACGATGCCGAGGAGTCCTGGCTGGAACTGGACCTGGTGCCCCTGCTGGGCAGGGCCCTGCCACTGGCCTCCATCGCGTGGCAACTGGACGGCGCACCCCCGGAACGGGTGGACGTGATCGGCCAGGGCACCTGCGGCGGCCCGGAGGCGTTCCGACTCTCCTGGGAGAACCCCTCCATGCCGTTGGACCTCGGGAATCGCCCGGCGGGATGCCTGCGGATTGTCCTGCGCCCGTCGGGGCCCCTGGCCGTGGTGTCCCTGTCCCTCTCCTCCCGGGACGCCGACCTCGCCGCCCGGACCCTGGATGACCCTCCCCCGACGCCCCCGACCCCACCCCGATGTCGGGACAGCGGCGTGATCGAGGGCTTCTACGGGATTCCCTGGTCCTTCCGGGAACGGCACGACATGCTCCAGGCCATGGCCTCCCTGGGCCTGGGGACCTACCTCTATGCCCCCAAGAACGACCCGCTGCACCGGTCCCGGTGGCGCGAACCCTACCCGGACGACGAGCGGGCCCGGTTCCATTTGCTGGCCCAGGAGGCCCGGCGCCTGGGCCTGCGCTTCCTGTTCGGCCTGAGCCCCTTCATCGACTACCGAGATGACAAGACGGACTACCAGATCCTGCTGGAGAAGTGCCGTGCCTTCCTGGAAGATGGAGCCGACGGCATCGCCATCCTGGCTGACGACATCGAGTTCGAGACCAGCGTGCCGGTGGACGGGGCCATGGGGGCCATGCACGTCGCGGTGGTGCACCGGCTCCGACAGGACCTGGGCCTCCCGCCCGTCTGGTTCGTTCCGACGGTCTACAGCGACCGCCGGAGCGTGGACTGGCCCGGGGGGCGGGCTTATCTCCAGTCCCTTCGGGACCTGGACCCCGAGGTCGTCGTGCTCTGGACCGGTCCCAACACGGGAAACGCGACCCTGTCCGCCGCGGACCTCCAGGCGGTCACCGAGGCCATCGGACGCAAGCCCCTGATCTGGGACAATTTCTACGCCAACGACGGGGGAGATGGGTTCTTCGGGCGCCTCTTCCTGGCACCCTACCAGGGGAGGACCCCGGACCTGCCGGGGGCCACGGTCGGCATCGCCCAGAACCTCTCGATCCAGGGGGCCCTCTCCCGGCTGGCCCTGCGGACCTTCGGGGAGTGGATCCGGGACCCGGGAGCCCTGTCCCTCCCGGAACTCCGACGGCAGGCCGCCGCAGGGGAAGCGGAACAGGCCCGTTCCCGCGATCCCGACGAAGATGCGGACCTGCTGGCCGGAGTGATGGAGGTCTTCGACGGCTTCTCCTCGGTCGATCCCCCCCGGGATCGGGCCATCGAGGCCCTGGCCGCAGCGGTGGTCGAATCCCTGGCCATGGACCAGGCGCCCGCTCCTGCCGCCGTGGGAGACCTGCTGGAAGCCCTGGCCTGGAGAGCCTCCCTGGCCAGTCGACTCCACCACTCGGGGGTCCAGGTGGACCTCGCCGACGAACTGGCCTTCCCCCTCGAAAAGGTGCGCCTGGAGGCCCGCATCGGCCGATGGGCGATGGGGGCGCTGGCGAAACGCCTCGGAGGCGACGACGCGTCGGACCTCCTGGCCCGTGCCGACGACGAGGCCCTGGAGTCGGCCCAGCGACGATACCTGGTGAGTCCCGATGCGATGGCGTCGCTCCTGGAGGCAGTCCGCCGGTTCCCGGCGCAAGACCTGGGATACCGATGGCTGACGCCGTCACCGCCGGCCACGACCTGTATGGCAGGCGTCCCGCTGGAGTTCGAGGCGGGAGCCGAGGGGACCCACCTCCGAGTGGCCGGCCTCCCGGGGACCGTGCAGGTGGACCTCGGAAGGGTCCGCTGGACGCCACCCCACGGCGGACACTACGAGGGAGTCGGAGTCGTCTGGCGGGAGGCACCCGATCCAGGATGGGGGTTCTTCGACGTCGTCCTGGACTGCCGGGATCCCTGCCAGGATCCATGATCGCAGGGACTGGAGGGGTCCGGTGGCCCCGAGGAGGATGACATGGCCGAGGTGCTGGCGTTGATCCTGGGCGGCGGCCAGGGGAAACGACTGTATCCCCTGACCCTGATGCGGGCCAAGCCCGCGGTGGGAGTCGCCGGGAAGTACCGCCTGATCGACGTGACCGTCTCCAACTGCATCCACAGCGGCATCCGACGGGTCTTCGTCATCACCCAGTTCCTGTCGGCGAGCCTCCACCGGCACATCCACGAGACCTACCGCTTCGACCCCTTCTCCGGGGGCTTCGTGGAGATCCTGGCCGCAGAACAGACGCCCTCCCGGGACTCCTGGTACCAGGGCACCGCCGACGCGGTCCGGGAGTCCCTGCGGCACGTGATGCGCTACCGGTCCGACGCGGTCCTGATCCTGTCCGGCGACCACCTCTACCGGATGGACTACCGGGAGATGGTCGGGCAGCACCTGAGCCGCTCCGGCGACATCACCCTGGCGGTCCAACCGGTCACGCGGGAGGATGCGCCCCGGATGGGCCTGCTCCGGGTGGACCGGTTCGGCATGGTCTGCGAGTTCGTGGAGAAACCCAAGGACCCGGACGTGATCGAGCGCTTCCGGGCCCCGGCGGAGGTCCTTCATCGGTGTGGCATGGACGACGGGGAGCCTCGGTACCTGGCCTCGATGGGAATCTACACCTTCCGGCCCCACGTCCTGGCGGACTCCCTGGCAGACCCGTCACGGATGGATTTCGGCCGGGAGGTGATCCCGGCGGCACTGGGTTCCTACCGGGTCCTTGCCCACCCCTTCGCGGGACACTGGGAGGACATCGGGACGATCCGGTCCTTCTTCGATGCCCACATGAAACTCCTCGCTCCGGAACCGTCCTTCAGGCTCTACCAGCCGGGATGGCCCATCTTCACCCACCAGCGGAACCTCCCTCCCGCCCGGGTGATGGACTCGACCGTGCGCAACAGCCTGCTGGCCGAGGGGGCCGACGTCACGGGCGCCACGATCCACGAAAGCGTCATCGGTGTCCGATCGATCGTTCGTCCCGGGGCGGTGCTGAACCAGGTGATCATGCAGGGAGCCGACTACTACGAGGGCGAGGAGCCCATGCACCACCTGGAGGAACCCCTCCCCGGAACGGTGCCGATGGGCATCGGCGAGGACTGCCGCCTCTCCCGGGTGATCCTGGACAAGAATTGCCGCATCGGCGCCGGCACCGTCATCGAGCCAAAGCCCGACGACGCGGAGTTCGAGGGGCCGAACTACTGGGTCCGGGAGGGCATCACCGTGATCCCAAAAGGGGCGGTGCTGGAACCGGGAACTCGCATCTGACCCCCTCCACTTCCCGTCATCCGCGCTATCATCGGGCCGCCTTCACCGGAAGGCCTCGGCAACAGGAGGACCCCGATGTCCCGATCCGACCCCTACTCCCTGGGCGAGGAGTTCACCCGCCAGGTGTCCCGCTTCCAGCGGCCGGTCTTCCTGCTGGCCCACCATGACGACGAGATCCCCACCTCGGGCCTGCTCCAGCGCCTGGGCCCGGGAAAGCGGGTCGTCTGGGTCACCAACAGCGACGGGCTCTATACCGAGTCGGACCGCCCTCCGGCGGAATACGGCACCCTGCGCATGGTCGAGGGCACCCGGTCCGTGGCCCTCGCCGGCGTCCCCGAGTCCTCGGTGACGCAACTGAGTTTCTCCGAGGTGGAGATCTACCGCCGCTTCGCCTGGCTCCATGCCCGACACAAGACGATGTCCCAGGTGCGCCCGTTCTTCCAGGAGATCCGGGACCGCATCCGCCAGACCCTGCTGGAGATCAATCCCGATGCGGTCTTCACGCTGGCCTGGCAGGGAGGCCAGCCTGAGCACGACCTCACGCACTTCTTCGGGATGCTGGCCCTCCGGGACCTTCAGCAGCGCACCGGAACCCGACCCGCCTTCTTCCACATGCCCGCCTACGAGTACCTGATCCTGGTCGCGATGCGCTTCCACCCCCTCTATCGGGGCACCCGGATTCGCCTGCGGCTCTCCGCCGAGGAACTGGAGACCAAGAAGGCGATGGTCCAGTGCTATCCCTCCCAGGTCCGGCTGTTCGGGGACTTCCAGCGCCTGTTCCGGTGGACCGGACTCGTGGGCTACCTGGTCGGAGGCCCTCGATCCGTCGAGGAGTTCCTGTCCATCGAGGAGTTCGGCCCGGTCCCCGAGGGCCTGGACTACACGCGGAAACCCCACACCCTGGACTATTTCACCTACATGTTCGACGACTTTGAAGGGACGCCGGTGACGTTCTCCACGTCGGTTCGCCCCATCGTCGAGGACTTCCTGCGGGACCCGGGGTGAGGAGCCCGGGCCAGCATCAAGGCACCAGTTTCTGGTTCCCGTAGGACCCCGCCACCCCGGCCACTCCCAGGCCACCGGAGGTGTTGCTGCTGAGTCCGCCGGACCCGCCGGACCCGCCGGTGTTGACGCCGTTGCCCAGCACGAAGGTGTTCTGGGAGGCCCAGTTGGGCGAGAGGGCATTGATATTGTTCGCAAAGATGTCGAACGAGACGCCGCCGGCCCCGCCACCGCCGCCGCCCGCATGACCGCCCCGGCCGCCGGACCCGCCCTTCGCACCGCCGAAGACGCAGAAGATCGGCCCGTTCCGGCTCGCGATGCCGCTCTCCGGTCCCCCGGCCCCACCGTCCCCGCCGGGTCCGCCGTTGCCGCCGCGGCCGCCGGAGCCTCCGAGCCCCCGACGCAGGGAGTTGCCCGTGATCACCGGGACCTGGGCCAGGCTAGAGGGTCCCGCCCCGCTGAAGGTCAGGAAGATCGCGAAGGATCCGCCGCCGCCGGTGCCCCCGGTCCCCCGGGCCCCTGCGCAGCCCCCGGACCCGCCACCACCGCCGCCGCCGCCAAAGTCGTCGTTCGAGGTGGACGACAGGTTGTTGCCGCCTCCGCCACCGCCACCGCCGCCGCCACTGCCGTGGACCCCGTGGGTGCCGTTGCCACCGGCATTGCCGGCCCACTCGTCCCCGGCCATGCCGCCGTCGGGACCCGAGGCACCCGTGCCGCCCGTTCCATCGGTACCCTGGGCACCCGCCCCTCCGTTGGTCCCGACCTCCAGCTGGTTCGACGTCGGCGTGCAACCGGACGTCGTGCCGTCATGTCCCCAGCCTCCGGGGCCTCCGGACCCACCGCCCGTCGGTCCGATCCCGGACGCGCCGCCCCCGGGACTCGGATTGGGCGTCGTGGACCCCTCCTGGCGGTTCCGGGCCGGACACGAGGTGAAGCCGCCGGCACCACCGCTGACATTGGTCGTGCCGCTGCCGTCGGGGTTCTGGCAGACCTTGATCCCCGCCGCTCCCCCGGTCCGTCCGGTGTAGCCGCTCGAGGGGTTGCCCCAGCAGGAGGCCGCGTTCACGTTCGCCGCGTCCTGGCCCTTGGCGCCCGCGACGCCCGCCTGTCCCGAGGCGCCGTCCGTCCCCGGGAGGCCCGGAGCGCCATTTCCGGCCTGGATCACGTTGTTGCGCAGTTCCAGGGCCGAGGTGCAGTCCTTCAGCCACACCGCGTAGGAGTTCGCCCCGGCGGTCACCGGCGTGAAGCCCTCGATCAGGAAGCCCTCGACCAGGGTCGACGAGTTGATCCCGTTGCCAATCAGGGTCTTGGCGTGGGGACTGGCGACCGTGCCCCGGATCAGCGTGAGCGTCGAGGAGACATGCCGCTCCCAGGTGTCGCTCCGGTAGCCCCCCAGCAGCGACCGGCCGTTCTGGATCGTCACCGTCTCCAGGTAGAGGCCGTCGGCGACCAGGATCCGGCTGCGGCCCAGGGTCGCCGCCCGGGCCTGCCCCTGGCCGATGCTCTTGCAGGGATAGTTCCCGGTCCCGGTCCCCACCGGTCCCAGGCCACAGCCGGCGTTGTCCACGGCAGCCGGGTCGTTCACCGACACATAGACGGCCCCGGTGTCCAGCCCGAACTCGCAGCCGTCATCGGGAATGCCGTTGAGGTTGAAGTAGCCGTTCTGGCAGTTCAACCGACACTCGGGCACCGTCGGGGCCACGTCGCAGGTCCCATAGGCGTTCGGGAGACCGTAGATCACCGTGCAGTCCGTGAAGCAATTGCCGCAGGCCGTGTCCCGCCAGTACTTGCCGCCCGAGACGAAGCCGTCGTCGGTCACCCCGTCGCAGTTGTCGTCGAGGTAGTTGCAGGTCTCGGTCTGGGGAATCCCCGGCGTGGCATTGCACTGGATGCCGACGCCATCCCCCCGGCACTCCCAGGTCCCGGTCCGGAGGCAGACCCCCTGTCCGGCGGTGCAGACCGTGCCCTTCAGGGGCCAGTCCTCGTCCGTCAGCCCATCGCAGTCGTCGTCCAGGCCGTTGCACGACTCGGTCCCCGGTGTCCCGGGCACCGCGTCGCACAGAATCCCCGTCCCGTCGGTGCGACAGGCCAGCACTCCATCCCGGCGACAGACACCCTGGCCCGCCGAGCAGGCCTGCCCCTTCGTGGGCCAGTCCTCGTCCACCGACCCGTCGCAGTCATCGTCCAGGCCGTTGCACGACTCCGTCCCGGCCGTCCCCGGCACCGCGTTGCACTGGATCCCCGACCCGTCCCCCAGGCAGGCGAGCACCCCGTCCCGTCGGCAGACCCCCTGGCCCACCGAGCAGACCTGGCCCTTCGTGGGCCAGTCCTCGTCCACCTGCCCGTCGCAGTCGTCGTCCAGGCCGTTGCACCGCTCCGTCCCGGCCGTCCCAGGCACCGCGTCGCACTGCACCCCGGTCCCGTCGCCCCGGCAGACGTTGGTCCCGATCCGCAGGCAGACCCCCTGTCCCACCGTGCAGGCCTGCCCCTTCGTGGGCCAGTCCTCGTCCACCTGTCCGTCGCAGTTGTCGTCCAGCCCGTTGCACCGCTCCGTCCCAGGCGTCCCCGGCACCGCGTCGCACTGCACCCCGGACCCATCCCCCCGGCAGACGTTGGTCCCAAGCCGCAGACAGACTCCCTGCCCCACCGTGCAGGCCTGCCCCTTCGTGGGCCAGTCCTCGTCCACCTGCCCGTCGCAGTCGTCGTCCAACCCGTTGCACGACTCCGTCCCGGGCGTCCCGGGGCTGACATTGCACTCCAATCCCGTGCCATCACCGCGGCAGGCCAGCACGCCGTTCCGCTGGCAGACCCCTTGCCCCACCGAGCAGAACTGCCCCTTCGTGGGCCAGTTCTCGTCGATCTGCCCGTCGCAATTGTCGTCGCGGTCGTTGCACCGCTCCTCGGCGGGGAGGATTTCTTCCGCATCGCATCGCAGGCCCAGGCCGTCGCTCGTGCAGACGTAGACCCCGGCGGACCGGCACTCCCCCTGGCCCAGGAAACAGGGCTTCCCGAGGTCCACCCAGGCCTCGTCGGTCCGTCCGTTGCAATCGTCGTCGATGCTGTTGCATCGCTCGGGAGTGGGCAGCCGGGGAACCGCGTTGCAGACCACCCCGGTCAGCGACTCGTCGCACTGCCATGTCCCGTTCGCCGCGCAGGCCCCCTGTCCGACCGAGCAGACCCCTCCCAGGGCCGGCCAGTTCTCGTCCGTCAGGCCGTTGCAGTCGTCGTCCACGCCGTTGCAGGCCTCCGCCGCGGGGACCCGGGCGGTGCATCCGCCCCAGCCACGGGCCGGATCGCAGGTCTCCACGCCGACGCATCGCCCGAAGGCATTGGATGCCTCGCAGAGCCGACTCTCGCCGCGGTTCCGTTCCAGGCAGGAGCAGTCCCCCGACTCGGGAACGCACTTGTAGAAGGGGTTGCCCCCGGCATCGGTCGCCGCGCATCGATACCCCTGGGGACAGGGGCCCCGAACCGGGTCCTGCACCGGGTGCAGCGACGACGGGGAGCAGTCCCACAGGCAATGGGAGTCGCCCCGAGGCTGCAGGGCCAGGCAGACATCCCCGGGGACCTGGCAGGCGGCATCGGAGGAGCAGGGAAGGCACTGGGTGTCCGGCAGTGGGCTGCACGACAGCGGCGAGGACTTCCAGTAGCCGGGGTCGCAGGAGGCCACCTCGCAGACCGGTCGCTCGGGCACCGTGTTGCAGGTCATCGTCCCATGGGGCACCAGCCCCTCGCACGAAATCCCGCACCCGCCGCAATGGCCCAGCATTCCGTACTTGTCCGTCCCCGGGACCTTGAAGTCCTCGTCGGTCTGCCCGTCGCAGTTGTCGTCGAGGCCGTTGCAGGTCTCGGGCGCCGGGGTCGCGGCCTTGCAGTTCCAGCGGACCCCGGACGGCGTCGCCTCGCAGACCCACGGGGCGGAGCAGGTGTAGGTCCGGCCGCTTCCAGGGTCGGTCCAGGACTTCTGGCAGGGCTGGGACGGCGCCACGACCCCATCGTCGGTGAGGCCATTGCAGTCGTCGTCCAGGCCGTTGCAGACCTCCGGCGCCGGGGTCCGGGCGGTGCAGTTCACCCACCCCACCGCCGGGTCGCAGGTCTCGGTCCCACTGCAGGCCCCGAAGGAATTGCGCACCTGGCACACCCGCAGGGCCCCGGTGTTGGCCAGCGTGCAGTCGCAGGTCCGGGAAACGGGGATGCACTGCTGGATGTCCCCGCCAAAGGACTCGCACTCGTAGCCGTCCGGGCACTCGGTGCCCATCGGGGCCGTGGGCGAGCAGTCCCTGCCGCAGAACGATCGGTCGCCCATCTGGACGCAGCGGTCGGTCCCGAAGCCGCAGTTGGCGTCCTCGGTGCAGGGCAGGCACAGATTGCTGATGGCCGGGGAGCAGACCGACGGGGCCACTTTGATGTAGCCGTCCTGACAGCGTTCCACCTCGCAGGTGGGGGTTCCGCCCTGGACGGAGCAGGACACCTCCGTGGCGAAGGGAATGCGCCCCTCGCAGGACACCCCACAGACCCCACAGTTCTCCAGGGACACGTAGCGTCCCTCACCATCCACAAAGTCCTCGTCCGTCAGCCCGTCGCAGTCGTCATCGACGTAGTTGCAGGTCTCGGGAGCCGGTGTGGGCCCCACGCAGACCCATCCCGCCTCCCCCCGGCAGACCGGCGTGCCGGAACAGGCCCCGACGCCGGGAACCTCGTTCTGGCAGGTCTCCCCGGGACGGGCCGGATTGTCGTCCGCCACGCCGTTGCAGTCGTCGTCCACGCCGTTGCAGACCTCCGTCATGGGTTCCCGAGCCGTGCAGCCCACCCATCCGAGGGCCACGTTGCAGGTCTCGTATCCGAAGCATGTTCCCACTTCGTTTTCCCGGACGCAGGTCCGTTCCTGGCCCTCCGAGGACACGCGGCAGGAGCAGGTCCCGTTGGCGGGGCGGCACTGGCGCGATGGCTGGCCGTCCTCCCGGGTCATGTCCACGCACTGGTAGCCGTCGGGGCACTTGCCGCCGGTGCAGTCCCGACCGCAGAATCGCCCCTCGGGCAGTTCCATGCAGACGCCGTCGCCGCACTGGAGGTCGTTCTTGCAGGGCTTGCAGAGGTTCGCCCCCGCCGGGGTGCACAGAGAACGCACGTCGGGTCCCACCTGATAGGCCCGACAGTACCAGCCCTCCGGGCACTCGGTCTCGCAGGTGATCGTGCAGACGAACCCATCGACGCCCTCGATGCAGGCGTTGCTCAGGCAGTCCCCATTGGACTCGCAGGGATAGTCCAGCCCGCCGGGAGTCGGAGGGACATCCTCGATGTCCGCTCCCAGGTCCGGCAGGGCGTCGGGCCAGAGATCCGGCCGGGGCCCCCAATCCCCAAGGTCCTCGGCATCCCCCGGGCCAATGACGTCCACCGGGAGGTCCGAGGGCGTCCCGTGGTCCGACAGACACCACAACTCCAGGGACAGAGGGCCCTGCCCCCCCTGGCACCCTGCCATCACGAGAGTCCCCAACAGCACCAGAGCGGAAGTCCTGGCCCTCATGCTTCCCCCTTTCCGGCGAGGCGCCGGTCCATGTCCCTTGGTTCTCGTCTTCGATGTTACTCCCGCCATCCAGCAATGCAACCAAGGCCTCTGAAGACCGCAGCGGAAAGCAGTCGCCACTGGGGTGCGTTTCGACTTCCGAGGACTTCCCAGGAAGGTCCGCTCTGGCTGTGGGACTGGTGGAACAGCCTCCGGGACTCCCTCAGCGGTTGTCCCCGGCCGATCCCAGCAGTTCGGCCGCGTGGGCCAGCACCGCCGGGGTCATCTCCCGCCCCCCGATCAGGCGGGCGATCTCCCGGAGGCGATCCGGGCCCTCGAGCCTCCGAACACGGGCGGTCGTTGTCCCGTTGACAACCTCCTTCTCGACGCCGAAATGGGCGTCGGCCCGGGCCGCGACCTGTCCGTGGTGGGTCACCACCAGCACCTGCCGCCGCCGGGCCGTCCGGGAAAGGACCTCCGCCATGCGTTCGGCAACGGCTCCGGACAGCCCCGCGTCGATCTCGTCATAGACCACCACCGGGGTCCCCACCGAAGACCGGAGCACCGAGTCGAAGGCCAGCATCAGCCGGGAAAGTTCCCCCCCCGACGCCACGTCCGCCAGGTCCCCGAACCCCATCCCGGGATTCGTCTGCACCTGGAACTCGACCCGGTCCAGTCCCCGTTCGCCCGGTTCCTGGGAATCGACCCGAATCTGCACGGAGGCCGCCGGCATGGCCAGTTGCCGCACCGCCTCGGTGACCCGTCGCTCCATCTCGGCGGCCGCCGCTCGCCTCCGCCCGGAGAGGGCCTCGCCCAGGCGATCCCGTTCCCGTCGCAGCCCCTCCAGTTCCCGCTCCCACTCGGGCAATCGGGACCCCACGGCCTCCAGTTCCGCCATCTCCCGCCGGGCCTCCTCCCGGGCGGCCAGCACCGCCTCCAGGCTGCCCCCGTGGCGTCGGGCCAGCGTCCGCAGGCCGTCCAGGCGGTCCTCGAGGCGGGCCAGTTCCCCGGGGTCCGACGCCAGCGCCGCTGCACGACGGGCCGCCTCCCGAGCCAGTTCACGGGCCTCGATCTGCATCGCCTCCAGGCGGTCCAGGACCTCCCGACTGCCCTCGTCCAGGCGCACCATCTCGCGGGCATCGGCCGTCAGGCGCCCCACCTGCTCGAAGACCGATCCGGCCCCCTCGTAGAGCCGCTCCTCGATGCGTCCCGCGGCCTCCCGGTACTTCTCGACGCCCCGAAGCAGCCGGATCCGGTCCTCGACCTCCCGGTCCTCCCCCACCCGGGGTTCCCACCGGGCCACCTGGTCCACCAGGTAGCGCAGGTCCTCCAGTCGCCGCTCCCGGTCCGCCTCGGAGGCCCTCCCCTGGGCCACCTGCCGATCGAGTTCCCGCCACCGTTCCCAGGCCTGCCGGTATTCCTGGACCAGGGGCAGACACTCCCCGAAGACATCCACCATCGCCAGGCGTTCCCGGGACGACGACAGGGTCAAGAAGGCGTGCTGGCCCGCCACCGAAACCAGCCTTCCCCCCAGTTCCCGCAGTTCCTTCAGCGTCGCCATGCGTCCCTGGATCCAGGCCCGGCTGCGTCCGTCGGCCCCCACGGTCCTCCGGAGGTGCACCTCGCCCTCCTCGGGCCCGTATCCTGCCTCCTCGAAATCGGAACGAGCCGCCTCTGGCACCTCCAGGAACGCCTCGACCAGGGCCTCCCGGGCCCCGGGCCGCACGGTGCCCTCCTCGGCCCGCCCCCCCAGCAGCAGTTCGATGGCATCCACCAGCAGGGACTTCCCGGCCCCCGTCTCCCCGGTGAGGCAGATCAGGCCCCGGGGGAACTCGACCTCCAGGTCCTCGAAGACCCCGAGGTTCGCCACGTGCAGCCTGGACAGCATTCCTCACCTCTCCCGGGCAGGCCCGCCGGCGAGCCGATTGTAGCCGAAGCGATGCCCCAGGTCCCAGGCGACCTCCCTCCCCGATTTCCCCGTCCACCGCGACACTGTTCCCGCAACGCCCCTCGACAGGAGTGACAAGGGGTCCCCGGGTTCAGCCCCCCACATCGATGGATTCGACAGGATCGTTCCAGCGTTCCGGGAGGATGGCGGAGTTCCGGGGAGATGCCGGCCGAAGAGGCCGTCCCCGGTCAATCCTCGCCCTGTCCCGCGCCCCGAGCCAGGGCCTGGGCGGCGAAGGAGGCCTGGAGGGCGGCGATCATCTCGTCCAGCTCCCCCTCCATGACCCGGTCCAGTTTGTAGAGCGTCAGGCCAATCCGGTGATCCGTGAGGCGATTCTGGGGAAAGTTGTAGGTCCGGATGCGCTCGCTGCGGTCCCCGGTGCCCACCATCGAACGGCGGGCATCCTGTTCCTTCTTCTCCTGCTCCTGCCGGGCCAGGTCTGCCAGGCGCGTCTTCAGGACCCGGATCGCCTTGGATCGGTTCTTCTGCTGGCTCCGCTCGTCCTGGCACACCACGACGATCCCCGTGGGCAGGTGGGTCAGGCGCACCGCCGAGTCGGTCTTGTTCACATGCTGCCCCCCGGCCCCCCCGGCCCGGAAGAGGTCGATCCGCAGGTCCGACTCGTCCACCCGGACGTCCAGGTCCTCGGCCTCCGGGAGCACGGCCACCGTCACCGCCGAGGTGTGGATGCGCCCCTGGGCCTCGGTGGCCGGGACGCGCTGCACCCGGTGCACCCCCCCCTCGTACTTCAGGGCGCTGTAGACCCGGTGCCCCCGGATCATCGCCACGACCTCCTTGAGCCCCCCCAGTTCGGTGTCGTTCTGCTCCACCACCTCGACCTGCCACCGCTTCGCCTCGGCGTACCGGACGTACATCCGGAACAGGTCCGCCGCGAAGAGGGCCGCCTCCTCGCCGCCGGTCCCCGCCCGGATCTCCAGCACCACGTCGCGCCGGTCCAGGGGGTCCTCGGGAACCAGCAACTCGAAGAGCCGCTTCTCGACCTCGGCCATCCGGGCCCGGATGCGTTCGATTTCCTCCTGGGCCAGGTCCCGGAGGTCCGCGTCGTGGCGCACCAGTTCCTCGTTTTCCGCCAGGGCCTTCTGCAACCCCACGTATTCCCGGTAGACCTGGACTCGCTCCTCCAGGTCCGAGCGCTCCTGGGAGACCTCCCTCAGGCGATCCGGTTTCAGGTAGACCTCCGGGCGGCCCATCTCCTCCTCGAGGTGGCGATACCGCTCCTCGACCACCTGGAGCCGCCGAAGGGCGTCCGAGATCTCCATCAGGACTCCCCCTGGAATGACGCGATCCAGTGATCGAAGTCCCCGTAGTCCGCAAAGGCGCGAATCGCCTCCTCCCCCGTTCCGAAGGCCATGGGCTGCAACGCGGACCGCAGGGCCACGAGGGCCACCTCCTGCTGGTCCAGGGCCGGGGGCTTCGTCGTGATGCGCTGCACGAAGACTCCGGGGCCCGACACGATGCGCCCGAAGACCCCGTTGCGCTGCCGCCAGGCCCAGCGAATCACCTCGTAGGACAGCGCCGCGATGGGGATCACCATGGGCACCTTGATGGCGACGTAGATCGCCTGGTTCCAGGCCACCGATTCGGACAGGGAGGGCAGGAGGGGGAACAGGGCCGTGAAAACGAGGATGCTGACGGCGATCACCGTGACGATGAAGGCCGTTCCGCAGCGCTCGTGGGCGGTGGGGAACTGCCCCAGGGACTCGGGAGTCAAGGGGCGCCCCTCCTCGAAGGCATGGACCGCCTGATGCTCCGCGCCGTGGTACTGGAAGACGCGCCGCATCTCGGGCAAGCGTCCCGTCAGCCAGACGAAGGCCAGGAACAGTCCAAACTTCAACAGGCCGTCCACCAGGTGAAAGGACCAGGCACGACCCCCGCTGAGGGCCTCGCTGCCCAGCAGCCGCCCCAGTCCCCAGGTCAGGCCGTGGGGCAGCACCGCGAAGAGCACCAGGGCAAACAGGATGCTGGTGGCCATCGAGGCCGCCAGGGCGAAGGGCCCGGCCTTCTTCCGGTCCTCCTCGGGCATCGCCTGGTCCGCCGAAAAGGACAGGGCCGACATCCCGTCGGAGAGCGTCTCCCACAGCACCGCCGCCCCCCGGATGCCCGGCTTCCCGACCCAGGGCCGCCTGTCCGCGAGCCGGGACGCCCTTCGCACCCGCACCACCAGGGACCCGTCGGGGCGCCGGACCGCCACGCTGGTCGCCCCGGGGGCCCGCATCATGACCCCTTCCACGACGGCCTGACCACCGACCGAGACCGGCTGTGAGGCAGGATTCGCGGGACGGCCCAGGGCAGCGGTGCAGCCCTGCCCGAGGCAGGCCGGACCGCGACGGGACGCGATGCCCAGCACGCTGCTAGTTCCCCCGGATCACCGTGCGGCCCGCGTACTTCCGGTTGAACCGGTCCACGCGGCCCTCGGTGTCCACGATCTTCTGCTTGCCCGTAAAGAAGGGGTGGCAGGCCGAGCAGATTTCCACGGTGTAGTCCCCGCGGGTCGACGAGGTCTCGATGACGTTGCCGCAGGCGCAGACGATCTTCGCGGGAACGTACTTCGGATGGATGTCCTTCTTCATGGCGTCCTCCAGTACTCGGTCGGCATTCCCGACCGGGGCGCCGTATTGTAGGCGCCGTCCCTTGCCCCGTCAACCATGGTCCCAACGGACGGTCCTGGCTCCCGAACGCGACGGGGGACCCGAGGCCGCCGACCGGCAGGGTCCAGCAAAACCATCGTCAAAACGTCGGGTTGGTGCCGGCAATTCGGTGACCGTCCCTCATTTTGATCTTGCGTCCGGGACGCAACGGGGAAATAACAGCCGCAGGAACCGGGCAGCACCCGCCAGAGGAGGTCCCGATGAAGTGCTTTTCCTTCCAGGTCGATCCGGTCACGGGAGAGGAGTTCTACGAGGTCCAGATCACCGGCCAGGCCCTGTTGAACCACCCGATCCTGAACAAGGGCCACGCCTTCTCCCGGGAGGAGCGCCACCTCCTGGGCCTCGATGGGCTCCTGGCCAACCGGGTGGCCACCCTGGAGTCCCAGACCCAGGTGAACTACGAGCACTACCAGCGTAAGACCGAGGACCTGGAGCGCTACATCTACCTGATGGAACTCCAGAACCGCAACGAGACCCTCTACTACGCCCTGCTGCTTCGGCATCTGGAGGAGATGATCCCCATCGTCTATACCCCCACCGTGGGCCAGGCCTGCCAGCAGATGAGCCACATCCAGCGCCGCGCCCGGGGCATCTACATCCACCCGGACAACCTCGCCTACGTGGACCAGATCTTCGACCAGGTGCCCAACCCCGACGTCCGCCTGCTGGTCGCCACCGACGGCGAGCGGATCCTGGGTCTCGGGGACCTGGGGGCCGACGGGATGGGCATCAGCATCGGCAAGGTCACCCTCTACGTCGCCGCCGGCTGCCTCCACCCGGCCTGCTGCCTGCCGGTCTGCCTCGACGTGGGGACCAACAACGAGAGACTGCTCAACGACCCCTACTACACCGGCTGGCGCCACCCCCGGCTGACCGGGAGCGACTACGACCAGTTCGTGGAGCGGTTCGTCGTCGCCGTGAAGCGGGCCTTCCCCCGGGCCCTGCTCCAGTGGGAGGACTTCGCCAAGCACCACGCCTTCGACCTCCTGACGCGCTACCGGGACCGCATCCTCTCCTTCAACGACGACATCCAGGGCACCGGGGCGACGGCCCTGGCGGCGCTGGTCTCCGCCGCCCGCATCCGGGGCCGGAAGATGCGTGACATGACCTACGTGATGACCGGCTTCGGGGAGGCGGGGCGGGGGATCGCCGACAACATCCGCACCGCAATGGAGGTCGAGGGCCTCACCGAGGCCGAGGCCCGGGCCCGGATTTTCCCGGTGGACCAGCAGGGGCTCCTGTTCCTGGACGACCCCCGGCTGGAGCCCCAGCAGCGCCCCTATGCCCGGGACCGGGCGACCGTGGCCGGGTGGGTCCTGGAGAATCCCGACCGGGTCACCCTGCTGGACGTCGTCCGCAACGTCCACCCGGATGTCCTGATCGGGGTCACGGCCCGCCGAGGGCTCTTCGACCAGGCGATCCTCTCGGAGATGGCCGCGGGCTGCGACCGTCCGACCATCCTGGCCCTCTCGAACCCGACCTCCAAGGTGGAGTGCACCCCCGAGGAGGTGGTCCAGGCCACCGGAGGGCGCTTCCTGATGGCCACCGGCAGCCCGTTCCCCCCGGTGTCGGTCGGGGACCACACCCAGGCCATCGCCCAGTGCAACAACCTCTTCATCTTCCCGGGAGTGGGCCTCGGGGCCATCATCTCCGAGAGCCCCAGGGTCACCGACCGGATGTTCACCGCCGGGTCCCACGCCCTGGCGGACCTCGTGACCGCCGAGGACCGGGCGGAGGGCCGCCTGCTGCCCAGGATGTCCGACATCCGGGAGGTCTCGGCCCGGGTCGCCCTGGCCGTGGCCCGGGAGGCCCGGGACTCGGGACTCGGGCGCATCCTGGACGATGAGGGCCTCGATCGCCTGGTGCGCCGGGCCCAGTGGACCCCCCACTACGTCCCCTACCGCAAGGCCCCCTGCCCTCGCTGAGCCCCCGGTCCCAGCCGCGCCCCCACGACCGCCTCCTCCGAAACACGATCGTGGCTACGGAGTCGTGAGCCTTGGCGATGATCTGGCGAACCGATAACGGAGGAAAGGCAGAGGAGGCAGGTCGGCAGGCGGGAGGATCGGCCTAGAAGATCATGTCCAGGGCGCTGCGGTCCTGGGTCTTCATGGCCTCGATGCGGCCCTTGCCCTGGGGCAGCACGTAGTTGCAGAAGAACTGCGTGGTCAGGACCTTCCCGTAGTAGAACTTGGCCTCCAGGTTGTCCTGGCACAGTTTCCGCTTGTCGGTCACGCTGGTGGCGCCGTTCTGGGCGTAGATCTGGTTCAGGGCCGCCTCGGCCACCAGGGCCTGCTGGCAGAGCCCCCAGGCCACGATCAGGTCACCGAAGCACTCCAGGAACGGGGTGGCCTGCAGGGCCATGTAGGCCGGGTCCTGCATCGCCACCGTCAGCACCTTCATGCCGATCTCCGCAAGCCCGTTCTTGGCCTCGCCGACCTTCTGGACGAACTTGCCGATGGTCGGGTGCCCCTTGTACTTGTCCACGAACTGGCCGATCTCCTTCAGGTAGCCCATGAAGACCTGGGTGCCCTTCATCGGCAGCTTCCGGCCCATCAGGTCCAGGGCCTGGATCCCGTTGGTCCCCTCGTAGATCGGGGAGATGCGGACGTCCCGGTAGTTCTGCTCCACCGGGTACTCGCTGCAGTAGCCGTAGCCGCCATAGACCTGGATCGCCTCGTCGCAGGCCCGGCAGCCCATCAGGGACCCGTAGGCCTTGCAGATCGGCGTCAGCAGCTCGACGAAGCCCTGGTACTTCTCCTTCTCGGCCGGGTCCGAGGTCCCCCGGGCGATGTCGGCGTACATTGCCGTGGAATAGAGCAGGTAGCGCAGGCCCTCCACCACGGCCTTCTGGTACATCAGCATCCGGCGCACGTCCGGGTGCTCGATGATCGGCACCTTGGGGGCCTTCGGGTCCTTCATGGCCAGGATCGAGGTGCCCTGGAGGCGCTCCTGGGCGTAGGCCTTCGCCGCCTCGTAGGAGGCGCCGGCCGCGCCGAGGCCCTGCACGCCGACCATGATCCGGGCCTCGTTCATCATGTGGAACATGATCTTGATGCCGTCGAGCTCCTGCCCGAGCAGCTCGCCCTCGCACTGGCCGTCCTCGCCGAAGTTCAGCACGCAGGTGGGGGACCCCTTGATGCCCATCTTGTGCTCGATGCGGCCCACCTTCACGTCGTTGAACCCGACGATGTTCCCGTTCTCGTCCACCTTGTGCTTCGGGACGATGAACAGCGACAGGCCCTTGGTCCCGGGAGGCGCCCCGGGGGTGCGGGCCAGCACCGCGTGGACCACGTTCTCCACGATGTCGTGGTCACCGCCGGTGATGAAGATCTTGGTCCCGTTGATGCGGTAGCGCCCGTTGCCGATGGGCTCGGCGGTGGCCTTGTTGGCCCCGACGTCGGACCCGGCGCCCGCCTCGGTCAGGCACATCGTGCCGGACCAGGTGCCGTCCAGCAGTTTCGGGATGTACTTCTTCTTCATCTCCTCGGTGCCGAAGTCGTTGAGCAGGCTGACCACGCCCTCGGTCAGGCCCGCCGACAGCGAGAAGGCCACGCAGGCGCCGATGAAGAACTCGTGGACCACCTGGCCGATGATCCACGGAAGGCCCTGGCCCCCAACTTCCATGTCCTGGATCGTGCCGATGTAGCCCCCGGCCGCCAGACGCTTCCAGGCCGCCTTGAAGGGCTCCGGCAGGATGACCTGGCCGTTCTCGAAGCGCGCCCCGACCTGGTCCGAGACCTCGTTCATCGGGGCCAGGACCTCCCGGGCGAACTTGTAGGCCTCGCTGATCACCGCCTCGTACTCGTCCTTCCCGTAGTCCTGGAACCGCGGGAACTTCTGCAGGTCCTGGATCTTCAGGACCTCGAACAACTGGAACCGGATGTCTCGCATGTCAGCACGGTAGTCGGCCATTCGTCCCTCCAAGTTGGCAAAAGCCTGCCGCAAGCGTAGGTGCCTGCTTCCGGTCTTGTCAAGAGAGATTGTTGCGGCAAGACGCGGTGTGTCACGGCCCTGGAAATGCTATATTGTGTCGCCTGTTCCTTGCCCGGAGGTCCGTCGATGCGCCGTGCCCTCGTGCTGGTCCTGGTGCTGGGAATGCCCGCCGTCCTCCGGGCCGAGATCACCCCCGAGGACGTTGCCGTCGTGGTGGACACCGACGGGTCCATCGAGGAGTCGGCGACGGCGCCGGACACCTACCTGATGAAGGTCGCCTGCGCCTTCTACAAGAGCCATCCCGATGCCTACGACGCCATCTTCGTCTTCACGACCCTGCCGGGCAACTTCTTCACCAACGTCCAGCAGGGCTGGCCGGTCCAGCAGCGCAACAAGGGCATCGGCCGGGAGCCCCTCTACAACAACGCCCCGAAGTTCTGCGCCCGCCAGGGCCGGCTGCGCCACGCCGTGAAGATGGGGGACCTGAAGGCCCTGCCGAACAACCCCGACGACTACTACACCGGAATCCTGATGTACGGCCTGAGCGGGATCGAACTGATGGGCCACGAGTTCGGCCACCAGTGGCTCGCCTCCATCGAGTACCGGCGGCCCGAGGACAGCGAGAACCACTGCGCCCTCCGGGGATGGGAGGGGAGCAGCGAGCCCCAGCCCGGGGAACTGATGTGCGACGGGTGGGCCCGGAACGGCTACAACCAGCACTGGTCCTACTACCTGCACAACCCCTCGGTCATGTACGGCAGCGAGATCACGGACCTCGGCGGCGGCAAGTTCCGGATTCGCACCGCCAAGCCCTTCAAGTTCAGCCCCCTGGACCAGTACCTGATGGGCCTGCGGCTGCCCGGGGAGGTGCCTCCCTTCTTCCACGTGCTGGACCCCCAGGGCTACCCCCCCGGCGGTTCGGCGTCCCTGCCCTCCCGCCAGAACGAGAAGGGCACCGAGTTCACCGGCATCCGGGTGGACGTCACGATCGAGGACGTCCGGCGCGTCCACGGCGAACGGGAGCCTCCCCTGGAGAAGTGCCACTGGAAGGGGGCCCTGATCCTGGTCACCAACGCCCAGTGGCCCCAGCATCCCGCGGCGCTCCAGAAGGTCGCCGACTACGGCAACCGGTGGGAGGCCTGGTACGACGAGGCCACCGACCATCGGGGGTCCTTCGACCTGACCCTCGACGGCCGGGGATACGGCACTCCGACCTGCCCGTCGGGGCTGGTCCCGCCGCCGCCCGACGAGGGAGCCGAGGAGACGATCCCCGATGCCCCCCGAGACGTCCAGGAGCCCACCGAGACGGTCCCCGAGGACCTTCCCGGACCTCCCGACTGGTCCCACCTGGACTTCGGCCAGGGGTCCGACCCGTCCTCCGATCCCGGCCAGGGCGCTCCGGACCGGGGCGTGGCGTCGCCCGACCTCTCGGAGGGCGTCGCCGGCGAGTGCGTCCCGATGACCCGCAAGTGCCTGGGACAGGCCGTCCTCCTGTGCGCCCAGGACGGGAGATGGGCCTTCCTGCGAAACTGCGACGACGGCGAGCAGTGCATCGAGGACGGGGTCTGTGCCTCCGGCAGCGGCAAGTCCAGCGGTTGCGACGCCGGGTCTTCCACGGGAGGCCCCGTCACCCTCCTCGGGTCCCTGGCCCTGCTGGCCCTCTGGCGTCTCGGCCGGCGGCGGCGTCCTGCCACCGGCCTCCCCTGAGAGCGCCGGACCGGTTCCGTGCTTGCGGATTCCCGCGCCTTCCGCTATCACGCCTGCGATGGAAGGCGCCTCCCCCGAACCCTTCTCTCCCGACGCCGAGCCCTCCCAGGTCGTGCTGCGCCGGGGCCTGCTGGCCGGTCGGACCTTCGCCTCCCTGCGCCACCCGGCCTACCGCCTCTACTTCTTCGGCCAGATGGTCTCCCTGGTGGGCCTCTGGATGCAGTCGGCGGCCCAGTCCTGGCTGGTCTATGACCTGACTCACTCCAAGGCCTTCCTGGGCATCGTCGGCATCGCCGGGTCCCTGCCCATCGTGCTGCTGTCGGCCTGGGGCGGCATCCTCGCGGATCGCTTCCCCAAGCGCCGCATCCTGATGATCACCTCCGTGATCGCCGCCCTGCTGGCCTTGACGCTCGGCCTGCTGACCCTCACGGGCATCACCCGCCCCGGGCATATCCTGGTCCTGGCGGCCCTGCTGGGCGTCGTGTCAGGGCT
This sequence comes from Deltaproteobacteria bacterium, assembly GCA_029547805.1. Classification (GTDB taxonomy): domain Bacteria; phylum Myxococcota_A; class UBA9042; order DTJE01; family DTJE01; genus JAGOKF01. The sequence goes on from JAKPOP010000003.1 coordinate 377,809, forward strand.
CGAGATGCCCGCCCGGCAGGCCTTCGCCGCCGAACTGGTGGGACGGAGCGATCTGGCCAACGCCATCGCCCTGAATGCCTCGGTCTTCCATGCCGCCCGCATCGTGGGTCCGGCCCTCGCCGGCGTCCTCATCGCCCAGGTCGGGACCGGCTGGGCCTTTGTCGGCAATGGGCTGAGTTTCGGGGCGATCCTGTTGGCCCTGGCTCGAATGCGCCTGGTGGACGTCGTTCCGTCCGCCTGCCGATCGGGCGACGGAGGGCTCTGGAAGGGCGTCGCCGTGGTCCGGGAGACCCCCGGGCTCCGGGCACTGCTGTTGATGATGCTGGTCGTCGGGGTCTTCGGCTGGTCCTACGTCGTGCTGATGCCGGCCCTGGCCCGTGACGGCCTGGACTCCGGTCCCCAAGGCTATGGACTCCTGATGTCGGCCATCGGGATCGGGTCGGTGGCCGGGGCCCTCACCCTGGCCTCCCTGGGGCAAATTCGCCGTCCCCGAGCGGTCCTCTGTGGGGTGGTCGGCGGCCTGGGCGCGGCGTTGCTGGTGCTGTCCCTGGCACGAGTCCCCTGGGTCGCGGCGACGGCACTGGCCCCGGCGGGATTCAGCCTGACGATCTTCTTCAGCCTGACCAACACCTGGCTCCAGATGGCCGTCCAGGACGACGTCCGGGGCCGCGTGATGGGGGTGTACACCGCCATCTTCGGCACCCTGATCCCCCTGGGGGCCCTCTGGGCCGGCATGATGGCCGAGTGGATCGGGGTCCAGTGGACCATCGCCGCCGGGGCGGTCCTCTGCCTGCTGGCGGTCCCGGTCCTGCTGCCCGGTCTGCCCGAGGCCATGGACCGCTAGTCCTCAAGCGACGCGAATGGAGGACACCGTCCGGCAGCCCCGACGGTTCAGAGGTCCGGCGACAGGGTCTCGATGTTCATTCCGCCGGCATAGGCATAGGACACGTAGAAGTCCCACCCATAGACCGTGATGCCGACCCGCTTGTCGGCGCTCAGGGTGTGGCTCCCGGGCTGCATGGGCAGGCGCGAGACCATGTACTGTCCCCCCGGCAGGTTCTGGAACTGGGACGCCGACAGGACCGATCCGTCCAGCGTGACCTTCGCCCCGACGGGAGCGACGATGTTCACGAAGTTGCTGCGATACTTGATGGGGACCAGGAACACGTACTCCGACCGGAACTGCTCGATGGGCACCCCGACCAGGAAGGCCGGGTCCCCGATGTTGGCGTCGTCGGGGCTGCACTGGGCCTGCTTCGTGCACGAATTGAAGTTCGAATCGCAGACGCACGACCCCGGAGACTCCTCGCACCACTCGCCTGTGAACTCGTTGTAGCATCCGCTGTGGGCCGAGTAGGGGGCGTTCTGTCCCTCCAGGTACTGTCCCACCAGGAAGGGCTGGTCCCCGGTCAGCAAGGTGTGGTCGCTGATCTCGAACTCGAACCACTCCCCGGCGTTCAGGGCCGGGATGGTGATGTTCTGGGGACTGGCCGTGATGTGCGTGCCGTCGTAGGCCGCCAGCACCCGGACCACGTCCGGGGCCTTGCCCCGGGGCATCGTCTTGCTGACGACGTAGGTCTTGCCCCAGGTGCTGATGGGCTGGATCTGCTCCTCCAGGTGGTCGCAGGCCGCGATGGAGGGACAATCGGTATCGAGCGTGCAGGAGAACAGCGGGTCATAGGAGCACCGCCCCCCTTTGCAGGTCGAGTAGGGGGCATTGGCGCAGACATGTCCGCCAAACACCGCCACCTTGCGGTTCGCCTCCACCAGGCTCCCGGTGAAGTCGTCGGGCACCCCGGCAGCCTCCAGATTCAGCACCTGCCCCTTTTGCATCCGGAAGGTCTGGGTGGACCCCCGGGCCATCGACGGCACCCCCGGCCCCGACTGGACCGGGGCGGTGGTCGTGATCGTCACCTCCGTCTCCCCTTCCTCCACCGCCACCACCGTGAGCGTCGATGCCAGCAGTTGATAGTCACTGTTTTGCCCGATGGTCGGCCAGGACAGCACCCGGTAGTGCTTGCCCAGGGCGGTGGTGGGGAACAGCAGAGACGCGTCGTTCGAATAGACCTTCGCGTTCTCCAACGGGTTGAACTGGTAGGCCACCACCGGCAGGTTCGAGGTCAGGTGCCAGGCATTGGTCGTCAGGCCCGACCCCGAGATGTTGTTGGCCGGCAGGCTGATGATCGTCGCGGTCTTTGGCGGCGCCTCATAGGTCCGCTCATAGCCCGAGGCGTTGGTGACCCGCACCGTGGCCTTGAAACTGGCGTTGATGTTCGACACCACGATGGCGTAGGGGGCGTTGGCCCCCCCGCCGTACTGGGTATCCTCCGAGTCCACGTACTGGTCCAGGTCCGTGGCCCAGTACTCGCAGCCCTGATTGGTCTTGAACTTCGCGTTGAACTCGCAGAGGTTCATGCAGATGCCCAGGTGGCAGAGCCGGCCCGTGTTCTCGGTGTCGCAGTCCTCCGTGAAGGCGAAGCCCGCTCCGTCCAGCGTGCAGGTCATCACGGACGACCCCTGGCAGATGCGGTATCCCGGCACGCACTCGACACACTGGCCGTTCACGCACCGCTGGCTTCCGCAGTCCTTCTCCTCCCAGCCGGATCCATCCAGGCGGCAGAGCCGGGCCACGTTGATCTGGGGGCAGTCCACGGACCCGGGGATGCAGGCGAGGCAGTCCCCTTCCCAGCAGACCAGGTCCCCGCACTCGTGCTCGTCCATCGCCGTGCCCTGCTCGTTGCAGATGCGGGCCTTGTTCCGAGTGCAGGACTTCGACCCCGGCATGCAGAACAGGTCATTGCGGCAGGAGCCATTGACGCAGTAGCCCTGTCCCCGGCAGTCGGCCAGGTCGCGGCACTCCACGCAGACTCCGACCCTCGGGTCGCAGTAGGGGGTATCCCCTGAGCAGTCGTTCTCGTTCTGGCAGCGGGTCGCATCGGGGCCCGGGTCCCAGGGGACCTGCCCATCGCCGCCTCCAAAGTCCACGTGCACGACCGGGATGTCCCTCGGTCCGAGGTCGGTCGTTCCCTCGCCTCCCCCGCAGGAGGCCATCCCGAGGGCCGTTCCCGCCACCGCCATTCCCGCCAGCCAGACCTTCATCCTGACACCTCGCCACGGCGCCGAACGGTTGATTGTAGCGGAAATGTCACGGAGGGAAAGCCCATGGCCGCAGGCTGAAATCACCTTGACAACCAGCGTGGTCCTGGATAGCATCGGTCTGCCAGCCGAAGGAAGAGACGCAGGTGGAACGGTCATGTCCCAGGTCGGTGGTAGCGTGGCAACATCACGGGACTGGACTCCCGTGAGGAAGGCAATGGCTGGGCCATCCCGGGTTCCGAAGGAACGATGGCCCGAGGTTGCAACGGCGTCAGGCAAGGAAGGGAAGGAGGAATCATGCCGCAGGAGTTGACTCTTCAGACGTTGCAGGACCTTCTGTCGGGGGATGCGGTGGCCATCCGGCGCGTCCAGCAATTGCTGCCGGCCGGCGGCCCTGGGGACAAGGTCTTTCCCCCCACCTACGAGGGAAGCCAGTACGCGGAAGAGAACAGGATCCTCGATGGACGCGAGATCCCCTGCGTCCTGCTGGACAGCGTCCAGTCCCAGGCCAATCGCATGGAACAGGCCCTCAGGGAGACCTTCTATCGGGGACAGGACCAGGAGGCGGACATCCCCATTGTCCTGGTCGATTTCGTTTCGGCCGGCCTCCCCGAGGTGGGGGAACTGACCTCCCTGGATGTCCCGCATCGCCTGGCGGACGCGATCCTGCGGGACAGCGAGTACGAAGGGCAGCCGTTCCCTCAGAGCCCCATCGGAAGGGCTCTCACAGAGGCTTCCACATCCAATGCGACTGGTCTGTTCCAGTTCTCCCCCACCTCCCTGGTCTTTGGCGTCTGGGACTCGACGGGAAAGTCTGGGGGACTGGGAACCAAGTTCCAGCGGGTTCTTGTCGGAGAGGTCATCGCGTTCTTTGCAACGAAAGGGGTTCGCCCGACCAGCCGAATCGACCCGCTTGGAATCGAACTCGACGCCGCGACGATCTACGAGGCCGCCGACGGATCGGTCTGGTCCTTGGACGCCAACCTCGCGGCAAAGGACGAAAAAGGCAATCCGAAGAAGATCAAACCTTCGGAAACCAACCATGGCAATGTGACCCCGACCCTAGAGAATCACAAGACGAAGCAACGCAACCATGGTGGGATCTCCTTCGAATTCGCGAAGCAGATGATCGTGATCAGCCTCCCGGCCATCCGCAGACTGCATTTCCCGGTCGGTGGTAGGGAAGACCAACGACGAAACGCCGCCGCCTGGACGGCCCTCACCGCCCTGGGAATCGCGGCAGCCGACCTGTCGATTCGCAAGGGCTGTGACCTCCGGAGCCGTTGTCTCCTGGTCCCGGACTCCTCTCGTCCTGTCGCCTGGGAATGCATCCGTGGGGATGGTTCCGTCGAGTCCTTCTCCATTGGCGACTCGACGCGGCTGCTCCGCGAGGCCGCCTCGGCTGCCGAGGCGCTGGGCCTTCCTTCCTGGCGACGCAAGCCCTGGGTGCTCCGTCCGTCCGGGAAACTGGTGGAACTGGTTCGCCGAAACCGAAAGAGCGGCCCCGTGGTGGAGGACTGACGATGTTTGCGATTGCCTGGCAGTACCTGACTGGCCGGGCGGTGGCGACGAGTCCCTCCGATCGGACGGCTCCAGAATGGCCACCGCACCCGGATCGGGTGTTCATGGCCCTGGTGGCCTCTTGGGCGGACTCCGGAGCGCCACCGGCCGGACGAGCGGCACTGGAGTGGCTCGAGGCGCAGACTCCACCGTCTCTGGTCCTCCCCCAGAGCGTCAGCCTGGACGTCCAGGATCCGACCGCCAGCGTGATCAAGGTCTTCGTCCCGGTGAACGACATCGAGCCGCCGAAACGCGGTCGGGAGTATGGCGACACCTACCTGGGTCTGCTGCCATCGAGGCGAGAAAAGAAGGAACGCCATTTCCCCTCCGTCCTGCCGGGGGAAGAGGTCTGCATGCTGGTGTTTCGGGAGCCTCCCCCTCTGGAGCATCGGGCGGCACTGGCCTCGCTGTGCTCACATGTGGTCCGAATTGGCCACTCCCGATCCCTGGTCCGTGTCTGGCTCGAGGACAATCCACCCGATCCCCTGTGGATCCCCAACAGCCCTGCCGGCGCGGACTTCCACCTGAGGGTCCCATACAAGGGTCGTCTGGCGGATCTGCAGGATGATTTCAACATGGGCGTCCGCCCGAGGGCCGCCCGCTGGATCGCCTATGGATCGGTGCAGAGTCCAGACCTCCCCAGAGGGGAATTCGATGGACGCATGTTCGTCTTTCGTCGCACCGGGGGAGCCCAGTCCACCATTTCGCGAACTCTGGCGTGGACCGATGCCCTCCGAGGGGTCTTTCTGAAAGCGGCAGATGGCAATCGCGACTGGATGCAACTGGTGAGCGGACACTCCCCGGACGGGGGGCGCCTGAACGCTCCACACGTCGCCTTCGTACCCTTGGCGAATACCGGGCATTCCAACGCCACCGGCCTTCTGATGGGATTCGGTCTGCTCCTTCCCGCAACGCTGTCCCCCGATCAACAAAACGCGTTCCTGTACGATGTCCTGCCACGGGCGTTCCAGGATGCCGATCCTCCCACGATTCGTCTGGTGGCCGGTGCCCTGGGAGAGATGTTCCTGGAGCGGGAGTCACAGCCCGTCCCGGCCTTCAACCTTCGATCGACTACCTGGACGCGTCAGGGCCCACGATGGGCCACCGTGACACCCATCGTCCTTGATCGCCAGCCCCCGCGGCGTCATGAAGATCAGGACCAGTGGGCGATGGACCAGATCGCGGACGCATGCCGACGTCAGGGGCTGCCGGAGCCCCTCGACATCGCGGTCTCGGGGTTCTCTTCGGTGCCCGGGGTTCCTCCCGCCAGGGCCTTCCCTCCCCTTCCGCGTCGCAGCGACGGCGGCAGGCGTTGGCATCTCCACGCCACGATTCGCTTTCCCCGAAAAATCGCAGGGCCCCTGTTGCTTGGCGCCGGGCGTTACCGGGGATACGGCCTGCTCCGTCCTTGGGAGGTGCCATGAACCTTCAAACGGGTCATTTCGAGGAGTTCTTCCACGCCATCCATGGCAAGGAGCCCTTCCCCTGGCAGACAAGGTTGCTGCACCATGTCCTGGAGCAGGGGTGGCCTGAGACACTGTCCCTTCCGACGGCCACAGGCAAGACGGCGATTCTGGACGTGGCCGTGTTTGCGCTGGCTCTCCAGGCAGACCTTTCTCCTACGGAACGGGTCGCCTGCAGGAGAATCGCCCTGATCGTGGATCGCCGCGTCGTCGTGGACGAGGCCTCCAACCGGGCCAGACGCATCGAGCGTGCCATTCGGGAGGCGGCTTCCTCCGAAACGGCCAATCCCATCGTCACCGAGGTTGGGAACGCCCTGAAGCGACTCGGCGGAAATCCCCCTCTCCGCAGCACCACGCTTCGGGGGGGCATGTATCTCGAAGAACTCTGGGCCGAATCCCCCTTGCAGCCGGTGATTCTGTGTTCCACCGTGGACCAGATCGGCTCCAGGCTCCTTCATCGAGGGTATGGACTGTCTTGCAGGTCACAACCCCTTCATGCAGGACTTCTCTCCCACGATACCTTGATCGTCCTGGACGAGGCCCACTGCAGCGATCCGTTCCTTCAGACCCTCCAGGCCATCCACCAACTTCGCCTGGTGGCCGAGGTGCAGGTCCCCGGACCTTTTCACGTCGTGGCCATGACCGCGACGCCGAAGAACGTGAAGGAACCATTCCGTCTGAACAGGGAGGACTACCAGCATCCTGTGTTGTCCCGGCGGCTCCAGACTCAAAAGCCGGCTCAACTGGTCGAGGCTAAGAAGGGACAGGACTCGGGACTGGTCGAAACCTTCGTCCAACAGGTGAGAAACGTCTTGGATTGGACATCCGACGGGTATTCGACCCCCGTGGTCCCACCTTCTGCAGAAAACCTTGCCACCTCCGAACTCCCTCTGGAGGGTCTTTGGAAGCGATCCGAACCACCTCCTGTCCTCCCAGTGAACACGGTTCTGGTGGTGACGAACCGTGTGGCGACCGCCCGTCTGCTCTACGAACATCTAGTGAAGGAAGCGTCTTCAGGAACGGGAAAGAAATCCCGGAGGGCCTTCACAACGGAACTTCTGACCGGACGAACGCGTCCGCTGGATCGTGAGCGAATCCTGGAACGCTTGAAGCAGCGGATCTCGGCCGATCGTTCGCCCCGCAACCCCGAGGGAGCCATCCCCCTGGTCGTCGTTGCAACCCAATGCGTCGAAGTGGGAGCGGACTTCGATTTCGACGCCCTGGTCACCGAGGCCTGTCCCCTGGATGCCCTACGCCAACGACTGGGTCGTATCGACCGCATGGGAGATCGAGGGATCTCCCCTGTCGTGGTGATATGCCGCAAGGAAGGCGTCGGAACCTCGACCAGCCCTGCAGACGACCCCGTGTATGGACAGGCGCTGTCCAGGACCTGGCACTGGCTGCAATCACTCCCCCAAGGTCCCGACGGCTGCGTGGATCTTGGGCAGATCGCCTTGGAAGCCCATTTGCCGAAGGATCAGACGCCGCTTCAGACACCTTCCTCCGATGCGCCCCTGCTCTTCCCGGTGTACTGTGATCTCCTGGTGCAGACCGGGCCCCAACCGAGTGTCTCACCGGATCCCTCCTTGTTTCTTCATGGTCCCGATCGGGGTGTCCCGGAGGTCCAGATCGTGTGGCGTTCGGACCTCGATCCGGAGTCCACGGAACACTGGGCCTCGACCATTTCTCTCTGTCCTCCCTTGGCCATTGAAGCACTGCCTGTTCCTCTGTATCTTGCCAGGGCCTGGCTTGCCGAGGATTCGAAGCGCCTTTCCCAAGATGAAGGAGGAGATCTCCCCGATCCCCGGGAGGACGAAGACAACCGCGTCGATGGTCATTCAAGGCCTTTTCTGAAGTGGGCCGGGCCAAAAGAGTCGGAAGTCATCACCGATCCGAGGCTCCTGAGTCCCGGGGACGTCCTTGTTGTCCCTTGTTCCTACGGGGGCTGCGACCAGCATGGCTGGAATCCTGAGTTCCAGGTTCCGGTGAGCGATCTGGCAGAAACCGCCATGATCCGTGTTCGTAGGCGACCCGTGCTTCGGGTCACGCCCGCCTTGTGGACTCGCCCTGGCCTCGAGGCGTTCGAGTCACCCTTCCAGGAACTGGCCCACCTGAAGTCCGATGAAGAATCCGAATGGCCAGACGACCTGAAGGACCGTGTCCGCTCGTCTCTTCGCAGCATCGACGAGCAACACCTTTCGGACGACTTTCGACAGATGCTGGATCATTTTCGCCATAAGAAATGGGAGGTTCAGCCTCATCCATCTGGCGTCGGAGTCGTGATTCTCTCCAGTCACCACATCGCCAGTGTTTCTTCCAGTGACGACGACTCCTCGTTGCTTCACGAAGGAACCGTCCCATTGTTTTCCCACATGGAACAGGTCGGCCGGCTGGCCAGGGTGTTGGCCGAAAGGGTTGGGCTTGATTCAAGTCTCGTGGAGGACGTTTCTCTGGCAGCCCGTCTCCATGACCTCGGAAAGGCTGATCCCCGTTTTCAGGCATGGATGGCCGGAGGAGATTTCGTGCGGGCCAGGCGCCTTGGCCTGCTGGCGAAATCCGATGGAATCCTGATTGGGAGTCGCCAATCTGCCGAGGCCCAGAGACTGGCCGGCTATCCGGAAGGAGGGCGACACGAAATCCTTTCCGTCCGTTTGTTGGAGTCCTGTCCCCCCTTGATGGAACGGGCCCACGACCGTGATCTGCTTCTCCACCTGGTGGCCGCACATCATGGCCATGCTCGTCCCCTGGCCCCCGTAGTTCGTGACGATAGGCCCGTTCATGTCCAGGTGACCCTTGACGCCCACACGCTGATTGCTCCAAGTGACACCTCCCTGGAGCACATCGCGAGCGGTGTCGCAGAGAGATTCTTCCGGCTGATTCGCCGATACGGTTGGTGGGGTCTTTCGTTTCTGGAATCCATCGTGAAACTGGCCGACTACCAGGCCAGTAGACTGCCCGAGGTGTCTGGAGGCGACCATGGATGAATTGCGATGCAAGGGACTGGATGGCAGGAATCCTTTGCACTTCCTGGCAGCACTGGGCGCCCTGCTCCTCTCCGACCGGATTTCACCCGGTATGCGACTTTCCTGGGAGCAGCGTGGCGCCGCATGGAACCCCATCTTGTCCCCCGTTTCCGATCCCCAGAAATTGTTCGGTCATCTTGCTGCCTGGTTGAATCGGCTGGGAGAAGTGGGTTCCTCGGACCCGTTTCTCCAAAAACGATTGAAGGAACTCCAACAAAGACTGAAAGCCAGGCAAGAATCCCTGAAATCGAAGAAGAAGGAACAGGGAAGAAAGCGTGGGAAGGGGTCCGCCTCCAATGCATCGGAGCCTTCCGCGGAGGAGGAGGAGATCCGTCGGATTCAGGAAGAGATTGCTTCCTTGGAGGGCCGCCGAGCCTCGGAACTCGGATACGGAATCGCACACTGGGGAGACCTCATCGCGGTCAATGCCGAAACGGTCCGCCATTACGGCAAGAGGGCCCTTCGGGATTGGCTGATTGCGGCGCTGACAGAAAAGGGTTCAGGGACTATTGAACCGTTCACCGAGGACCCTCGGTTACGGATCTGTCTGGTTCCTGCTCTCGCCAGCGATGTTATTCGGAAGCGGGGAAAGGATTCGGGGTCCCTCGTGGAACCGACGCCCCTGAGTTTCAGCAACGGGGCCAGCAATCAGTACTTACTGAAGGATTTCCGGAACTGCACCCATCATGTCAATCCGGAACGTGTTGAAGCCACCCTCCTTGGATTCAATTCGCGTTTCGTGGAGGGAATCACCGGACTCAACTGGGATCCCTCTGACTATCGTCCATACGCGATGTCCTGGAGCGATCCAGATGGAACCCCGAAGAACACTGACGTTGCCGCCAATGCATTGGCCTACATTGGGCTTTCTTTTTATCCGGTCCTTCCCGCGAACCGTCGCGTCCACCTGTTTGGCATTCGCTCTTCGGGGAGGGCGTTCGCGTGGCCTCTGTGGGAATCCCCTCTGGACCCGACTCTGGTCCAACTGGTGATTTCCAGTTCCAGACTCGAGTTGGAGGAGGTTTCTCCGGAAGAACTATCTCATCGTGGAATTTCTGAAGTCCGGCAATCAAGCATCATCAACCCAAGCGGCAAACGCAACTATTTTTCGCCTTCCAGGCCCATCTTCACGCGGATGCCTTAGTACCTGTTGCGCCTCGTGGCAACGTCCGCCAGTCATCGCCTTTTCATTTTGGCCGCGTTCCTGGGAACGCGGAAACGGTCTGCCACTGCCGGGGTGCTCGCGCAGCAGGTGAGCTTCAATTTGGCCGCGTTCCTGGGAACGCGGAAACGGTTGATGATGCCGCCCGGCTCGGAGATTGCCATCGGCTTCAATTTGGCCGCGTTCCTGGGAACGCGGAAACCCTCCTCCCAGTCTGAGAAGCAGGAGGGGTAGGCATGCTTCAATTTGGCCGCGTTCCTGGGAACGCGGAAACGGTGACTATCGCCGGCGGGGCCCTGGCAGATCTGCTGCTTCAATTTGGCCGCGTTCCTGGGAACGCGGAAACGATGCAAGCGCGCGCGAAAGCGCCGCACTCCGCGGGCTTCAATTTGGCCGCGTTCCTGGGAACGCGGAAACCAGGATAGCCAATGCGCCCCAACGATGGAAGCACGGCTTCAATTTGGCCGCGTTCCTGGGAACGCGGAAACCGCGATCCGCGCCGCGTCACGCGCTTTGTCCGACCGGCTTCAATTTGGCCGCGTTCCTGGGAACGCGGAAACCCCACTCCCTTGCCACCAGGCCCGCATCGTCCGGGATGCTTCAATTTGGCCGCGTTCCTGGGAACGCGGAAACACGATTCTGACTAAGATGACCGACCTGGCCGTTCGTGCTTCAATTTGGCCGCGTTCCTGGGAACGCGGAAACTCATGCAGCGGCCTGGAAGATGGTTCTCCTGGCGTGGCTTCAATTTGGCCGCGTTCCTGGGAACGCGGAAACCGGCCCTGATCTGCTCTCCGTGATCGACGGTCGCCCGGCTTCAATTTGGCCGCGTTCCTGGGAACGCGGAAACCGCATTCCTCCGCTTTTTCCGCCGCCATTTCGGCCGTGCTTCAATTTGGCCGCGTTCCTGGGAACGCGGAAACCCACAGGCTGCGTTGGCCTCGCTGGTCCGATACCAGGCTTCAATTTGGCCGCGTTCCTGGGAACGCGGAAACACGGCAGAACCGTGCGGTGCCATGGCCCCCGCTGGTAGGCTTCAATTTGGCCGCGTTCCTGGGAACGCGGAAACATTCTTCCTCTGCGACGATCCTTTCTGCGATCGCGCGCGCTTCAATTTGGCCGCGTTCCTGGGAACGCGGAAACCCGCGTCCGCCGCCACCGACACCGTCACCGCCAGCAACGCTTCAATTTGGCCGCGTTCCTGGGAACGCGGAAACCCCTGATATCGACGTGGACGAAGGAATCATACAGCCCGCTTCAATTTGGCCGCGTTCCTGGGAACGCGGAAACGGCTGGAAGGGTTGGTCCTTCAAGCCAGCGGGGGTGCTTCAATTTGGCCGCGTTCCTGGGAACGCGGAAACGAGCATGACGCCAGCGCCGAGCACGAGCCCCAGCCCGCTTCAATTTGGCCGCGTTCCTGGGAACGCGGAAACTCGACTCCGATCATGCTGCGCGATCGGCGCGGCATCATGCTTCAATTTGGCCGCGTTCCTGGGAACGCGGAAACCGACTGGACCTCCAGGGGCCCGCGCGCCAGAGTGGCGCTTCAATTTGGCCGCGTTCCTGGGAACGCGGAAACTGGCGAAGAAACGCAAATCAGAGGTGACGATGGACGCTTCAATTTGGCCGCGTTCCTGGGAACGCGGAAACCTTCCCACGACGGGGGCGGCAAATAATCCGTGAAAGGCTTCAATTTGGCCGCGTTCCTGGGAACGCGGAAACGTGGTTGAAGAAAAGGTGAAGGCGGGGGGCGAAAATGCTTCAATTTGGCCGCGTTCCTGGGAACGCGGAAACGGATGTTGCTATCACGAATCCAACCGGATCGGATGTGCTTCAATTTGGCCGCGTTCCTGGGAACGCGGAAACATGCATCCGGCACCTATGTTTCCGGCGTGTCTTTGGCTTCAATTTGGCCGCGTTCCTGGGAACGCGGAAACGTTCCCTGAGCCACGCCGCCAGGTCCGGGAGGATCGCTTCAATTTGGCCGCGTTCCTGGGAACGCGGAAACCTGCGGGCTGTGGCAGGTCCGCCCCGAGGTCCACGGGACGCTTCAATTTGGCCGCGTTCCTGGGAACGCGGAAACAGGTATGGGCATCCGGTGACGATTCTGACGAAGATGCTTCAATTTGGCCGCGTTCCTGGGAACGCGGAAACAGGTATGGGCATCCGGTGACGATTCTGACGAAGATGCTTCAATTTGGCCGCGTTCCTGGGAACGCGGAAACGAGGTTGCCCAGGGCACGAGCCACTGCCTCGGCCAGCTTCAATTTGGCCGCGTTCCTGGGAACGCGGAAACCGTAGCAGGAGCGCCACGCGGACTCCCAGCGCTCAGCTTCAATTTGGCCGCGTTCCTGGGAACGCGGAAACGCCATCCCTGTCGCGATCCGTGGCGTCTCCGACGCGACGCTTCAATTTGGCCGCGTTCCTGGGAACGCGGAAACCCCAGGACCCCGCCGCGGCCCGCAAGCGCATCCTCGCTTCAATTTGGCCGCGTTCCTGGGAACGCGGAAACTCGATCTCCTCCCTGGATCGGCCGGGCGCGAGGTAGGCTTCAATTTGGCCGCGTTCCTGGGAACGCGGAAACCTCCCCGGAGCATGACCCGCTGCCAGTCCAGTGGCCTGCTTCAATTTGGCCGCGTTCCTGGGAACGCGGAAACGGCCTGCCTCCGCTCCAGCTCCAGCTGATCGAGGCCGCTTCAATTTGGCCGCGTTCCTGGGAACGCGGAAACGCGGATGCCGCTACCATGGCTGCCGCTATCACCTCTGGCTTCAATTTGGCCGCGTTCCTGGGAACGCGGAAACACCACCGATCGCCGGGAGAACCTCGTGCCGAAGAAGGCTTCAATTTGGCCGCGTTCCTGGGAACGCGGAAACGACCGCCCAGGCAAGCCATTCACCCTTCCAGGTTCCATGCTTCAATTTGGCCGCGTTCCTGGGAACGCGGAAACAGCACGCCCCAACAATATCGTCTTTATCGGAACTTTCAAGAGGCGTTTCGAGAAGTCCCGCTTCTCCTTCCGATGGCCAGCATTGACCCACCTTCCTACGCGTCTTCAACCTTCGGTTATCACGAGCCTTCGAGCGGTTCCAGGGAGATCCGAGCCATTGAACCTCTCGCGGGGCATGTCATACCACAACCGGTCGGCGCTCCCGAGGGCGATATGGAAGCCCCAAGGAACTGATCGAAACCGATCCCCTCCCTTCTACAGGACCAAGATCAACAATCAGAATCTGGTCCACGTCGTGCTTCAGAAGAGGATCCAGCGACGACTTCATCAGGGCCAATTCCCTGGGCGAAAGGTCACATTGAAACACGGAGTACTGAACGTGAACCCCGAATGCCCCCGTCTTCTTGAAGACCCTGCGAAGCCTCTTCTCATCGCATATGTCATAGGTCACCAGGTATCTGTTTCTCATCTGGTCCCCTCACCTGGGCTGAATCGACGGGAATTCCGGAATCTCCTCCAGTACGTACCTTGCGAGAAGCCGTGACTGGATCTCCATGATCTTCCGGTAGGAGACCTGGTACCCAAACACGGGATGAGTGATGACCTGTTCCAGTCGTCTCTCGTATGCCTCAATGACCCTCCTTCGCGCATGGGGTTTCAACGAAACTGCTCCAGCAGACCTCACGAAGTCGTCCGGTCGCACCTCCCCGTTATTGATCACGGCAACGACGACAGAATCGGCAAGAATCGGACGAAATTCCTCCATCATGTCCAGGGCAAGCGACTGACGCCCATGATGCGCTGTATGATAGAACCCCATGAAGGAATCGAACCCAACGGCCGCCAGCACGACACCAAAATCCTTTGCCAGCAAGGAATAGCAGAGAGACAGCATCGCATTGACCGGATCTCTGGGTGGCCTGCGATTTCTCCCGTTCATATCGAACGAGAAAGTCGCGTCCTGGACTCGTGGTCTGATCATTCGGGGGAAATGCTCGAAGTAGATTCGAGCAGCCATTCCTTCGATGCCCAGAATGCTCTCCAAGGAATCGGCCGAGACAGCCTCATTGGCCAGGTCAGCGAGTCGATCCAACACCGCATCAGGCACGTCATCTCCATTTCGGCGAAGCATGGTCCGCTGGTTCCGGATCTTCGCGTTCACGATACGGCGAGCCAGCCTAGTCCGAAAACCTTCGTCTTCCGCCTTCCGGAATTGTTGGCGACGTAGCATCACGTTGCGGCTTCCGAAGCCATGGGTGTAACCATAGAACCAACCGCCTGTCGTGAAATAGCAGATCGGGATGTCACGCATGCAGAGTTCATGGATCGTCTGGCTGCTGACTTGGGCGTTTCCGAACAGACAGACCTGACTGACCTGAATCAGTGGAACCGCAAGAATCTCCTGCCCCTTCACTCTGATGATCAATTGTTCGTCGCGTTTCCCAATACTGCTGCCCTGCTCCTGGCAGTACACTGGAAGTCCATCGCTCAGAATGGGGTAGAGTCGCCGTACCTCCTCTCCGGCAGGAGTCAGTTCGGTCAGTTCCCGGCGAAGCGCAAGGACCTCGTCGGGAAGGCAGATGCCTACAATGGAACATCCGGCGCACTTCGGACTGTCTTCCAGTGGAGCCGGTGCCTGAGGCCGAGACGCCATCTCCCGGATCTGGCGACAAAGGTCCTGGACTTCGCGGATCAAGTCGTCAGTAATGGCGAATTCGACGCGTTCCCGACTCCCTGCGTAGTAGATGACAGCCTTCTCGCATCGGTACCCGTTTGCACGCAGACACAGGGCCTGGGCTCCCAATTGGATGCGATCCGTGTCCCAGACACCGTCTCCGTGATCCGGCTTCCGACCATGTTTGTAGTCCACTGGCGTCACGGTCGAACCTTCGGCCTCAACCAGGTCCATCTTGGCGATGATCCCCGGATGTTCGGCCGACAGGGTGACCGAGCGCGCATGAAGAACAGGCATTGGCTCACCCTCTTCGAGGGCATCCGGATCCGGCAGGAGTGGGCCGGCAACGTCCACCCGGCGATGGAGGGTCCGTCCTTCCACGGTGTCCGTCGATTCGGCCCACTCCTGCTGGACCCATTCCAGGTAGCAACGGCGAGGACAGTAGACGTAGTCGTTGATTCGACGTGCCGGGATCAGATCGCCCCAGGCGTCACCAGTCTGACCGCCAGCAGGAACCACGGATGGGCCAGGTCCCCTGTCCATCGACGCCTCCTTCGACTGATTCGATTATCAAGGAACCCAGTCGCTCTGTCATCGCCCTGGATGATAGCAGGATTCGTGGACGCAGTTCCTCATCTCATCAGCCGCCAGCCTGCACCCTCCCCCGGGGCTCGAGGACCTCGACCTGGTCGCCGAGGCGGAGGATCCAGCACCAGACGGCCTCGGGGGCCCGGGTCTTGAAGGACAGCCGGATGCGGCCGTCGGGCAACGGGACCCGTTCCTCCCGGGGATGCCACGGCTCCCGAGCCAGGTAGTCCCGGAGGTCCTCGTCGGGACGGAGGACCAGGATAAAACGCACCGGCTCCCGGGTTGGATCGCCATAGCCGAAGTGACGTTCGGCCAGCCGCTCAGGCCGATAGACGACCTCGGAGGGATAGTAGAAGGTGTCCCCGGTACGCTTCACCGCCGTGATGCGATGGACCGCGATGGGCCGATACTGGGAATGGTCTGGCAGCCGAAACACCAGGAAGAGGTCCGACCCATGAAGCACCAGGGACAGGGGGTCCACCACGCCGCTCCAGGGCCCGTCAGGCAGGCGACACTCGATCCTCACCCGGTGCTGAAACTCGATGGCCCGGGTCAGTTCCTTCATGCACTCGGGCCGAGGAGCAGGCACCGGAGGCGCCAGGGGCAGCACGGCAAACTTGCGGTCCAGATGCCGCAGTTCCGTGCTGTCCATCTCGTGCAGATTCCTCACGTGCTCCCGGTATTCCTGGGCGATCTCCCGAAACCGGCAAAAGGGTTCCATGTCCAGAAGCCCTTCCAGGGCCCCCTCGGCAAACCGCAAGGCGGCCATCCGCTTGAAGAACAGGACGGCGTCCGTGCCCGTCGGCCGGGCATGCCTGCTCGCCCAGGCCAGCCGCAGGACCTTCCGGTTCCCATCGGTATGCAACTCGACCCGCCCGGCCCCGTCCTCCCGGTCCTTCCAGGGAAACCGAAACTGCTTCAGCCGTTGGATGTAGGCATACAGTGTGCTCGTGCTGACCCCCAGTTCCTCCTGGAGTTCCCGGAGATCGCAGCCCTTGGGCTCGGTCAACAGCCGAGCCACGATCCACACCATGCGCAGCCCTGGACTCCCACTCTCGGACACCGGATGAGACAGGAACCTCCGAGTCATGCAACCTCCTTCGGGGACGACCCGTTCGTCCCCTTTCCTCAACATCTGGATTGTCTCAGGGGGGTGGGACATGGCTGGGGACATGGCCCCTGCCCCCCCACTTCCGGACGTGCCCCCCCGGGGGCCCGATCCCGCCAGATTCCTCCGGCACCGACAGGCCTCCTCCATTTTCCCGACATCCGCTCCCCCGGGCCGGCCCAACTATCCGGCTTCCCTTCATTTTTTGGCCGACGACCACCCGGAGAATCCGGAAAGGGGGGTGCCATGATCCCATTGCGGTCAGCGGGGTGCCGGCCGGCGTTCGGGCCGGGCCCCCGAAAGACAGGAGGTGCAGGATGAAAGAGAGACGGATTCCGGACAAGGGGCAATGGGCCCCAGGGGTGCTGAGGCAACTGGGGGTCCACGGGCTGGACGACCTGGAGGACGGGTACCTGGCGGGACTCGCCCTGGGCGACCCGGTGCTGCTCCTCGGGGGCATCGGCCAGGCCAAGACGTTGCTGGCGGAACGGACCGCCCTGGCGATGAGGCTTCGATTCATCGCCTACTCGGCCGAGAAGGCCCTCTTCGAGGACATCCTGGGGCCCTTCGACCCCAGGGCCTTGATGAATGGCCAGGTGGACTACCTGCAGACCGAGGTCACCATCTGGGACAAGGAGTTCGTGCTGATCGATGAACTGTCCCGGGCCAATCCCTCGATGCAGAACAAGTGGCTGGAGGTGATCCGGTCCCGGCGGGTGATGGGCAAGCACCTGTCATCGCTGCGCTACGTCCTGGCGGCGATGAACCCGCCGGGGCTCCTGGGCACCCATCCCCTCGACGAGGCGCTGGCGGGCCGCTTCCAGTTCCTGCTGACCTTCCCGGAGGTGCTGTCGATGAGCCCGTCGGACCAACGACGGGTGGTCGAGACGCGGTCCGAGTCCGATGCGCCGGGACTCGGGGGGGCCGCCAACCGACCTCTGCTGGACCTGGAAGGACTGCTGAAGGCCATCCGGGATCACTTCCCGGCGGTGCAGGACAACCTGGGGGAGATGACCTCCGCCTATGTCCTGAAGGTCGCCGAGTATCTGAAGACCAGGGATCACCTGTTGGACGGCCGGCGTCTGGCGATGATGCGCCGAGGCCTCCTGGGCCTGGTGGCCGCCCACCAGGTGCAGGAACCGGACGGCACCTGGGCTCCGGAATCGGCCCGGTTCACCGAGCGGGTGCTGGACCTCTACCGCCATGGGCTCGACATGCTGCTGCCGGGAGAGGCCATCGGGAAGATCGTCCCGGTGTCCGTCCGGAACGGGGCCCACGACCACGCGGTGCTGGCCATCCAGGGCAGACCGCGACAGGTCATCTCGTTCCGGAACCTGGTCCAGGCGACCCGGCAGATTCTCGACGGGCCCACGCTGGACCCGGAACTGGGCGCCATGCTGGTCAGCCGGATCACCCAGGTTGTGGAACGCCCGACACGGGAAGACCTGGCCATCCAGGCCGGGGCCGCCATGATCCTGCTGGTGCTGAAACCGGAGGCCCTGAAACGGTTCCCGGTCGAGTCCAGGCATCGACTGCTGACCTGCTGGCGGGATGCCTGCTCCGTTCCGGTGGACCGGCAGCAGAACTTCCTGGACGAGTCCAGGAACGTGCTGCCCGAGACAACGCTGCCGCCGGAGGTGATCCCGAGCCTGCTCCGGTGCGCCTACGTCCTGTCGATCCGTGTCGATCAAATGCCCGCGGTCTCGTCGGACTTCGAGCGGGTGGTGCTGGGCCTCATCAGAACCCTGGAAGAAGGAGGTGTCCCATGAAGACGGAAGTGCTGCGGGTCGCGATGCGACAGCATGGGGTGACGGTACTGGCTCTGGACCGGCGGGAGATTCCTTTGAAGGGCCTCCTGGCCCATGGCCTCGCGGCCTTCCGGAAGGTCCGCCTGGACCCGGCCCTGCTGGGAACGCCGCTCGACGAGGCCGACGCCATGAACGGCCTGTTCCCGCTGCACCTGGACCAGGGGCCCGCCTGGGCCAGGGGCCGCCGGGGACTCGTCGTCGCCGACAACGTGGCCCGGGGACTGGAATTCCTGCTGGAACACTGGGTGCCCCGGGGGCGCCAGGACCCGGACGAGGCGATCCGGGAGGTCCGGACACTCCGGCGGTCCCGGGCTGCCCGGGTGGAGGCCCTCCTCGATCGGCTGTCCCCGGGTGAGGAAGTGGAAGTGGACGAGGATGCCTGGTTCCATGCTCCGCGTCGCCGACGGGACCGGGACGCAAGCCGTTCGTGCCGGTTCGTGTTGACGCAGGCTGCCTTCGGGTCGCGCTACACCACCGTGTCCACACCCCAGGGGCCCTGCTTCCTTCCGAAGGCAGCCGACGACGATGTGTTCGCCAGCGAGGGTTCGGACATGGCGGTGATCCTGGAACGCACCGAGGAGGTCCGGGGCCATCCGATTCCCCGATGGGACGTGATGCGCTACGTCGCCCGATCCCGACCTGCACCGATCGTCCAGGGCTGCTGGCGGGGTCACCGGTTCCACGGCCCCCTGGCGCGCCAGGACGCCCGGATGCTGGACCAGTTCGAGGCGCATGGCCGCGTCGTTTCGGTCACCGAGGGCGACCTGCTGGCCGCGGAGACGCTCCGGGCCCGTTTCCTGGTGAAGGTGCCGCCGATGTCCCAGGGCCGGGCCTTCGACAGGGTCCCGGACCTGATCGGGGACCTGCCCGGGGCCCTCATGTCCGACAGCCGGAACCCGGTCCTGATCCCGGACGACGTCCCGGTCATCGACGACCCTGCAGAGGCGAAGGAGGTCGTGGCGCGGATCAACGGCGGGGTCTTCCTGCCCGACGCGTCGCCGGAGCCCATCCCGAGTTCCTTCGCCGGGCTGGAGGGGGCCTGGCTGGTCGGGTCCCTGCCGGCGGGGAGGCTCCCATGAAGAGGACCGCCTCGCGAACCATCGAACGGGTGCTGGGGGAGGACCTGGCCATCCGACTTCGGGAGGCGATGACCGCAACGTCCTGCCCGGAGGATGCGGTCCGGGCGCTGGACCACCTGCTGCCAGAGGCCACGATCCAGGTCCGGGACGATGTCCCCACGGCCCGGATCGTCATGGCCGGGGACCGCTTCCGGATCGAGTTCGGGAGGGCCTTTCTGGACAAGGAACTCCAGGACCCCCGGGACCTGGCCTTCGTGTTCCTTCACGAGGTGTATCACCACGTGCTGGGCCACCTCTCGCGGCTGCCGGCCCGCTGGCGCGACCCGGGCCTGAATCTGGTCGTCAACCTGGCGGGCGACATGATGGTGAACCGCCACGTGCTGGATCACTATTTCGAAGGCCGCGCGGTGCCGCTGCTGGAGCGCCTCTATTCCAGTCGGGGCTTTCCCGACTTCCTGCTGCGCCCCCCGGCGTCCCTGGCCTCGAATCCGAGGATGGGGGAGGCGATTGTCGAGAGGCTCCGGTCCACCCAGGGAACTCCCCGTCGCAAGAGCCTGTTGTACCGCATCATGCGCCTGTGCGGGGTCCCCCCGACGCGGATCAGCGCCGCGATCCAGGCCTATCGGGCCGCCTGGGTGGGCCAGACCCCCTTCGAGAAGATCCTGGACCTGGTCGGTGCCCTGTTCCCCCCAGACGAGATGCCGATCTTGTGTCTGTTCCCGTTCCTGGGCAACCATGATCCCTGCCAGTCCGGTTGTCCGGGCCTTCCCTGGGAGAGTCCGAGCAGGAGTGACTGCGACGACGCATCGTGGGGACCCGGCGGAGACCTGGAAGAGGGAGATCTGGACGAAACCGTGGAACCTTCCCTGTCGCCGGTCCTGGCCCGGGCCATCCGGGAGGCCCTGGTCCAGGACCCCCAGAACCCCCTGCGCCAGTGGACGGCCCTCCGCCTTCCCGGGGTCCGCTTCGAACCCGGGCGCCAGGACTGGCTCATGATCGCCGCGGGGATCTGGCCGGGGATCTTCCACGGCGGACTCTACCGGGTGATGGACGAGAACGACCTGCGGGCCCACCTCTACATCGACGTCTCGAATTCCGTGAAGGACTATATCGGGCGCATCTACAGCCTGGTCCTGGCCCTCCAAGACGAGATCGGGTCCCCGGTGCACCTCTTCAGCACCGAGGTCCACGACATCTCGATCCAGGACCTGGCCCGAGGGCGCTTCCTCACCACCCATGGCACCGACTTCACGTGTGTCTTCCGCCACGCCCGAGAGCACGGCTATCGGCGCTTCCTGATGGTGACCGACGGCCTCGGGGAGATCGCGGCCGAGGAGGAACAGGCCTTTCGGAATTCCGGTGCCTCCCTCTACCTGTTGCGAATCGGCTTCGCTGGAATCGGGCGATCCCTGTCCGATCCCCTGGAGCCCCTCGCCCGGGCCTCCTGGGACCTCGACCTCGCATGAGACAGGGGGCCGGTCCAAACCGGGTCAATCCGTGACAGGTCAGCCCGGGCAGATGGTTGACACCTTAGGGTGTACCGCACCCGGTTCCCTGGAGACTCCTATATACCTGACGACGTCCCCATCGTTGCGCCCAGCAGGACCGTTCGGTTCCTGCGTTCCACGGTCGGAATCACCGCCGCCCTTGCGGGCCAAGAGGTCGGCTTGATCGAACTCGACGACGTCTGGCTTTTCCATTTCTGCGGACAGGACCTGGGGCTGTTCGAGGTCGGTGAGGCTGCCATCTCACCCCTTGACACACATCACCGCGAGGGTGAACGCCTTCCGGCGAAGGGGCATCTGGGGATATCGCTGGATATCCGCCAGCATCCTGAGGGCGTCCACTGCCGTCATGGGTCCCTTTTCTTCCAAGAGAAGTCAATCCTCACGGAAAAACGTGTTTGTCCCAACCAGCCGCCCTCGTCAACCGCATCCTTCCCATGAGTGATGCTCCAGGAACAGGCCCGGTACAGTCCTTTGAAGGGATGGGATCGCAGGAGGTGGCCATGCTGGTGCTGGTGACCGACGACATCACGGACCCCCAGCGACTGCGGCGAGTAGCCAAGGTCTTGGAGGGCTTCGGCCGCCGGACTATCATCGACACATCGTCGTCGAGGAGTCTGGCATGGAATGGCAGGATGCCCTTGGGGCCGGGTCCGAAGTGGGCACCGATGCGCTGGTCCGGCTGGTGGCGGAGGGCCGACTGGAGGAGGCCCGGGCCCTGGTGCGATCCCGTGCCGACGGCACCTCCGAGGCCCGGCAGCACCAGGCCCTGGCCGAGGCGGCCGAGGCGGCCGGCAACGTCGCCCTGGCCATCACCGAGTACAACCTCTGTCTGCGTGAGGACCGGAACCAGCCACCGGTGCTGCTCCGACTGGCTCGGTTGCGGGCCGACATGGGGGACCTGGACCGGGCCATGCGGGCCTACCGCAAGTACCTGGAAGAGAGACCTGAGGACATGGCCGTGCGTCAGGAAGCGGCCGAGTGCGTCAGCGAGATGGGCCGACCGGACCTGGCCGTCGGTTTCCTGGTCCACGATGCCACCGGAGCGGCCTGCGAGGTCCCGAAGGCCTCCGCCAGCGTTGCCATCGGCGAGGTCCGTTCCCGGGCAGCCAGGCCTCCGGCAACCGATGACGACCCGTCCTTCCTGCCATCGGACAGCGACTGCGTGACCTTTGCCACGATCTTCGCCGGGCGGGAGGGTGTCCATGCCCGACAATGGGCCAGCGCCACCGGACGCACCGGCTACAGCCCCGTTCGGGAGCCCTTCACCGCGGAGGTCGCCCGCCAGCACCTGCTGGGGACCTACACCGTCGGCATCTACCCGGTGCGCATGGACCAGACGGTCCTCTTCGCCGCGCTGGACTTCGACGTCAGCGCCGCTGGCAGGACTTCGCCCGACCCAGGGCGGGCCTTCGCCGATCGCATGCGCCGGGCCCATGAAGCGGCCCTTCGGGCGGTGGACGCGGCGGCATCGCTGGGCCTGTCGGTGCTGCTGGAGGACTCCGGTCACAAGGGGCGACATGTGTGGCTGCTGTTCGCCCAGCCGGTTCCTGCAGCCGCCGCTCGCCGGCTCATGGCCATCCTGATCGAGACCGCCGCCGTCCACGACCGGGAGGTGTCCATCGAGGCCTTCCCCAAGCAGTCCCGAGTCGCCCCGGGAGGGCTCGGCAACCTGATCAAACTCCCCCTGGGGATTCACCGCCTGACCGGCCGGCGAGGCCTGTTGCTGGACCCTGCCACCGGCTTGCCCTTGACGCATCCCTTCGAGGCCCTGGAGGCCTGCCCCCGCATTCCCCGCAGCCGAGTCCAGCAGATCCTGGAGGCCCAGGATGACGGGGGCATGCCGGCCGGACCGCCGCCGACCCTTCGGGTCCTGGCCGGAGGCGATGAGGAATTTTCGGCGAAGGGTTGTGAGGCGGAGGCGGAAGACCGGGATCTTGCCGAGTCGGTTCCCGCTCCCAGAGTCCATTCCCCCCCGGACCCGCGCCCACCCCTCCCGGTGGCACCAACCCCGGCACCATTGCCCGAACGGGAGCCCTATGACCCCATGTCGGACGTCGAGGTGCTGGTGATCCTGGATCGCTGTCCCGTCCTGGCCGAGGTGGTCCGGCGCATCGGCCAGGGCGGCGTGCTGTCCACCGACGAGCGGGTGGTCCTGACCCACACATTCGGGCACCTGACACGGGGTCCGGAGGCCGTCAACCACTGGTTGTCCCGGGCTCTGAACCTCGACCCCTGTCTGCTGCTGAAGTCCCGCCTGCGAGGCCACCCGGTCAGTTGCGCGCGGATCCGCGCTCGCCTGCCCCTGGTCACCGCGGCGGTGGACTGCGCATGCACCTTCGACCCGGGTGCGGGCCTCTACCCCACCCCCCTGCTGCACCTGGGCAGTCTCCGGGCCACGGACCGGTACGGGGCAGACCCGATCCAGATGAGCCGCCTGGACGCCGATCGGATGGTGGCCGACCTGGTCCAGGCCCGCGCCCAGGCTGCCCGGGCACTTGAACTGGCGCGCCAGATCGAGGCGCACCTGAAGGCCATCCTGGAGGCGCAGCAGGTGGACCGTCTCCAGGTCACCCGGGGGACGGTGCGGCTGGTGGCCGATGGCCTGGTGCTGGACCTGTCCGATTCTCTTTCACCGGAGAAAGGCCCATGCCCGTCCTCTACGTGACCGAGCAGGGAGCCGAGGTGGGCGTGCGGGGGCCCCGGCTGGTGGTTCGCAAGGGGCGGACGGTCCTGGGGGATGTCCGACTGGAGGACTGCCCCCAGGTGGTGCTGATGGGCAACGTCCAGGTATCCACCCAGGCCGTCCGGGCGATGCTGCTGGCCGGCGTCGAGGTCCTCTATCTGACCCTGGGGGGACGGTTCCTGGGCCGCCTCTCCGGCGGCCTGTCCGGCCACATTGCCCTGCGGCAGCGCCAGTTCCAGCAACTCGGGGACGCCGCGTTTGCCCGCGACCTGGCCTCGGTCGTGGTGGACGGCAAGATCCACAATCAACAGACCCTGTTGCGACGCCATCAGAAGGACATCCAGGACGAGCGGTTGGCCGCGGCCCTGACCCGCATGAGGGCCGCACGGGCGGCCCTGGAGGGTGCCGGGACGCTCGACCAGGTTCGGGGACTGGAGGGGATCGCGTCCCGAGAGTTCTTTGGGGCCTTCGGGCGACTGATCCGGGCCGAGGGCATCGAGTTCAGCCGGCGACTGCGCAGGCCGCCTCCCGACCCCGTCAACCTGTTGCTGTCGTTCGGCTACACCCTGCTGGCCGGGTCGATTCACGGCATGGTCGAGCAGGCCGGCATGGACCCCTACCTCGGGGCTCTGCACGCCGCCGAGCGCGGCCGCCCGTCCCTGGTCCTGGACCTCATGGAGGAATTCCGACCGGTGCTGGTCGATGCCACCGTCCTGCGGGTGCTGAACACCCGGGCGATGAGTCGGAGGGACTTCATCTGGCTGGCCGAGGGAGAGGAGACCGAGGTAGAGGACGAGTGGGAGCGGGAGGAATGGGAGGCGCGGCAGGCGGGGGAGGACCTATTGGGCTCCGACGAGGATCCGGAACCTCCCGCCGGGCGGCGGCGCCTCCTGCTGACCCCCATGGGCAGTCGGAAGTGGGTGACCGCCTACGAGCGTCGATTGGCCGAGACGGTCGAGTATCCTCGGGCCGGTTGTCGGCTGACCTATCGCCAGGTCCTGCGGGAGCAGGTATACTGCCTGGCGAGGCATTTCCTGGGCCAGGAGCGGTACCAGTGCTTCCGTTACTCCTGGTGACTGGGGGGTCTTTGACAACTGGATCGGTGACATCATGAACGAGCCGAAAAACCTCGCACCTCCCCAGTACCCCCCCGATCGGCGCCAACCCCTGGAAATTCCTACCAGTGGCCCGAAGGGGTCCGCGGTTTCCGATTACTCTGCAATTTCCGTGACTTGCGCCATTCCGGTCGGTCGTTGGTTGTCATGGGGGGGAGGGGGGTGGGGGGGTCCGTGGAAACGTGCTATGCTCCCCCTGTTGGGAAGCGGGGCCCCGATGGGTAGGGTCCGAAGAACCACCCCGATGAAGAGGGGATTGAGACATGACCTTTTCCTCCACCGAGGTGGAAGACTCGGTGTCCGAAGAACCACCCCGATGAAGAGGGGATTGAGACCAGGACTCGTTCATGATCACCTCGCCGGCGTCCGGGATCGTCCGAAGAACCACCCCGATGAAGAGGGGATTGAGACGTCTCGATTCCTAAAACGACGTTGTACATGCTCGGTGTCCGAAGAACCACCCCGATGAAGAGGGGATTGAGACTGTGCACCATGCTCGTTAGCCCAGTGACGTCGGGCCGTCCGAAGAACCACCCCGATGAAGAGGGGATTGAGACGCTATCGCGAGGAGGATTTTCTGCGAAGCGGCCATGTGTCCGAAGAACCACCCCGATGAAGAGGGGATTGAGACGTAAGACCTCCAGTGGCGGCGGGGCAAGGCCCCAGGTCCGAAGAACCACCCCGATGAAGAGGGGATTGAGACCCCCCAGGCCCGGAGATGCGCATCCCGGAGATTGCCGTCCGAAGAACCACCCCGATGAAGAGGGGATTGAGACGGCACTTTGTCCTGCTCTTCCATCAGGGCTACGACGGTCCGAAGAACCACCCCGATGAAGAGGGGATTGAGACAGATCCAGGGTGCCTCCCCTGCTGTCAGTCAGGGGAGTCCGAAGAACCACCCCGATGAAGAGGGGATTGAGACTCCACAGAATACTCCCCCCCGACATCCACACGGATGTGTCCGAAGAACCACCCCGATGAAGAGGGGATTGAGACCATGGCAGCGGAGGTATCGGCGGTGCAGAAACACTGGTCCGAAGAACCACCCCGATGAAGAGGGGATTGAGACACTGGAGGTGGAGCATGTACTCTACGTCGCAGATGTGTCCGAAGAACCACCCCGATGAAGAGGGGATTGAGACTCCTCGGCGGCCTCACATGATACACATTCGTCCTTGTCCGAAGAACCACCCCGATGAAGAGGGGATTGAGACTGATCGCACCGACGACGGCCTCATAGCTGGACGCAGTCCGAAGAACCACCCCGATGAAGAGGGGATTGAGACCCTCCACCCGCAGCTGAGCGCAATCCCGACACGGGAGTCCGAAGAACCACCCCGATGAAGAGGGGATTGAGACAAGGAAGATTACGGCAGAAATCATAGCCAGAGAGAAGTCCGAAGAACCACCCCGATGAAGAGGGGATTGAGACAAGAAGGTCTTCGCGAACTCGTACGGCTGGTCCGGGTGTCCGAAGAACCACCCCACCCCACACCCCCCAACCCAGCACCCATGCTATCCTCGGCCCATCTCAATCTGGCTGGAGGCAGCGTGCCCCCGATCACCCTCGAGACCCTGGCCGACCGGAATCGCCTCCGACGGGCCTTCGACGAGGTACTGGCACGGCGAGGCATGGCAGGAACGGACCGAGTCACCGTGCAGGACTTCGCCGCGAACCTCGAGGCCCACATCGCGCAACTGGCCAAGGAACTGGCCTCCGAGACCTACCGTTCCCTGCCGGTGCTGCGGGTCCTCATCCCCGAACAGGACAAGACCCGCCCTCTGGCGGTCCCGACGGTCCGGGACCGGGTCGTGCAGCGGGCACTCGCGGACCTGCTGCAACCTGTCCTGGAACCCTACCTGTCCCCGGCAGCCTTCGCCTTCCGCCCCGGAAAGGGAGCCCTCGCCGCCGTGAAGGCCGTCACGAACGCCCTGGAGGAAGGGCACCGTTTCGTGCTGAAGGCCGATATCCAGCGATTCTTCGAGCACATCGATCACGGACTGCTGCTGACCTCCCTGGGGACACACGTCACGGACCCCCGCCTGCTTCGCCTGATCCTGGGCATCGTGCGGGCACAGGTCCTCGACCACATGACCCTCCATGACTCCATGGTGGGTGTCCACCAGGGGTCTCCCCTCTCCCCGCTGCTGTCGAACCTCTACCTGCTGCCCTTCGACCAGGCGGTCACGAATGCCGGTTTCCAGCTGATCCGCTACTGCGACGACTTCGTCGTGCCATGCTCCGAACCCCAGCAGGCCAGGCAATGCCTGGAACTCTGCCGCCGGTGCCTCGCGGACCTGCGGCTCGCGCTCCATCCGGTCAAGACGCGCCTGTGCACGCCGGAGGAGCCCTTCACCTTCCTGGGCTTCCAATTCCTGGAGAACCGGGCCGAACCAAGCCCCGACGCGATCGCCTTCCTTCAAAGTCGTCTGGGTGACGTGGCCGCCCGTGGAGGCCAGGCCTCTGAACTCGGAGAGGTCCTCCGGGGATGGCTCCAGTATTTCGGGACCGTCCCGGAGGCCGTGGTCAGGACCCCCGAAGGAAGACTGGCATGTCAGGGTGCCGGATTGCCCGTCCCCGTGGAGGCCGAGGCGGCTCCCACTTCCCCTGCGATCACGGATCCCATCGCCACAACTCCCCTCGATGTCACCGATCACCGCTCTGACCAGAAGGCGCCCCCGAACCCCCTGGGAACCCCTGTTGATTTGGGGCCGTCGGGTCCTTGCCTGCTGGCTCCCGACCACCAGGAGCGGTTTCTGTTCCTCTTTTCGGGCCGCGAGGACTGCCATGCCCGGGAAATCCTCGATTCCCGGGGACAGCGACGGTTCCAGGTCATCCCCCGCCCCCTGGCTGCGGAGGACCTCGTGGACCACCTGGCAGGGCGCTGCTGCCTGGGCATCCTGCCGCTGCGCACCAACGGCACGATCCGCATGCTGGTCTTCAACCTCAACGCTCGTCGGGTCCCGTTGGACGCGGACCCGTCGGAGTGGGAGGCCCGTATCCAGGCAACCCACCGCCATGCCATCGAGATCCGCCAGGCTGCGGCAACCCTGGGACTGGATGCGCTGGTCGAAGACTCGGGCGCCAAGGGCCGCCACGTCTGGTTGTTCTTCCAGGAGGCCGTCCAGCCGGCCGTGGCCCGGAGGCTGGCAGCGGAGATCCTGCAGACCGTGAAGGCTGCCGACTGGGACGAGGTGATCCAGTGCTTCCCCGACCGGGACCGATGGCGACCGGGCTTGGAGGGGCCGATCCTGAAACTGCCTCTGGGCATCCACGGTCGGACGGCCCGGCGGTGCTGGCTCCTGGATGACGAGGGTCGCCCGTTGCCTGACCCCGGCGAGGCCCTCCTGCGCGTTCAAGCCATTCCTCGAGAGCGCCTGATCCAGTGGATGGAGGACGGAGAGACCTCCCAGGCCGGCGACCCCGCACCGGAGGGATCCAGACCGGCCGACCGCCGGGAACCCCCGTGGTCTCTGAATGACGAGGCGCCCATGGCGGCGTTCCCCAATGTCTGCCGAGTCCTGGCAGGCTGTGCCGTCGTTCGCCATCTCTACCGGAAGGCCCGAGCGACCGGGTGGCTGTCCCATGGCGAGCGCCTGCTGATGCTCTATTCCCTGGGCCACCTGGGGTCCGAGTCCGAGGCGGCGATCCACCAGGTCATGTCCTTCACGATGAACTACAACCGCAAGGTGACCCAGCGATGGTTCGAGTCCCGGAAGGATCACCCGATTTCCTGCATTCGGGTGCAGGAGAGTTTTTCGGGTCTCAGTGCCGGCGTGGTCTGTGACTGCCGGCTCCGGTCTCCCCGTGGTGGCTATCCATCCCCGGTGCTGCATGCCCTGGCGGCCAGCGAGGTCGATGCCTTTCGCCGGACCGCGGAGGAACAGGGACGCCAGCGCATGAAGGGCCATCCGGTGGAACGGGCCGAGGCAGAGAGGCTCCTGGGACGGCTGGCTGAACTACGGAGGCAGCAACGGGGCATCGAGCAGGCCATTGCTGAGGTACACTCGCTGCTGGCGGCCTTGATGGATGCCACGGGCGGGGATCGCCTGGACCTGTCCAGCGGAACGCTGGTTCGGGAGCGACAGGAGGGCGGCTGGGCGTTCCGGATGGAGTTGTAGGGTCCGAAGGTCTGTACCGCACCCGGTTCCCAACGTTACCTGACCACCCATGGCACCGACCCCATATGGGTCTTCCGCCATTCCCGGAAGCACGGCCATCGGCGCTTCCTGATGGTAACCGATGGCATCGGGGACCTCATCGCCGAAGAGGAACAGACCTTCCGAACTCGGCTGCTTCCCTCAACCTCTTGCGAATCGGCCTCTGGGATGCGGCCGTCCCGGTCCGAGCCCCAGGAGGCCCTCGCCCGCACGTCCTGGGACCTCACTTGAGACGGGGGGCCGGTTCCCGGAACACCGCCACCTCAGTAGGGGTAAAAACGCCAGACCATGTCTTCAAACGGGCGTCCCATCGCCTTGGCAAACGCCTCCAGGTTTCGCATGAGGCCCGGCGTAACTGCCCGTAATGCCTGGAGTTGCACCCTCACACCTCCTCTGTCTCCCTGCTCGATGGCGAGCCACAGGCCCAACAGAGCCCGATTGCAGGTCACGGACCCGTCCTGATCGTGCAGGCTTCCGGTCAGCCCATCGAACCGCTTCAACCCTTCCTCCGCCTCCCGCTTCCGTCCCGACTTCCACAGCCATGTCACGCGCCATCGCAAGGCCGACCATCCAATATGCGCAGGGACCCCACTCTCGGGGTCAAGGCCTTCCAGTAACTGGAAAGCCTCGTCATCCAAATCGCCCAGCAGCACCTTTCCGCTGGCGTAGGCCAGTGCCACGAAAGGGTTCTCCCGGATCAGGTCCCTGATGACTTGCTGCTCCAGGGTCCTGCGAAATCTGTCGGCACGTTTCCATTCACGGCGGTCTTCCAGGGCAGCCGCCAGATGGTACCAGAGGCACAGCGGATGCGCCGACTGGTCGTCCAGGAACCGGCTTGTCCAGCCCGTTGCGGCCTCCCGAGCCAACGCGATCGCTTCCACGGGATCGCCTGCCACCGCTTCATACCGCGCCAGGGCGCCCAGTACCCGGAGGTGATCCGGATGGGCCTCGCGACCACGGACCAGGCAACGCCTGGTGACCCGCAAGACCTCGGCCCGATCGGCACAGCCCGTATCAGCCGCCTGCTGGACCCAGTGGGCGATGTAGGCCAGCCTGACGGTGACGGGCACGGATCGAAGCATGTCCCCTCGGGGCACAGAGAGGAGGACATCCTCCCTGCCCAGATGACGAGACGCAATGGCCTGGGCGCACTGGAGTTTCCATCGCTGGGTCGCGGAGATCGAAGTCCAGACCTCCAGTGCCCGGCCGGCCATGTTCCTGACAGGTTCCCATGTCGAAAGGCCAAGGCTATCGTGCATCGCCAATCGAAACAGCCCATCCACGATGGCGCGACGTTCCCCAGGGCTGTTAAACCTGTTCTCGACCAGCCTCCAGATATCACTGCCAAAGACCAGGGCCAGGGCCTGGTCGAATCGATCCACCGGGATGACCTCCATCGACCCTTTCGATGCTTCCCGTGCCTCTTGGGCGTTGTCCGGAGCCACCAGAATGCGGCGCACCCTGGGTGCCATCTCCCGCAATGCGCGGACCTTGCGCCCAATCGCATCCACCGGCAGGACCTCCCCCATGGCATTCACCGCGGCGGAGGCTGCCAGGTCATCCGGCACACACACCCCCAACAGGTCGGATGTCAGGGCCAGTCCGAAGGACAGCCCGAATGAGCGCCCATCCAGCGCCACAGGGAAAGATGGACTCTCCGTTGCTCCCCCATCATGACGGGCCTCTATCTCCAAGGCCTGTCGATGCAGACTTCGACGGTGGGACAGCGAGGTCCAGATGACCGGCAAGTGCCGTGGCAACGCTGCGAGGACATCCTTCCAGGCCTCCTGGGCCTGCTCGATGAAATGGCGCCCCTCATTGCCAAAAGGGTTCCGATCATCGACAGAGAAGACCCAAAGGGAGACGTCGCCCCTCCCAACCGCGATCAAGGCAACCAGGCCCGGTCGCTGGGGTGGGCCGTCCAGGCCGGATATCTGGCGGGCTCGATCCATCGCCTGAACATCCTCGGATCGAGGCCATGACCAGGGCGAACTCCGCAGGGCCAGCCGGGCCCTTTCCAGGTCATCAGGTTCCAGTTCGTCGTGCGTGAACCACCGTCGCATCAGAACTCCCAGACGTCTCCGACATGGGAATCCCGGGCCCACCATGCACCGGGGTCCAGACTGGCCACCTCCCGAAGGCGTGTGACCTCGGTTGTGATTCGGCGCGGCAGACCAACCCGGAAGTTGTCCCCCTGCTCGTCCAGCGATCGCAGTTCCGCATCGAGTCGTGGACTCCCGCCGCGCAAATCGACCAGAACCCGAAGGGCCTCCAGGTCATCCCGTGACTCGCACCAGGCGATCCAGCGACGAATCCAGGCCGGTTCCTCAGGGTCCAGTGTCTCTTCCACTTCGTGGAGCAGGTCCCGGAGGCGTCGCACTTCCTCCAGCGCCAGCGACTCAATGCGCCGCACCTCCTCCATCGACTGGCTCTGAATCCAGTCATCGATGAAATCACTGAGAACCGTGGCATCTTGGGCCATGGCCCGCTCGATGGCGATCCGCACCTCGTCTGCAGTCGTGCACAGGCAACGGAATCGTCTGAACACCGCAAGGGCCATGACCTGTGACAGCGCATCCATGCCATCCAGGTGACGGAGGACGGCTGAACGCAACCACTCTGGGGACTTTTCGTCCAGGCGCGCCCTCAGGACCTCCAGCACCTGCTCGAAGCGGTCCTGCCGATCGCCCGCTTCCGTTGCCAGGCAACGATGAAAATCCCCACGGGCGTCCCGGAGGATCGCAAGCACCGTTTCTTCATCCAGGCGAATGGAGAACGCCGATTCCGGGGCCAGCGAAGCCTTCAAGAGACCAGAACGGTTGACATCAAACCGTACTCCCCCGATGGTCCCCCTCACCTCGAAAGCCCGCATGGTCTCATCGAAGGACAGTCGCACGAGGCCATCTGCAGGGCGATATTCCTCCGTCAACCCGCACCGCAACGGCGTGACCACCATCCATGCGTCCACGGGCTGCTGCATCACCATTTTCCCGTGGTGAATCACGTCCGCCGTGGCTCGCACCGGGTGCCAACGCAAGGGCGCCCCTGCCGGCAGGCCCAGCGCATCCCTCTCCCTTGGCTCAAGTCTGATCCCTTCCGTTTCGTCGATCATCGTGCCTCCCCCACTAGGAAACGGAGGTCTTCGCCGGATCTGAGCGCTCACCATCGATCCGGGGTGACCGCTGATAGACGCGAAGGTCCTCGATCCACTTCCGAGCGGTCAGCAGCCCCTTGAGCGTGGGACCTCCTGGCCGGGGACCCGCCTGCCTCACAGCGGCCTCAAGTTGCTTCCGGGATTCCTCGAGCCTTTTCAGGAAATCGCAGACCCGGCGGTACAGACGATTTCTCATCTTCGTGAAATCCTGGTCCTCCCGTGTCCTTCCTTCGTGAGCAAGTTCCTCTTCTGCCCGCTTCGTCACGGTGGTCCGGTCCAGGCGAATGTCCACCAGGAGTCGGTAGGTCGCCACGAACAGTTCCATGCGATCGGGCTGGATGACGTCATCCATGCAATTCCGCAGCACACAACCATAGGCCTTGACACTCTGGATCAGTGTTTCCCATCCTGCCTGGGGGCCACCGTCTGGCAAGTCCCAGTATTTCGGTTCAGTCAGAAGTTCCATGAGGGGTGCCACGCGGGGTTCCAGGTGTTCCTGCATTGCCCTGAAGACCTCCCCCCCGAACCCTCCTTGGCCCGCCCTGGCCCATGTCTCCATATCGCCAAAGCGTCGCCGTTCCTCTTCCATCAGGGTGACCAACCTCTGTTTCGCTCTTTCCAGGTCCTGTTGTAGCCGCGATAGAACATGTGAGAGGCGTCCGTCTTGACCCAAGAACTCCTCAGGAATGCCAGCCCCCTTCGCCTGGAGGCCACCATGCGCCTCATCGGCCTGATTGGAACGCGCGTGGACCTCGAGGGCACTCTTCGAGTCGTCTGGCAATGGCACATGCCGGAGTGATCTTTGATGGTCTTTGATTCTGTTTCGGATGGCCGTCATCAGGTAGGCGATCGCGTGATCATCGGTCACCAGCTCCTGACAAAGATCGAACCCATTGTCAAGCCAGAACATCAGAGAAATATGGAGGCATTCCACCTCCTCAGGAACCTGTGCTGTGATATTCGCGCCATCGTAGTGGAGGCGCTTGCAGACGGCCTGGAAAAGGACAGTGAACGCCTTCCAGCGAAGAGGCATCTGGGGATATCGCTGGATATCCGCCAGAATCCTGAGGGCATCCACTGCCGTCATGGAACCGTTTCCGGCCGTCATGGGTCCTTTTCCATCCAAGAAAAGTCAATCCTCAAGGGGGCAGAGTCTGTCCCAACCGGCCGCCCTTGTCAACGCATCCCTTCCATGAGTTATGCTCAATGGACAGGCCCGGTGCAGTCTTTTGGAAGGATGGGATCGCAGGAGGTGGCCATGCTGGTGCTGGTGACCTACGACATCACGGACCCCCAACGACTGCGGCGGGTGGCCAAGGTCTCGGAGGGCTTCGGCCGCCGGGTCCAGAAGAGCGTCTTCGAGTGCGAGATGGACGAAAAGGGGATCGTGCAGTTGCGTCGGGCCCTGGAGGACGTGATGGACCCTCAGGTGGACTCGGTCCGCTTCTATCGCCTCTGTGGTCGTTGTCGCGGGTCCGTGGAGGTGATGGGGATCGGCACCCTTCCCCGGGAGGATGACCTGGTCGTGTTGTAGGGGCCTCCTCATGTCCCGGCAGCCGGACCATCACCCACTCCTGGCTGGCCCGGGCCCAGGCTGCCCGGGCTCTTGAACTGGCGCGCCAGATCGAGGCGCACCTGAAGGCCATCCTGGAGGCGCGGCAGGCGGGGGAGGACCCATTGGGCTCCGACGAGGATCCGGAACCTCCCGCCGGGCGGCGGCGCCTCCTGATGACCCCCATGGGCAGTCGGAAGTGGGTGACGGCCTACGAGCGTCGGTTGGCCGAGACGGTCGAGTATCCTCGGGCCGGTTGTCGGCTGACCTATCGCCAGGTCCTGCGGGAGCAGGTATACTGCCTCGCGAGGCATTTCCTGGGCCAGGAGCGGTACCAGTGCTTCCGTTGCTCCTGGTGACTGGGGGGTCTTTGACAACTGGATCGGTGACATCATGAACGAGCCGAAAAACCTCGCACCTCCCCAGCACCCCCCCGATCGGCGCCAACCCCTGGAAATTCCTACCAGTGACCCGAGGGGGTCCGCGGTTTCCGATTACTCTGCAATTTCCGTGACTTGCGCCACTCCGGCCGGTCGCTGGTTGTCATGGGGGGGAGGGGGGTGGGGGGGTCCGTGGAAACGTGCTATGCTCCCCCTGTTGGGAAGCGGGGCCCCGATGGGTAGGGGTCCGAAGAACCACCCCGATGAAGAGGGGATTGAGACCAACCAGCACCACAAAGGGTGCTAGTACCTGCGGCATGTCCGAAGAACCACCCCGATGAAGAGGGGATTGAGACTTTTTGACCGTGTCCCTGGCCAACACCACTCCCAGGGGTCCGAAGAACCACCCCGATGAAGAGGGGATTGAGACAGTCTCATGGCCCCCTTCTTGGTCGCCGCCCCGCAGATGTCCGAAGAACCACCCCGATGAAGAGGGGATTGAGACTTCCAGGATCCTTTTCGCCTCCAGGGGCACTCCGTCTCGTCCGAAGAACCACCCCGATGAAGAGGGGATTGAGACTCTCTTTTTGTCATTTGTTCTCCTCCACAATAGCGTAGTCCGAAGAACCACCCCGATGAAGAGGGGATTGAGACTTCACCGCCCACAAGACGTAGACCACTCGAAGAACCGGGTCCGAAGAACCACCCCGATGAAGAGGGGATTGAGACAGAACCTCCGGCAGCTCCCGCCCTGTATGCTCAATCCGTCCGAAGAACCACCCCGATGAAGAGGGGATTGAGACCTCCTCCTGGAGGCTCCTGACCAACTCTTCTTTCAAGTCCGAAGAACCACCCCGATGAAGAGGGGATTGAGACAGCATGCAACCAATAATTAATAGCCCACCTCCCGGCGTGTCCGAAGAACCACCCCGATGAAGAGGGGATTGAGACCAAGAACTTCGGGCAGCTCCTGCCCCGTGTGCTCAAGTCCGAAGAACCACCCCGATGAAGAGGGGATTGAGACCTCAGAGGGGAAGACGACGTACAGGATATCCCGGACGTCCGAAGAACCACCCCGATGAAGAGGGGATTGAGACAAGCCCTTCCAGTAGTCCGACTCTCCACCTGACCGGGTCCGAAGAACCACCCCGATGAAGAGGGGATTGAGACGCCCAACTCGCTCTGCTTCATGACCAAGCCTTTCATGTCCGAAGAACCACCCCGATGAAGAGGGGATTGAGACTTCACGAACAAATCTAATGATCAAATCAAGATCGCGGTCCGAAGAACCACCCCGATGAAGAGGGGATTGAGACTCCTCATTGTGGGAGACCTGGAGGGCCTCCCACAATGTCCGAAGAACCACCCCGATGAAGAGGGGATTGAGACATGAGGGACGGGAAGTAGAACACCATCTTGACCTCCTTGGTCCGAAGAACCACCCCGATGAAGAGGGGATTGAGACTCCACAGAATACTCCCCCCCGACATCCACACGGATGTGTCCGAAGAACCACCCCGATGAAGAGGGGATTGAGACAGTATAAACGAGCCAGCACCGTTCGTGCTGGCTGTCCGAAGAACCACCCCGATGAAGAGGGGATTGAGACCAGGGGAGGCAGTGATGCATGCAGCCAGTAATTAATAGGTCCGAAGAACCACCCCGATGAAGAGGGGATTGAGACGGAACATGAAGTTCACCTCGTCTTGTGGGTTGCTCGTGTCCGAAGAACCACCCCGATGAAGAGGGGATTGAAGACTCCACGGCGAGGGTGCTCTCTCCGCCGTTGCCGTTGGCCAGAGAGCCCCCCCGAGGAAGAGAGACTCAAGAGGCCGACAAGTGGCTACCGGTCATCATGGCCTTGGCAACTGGAGGCCCCGCACTCCTCCAATGCCGATTTGCAATGAACAGATCCGCTTCCTGTCTGGTTGTCGTTCCTTGAAACCGTTGTTGGTTCCAACTCCTGTCACACTCCAAAGAAGGAGCACCCCTGCCATGTCCAAGCGCTATCAGATTCTGGAAATCCTGCAATTTTCATGGTCTCGTCAGAAAGGCGTCATCACAGCCCCGATTGCCGCGGCCGCTGTCCTGCTGGTCGCCGCCTGCTTGTCAGGCAGCATTGACAAAGCCAATCTGTGGTCGGTCATCGAGCCGGTCCTGAGTCTTGTCACGCTGGCCGTCGCGGTCGTGATCTGGTGGGGAGAACAGCAGGAGGCATGGGAACGCAGCCTCCCCAAACGACTGACGGTCTCCTTTGTCGTCAACGAGGGCGGCCGCAGTATCGAGGTGATGCGGTGCGAGAAGGCCTACCTCGCCGGCGAGGCCGATATTCGAGCCTGGGGACAGCAACTGGGCTCGCAGATGGCCATGGATCAACTCCAGTTCTTTCCGAACTACCAGCAGGAATCCCTGCCCCCGAAGCGTGACGAGGATGGCCGTTTCTACAAGGACTATCGTCTGACCATCCAATTGCGAGAGTTCCCAACAAATATCGCCCGATCGGGAAGCCCTCCCTACGTTCATTGGACAGCCCCGGAATTCTCGGACTCGAGGAACCATCCCGCGAAGCCCAAGGCGACGTCCAATGGCGGCCCGGAGACTCCCCTCAACCCGCCATCCACCGCACCCAGTGAAATCGCCGGTCCCGCTGGTCCCCATCAGATCAGAGAATAACTTCGGAAACGCACAAAACGAAAACGCACCGTCTTCACCCCGCCCTCCCCTGTCACCACGTCCCGCCGGGAGGTGGCCGCCAGACACTGGATGCCCCTGCGGTTCAGCCCGTGAACCAAGAACCACGTCAGCGTGAACTCCCCCTGGACCATCGCATGGCTGGTCCCTTCCGGGACTTTTTCCAACAGGTCCTCGGCCATCTTCTTCACGTCATCCTCAGATGCGTCGGGAGGCACCTCGGGAAACGCAAAGTCCACAATCCGTGGGGCCAACGCCAGTGCTGCCTCCCGCTGGGTGTCCTCCCACCTCTCCGAGGCGTGATTGCTGAGATTCAGAAACACGGGCGTCCCCTGCGCCTCGGCCCCCCTGGTCTGGCCGACGCTCCGGCGCAGCACATCCACCTCACGGGACACCACCCCAATCAGCGTTCTCGCCGGGGCCGGGGATGGGTTCATGCCCCCGTGGTCAATGTCGTTGCGCATGTCGGAGATGCGCCGGAAGGTGTCTCGGTCCATCCGTGCACATGCAAACTCGGCCAGGTTCCGTGCCTGCCTGGAATGGCCAGGACCGGGCGTGGCCGCTTCGGGAGACGCGTAGCGGGTCACCCATGCCTCCCGCACCGTGGTGGCCGCCTCGGAGTACCGTTGCATGTCCAGGTACAGCCCCGCCAGCGAGGCCAGGGCTTCCTCCCCACGGCGATCCCGCAACGAGGTCACGCCGGTCAGCGGCTCCAGGAAGTCGCGGATCCGCTGCACGACATCAGCCAGCGGAGGGAGGTGCCTGCGGACATCCGGCTCGGCGTCCTGCAAGGCGCGCACCAGGGCATCGACCGATGAGGATTCGCCCTGGCGGCCCAGCAACAGGGCCCCGGTGCGGATGGTGGCCAGGTCCTCCCCGAAGGCCTTCAGGGCCGCGGCCAGCCGATCCAGTTGTGGTTGCGGCCCCTGCATGCCTCCGCGGGCCCATGCCTTGCGCAAGGCCCGACCGAGCCGTTTGGTCGGGTCCACCACGTCCTCAACCCTCCCGGTCTTCAGGAAGAGGGCCAGCGCCTGGGCCCAGTCCACCAGTTCGGTGAAGGGCGTCAAGTCCCAGATGGCCGTCGGCTTCTCCGGCACCAGGTTCCCGGCGTAGTACACCCGGACCTCTGGCCGTTCTGGGTCCACGGCCCGGACAAAGGACAGTGCCGCCGCGGCAAAGAACGGCTGGGACCGGAACCCGTTCGTGATGTCCAGCACCAGGCTCCTCCCCGAAGGCACCCGAAAGGCGTCCCGAAGCGTGGCGAACTGGTCCCAGAGTTGTTCCTGAGTTTCCCCGTAGGGAATCGGACGATGGGTGGGCCGAACCCCGGTGATGGCCGCCACCTCTTGACTCAGGGCACCCCCGTGCATCGCCCAGGCCTCGTCGGTGCTGACGATGCACACCTCCTGCGGCGGCGTCTCCTCCTTCGTCAACATCTGGCAGACGGCAGCCGTGGCATAGCGGGACATGTACCGGTCCTCGGCACCGTCGCCCCAGGCATAGGTGGTCTGCTGATAGTTGGCCTTCCCCAGAAACGACACGAGCCGGATTCCCTCGACCTCCTCTTCCATCCCCTGTCCCCCTGTCGTCCAGTTCCCGTGTCGCTACGCCCCATCCACGACCCGGAGCCTGCCAAGGCCGATGGCCGTCTTCTTGCCGACGCCCACCACCTCCGCCGCGGCCAGCAGGTCCCCAAACCGCGCCAGTTCCGACCCCTCGAAGTCGATCTCGCCGACCCACCCGTCCAGCGGGATCTCCCGATGGCCCTGGCGCGCCGAGGACGTGTGGGTCCCGGTCACCCGGGTCAGCCGGTGCCGGGTGGCCCGGATGTCGCCCGCGGCCTGCAGCAGGTCCCGGAAGTCCAGGTCGATGGCCTCGGCGGCGTGGAAATAGGCGATGGAGGACAACTGCCCCAGCACGGACTTCATGATGCGCAGAAACGTCACCTCTGTTGGGTCCCGGGGCTCGGGCCTCCCCAATTGCAGGGGCGTCAGAAACCGCACCGTGACGGCCCGTTCGAAGTGCAGGGGCCGAGGGGGCATCCGGCAGATCGGAGGCTCGTGGCCGGTGTCCCGCCCCTGGACGACCAGGGGAACGTCCCCGTCGGGGTGCCGGGCCACGGCATCCAGGAGTCCGACGGGCCGCGGATCGGGCATCTCCAGCACGAGGCGGTCCAGACTGGTCCGCACGAACGGCCAGAGGCCGGCCCCACGTCCCATCAGCAGCAGGCGGAAACTCGCCTTGCGGTCGTCATCCGAAGGGACCACGCGCAGGGCCGATGGAATCTCCCGCTCCGACCGGCGGCGAGTGGACCAGGGCGGAACCCGCGGGTCGAACAACAGCCCGAAGGGGCATCCGAAGATGGCCGAGCAGTCCCCACACTCGATGCGGTCCGGATGCAGGCACCACACCTGTCGCCGGAATGCCGTCTTCAAGGCCCCCCGGATCGCCGACGGCGGGACCGCCACGATGCCCCGGCCCCCTGGACCCGACAGCCGGCACGCGATGTCCAGGTAGAAAATCAACCCCAGGGCGTCGTGACGCGGCGATATTCCGTCCTCACCCATGGAACCGTCCATAGCCGGCCCTCGTCTTGGCCCCGACGCCGTGTTCCACCAGGGCCCGCTGCAGCAGATCCATCGAGAGGCGCGCCAGATCCTGGCTCCCGGCCTCCACGGCAAAGAAGAACCGTCCACGAACCGTCACGAAGGTCACCGGCGTCGGGTCGTCCCAGTCGGCCGCCGGATGGTCATCCGTGCTGCCATACTGCAGGTGATGGGGGGTCATCACCTCTCGAACGAAGGGCGTCGGGTGATCCCGGGTGGGCACCCACCAGGCATCATGAAAGATGGAGACCCCGGCCTGGTCCGTGGTCCCGAAAATCGCGCAGGCCATGGCGTCCCACTCCGTCGGGTCCCCGCCGGCCTGCGCCACCGCATCCCGACGAGCCTGCACCATCGAGCGCACCACGCCCTTCAGGCTGGACCCGGGAATGATCGGCATGCCGTAGGTGTGATGCAGCCGGATTCCCCACTCGAAGACGCCCCGATCCCCCATGCCCGTGATCAGGCGCAAGGAGACGTCCATCTCCCTGCAGTCAGACCAGAGGCCGCCCGGCCCTGCCCCATCGGGCGTGAATCCGGCCTTCCACCGGTTCAGCACCGCCTGGTAGGTCGAGTCCGGGCGGATTTCGCAGATGTTCTTCATCAACGTGTCCCGGGACGCCGGCGACTTGTAGCACTCCACGTAGGTCTTGCGCACCTTGAACCACAGTCCGGGATGCCGGTCCATGATCCCCCCCGATTCAGTCGGACCACCGCGCCTCGGCCAGCCTCTTGAACCACAGGGACGCCCGGGACACGATGCCCGTCATCTGGCGGTAGGCCCGCACGTCCGACCTCACGGCCCGATCGATCAGGGTGGTGACCGTCTCCGATGCGCCGGCCCACTGGATCCCGGTCCTGTGCCTCAACGATTCACTGGCCAGCACCGCCGCCAGCCGGTCCAGATAGGTCTGGTGCTTCTCGCTGTCCGACTTTCCCTGGAAGAAGGTCAGGGCCAGGGTCAGGCCGTTCTGCCGCAGGCAGCGTGGGAAATCCTGACACCGGTTCTTGAAATCCTTTCGTCCTTTTTCGGACAGCGGCTGGTGCTGCCCCTCACCCCTCTCCAGGGCCAGGATCTGTGTCCAGACCGCCTCTGCCAGGGCCTTGTCCAGTGAATGTCTCATCAGACACCTCCCTGCACCCGGGTCAGGCGCACCCGACCATGGCCCGTGGTCTCCTTGCCGCCGAAGGTGTGGACGACGCGGGTGTGACCATTCCAGAGTTCGTCCAGGCATTTCCGCCCCTCCCAGGACGGTTCCCCAGCCCCGTCCCTCTGCTTCCGGCTGCCGAAGGACTGGAGGATGCCCACCAGCACCGACTCGGCGGGAAGATACTCCTCGTTCCAGAGGGCCCCGTGGGCCACCGTCCGGGTCGCCGAATCGATGCGGACCCGAGCATTCACCTCGGTCGCATGCTCGGCGAAATAACAGAAGGAATCGTCCGGCAGCAGGCAGAGGCGCCGGGTCAGGTAGTCGTCCTCCCCGGACAGCAGGTGCTGCGCCAGGAACCGCCCGAGGATGGTCAATCGGGGATCCTCCTGGAGCGTGGTCTCCATGTCCTCCAGGTCCACCCTGGTGCTGGCGCCCTTCATCAGCAGGCTTCCCTCGGCCACCCGGGCCGGCTGGTCCTCGGTCATGGCGCCCAGGTCCTGCAGGAGTTCTTTCAGCGCCTTCAGGATGTCGTCGGCGCCGATGCCCCCGTCCTCCAGCAGTCGCAGCAATCGCCGCAAGGCCAGAGGGCAGGTCGTCATGGCGAAGACGCCCCGGGAGGCCCGGACGGGCAGCAGCAGCAGCCGCGCATCGGAGATGGCGAGGGCCCCGGCGAAGGTGTCCCGGTCCGAATCCTCGTCCTCGCGACGCTTCCGGAAGCCGAACAGGATGTCCTCCACGTTCCTGTTGCCTCGGGCCTCCACCATCGCACGAAGCGCCCCCTTCACCGAGGACCCGGGAAGATAGGGATGGCCGGTGCTGCGCTCCCGGATCAGCGGGAGGTCCACGATGTCCACCGAACTGCCGGAGCCGACGTGGACCGGCGACAGGGCATGGACGAAGAACAGGTCGGTAGCGGCCATGACGTTCCTCCTACTGGATTCCTTGGATGATGTCCCAGGCCTGGTCCATCTGCGAGGCGGTGTCTTTCGGAAGCCCTCCCACCGCCACCAGACCATATCCCTGCAGGCGGTCCTCCGGGCGACTGCCCACCTTGCAGAACCACATCCGGTGCGCCGCTTCCAGGGCCTTCTGGGGGTCCGGGTACCGAACCACGAAGACCGACCCGGCCGGAACCGCTCGACGGGCCGGCCGGGGCTCTGCACGGCCCTTCTCCAGCAACCGACTGCCCGAGACCGGCATCGGTCCCGGAACTGCGGCCGCCCGGACCTCGCCTCCTAGCAGGTCTTCGGGACCGGGCATCGAACCATGGGAGAACAGGGCCGGGGTCAGCACCAGCA
Source organism: Deltaproteobacteria bacterium (assembly GCA_029547805.1). Classification (GTDB taxonomy): domain Bacteria; phylum Myxococcota_A; class UBA9042; order DTJE01; family DTJE01; genus JAGOKF01. The sequence continues at coordinate 419,615 of JAKPOP010000003.1, forward strand.
CCCGCAGATATCCCCCAGACCCCTCGATGGCCTGGTGGACCTCGTCGGGCAGGGCCCCCGGCGCGGCGCCTGGGAACCCTCCTGGAGCCGCGATCAACCGGGCCAGCCCCTGCTGTCCCCCCAGCGTCAGGGGCAGGGGCGCCTCGCCTGCCTCGAGGGACTCCGTCGCCATCCACCAGGCCCCCTGGAGTCCATCGTTCAACTCGATCTGCTCGGTCACGAACAGCCCCCCCTTCTCGGCCGTGCGGCCCGGGGTCAGGACCACGTGAACCTGGGTGCTGGTCTGGCTGATCTCGATGCCGTCCAGTTGGGCGATGGTGGCCCGGAGGCCCTCAAAGTCACCGATGGCCCACCGGACCAATGCCGGGAAGGGAATCCAGGCGGGAGGGCGGGCCATGGGCTTTGCCTGGGGCGGACTGGCCAGGGACCACGGGACCAGACGCGGCCGCCCCCCCTGGAGGTCCCAGAGGCCGTCCCCCGGTTCCAACAGGACCGGCTTCAAGGGCTCAACGGAGATCGCCCGGTCAGGGTCCGTCGGCCCGAAGACCTCGAAGTCCAGGGGCCGCGGCACCCAGACCTGCTGGGTCCCCTCCCAGAGAGCCGACGGCAAGGGCCCCCGGATGTCGAGGGTGCCCAGGTCATCCCGCCCGCCGATCCGTGGGTCGATGGGCTGCGCACCGCCATCGATCAGTTCGGACAGCCGCTTCATGCGATGGGCCAGAGCCGTCCGGATGGCACCCCGAAGAGTCTGGGGCCACGGGATCGAGAGTGTCCGGGTCATGCCGCCGGACCCCGAGGCGCGCCCGTCCCCGAACTGCAATGCCTGGAGCGGTACGATCAGAAAGTCCGCCATGGCCGGTCACCTCGTTTCTTTGGGACAGTGGAGGTGCAGAAAACGTCCCGCGAGCAGCAGGTCGATGAAGGCTCCCAGTCCCTGGACGCCGCTGCCGTGAACCGCCTTCGCCCAGGCCGACAGGGCCTCCACTTCCGCCCCCCCTGTCCCCTCGGAGGCCCCTGACCCTTGCTTCCGGGAGAGGATGTATCGGGCCATGTCCCACCTGGCCTCCTCCGGCACATCCAGCAGGCCCGCGCGCAGATCATAGGCGGCCTTTTCGACCAGGAGCCGGTTGTCATAGAGAGATCGGGCCTTTCCAAGGGCCCAGTCCAACGTGCCGGGGGCATTCGGATCGGGGTCGGGAGCCGCAGGACCCAGCACGGTCAGGGCGTCGCCGCTGCGTTTCTGGATCCGCAAGGCCAGGGCGCCCCGGGCGGCCAGGGAGGCAGGGAGCCGGGCCCTCCAGGCCTTGGCGGCCCGCTCGGCCTCCTGGGCCCATTCCCGAACCCGGTCGAAGGGCTCCAGCATGTGGGCCACCGCGATGCCGGCCGACAGGCTGTATCCCTGGACCTTCTGGCCGAAACATGCCGCCAGGGCCGCGGTGGCCCGGGTGGCAGTGGCCATCGGGAAGGCCGCCAGCACGTCATCCCCGCCGCAATAGATCAACGACCCCAGGTCCTTGTCCGGATCGTTCTGGAACCGTGTGCGGACCTCCCGGGCAAAGTCGGCCATGGCCTTCGAGATCTGCTGGTGTCCTTCGGGGTCGGAACAGCCCGAGATGGCCGCGCCGATGCCGTCGCCATCGCCCATCACCAGGGCATAGTAGGGGGTGGATCGGAACCCGGACTTGCTCAAGAGGCGGCGGAGTTCCTGGATCTCCTCGGTCTGCAGGCCCGCATCCCGGCCCTCGACTTCCAGTCGATCCTGGAAGTACCAGGCCGCGTCCACCTGCGTGACATCGAACAGTTCCTTGGCCTTCGCTTCAAAGGCCTCAAGCCGCGACCGGGCAGCGTCCGAAAGGGCCTCCCGGGCCGCCCGGACCGCCACGTCGTTGACACTGGCAAAGGATTCCCGGAACTCGCCCAGGCGCTTCACCGCCCCAAGGGCATCCAGCCGCTCCTGTCCCTTCAAGAGCAGGCGCCGTCGGAGGCGGTCCAGCGCGGCGGGGTTCCCCCGCTGCAGCACGTCCTCCCGTCCCGCATCCTGCCACGACTTGGCCCGGGTCGGCGCACCGGGCGTGCCATCGCGGGACGGAAAGTCCCGGGTCCGCTTCCGGCCGTCCAGCAACCGCTCGGCGGCCTGCCGGGCGTCGGCATAGGTCGGCCGGGTGGCCCAGGCGACATAGAACTGGCACCAGTCCTCCAGCCGCGCCTGGTCCCGAAAGACGGTCAGGTCCAGACAGTCCTGGAATTCCGATTCCACCGCCTGGACACACTGCTCCCAGCGTGCGGCGGTGGCCTGCCGGGCGGCCTGGGCGGCGGCCCGGGCCTGTGCGGGACCTTCAGGGCAGAGAGCCAGGACCTTGTTGGGACACCCCTCGGCGGTCCCCACCGCCGGGAAGATGGTCCGGGCACCGGTCTGGCCGATGGCCTCCGCCGCCGCGGCGGCCAGTTCGGACAAGATGCGGGAACCGGCCTGGAGGTCCGACATCCGCCGGGCCGCGGCGATGAATGGCTGCACAGGTCCCAGGTGGAGCACCAGCACGGTGGTCATAGGGCCATCCTCCGTTGCTGATTTCCAGCGATGCGACACAGCAGGGCGCAGGGGGCGGGCCCCCATCCCCCGGCTTTCAGGGGTTCGACCTGCCTGCCATGCTGTGACAGGCCGGCCCAGGGCTCGGCCTCCCGGGGCACCAGGATCCCCTGTCCCTGCTGCCTTGCCCCCTTCACCAGCACCAGGCCGCCTGGAGGCTCCAGCGGAGTGTTCAGCAACAGACCGACCAGCGCGTACTGGTCCCCCCCCTCGAGGCGCAGGGGCCGCAAGATCAGCGGCGACGCCATGCGCTGGAGATCCCTCGCCGGAAAGAGCGTGATCTGCCCCTCGGGGTCCCCCGGGGCCTGGGTCGTGTTGAACTTGAACACGATCGGCAGCCCCAGGGCGGCTCGGGGGAAAAAGGTCGGAAGCCGCGGTTGATGGTTCGGGGCCCATCGACGCAACAGCCGCCGGATCGCATCGGGCTCGGGCCAGCGGCTGCGGCCAGGCCGGCGACCCTGGCCCGAATTGCGGGCAAAGCCGACCCCCTGACGGAAGTCCTGCATCGTCCTGCCAACGGCCTCACCGACCCGTTCGGGCATCGCCAGGGGGGCCTTTGGCTGATTCCTATCCGACCACTGCGGGGATCGCTCCAGCCTCAGTTCGGACACGGCCACACAGGCACCCTTCAGCACCGGGATGTCGCCTGCATGACGTGCCTCTCCGGTCACAAAGAATTCGGCGGCCTTCTTCAAGCCTTTCAGGACCTCGTCAACGGACCGGTATGCCGGCGCCAGCCATTGGTGGTGGGGTCCCTGGACATCCTCCATCACGACGGCACCGGCCCCCCGGCGGGTCCGGGCCCCGATGCCGCCAAAATGGCCCCAGGCCCACAGGGCCGCGGCGACCTGCCGCACCAGGTCCTCCTGGAGCGCCGCATCCAGGGTCCGGTCCCGGAAAGACCCCAATCGACGCAGGTTCGCCTTCACCTGGTCCAGGTCCAGTTCGACCCGGACCTTCGCCACGGGGCCCCACCAGTAGGAGAGGGCATCCCGGGCATTGGCGCCCCGGATCTCCCGGGCCGGAAAGAAGAGATAGCCCAGCCCGCTGCCCATCGGGGCCCGGTCATCGGTCACCTTGCGCCGCTGCAGCCTGTGACCCGGATCCTCGACGAGGTCCAGGGCAACCCGGACCGCCGAGGCCATCGGCTCCTGGTGACTCTGCCGCCGGTCATCCTCCGCGACCGAGGCCATGCCCCACAGCAGGGCCTCGGCCTCCCGGATGGGCCGATAGTCCACCTTTCTTCCGTTTTGCGAAGCCAGGGGAAACCGGGCCCCCTGGGTCGCCCGCCACCAGAAGCGCAGTTGGCCCCGGATCGACGGGATGCGGAAGGGGCGATCCTCCTCGACCTCGCCGGGCTTCATCCCCCCACCGAGGGCCGGCGTCAGCAGACCCAGATCGAAGGTCCAGCAGACCCTGGAGGTCGGATCCTGCCCGGAGACCAGTCCCTGCCACACCTTGACCGACATCGCCATCCGTGCGTCCACCCGTCCTGGCACGATGCCCTCCCCTGGCGGCTGACCGCCGAGATCCTGCCGTCACGCCAATCGTCCCCACCGGGTCTTCAGGTGCGCCGATGGTCCTGTAGCAAGCGCCCCACTGTCAAGCCTCAAGACACGCAGCCCGGTCCCCTGCCCTACCCCAGCAGGCTGTCCACGGTCGCCTGGGCCCGGGCCTTGACATCGTCATCGATGTAGGCGGCCACGGTGCCGATGGCAGAGGCCAGCACCCCCGCATCGTCGCTGTAGCCGACCCCCGGGATGACGTCCGGCACCACATCGAAGGGCAGGATGAAATAGGCCAGTGCCCCGATGATCACCGTCTTCGCCCAGACCGGAACCTCCGGTTTCTGGAGCGTGTAGTACAGGATCAACACCGGCTTCAGCACGGCCCGGCCGATCTGGGATGCATACCTGCCCACCTTGTCCCAGAACGCCTCTTCGCTGTATTCGCCCTGTCCCTGCCTGCCTTTGCTCATCGGTTCCCTCCTTTTTGTTCTTGCACCGGTCCTTCCTCAAAGGCACGGAGTGGTCCGCCAGGTCCGATTGTCTTCAGGCCTGGGACATGCCTGGAAGGCGTCGATGCGTTCCAGCACGTCGGCCAGGCTGGCAGCCACCGGCCGGTCCATCGTGGACACGGGGTCCGAGACCATGAGCCCCCACTGGCGAGCAATCGCCTCGGCCCGCATCGCCACCTGCCACAGCCACGGCACCATCATGTCCGGCGGCCCGGCCTCCTGCAGGCGCCGCTGCACGGTTTCAAGGTCGATGTGCAGCGGGATGACCAGGAGACCAGGCGCCCGACGGCTCAGGGTTCGCAGACGGGGACGCCACGCCTCGGCCAGGCGGGGGTCTCGGGCCTCGCAGTAGGCCAGGTTTCCCGGGTGCCACGTCTCGACGACCCGGGGGCCACCCTTCCGACGCACTCGGTCCCGGGCCACCTCGGCCTCCATCACCCGCCGGTCGAAATCGGGCTGCGGCCTGGCCGCGTGGGCCGTCGGGTCCTGGACCAGGGCCTCCCGACGCATGCGCTTTCCGATCTCGTCGTCGAAGGGCCACCCCAGGACCCGGGACAGTTCCTGCCCCAGCGTGGTCTTCCCGGATCCGTGGGGCCCCACCAGCACGACCGTCTGCACGTTCATGGCAGGCTCCTGTCAATGAAGCGGTTCCAGGCCGCAGCCGCCGCGTCGATGCCCCGGGAGATCAGGGGCTCCAGGGGCAGCGTCAGGTCCGGCCGGTCCATGCACAGCCGCAGGTCCCCTCGAAAACCCAGTCTCAAGGCGAAGATCCCCTCGCGACACCGTTCCCGCTTCGGACACTCGGGACACCACTTCCAGGGGGCCACCTCTCCCAGGCGAGCCTGCTTCACCTCCACCCGAAGCCCGTCCTCCCACTCCAGGTGCATCGTCGGCAGGCTGTCGGGATCGGGGTCCACCTCCTCCACCAGATACTCCCCTCGGATCCGGCGCAGGGCCCGTGACACGGTCATGGCCGATGCGCAGGGGTCCGACAGGTCGTCCAGCACGTTGACCAGGACGCCCCACCGGCTGGCCACGTCGAGCAACGACCGCAGGTCCTCGTCGTCTTGAGGCCCCGAATAGACGTAGTTCAACTTCAGGGGCCGACCGTTCCGCCGCAGGAACTCCAGGTTCCGGTCCCGCAACCGGCGCAGGTCCTCGGTGCCCCCACGACGATGGAATGCCTCGGCCCCCCAGCCGTGGATGGTCAGGTTCGCCCGGTCCAGGCCCGCGGCAAAGACCCGTTCCAGGTTCTCCACCGGGGCCACCCCGCCGGTGATCAGCGACAGATCGGCCTCGGGGGCCGCCCGGCGCAGTCCCTCCACGATCCCGGGCAGGTCTGGCCGCAGGAGCGGCTCGCCACCCAGGAACTTGAACTTGCGAATGCCGGTCCGAACCGCCGCCTCCAGGCAGCCTCCGATCACGTCGCTGCCAGGTCCTCGGGGGCGCTGGCCTGGAGCCCGGGGCAAGGCCTCCCCCTCGGCATGGCAGTACGCGCACTGCATCGGACAGCGCCCTGTGACCAGCACGCGCAGATAGGTCGGACGCCGTCTCCCCTGGAGGTCGATCCTGCCGCCGTTCATGCTGCCACCTCCTGCAATTGCAACAGGCCCACGATCCGGTCCGCCACCTCCTCCGGGGTGTCCCGGTTCGCGTCGATCACATGCCAGGTCCCGGGGCACCAGGCCGGTCCCAGCGTGAGATAGGCCTCCAGGAGCCGGGACTCGAATGTCGCCTCGACCGACCGGTCGTCCTCTCGCCGAAGGGCGCCCCGAAGACGCATCCGTTCCCGCCGGACCTCGGCACTGGCGTCCAGGAAGAACGTGGCCGTCGGTCGCAGCAGGCGCCCCTGGATCTCGTCCGGCGGCACGACGTCACCCCGAGCGGCGGCATAGGCCAGCGTCGAGAGGTAGTACCGGTCGCAAACCGTGTGGATCCCCGCCTGGAGGTTGCGCCGTGCCTGTTCCGAGACCCAGGCGCCCATCGACGCATAGAAGAGTGGCCGCGCCAGGGGTCGGTCCTCCAGCAGCCCATCGATCTGCCCGCGGATGTCGTCCAGTCCCGCCGGCGGGGTCTTCAGCAGACAGGCGCCCAGGCGGTCGGCCAGCAGGCCGCACACCGTGGACTTCCCGCACCCGTCGAGCCCTTCCAGCACGACGAAGACCGGTCCTGACAGCATCGCGCGGTTCATTCCGCCCCCTCGTCGTCCTGGGCCGTCCCACACCGGATGGCCACCACCTCGGCCAGCCGGGGCGACTCCGGGGGCCCCCACCGGACGTCGTCCCCGACCTCCTTGCCGATCAAGGCCCGGCCCAGCCCGGCGTTGTAGGCCACCCGCCCTGCCGCCGGGTCCCCGTCGTCCCAACCGGCCAGGAACCAGGCCTGTTCGGACCCGTCCTCCAGCCGGATCGTCACGACCGTGCCCAGGCGGACCGCCGTGGCCTCCCCGGTGGGCAGGTCGTGGACCCGGCAGGCATCCCGCATCGCCTCGAGGTCCCGGACCCGCCGGGCCGCCTGGTGCTTCTGGCGGGTGTTCTCCTCGAAGGCGAAGTTGTCATGCCAGACCGACGTGTCCCCGGACTCGGCAGCGACCTCCGTCTCGGCGCAGACCGCGAAGTAGTCCCGCCGAGCCGCCTCGATCCGCGCCACCAGCCGCCGGTATCCGCCCGGGGTCAGGTGAATGATTCGCGCCTCGGAGGACATCGCCGGGTTCCCAATGCCACGGTCATCCCTCATGGTCTCTTTCATGTGTCCCTCCTCTCCTGGCGGCCCCTGGGGCCGTCCCATCGCTCGATCCCCCCTGCCGCTCACGAAGCGATCAGGGTCTGCCGATGGCCTTCCAGCAGGGACCTCCAGCACCGAAAGCAGAGGTCGTGGTCCGAGTCCCAGCGCACCTCGCCCCGAAACCGGTAACGAGCCCACTGCTGGCCGCATCCCTTGCAGAAATGCTTGCTCCGTCGGTATTCGCAGCGTTTCATCGGCCACCTCCTTCCAGACCTTCCAACGGATGACGAGCCGCCGCCCGGGATCTGACATGTCCGGCCCGGCGCCCGGGGGCATCCCTTCGACGCCCCTGCCCGGTTACGAAGAGCCCGACCCGATCTGAGCGAAGACCGTTCGTGATGAAGGGCCCGGACCCCTGACGCCGGCCCCTGGAGATGACCCAATGTCAGACCGCCGTGATGAAACGGCTTGATATTTCGAGAATTTCCCGGGCCACGGGGGCCCGGATTACGGAAGAAGAGAAAGACCGAAGGCGGACCTCAGGTCCGCGGCAGGGGGACTGCTACGGGGCCGGGACCCACTCGCCGCAGGCCGGCAGGGCCGTCAGCACGCCGGCCGCAATGGACTCGCAGGTCTGGTCCGGGATGTCGCAGATGCACTCCTCGAACTTGGCGGCGCTGGCCACCGGGTCCGTGAAGTCCGGGTCGCAGCCGCCGAATGCGTCCTCGCTGTCGAACCAGTTGCCGCACTCGACCTTGTCGGCGAAGGAGTTGCAGGCGACCAGTTTCGTGCACAGCGCGTCCCGGAACTTCAGGCAGCCGTCGTACACGTTGCTGGCGCTGGCCGTGCAGGCCGGGGTCTGGTCGGTCGTGGTCTGGTCGGTCGTGGTCGCGTCGGTGTTGTTGTCGGTGGCCTCGCAGGCCCCGAAGGCCAGCAGCGCCGCCGCGGTCATGGCCCACAGAATCCGCTTCATGATCCTTCCTCCTCGTCTGGTCAAAGACACTCCCTCGGGAACCGGCCCGGGCCGATTCTCACTTCTTCTGGAACATGCCCTTGCCCTTCTTCTCGACCACCGGGGCGGTGGCGCCCGTGGAGGTCTTCTTGGGCTCCGGCTCCTTCTTGGCGGCGGGCTTCTTCGCGGGGGCCTTCGCAGGCTCCGGCTGGGCCGGCTGCTGGGCCGCGGCCAGCGTGGCCTCCAGTTCGGCCACCCGGGCCACCAGGGCCTCCTTCTCCTTGCCCAGGGCCTCGAACCTGGCCTTCGTGTCCGCCAGTTCCTTCTTCACGGTGTCCAGTTCGCCCTTCGCGGCGTTCAACTCGGCGCCCATCTTGGCCGAGTCGGCCTGGCACTTCGCCAGGTCCTGCTTCACCTTGCCGTCGCACCCGGCGAGCCCCAGGGACAGAACCGCCATCGCCAGCACCGAACCGAGAACCCTCTTCATCTGCGTTCCTCCTTGTGTTTCCTTCCCCATGCCGCCAGTCCCCCTCGCGGACTCCGGAAGGAGGATCGTGTCGGGCAGCAGGGCGATCGTAGGACGGACCTGGGCACCTGTCAACGAGGCCGGGCCCGTCACCGACGGCCCGGCCGAAAGTGGGCTCCCGGAGGGACCCGACGGCGAAGACGGTTGCCGACGAGGACGACGACCGCTAGGCTTGGCCTCGGGACCGCGGGAGGGGTCATGGGAACGGCCGTCCGGCGAACCGTCGCCCTGGCATCGGTGGCGACGTGGGTCATGGCGACGTGGATGCCCGGGGCCGCCAGTGCCCTGGACGAGTACCGGGCCTCGGGGGACCGGATCCACTGGGTGCTGGTGACGACCGACACGCACATCGGGACGTCGGGAGACCGGCCCCAGGAGAATCTGGCCTGGGTCACCCGGGAGGCCTGCCAGGCCGTGCAGCCCGAGTGGGTCGTGGTCACCGGGGACCTGACCGACGCCTCGCCGGGAGGGCTGATCCCCTGGGGGCCCCAGGAAGGCGAGTGGCGGGACTACCGGGCGCTGGTGGAGGCGTCGGGCATGAACGCCTCGGTGTACCTGGACCTGCCGGGGAACCACGACCAGTACAACGACCGGGGGATGCCCCACTTCCTGCAGTGGTCGATCCAGGGGGCCGCCACGGGGCGGACCCAGCAGTCGGTGGTGATGGGGGACCCGGACGGGGGCGTGCACCTGCTGGGCCTGGCGACGCCGGGCAACGACGGGGCGGTGCCGCCGCTGGACAACGCGGGACTCGACGCTGGGGAACTGCTGTTCGCCCAGCAGGCCCTGGAAGACCACGGCGACGCGGTGGCCCACGTGCTGTTCGGACATCACCCCCTGGACGACCTGACATACGGCCGACAGGAGATCGAGGACCTGATGCGGACCTGGGACGTGGCGGCCTACCTCTACGGGCACACGCACAAGTATGAGGCGTCCTTCCAGGGCCGCACGCTGCTGCTGAACCTGGACTCCCTGGGCAAGGCGGACCACAACCACGTGGCGCTGCTGGCCCTGGATGGGGGCATCCTGTCGGTCCGGGCCTTCGACGCCGGGAAGTGGCCGATGATCCTGGTCACGGTGCCGGCCGACGCGGCGTTGGGCGGCGGCAATCCCCGGGCGCCGTCGCTGCCGCCCGACTGGCCCCAGTGCCCCATCCGGGCGCTGGTCTTCGGGGATCAGCCTGCCGGGGAGGTGACGGCCCAGGTGGACGACCGGGAGCCGGTGCCGCTGCGACCGGCGGGATACGGTCGATTCGAGGGGACGCTGGACACGACGGGGCTGTCCGTGGGGCAGCACCGGCTGCGGGTCCGGGCGGCGCCCTGGAACCGGGGGGACCACGAGATCGCCTTCCGAGTGGGGGCCACGGCCTGTCGGAACGGCAAGGACGACGACTTCGACGGGCTCACGGACTGGCCCGACGACCCGGGATGCGAGTCGCCGCTGTCGGAGCGGGAGGACCGGGTCCCGCCGGACCCTGGGGACCCGGGAGGCGGCGAGGACGTGGGCGTGGCCGACGGGGGGCCCGAGACGATCGCCGGCGAGGAGGTCCCAGGCGACTCGGAACTGGTTCCGGAGGCGGCGGACGAGGCCCCTGGCGACGGGATGCCCGAGGCCGTCGCCGAAGAGGTCCCGGAGGCCGGGGCCCTGGACACGGGGGAGTCGGAGGAGGATCGGAACCCGGTTGCCCGAGACGCCTGGGAGAACCCCGAGACCGGGGCCCTGGACGCCCCGGACGGCCCCTCGGAGGACACCCCTGCCCCCGCCCGGAAGGGTGGCGGTTGCGCCGCTCCTGCGGGGTCCCCGGAGTCCTGCCTGCCGCTGCTGATCCTCCTCTGGGGGACCGTCACCGCCTCCTCGCGCCGGACCTTGCGGCACCGCGATGGTTCCCGCAGGGAGACGCGGTGACTCTCCCCCGGTGGACCGCGGTTGACGCCCATCGACGGGGGCGGCGATAATGGGGCCGGCTTTGTGGAGCGGCATCCCATGAGCGAGCCTCCGGTCCACTCGGCGGCCTTCCGGCGGCGACGATTCCTCAACTGGTTCCCCCTGGGGCTCACCTACGCGTTCCTGTACATGGGGCGCTACAACCTGACCGTGGCGAAGAACGCCCTGGGAGACCTGCTGTCCAAGGAGGACTTCGGGACGGTCTTCGGGATCGGGACGGCCGTCTATGCGGTGTCCTTCCTGCTGAACGGCCCCCTGACCGACCGGGTCGGGGGCAAGAAGGCCATCCTGGCCTCGGCCATCGGGGCGGGCATCGCGAACCTGGCCCTGGGCCTCGCAGTCCGGGACGTGCTGTCCGGCCAGGGGTGGATTCCCTTCAGCCTGGTCACGACGCTGTCGGTCCTCTACGCCGTCAACATGTACTTCCAGAGCGCCGCCGCCGTGGCCATCGTGAAGGTCAACTCGTCGTGGTTCCACGTCCGGGAACGGGGCGGCTTTTCGGGCATCTTCGGCACGATGATCGCGTCGGGGGTCTTCTTCGCCTTCTCGGTCAATGAGTGGGTGCTGGCCCTGACCCGGATGCTGTCGGGCGACGGGCGGGTGCTGCCCTGGTGGGTCTTCTTCGCCCCGGCGGGGCTGCTGCTGGGCATGGCCGCCCTGGAGGCCTGGCTGCTCCGGGACCGGCCGGGACAGGCGGGCTTCCAGGACTTCGACACGGGCGACGCATCGTCGGGGGTCGGGGAGGACGTGCCCCTGCGGCGCATCCTGAAGGGGGTGATCACGAACCCGATCATCCTGACGGTGGCCCTGGTGGAGTTCTGCACGGGGGTGCTGCGGAACGGAGTCATGCACTGGTTCCCGATCCATGCCCGGGAGATCCTGTCGCTGCCGTCGAGCCACATGCTGCGGAACGGGTCCTGGGACCACTGGCCCTGGCTGCTGGGGGCCCTGGCCGTGGGGGCGCTGGCGATGGGGCTGGGAAGCCGCCTCCAGGGCCGCCGGAAGTCGGCCTGGGTCACGGTGGGGGGCCTGATCGCCCTGGCACCGTTCCTGTGGACCGGCTGGGGAGGATGGCTCTTCGTGGCGGGGGTCCTGGGGGCCAACGTGGCGGGGTTCGTGAGCGACCATCTGTTCCAGAGTCGGCGGGCCCCGGTGGCGGCCCTGCTCTACATCCTGGCCGGGGTGTCGGTCATCGCGATGTGGCCGGCCCTGGAGCGGCGGCCCCCGGTCATCGGCTGGGTGGATGCCTCGAAGGTCCCCCTGCAACCCGGGGACGAGGTGCTCAGCGTCAACGACCCGGCGGCCCGCCGGGAGCAACGATCGACCCTGGAGTGGTGGAACTCGCTGGTGGGCAGCATCCGGTGCATCCCGTCCCAGTGCCAGGGCGAGGGCGTCCGGTGGGACCTGGAGCGGTGCCTGTGCACCCGGAGCCCGACCCGGCCGGCGCCGGCCCCGATCCCCACCAGCGGGAAACTGGTCTTCCAGGTCCGCCGGGACGGGGAGGTCCGGACGGTGGAGATGGAGGACCCGCTGTTCCACGCCAGGGCCGGGGACCAGCGGATCCTGCCGATGGGCCCCCCGGAGGACGGCCGGATGTGGCTGCTCTTCGTGTCGGTGTTCCTGATCTCGGTGGCGGTGATCGGGACCCACGGGCTCCTGTCGGGCACCGCGACGATGGACTTCGGGGGGCGCCGGGGGGCCGCCACGGCCGTGGGGCTGATCGACGGGTTCGTGTACCTGGGGACGGCCTTCCAGTCCTTCGCCCTGGGGCACCTGACCTCGGCCAACTGGTCCCACTGGCCGACCCTGCTGCTGCCCTTCGCGCTGCTGGGACTGTTCCTGCTCACGCGCATCTGGCATGCCATCCCGAAGGGGGGCCGGCACTGACCCCGTCCTTCCACAACGATTCCATGTAGAATCCCCCGTTCCCGTGCCTGGAAAGGAGGCAGGGTGAGACGTGACCTGTGGCGTTCGGCAAGGTGGTGGGCGGCGCTGTTGGCCGCGTTCTGGGCCGTTCCGGCAATGGCCGACGGGGTCCCGGAGACGGCCATCGGTCCCTGGGCCCGGAACCTGCGGCAGGAACTGGAGGCCCTCCCGAGGGTCTTCCGGCCGGACCTGGGCCGGGAGTGGCTGCGGCTGGTGAGGACCCAGGTGCGACTCGCAAGACCGGAGGCGGCCCGGGTCGGGGAACACCGGGTCGTGCACTATGCCGGGGATGTCCGCATCGACCCGACCACCCGGCAGATGCAGTCGGACCTGCGGGTCCGCATCCTGTTCGTGGATGCGGGGACGACGGCGGTGGACCTGCTGGCCTTCCTGCCCCTGACCGGCGTCGAGGGACCCGATGGAACCCCCCTCGCCTGGACCACCCAGAACATCCAGGGATACGACGTTCCCCGGATCCCGCTGGACCCTCCGTCGGAGGCGGGCGAGACCCGGGACTTCACCGTGCACCTGCAGGGGGTCCCGGACTGCTCGATGAGCGGGCCCATCTCGGTGAACCTCTGCGGCTTCGGCAAGACGGGCTACATCGCCGGGGAGATGCTGCTGCCGACCTCGCTGCAGAGGGACTTCGCCACGATGGAACTGGACGTGCACCTGCCGGCGGGACTTGTGGTCGCCGGGACGGGCATCGTGACCGCCGTGACGCCGGAGGTCGAGGGGCAGGAGGTCCACCACCTGCGGCAGGACTTCCCGACCGACAGCCACTCCTTCGGCCTCGCGCCGTATCAGGTCGCCCGACTGCCCTGGGGCACCGGCCACCTGGGGACCTACACGCTGAACGACTCCCGGATCCAGTCGGGCATCGCCGAGGTGCTGACGGACATCCTGGACGTGCTGCAGTACTACGGCAGCCGCTTTGGGCCGTTCCTGTTCCCGAAGATGGAGGCGTGCCAGGTGGGCAACGACGCCGGGGCGGCCTTCGGGTGGCCGGCCCTGCTGTGGATCCCCGACGGGATGTGGCGGGACCGGGGGTCCTCCCGGACCGCCCTGTTCGCCCATGAACTGGGGCACCAGTGGTTCCCGGACATCCTCCAGAACAACGACTCCTTCGGGGCCTGGCTGTCGGAGGGGTTCGCGGAATTCCTGTCGCTGTCCTTCGTCCGGGACCGCCGGGACCTGCCGGACTTCGCCCGGGCACACTATGACTGGTACGCCCAGGCCTATTTCTACTTCGTGGGGGAGGCCCAGGACTACGGGCTGTCGTCGATGGACTCGGTGTACGTCAGCAGCGGATGGGTGTACCAGGTGGTGACCTACTACAAGGGGGCCATCATCGCGAACCTGCTGGAGCAGCGGGTCGGACGGGAGGTCTTCGACCAGGCGATCCGCGACCTGTACCAGGACATCGGCGGCAAGGCGATCTACTACGACACGTCGGGGCTGAAGGCGTACCTGGAGCGGGCCTCGGGGATGAACCTGGACCAGGAGTTCAGCCAGTGGGTCTGGCGGAAGGGCTATCCGATCCTCACGGTGGGGGTCGTGCGGCCCGAGGCCCTGGGCACGCCGGAGGTCGAGGTCCAGGTGGACCAGCAGTCCTCGACGCAGTTCAACGAGTTCCGGTTCCCGGTCACGGTGCGGGTGGTCACGGACAGGGGGGAGCAGGACCACACGGTGCAGGTGGAGCCTGGGTCCCAGTCGGTGCGACTGCCGGTGGAGGGGCGGCTGACGCGGGTCCGGATCGACCCCGAGGGGGCCACGCTGGAGCGGGTCCGCAGCGCGCTGCCGGGGGACATGGACCTGTCAGGAGAGGTGGACGGCATCGACCTGGTGTACGCCGCCTGGGCCCAGGGGGGATCCTTCGGCTACACGGACAACTTCCTGCCGTCGGTGGACTTCGACGGGAACGCGGTGGTGGACCAGCGGGACCTGGCGGTGGTGACGGACCACTTCGGGGAGACGCTGGCGGGAGGTGCCCGATGACGACGCTGCGTCACGTGGCGGTGGGGGCGGCCCTGGTGATGGGCCTCGGGTGCGACACCGGCGGCACGGTGGGGATCCCGGCCGATACGGGCCGGGCCGACTGGCTCCCCTGGGTCGAGGACGTGCCGGACATCCCGGCGGGTGATGCGGAGCCGGAGATCCACGACAGCGCGCCGACCGACGGCTCGGGGACGGACGGGCCCGCGGCCTCCGACGAGGGACCCGGGGGGGCCCGGGACGCGGTGCTGCCGGCGGAGTACGTGCCGGCCCGGTCGATGCGCTTCCGGATGGCGGGTCGCGAGGACGGAGACCTGGTCGTCGAGGTGGTGGGACGGGACTTCACGGGGGTCTTCGGGATCGCGCTGCGGGTCGAGTGGGACCCGGCCCTGGCGACGCTGGTGTCGGCGGCTCCCGGCACGGCCCTGGACAGTGCCGGAGAGACCGTCGGGGCGGCGGCGGAGGTCCGGCCCGGGTCCCTGGCCGTGGGCCTGGCCCTGGCGACCTACACCGACGCCGCCGACTGGTCCGGGGACCGGGTCGTGGCGACGCTGCGCCTGCGTCCCACCGGGACCGGGCCGATCCCGCTGTCCTTCCTGGAGGTCCGATCCCTCGTCTTCGATGGCGGTCTGAACCGCCAGACGGTCACGTGGCTTCCGGCGGTGGCCTGGCCCTGACCGGGAAGCCCCGGAGGGCGCCGCCAAGATTCAGAGGCGAGTCTTCCGGAGGACCTGGATCCCTTTCCGGGCCGCGGTGATCAGCGGCGCCGCCGAGAGAGGCTCCCCGACGGCCCCCTGCATCCAGACCTGGGGCGGCAGCCGACCCTGCACGCACATCCGCTCCATCTCGGGTGCCAGGGCCCGGCCGCCCTCCAGGAACTGTTCGATCTGGAACTGGATCAGGTGCCCCAAAGGATAGTCCGGGAGGTAGAGACCGTAGGCGATCAGGTGGCTGTAGATGGCCAGCACGGGGCTGTCCCGGACGCCCAGCACCGGGGCGTAGTAGCGGTTCCAGAGGTCCACGGCCAGGGACACCACGGCCTCCCGCAGTTGATCGGGGGTGGCATCGGGATGGGCGTAGAGCCATCGCCAGGCCAGCATGTCCAGCAGGCCGACGCCGGCGATCTCGAAGGTCATCCAGTAGGTGTCCACGGCCCGCAGCGCCCGGGTCTTCGCGTCGGGCTCCCCGAGTCCCAGCACCTGCATGTCCCGGTCCTGAAACAGGAAGGCGAAGGCCTCGGTGAAGGCGGTGTTGGGGACGCCGGCCATCAGGACGTGGTCCACCCGGTTCAGCGTGAAGACCTGCTCGACGCAGTGCCCCAGTTCGTGCATCGCGATGTTGAAGCCCTTGTAGTCCATGCCCTCCTTCGGCACCCGGGTCCGGAGATGGGCCGAGTCGGTCCGCATCCCGGCCCCCATCGCGTGGCCGGCGCCCCGGGCGGGGTCCACCGCGATGTGGTCCGACAGGAAGCGGGCGGTGTCGGGGGTGAACCCGAGGCCCTCCAGCAGCGCCGGGAGCCCCTGGGCGAAGGACTCGAGGGTGGGA
Organism: Deltaproteobacteria bacterium; assembly: GCA_029547805.1. Taxonomy (GTDB): domain Bacteria; phylum Myxococcota_A; class UBA9042; order DTJE01; family DTJE01; genus JAGOKF01. The sequence goes on from JAKPOP010000003.1 coordinate 435,834, forward strand.
TACCGCTGCCGGACCATCCGGTCCAGCGTGGCCGGGTCGTAGGTGCTCCGGGCCTTGAAGCCGTCGTACCAGATGTCGAAGGGCTCCAGGGGACGGCCCAGGCGCTGGCGGATCAGGGCCGCCACGTCCCGGGCCACCGGGGCCGACAGGACGTCCCGGAGCAGGCCCTCGACGACCTCTTCCGGGAGTTCCCGGTCCCAGAGGAAGCGCCGGGCGATGTGGGTGGGATAGCGGGGGCTGTGGCGGTCCTGGCCCCGCTCGGCCTGGAAGACCTGAAGCCACTTCCGGTAGCGCCGGTCCGGCTCCCGATCCGCGGCGGTCCAGTCCCCTCCGGGGAAACGGACCCGGTTGCCGGTCGGGTCCCACAGGACCTCGGTCCCGGCGACCACGGCCTCCGGGACCTCCTGCCGGATGATGCGCTCCATGACCCGGTAGATCAGGCGCTGGCCCTCCAGGTTGGCCTTGGGGTCGTTGTAGAGGGCCTTGATGTGGTCCCGGAGACCCCAGTGGCTGATGAGCGTGGGACCACCGGGGAACAGGTGGCGCCCGTCGGGGGTCACCAGGGCCGCCAGGGGGATGTTGTACCGGGCGATGTAGTCCTCGGCCTCGGCGTAGGCCCGGGTGGCCGCCGCCTTTGCGTCGCCAGGAATCCGCAGCGCCATGCCCTGGATCAGCCGGACGGCGGCCCACTGGCGCCGAGTCAGGTTCCCGGCCCGGACCGGTTCCACCTGGGGGAAGTTCAGCAGCGCCACAAAGGCGATCCGGGTCCGGTAGAGGTCCTCCGAGAGGTGGTCGAAGGGATTCAGGGAGGCCAGCAGCAGGTCCACCGGGAGGGTCTGGAAGAGGTCCAGGTCCACCGGCTCCCGCAGGGTCCGGGTCAGGGCCACGGCGTGGCCGTTCAGGGCCTCGAAGGACCGCTCCAGGCGGTCCAGCAGCAGGTCCACCGCCGCCGGATCCGCCAGGAACTGCTCCTGGCAGAAGGACCGGAATGCCTCGGCATCACCGTCCTCGGCCCGCCAGGCCCGGGCCACCTGGGTGACGCCCTGCCGGGCCCGGGCCTCGACCTGGGGCCCGTGGGCCTCCACCAGGGCCCGGACCACCCGATCCTGCACCGCGTCGGAGATTGTCGGGTTCACCGGTTCCATCCTCTCCTCTCCCTGGGCCCCGGCCGGCCGGACCACCAGCCACAGGCCGACCACACAGGCCACCAGACGTGTTGCCATGAACCTTCCTCCCTGGGTCTTCCCGCCGGAGAATCCCGTCCTCCCTCGAGGTCGCCCGGGCCAGGCCTCAGGGGTGATAGAGGCCGTAGTGGATCCGGGCGGCGGCCCGGACGGCCGCGTTCTGGTAGTCCGTCGGCCGGACCTCGACATGATAGAGGATGCCGTTGTCGCCGGGCTCGTTCTTGGCCCCTTCGTTCACGTAGGCATACCAGAAGGTGTAGCCCTGGCCGTTCTCCTCGGGATGGAAGATGCTGACCGGCGAGGGGATCAACTGGAAGGGGAACCAGCCCCACCCGGTGCCGAAGGTCACGTCCACCGGCGGCGTCAGGTTGCTGCGGGCCTTGTCGTCGTCGGCGAATCGCAGTTCCAGCAGCATCTGGGCATGGCGCATCTTGTCGGCGTCCCACTCGCCGGAACAATCGGAGGTGCTGAGGTCGAAGGCCTCCCCGCCGGGGGCCACGACGCCGACGGCCTGGATCGTGTTCCAGTCGCCGGAGGTCGGGTCGCCGCAACTCCGGGAACCCGACAGACCGCCGCTCAGCGGAAAGTCGGGGGTCTCGTACTTCACCAGGCCCATCGTCGGGTGCATCCAGACGGTCCCCCGGACCTTCATGCCCTTCACGGCATCCAGGATCCAGTGGCCCTCCCCTTCCGTCAGGACCGCCTCGCCCTCATAGACCTCGACGCCGGCCACGGTGCCCAGTCGCGTCTCCACCACGGCGTCGGTGCTGGTCTTGGTCCAGGTCACGGTTCCCGCGGCGCGGATCTCCGGCTGGCCGACGATCTGGACCGTTCCCGAGACCGGAGTCGTCTGGGTCTGGCCCACCGGCACCGTGTCCGGATCGATGGCGATGGGGGTGTCCAGCGTGACCACGTAGTCCTTGTGCCGGGTGTCCCCCGGGGGATAGACCACGTCGCCACCGGCGACCACGATGCGTCGCCCCTCGGAGGCGACGCCGAAGACGTGGGCCACCTTGGTCCCCTCGGGCTTCGGGTAGGTGATCTCGTACTTCTCCCAGGTCTGTCCGTTGAAGTCGGTCTCGCCGACGAACCGGACCTGGGCCGTCACCTCCCCTCCGTCGGTCACCTGCACCTGGTAGGTCGCCTGGGTGTCCCGCCCCGGGGGGTCCAGGGGCCTCTTCACGTCCTCGGAGGACCCCCCGCAGGCCGCAGCGAGGGCTGCCAATGACAGGGACAGGAACGAGAGACGGAAACGGATGGTCTTCATGCGCCTCGTGCCTCCAGATGGACGGGCTGATCCTAGCACCCGGAAGGGGGGCGGACAACCGAAGGGCGCCGGTCGGCCCAGGTCCTGGGAGTGACCGGCGACGCCTTCCCGGACCGGGTCCCGCGGCATACAATCCGCTCCCCCGGGGTCCGTGGGCCGCACCGTCGGAGGCGCCTTGCGCGAACACGTGGGCGAGATGGCCGCCATCGCGACGGCGATCTGCTGGACCGTGTCGGCGGTCTCGTTCCAGGCGGCCTCGACCCGCCTCGGGTCGATGGTGGTCAACTGGGTCCGTCTCGTGATGGGCCTGTGCTTCCTGACCCTGCTGGGGCTGGTCCTCCACGGGAGCCTGCTGCCCTCGGCGCCGCCGGAGGCCTGGGCCTTCCTGGGAATGTCGGGGGTCATCGGCTTCGTGGTGGGGGACCTGGCCCTCTTCCGGGCCTTCGTGCTGGTCGGCGCCCGGGTGTCGATGCTGGTCATGTGCCTGGCCCCGCCGATGACGGCGGCGCTGGGCTGGGCCTTCCTGGGGGAGCACCTGTCCCTGGGCCAGGCGGCGGGCATGGCGCTGACGGTCGGGGGCGTGGCCTGGACCGTGCTGGAACGGCCACCGAACCGGGACGGGACCCCGACCGATCGGGCACCACCCCGACACCGGATCGCCGGCCTGCTGCTGGCGGGGATCGGGGCCCTGGGGCAGGCCGGGGGCCTGATCTTCAGCAAGATGGGCATGGCGTCCTTCCCGGACCCCTTCGGGGCGACCCAGATCCGGGTGCTGGCCGGGATCGGGGGCTTCTCGTCCCTCTTCTTCGCGGCCCGGTGGTGGGGCCACGTCGCCGCCACCCGGCGACAACCCCGGGCCCTGGGCATCACCCTGCTGGGGTCCTTCTTCGGGCCCTTCCTGGGGGTGTCCCTGTCGCTGCTGGCGGTCCATCGCACCGAGGCGGGAGTCGCCTCGGCGTTGATGTCCATCGTGCCGGTCCTGCTGATCCCGGTGTCGATGGTGGTGTTCCGGGAGCGGGTCTCCCCCCGGTCGGCCCTGGGCACGGTGGTGGCCGTCGCCGGGGTCGTGGTGCTGTTCCGGTAGCCGCCCTCCGGGCCGATAGGGGTATGCTCACGGGCGTCGGCCCCCTGGTGCCCGATGCGGAGGTCCCGGTGTCGCCCCTGGTCAGCGTCGTGATGCCCTGCCGAGATGCGGAGACGACGGTGGGCCCCGCGGTCCGGTGCCTGCTGGCGCAGACCCTCGGGGACCTGGAGGTGCTGCTGATCGACGACGGGTCCCGGGACCGGTCGGTGCTGGCGGCCCGGGAGGCCGCCGATGGGGACCCACGCCTGCGGGTCCTGCCCCGTCCTCGGGAGGGCCTGGTGGCGGCCCTCAACGCGGGCCTCGAGGCGGCCCGGGGAACCTTCGTGGCCCGGATGGATGCCGACGACCTGGCCCCGGCGGACCGCCTGGAGCGGCAGGTGGCCTGGGCGGACCGGCACCCGGACTGGTGGGTGATCGGGGGCCTCGTGCAGTGCTTTCCCCGGGAGGAGATGACCGAGGGGATGCGCCGCTACGAGGACTGGCTCAACGGGGTCCGGTCCCCCGAGGAGGTCCGGCGGGACCTCTTCGTCGAGTCCCCCCTGGCCCATCCCTCGGTGATCTACCGGCGGGACCGGGTCCTGGGCATCGGGGGATACCGCGACGGGGACTTCCCGGAGGACTACGACCTCTGGCTGCGGGTCTTCGAGGCCGGGGGGCCGATGGGGAAGTGCGACGCCCTGGTGCTCCAGTGGCGCGACCGGCCCGACCGGGCCACCCGGACCGACCCCCGCTACGGGCCCGAGGCCTTCCGGCGACTGAAGGCCGAGGTCCTGGCCCGGACCTTCCTGCGGGGCGGGGCCTGCCAGGTCTGGGGCGCCGGTCCCGAGGGGCGACGGTGGCGGCGGGTGCTCCGGGAGAGCGGGGTGACGGTGCGGCGGTTCTTCGACATCGACCCCCGGAAGGTGGGCCGACGCCTGGGTCATGGCGAGCCGGTCCTCCCCATCGAGGACCTTCCCCGGTGGCGGGACTGCCCGCTGCTGGTGGCCGTCGGGGCCCCGGGGGCCCGGGACCAGGTCCGGGGTCACCTGCAGCGGCTGGGGTGGGTCGAGACGGTGGACTTCCGGTGCGTCCAGTGAACCGGGCCCGGTGACGGGCGGAGGGCGGCGATGGCCACGGCCCTGGACTTCCTGCTGGTCGGCACGCCCGGCTGGGAGGTGGTGGCCCGGGTTCGGGACCTTCCGGCCCGGGACATGGGGCCGCTTCGGGAGGCCCTGCCCTGGATCGAGGAGGCCGACGAGGTCGTCGAGGGACCCGGGGGATCGGCAGTGGTCACGGCGACCCACCTGGCCCGCCTGGGGCGGTCCGTCGCCGTGCTGGGGGCCCTCGGGGATGACGAGCCGGGGCGCCGCGTGGCCCGCTGGCTGGCCCTGCGAGGGGTGCTCCTGCCCTGCCCTCCGTCGGAGGGTCGAGCAACCAAGCGGACGGCGGTTCTGGTCCACCGGGACTCTGGCCGGGTGGCCTTCTTCGCGGAGGTTCCCCGGCGAATGGCCCCACCGCCGAGGATCGAGGACCTGGCGCCGGACGTCCGGGGCCCCGGGACCTGGGTCCACCTGGACCACCTGTCGCCCCTGGCCGAGGCGGTCGTGCAGGGCCCCCTGGCCGGGGCCTCCCTGGACCTCCACGACCCTCCTCGTCGGGCACCCTCCCTGGCCCGCCTGCGGCGGCTGTTGCCGCGCCTGAACCTCGTTCAGATCCGCCGGTCGGCCCTGGAGGGCCTTGCACCATGGCTGGAGGATCCCCAACGAACGTCGCTGTCAGGTCCCAACCCGGCAAACCCGGCGGCGGGTCCTTGCCCCGGACTCCCGGCAGGACCCCGTCCAGAGGGTTCCTCCCTGGAGGACCTGGCCCGGGCCCTGGCCCGTCAGGGTCCCCTGGTCGTGGTCACCGAGGGCCATCGGGGCGCCCGCTGGTTCCACGCCGACGGGTCCTCCGGCTCCATTCCCCCCTCGCCCGTTCCGCGGCTGGTGGACCCCACCGGGGCCGGCGACGCCTTCGCCGCCGTCCTGATCGACGGCCTGTCCCAGGGGCTTCCGCCGTCCCGGACCGGCGCCCGGGCCGCCCAGGCCGCCGCCCGGGCCTGCACCCTCCTCGGCCCCTGGGGACCGTCACCGATCTCCACCCCCTGACCTCTTGTTTTCGGATGTCTTTCCGTCGTCTGCCCAACCCTGCCGAGACATGGCGTGGAGTCCTCTCCGAGTCCCTCCTCTCTGTCTCCCGGGGGTGCGGTGGTGGTCCTCTGCCCGGCAGACAAGACCGCGCCCCCGCCTCGGACGGTCGGGTTTCGATGGCTTCCCTGGACCGTGGACTCCGGAGCACGCCCGTCGGCGCAGATCGTCCAGGAAGCCTGGTCGCAATCACCACAAGCGGTCAGGTCGTGTCATTCGGTGACTGTCCCTCACGATTCGTCGTCCGGGGGAACGTCGTGGGGCAGGCGCTGGAAGCCCTCCCGGAAGAGGACCAGGATGGCGCCCTCGAGGGCCTCCCGGACCACCCCGAGTCCGTGGACCTTGTGGGCAATCAGGTCGTCGGGAAGATAGGAGCGATGCGGGTCATAGGGTCTGGCCTTCCAGGCCTGGGCATCCCGGGTCGCCTCCTCCCACAGGGCACGGGCCACGGCCTCGGGACTCTCGTCCAGGGTTCTGGAGGGGGAGACGCCCTTCCGGGGCCCGGTCCCGGTGTGCTTCTGGGCGAGCCGCATCACGCGCTGCATCTGCCGGGCCCGAGCCTGCTCCGGGGGGATCGGCGGCTTGTAGTCCTGGAAGTGCCGACAGGTCCGACACTGGACCTTCGCAATGGACCCGTCGGCGTTCATCGCCGCGACCGAGGCGTCGAGGTTCAGTCGGCAGTAGCGGCACCGAATCTCGACGATGTCCCCCAGTTCGGGAGCCTTCCCCCCTCCGTCCATTCCGGCCTCCTGGCAATCCCTTCAGCGGGTCGCGCCGTCCGCCTCCGCCCGGCCCGGAAGAACCGTCAGCCAGACCTCCCGGTTCCGAGGCCCGTCCCACTCCATCAGCAACACCCGCTGCCAGGTCCCCAGCACCAGCCGCCCCTCCTCGATGGGCACGAGGACCTGGCACCCCGCCAGGGCGCTCTTCAGGTGCGCCGGCGAGTTCCCCTCTCCGTGGCGATACGGCAGGTCCGGCGGCGCAAGCCTCCCAAATACCATCCGAACGTCCCGGATCACGTCGGGGTCGTGCCCCTCGTTGATCAGGACCCCGGCGGTGGTATGTGGGCAGTGGACCAGCAAGGCCCCCTCCCGGACCCCCGACCGGACCGCCTCCTCCTGGAGCCGCCCCGTCAGGTCGACCGCATCCTCGGTCCCGGAGGTCCGAATCGAGAGCCGCTTCATCTCCGCCTCCCGCCACTCGGGCGCAGTCTAGCACAACGCGGCCGCGGGACCGGTGACCACCGCGTTCCCCCACCATCCCCCGCAACAGGCCAGGGGCTTCCGGCGGGGAAGCACGTCGCGTCCCGTGGGCGGCACCCGGGGAGCAGCAAGGTCCTTCCCCTCTTTCCGTCGAGGGAATCCTGGCGGGGCTGGGAAGGGCGCTCGTTTCGGGCTACCATCGATGTCGTGGCGACGACCTCCCCGCTTCGGCGTCTGCTCCGGACCCTGACCACCGAGGTCTCGAACGCCCTGGACCGGAACCTGCTGGACCGTTCCCGCCGCGGAGACGCCCGGATGGCCCTGCTCCAGGCCTGGGTCGCCCTGAACGCCCCCGCCAGGGACGCTCCCGTTGCCCCGCTGGTCCGCTGGACCCGGCACCTCGACGCCCTGCTGGCCCCGGTCCCAGGGCCTTTGCGGCTCTCCTTCGAACCGCTGCAGACCCGCCTGGATCGGCGCCTGGAGGGACCGCGGCGTTCGCTGGTCGATCGCCTGGAGTCCCTGGATCGATCGGTCCAGGAACTCGCCAGACGCACGGAAAGCATGGTAGAACACGCCGAGCGCACGGCCCGGGGGATCGGCCGGGAGGCCCCGAAGACGACGGGGACCGGATCGGGCGCCCGGGAACCCCTGGAACTGGTCTGGGGCGAGGAGGAGTGAATGGAGGACCAGAAGCAGGCCGACGGACCCGAGACCATGGAGGAGCGAGCGGCCCGGGAGGCGGCTGCCCAGGCGATGGTGCCCCACGATCAGAGGGACTTCCGGCGCGTGGGACTCGTGATCCTCTGCGCCGGCATCCCCCTGGACCTGATCGCCTGGCACTTCTCCGGTCAGTCGTCGCCCCAGGACCTCCATGCGGCGCTGTTCTTCGCCTTCGGAGGCCTCCTGCTCCACGCCGTCGGTGGCGTGATCGCCTTCCGGGCCTTCTTCGGGTCCCCCAGGGGCTGACCCCGATGGACGGACCCTGGCGCCAGGGGCCCGTGGAACTCAGGGCCCCGGGCCCGTCTGGGCCGTGAGGTCCACCCCCAGCGTCTCGGCCCGACCGGCCTCCACCCGAATCATCCGCCGGACCTCTCCCAGGGAGGGATGGACGAATCGGACCCGATGATCGCCCGCCGGGACCTCCAGGTCCCGGATCGGCGTCCGCCCGAGGGCCCGGTCATCCAGGTAGACGTCGGCCCAGGGCATCGCGTTCAGGGACAGGCGGCCGCTCGAGTCCTCCCCCGGGACAGCGCCCCGGGATTCGCGACGTCCTCGGATTGCCGCCGTGCGGCCCTCCGGCGGCAGGGAATCGACAGCGTGCACCGGCTTCGGAGCCGGCACCGCCCCCGAAGCCGCAGGTCCCCCGGCGGCAGGTCCCTCGACCAGGGTTCCCCCGGGTCCGGCACTGGAGTCCGAGGCCTTCCCGACCTCCGGCTCCTGCGGGGCCGGGGCTCCCGGTTCCGGCATCCCGGGGAGATCCGGGGGGCGCAACGGCGGGGTCTGCCCCAGGACGGCCTCCCCGGGCTGCGACGGCCCGTTTCCCTCCGCACCCGACAGCCATCGGAGACCCGCTGCGCCGATCACCGCCAACAAGAGCACGCCGATGGCCCCGGCGATCGCCCGACGCCCCACGCCGCGCCACTTCGGGGGCGGTTCCAGGCGGGTCCCCTGGGTGCGGGTGGCGTCCGACCGGCCGGGAACCGCGACCTGGACCCGGGTCGGCGGCTCGCCGGTCGCCCTTGCCAGGCCGGCGCCCTCCCGGAGGGCCTCCCCGAATTCCCGAATCGTGGCGTAGCGCTCCTCCGGGATCGGGGACAGGGCCCGCCAGATCACCTCCCGCACCGCCGGGGGGACCCGCCGGCCCGTGTCCTGAAAGTCCATCCCCTCGGGGCGCCCGCTGATCCGGGCCATCCCGCCTCCCTCCTCCCAGGGGGGAAAGGCCTTGCGCAGGGCGATCATCTCGAAGGCCACCAGGCCCAGGGCATACTGGTCGCTCCCGGGGGCCGCGGGCCGTCCCAGGGCCACCTCCGGCGCCAGGTACTCGGGGGTGCCCACCACCATGCCGCTGCGGGTCAGTCCCTCCAGGTCCGGATGGGCCCGGAGGTCCGCCCGGAGGATGCCGAAGTCGATCACCTTGAGGCGCTCCCGGCGCCCCCCGCAGTCCGCCACAAAGAGGTTCGAGGGCTTCACGTCGCGGTGCACGATGCCCCGGGCATGGGCCTCCCAGAGGCCCTCCGAGGCCTGGGAGATCCACTCCACGATCCGGCTCAGGGAGACGACCTCCCGGCGCCGGAAGAAGTCCAGCAACGTGCGCCCCTCCAGGTACTCCATCACCAGCACCAGGTCGCCGTCGGGGTCCACGTCGAAGTCGTGACAGGTCACCACGTGGGGATGGGCGATGCCGGCCAGCAGCCGCGCCTCCCTGCGGAAGCGCTCCCGGATCGAAGGTTCCTCCCGCCGCCCGGGGCGGAGGAACTTCACCGCGACCACCCGGTCCAGAGAGAGTTGCCGCGCCTTCCAGACCTGGCCGAAGCCCCCCTCGGCCACCAGGGACTCCAGCCGGTATCGCCCCAGCACCGTCTCGCCGACGACTCCCCGCATCCCGGTCCTCGGCCAATCACCTGGAAATCCCAGGCTCTTCCAGCGGTTCAGGAGCCCGACTGGAATGCCCCGGGGGGCTTCTGCATTCTAGCAGAGGATGGGGGCCTCACGGCAGGTGCTCCGGGGAGTGTTTCCTCCTCCTTCTGGATCCCCCAGTCCCCCATCCTCCCTCCGGGGCCCTGCCTCCTCCCCTCTTCGACCGGCCCGCTCCGCTTCCCGGAGCGCCCGGCCCACCCCCAGGGCCCCCTCCCCCGAGTAGAGGACCCGGCCGTCGGCTCCCACGACCACCGCCGAGGGCAGCACCCGCACGCCGTAGGATCGAAGGGTCCCCCCGGCCCCGCCGCCCGTCGGCAGGCGCAGTTGTCGCCGGGAGAGCCAGGCACCCAGCGCCCGAGGGTCCTCGTCGCTGAGAAGCAGCACCTGCAGGCCGGGGTTCCGATCCACCGCCCGCTGGACCTCCGGCAACTCCTTCTGGCAGACGCCACACCAGGTGGCGAAGAAGACCAGCACCACGGGTCGGTTCTGGTAGTCCGTCAACCGGTGCACCCCGGCCCCCGGGGTCTCGGCCCCCGGGACCTCGAAGGAAACCGCCGGCGATCCGGCCTCGGGAAGCGTGGAGGAGCATCCCCCGCTTCCGGACCGGACCAGCCAGACCACCACCACTCCCAGGGCCAGCCACCGGATCGCCTGTCTCCACCCCGTCATGTCCCCCCCCCCGCACGCCCCCCGGCCCCTGCCCGCTGTCCAGGCCGAGCCTCCCCTTCCTGATCCCGCCATCAGCCCCGGGCAGCCCGTCGTCTGCTTGATTCCAGGGCTCCGTGCATGATAAGCATCGTCGGCTCGCCGGGGAGGTGGCTCGATGAAACTGCAGACGGTCCTGGTCCTCCTGGTGCTCGTGGCCGCGGGATTCTTCGCCCTGGGACGGCTCACCGCCCCCCGTTCGGAGTCCCCGACCCAGGCCGCCCCCGCTCCCCAGGCCGCAGCCCCGGTGGCCCCCCGCCCCGCCCCCCAGGTCCAGCCCCCGGCACCGCCCCCGGCGGCCCCGGAGGTCTTCCGGGTGGACAACGCCCCGGTTCGGCCGCCGCCGCCTCCCCCCTGGACGCCGCCCCCGGGCACCCAGCCGGCGAAGGACCCCAGCCCCTCGAAGGGGCCCGTCGATGCCCCGGTGATCCTGCTGGAGGTCTCGGACTTCCAGTGCCCGGTCTGTCGCCGGGCCTACGAGCCCCTGAGGGCCATCGCAGACCAGATGCCCGGAACGGTGCGGCTCGTCTTCAAGCACAATCCGCTGGACATGCACCGGAATGCCCTCAACGCCGCCGCGGCGGCCATGGCGGCCGCACGGCAGGGGAAGTTCGACGCCTTCGCCGACTGGGCCTTCCAGAACCAGTCCTCGCTGGACGAGACCTCGCTGCTCAGCGCCGCCCAGTCCCTGGGGCTGGACATGGACCGGTTCCGCAAGGACTACAACGACCCCTCCCTTCGGATGCGCGCGAAGGCCGAGGGGAACGCGGCGGCGAGCCTGGGTGCCCAGGGGACCCCGTCGTTCTTCATCAACGGACAGATGCAGGTGGGTTGGGCCTCCTACGAGGCCATCGTGCAGATGGTCCAGCGGGAGGCCGAGGCGGTCCGGGGCCTGACGGCCACGGGGATGTCGGTCCGGGAGGCCCGGATCCAGCGGGTCCGGTCCCACCTGAAGGACCAGGCCGAGGCCTTCCTGGCCTCTCCGCTGGCCGTGGAATTCCAGAAGCCTTGATCCAGGCCCTCCCAGTGCCCATGTTGGGGAGGCTCCGGCCCGACCGGGGCCATCGACTCGGAACCAGTGAGGAACCATGACGAACAGACCTCAGAAACCCGACCCCGAGACCGAGGGCCTCGCCACGGTGAAGGCGATGCCCATCCTGCCCCTTCGAAACTCGGTGCTGTTCCCGGGGCTCGTGATGCCCCTGGTGATCGGCCGCGAGAAGACCCTGCGCCTGCTGGATGCCGTGAACGGCAAGGACGAGGTCATCGGCGTCCTGACCCAGAAGGACAAGGACATCAACGACCCAGGGCCCGATGACCTGTACTCCATCGGGACCACGGCCCGCATCCTGCGCATCGTCCGGGAGCGGGAGCAGGGAGTGGACATCGTCGTCCAGGGCATCCAGCGCTTCGAGGTGGTGCAGTTCGTCCAGAAGGCGCCGTTCCTGGCCGCCGAGGTGCGGTTGATCCCGGAAGAGGACCAGCGCACCGTGGAGACCGAGGCCTTGATGAAGACCCTCAAGGCGGTCACCCAGGAGGTCCTCAAACTGGTCCCGGAGATCCCCAACAGCGCCACCGAGATGGTGGACCAGGTCCAGTCCCCGTCCCGTCTCGTCTTCCTGATCGCGTCGAACCTCCCCATCACCACGGAGGAGAAGATCCAGATCCTGTCGATGACGGACGTCGCCGCCGCGATGCGGACCGCCCTGAAGATCCTCCACCATCACCTGGAGGTGTTGAAGGTCACCCAGAAGATCAACACCGAGGTGAAGGGGGAACTGAACAAGAGCCAGCGGGAATACCTGCTCCGGCAGCAGTTGAAGGCGATCCAGAAGGAACTGGGGGACCTGGAGGACGAGGGGGATGTCCTGGACGAACTCCAGGAGAAGATCCACCAGATGAAACTCCCCGAGGAGGTCCTCAAGATCGCCGAAAAGGAACTGCGGCGCCTGAGGGCCATCCAGCCGTCGTCTCCGGAATACACGGTGGCCCGGACCTACCTGGACTGGATCACGGACCTCCCCTGGGGCAAGACCACGACGGACAACCTGGACGTGGTCCATGCGCGGCAGGTCCTGGACGAGGACCACTACGACCTGGACAAGGTGAAGAAGCGGATCCTGGAGTACCTGGCCGTCAGCAAACTGCGGAACAACCTCCGGGGGCCAATCCTGTGCCTGGTGGGACCGCCGGGGGTGGGCAAGACCTCCCTGGGGCAGTCGGTGGCCCGGGCCCTGGGACGGAAGTTCATCCACGTGAGCCTTGGCGGCGTCCGGGACGAGGCGGAGATCCGGGGGCACCGGCGGACCTACATCGGGGCCCTGCCGGGCAAGATCATCCAGAGCCTCAAGCGGGCCGAGAGCCAGAATCCCGTCTTCATGATGGACGAGATCGACAAACTGGGACGGGACTGGCGGGGCGATCCCACCTCGGCCCTGCTGGAGGTGCTGGACCCGGAGCAGAACCACTCGTTCATGGACCACTACCTGGACGTCCCCTTTGACCTGTCGCAGATCCTGTTCATCACGACGGCGAACGTGACCGACACGATTCCCCCGCCGCTGCTGGACCGGATGGAACTGCTGGAACTCCCCGGCTACACCCCCGAGGAGAAGATCGCCATCGCCCGGCGCCACCTGATCCCGAAGCAGGAGAAGGAGCACGGGCTCCCGGAAGGCGTCTTTTCCATGTCCGACCAGATGCTGCTCTACGCCATCGATCACTGGACTCGGGAGGCCGGGGTCCGGAACCTGGAGAGGACCATCGCGGGCATCTGCCGTGGCATCGCCGTGAAGATCGTCGAGGGCACCTGGCAGCAGCGCGACATCGACGAGGAGATGCTCCGGGAGTTCCTGGGGCCGGAGCAATACCAGCCCGAGACGGTGGAGCGGACCGAGACGGCGGGAGTCGCGACGGGGCTGGCCTGGACGGCCACGGGTGGCGAGATCCTCTTCGTCGAGGCGACCCGGATGAGCGGCAAGGGGCGGTTGAAACTGACCGGGCAGCTGGGAGACGTGATGAAGGAGTCGGCCCAGATCGCCCTGTCGTTCCTGGAGTCCAACGCCCTGGCCTTCGGACTCGATGCCGGGACCTTCGAGAGCGCGGACCTGCACATCCACGTCCCCGCGGGCGCCATCCCGAAGGACGGGCCGTCCGCGGGGGTCACGATGTTCACGGCGCTCTACTCCCTGATGACGGGCCGCCGGGTGCGGTCCGACACCGCGATGACGGGCGAGATCACCCTCCGGGGGCTGGTGCTTCCTGTCGGGGGGATCAAGAACAAGGTCCTGGCGGCCCAGCGCGGGGGGATCCGCAGGGTCGTGCTCCCGGAGCGGAACCAGAAGGACCTCACGGAGATCCCGGAGCAGGTCCGCCGGGAGATGGAGTTCGTCTTCGTGCGCCGGGTCGAGGACCTGCTGGAGGCGGTGATCGAGCACCCCGAGGGGGAGGCCCTGGTCCATGCGCCGCTGCAGGTGCCCGTGAGCGACCTGGCTCCGACCCCCTCCCGAACTGGACCCGCCACCCCGGACGACGAGGAGGAGGCGCCGGCTCCCCCTCCCCGGGAGGAGCCCGACGACCTCCCGGAGCGGCCCACCGTGTGACCCAGACGTGAACCGCCCGATGGGGTTGTGTTCCCGCCGGGAATCGGCAGACAATGAGGGAGTCGGCACGGAAGGAGCACTCCCATGGACGAAGTCTTGCTGCGCAATGCCCTGGCGGCCCTGAGGCAGGTCCTGGAACTGCGGGCAGGAGAGAACGCCCTGGTGGTCACGGACCAGGGGACCCGGATGGTCGGCGAGGCGTTCCGGACGGCCGCCGAGGACCTGGGGGCCCGGACGGCCTGGTACGTCCTCCCGGAGGAACAACGACCCCTGACCGACCTCCCGGAGGACCTGGCGGCGCTGATCCCCGACGTGGACGTGGCCGTGACGTGCTTCACGGGCCGGGCCGAGGAGACGCCCTTCCGAGTTGCCCTGCTGCGGGGACTCATGCGGGTGGCCCGGCGGGTCGGACACGCCCCGGGGATCACCGAGGCGATGCTCCGGGAAGGACCGATGCAGGTGGACTACGATGCCCTGGCCATGGCGGCCAACGACCTGATGGACCGCCTGGAGGGGGCGGCATCGGTGCACATCCAGGCCCCGGGAGGCACGGACCTGACATTGGGGATCGAGGGGCGCCCCTTCGCGACGGACACGCTGGTGGCCGACGGCCACTGGGGCAATCTCCCCTGCGGCGAGATCTGGTGCGCACCGGTGGAGGATGCGGCCGAGGGAGTGCTGGTCTGCGACGGGTCCATCGGGGACCTGGGGGCGGTCCCGGCCCCCGTGAGGATGCGCATCTCCCAGGGCCAGGTCACGGAGGTCCAGTGTGCCGACGAGGCCTTCGCTGCCCGGGTCCGAGAGGTGATCTCGGTGGACCCCGGGGCCTCCCGGATCGGGGAGTTCGGAATCGGCCTGAATCCCGGCGCCCGGGTCACGGGCAACCTGCTCGAGGATGAGAAGGCGCTGCGCACCATCCACATCGCCTTCGGCAACAACACCGACATGGGAGGGGGTCAGAACACCTCGAAGACCCATCGGGACTTCCTGGTGCTGGCGCCGACCCTGGAGGTCACCTTCCGGGACGGGCGCACGGAACGGGTCATGGTGGGCGGGGAGATCGTCCCCCGGAACCGCCCCCGAAACGCCGCGGAGCCCCACCGATTCCATCACCTGCTGGTGGCCGTGGACTACTCGGAGGCCTCGGTGGAGGCGCTGCGGCTTGCGGACCACATCGCCCGGCGCGATGACGCCCGCCTCACCGTGTGCCATGTCCTCCCGATGCCGGCGATGGTGAGCCCCCTGTTCCCCCACTACGTGGCGATGCCCGACACGGAGACTCATCGCGCCAACGAACTGAACGCGGCGGCGCGGCTGGAACAACTGGTGCGGGAGAACACCCCTCGGAGCCCCGAGGCCTACCAGATCCTGGTCCTGTGGGGGGATGCGGCGGTCCGGATCATCGAGGCGGCGGAGCAGAAGGGGGCCGACCTGCTCGTGATCGCGAACCGGGGCACGGGGGGACTCGCGCGGTGGGCGCTGGGGAGCGTCGCGGCCCACGTGGCGGCCCATGCCCGATGCCCGGTCCTGCTGGTCCGGTGAATCCCCGGGAGAAGCCATGACGTCACGGTCGTCGATGCTGGGAATCCCGCTGGCCATCGCCCTGTCCCTGGTGACGGTGCCGGCCCGGGGTGCGGTCCACCGGGTGGTGCTGGATGGGACCATCGACCCCATCCACGCGGAATACGTCGGGCGGGCGATGGACCTGGCCGAACGGGAGTCCTCCCGCCTGATCCTGATCCGCCTGGATACCCCCGGGGGGCTCGTGGACGCGATGGAGGACATCCTGCGACGCGTGCTCTCGTCCCGGATCCCGGTGGCGATCTACGTGGGGCCACCGGGGGCGAAGGCGGCGTCGGCTGGCTTCTTCCTGCTGGTGTCGGCCGACGTGGCGGCGATGGCCCCGGGGACCCGCACCGGCGCCGCCCACCCGATCCTGTCCATCGGGGGCTTCATGCCCCTCCAGGAACCGGCCCCCCCCTCCCAGGACCCGAAACCCGACGAGGCCCAGAGCCAGGAGAAGGCCCCGGCACCCCCGAAAGGGAGCCAGACCGACATCCTGATGCAGAAGGTCACCAACGACATCCAGGCCTTCCTGCGGGACGTGACGACCCGGCGCGGGCGCAACCCTGAAGAGGCCGCGAAGGCCGTGGCCGAGTCCCGATCGTTCAGCGCCACCGAGGCCCTGGATGCGGGCCTGATCGACCTGGTGGTGGGCAGCGAGGCGGACCTCCTGCGGCAACTGGAAGGGCGGGAGGTCCGGCGCCTGGACGGGAGCGTGACGACGCTGTCGGTCGTGGACCAGCCCATCGTGGACGTCCCGATGACGCTCCGGGAGCGGGTGCTGTCGGTCCTGGTGAACCCCAACGTGGCCTTCCTGATGGCCATCGTGGGCGCGCTGCTGATCTACGTCGAGATCACCCACGCCGGGCTGGTCCTCCCTGGCGTGATCGGGGGACTGCTGCTGCTGATGGCCGTGGCGGGATTCTCGTTCCTGCCGATCTCGGTCACGGGCCTGCTGCTGGTCCTGGCGGCCCTGGGCCTCTTCGTGGCCGAAGTGCTGGTGTCATCCTTCGGACTGCTGGGCCTGCTGGGCGTCGTGGCCCTGGCCCTGGGAGGCATCATGCTGGTGGACGTCCCCGATCCGGAGTTCCGGGTGGCCCCCGCCATCGCGATCTCGGCGGCGCTGGCCTTCGGCCTGCTGGTGGTGTTCCTGGGAACCCTGGCCGTGAGGGCGATGCGAAAGCGCGTCACGACCGGGTCCGAAGGGATGATCGGGGAGGAGGGCGTCGTCGTGACGGACCCCCATCCTGAGGGGCGTGTGCAGGTCCGGGGCGAGTACTGGCGGGCCGTGTCCCCGATGTCGCTGGCTCCGGGGACGCGGGTCCGCTGCGTGGGCATGGAGGGGCTGACGATCCGCGTGGAGCCCCTGGATCCGGAGTCGAGGAAGGCCTGACGGCGGGAGGTTCCTGGCGGGACCTCCGAGGAGGTGACGATGGACCTGGTGAGCCTGGTGCTGGGGAACGGAGTGGCCGTGGTGATCGGGCTGGTGGTGATCTACCTGTTCAGCGCGGTCCACATCCTGCGCGAGTACGAGCGGGGCGTCGTCTTCCGGCTGGGACGACTGCTGGATCGCCCGAAGGGGCCGGGGCTGATCTTCATCTTCTGGCCCATCGACCGGTTGATCAAGGTGGACCTCCGGACCATCACGATGGACGTGCCGCCCCAGGACATCGTGACCCGGGACAACGTGACGACCCGGGTCAACGCGGTGGCCTATTTCCGGGTGGTGGACGCGGCCCGGGCGATCACCGAGGTCGAGAACTACCTCTACGCGACATCCCAGTTGGCCCAGACGACCCTGCGATCGGTCCTGGGCGAGGTGGACCTGGACGAGTTGCTGAGCCAGCGCGAGAAACTGAACCAGCGGCTCCAGGAGATCCTGGATCGGCACACCGACGCCTGGGGCATCAAGGTGTCGCTGGTGGAGATGAAGCAGGTGGACCTCCCGGAGGAGATGCGCCGCGCCCTGGCGAAGCAGGCCGAGGCCGAGCGGGAGAAGCGGGCGAAGATCATCCACGCCGAGGGGGAACTCCAGGCATCCCAGAAACTCTCGGAGGCATCGGTGATCCTGGCCAAGGAACCCGTGGCGGTGCAGTTGCGCTACCTCCAGACCCTGACCGAGATCGGGACCGAGAAGAACACCACGGTGGTCTTCCCCATCCCGGTGGACCTGCTGTCGATCTTCCAGAAGAAGTGACGGCGGCCGGAGGCCCGGGTCATCCCCGGACCCGGGCCACGACCTCCCGGAGCACGTTCATCGTGAAGGGCTTGATCAGCACCGGGCGGCCGGTCCGCTGCAGGAAGTCCTGGATGCCCGGGTCCACGACGCCCCCCGTGACGAAGAAGACCCGTTCCGTCAGTTCCGGTCGGGTCTCCTGGAGCATCTCGAAGATCGATCGCCCCCCGTGGTCCCCCCCCAGGGAGACGTCCAGGCAGATGACGTCGTAGGTTCCCTCCAGCAGGAGTTGCACGGCCTGCTCCACCGTCTGGGCCGTCTCGACCTCGTAGTCCCGGCCCAGGACCTCGGACTCCAGTTTCAGCAGGACGGTCTGGTCCTCGACCAGCAGCACCTTGCCCCGGCTCGTGGTGACCGGTGCGGGGCGGTTCTCGTGCTGGCGCTGGAAGTCCTGGATCTCGTCCACGATCGCGTCGGTCTGGCGTTGGAGGTCCTCCATCAGGAGTCGGGCCTGGGCGGGCAGGTCCGGAACGCGTCGCAGGCGCATGAGGATCTCGAGGTTGGCAGTCATCAGGTTCGCGAGCCGGTGGTGGAAGGACCAGACGGCCTGCTGGTAGGAGGGGTTGTTTCCGTCTTCCATCTGCACAGCACCGGGAAGGACGGCGCAAACCTACCGGAAAGTGCCCGGGGGATCAAGCGCGGGGATGGGTCTTTCGATACACCTGCTGCAGGTGACCACGACTGACGTGGGTGTAGATCTCGGTGGTCCCGATGTCGGCGTGCCCGAGCATCTCCTGGACGCTCCGGAGGTCAGCGCCGCCCTCCAGCAGGTGGGTCGCGAAGGAGTGGCGCAACTTGTGCGGGGACAGGCGCTTCACGATGCCCCCCTGGATGCCGTAGTTCCGGAGATTCCGGTAGAACCCCTGGCGGGTCAGCACGGTGCCCCGCGCAGTGAGGAACAGCGGATCCCGGAGGGGACGCCGTCCCCGCGCCCGGCGTCGCCACAGGTCCAGCCAGGCCGGACGCACGTCCCGGAGCCAGGTCTCCAGGGCCTCCCGGCACGGTTCCGAGATGGGGACGAGGCGCTCCTTGTTGCCCTTGCCCCGAACCCGCACGAAGTCCGAGGCAAGCTGGACGTCGCCGACCTCCAGCCCCAGGGCCTCGCTGATCCGCAGTCCCGACCCGTAGAGGAGTTCCAGGATCGCCCGGTCCCGAATCCCCTGGGGACTCTCCAGGGAGGGGGCCTCCAGGAGCGCCTCCATGTCGGCCTGGTTCAGCACCACCGGCAGCCGGGAGGTGTAGCGGGGGATCTCGATGTCCGCCATCGGGTTCACCGACACCACGCCCGACTCCATTCCCCAGCGGAACCACTGGCGCAGCACCACCACCGCCTGGGCGAGGCTCCGGGGAGCAATCCCCTGGGCCCTCCGGTGGGCGAGGAAGTCCTCGATGTCGGCAGAACGGACCTGCGAAAGGGCGATCCCCTCCTGGTTCCGGGAGGCCAGGAAGGTCGTCCAGGCGGACAGGACCCGGGCATAGGCGGCCCGACTGTTCGGAGCAAGCCCCCGCTGGACCTCCAGGTGGAAGAGGAAGGCGTCGATCTCCCGGTCCACGACCGCCTCCAGGACAGGCCGACCGATGGCAGTATCCCGCCAGGAAACCGCCAGGGGCAAGGAGCCGTCATCCCCCGAGGGAGGCCCGAATCGCCCGGAGCATCCGGTCCCGGGGCGCCATCGTGAGGGCGAGGTCCAGCAGTTGTCTCGCGGCTCCCAGGGCCCCCTGGCCCGCCAGCCACCCGGCCGAGGTGGCCAGATGGCGCAGGATCACCCGGCGCGTCTCCACGCCGAGGGTCGGCCCTCCCAGGGCAAGGCCCTCGATCACCGCGAGGTGATCCCGGACCCGCTGTTCCAGGGGCCGGGAATCGGCCACCGGCAGCACCTGGAAGGACCACCCCTCGAAGGAGACGTCCTGCAGGGGGACCGAGAGGTCGTCGGAGGCCTGGATCCGCACGGGCCTCTCCATGGCCAGGTCCCGGACGAGGTCCCACCGGATCACCCCCTCCAGCAGGAAGGCCGAGCAGAGGGGCGCCAGGGACCGGTCCCGGCGGGCCACCTCGGAGGCATACCATCCGCCTCCCCGGGCCCGGGAGTAGAGGCTCTGCTGCACCTGCGTCACATCGGGTCGGGCTCCCTCGACGACCTGGGAGGCCATCATCCCGAAGTGAACCGGGTAGTGGGACGGCATCCAGACCGACCGGGGCGGCAGGTCGCGCCAGATGGCCTCGGTCACCTCCCGGAGGTCCTCCCCGGCGACCTCCCGGGCCAGGGCCTCCCGATGCCCCGAGGTCCACCAGGCCGCCAGGGGACACAGGATTGCCGTCACCGCCAGGGCCCCTGTCCACCGGGGTCCACGGGAGGCCCGGATCCTCCCCAGGAGGGCCCCCAGACCTCCCCCGGCCAGGGCCGCCAGTCCCGCGATGGCGGGCAGGAAATAGCCGTGGTCGTCGGCGTTCGAGGGGTCCAGGATGCCCATCGCCACCTTGGAGGGCAGGTTCCCCAGCACCAGGAGGACCAGGACCAGCACGGGACGGCGGGCCCCCCATCGGAAGAGGCCCCAGGCCCCGAGGGCGGCCACCAGCAGGTTGGGCGGCGAGAGGGCGTCCATCCAGAGGCCCAGGGCGAGGGCCGCATTCCCGTGCCAGGTGGCGTGGGCCGCCTCGTATCCTCCCAGGGACCCGGCGAAGACCTTCGCCGAGACATACCAGAGGATGCCGTCCCAGGAAGAGGTCGCGGTCCAGGCGGGCCAGGCCGACCGGACACCCCGGACCAGGAGATAGCCGTGGACACCCACGAGCACGAGGGTCCCCACGATGACCGGGACCCGGAGGCGCCGCCACGACTGGATCGGGCCCAGGGCCACGAAGAAGGCCGGGAAGGCCAGCAGCACGAGCAGGTGGTGGTTCCCCAGGCCCAGGGCGACGATCACGGCCGAGGCGGTCCAGGCCCGGACATCCCCGGGGGATCGCCCCAGCACCCAGAGGGCCGCCAGCGTGGCGGCGCAGGAGGCCGTGTAGACCTCCAGCGACAGGGCCTGAAGCATCGACGACCCGCCCAGGGCGAAGACCAGTCCCCCGATCATCCCCCCGAGGGCCGCCTCCCCCTCCCCTGCCCCGGCCCGTCGGGCCGCGTCCCGGCCCAGCAGCGAGACCAGGGCCGCCGACAGCGCCCCGAACAGCAACGAGACCAGGTTCCCCCGAAAGGCGATGCTCCCCAGGGGCAGCCCCAGCACCGACCGGAGGGCCAGCAGGAACGAGGGGTGACCCGGGGGATGGGGCAGGCCCAGGGCCCAGCCGGCCGCCAGGAACTCCGGGGCATCGAGCCACTGGACGCTCCCGGGCAGGTAGGCCAGGCCCGGCAGGATCACCGCCAGGGGCGGAACCCACGGGGCCCAGCATCGGGCCGGAATCCCGCTCCCCGTGCCGTTCCCCGTGTTACCCATCAGTCCCCTGCGGCTCCCTCGGGCCCCCGGTCCGTCCCGGGCACCACCCAGCCCTCGGGCGACTCCCAGCCCGCCGGCATGCAACCCGCCGGGTCCCCTTCCGGGATCGGGAAGTCCCTCGGGCCACGGTGGCGGAAGGCCCGGGCATGCTTCGTCTGTCGCTGGGGCCGCAGGCGGACCCCCGCCAGGCGCCCGTAATGAGCGATGGCCTGCCGGGCCAGGCCCGGGTCGTCGTGCTCCGCCTCGACCTCGTAGTCCCGGAACCCGTCCGGGAAGACCGTCTCGTCCACCTCGATGGTCACGTGGAACGGGGTGTCGCAGATGGCACGGCGGGTCAGGGACCAGAGGGTCACCCGCAGGGGTCGCGCCCCGGCAAGTTCCCGGACCGGTCCGAACTCCGGAAATGCCCGGAGGTCCAGATCCTCCTGGCATCGGACCCACCGGACCGCCCGGTCCCGAGGGACCGGGATCTCGATCTCCTCGGCCCGAAAGGTGCCATGGCGCTGATCCCGGCGGACCTTCCAGGTGAGGCGGGCGTGATCCGGAGTCACGCGCACCCGGAGGCTCGCGCCCCGGGCGGCGAAGTCCCCCTCGGGAGTGTCCAGGTAGCAGTTCAGTTGCATCCCCCAGCGCCGCGGGGGGGGCAGCACGGCCAGGAGCCGCAGCAGGTCCTCCCGGCCCTGAATCGCCATCTTGACCTCGGTCTCGACCGGGACCGGG
Source organism: Deltaproteobacteria bacterium (assembly GCA_029547805.1). Lineage (GTDB taxonomy): Bacteria > Myxococcota_A > UBA9042 > DTJE01 > DTJE01 > JAGOKF01. Next base: position 457,637 of record JAKPOP010000003.1, read on the forward strand.
CGAGAGGCGGCAGGGACCGCCCCGGGATCACGACTGTCCATGGAAGAACCGCAGCACCAGCAGCACGCCGCCGGCCACCAGCAGCAGCAGGGCCACCCACCCGACCCATTTCCACCGGGCGCTGCCGCCGGTGACGACCTCGAAGGGCGGTGTCGTCTCGGTGGGTTCCCGGTCGAAGATGGGAGGCTCCGGCGCGATCCCCGAGACCGGAGGTCGATGCATCGGGGCAACGGGCGCCGCCTCGCTGGGCGGCGGGGACACCAGCACCGTCTTCGCCTCCGAGGGATCCGCCGGGACCGGCCGGGGCCGGACCGCATCCCAGGCCTCCTGGAGGGCCTGCCGGGCCTCGGCGGCCGACTGGAAGCGGTCCTCCCGCTTCTTCTGGAGCAGGCGTTCGACGAAGGCCACGATCGCCGGCGGCAGTCCGGGGACCTTCGCCTGGAGCGGAGGCGGGGGCTGCTGCAGATGCGCCGTGGCCACTTCCAGCACCGACTCCCCCTCGAAGGGGAGGACCCCGCTGAGCATCTGGTACATCAGGATTCCCAGGGAATAGAGGTCCGACCTCCCGTCGAGTTCATCGCCCCGAATCTGCTCGGGAGACATGTACTCTGGGGTCCCGAAGACCATGCCCGTGGCGGTCTTGAAACTGGAGATGCCCCCCTCCCCCGAGGTGTCCCGGATCTTCGCGATGCCGAAGTCCAGCACCTTCACGAAGTCGTGCCGCGACCGCAGGTCCTCGATCATCACGTTTTCCGGCTTCAGGTCGCGATGCACGACGCCCACCGCATGGGCCTCTTCGAGGGCCTCCAGGATCTGGTCCACGATCCGGACCGTCCGCTCCGGCGACAGCCGGACCTCGTCGGTCAGGACCCGGCAGAGGTCCCGGCCGGGCAGATACTCCATCGCGATGTAGAAGAGCCCGTCGGCGGTCTGGCCGAAGTCCAGCATCGAGATGGCGTTCGGGTGGTTGAGGCGGGAGGCGGCCTTGGCCTCCCGGTGGAACCGCTTGACCTGGTCCTCCTCCACCAGCAGGTGCCGATGCAGCACCTTCAATACCACCGGCTTTCCCAGGGCCAGGTGTTCGGCCAGGTAGATCTTCCCCATCGCGCCGCTGGCAATCCACCGCTTCACCGAATACTTGTCCGCAATGACCCGACCGACCAGGGGGTCCTGGGGCTTCTGGTCCTCTGAGGCCAGTTTGCCCCCGCAGAAGGGGCAGAACCTCGACCCGTCAGGTGCTTCCTTGCGGCATGCGGGGCATGCAGTCACGGGCGGGACTCCCGAATACGGCTTTCCAATGGTAGACCGGAATGGTAGGATCGGCAAGCCGGCTTCCGGCGAAGTCGTTGAACCCGAAGGGGGACGGAGATGATTCGCTGCGTCCACTGTGGAACCGAAAACGAGGAGATCTTCTCCTACTGCCTCAACTGTGGGAAGCCCCTGGAACAGTCCCTGAAGGGGTTCAAGCCCCGGCAGTCCCCCAGCCGGGGCCCCGGCAGCGTCCTGATCGCGATCCGGAGCGACGGGACCCGGGGCAACGAGATTCCCCTGTCCGACGGCACCAACCACCTCGGGCGCACCGGTCCCGAGGTGACCATCCCCGACGACCCCCGGGTCGTGGATCGCCACGCGGTGCTGGAGGTCGGGCGGGACGTCGTGTTCCTGGAGGACCTGGGAAGCCCCCACGGGACGTGGATCCGGGTGACGGGCCAGCGGACGCTGACCGACGGGGACCAGATCCGCATCGGCCACGCCTTCTTCCAGGTCGAGCTGAACCCCGCCAAGGCCCCCGCATCGGTGGACGGGGCGGCGCCGCTGGGGTCCCTGGGGGGGCCGACGGAGTTCCATGGACGGTTGCTGCGCCTGGGGCCCGGCGACGTGGTGATGGAGGCCCATCTCCTCCGGGTCCCGGAGACGACGCTGGGGCGCACCACGGGCGACATCCTGCTGCCCGACGACCCGTTCGTGTCGTCGCGACATGCGGCCTTCGCCATCAGCGGGGCCTCGTGCCTGCTCAAGGACCAGGGAAGCACCAACGGGTGCTTCCTGCGGGTCCGGGGCCGGGTGGCGATCCAGGACGGGGACTTTCTGCTGCTGGGGCACCACCTGTTCCAGTTCAAGCAGGTGGTCCGCCCGGCCTGAATGGGGCCCGGGAGGCCTGCAGGACGACGGGAACCGGCGGGGACGTCACGCCCGCCCGCGAATCTCCGATGCGGTGAAGAGGGCCTGGACCGGGAGCCCCTGGGCCGCCAGCGCCTCCCGTCCCCCCTCCTCGCGATCCACCAGGACCAGGGCCCCGGCGGGACGCAGCCCCTCCTCCCGGCACGCCTGCAGGGCCTCCAACAGGGACCCGCCGGTGGTCAGGACGTCCTCCAGCAGCAGCACCGGCGCCCCTGCCGGGACTCCCCACCGCCCCTCGATCCGGGACCCGGTGCCGTGGCCCTTGGCCTCCTTCCGGACCAGGAAGCCCGGCAGGCGCTCGCCGACCTCCAGGGCCCGGAGCAGGAAGGCCATCACCAGGGGGTCCGCCCCCAACGTCGGCCCTCCCACGGCCATTACCGGGTCCATCGTGCGACGGTAGAGGTCATGGAGCAGGATCCCCGACAGGCGGGCCCCGAGGGCCTCCAGGGTCACTCGGCGACAGTCCAGGTAGTAGTCCGAGGTCTTCCCGGAGCGCAGGACCACCGTCCGGGGCTCGTAGGCGACCCGGGTCAGCAGGTCCAGCAACTCCTCCCGAGGTTCCACGTCAGACTCCTGGCTCGCGGTCCGTGGTCAGTTCTCGCCGGGCTCCGGGTCCAGCGGCAGTTCCCGGACCGGCTCGTTCCGGGTCGCCCCGGATCGGGGAGTCGCCCGGGGGGCCGGCTGGGTCGAGGTCGTCCCCGACCGGGTGGCGCTGCCTCCTCTCCGGGTGGCGCCGGCCGAGGCGCCGGTCGTCGCCGCGGGACGGGGGGTCCGGGAAGGGGCCGGGGTCGCGGCCCTCGACGGCCGCGTGCCGTCCATGGCCACCCGGCCCCGGACGGCGCCTCCTTCCAGCATCACCAGGGCCGGAGCCGCCAGGTCCCCCAGCACCGTCCCCGTCTCGGTGATCTCCAGGCGCTTCTCGGCAACGGCGGTTCCCTCCAGGCGTCCCGCGATGACCACGAAGGCCGCCTCCACCTGCCCCAGGACCAGCCCCCCCTCCTCGATGACCACCGAGGCAGTCGAACGCACCGTGCCTTCGAGCCTCCCGAGGACGAAGACGTCCTCCTCGGCCTCGACGTCCCCGATCACTCGAGTCGCTGGCCCGATCTCCGTCTTGGACCCGTCCTGTCCCGCCATCGGTCACCTCTCCTGGAAGTCCATCTCCACCCGGCCCCGGAATACGGCCCCCTCGGAAATCAGGATCCTGGGGGTCTTCACGTCGCCCAGCATCTGAGCCCCTGCGAGGATCTCCACCCGCCGGGTCCCCGTGACGGTCCCCTCGACGATGCCCAGGACCCGGACCTCGGTCCCCTGGACCTCCCGCGAGACCCGCCCCGAAGCCTCGATGCGCACGGGGGCGTCGGGGCGGATGGTCCCCTCGACACGCCCCTCCACCACGACGGGGTCCTCCCCGAGGATGCGTCCTCGAACCAGGGTCCTGGACCCGATCACCGTGTCACTCATGGCCGCCACCCGCCTGCGAGGGGCCCACCTCCATCTCCAGCGTGCCGTTCAGCACCGCCCCCTCCTCGATGATCACCCGGGGCGCCGTGAGGGTCCCCTGGACCTGGCATCCTGGGTCGAGGCGGACCCACTCGGAGGCCCGGACCTCCCCCTCCAGCCGACCGGCGACCTGGACCACGGGGGCCTCGACGGTCCCCTTCACGAGGCCCTCCGGGGCCACCGTCGCCTCGGCCTCCAGCCGCAACTCTCCCTCCAGGGTCCCGGCGATGGTCAGCGGCGCATCGCCCGAGACCTCCCCCCGGACCACGATGCCGGTCCCGATGATGGCGGTTCCCTCGGATTCCACGGAGTCCTCCCCCGCTACAAGCGGCCTGGACGCTAGCCCAACACCCCCTCGGGTGTCAAGGAGCACCGCCCCCGCGGCCATCCAGCGCGACATCGGCTTCCCTGAAGGCCCGCCACGTCCGAGACGACCGCGAACGACCCCTCACCACCGGAGGACCAGACGACGAAGGCCCCAGGCCAGGAGGGCCAGGCCCGCCGCCACCAGGGCCTGGGCAGGTCCCACCGGCAGGCTCCAGAGGAAGGCCAGCAGGTATCCGAGGAATCCCGAGAGGGCGCCGGCCCCCAGGGCCACCCACTGGGCCCAGGCCACCGAAGGGGCCAGCGCGATGGCGGCAGTGGCCGGCAGCACCGAGAAGGCAAAGACCGGCAGGGCCCCGATGACCCGGGTCGCCAGGGAGAGGGAGAGCGTCAGGGAGATCAGCGTGAAGACCTGGAGCCACCGGACCGGAAGCCCCCGGACCGCCGCCGCCTCGGGTCGGAAGAGGGCCAGACGCAACCCCCGGCCCCACCAGACCTGGAAGAGCCACAGGGGCCCCAGGACCAGCACCAGGACCTTCAGGTCCTCGGGCCGGACCGCCACCGCCGACCCGAAGAGGAGGGTCTGGACGTCCTGGATCTCCCCGACGACCCGACTTCCGATCACCAGCGTCCCGGCGGCCCCGACCAGGTAGACCAGGGCCAGGCGCACCTCCCGGCCAAGAAGGCCGCGGTCCCGACCCGCCAGCAGCAGGGCCGCCAGCCCAGTGCAGGCCAGGGCCCCGCCCCAGGGCGAGAGGGCCATCCCCAGCATCCCGCCGACCCAGAAGGCCGTCACGACGCCGAGTCCGGCGGCCTGGGACAGCGCCGCCGACAGGAAGACCATGCGGCCCAGCACCACCGAGACCCCCATCCAGCCCAGCACGGCCCCCGTCACGGTCCCGGCCACCACCGGATCCCGGAACAGGTCCCAGGCCTCGAAGAACTGCGAAAGACTCGCCGGATCGTCCATCACGCCTCCTCCCCGAGGGGGCCATCCCCCGAGACCCCTGGACCCAGAAGCCCCTGGACCTCGGGCCGGGCCAGCACCTCCCGCCGGTCGCCCGCCACGGCGATCCCGGCCCCCCGATCCAGGACCACCAGGCGAGAGGCATGCTCCAGCAGCAGTCCCAGGTGGTGACTGACCACCAGCACCGACACGCCTCGACTGCGGATCAGGTCCGTGAGCAGGTCGAAGACGTCGTGCTCCCCGGCGAAGTCCATCGCCGCGGTGGGCTCATCCAGGACCAGCAGGTCGGGTTCCGACACCAGGGCGGTGGCCACCTCCACCCGCTGCTTCTGGCCCTCGCTGAGCTGGGCGACGGGCTGGTGGCGGAAATCCCAGGCCCCGACGGCCTCCAGGGCCTCCCGGATGCGATCCCGCTCCCGGGCGCACCGGAACGGGGCCAGGAAGGACCAGTCCCGGTCCACGCCGTCCCGCACCACGTCCAGCACGCGGCCCGGCAAGCGGTCCTCCAGATCGCCGCGCTGGGGCACGTAGGCCAGCCGGACCCCCGGTCCCCGCGCCACGAGGCCCGAGATGGGCGGCACCAGGCCCAGCAGGGTCCGCAGCATCGTCGTCTTGCCGGACCCGTTGGCCCCGATCAGGCCCCAGAACTCCCCCCGCGCAACCTCCAGGGACAAGGCAGGCAACAGGGCCTGTCCCCGGTATCCAACCTGGAGGTCCCGGACCTCCATCAACGTCTTGTGGTCCATCTGCACCGCTTCCTGCCCGTGATCCGTGCGATCCATGGTCCTCCCCTTGCGTGATGACCGGATGGTCCTGCCCGCAGGCAGCCTGTCACTCCGCCTCCAGTTCCAGCACCAGGGAGACCTGGGTCTGGGGCGTTGGCCCCAGCCGGATCCGCACCGTCCCCACCTCGACCGGGTAGGCGGCCGCCCAGGCCACCTCGTCGCAGCCGGTGCCGGGGCCTGCCACCACCTCCTCCGACGTGAGCGATTGACCATCCACCTCCCGCGTGATCTGGAGGGGGACGTCCTTCGAGAGGGCGACCCACAGCAGGCCGGCCCGGCTCACGGCATAGGACAGGTCCCCTCCCTGGCCTCCGTCCACCGCCACCAGCGTGGCGTCAAACCGCGTATGCGGCGTCGCCACCGAGGGGGCGCCCGGGTCCCCCGTCGGGGAGGCCCGGACCTCCTGGGCCGGCCCTTCGGCCATGTGTTCGCAGGCCTCCGACAGGACCTCCCCTTCGTGGTCATGACCCGTCTCCATGGCCCCCAGGTCCGAGGCCGATCCTCCGGAATGGGAGCATCCCGGTTCGGTGGAGCCCACCACCACCGACCACAGCGCGATCACCCAACGATGGAAGTGCCGATGCATCGTGTTTCCTCCTATCAGTGTGCCGGCATCCACCGGCCTGCATGCGTCCCAACAGTTCACGCCTTACCGCACCACCTCTCCCTGGACCGTCATGCCGGCGGCCAGGGCCTCCCGGATCGAGGAACTGGCCCCGGCCAGGTCCCGGAAGTCCCCGTCCTGTGGCAGGGAGGCGAAATCCACCCTGTCCAGCAGGGATTCAGGAATCGACAGGGTCACGGCCAGGGGCACCCGGAGGGGATGGCCGGGACCGACCGCCTCCGACAGGACGGTCCGGACCTGCACGCTGCCCGTCACGGTGCCACGGAATGGAACTCCCTCCTCCGGAAGCCGCCGGGACTCCCCGGTCCGGGCGTCAAAGACCTGCCCTTCCAGCGCAACCCCGTCCAGCGCCACCTGGACCCGGGTGAGGCTCCCTTCCGGCAACGCGCAGTCCTCCGGACAGAGGCCCAGAGGCACGGTCGCCCGGCCCCCGACCGGGACCTCCACCGATGTCTGTTGCCAGGGGATCCGCTGCCAGGTCTGTTCCGAGGCCCCGGTGGATGCACCCGTGATCTCCTCGTACGGGACCAGCCGTCCGTCGGTGGTGTGGCAGTGGCCTCCATGGCACAGGGTGTAGCCCTCCGGGGGATGCGCCGGGTCGAAGGCCGTGGTCGCCTCCCCCCCTCCCCCGGACGTGCCCAGGACCTCCAGTTCACCCCCCTGGACGGTCATGGAATCGATGCGAACGCGGTAGTCGAGGGCCGTGATCAGGCGACCCGAGGCGTCCTGGCGTCCCGGGGAAGGCACCATGTCGACCTCCAGGGAGGCCTCCAGACGACCCCAGGGGTCGCCGGGGGAAAAGGCGCAACCAGCCGGCAACAGAACCACCAGCCAGGCCATGGCCCCGAGGAAACGACGGTCAATGCTGCAGCGCATGAATCACCCCCCCGGCAACCTGCCGCAGATGGTCCAGCAGGGACTCGCCTCGGGAAAGGTCCACCCCCCCCGGCAGCACCACGACGGTGCCCCCGACCAGGCGGGCCAGGGTCTGGGAGGTGTTCCGGGGCTGCCAGGTCTCCTGGACGATCACCCGGGCACCGGTGGCCTTCATCGTCGCAAGAACCCGGGCCACGTGTCCCGGGTCCGGGGGAATGCCGGGCCTGGGCTCGATCGTCGCCACCTCTTCGAGGCCCAGCCACTGGTAGAGGTAGGGAAAGGACCGGTGATAGGACACCACCCGGCGCTTCTCGACCGGCAGGGCGGCAATTCGGGCCGCCTGTTCCCGCTGGAATGCCTCCAGGGACCCCGCCAGGGTCTCGGCCCGCCGCCCGTACTCCGGAGCCCCTTCGGGGTCCAGGCGCCCCAGGAACTCCCCCACACCCCGGACCACCCGCTCCAGGGACCGCGCATCGAAGAGGTAGTGGGGATTGCCCCCTGGATGAATGTCCCCCTGGGCGCGATCCACCGGAGTGGTCGGCACGTCCAGGCGGGGAATCAGGGTCGAAGCGTCCAGGTAGCCGGGGGCACCGGTCTGGATGCGACCGTTGCGGGCCTGGGCCTGCAGCGGCGGGAGCCAGCCCACCTCCAGGTCCAGGCCATTGACCACCAGGGCGTCGGCCCGGTTCAGGACCAGGATCAGGTTGGGCCGCGGGTCCACGTAGTGAGGGTCCTCCTCCGGCGAGGCCAGGACGCTCACCTCCACCCGATCGCCGCCCACCTCCTTCACCACGGCCCCCAAGGTCGGCAGCGTGGCGGCCACGCGCAGTCGGGCAACGGCCCCCTCCGGGGCCAGGAACGACAGCATCCCAAGGAACACCAGCGTCGCTCTCATCGTCCCCTCCTAGAAGGTGTGGGCGCCGTGGGCACCCACCGCCAGTTCGAGGTTCAGGATCGCCCCCAGGACCGGCTTCTGGCGCCAGGCCATCCAGTCTCCATTCCCCTGGAGGCGAATCCGGGAATCATGGGACGGGTAGAAGGTGGCCTGGACCGCCGCCCGCTGCCGGTGGTCGGTCCATTCCGGATCGAGGGGGTCGCCGGGAAGCCCCGATACGAACTCGTAGCGGACCCCCGTCTCCCAGCGCCGGGTGATCTGCCAGACCATCTGGGCGTATCCCCCGTAGTCCCGCAGCGAGGTCCCCGGGACCTGCCGGGCCCGGTAGAAGCCCTCGACGGTCCAGGAGAGGGCCATTCGCTCCGGATGTCCCGCGGGGCGATACCGGAGATAGAGGTCCGTTCCGTAGATCTCGGTCCGGTTGCCGTGGCCGCTGGCGTTGGGCCCCCACTGGCCCGACAGGCCCCAGAGGAGGGACCAGTCCCGGCCAAAGGGGAAGAACTGGCGGATGGCCGCCGTGTAGAGGAAGTCGCCAATGCCGTGGATCCCCAGGTCCCGCCCCCCCAGGAAGGACCGGGCGCAGCACTCGCCGGCGGCGTCGGTCATGGACGCCGAGACCTCCAGGAACCAGGGAAGCGGCGTGAGCCAGGACAACTCGGCCCCGAGGCCCCGACTTCCCTCACTGCCCAGGAACTTCCCCACGACCAGGGGTTGATCGACGAAGGACCACTGGTGGGGGTGGGTCCCGTTGATCCGCCCGAACCGCGTCAACATCTGCCCCGCCCTCACCTGGAGCCCCCCGGGCAGGGACAACGTCTGTCCATAGGCCTCCTCCACCTCGACGCCGAACTGGGAGAAGACCATCGTGCCGACGAACCGGAAGTAGGGGTCCACGTTGGACTGGATGGCCAGTTCTAGGCCCTGGAAGTTGAACCCGGTCCGGTTCGGGTCATGGCCGCCGATGGTGGCGGGGTCCTGGCTGTACCAGGCCCCGGCGACGTCCAGGATGAACGAGAGGTCCAGGGAGATGCCGCCGGCCGCCGTCGGAGCGACGGTCGTCGAGGCGGTCTGCATGGCCGCCGGGGGCATGGCCGCCGGGGGCCTCGCCGCCGCCCGGTCCGCCCCCAGGGCCTCTTCCAGCGCCCGACGGTCCGCGTCCTCGGGCCCCGGCGATCCGGGGACCTCCTGTGCCAGTGCCCCCCGGGAGATCCCGGTCAGGCACAGCATCACGCACGTTCCAATGACTGTCCGAATCCGCATGAAGACTCCTTCCCACGGCGGCCCTTCCGGGCCGCCGACCCGCGATTCCACGATGTCCCGAGGGGATTCGATCAGCCGCAGGGAGGGGAGTGCTTCGGCGCCAGGGCCAGAAGAACCGACCGGGAAGCGGCAGGCTCCGGGGGGGCCATCGTCGTGGCCATCCCCGGATCCACCGGGGCCAGGAGCAGGGCCGTCCCCGGAACCAGCGTGTCCCGGGGTCGGTCCTGGACCAGATGGCAGTGCAGATGGGGTTCGTCGTCTCCGGGCCCTCGCCCGTTGGGGTCCAGGGTCGGGGAGTCCGTTGCGGCATGCCAGTCGGCCACGGGCGGCGCCGCATCGTGCCGATGGACCAGTTCCCCGTGCTCGAGGCAGACCCGGTGGGGTTCCAGCACCAGGTGGGCCGACGGGGCCACCATCGCCCACAGGTAGGCCAGCGGCGCCGCAAGCCTCCAGGACGTGGAATCGAACCGCCGCATGCCGTTGTCCTGTGGTGTCATCCCACCGCGGGCTGCATTCCCCCGATCACCCGGTCCACCTCGTCGCCGTCGAGGGTCTCGTGTTCCAGCAGGGCCTTCGCCAGGGCCTCCAGGGCGCTCCGACGCTCCGTCAAGATCCGGATGGCCTCGTCCTGGGCCGACAGGATCAGCCGCTTGACCTCCCGGTCGACCCGCTGGGCCGTGGCCTCGCTGATCTCCCGCTGGGAGGTCAGGTCCTTCCCCAGGAAGACCATCTCGCCCACGTGGTCCATGTAGATCGGCCCCAGGATCGACATCCCGAACTGGGAGACCATCTTGCGGGCCTGTTCCGTGGCCATCCGGATGTCCTGCCCGGCGCCGCTGCTCTCCTCTCCGAAGACCAGCATCTCGGCCGACCGTCCTCCCATCAGGATCGCCAGGCGATTGATCAGGTAGGAACGAGACGCGGTGTAGCGGTCCTCGCTGGGCAACTGCTGGGTCATTCCCAGCGAGAGGCCCCGAGGCACGATCGTGACCTTGTGGATCGGGTCCGCCCCGGGGACCGTCTTCGCGACGATCGTGTGCCCCGCCTCGTGATAGGCCGTCAGTTCTCGCTCGTGCTCGCTCATCACGATGCTCCGGCGGGCCGCCCCCATGAGGACCTTGTCCTTGGCCTCCTCCAGGTCCGCCATCGTCACCTGGTCCTGCCCCTTCCGGGCGGCCAGCAGCGCCGCCTCATTGACCAGGTTCTCCAGGTCGGCCCCCACGAAACCGGGCGTCCCCTTCGCCACCACGTCGAGCCGCACGTCGTCGGCCAGGGGCACCTTGCGGGAGTGGACAAGCAGGATCGCCTCCCGTCCCTTCACGTCGGGGCTCGGGACCACCACCCGCCGGTCGAAGCGCCCGGGACGCAGGAGCGCCGGATCCAGCACGTCGGGACGGTTGGTGGCGGCCATGATGATGACCCCGGTGTTCGCCTCAAAGCCGTCCATCTCGACCAGCAACTGGTTCAGGGTCTGCTCCCGCTCGTCGTGGCCCCCGCCGAGCCCCGCCCCCCGCTGGCGCCCGACGGCGTCGATCTCGTCAATGAAGATGATGCACGGCGCCCGCTTCTTGCCCTCCTCGAAGAGGTCGCGCACCCGGGAGGCCCCGACCCCGACGAACATCTCCACGAAGTCGGACCCGCTGATGGAGAGGAAGGGCACTCCCGCCTCCCCGGCCACCCCGCGGGCCAGCAGGGTCTTGCCGGTCCCGGGAGGCCCCATCAGCAACACGCCCTTGGGAATCCGCCCCCCCAGTTTCGTGAACCGCTGGGGGTCCTTCAGAAACTCGATGATCTCCTGGAGTTCCTCCTTCGCCTCGTCGATCCCGGCGATGTCCTGGAAGGTGACCTTGCGGGAACTCTCGCTGAGGACCCGGTGTCGGGACTTCCCAAAACTGAACAGTTTCCCGCCCCCGGACTGGGTCTGTCGCATGAACATCACAAAGAGGAACACGAAGAGCAGCATCGGCAGCCATGAGGTCAGGATCGTCACCCAGAGGCCGACCTCCTGACTCTCGTAACTGACCTTGACGCCCCGGGCGATGAGGTCCTTCTGGAAGTCCTTCAGGTCCCCGACCGTGGTGAAGGCGCTTCCGTCCACGAAGGTGCCCTCCAGCCGCTCCCCCTTGACCCGGACGGCCTCGACCTGGGTCGGCGGCGGGGGCCCATCGGGAGACTCGGCGGCGGGCAGGGCCTTCGAGATGAACTCGCTGAAGTCGATCTCCTGGCTCTTCTTGCCGCCCCGGGAGTGCATCAGCACCATCACGAACAGGCCGATGAACAGCAGCCAGATCAGGAACGTCCGCATTCCCTGCTTCACGCTCGCTCTCCTTCTCTCCCGAAAGGGCGCGACGGCATGATAATCACCGGCCCCACCCAAGGCAACGTTCCCCGGGGAGGATGTTCCTGCCGGGCCTGGGACCCCGACCCGGGGGGTCAGGGCTCGGCGGCCCCCATGTCCTCGTGGAAGACGATGCGGTGCAGCGGGAACCGGCGGCGAGGCTCGAGAGGGGGATGGTCCAGGGCCGGAAGCCCCAGGGCCAGCACCACGACCGGCACGTAGCGGTCCGGGATGTGAAAGGTCCAGCGCAGGGCCGACTCGTCCAGGGACCCGATCAGTGCCGTCCCCAGGCCCCTCTCCGTCGCCACCAGCAGCAGCGCCATCGCGGCCATGGAGGCGTCGCGGACCGCCAGCATCATCCGGTCGGCGGAGCGGTCCGGCGGCAGGACACTGGCGAGGCGCTCCCGCAACGCCCCCAGGTCCTCCGGGGTCCTCTCGCCGGCCTGGACCTGCCTCTCGGCCTCCCGGAGGGCCTCCCGGTCGGCCTGGAGGTCGCCGCAGACCAGGATCAGGGCCGAGGCCTCCCGGACCTTTCGGGATCGGCCGGTGCACAGGTAGAGGTCCTCCTTGCGGGCCCGGTCCCGAATGATCAGGAACCGCCAGGGCTGCAGGTTGTGGTCCGACGGGGACAGGGAGGCCTCCTGCACCAGGTCCTCCAGGGTCTGACGGTCCAGCAGCAGTCCCTCGGGCTCGAAGGCCTGCACGGTGCGCCGGATCCGGAGGATTTCCCGAACGGTCATCGCCGTCTCCCCGTCACAGAAGGTTCGAGGCCAGTTCGGCCAGTTCCGATCGCTCGCCCTTCTGGAGGGTCACCGTCGCGGCGATCGGGGTCTGCTTGAAGCGCTCGGCGACGAAGACCAGGCCGTTGTTCACGCTGTCCACGTAGGGATTGTCGATCTGGTAGGGGTCGCCGGTGAGCACGATCTTGGTGCCGTCCCCCACCCGGGTGATGATGGTCTTCACCTCGTGGGGCGTCAGGTTCTGGGCCTCGTCCACGATCATGTACTGATTGGGGATCGACCGGCCCCGGATGTAGGTCAGGGGTTCGACCTCCATGAGCCCCATCTCGATCAACTCCCGGTAGGACCGTCCGCCCCGCCGGTCGGGCTTCGACAGTCCCATGAGGAACTCCACGTTGTCGTGGATGGGCTGCATCCAGGGGTTCAGTTTCTCCTCGACGTCCCCCGGAAGGTAGCCGATGTCCCTCCCCAGGGGGAAGATCGGCCGGGAGACCAGCAGGCGCGTGAAGGTCCCCTCCTCGGCCACCTTCTGCAGCCCCGCGGCGATGGCCAGGAGCGTCTTGCCGGTGCCGGCCTTCCCCACCAGCGTCACCATCTTGATGTCGTCCCGGAGCAGGGCGTCCAGGGCGAAGTGCTGCTCCTTGTTCCGTGGACGGATGCCCCAGACCGGGTCCTTGAGGTCCACGATCCGCATCAGGCATCCTTCCTTGCGACGGACCCGTACCAGCACCGACTGGGAGGGATTCGCCGGATTTCGAGCCACCAGGTACTGGTTCTCGAAGACCTGGGTCCCCTCGGGAATCGGCACGGTCTCGCCCCGGAAGAGGTGCTGGATCTCGTCCCCCGAGAGACCGATCTCCCCGGTGCCCGTGTAGAGTTCCGTGACGTCCCGCTTCTCCTTGTTGTAGTCCACCGCGTGGAGACCCATCGCCACGGCCCGGATCCGAAGGTTCACGTCCTTCGTGACGAAGACGACGGGGACCGAGGGCTCCATCTTCCGCAACTCCAGGGCGGTCCCGACGATCATGCGATCCATCAGGTGGGAAAGGCTGATGTCATGGTGGTACGGCGCCATGTCCTTCAGGTGGTCCGCCGTGGCGAAGAGCACCCGCAGCTTGCCCCCCTCGGGGAGCTCCACGCCCTCCCGGAGGTCGCCGCGCTCCCGAAAGCGGTCCAGCATCCGGCTCGCCTGCCGGGCGTTGTGCCCCAGTTCCGACAACTCCTTCTTGAAGTTGTCGATCTCCTCGATGACGTAGATGGGGATGCAGACATTGTTGTCGGCGAACCCCAGCAGGGAGTTCGGGTCATGGAGGATCACGTTGGTGTCGAGCACGAAGTTCTTCTTCATCCAATCCCCCGCCGCCCCGGGCCCGGGGCGCACCGAACCGCCATCAACGCCCGCACCCGTAATGGATGCGGAAGGTCGCCTGGACGTCCCGCTGGCCCCGGACGAGCCGCTCCATCGTGAGGCCCGGACGCACCTCGAACTGGTGCAGGCCCGGGGCCACCCTGACCGCGGTCCTGCCGCCGGGGGCCAGGCCCACCACTGGCTGGCCGTCCACCCACAGGGTCAGATGGAGACCCCCCGCCGGTTCCGGACACTGGTCGGTGGTGTTCTCGAAGGCGACCGGAATGCCCTCGGAGGCCCGGGCCAGGTCCGGCTGGGTGCAACCGTAGGCCCAGGTCTCCCCCTCCCGGGGCCTGGCCACCGAGAAGGTCCACTGGCGCCTTCCTCCGACGGCGACATCCACGACGATGGGCCGTTCGGCCGGAAGCGCCACCTGGCGGGACTCCCCGGGGCCCAGGGTCGCCGCGACGGTCCCCTGGATGCGGAACTCGGCCTCCTCGGGCCGCCCACAGGAGGCCGTCGTGTTGGTCAACGTCACCCGGACCGCGCCCTTGCCCGGGGCCGTTCCCTCCCCCGGCATCTCCGCCGCCGGTCCCGGTGGCCTCCGGGGGCAGCCGACCTCCAGGCGAAAGCCCTCCTCCCGGACCCAGATCAGGGTCTCTTCGACCAGGGCCCCGGCGGCGTCTGTGACCAGGATCCGGTGCACCTCCCGGGAGAGCCCCAGTCCCGCCTCGGCCCCCGACGGCACGGCGATGCGAACCGACTGGCTGCCTCCCGAGACCTGCACCACCAGGTCCCGCCCCTCGCCGCAGGACCCGCTCCGGTTCGCCACGGTCCCGTTCACCAGGGGAATCTCGGCCCGAACCGCCGGGGCCGCCAGCAGCAACATCGTCGCGATTGCGGTCGGGAGGCGCCTGTCCACGATCGGGAAGCATAGTCGGCCGACCAGGGCCGAGCAAGGGCAAACCCGGCCCCTCGTGCCCGCCGGCGCGCCGGGCGGATTCCGGGCCTGGCCGCGGTCCCCACGGCCCCCCCACAGAATGGGGCGCCTCCCTCGTTTGACCGGTTCCGGTCAGGAACAACCCCTGGGGCCCTTGACCTTCCGGTGCCCTGGCAGTAGAGGCGCATCCGGGCTTCCCGGAACCGGAGAACCCCATGGACTTCCTGGGATTGCACGGCGTCGCAGCGGCCATCCTGACCCTGGCCCTCGTGGTGAGCCTCGGCCTGGCCCTGGGCCATGTCCGGGTGGCCGGGGTCAGCCTGGGCGTCGGCGGCGTCCTCTTCGTCGGCCTGGCCTTCGGGCACCTGGGACTGGGCCTCCGGCCGGACCTGCTGGACTTTGTCCGGGACTTCGGACTGATCCTCTTCGTCTATGCCATCGGGATGCAGGTCGGCCACGGGTTCCTGGGAAACCTGCGGAAGGACGGACTGCGGATGAACTTCCTGGCGGCCGCGGTGGTGCTGCTGGGAACGAGCATTGCGATGTTGCTGGCCTTCCTGGGGGTGCTGGAAGTCCCGGTGGCCGTGGGACTCCTGTCGGGGGCCGTCACCAATACGCCGAGTCTTGGCGCGGCCCAGCAGGCCCTCTCGGGCCTCCCCTCGGTGCCCCGGGAGGCCTCCCAGTGGACGGGCATGGCCTACGCCGTGGCCTACCCCTTCGGCATCGTCGGGATCATCGGCACGCTGCTGGTCCTGCGGCGACTCTTCCGGGTGGACGTGAAGCGGGAGGTGGACCGGTTCCGGCGGGCCCGGAGCGGCGGCGCCGAACCCCTGGTGACCCGGAACATCGAGATCACGAATCCCAACCTGGGGGGACGGACGGTCAACGAGGCCCTGGAACTGGCCGGCGGAGGGCTCACGGCGAGCCGCCTCTTTCGGGAGGGAACCCAGGAACTGGCGGTTCACGACGCTCCCCTCAAGACGGGGGACGTGATCCACGTCATCGGGACCGCCGATCGGGTCGATCGCTTCCGGACCATCGCGGGTCGCTACAGCGACCTGGACCTCCCGCGCCTCCCCAGCGCCATCTTCATCCGGCGGGTCGTGGTGACCCGAACCTCCATCGTGGACCGCACGCTGGAGGACCTGGCCCTCGAGGACCGCTACGGAGTCATCGTCACCCGGGTCATCCGGTCCGGCCTCGAGTTCACCCCGCCGCCGGGGCTCCGGATCCAGTTCGGGGACCGCCTCCTGCTGGTCGGGACCGAGGCCACCACCGCCCAGGCCGCCCGGGAACTGGGGGACTCGGTCCAGAGCCTCGACCGGCCCCACATCATCCCGGTCTTCTTCGGCATCGCCCTGGGAGTCCTCGTCGGCAGCATTCCCCTGTCCCTGCCGGGCGTCCCGGCCCCGGTGCGCCTGGGCCTGGCCGGCGGCCCCCTGCTGGTGGCCATCGCCCTGTCGCGCTTCGGCCGCATCGGCCCCTTCCTGTCCTACGTCCCCAATCCGGCCAAGAAGTTGCTCGCGGACCTTGGCATCGCGCTGTTCCTGGGCTGCGTCGGACTCCGGTCGGGGGAGCGGTTCTGGGAGGTGCTGAGCAGCGGCCAGGGATGGGCCTGGATGGGATGGGGGGCCCTGATCACCCTGGTTCCCATCGTGGTGGTGGGGGTGGCGTCCCGGGCCCTGTGGGGCCTGGACTTCGTGTCCCTCTGCGGGCTCCTCTCCGGGAGCATGACCGATCCCCCCGCGCTGGCCTACGCGACGGACCTCGTGGGGGACGACAGCGCCTCGATGGCCTACGCGACGGTCTATCCGATGACGATGCTGCTCCGGGTCCTGCTGGCCCAGGTCATGGTGCTGGTCTTCCTGGGGGGCCACGGCTAGCCGTGGAGGGAACAGGCGTCCACGAACCGCTGGACCAGCGCCACCGCGCCGTTGAATCCCAGGAAGGGCACCGGGTAGATCCAGTGCTGCCGGGTCGAGGGATACCCCAGTTCCACCACCGGAATCTTGTGCCGCAGAGGACCGGCCCAGGGGGAGGTGCCCACGACCAGATGCACCGGTCCTCCCCGGGACATCTCCCGCTCCAGGGCCCGGATGCCCCCGTCCCGGGAGGGAGCGACCAGCAACTCGGGCCGAAGCGTCCCCGGGGCCTCCAGTCGATCCAGGACCGCCTGGAAGGCCTCCGGGTCCGCGTCCTCCCCGTCCGTGAGGCCCACCAGGGGGACCTGGATGCCCAGTTCGGCCAGCCAGACGGCCACCGCGGCCGCCAGCCGGGTCGGCAGGAAGACCCCGGCCCGCCGGTCCGCGAGTCGGCGGGCCCCCTGGGCGGCCAGCGGGGCGGCCCGCTGGAGTTCCCTCTCGATGCAGGCCTCCACCCGCTCGGGAGGCACCCCGGCGGCCTGGCCCGCCTCCCGCAGGAAGGCCATCGTCCCGGCGAAGCCCAGGGGCAGGGAGACGTCGGCCACCTTCCGGCCCCCGGCTCTGCGATCCAGCGCGGCCCGGGCAAACCGCCCCTCCGGGAGCACGAGCCAGGTCCCGGCCCGGGCGATGCCCTGGAGGACGCCCATCCCCTCCCCCGACAGCCACGTGGCGCCCATCCGGAGGCCGATGGCCCGCAGGAGGCGCCGCAGTTCGGCGAAGTTCGCCGGGTGCTCCATCTCGTAGCGGTCGAAGACATAGCCCACCAGGGCGGCCTCCTCGGGGTCGCCGTTCCCGTCGATGGGAAGGGTCTCGGCCAGGGCCGCCAGGACCCGTCCGTAGCCCCGGGCCACGCTCCCGATGGTGCCCGGTGCCCGGACGAGAAGCACGTGGCACGGCAGGCGATTCCTCAGTTCCCGGACCGCCTGCTCCACGTCGAAGGCCGAGAGGTCCACCGCCGCGTTGGTGCTCACGACGAAGACCTCTGGGCGCCGCCGCTCGTACCAGGTGGTGGCGAACTGCAGCAGGCGTTCCCCGGACCCCTGGATCAGCCGGATGTCGTCCACGCCGGTCCAGAGGCGCTGGTTGTGGGATTCCTGGAACCAGTCGTGGGAGACCAGTTGCAACTGGGTCTTGAACTTGCATCCCACGGTGGTGTGCAGCAGCATGACCGCCCCGGGAATGGCGTGCACCGCCAGGAAGACCCCGAAGAGGTCCCCCGAGTCCACGTCTCTCAACTCGAAGGGTTCGATGGGGTCCCTCACCGGCCTCCTCCCGCGTCGCCGCCCCTCCCCTGCCGGACGCCCTCCTCGGCCCGGAGGAAGCGGCCGTAGCGCTGCTGGAACACCGGCGCCCCTTCCGAGTGGAGCAGGCCCCAGGACCGGATGGCGCCCCACCAGCCCGGCTGCATGCTGCCGAACCGCACCATCGGGACCCCCGCCTCCCGGGCCTGTCCCTCCAGGAAATCCGGCAGGTAGGCCAGGTCGTAGCGCCCCTCCTCCAGCACCGGCCGCAACACCGCCGGTTCGTAGAAGAGGCGGTAGGGCAGGTCCACCCCCATGGTCTGGAGGTTGCGCTCGATCCGGCGGTGGACGTCCGGGCGATCCCGCTCCTGGATGACCAGTTCCACCCGAAAGCCCAGTTCCAGGAACAGCGGCAGGTCCGCCATCCCCTCCTGGGCCAGTTCGTCGGGGCGGAAGTTGTGGTGGGATCCGATGCCGTACGCCAGCGATTTCCCGGCCACGGCCTGGCGCACCTCGGGAAGGGCCTCCAGGGCCCGGCGCCGCTCCGGGTCCTCCTCGATGGCGGGTCCCGCGTCTCGGTCCATCGCCTGGCCCACCTGGCGCCAGAAGCGATCCGTCGCCGCCACCCCCATCGGGGAGGCCACCTCCAGGACCCGGTGACCGGGCCGGTCCAGGCGCTTCAGCATCTTCTGGAACAGCGCCCGGTCCGACACCACGGTGAGCGACCCCTGACCGATCCGGGTCCAGTCGTCCTCGGTGGCACCGACGGGCGCGCACCCCATCAGCCGCAGCCCCATCCGCTCCAGCACCCGGGCCGCCTCGGCCCGGAAGACCCGGGACTGGAGCCACCGGGACGGAGGCCGGTCGGTCCGGTATCCCACCAGGTTCACCCCCCCTGGGTCCATCTCCCCCGATGCCGGCAGCAGATCCATCACCGTCCGGGTGACCCAGTCGGAGACCTCGGCCTGGGTCCGCATCCGGAGCCCGCCGGTCCGCAGGCCCCGGATCGGGATGCCGGTCTCGGCCTCGACCTTGCGACAGGGGGCCTCCAGGTCGGCGCCGATGGTGTCCGCGAGGCAGGTGGAGATCACGACGATTCCCCTGGGCGCCCGTTCCCGGGCGATCACCCGGAGGGCCTCCTCGAGGCGCCCCTCGGCCCGCCCCTCCATCACCTCCCGCTCCCCCAGGGCCACCGTGAAGAGAGGCCAGGTCTCGAGGTCCGACACCGGCGGGGTCAGTCGCGGCATCGCCTGGGCGCACTCCCGCTCCCCGAAGACGACCAGGGCCAGGGAGGGGAAGGAACCGGCCATCTGGAACAGGAAGCCGGTCATCGCGCACCCCGGCTGGGCCAGTTCCCCGGCCTTGCGGGGAGGCGCGGAGGAATCCTTCATGGGGCTCCTCTCGGGCCGAAGGCCCTCAGGGCGTCTGCCACTCCCCGTCCCCGGCCATCGAGGACAGGTCATCGACCACCGCAGGCACTCCCTGCTGAATGCCCCCGGCACTCCCCTGCAGGCACCGGAGGATGTCCTCCAGGGGACGACCGCGGACCGCCGACCGCAGGTAGAGCCACCAGGCCAGGAAATTGACCGGATGGAAGTGGTTCAGGACCCCTTCCTGGCCCTGGGCGAACCGCAGCCCCAGGTGGCTTGCGACCCGGTCGTCGAGCCAGGTGAACTGGAGCCACCGGGAGGCCTCTCCGGTGAACCAGCGGCTCCAGGGGCGCACCTCGGACCCCGGGGACTCCTGCAGGACCCCCTCGGACCACGGTTGCTGTTCCAGAAGCGTCCGGGCCCAGTCCACCCAGACGGACCACTCGGAGACGTGCCGGACGATGAGCCTCCGGAGGGAAAGCCGGTCCTCCTCGTCGGCGTTCTCGAAGAACGCCCGGATCCGCCGGGCCGAGAGGACCTTCCCGGTCAGGGGCGCCGGCCGGAGGTCGTCGTCGGCCCCCGGGGGGATCCGTTCCCGAGGATCCCATCCCAGTTGCCGCCACAGCCTCACATCCCGAACCGTCAGGTCCCGGGCGACGTCCTGGGGCCCCGGCACCAGGTAGCGCCCCGACAGCGACAGGTCCATCGCCTCGGCGTAACGGTCGTCGGCAAAGACCTCCAGGTGCAGCACCCGAGGCGGGCTCTCCTCCCCGCCGAACACCCCGGCCTCCCCCAGGACGTCCTCGGGCCCCACCGACAGCCACCGGTCCGGGTCGTTCCAGGGAGAAAAGAGGGCGACCCACCCCTGCCGCAATGCCACCAGGGGATTCGGGAACTTCTTCGGGTCCGCGGCCTCCAGGCGGCTCCGGAGGACTGGCCGGGCGTCCTGGGGGTTCGGGTCCGCGGGATATCGGCTCAGGATCTTCTGCATCAGGGGCGTCGGCCGGCGCCAGTCCACCCCGTCCAGGTGCATGTAGAGGCTGAACACGACCAGTTCGTTGGGCGGCGGAGGCGCCACCTCGCCCCCGCTGGTCTCGCCGCTCCGATCCCGATCCCGGGTCTCCGGACAGGGCGCCCGGGTCACCGAGGCCAGCCGGGGCGGCAAGGGGATGCGGTGCCGCAGCACCACGAAGTTGTTGCTCCCGAGGCCCGGGGGAAAGGCGTCGCTCCCGACCAGATGGGCCGCCACCAGTTCCCCCTGGAGCATCGGCCGGACCGGCGTGCCGGGCGCACAGGGGACGTGGATGCCCCCGTGCCAGGTCTGGTTCACCCCCACCGGGAAGTAGCCCCCCTCGCCGAACATCTCGCAGGCCCGGGCGATCATCCGCAGGAAGAGGGCACCCCGGTCCTCGGTCTCCAGGGCCTTCGCCAGATGCACCCGGGCCGGCTCCCCCTCCTGCAGCACCCGGGCCCGGACCCACTGCCGCTCGGCCTCGCTCTTGGCCACCTGCGAGGGAGACGACACCGAGGGAAGGGCCGGGAAGGTCGCGTCCTCCTGCCGCAGGCCCGCCAGGATCCGCTGCCAGTCCAGGCCGGGTCCCGGGTCCCACTTCTGGACGTCCGAGTGCCAGTGGCACTGGATCCCGGAGAACTGGTCCGGCGGCGGGTCCACCAGCACCCGCCGCAGGATCCCGCCGTCCTGGTCCAGGGGGAACACCGGCTGGATCCCCAGTTCGTTCTTCAGGACCCGAAGCACGGCGATGAGCGCCCGGTACTGCTCGTCGGAATAGGTCCAGGACCGGAAGGTGCCTCCGTTGATCACCTCGTCCTTCGACGGCAGCCCTCCATAGGGGGCCGTTGCCTCGGGATTGCTCAGGAGGTTCACGGCGGTGTTGTTGAGGTCGAACCCGACGGTGACCGCGTTGAGGCCCGCGGCGTGCCAGGTCATGTCGGCGATGTCCGCCGCCTGGTACACGGTGCCGTCCCGGTCGATCTGGAAGTGAGAGGACAGCCCGCGCTGCTTGAGGGTCTCGAAGCAGATGCGGGCACTGCCGGTGCCGTCATGGTGCAGCACCACCCCCCGGACCACCTTGCGAAGTGCCGCCAGGGCGTTTCCCGAGGGGTCCAGGTCCGCCCAGCCGGCGCCCTGGAGGCCCAGCACCTTCGGCGGGGCCCCGGCAGGTCGATTCCGGGGTCGCACCAGGGGGACCACGTCCCCGCTCTCATCGGTGGCCTGGAGCGGGGCCACCTGTCCCCCCAGGCCCTGGTAGAAGGAAAATCCACCCGGGTCCCGGAAGGTCACCACCTTCACCTGGGAGTCCGGCAACGGGAAGGCCTTCCCGGCGATGATGATGTCGGCCATGCCTCCCTCCCGTCAGCCCCCAGGGCGTTTGAGCGCCGGCATCTTCGGAGCCGCAGGTCTCTTGGGCATCTTCGGACGGGCGACCTTCGACACGAGCGCCTTCACCCCCTGGCCCAGGGTCCACAGCAACAGCAGGGCGACCGCGACTGCGGCCACCAGCCCCCCCCACAGCAACGGCGGGCCCCAGGCATGTCCCAGGCGCCCCAGAACCGCCTTCCGGATGCGGGTCCACGGCCCCTTCCAGAAGGGGTCGCCGGGACCCGCCAGGACCGGGACCCACCGCGATTCGACGCCGCCCCAGGATGCCATGAGTCGATGGGGGACCCCCACCTCCAGGGATTTCCGGGGCTCCAGCACCGCCTGTCGGGCCAGGGAGGCCGCCAGTCCCGCCGTCGCATCCTCGAGCGCCGGGAGGTCCGTGGCCTCCCAGTAGCCGCCGCCGGTCCGATAGGCCAGGGCCTTGAGGCGGGACCTCCCCACCGCGTCGGTGCCCGGCATGGCCAGCACGTGAACCTGGACCTCCAGGGCCCGCGCCAGGGTCACCAGGGTGGTCAGCCGGTCCAGGACCTGCCCCTCGCGGGACCGCAACCCCTCGGCCACCTTCGGGATCACGCACTCCATCACGCCCCGGCTGCACCGGGGCGACGCCCCCTCGAGGTCGAACGTCGGTTCCCCCTTCCGGGTCTTGCAGGCCTCGACCCGGGACTGGCAGCGCCGGGAATGGCGGTCCGCCCCGAGGTCCGGGACCCGGAGGTACCCGTCGCGACCGTCCGAGAGGATCAGCACCAGGCGCTGGGCGCCGGTCGGCGTGGCGATGGCCAGCCACCGCAGGGCGGCCTCCACGGCCCCATCGGCGAACCGCGGTCCCGTCGACTCCTGGTCCCGTCCGTCCAGCGGGGTCTGTCCCAGGGCCCGGGCGGCCCGCAGGACCTCCTCGTCCTCCGGGATTCCCAGGAACCTCGGGAACATCCCCTGGGGTGCCGGAAACGACAGTCCCTTCCAGGACTCGGCCCCCTGGACCAGGGCGCCGCACTCCCCCTCCGGCGGAGGACTGGAGAAGGGGTCCGCCACGCCCCTCAGGGCGTCCAGGCAGTCCTGCCGGTCGTTCAGGTCCCCCATCCAGGGCCCCCCGGGGCTCCCCCGGGACACCCAGAGATGGTCCTGGTAGACCAGCAGCCCGACCCGGGCATCCTTCCGGAGCCCCTGGGCCACGCGCTGGACCAGGTCCCCGATCTGGACCGCCACCTCCCGGGGGACCTCGGCATGGGCCGCCACCACGAAGAGGGCCGCCTGCTCCACCGGGGCCTCGGCGATGGATCGCAGCCGCCCCCGGAAGCCGGACTCGGGGAAGCCTCCTGCCCGAAACGACCAGTCCGGCTTCGCCCCGGGCCCCCCGGACCCGTCGCCCCGGGACAGGAACAGCCGGACGCCCGTCTCCACCAGGGAGACGGGGTTCCCTGCATCGTCGATGGCCGATAGGAAGGCCCGCCAGTCGGAGTGGTTCCGGGCCTGCACCCGATCGATCTTGACCTGGGGCCCCGGCAGGGGACTGGCCACCGGGAGGGACGCCGGTCCAGGGACCAGCCACCCCGCGAGGACCAACAGCCACCAGGCCCGCCCCCTCATGACGACCTCAACAGCCGAAGCGGAAGGGGGCCACCCGGAAGCCCCCGCAGGAGACCTGTCGCCCTCCTGCCTCCAGCAGGAACTCGTGCTCCCCGGGATCCAGTCCCCCGTCCATCGGCACGCCCACCAGGGCCGTCCCCTCCGGCCGGGCCGTGACCCGCCGCCGGGATCGCTCCCGGCCGTTGCAGCGATGGACGAACCAGCCCGCCGCCCCGTGCCCCTGCCACCGGACCTCCTCTCCCGGGGCCCCGATGACTCCCCGGACCCGCCCCGCATCGGCGGCGGCCGCCACCCTGGGGCCCAGGAACCACGCCGCCAGGGCCCACAGCCCTCGGGCCAGGAATCCCCGCCGATCCAGCGCCGGTGGTCCTTCCATGGGCCGCCTCACAGGTTCCAGTCCCGGGTGATCTGCCGGATGCGACGCCGGGACTCGGTCGAGATGTCCGTCCACCCGATGAAGAGGTAGCAGCAGAGCCAGAACAGGGTCCAGTCGAAGGCGAGGTTCCGGGGCAGCCAGTCCAGGAAGACCCCGAAGACCACCGAGAAGGCCACCGAGAACCAGACGAAGTTCAAGATCACCTTCAGATACCAGGACCACTGGCGGCCATGGTGGCCGATGAAGGGGACGAGGGAGAGGTTCATCGCCCCGAGCAGCAAGAGCATCGGGACGCCGACCCAGGCCATCCAGGGGGTCGCCTGGAAGAGGTGCCCGTTCACCAGCGCCACGGTCGTCAGGGCCGAGGCCGGCCTCGGGAACCCGATGAAGAAGGCCGGGACGTCCAGGCGACGGACGTTGAACCGGGCGAATCGGATGCAGCCGGAAATGATGGGGATCGCCGCCAGCACCACCGCGATGGCCGCCTGGATGTCCGGTCGGCCCTCGAGGCCCGGCAGCACCGTGCCTCGCCGATAGGCCAGGTAGACCAGGAAGGCAGGAGCCACGGAATAGGCCACCAGGTCCGCGACGTTGTCGAACTCGGCACCGAACTTGTTCATCTGCTTCAGGGCCCGGGCGACCACCCCGTCGAAGGAGTCGAAGAAGAAGGCCACCAGGATCCCGAAGCCGGACCAGAACAGGCAGGTCCGGACCTGTTCCAGGGGCGCGTCTGCCGGCAGCCCCATGCCCTCCATCGCGACCAGCATCGTCGCGATGCCCCCGGAGATGTTCCCCACCGTCATGAGGTCCTTGGCCTTGAAAAACATCAGTTCACCGTCCCTTTCTTGTCTTCGGCATCGGTCATCGGCGCGGGGTCCTGGGTGTCCTCGTCCCCCGCCAACACTCCCTCGGGGTCCTCGGCGGCCTCGAGGGACTTCAGGAACCCCATCCACTGGCGGCGGGAGGCCTCGGCGACGTCCTGAGGCTGGGCCTTCCGGAAGACCTCGGTCTTCACGTAGAACGGGGCCCGGGCCAGCAGGCACAGGATCATCGTGTCCGAGGGTCGCGCATCCAGGTCCACCACGTGGTCCCCCTGGCGGACACGCAACCGGGCGTAGTAGATGTCGTCCCGGAGATCGGTCACCTCCCCCTCGACGACCTCCATCGCGAAGGCCTTCAGCGTCTCGAAGAACAGGTCGTGGGTCATGGGACGGGGCGGCTCGACGTCCTCCCAGACCATGTCCAGGACCTGGGCCTCCAGGATCCCGATGCGGATCACCAGGGTCTCCTCCCCCTCCACGGCCCGGAGAATCACCACCGGCCCCTCCTGCTCGTCGGGAACCAGGACCCCCAGGACCTGCATCTCCACCCGTCCCGGACCGCGCCTCACGTCTCCTCCCACTGGACCAGGGTGCCTCGCAGGCTGTGCGCCAGGACCTCGTCCACCCGGACCCGGGCCATCCGGCCCCGGACCTGGTCCGCCGGGAGGTCCGACCGGAAGTGGACCGGGACGTTGGTCCCGGACCGTCCCTGGACCTCCCCCCGCCGGTCCCCGATGCCCTCCCGGACCCGGGTCGCGTCCCGGCTCGGTCCCTCGACCAGCACCTCGACCTCCCGTCCCCGGTAGCGGGCCATCCGGGAGGCCGAGATGGCGTCCTGGAGAGACTGGACCTCCGCCAGCCGCACGGCCTTCTCGGGCGCCGGGACGTCGTCGGGCCACCGGGCCGCGGCGGTCCCGGGCCGAGGGGAATAGGCGAAACTGAACATGCCGTCGAACCGGGCCTCCTGGACCAGGGCCAGGGTCGCCTCGAAGTCCTCCCGGGTCTCCCCGGGAAATCCCACGATCACGTCCGTCGACAGGGCGATGTCGGGGCAGGCCCGCCGGACGCGTTCCAGCCGCCCCAGGTAATGGGCCACCGTGTAGCCCCGGTGCATGCGCTGCAGCACCGCGTCGGACCCCGCCTGGACCGGAAGATGCAGGTAGGGCGCCAGGTTCGGCAGTCGGCCGAAGAGGTCCAGCATCCGGTCCTCGGCGTCCGCCGGATGGGAGGTGACGAACCGAAGGCGCCGCAGCCCCGGGATGGCCGAGACCGTCTCCAGCAGGTCCGCGAACCGGGGATCCCCCGGCAGTCCCCGGCCCCAGGCATTGACGTTCTGCCCCAGCAGCGTGACCTCCCGGACACCTGCCGCAACGAGCCCCCGAACCTCCCGAACCAGGAGATCCAGTGGCTTGCTGGCCTCCCGTCCCCGAACGAAGGGGACGATGCAATAGGAACAGAAGCGGTTGCATCCCTTCGTGACGGTGACGAAGGCCGTCGGCCCCGGCTCCGACGACGGATCGACCTCCAGGAAGCGGTAGTCCTCCGGGTCGTCCATCCCGGTCGCGGCCACGCGGCCCCCCTCGTCCAGTTCCCGGATCATGCGCGGCAGATCCGGGATCCGGTCGGGACCGAAGACCAGGTCCAGCCAGGGAACGCGGTCCAGGAGGTCCTGGCCGTGCTGCTGGGCGACGCACCCGCAGACCGCCAGGCGCATTCCCGGCCGGAACTCCTTGAGGGGCCGGAGCCGGGCCAGGGTCCCCAGGACCTTGTTCTCGGGTCGGGCCCGGACACTGCACGTATTGATCAGGACGAGGTCCGCCCCCGCCGGGTCCGGCGTCTCCCGGTATCCCAGTCCTGCCAGCACCTGGACGATCCTCCGACTGTCGTGGACGTTCATCTGGCAGCCGTGGGTGATCACGTGGACGGTCCGGGAGGGCACTTCGCTGGGCGGGTCGGTGGGGGAGGTCCCGATCATGCCCCGGAGACTACTTCCCGTGGTCCCCCCGGTCAAGGGATCGGGGGCCCCGGAGCCGGCGCCTGGACCGGGGCGACGGCAGGTGATCCAGCAGGTCTCGGACATGCCTTGCCAGGTCTTCGGGGACCGGGGTGAAGGTCCCCCCGAAGGCCCTCTCGACATACCAGCGGGCCAGTTGTCGGGCGGTCTCCCCCGCCTCGGGGACCTCCCGAGCGACCCGTTCGGCGAACTCCACCTGGGTCTCGGAGACCTCCCGCCGCACGCCCCGGGCCTCCATCGCGGCCCCCAGGGCACGCCAGGACCGGGCGACGGGGTCGTCGTCGGGCAGCAGTCCCGTCGAGACGCGCCGTCGGTTCCGGACCCGCCACAGGACCAGCCATCCCACCGCCAGCGTCCCGACCACCCCCAGCAGCCACCGGCCCCAGGGCACCGAACGCAGGGCATCCCGGAGGGCCCGGAGGTCATCCCGGTTCACCGGGGCGCCGAATCCCGCCCCGCCACGGCGCACCCCGAAGAGGGCCGCCAGGGCCGAGACCTGCTTCTCCAGGTTGTACTCGACGACCCACCGGTACCAGGCCAGTTTCCAGGCGTCCAGGGCATCGGACACCCCCTTCCACCAGGAGGTGCGGTTGCGCAGTTCCAGGGCCGACGGGGGCGTGGGGTCAAAGGTGACGAATCCCGCCTGGGGAAAGAAGACCTCGACCCAGGAGTGGGCATCCGCCCGCCGGAGGGCCACATACCCGCCGTAGGGATTGGCCACGCCGCCGT
This sequence comes from Deltaproteobacteria bacterium, assembly GCA_029547805.1. Lineage (GTDB taxonomy): Bacteria > Myxococcota_A > UBA9042 > DTJE01 > DTJE01 > JAGOKF01. The sequence goes on from JAKPOP010000003.1 coordinate 484,880, forward strand.
AGAAACCGTTGACGATCCGGGCCGGTACCCCGGCCAGTCGCAGCAGGACCACCATCGCCGAGGCGAAGTACTCACAGTGTCCCCGCCGGTCCCGGATCAGGAAGTCGGCCAGGGGGTCCTCCTCGCCGTGGGAGACGTCCAGCGAGTAGGTGAACTCCCGGCGGAGAAACGACTCGACCCGGAGGGCCAGGTCGTAACGACTGGCCGCTCCCCGGGCCAGGTCATCTGCGAGCCGTCGCACCTCCTCTTTCTGGGGCGGCAGGTCCAGCCAGAGGTCCCGGACCCACGGAGGGTCCGGATCGGTCATCCGGCGCAGGGTCTCGGGGTCCTCCTGCCGGGGATCGCTCCAGGCCGTGTAGGTGATCGCGACCTGGGGCGGCCCGGTGACGACCACGTCGCCGGCATCGTCGATGAAGAAGCGCCAGTGGGCCGGACGGAGGGCCTCCATCACGCTGGATGGCCGCTGGAAGGCCAGGATGTCCGGTTCCCCGAAGAGGACCCGGGGCGACCCGGCCATGGGCTCCAGGTACACCTCCTGCACCCGCAATCCCGTCTCATCGTCGGGAATCGGCTGGCGGGGGTACACGACCATCCGCCCCTTCGCGTCCATGCGCATGGGCCGCCGCTGCCGGGTGGTCTTGTGCCAGGCCTTGCCGTCATATTGATCCAGGGACTGGCCCTTCATCCGCAACGGCACCTCGGGCGCCCCTCCGGCGACCCGGACCCGCATCACCACCTCCGGATCCTCGATGAGGGTCCCGAAGTCCCCCAGCCGGACCTCCTCGGAGAACCCCGTCACGGCCATGCCCCGCCGGGACTGCTGGGCGAAGAACCCGAGGCCCAGTCTGGGAATCGCGAAGAAGAAGACCAGCGAGAACAGGAAGATCGCCACCGTGATGCCGGCGGTGGTCCACAGGAAGGCCGGCGGCACGATGCCCCTCCGGGCCAGGGCCGTCTCCAGGCTCCGGGGGTCCTCTCCCGGTCCCCCCAGCACCGACTCCACCCCGCTCCGGAGGTTGGCCAGCAGCAGGCCCACGGTCAGGATCACAACGTAGGGAAGGAGCAGCGCCCCAAAGGACAGGCCGGGGTTCACGACGGCGGCGGCGATCACCATCAGGAACGACAAGGCATAGGCCTGCACGAAGTCCGGAGCCCGGGAGAGCAGGAGGGCCTTCCAGGCGGCCAGGAACACGGCATAGAAGATCGCCGCGTAGAGATAGTCCCCGGACCGGACACCCCAGGCCGCGACCGCCACCCCGACCGCCAGGGCCAGCACGCCGGCCGACCGACGTACCCACCTCAGGGCCGCCCAGGCCCCCAGGAAGGGGCCGATGCCCATCAGGACGAAGGCAGGAGCCCCGACGGCCCACCCGAACTCCCCGGACAGGAACAGGGCCAGGAAGGCCGTCCAGAGGGTCCCGGCGGTGACCAGTCGATGGAAGCGATCGAAGGGCATCGGGCCCCCTCCCCTCTCCGCCCGATTCACGGACGGACGAAGACCGCCTCGGCCCCCGTCTCCCGCCGCAGGAACTCGTCCAGGCGGCCCTCGACCCCCGGTGGATTCATCTCCAGGGCCGGAGTCGTCGCCAGGGCATCCAGCAGCCGCATCGCCTGGGCCTCCCCGGCACCAGGATCCACCACCCCGCTGAGACTCACGAGTCCGACCCGTCGTCCCTGCCGGATCGCCGCGACGGCCAGGGAGGCCGCCTCCTCGATGGCCCGCTCCAGTCGCTCGTCGCCGTCCCTTCCCGGAGGCACGATGTTGGACAGGGCCACCCAGATCACCGGGGACGCCAGGCGTTCGAACTCCCGCACCAGGGGGGGGTCCAGTCCCGCCGATCGTCGGTGGGCGATCCACTTGGGCGGGTCTCCCGGGCGGAAGTCCCGGAGCCCCAGGAAATCCCCTCCGGCCCCGGGAAGGGGGCGGCCTCGTTCCTCCCCGGGCGCGCCGGGCGGAACCTCGGCCCCGGGAACCGCATGGACCCGCGGATGGACCAGCACCCGGGTCGGGGCCGGCAGGATCAGGGCCTTCCGGAAGAAGCCGAAGGGGAAGGTGGTCGCCACGACCAGCCCTCGCACCGGGAACTCCCCCCGCCGGGGAAAGGTCAGGCGGACAACCCCCTCGGCCTCCCCCGAAGGGGGCAGCACCAGGAAGCGGGCCGGGACCACCGCGGCCCCAGGGACGTCGGGCCAGGCCTCCAGGGAATAGGCCGGGCGCCGTCGGGCCACCGACCGCACCCGGAGGACCACCAGGGTGGTCCCGGCCGCGGTCCCTCGAATCTCGGGCATCGGGTCGCAGCGGATCCCCCGGAGGTTGGTCTCCGACAGGACCCCGCTGATGACGATCAATGCCAGGGACAGGCCGAAGACGAGGTAGAGCAGGTTGTTCCCGGTGTTGACCGCGGCGATCCCCAGCCCCACCGCGACCACGAAGACGACCCGGCCCTCCCGGGTGAAGGACAGTTTCCGAGGGAAGAAGTCACTGCGCCAGACGTAGTTCGCCAGACGGCCCATGGTCCCCCCGGGTCAGTCGCCGGGGACCGGCGTCCGGGCCAGGAGGTCGGCCAGGACCGCCGAGGCCTCCTCCCGGACCAGGGATCCCTGGACACCTCGACCTCGGGGCACGACCCGATGGGCGCAGGTGGGCAGCAGCATCGCCTTCACGTCGTCGGCCAGCACGAAGTCCCGCCCCTCCAGCAGGGCCCGGGCCCGGCAGGCCGACATGAGGCTCACCGCTCCCCGGGTCGAGATCCCCAGTTCCAGTCCCTCGTGCCGCCGGGTCCGCTCCACCAGGTCCATCACGTAGTCCATCACCGGAGCAGGAATGGTCACCTCGCCGACATGCCGCTGGGCCTCCAGGATCGCCTCGGGAGTGGTGACCGGCACCACGAGGTCCTCCACCTTGTCCGCGTAGCCGTTCACCTCGACGATGCGCCGCTCGGCGTCCCGGGGCGGATAGCCGATGGTGAGCCGCACCAGGAAGCGGTCCATCTGGGACTCGGGCAGGGGGTAGGTCCCGTGGTGCTCGTGGGGATTCTGGGTCGCGATGACCAGGAAGGGGTCGGGCAGGGGGCGCGACTCCCGGTCGATGGACACCTGGCGCTCGCTCATGGCCTCCAGCAGTGCCGACTGGGTCCGGGGTCCGGCCCGGTTCACCTCGTCGGCGAGGACCACGTGGGCGAAGATCGGACCGGGATGGAACGTGAAGGTCTCGTTCCTCGGGGACCAGGTGCTGACCCCGGTGATGTCCGACGGCAACAGGTCCGAGGTGAACTGGATGCGCCGGAAGTCGCCGCCGGTGGCCCGGGCCAGCGCCCGGGCCAGCACCGTCTTGCCGGCCCCCGGGACGTCCTCCAACAGCACGTGGCCCCGGGCCAGCAGGGCCGTCACCGCGTGGGTGACGACCCCTTCCTTTCCCAGAAAGACCTTCTCGACCTCCCGAACCACGGCGGCTCCCAACCGGGCCGCCTGCTGAAGCGATGGGCTCAACGACTCCCCTCCCGGACCATGGCTCGCAGCCGCTCCGCCAGGGCCTTGACCACCCTGGAACCACAGGCGACCTCCGGGAGGAACCCACACCCGTCCCAGGACACCACGGACTCCCGCCCCGGGTCCGCCGCCGCCCGGGCAAGATAGGCATCCCGGACGTCCGTGGGAAGGCCGACCCCGGGAAGCACCCAGAGAACGTGTCCGGGGGCCTGGCCGTCGGCCGGTTCGGCCTCGATCCGGGAGGCAATGGCCGCCGCGGCCCCGGAACGCCGGAGGTCCCAGCGAATCCGGAGCGCCTCCCGGGGATCCCCCTTGGGACCGGCCAGGGACCGAGCAAAGACGCGGGAGAAGGCCTGGTCGAGGACCTCCGGGAGGAAGCGCTGCTGGGTCTCGACCATGGCGGTGATCCAGGGCCGGAAGGGTTCCTCCAGGCCGTCCCGGAGGGCCCGGTCCAGGTCCTCCGGGCGCCCGGGGAGCGGCGCGGCGATCCCCGCCACCACCGCCACTCGTTCGGGCATCCGGGTCCCGACCCGCCAGGCCCAGGTCCCCCCGACGCCGGCCGAGACCAGCATCACCCGATCCGCACCCAGGAGGTCGGCCAGGCAACGGACCTGTTCGGGGCTCGCGAGCCCGGCCTGGGCCTCCGGGCTCTCCCCCTGGACCGACACCAGGGCGACCTGCCCGTCATCGGCCAGGTCCCAGAGCCACGGCTCGGCCCAGGAGAGGTCCATCCCCGGACCTCCGGGAAGCACCAGCGCGACCGGCCCCTTCTTCCCGAGAACCCGAGCCGTGGCCCCCTCGCAGGCGATCTCCCGGGCCTTCGGGGCCTTTGGCATCCCGGGCGGTCCGACGTGGCGCACCTTGCCCTTGTGGGGTGCCTGGAGGCCCATCACCCAGGCGGCCCGGTGGGCCTCGGCCGCGACCTCCGGGTCCTTGTGGGACAGGGCCGACGCCACCGCCGCCGTCTCCGCCTCCCCTCCCAGGAACGCCAGCACCTCGAGGGCCTTGCCGGCCACTGGCGCCTCCTCGTAACTGGGCTGCCGCCGCGCCAGGGCCAGCACCGACGAATCCCCCAGGTGCCACGCGACCTCCAGCGCCAGGGCCCGGAGAGAGGGGTCCGGGTCCTCCTCGGCCAGCTCCCGCACCAGATCCAGCCGGGTCGTGGCCCGGGTCTCCTCCAGGACCAGCAGTCCCGCCCGTCGGATGGCGGGGTCCCCGTCGGAGAGGGCCGCCCGCAGCGGTTCCTCGATGGCCTCGGCCCCAAAGGAGGCCAGGGCGGTCAACAGCGTCTTCCGGGGAATGGCCCCCCTCCCCTGGAGGAAGCGAATCGCCAGCGCCTGCCGCCCCTCGGGGGTCCGATGGGTCGTCAGGAAGCGCAGGAGGAACTCCCGGACCCGGGGAGCGGGATGGTCCAGGAGGGGAATGAGGGCCCCGGTGGGCGCCGGTCCCGAGGCCAGGAGGCATTGCTGGACGCCCACGTTCCGGCCATCCCCGGTCCGGAGGGCGAAGACCAGCCCCTCAAGCCCCGGATCCCCCATGTCGATCAACAGCCGGCACGCCAGTTCCCGGTCGGCCTCCTCTCCCAGTGCCCGGGTCAGGGACGGGACCGCCTCGGTGCGCTCCCGCCGGGCCAGTCCCTGGAGGAGGCGAGCCCGAAACTCCGGCGCCTGGTCCCGCCGGGCCAGTTCCTCCCAGGCCTGGACCAGGCAGGCCGCGAGACCCTCGGTGGGCGCCCCGAGCATCGCATCCAGAGTCAGGTCCCGGAGGTCCCCGTCGCTTCCGAGGACCCAGGGACATCCCAGTCCCGTGTCCACCGGGGTTCCCCGTCGCCGAACCTCGGTCCACGCGTCCCGGAACACGCCTTGCCAGGAGGCCTCCCGGGCGAGTCCCCGGGCCTCAGAGAGCAGGCGCAGGACCCCGTTGCCGAACTCCGGGCAGGGGAACCGGGCCCCGTCCCCCCGGAGGGCCACCCGCGTCAGGGCGGGGCGGCGAACCCCCAGTCGGTTCCCCAGGAACACGCACCCCGCCTGCCCCTGGGCCTCGGCCACCCGGACCACCCGGGAAGCGACCTCGTCATCGTCGGAACGGCCGTCGGTCACTGCCTGGAGCCCCTTCTCCCAGCGTGGAAGGAGGTCCTTCCGGGAGGTCAGGAATTCCTCGGCCCGAGTCCCCTCCTCTCCGGGGTCCGCCAGGACCTTCAGGGCCTGGTCCGGGGTCCGAAAAGGCCGGGGGGCCTGGGGAGGCCGTGCCCATGCCATGGTGGCCACACATGCCAGCCACCCGAACGCGGTCACCGTCCCGAACCACCGTGTCGTTGCCATCATCAGCCCCCTCCGTCGGTCTTGCGGCGGCTCCCGGCAGGCGGCGGGCCACCGGGAAGAAGTCTAACACGCGCGGAACGACGCAAAGAAAGGGGAAGAGCGAATCCTGGCAAGGGGATCCGTGTCAGACAAGGGGAATTCCCGGATCGGACGATGGACGGTTCCCGGCCCCCGTTCCCCCGTTCCACACCCGCACCGGATTGGGGGAGCCTGTCTCGGACCCCCGGGGCCCGAGGCTAGAAGCGGCCTCCACGGTCCCGATCGTGGCCCCGATCCCGGCTCCGGCCTCCCCGGTCCTCGAAGCCCGTGTCGTAACCGCCGCCGGCGTTGTATCCCCGATCGCCCCCCCGGTCGCCGCCGCGACTGCCTCCGGAGTAGCCGCCCGAGTAGCCGCCGCCGCGGGGACCCCGATCCTCCCGGGGCCGGGGCTCATCCACCTTGATGGCCCGCCCGTCGAGAATCGACCCGTCCAGTTCCGCCTTGGCCCGACTCGCAGCCTCCTCCGTGGCGAAGGTGACGAAGCCGAAGCCCTTGGAACGCCCCGTCGCGCGGTCCATCACCACCGTCGCCTCGACCACCTCTCCGAACCGCTCGCACGCGGCCCGCAGCGAGGCATCCGTCGTCGCCCATGCCAGCCCACCGAAAAACAGCTTCGTCCCCATCGAACTCCTCCCAAGAACCCCCGGGAAAACGACCGCCCGGCCGGTCGCCCGCCCCCTGCGGGCCTGCAGAAGGCCGTCATCCGTGGACCCCGATGCCCGGGGACACGGACAGGCCCAGGAGCCTCTGAACGCACATCCAGCGATTCGAAGAAAGGACAGGAGAAGTCGTCGGGGACGCGTCCGGAACCAAGGCCTCTGTGCCGCCTCCAGCGATGACTCAAAGGTACGCGGCCTGGGGACTGCCTGTCAAGCCCCATGGGGAGTCGCTCCCCGCAGCGTCGCGATGATCTCCGCCGCGATGGCGACTGCGATCTCTGCCGGGGTCTCCGCGCCGATGTCCAGTCCCACGGGGCAGTGCACCCGGTCCAGGAGGCCAGCATCCACCCCCTCGGTGGCCAGGATCCCCCAGATCTCGGCCTTCTTGCGCCGGGAGGCCATGAGGCCGATGTAGGCCACCTTCCTCCCCAGCAGGGCCCGGAGCACCCCCAGGTCGTCCTGGTGCGTGGGGTTCACGATCACGCACAGGTCCCGGGGCCCCAGGGGCATCTCCCGGGCCAGGACCTCCGGGTCTCCCGGAATGGTCGCCGCCCCTGCCAGACGGTCCCCCCGAAGGAGTTCCTCCCGGCGGTCCACCACGACCCGGTCGAAGCCCAGGGTGCCCAGGATGCCCTGCAGGGCCGCCCCGACGTGGCCCGCACCGAAGATCACGCACCGGGGATGCACCCCGAAGGGTTCCAGCAGGAACTCCATGCGGCCCCCGCAGGCCATGCCGCCCGCCTCCTCGGAACCCAGGTCCCACTCGAATCGCAGGACCTCGGGGTCCTCGAGCAGCCGCCGGGCCCGCTCGATCACCCGGCTCTCCACCGCCCCGCCGCCGACGGTTCCCTCGAGGCGACCGTCGGCAGCCACCAGCATCTTGGCCCCGACCTTCCGGGGACTGGACCCCCGGCTCCCGATCACCGTCGCCACCACGAAGGGCACCCCCTCCCGGACCCACTCGGCCATCGTCCGGAGGACCGCCTCTCCGTCCATCGTCTTCATCGTGCCTCCGCCACTGCATCCCCCGTCACCGGAGGAAGCCCACCAGATTCACCGAGAAGGCCTCCCGCCGATCCCAGGCCAGGTCCTGGGACCCGAAGGCCCCCATCCGGAAGCCCGGGGCCCGCACCGCCGTGAGATTCACCCGCAGCGAACCAGCCGGAAGGACCGGCTCCCCCAGCCATGACTCGAGGTCCGGGAGCCCGACCTCGGCCAATTCCCCGTCGGCGATGACCGACCAGACGGTCCACCCGGAGGCATTGCTGATCAGGGCCTGGAGGTACGAGGCGCCGCCGCCCGTCCCCGCCGACAGCGGCGACCAGGCCAGACGGCGGGCGGTCCAGGGGGCCTGGGCGACCGGTTCCTGGATCCAGGGATACCCCAGAAAGCCTGGCAGGGGGAGGAACCGCCGCCCGGCCAGCAACACCCGTCCTGCGGTGGTCACACCGGCTCGAAGGTCCAGGTCCCTGCGCGGCACCACGACCTCCGTGAAAGACCGACCGTCCCACTGCAACACCCGTCCTGCCGCCCCGAACAGCCAGGCCCGGTCGGGTCCCACCATCACGGCTCCGGCCAGGTCCGGATTCCCCGGGGCCCGCAGGATGGTCACGTCCTCGGGTGCGATGCGTAGCAGGATCCCCCCGTCCCCCACTGCCAGACACGTCTCCCGGTCCAGGCAGTTCAGGCCCCGGAGGGTCTCGGTCACGGGCTGGTCGACCCCGAGGCCTCTGCCCGAGACCCCCCGAAAGACGATTCCCCCGTCTCCGACACCCAGGATCTCTCCACCGGGGAAGCGCCTCAGGGCCCGGATGCCCCGGACCGAGGCCGGCAGGGGTTCCCCGACCCAGGCAGCCCCATCCCAGGACCACAGGGATGATCCTCCCCCGACCGAGACTCGGTCCCCCGACTCCCCCGCCACCGCCACCAGGTCGACCGCCAGGGGCACCTGAAGGTCCCGCACCCCGTCGGTCCGGAGGCGCCGGACCGTGCCCCGGGCCCCCACGAACCACAGGTCCCCGTCCGAGGCCGCGTGGACGCCCAGGAGCGGGCGGTCCACCCGCAGGGGCCCGGCCTGGAAGGCCACCCCGTCGAACTCCCAGGTGCCCCCCGAGGCATCGACCGCGATGGCCCTCCCGTCGGGAAGGGGGGCCATCGCGGTGATCTCGGCCAGGGGGGCTGCCACGACCGCCACGCCGCCCCCGGTGTCCTCGACGAGCGCCAGGCCTCCGGCGTCCGGCGACGGAGGGGCGAAGGGGGCCACCCGTCGGGCCAGGGCGACGCTGTAAGGCATCCCGTTCGACCCGGTGCCCGGCGCCGGGGCGGCCGAGGTGGTGACGTAGAAGGCATAGCCCAGACCCCCGAAATCCCCCTCGAAGGACCGAGGCTGCCAGGGGAAGCGGATCCGGTCGCCCTGGCGCTGCTGCACGTTCAGCATCGGCAACCAGCCATCCTCCCCCAGTTCGTAGGAGGCGATCACGTAGGGAGGGTTCGACCCGTACGGCGCCTCGGGCAGGGCCCCGGTGGCCAGCACGAACTCCCCGTCGGTCTCCCGGTCCAGGGTCACCACGACCCCCTCGACCCGCCCTGAAGGGCCGCAGGACAGCCGCCGGACCAGACCGTCCCGGAGCGTCAGCACTCCCCCGGCCACGGGGTCCGGCGCCAGGAGTCGGCACCAGAGGGCGAAGGTTCCCGACCGCCCGATGACCGAGAAGTGGCCTCGGGCGTCCGGGGTCCCGCCGGGTCCCGGGTCCGGCCCCCCGCCGTACTGGCTGGTACCGCTCACCTCGCAGCGCACGAAGGGCGTGGTCGTGAGCCAGGAGGGCTTCACCAGGTACTTCCCGTAGTCCCGGATGCGCCCCTCGACCACGCAGTCGGACCCGGAACCCCCGGTGGCCGGCGGGGGGTCCCCCGACTCGGGGGAGCCGACGGGAGACACGTAGAGCGTCGCGTTCCGGCCATCGAAGCCGGCGTAGGTGGCCGCCGAGAACCCCGCCTTCGCCACCGTGAGCACCTGGGGCCCCCGCAGGTCGGGGGAGGACAGCGTGACCTGTCCCCGGTCGTCGGTGACCCCGACCCCGCGCCCCTCGGCCCCCAGGAGGGCCAGGGCCCCAGGAAGTCGGGCCCCGTTGGCCCCGTTGAGCACGGTGACGTTGAGGTCCCCGCGGATGGGGCCTCCCCAGACGCCTCCGCCGGCCAGGCGAGGGTCGAAGTAGAGGAACGATGCAGGTCCCAGGGCGCCTCCCCCCTTCCCCAGGACCATCAGGGGAACGGGACCCGACTCGGCCGCCCGGGGGGCCCGGACCTCCAGCAGCCCCGAGTGGACCACCCGGAGCCCCGAGGCCTCGGCATTCCCGAAGAAGACCCGGGTCGTCCCCTCCAGGTTGGCCCCCTGGATGCGCACCCTCGTCCCGCCGGCCCAGGACCCCGAGTCCGGGTCCGCGTCCCAGAGGACCGGTCCCCCGGGCCAGTCATAGCGATACCCGTCCGGGAGCACCGCTGCCGCGTACCCCTGCCGGACCACCACGTCGGCGGGCCCGGGACTCCCGGGGGCGACGATGGCCCGGATCCGGTCCTCCCCCAGGACCTCCACCGATCGGGCCGGCAGGGCGCCGATGCGCACCGCGGCCCCGGGCCGGAACCCGGTTCCCCGAACCAGGACCACCGTGCCGCCCTCCCAGGGGCCATGGTCCGGGTCCGCCGCCAGCACCTGGAAGGAAGGGTGGCCTGGGAAGGTCTCCCGCTCCCGGTATTGAAAGCCATCGACCAGCCGCGCCCTCTCCGTCCCCCGGAGGACGGTCACCGTGGCCGGACCAGGCTCCCCGGGGGGGGTCACGACCAGCAGAGTCCGGTCATCCACCGGCTGCTGTTCCGGGACTCGCCGTCCCCCGAAGAGGACATCCACCGGCTCCGACAGGCCGGTCCCCCGGATCACGACCGGGGTGCCCCCCTCGCCGGGACCGGAATCGGGGTCGAGACCGACGATGCCCAGGGTTCCCCGATAGCGGAACCCCTCGGCCAGGACCACCGAGGCTCCGTCCTCCCGGGTCACCCGGACGTCCACCGTCCCCGGCGCGCCGGGGGGAACCGTCACGTTGGCGATCCGATCCGAGAATACGAAGAGGTCCCACCCCTTCCGGGGCCCGAAAAAGACCTCCATGCCTTCGCGAAATCCCACGCCCCGCAGCGTCACGGTGGTCGCGGCATCCGTGGGTCCCTCGGCGGGCTCCACGGACACCAGCGCCAGCGATGACGCCGCGGCATCGCCTCCGGAGGCCCCCCGGTCCTCGGCGGGACCCGGGTCCTGGATCCCCGGATCCTCCGCGGTTCCCCCGGAATCCAGGAAATCGCCGGGAACGGTCCCGGGATCGGCCCGGTGACCGGCCTCGCCGAGGACGTCTCCCCCGGCAGCCTGGAGGTCCTTCCCGGCATCCCAAGCATCGACGGCCTGCCCGTCCGGGGCCTCCCGGGTGCCGGGGGCGCAGCCAACCAGCAGCGCGATCGCCATCAGCGCCCCGACCGAGCCCCGTCCTCCCGTCGTCCTGCTCACCGGCGTCCCGCCACGGTTCGTGCCATGGGTAGCATACCAGTTGCGGCGTCCCGAGGCGTTCCCGGCCCATGGATGCCCTGTTCCCGACCCCGATTCCCTGCCCCGCCGTATGCCACTCCGGCGCATGCCCACGGCGAGGGTTCAGCGATGTGTCCAGGCTCCCCTTCGGCGCGAGTGCATCGGTGCCGCGGAAAACCCCTTGCATCCACCGACGGGAACCCTTACACTGTGGGCGGTTCATGGGCAGGGCCTTGGACCATTTTTCAGTCTCAGTGGGAGGTTGCACGATGAGGAACATGTCTCGGATTCTCGGTTCCCTGCTGATGGCCGTGGCCCTGTTGGGCTACGCGGCCTGCAGCGACGACAGCGGCGGCACGGACACCACGACCCCGCAGGACGTCATCCAGGACCAGACGCCCCCGACCGACACCGTGGTCCCGGAGGACACGACGGTGCCGCGGGACACCACCACGGACAACGTCACGCCGCCGACGGACAACGGCGGTACGGACAACGTCACGCCGCCGACGGACAACGGCGGTACCGACACCGTGACGCCCCCGACCGACGAGGGCTGCGTGCCCAACTGCGAGGGCCGGGTGTGCGGCAACGACGGCTGCGGCGGCGAGTGCGGCCCTGGCTGCCAGGGGGACGAGGTCTGCAACCTCCAGGGTCAGTGCGACCCCACCTGCGTCTGGGAAGACGACAAGCCCACTTCCTGGGGCCCCGGCGCGGTGGTCTCCTCCCTGGCGACCCCCGGTGACGCGGCCGTCGTGAAGGCGACCTGCTTCGACTACACCGGCGAGGGCGACGGCGACAACGGCCTGAAGGGCCTGGCGGGCCAGGTCAACGGGCCCCTGAGCGACGCCGTGAACGGCGGCAGCATCGCCATCATCTTCGAACTGGCCGGCGTGACCGATTTCGCGAACACCGCGTCCTTCCAGTTGAACGGCCTGCTGGGCGAGTCCACCCAGACCCCGCCCGCCCTGACCGGCGACTTCTACGTCCAGGAAGACTCCTACGTGAAGGACACCTGCCTGCCCATGATCTACTTCAAGGGCGCGAGCATCACCGACGGCGTGCTGGCGGCGGGCCCCTCGGAGTTCCGGCTGTCCATCCCCGTGATGGAGGGACTGATCATCGACGCCACCCTGATCCAGGCCCAGCTGAAGGGCACGATCGCCAACGGCGATGCCACCGACGGCTTCGAGATCACCGGCGGCGTGCTCTCGGGCGTGCTGACCAAGGAAGAACTGCAGAACGCCCTGGACGCCCTGCAGGCCACCTGCGACGCGTCCCCGGACCCGAAGCCCGATTACTGCGGCTACCTGACGGTCGCCCGGTCCGCGATGGCCCTGCTGTTCGACCTGCACCAGAACGGCGACGGCACCTTCAGCCCGAAGAGCAAGGAGCTCCCCGGCGACGCCGCCTCGGTCTGCCTGACCTTCGGCGCCTCCAAGGCGAAGGTGATCGGGTTCCCGCCCGCCAACTGAACCTTGAGTGAACGGCCCGGGGGCCTCGCGCCCCCGGGTCTCCCCTTCCCTCTCCTCGGCAGTTAGAATCCCGTCGGTCTTTTCGGGAGATCGCCTTGCCCGTCCGGCTGGTGGTCCTCAACCCACGGAGCGCCCGGATTCCCGCCCGACTGGGCCGGTTGGTGGCATTCCTGGCCATGGTGGGTGGCATCGGCGCCATCGAGGCCGCCGGATTCGCCTACCTCTACTTCGCCCGGGACCTCCCGGAGATCCCTCCCTACGAGACCATCCGTTTCCAGACTGCCTCCCGCATCCTGTCACGCCACGGGATGCCGCTGGCCGAGCACTTCCAGCAACGCCGCTACCTCGTGCCCCGGGAGGCCATCCCCGAGCGACTGGTCCAGGCGGTGATGGCCTCGGAGGATGCACGCTTCTTTGAGCATCGGGGACTGGACCTCCGGGGGATCGCCCGGGCGATCTGGACCAATCTCCGGGCCGGAGCGGTCCGGGAGGGCGCCAGCACACTGACCCAGCAGGTGGCCCGCTCCCTGCTGCTGGGGTCCGAGCGGTCCCTCCGTCGCAAGGTCCGGGAGGCCATCCTGGCCCGCCGCATCGAGGACCTCTACACGAAGGACCAGATCCTGACCCTTTACCTGAACCTGATCTTCCTGGGTCAGGGGGCCTATGGCGTCGGGGCCGCGGCCCAGGTCTATTTCGGCAAGCCGCTGGACCAGTTGACGCTGCCGGAGGTCGCCGTGCTGGCGGCCCTGCCCCAGTCCCCGGGCCGGGTGAACCCGGTCTCGGACCCGGACGAGATGCGACGCCGCCGGGACCGGGTGCTCCGCCGCATGGCCGAGACCGGCGCCATCACCGAGCAGGAGGAGGCGGAGGCCCGGCAGGCGCCGCTGGTGGCCTCCCGGGGTCGTGACCTCCTGGGCGACCGGGCACCGTTCCCGACCCAGGCTGCCTGGGAGGAGATCGAGCCGTTCCTCCAGTCCCGGGAGGACGGGAGCCTGCTGGAGGGCAGCGGGGGCATCACGGCCTGGATCAGCGTGGACGTGGGGCTCCAGCGGGCCGCCGAGGAGGCGGTCCGGAAAGGGGCCGTGGCCCTGGCCCGTCGCCAGGGCTGGCCGGGTCCGGTGATGCATCTCTCGGAGCCCTCCCGGGAGACCTTCCGGCAGCGGAACCGGACCTTCCTGCTGAGTCAGGGGATCGAAGGCGGGTCGCCACCCCTGGGCATGGCCGTGCTGGCCATGGTGTCCTCGGTGGATGCGGAACGGGCGATCCTGGACCTGGGGCTCCCCCGGACCGGACGACTGACCCTGCACCGGATGCGCTGGGCGTCCCCTTACCGGGAGTTTCCCCGGGAGGCCGAGGGGCGACGACGGGAGGTGCCGACGGTCTCCCTGGACGGAAAGGTCCAGCGGGTGACGGACGTGCTGCATCCGGGAGATGTCCTCCTGGTGCGGCGCATTCCCAGGGAGCCCATCGTCCAGGCTCCGGCCCCCAAGGGACGACGGAAGAAGGGCAAGGCTGCACCGCCACCCGAGGTCACAGTGACCGAGGCCACCCGGGTCCCCGATGGCCAGGACGACTACGAACTGGACCTGTTCCCGGTCGTGCAGGCGTCCCTGGGGGCCCTGGACCACCGGACCGGCGAGTGGATTGCCGAGGTCGGTTCCACGGACTGGGACGCCTCCCAGGTCCTGCGAACCGGTTCGTTGCGCCAGACCGGGAGCACCGTGAAACCCCTCTACTATTCCTTCGCCTATGACCAGGGGATTGCCCCCTCGTCGGTCCTCCCGGCGGCTCCCTTCCGGGAGGGGGACTGGACGCCCGAGGGCGGGGGCAAGGAGGAGGCCCTGACCCTCTGGGAGGCCCTGGTCCAGTCGGAGAACGCCGTGTCGGCACGGCTGTTCCAGGTCCTGCTCGCCCGGCATGGCGTCGAGGCCCTGAACACCTTCCTGGCCCGCCTGGGAATCCGACACCCCCTCCAGGGAGTCCCGGCCGAGGCCCTGGGGGCCAATCTCACCCTCTCGGAGATGATCCAGGCCTTCGCCACCTTCGCCCGCGAGGGCATCCGTCCGGAGCCTCACCGACTGCTCCGAGTCGTGGACGGCGACGGCCAGACGTTGCTGGACCGCCGCTCCCCGCTGGACCCGATGGTCGGAGTGCTGGACCTGGTGGCCCTGGCGGCCCGGCCGCCCGAGGAAGAGGAGACCCGGCGAGCGCTGTCGGTCCAGGGGGCCTGGCTGATCCGGGAGAACCTGCGGGAGGTGGCCTCCCGGGGCACGGGATCCCGGGCCCGGGTCCTCAAGCGTCCCGTCGCCGGCAAGACCGGCACGCTGCCCTTCGATGTCTGGTTCCTGGGCTTCACTCCCGAGTGGACCGTCGGGACCTGGGTGGGACAGGACCAGCGGGAACGCTGGCTGGGACGGAGCAAGGCCCGAGGCCAGGTCTTCGGCGCCGACACCGCCCTGCCGATCTTCATCGACTTCCTGGATCAGGCGTGCAGGAACAGGCCGGTGGTTCCCTTCCCTGGAGCGCCGCCGGGGGTCGTGGAGGTGTCGGTGAACCCGAAGACGGGGGAACTGCAGCCCGAGGGCGGCGTCCGGATGCCCCACCTGGAGGGCACGGAACCGAAGGTCCCCGAGGCCCCTTCCGATCCCGACGCGGCGCTGGATTTCTAGAGGCGTCCCGGGGCGGATCGGTTCAGGACCGGGCCTCCTCCTCGGCGATCCGCTTCACGAGGGCCGGGTCCACCTCTTCCCGGTGGGCCTTCATCACGGCCCCCATCAGGCGGCCCACCGCCGAGGGACCGGTGAGGCCCTGTTCCCGAGCCACCCGCCGAACCAGTTCCCGCGTCGCCGCCTCGTCCAGTTTCCGGGGAAGATAGGAGGCCAGGTAGTCCACCTCGAACCGGTACTTGGCGCAGAGCGGATGGTCCGACTGCCCCGCGGCCTCCAGTTCGGCGATGGCCTTCCGCATCATCTTCTGGTAGCCCTCGATGACCTCCTGGGCCACCCCGTCGGTCATGGGCCCGGTGAATCCCGGGGACGTCCGCTTTTCGGCCAGACGGGTCTTCACCATGCGGATGCAGTCCACGACCTCCCTCCGGCCGTCCTTCAGTGCCTGGTTCAACTCGGCCGACAATCGCTCCTCGATGGTCATCCCGTCCTCCTGCAAGGCGCCTGATGCTACACCCAAACCATGTG
This sequence comes from Deltaproteobacteria bacterium, assembly GCA_029547805.1. Taxonomy (GTDB): domain Bacteria; phylum Myxococcota_A; class UBA9042; order DTJE01; family DTJE01; genus JAGOKF01. The sequence continues at coordinate 500,624 of JAKPOP010000003.1, forward strand.
ATTCCCCAATCTCCCTCGAAGGAAGGGAACGGCTCGGCCTCTCTTCCCGGGCATTCACGGGTCGCGGCGCGTTCCCTTCCCCGTGCGTCGCCCACCGCACTCCGGCCGCTGCGCTCCGGCGGTCCGCCCTTCCCGGGCGGACGACGATTCCACCACCCCGGGGCGCCCCCGTCGCGAAAAAACGGTTGCATGATTCGGGGGTTGTCGGCTATGACCTGCACCCGATTTCCTTGGACACGAACTTGGGGTAATGACCCCGAGGGAGGAGGTTCAAGGAGATGAGAAAGATGACGAGGGACGAGCGGAGGGAGGACCAGGGCAATCAGCCGGGGGAAACGGAGGGAGGGCGTA
>JAKPOP010000007.1 GCA_029547805.1 Deltaproteobacteria bacterium
ACATGGTCTGGTCGCCGAGTCAGGGACTTCAAACCCTCAGCCCCCTGGACGGAGTCTGCCCAAATCCCTGCGGATCTGGGCCGGGACGCGCCGGGAACATGCCCGAGTCAGGCCTGGCCCCTTTACCGGTCAGTCCTGGTCGTCCCCTTCGTTCTCTTGACAGGCCCCGAAGGCGGATGGTATGCAGCCCCGACCATCCGGCGTGGAGGAGACCGGCATGGTACCGTCACCGGACATCTCGGGACCGCTGGTTGCGGGGCTGGTGGACCTCGATGCCACCTACTTCATCCAGCTCGGGGTCTTCCTGCTGCTCTACCTGCTCCTCTCGCAGGTCTTCTTCCGGCCCTACATCGCCCGGCTGCGGCGCCGGGCGGCCTCCACCCACGGCCTGCGACAGCAGGCCCAGGAGCAGGAGCGAACGGCCCGGGAGATCCTGCAGCGCATCGAGGAACGGATGGCCGAGGTCCGGCAGGCGGCGGTGGCCGAGCGAAAGGCCCTGGCCGAGGAGGGCGCCCGACTGCGGGACGCCATGATCGCCCGGGAAAAGGAGCGACTCCAGCAACAGGTGGATCGGGAGATGGCCGAGATGCGGTCCTTCCAGGCGCGCCTCCTGCAGGAGGTGGACCGGAAGGCCCTGGAACTCGCCGAGGAGATGGAGCGGCAGGTTCGATCGGTGGAGGCCCCATGAAGCGCTTTGCCCTGACGGCCCTCCTCCTGATCCCGGCCGTGGCCCGGGCCTCCGAGGGAGGAGCGGGACCCGGAACCGACTTCTACGTCTATCTGGTGGACTTCCTGATCCTGGCCATCCCCCTGGCCCTCGTGGCAGCCCCGAGGATCCGGCGGATGCTCCAGCAGCGACACGAGACGGTGCGCCAGGAGATCGACGAGGCCCAACGGCTCTTTGAGGAGGCGAAGAACCACCTCCGGGAGGCCGAGGCCCGGATGCAGCGCTTCGAGGAGGACGCAGAGGCCCTCATGGAGGAGTTTCGCCGCCAGGGTCAGGCGGAGCGGGAGGCGCTGGTTCACGAGGGCATCCGGATCACCAGGAAACTGGAGGAGGACGCCGAGTTCCGTCTGTCCCAGGAGGCCAAGATGGCCCGGGCGGCGATCGTGGAGGCGCTGCTGGCGCGGACCTTCACCCTGGTGGAGCAGCGCCTGGCCGAACAGGCCTACCGGCCGGTGTCGGACCGCCTGGTGGCACGGCTGGTGGACGAGGTGAAGGCATGACCCCGACGGTGGCCCGACGCTATGCCAACGCCTTGCTGGATCTGGCCGGCGATGCCCGGTCCGCCGATCGGCTCGTGGCCGAGATGGAGTCCTTCGTGGCCCAGGTCCGCAAGACCCCCCCGCTCATGGAACTGCTGGCGGACCCGACCACGCCGGCCGCCACGGTCTCCCGGGTCGTGCAGGAGGTCGCCTCCCGGATGGTCCTGTCGGAGACGATGCGGTCCTTCCTGGGGCTGCTGGCCACTCGGCGCCGCCTGGGACGCCCGGAAGTCCTCCTGGCGGTGACCCGGACCGAGCGGGACCGGCGACAGGGGCGGGCAACGGGTCTGGTGGAGTCCGCGGGCCCCCTCTCGGTCATCCAGGCGGCCCGGATCCGGGATGCCCTGGGGAAGGCCCTGGGCACGCAGTTGACACTGGAGCAGCGACGAGACCCGGGATTGCTGGACGGGGTCCGGGTCACGGTCGGCGACCGGGTCTTCGACCTGACCGCCCGGGCCTGGTTGAAATCCCTGCGGGAGAGACTGGCGACGGTCCGCTAGAGGCCAAGGAGATCCGATGGAACTGCGCATCGAAGAAGTCACCGAGATCCTCAAGCGGGAGATCCGGGACTTCGGCCGCAAGGTCGATGTCCGGGAGAAGGGGACCGTGATCACGGTCGGCGACGGCATCGCCCGCATCCACGGCCTCTCGGGAGCCATGGCAGGCGAATTGCTGGAGTTCCCCCACGACGTGAAGGGACTGGTGCTGAACCTGGAGGAGTCCAACGTCGGCGTGGCCCTGCTGGGCGAGGTGAACCGCATTCGCGAGGGAGACGAGTGCCAGCGGACCGGGCGCATCGCCCAGGTGCCCGTCGGCCCGGCGGTGGTGGGCCGAGTCGTCAACGCCCTGGGGGCGCCCATCGACGGCCTGGGGCCCATCGACACGACGGAGTTCCGGCGGATCGAGTTGAAGGCTCCGGGCATCGTTGTGCGCCAGCCCGTGAAGGAGCCCCTCCAGACCGGCCTCAAGGCGGTGGATGCCATGACCCCCATCGGCCGGGGCCAGCGGGAGTTGATCATCGGGGACCGGGGCACCGGCAAGACCGCCGTGGCCATCGACACGATCCTGAACCAGAAGGACACCCACCAGACGAACGCCCCGGTCTGGTGCATCTACGTCGCCATCGGACAGAAGCAGTCCACCGTGGCCCAGGTGGTGGACCGCCTGCGAAGGCACGGCGCCATGGACTACACCACCGTGGTGGCCGCGACGGCCTCCGAGACCGCGCCGATGCAGTTCCTGGCCCCCTTCAGCGGCTGCACGATGGGGGAACACTTCCGGGACAACGGGGGCCATGCCCTGATCATCTACGACGACCTGTCCAAGCACGCGGTGGCCTACCGCCAGTTGTCCCTGCTGCTCCGTCGCCCGCCGGGCCGGGAGGCCTACCCGGGCGACGTCTTCTACCTCCACAGCCGGCTGCTGGAGCGCGCCGCCAAGATGCGCAGCGACCTGGGGGGCGGGTCCCTGACGGCCCTCCCCATCATCGAGACCCAGGCGGGCGATGTCTCCGCCTACATCCCGACCAACGTCATCTCGATCACCGACGGGCAGATCTACCTGGAGTCGGACCTCTTCTACAAGGGCATCCGGCCGGCCATCAATGCCGGGATCTCGGTGTCCCGAGTCGGCGGTTCGGCCCAGATCAAGGCCATGAAGAAGGTCGCGGGCATGCTCCGGCTGGAACTGGCCCAGTACCGGGAACTGGCGGCCTTCGCTCAGTTCGCCACGGACATGGACAAGGCCACCAAGCGCCAGCTGGACAAGGGGGCCCGGCTCGTGGAACTGCTGAAGCAGTTGCAGTATCAGCCGATGCCCGTGGAGCAGCAGGTCCTCATGATCTTCGCCGGGACCGCCGAGGAGGGCTTCCTGATGGACATCCCGGTCGGCGAGATCCAGCGCTTCGAGGCGGAGTTCCTGGACCACATGAAGAGCCAGCACCCGGAACTCCTGGCCGAGATCCGGGAGAAGAAGGACATCTCGGCCGAGTTGCGGGCCTCCCTGGTCCAGGCGATCAACGCCTTCAAGGGGTTCTTCCAGGCATCGTGACCCGGGCCGAGTGGGGCCCCGCGAGGAACGGCGATGGCGACCTTGAAGCAGATCCGGAGGCGGCTCACCAGCGTCCGGTCCACCCAGAAGATCACCCGGGCCATGAAACTGGTCGCCGCGGCGAAACTGCGCCGGGCCCAGGAGAACATGCTCCGGGCCTTGCCCTATGCCGCACGCCTGCGACGCATGATCTGGGACCTGAGCCAGCACACCGACCGTGCGATGCACCCGCTGCTCCAGGTCCGGGAGAAGGAGAAGGTGTTGCTGCTGGTCATCACCAGCGACCGGGGCCTCTGCGGCGCCTTCAACAGCAACATCAACCGCCGGGCCGAGCGCTTCCTGCGGAACCGGGAGGAGGGGCACCGGGAGGCCGAACTCGCCCTGATCGGCCGCAAGGGCCGGGACTACTTCCGGAGGCGCAACCACCCGATCTTCCAGGAGTACATGGAGGTGCTGTCCGCCCCGACGATGGACCGGGTGTCGGAGATCGGCGCCCAGGTGGCGGCCCGGTTCCTGGACGGGGGCCACGACGCCGTCTACATGGTCTACAACGAGTTCAAGTCCGCCATCTCCCAGCGGGTCGTGGTCGAGCGGCTGCTCCCCATCGAGCCCGAGTGGTCCGAGGAACAGCAGCAGGCGGAGCAGGCCCTGGAGGGGCTGGAGTTCGCCTTCGAACCGTCGCCGGAGGCGGTGTTGTCGGCGGTGCTGCCCCTCTACGTGAACGTGCGGCTCTACTTTGCGGTGCTGGAGAGTCTGGCGGCCGAGATGGGCGCCCGGATGACGGCGATGGAGTCGGCGACCAAGAACGCCGGTGAAATGATCCAGCGCCTGACGTTGCAGTACAACAAGGCCCGCCAGGCCTCGATCACGAAGGAGATGCTTGAGATCGTGAGCGGGGCCGAGGCGCTGCGCTGAGGCTCGGTGGCCACTGGCGCGGCCACCGAGATGGTCGGGGACCCGGAAGGGCCCCCTTCGGGAGGATCGCAGATGGCGGAGATGGAGAACGGCGACGGCATCGTCACCCAGGTCATCGGTCCCGTCGTGGACGTCCGGTTCCCCCCGGGGAAACTGCCGGAGATCCTCACGGCCCTGCGGCTGACGAACCCGGCGATCAACGACCGGCCGGACAACCTGGTGCTGGAGGTGGCGCAACACATCGGCGAGTCCACCGCCCGGTGCATCTCGATGGACTCCACCGACGGCCTGGTCCGGGGCATGCCGGTCCGGAACACCGGGAAGCCGATCCTGGTCCCGGTGGGGAAGCCCACGCTGGGACGCATCCTGAACGTGATCGGAGAGCCGGTGGACGAGGGCCCCCCGGTGGAGGCCGAGCATTTCTACCCGATCCACCGGGAGCCTCCGTCGTTCCTGGACCAGGACGTGACGATCCGTCCGCTGGAGACGGGGATCAAGGTCATCGACCTCCTGGAGCCCTACCCCCGAGGCGGCAAGGTGGGCCTCTTCGGTGGCGCCGGGGTCGGCAAGACCGTCATCATCATGGAGTTGATCCACAACATCGCCATCCACCACGGCGGCGTGTCGGTCTTTGGCGGCGTCGGGGAGCGGACCCGCGAGGGCAACGACCTCTGGCTCGAGATGAAGGAGTCGGGGGTCATCGAGCGCGCGGCGCTGATCTATGGGCAGATGAACGAGCCCCCCGGGGCCAGGGCCCGGGTGGGCCTGACGGCGCTGACGGCGGCCGAGTACTTCCGGGACGAGGAGGGGCAGGACGTGCTCCTCTTCATCGACAACATCTTCCGCTTCACCCAGGCGGGCTCGGAGGTCTCGGCGCTCCTGGGGCGCATCCCCTCGGCCGTCGGCTACCAGCCGACCCTTTCCTACGACCTGGGTGAGCTGCAGGAACGCATCACCTCGACCAAGAAGGGGTCCATCACCTCGGTCCAGGCCATCTACGTCCCGGCCGACGACCTCACGGACCCGGCCCCGGCGACCACCTTCAGCCACCTGGACGCCACCACGGTGTTGAACCGGTCCATCGCCGAACTGGGGATCTACCCCGCGGTGGACCCCCTGGACTCGACCTCCCGGATCCTGGACCCCCAGGTGGTCGGCGAGGAGCACTACCGCGTGGCCCGAGAGGTTCAGCGAGTCCTCCAGGAGTACAAGGACCTCCAGGACATCATCGCGATCCTGGGCATGGACGAACTCTCGGAGGACCAGAAACTGACCGTGAGCCGGGCCCGAAAGATCCAGCGCTTCCTGTCGCAGCCCTTCTTCGTCGCCGAGCAGTTCACTGGAACACCCGGGAAGTACGTGAAGATCGCCGATACCGTGCGGGGCTTTGCCGAGATCCTCGCCGGCAAGCACGACGAACTGCCCGAGCAGGCCTTCTGGTTCGTCGGGAGCGTGGAGGAGGCGGTGGAGAAGGGACGCAAACTCCTCGAGCAGGGATGAGGGGCCGATGACGATCGAGGTGGTCACCCAGGACGGCGCCAAGGTGAAGGACCTGGCCGTCGACGAGGTCACCCTTCCGGGCGTGCTGGGGGAACTGAGCATCCTCCCGGGCCACAAGCCCATGATCATCGCCCTGGGCATCGGACCGATGGTGCTCCGGGGGCCCTTCGGGGAGCGCTGGTTCTCCCTCTCCGGGGGGTTTGTGGAGGTCCTGGGAGATCAGGTCCGCGTCCTGTCCGAGACCTGTGAGGCGGCGGAAGAGGTCGATGGAGACCGGGCGAAGGCCCACCTGGAGGAGGTCACGACCCGGATGGCCTCGATGCACCCGGGCATGGGGGAGGCCTGGAAGGCCGCCGAGGCCTCCCTCAAGAAGGCCGAGACCCGCCTCCGGGTCGCCGCGACCCGTTCCGCTTCCACCCTCCACTAGGCACTCCACACCTGGGGTCGCAATCCCACCCGCGGTCCGCGACGGTTGCCCCCGTGTCACAATGCGGGAGGACCCTTCCAGGGGCTCCAGCAGGCTTCCGGTGCGAGGGAACCGTGGAAGTCAGAAAGGCAAGGCGATCAGAGAGGGGGGCATCAGGGGCAGGTCACATGCGCTCGAACAGACCGGCGGCGCCCATGCCCCCACCGATGCACATCGACACGATGCCGTAGCGGGCCTGGGTGTCCTTCAACTGGTACACCATCTGCACCGCCAGTTTCGCGCCGGTGCACCCCAGGGGGTGACCCAGGGCGATGGCGCCGCCGTTGGGGTTCACCTTGGCCGGGTCCAGGCCGATGGACTGTCCCAGCAGGTCCAGGCAGGCCAGCGACTGGGCCGCGAAGGCCTCGTTCAGTTCGTAGAAGGAGATCTCCTTCTCGGCGATGCCGACCTTGTTCAGCAGCTTCGGAATGGCCTCCGCCGGGCCGATGCCCATCACCTCGGGGGGCACCCCGGCGACCTGGAAGTTCACGAACCGGGCGAGGGGCTGCAGGCCGTACTTCTTCATCGCCTCCTCGCTCATGAGCACCAGGGCGGCGCCGCCGTCGGAGACCTGGGAGGAGGTGCCGGCGGTCACGGTGCCGTTGGTCTTGAAGGCCGGCTTCAGTTTCGCGAGGCCCTCCAGCGAGGTGTCGGCCCGGGGGCCCTCGTCGGTGTCGAAGGTGAACATCTCGCCCTTCTCGTAGTCATAGACCTGGAGGGGGACGATCTGCTCCTTGAACCGGCCGGCCTGAATGGCCGCCACGGCCTTCTGGTTGGAGGCGACTCCGAACTGGTCCTGGCGCTCCCGGGTGATGTTGTACTTCTCGGCGACGATCTCGGCCGTGATGCCCATCGAGGTGTAGGCCTCGGGGTACTCGGCCATGAGGCCCGGGTGGGGCAGCAGGTTGTAGCCGCCCATCGGGACGGTGGACATGGACTCCACGCCGCCGGCGACCACGACGTCCATGTACCCCGCCGAGATGGCCTGGGCCCCCAGCGCCACGGCCTGGAGACCCGACGAGCAGAAGCGGTTGATCGTCATCGCGGTGACGGTGTAGGGGAGCCCCGCCAGATAGACCGCGATGCGGGCGATGTTCATCCCCTGGGTCCCCTCGGGGAACGCGCAGCCGACGATCACGTCGTCCACGTGCTCCTTCGGGAACTTGTCCTCGATGCGCCGGAGGGCCTCCTTGATCGGATTGGCGATCAGGTCCTCGGGGCGATAGGACCGCAGCGCGCCCTTGTTCGCCTTGCCCACGGCGGTCCGGACCGCCGACACGATGTACACGGCTCGGGACATCTTCGTTCCTCCTCTGTTGGCCGGGGCCCGCCATTTGCATGACCCCGCGCACGCAAATTGTCAGGAACCCGGGGCCCCCGGGAACCTCCCGGGGGCCCCGTTCGCACCTAGTTCCGCAGGGGCTTGCCGGTCTTCAGCATGTGCTCGATCCGGGCCTGGGTGGCCTCGGTCCCGCACAGGTAGAGGAAGCCCTCCTTCTCGAGGTCCAGCAGGTGCTGCTCGGTCACCAGGGTGCCGGGCCGGACGTTGCCGCCGGTGAGGACCTTGGCGATCTGCTTGCCGGCCACGACGTCGTGGGGCGTCGCGAAGCCGCCGGCGCCGAACTGCTCCAGGCCCGCCAGGAAGAGCGCCGCGCCGTCCGGTCCGGGCATGATCAGCCAGTCCGGCGGCGGCGGCGGGCGATAGCCGGCCCGCCAGAGGCCCAGGGCGGTCTGCTTCGCGTCGTAGAGCAGCCGGTCCCGGGAGAGGCTCACGCCGTCCTCGGGCCGCAGGAAGCCCAGGGCCCGGGCCATCTCGGCCGACGTGGAGACCTTCGCGGTGGCGATGTTCTCGAAGGCCTTCTGCAGCAGCGGCATCCGGGAGACGCCCTTCATGTCCCCGGGGATGCCCCGGAGAAGCCGGCAGACCAGTTCCTTGCAGCCGCCGCCAGCCGGCAGCACGCCGACGCCGATCTCCACGAGGCCCATGTAGAGTTCCGCGTGGGCCTGGATCCGGGTCCCGTGCATCGAGACCTCGCACCCGCCGCCGAGGGCCATGCCGAAGGGCGCCGTCACGACGGGCTTCCGGCAGTACTTCATCCGCTGGCCGGCCTGCTGCAGGCGGGTCACCATCTCGCCCAGCATGTCCCAGTTGCCCATCTGGGCCGCCATGAGCACCAGTCCGATGTTCGCCCCGACGCTGAAGTTGTCCGCGTGGCCGCCGAGGACCAGGCCGTTCCAGTTCGCCTCGACCTCGTCCAGCGACTCGTGGAGCATGTCGATGATGTCGGTGTCGATGGCGTTCATCTTGGTGTGGAACTCGAGGCAGGCGATGCCGTCGCCCATGTCGTAGAGCGTCGCCCCGAAGTTCTCCTTGATCACCTTGCCCTCTTCCTTCAGGTCCGGCAGCAGGATGAAGGACTCGGGCTTGTCGATCGCCACGTAGGAGTCGGTGCGGAAGTCCCAGTAGAACTTCCGGATGCCCTCCTTCTTGTAGAAGGTCCCCTCGCTCTTCTCGAGCATGCGGGTGATGTGGGCCGGGACCTGGATCCCCATCTCGGCCATCTTGGCCACGCTGTCCTTCACGCCGATGGCGTCCCAGACCTCGAAGGGCCCCAGTTCCCAGTTGAAGCCCCACTTCATCGCGTTGTCGATGTTCACCACGTCGTCGGCGATCTCGCCGATGCGCTTCGCGGTGTAGTTCAGCGTGTAGGCCAGGGACTTCCAGGCCAGCTGCTGGGCCCGGTCGTCGCCGTTGAGCAGGTTCCGGATCCGCTCCCCGGGGTCCGCCACGCCCTTCGTGGACTTCACCGAGTCGAACTGGGGCTTCGTGGCCTCGCGGTAGGTCACGGTCTTCCAGTCCAGCGCCAGGCTGACCTTCTTGCCGTCGGGACCGGTGTCCTTCTTGTAGAAGCCGCCCTTCGTCTTCCCGCCGAGCCACTTCTTCTCGACCATCTGCTGGATGAACGGCGGCAGCTGGAAGACCTCCCGCTCGTCGTCGTTGGGCAGGTTGTCGTAGCAGTTGGCCGAGACGTGCTTGTAGGTGTCCACGCCGACGAGGTCGGCGGTCTTGAAGGCCGCCGAGTTGGGATGGCCCATCGGCTTGCCGAAGACCGCGTCCACCTCCTCGATCGTGTAGTCGCCTTCCATCATCAGCTGGATCGTCTTGTTGATGGCATAGACGCCGATGCGGTTGGCGACGAAGTTCGGGGTGTCCTTGCCGAAGACGATGCCCTTGCCCAGCACCTCCTGGCCGAAGTGGACCCAGGTCTCCACGACCTCCGGGTCGGTCTCGGGCCCGGCGACCAGCTCCAGCAGCTTCATGAAGCGCACGGGGTTGAAGAAGTGGGTCACCAGGAAGTTCTGGCGGAACTGGGGCCCGAAGCCCTCGGTCATCGCGGCGATGGAGAGTCCGGAGGTGTTGGAGCTCAGGATCGCGCCCCACTTCAGCAGGGGCTCGATCTTCTTGAAGAGGTTGCGCTTGATCTCGAGGTTCTCGACGACGACCTCGATCACCAGGTCACACTCGGAGATCTTGTCCAGGTCGTCCTCGAAGTTGCCCACCGTCACCAGGGCGGCCAGTTTCTCGTGGTAGAACAGGGGCGCGGGCTTGAACTTCTTGGCGGTCTCGATCCCGTTCAGGGCGAACCGGTTCCGGGCCGTCCGGTCCTTCTTCTCCTCGTCGGTGAGGTTCGGAGGAACGATGTCCAGGAGCAGACAGGGGATCCCGGCGTTGGCCAGGTGGGCGGCGATCCCGGAGCCCATCACTCCGGCGCCCAGCACGGCCGCTTTCTCGACTCGTCGCACCATGAAGCACCTCCGTTCTTCCAGAAAGAACACCCGGGCCCGCCCTGGTTGACGGGCCGACCTGCACGACGCCTCCCCGGAAACCGGGCAGGACCTCGGCGAATGGGTCGAGATTACCCCGTTGGAAATGCCATGCAAGGGCTTTTTTTGCCGATCCCGGGGGAATTGACGCCTCGCGGCACCGCCGGCCCCCGGAAGGCCTCGAGGACCGTGTCGGCAGAGGCAGCGGGAATCAGGAGCAGCCGGAGGTGGACCCGCAGTTCGGACACTTGTAGCAGGCCCCGTTGCGGACCATCACGGTGCCGCAGACGCTGCAGGGCGGGGCGTCCTCCTGGTTTTCGAAGATGCCGGGCTGACGGGGCGACGGCCGGGACAGGCCCTGCTGGCCCTCCAGGTCCGGGCTCGTGTCCCCCCGGGCCTCCTCCCCCCGCTCCTCCGGCTTCAGGAACTTCATCGCCAGCCACCGGAAGATGTAGTCCAGGATCGACTTCGCGTAGCCGATCTGCGGGTTCGAGGAATACCCGGCCGGCTCGAACCGGAGATGCGAGAACTTGTCCACCAGCACCTGGAGGGGCACACCATACTGGAGGGCGATGCTGATGGCCGTGGCAAAGGCGTCCATGAGCCCGCTGATCACGCTTCCCTGCTTCGCCATCGTGACGAAGATCTCCCCCGGAGACCCATCCTCGTACATGCCCACCGTGATGTAGCCGTCCAGGCCCGCGATGCTGAACTTGTGCGTCAGGGAGTAGCGCTCATCGGGCAGCCGCCGCCGTTGCGGGACCGGCGCCCCCTGGGGGGTCTTCTGCGACTCCGCCCCGGCCTTGAGCACGACCGGCTGGGCCGACTTGCTGCCGTCGCGGTAGATGGCCACGGCCTTGAGCCCCAGGCGCCAGGCGTCCCGGTAGGCCTTCTCCACGTCCTCGACCGTCGCGTTGGACGGCAGGTTCACGGTCTTGCTGATGGCCCCGGACAGGAACGGCTGCACCGCCGCCATCATCCGGATGTGCCCTTCCACCGAGATGCTCCGCTTGCCCTGGGTGGGGCGGAAGGCGCAGTCGAAGACCGGCAGGTGCTCCTCCCGGAGCAGGGGCGCCCCCTCGATCGTGTCGTGCTGCTCCAGGTACTCCACGATGGTGGTGACGTCCTGCTGAGAATAGCCCAGCCGGGTCAGGGCCCGGGGAACCGACTGGTTCACGATCTTGATCTGGCCGCCGCCGACCAGGTGCTTGTACTTCACGATGGCCAGTTCGGGCTCGATCCCGGTCGTGTCGCAATCCATCATGAACCCGATGGTGCCCGTGGGGGCCAGCAGGGTCACCTGGGCATTGCGGTATCCGTTCCGCTCCCCCAGCGAGGCCGCCTCCTGGAAGGACTTCCGGGCCTCCTCCATGAGGGTCCGGGGGACCAGGCGCTCCGACACGGCGTCCAGTGCCGACCGATGCTTGCGGATCACCCGGAGCATCGCCTCCCGGTTCTTCTCGAACCCTTCGAAGGGGCCCTTCACGCCGGCGATCCACGCCGAGGCCGCATAGGCGGTGCCGGTCATCAGGGCAGTGATCGTCGCCGCGATGGCCCGCCCCGCATCCCCGTCGTAGGGGTGCCCCCACTGCATCAAGAGGGCCCCCAGGTTCGCGTAGCCCAGGCCCAGGGGCCGGAACCGCTCGCTGTTGCGGGCGATGGCCTCGGTGGGGTACGCGGACCGGCTCACGATGACCTCCTGGGCCAGGATGAAGGTCCGGACGGCGGCCCGGAAGGCCTCCGTGTCGAAGGACCCGTCGTCCCGGACGAACTTCATGAGGTTCAGGGAGGCGAGGTTGCAGGCCGAGTCATCCAGGAACATGAACTCGCTGCAGGGGTTCGAGGCGTTGATCCGGCCGCTGTGGGGGCACGTGTGCCAGTCGTTGACCTGGGTGTCGAACTGGAGGCCCGGGTCGCCGCAGGACCAGGCCGCCTCGCAGATCTGGCGGAACAGATCCCGCGCCCGGAGGGTCTCCACGACCTCCCCGGTGGTCACGGCCCGGGTCTTCCAGAGGCCGTTGCGCTCCACCGCCTGCATGAACTCGTCGGTGACCCGGACGCTGTTGTTCGCGTTCTGGAAGAACACCGACTCGTAGGCCTCGCCACCGAAGGATCCGTCGTACCCGGCCTGGATCAGTGCCAGGGCCTTCTGCTCCTCCCGCACCTTGCACTGGACGAATTCCTGGATGTCCGGGTGATCGACGTTGAGGATGACCATCTTGGCCGCACGGCGCGTCTTGCCCCCGGACTTGATCACGCCCGCGAAGGCATCGAACCCCTTCATGAAGGACACCGGCCCCGAGGGCACGCCCCCTCCCCGGAGCTTCTCCCGGCGGGACCGCAGGGGCGAGAAATTGGTGCCGGTCCCCGACCCGTACTTGAAGAGCATCCCCTCGGTCCGGGCGAGGCCCAGGATCGACTCCATCGTGTCCTCGACGGAGTTGATGAAGCACGCCGAGCACTGGGGATGGGCCTCGACCCCGACGTTGAACCACACCGGGCTGTTGAAACTGCCATACTGGTGCAGCACGAGCCAGGTCAGGTCATCCTCGAAGGCCTGGGCCCCCGCCTCGTCCAGATAGCCGTCCTCCCGGGCCCAGCGTGCCAGCGTCTTCACCACCCGGGAGATCATCTGCCGCAGGGAGCGCTCCCGCTCGGGAGTCCCCAGGTGCCCCCGGAAGTACTTGGAGGCGATGACGTTGACGGCGGTCTGGCTGTAGAACTCCGGGAACTCGACCCCGTCCTGGCGGAAGACGTCCTGGCCGCCGTCTCCCTGGATCAGGGCGTTCCGGGACGCCCAGGCGACGGTGTCATAGGGGTCGGTCCGACCGTCGGTGAACCGTCGCAGGAACGGGAGCGTCCTGCGGGCCGGCTCCTGGGAGACCTCCCGCTCGACCTCTTCCCCTCCGGCCACCTCGCCCGCCGGGGCGGCGACCGGTTCCTCGCCCATCGTATCCACGGGGGGCGGCACCACCGGGGCCGCCCCGAACAGTTCCTGCATCACGCTGCTCATCTGTCCTCTCCCTGATTTTCCCTTCCCGGATGCCCTTGCCATCGATCCTCCGGGACCACCACGACAAGACGACTCCAACCGACCCCTGGGGGCCGGACCCGAACTCTCGGATGTCGGGAGTCGGCGTTCCTGCCATTTCTACGATAGACCCCTCGCCGACCCCTTGTCAAGCAAAAGACACCAGATGTGGTATGGGACGGGCACCAATGGCACAATCCGTGGTCTTCCCGGGGGGTTGCGCGGGAGAATCGACAGGGGGACGTTTCTTGCGCCCCCCATGACATCTGGATCACGGTGCCGCCGGCATTCGCCGGGAGATCTCCCGGAGCCCCGGGGGCCGACCCACCCCGGAACATCGCCAATTCCAGGCGTTGGACCGCCAGGGGGGCCGGAGGCACGTTTCGTGCAAAAGCGAGCGTTGGCGCCAGCGGAGGGAACGCATGGCCCCGACTCGATCATCGATGAACCGCAAGGACCCGCGTGAGGGCGCGTCGAACCCCTGGACCGAGTGCACCGAGATGCTCGACGACCCCCAGGCCCACGAGGTCCTCTCCCCCGAGGAGGACACGGCCATCAACGGAGTGCTGGCCTACCTGAGCCGCGTCGGCGAGACGGCGCTGCTGACCCGGGAACAGGAGCGGGACCTGGCCATCGCGATGGAGGACGGCAACCGGCGCACCTTCGATGCCCTGGTCCGCATTCCCCTCTCCCGGGACCACCTGCTGACCTTCCCCTCCCGCCTGCTGGAGGGAGAGGTGGCGATGAGCGACGTGGCGACGCTGGAGGACTCGAGCCACGAGGACTGGACGCCCTCCCTGACCCAGGAACTGGAGCACTTCGTCGAGGAGGTCCGCGGCATCGACAAGCGATGGGGACAGTTGTCGGCCCGGTCCCGGAACCCGGCGCGCCACCTCCCGTGGCTGGCCGGGGCCCTCCACGATGCCTACGGGGACTTCCGCTTCGGGGCAGGCATCGTCCGGCTCGTGATCCGGAGCCTGCAATGCCAGGTGGAGCGGGCCCGTCGGTCACCGGACGCCGCCCCCGAGGCGGAGCCCTGGGACTCGGACGCCTTTGGGGCCCTGAGCCTCGAGGAGGGCATGCTGGTGGGGTCCTTGTCCCAGGGGGCCAGCCGGGCCGTGCTGGGCCTGGAGGACCCGGAACTGGACCAGGCCCTGGCGGTGCTCCGGGAGGCACAGCAAGGGCTGCATGAGGCCCGGTCCCGGATGATCCGGGCGAACCTGCGCCTGGTGGTCAGCATCGCGAAGCACTACATGAACCGGGGCATGCCTCTGCTGGACCTGATCCAGGAGGGCAACATCGGCCTCATGAAGGCCGTGAGCCGGTTCGAGTGGCGCTACGGGCACAAGTTCAGCACCTACGCGACCTGGTGGATCCGCCAGAGCATCACCCGGGCCCTGGCGGAGCACGGTCGGACCATCCGGGTGCCGCTGCACCTCGTGGAGTGCGTGTCGAAGGTCCAGCGGACCCGGGCCCGGCTCCAGATGGCCCTGGGCCGGGCGCCGACCCGGGAGGAGGTGGCCGAGGCCTCGGGCTTCACCCTGGACCAGGTGGAGCGGGCCGAGCGGACGATGCTGCGAACCGTGAGCCTGGAACACCCCATCGGGGAGGACGACGCCCAGTTGATGGACGTGGTGGAGGACACGGAGGCGGTCCAGCCCCTCCAGGAGGCCGAGGAGGCGGACCTCAAGAAGAACATTCGCAAGATCCTCGCCGGCCTGACCCCGAAGGAGGAGGCCATCATCCGGCTCCGGTACGGGATCGGGACCGCCCGGGAGCACACCCTCGAGGAGGTGGGCGAGGCCGTTGGACTGACCCGGGAACGGGTCCGCCAGATCGAGATGAAGGCCCTCGGGCGCCTGCGGGTGCCCGCCACCGCCCGGGACCTCTCCTCCTACCTCGACGAGTCCCTCTGACCGGGGACAGTGCCCGAACGACCGCAGCCAACCATCTGTTTCCCATGGCCTTTTCGTTTTTCCAGGAAGGGGCCCTCGCGTCCGGCAGGGGGGCCTGCCACCCGGCCGTCGAAGGCGCGGTCCGTTTGACGGTTCCCGGGGAATCCGGTAGGTTCGCCCCGCCCGAGAGCGGGAGATCGCCCCGATGGAGACCACCGAGCAGGAACTGATCCGGCAGCGCCGGGCGAAGCAGGCCCGACTGGAGGAGATCGATGGGGTCCGGTACCCCAACGACTTCCGGACCGATGGCCTGATCGCAGCGGTGATCGGCCCGCATCAGCATCAGGATGGGGAGGCCCTGGAGGCCCAGGCACCCGTCGTCGCCATCGCCGGCCGGGTGATGGCCATCAACTCCTTCGGCAAGGCGGCCTTCCTGCGGATCCGGGACCAGTCGGGGTCCCTGCAGGCCTACGTGAAGAAGGATCAGGTGGACGAGACGACCTTCGAGCGGATGCGCTTGACGGACATCGGCGACATCGTGGGGGTCCGGGGAACCCTCTTCCGAACGCGGACCGGCGAACTGACGGTGATGGCCCGGGAGTACCGGGTGCTGGCGAAGTCCCAGCGGCCCCTGCCCGAGAAGTGGCACGGCCTGAAGGACCTCGAGGCCCGGCACCGGATGCGCTACCTGGACCTCCTGGTCAACGAGGACTCCCGGAACGTCTTTCGCACCCGGGCCCGGATCATCCAGTACATCCGGCGATTCCTGGACCAGCGGGACTACCTGGAGGTCGAGACGCCGATGATGCACCCGGTGCTGGGCGGCGCCAACGCCCGCCCCTTCCGGACGCATCACAACGCGCTGGACATGGACCTCTACCTGCGGATCGCGCCGGAACTCTACCTGAAGCGGCTGGTGGTCGGGGGGTTCGAGCGGGTGTACGAGATCAACCGCAATTTCCGCAACGAGGGGATCTCCCACAAGCACAACCCCGAGTTCACGATGATCGAGTTCTACCAGGCCTTCGCCACCTACCTGGACCTGATGGACCTGACCGAGGATCTGCTCCGTGGCCTGGTCCGGGAGCTGACGGGGGGCCATGTGGCCTCCTGGCGAGGCACGCCGATCGATTTCGAGCCCCCCTTCCGCCGCCTGCCGGTCTGCCAGGCCCTTCGGGACCACTGCGGCTACGACGACGATGCCCTGGTGGATCCGGCCCGGAGCCTCGCGGCGGCCCGGGCCTGCGGGGTGCCCGAGGCGGACCTGGAGGCGGTGGTCCGGAAGTCCGGGGGCCTTGCGGGAGGAGGCCGGGACCTGGCGCTGGAGATCGGGATGCTGGCCTTCGAAGAGAAGGTGGAACCGCTGCTGGACCAGCCCACCTTCGTGACGGACTTCCCGGCAGCCGTCTCGCCCCTGTCCCGTCGGAAGGACTCGGACCCCTTCCTGGTGGATCGGTTCGAGCTCTACGTGGGATGCAGCGAGATCGCCAATGCCTTCAGCGAGTTGAACGACCCCGAGGACCAGGAGCAGCGCTTCCGGGCGCAACTGGCCGCGAAGAGCCGGGGCGATGCCGAGGCGATGGAACTCGATGAGGACTACGTCCGGGCCCTGTCCTACGGCCTTCCCCCGACCGCCGGGGAGGGCATCGGCATCGACCGGCTGGTGATGCTGCTGACCGGCCGGGAGAACATCCGGGACGTCATCCTGTTCCCCCTGATGCGGCCGGAGTCGTGACGCCGGCACCATGACAGGAGTCGGGCCGTGGAGGTCGTGCAGACCTGGCTGCTGCCGGTGGTGCAGTTGCTGGCGGTGATCGGTCTGGCGATCCTGCTGGTCTCGGTGGTCGTCACGGGGATGCTCCGGGCCCTGGCCGGAGTGGCCCGCCGGGGCTGGCTTCCCGGCTGGCGCCTCTGGGTCGCCCTGCGAATCCTGGTGGGGTTCCAGGCCGACCGGCCCTCCTGGTGGCATCGGGTCGTCCCGGTGAGCACCCAGAACTTCATCGCGATGGTCAGCACGGCCATCGGGGTCTGGGCCCTGGTCGTGGTCCTGAGCGTGATGGGAGGCTTCGAGGCGGACCTGAAGGGCAAGATCCTGCGCCAGACCCCCAGCGTGCGACTGGAACCACGGCTGGCCGTGGAGGACGAGGATGCCCCGGCCCGGGTGGCACGACTGGTGGCCGAGTTGCGCTCCCGCCTGCCCCAGGGCCACGCCGTGGAGGCCTACGTCGAGGGGGAGGCGATGATCGTCTCCTCGGTGAACATGAGTCCTGGCATGGCCCTGCTGGGCCTGTCGCCTGACGGCCTCCTGGAGTCCCGGTGGCTCGTCCCGAATGCGGACCCGAAGGCGATCCGGGTCCTGAGGGACCCCCTGCGCCTGATCCCGGACCGGGACATGGGATTTCGACGCCTTCCCCGGAAGGGCCGGGAGAGCGGAACCGCCCCCCTGGCAACCACGCCGCTGGCGGAGGACGGGGCTCCCCCGGGCGACGAAGAGCCCCTGGAGGCCCCGGGTGCAATGCCGCCCATCGGAGGCCCCGAGGAGACCCGAGGCCGGGTGCTGCCGGCGATCCTGCTGGGGGAGGAACTGGCCCGGGGCCTGTCGGTGGGCGCCGGGGACGAGGTGACGGTGGTGGTCCCCGACGGCGACGTGGGACCCACGGGGCTGCGGCCCCGGACCCGGACCTTCCGGGTGGCGGGGACCTTTGCCAGCGGGCTCTACGAGCATGACCTCCGGACCGCCTACCTGAACGAACGGGAGGCCGAGGTCCTGTTCCTGCTGGGGGCGCCCAACCGGGTGGCAATCCTGGATCCGGACCTGAAGACCCTGGACCGGACCGCCGCGATCGCCCGGGAGACGCTGGAACGCCATGGCGGCGGCGAGGTCTTGACGGTCCAGGAGACCAATCGTTCCCTGTTCAGCGCCCTGCGAATCGAGAAGGTGGCGATGTTCCTGGTCCTGGGACTGGTGATCCTGGTGGCCGGCTTCAACATCTTCGGGTCCCTGGTGCTCGTGGCCATGGAGAAGTCCCGGGACATGGCGGTGCTCCGGAGTCTCGGGGCCACGCACCAGGGCATCCGGGACCTCTTCCTGGCCCTCGGGGGCAGCATCGGCGCGGTGGGGCTGGTGGCCGGGCTGGCCCTGGGCCTGGGGACCTGCGCCTACATCCAGGTGGCGGGCATCCGACTCCCGGCGGAATATTACCTCCGGACCCTCCCGGTGGAGGTCCGGGGCCTGGAGGTCGGGCTGGTGGCGCTGGCGGCGCTGGGGTCGGCCCTCGTGGCGACCCTCTACCCGGCGCTGTCGGTGGCCCGGCCAAGCCCCTCCGACGGGTTGCGGAACGACTGAGGAGGTCCAATGGGCGAGGTGCTGCTGGAGGCCAGGGACCTCTGGAAGTCCTACCACCGGAGCGGGGCGGAGATCCCCGTGCTCCGTGGCACCGACTTCCGACTTGAGGCCGGCGAGCGGGTGGCCGTGCTGGGAAAGTCCGGCGTGGGCAAGAGCACGCTGCTCCATGTCCTGGGAACCCTGGACCGGCCCGAGCGGGGCCGGGTGCTCTTCCGGGGAGCGGACCTCACCGGGAGGCCCGAGGGGGAACTGGCGGTCTTCCGGAACCGGAAACTGGGATTCGTCTTCCAGTTCCACCACTTGCTGCCCGAGTTCTCGGCATTGGAAAACGTGATGATTCCGGCCATAATCGCCGGGACTTCCCGCCGGGAGGCGGCCCGACTGGCCGGGGACCTGCTGGAGGCGGTGGGACTCTCCCATCGGCAGTCCCACCGGCCCGCGGAACTCTCGGGAGGGGAACAGCAGCGAGTGGCGATGGCCCGGGCGCTGGTGATGCGACCGGAGGTGATCCTGGCCGACGAGCCCACGGGCAACCTGGACGAGACGACCAGCGAAGAGGTGCACGGACTGATGCTGGACCTGAACGGGCGCTTTGGCGTGGCCTTCGTGGTGGCGACGCACAACCTGCGCCTGGCGGAACGGATGGGCAGGGTGCTGCGGCTCGAGAACGGGGTGCTGCACCCGGTGGAGGTCGCATCGTGAGGCGCGGCGGCTGTGTCGCGATGTGGGGGGCCCTGTGGCTGCTGGCGCCCTGCGGCCTCCAGCCCGCGGCCCTGGCCCAGGAGGCGTCGGGATCGGCGCCCGTCGTCGCCGAGGTCCGCTTCGACGGGCTGCTGCGAATCGACGCCGAGACGGCCCGCCGGCGCATCCGCACGCAGGTCGGACGGCCCCTGGACCCCGACACGGTCACGGCGGACCTGAAGACCCTCTTCGGCATGGGGGCCTTCGAAAACCTCTCGGCGGCGGTGGAACCCGTCGAGGGCGGGGTCCGGCTGGTCTTCCGGGTCGAAGAGCGCCCGGCAGTGGACCGGGTGCGCCTGGAGGGCAACGACGAGGTCAAGGAGGAGGACCTCCGGAAGAAGCTGACGGTCCGCCCGGCGGCGATCCTGGACATCGAGCGGGTCGAGCAGAGCGCCGAGGCCCTCCGGGCCCACTACGTGGAACAGGGCTTCTATCTGGCGGAGGTGACCTTCCGGCTGGACCCCCGGCCCAATCGCATGGTGGACGTGGTCTTCGTGATCCGGGAGCACGCGAAGGTCCGGGTCCAGCGGATCGAGTTCCTGGGCAACGACCACGTCCCGTCGGAGGAGATCAAGAAGTTCATGCAGACCCAGGAGGGGTCCCTGCTGTCGTTCCTGACGGGCAAGGGGACCTTCCAGAAGGAGGCCCTGGAGCAGGACGTCCAGCGCATCGCCTTCTTCCTGAACACCCGCGGATATGCCCAGGCCCGGGTCTCGGAGCCCATCGTCACCCTCTCCCGGGACCGGCGGTTCATCACGATCACGATCCCCATCGAGGAGGGCCCCCAGTACCGGGTGGGTCAGGTCCGAGTCATCGGGGACCTGCCGGAGACCTCCGAGGCGGACCTGCTGCCCCGGCTGGCCCTCAAGCCCGGAGAGGTCTTCAACGCCCTGAACGTCCAGAAGGACATCCAGTTGCTGGGCGACCTGTGGAAGGACCAGGGCTACGCCTTCGCGACGGTGTCCAACGACACGGAACTGCACCCGGACACGAGGCTGCTGGACTTCACCTACATCCTCCAGAAGGGCGAGCAGGCCCGCTTCGGCCGCATCGACATCGTGGGCAACGAGGGAACCCGGGACTGGACGATCCGACGGGAACTGCGGATCTACGAAGGGGACCTCTACAACGAGACGAGCCTGCGGGACAGCGAGGCCCGGATCAAGCGGCTGGGCTTCTTCGAGACGGTATCGGTGACCCCACGACCGGGGATGAAGCCCGGGGAGGTGGACGTCACGGTCGAGGTGAAGGAGCGCCAGACGGGCGCCTTCAGCGTGGGGGCGGGCTTCAGCAGCCTCGAGAACTTCCTGTTCCAGGCCCAGGTCAGCAAGCAGAACTTCCTGGGCCGCGGGCAGAACATCCGTCTGGAGGCCACCCTGTCGAGTCTGCGGCGCTTCTTCGTCTTCTCGTTCGATGAGCCCTATCTCTTCGACACCGACTGGACCTTCGGCTTCAGCGCCTACAACACCGACATCTCCCAGTACAACTTCTACCAGGCATCCAAGGGCCTGGACTTCACCTTCGGCCGACGGTTCAAGGACTTCTTCAGCGTGGCCCTCACCTACAAACTGGAAGGCGTCAACGTCCGGGCCGGGGGGTACGGGCTCAAGAGTGCCTCGGACGTGCCGGTGGCGAACCTGGATCAGGTGGGCATCACCAGCAGCCTGACCCTGACCGGGGCCTTCGACAACCGGGACGACCGGATGTTCCCCACGAAGGGCAACGTCAGCAGCATCAGCCTGGAGTGGGCCGGGAGCGAGATCGGCAGCGATTTCGACTACCTGCGGATCAACGTGCGGTCCCGGCAGTACTTCCCGATCATCTGGGGCATCGTCGGCAAGGTCGCCGGGTCGTGGGGTTACATCTTCAGCCCCAAGGGGCGCCCGGTGCCCATCTTCGAGCGGTTCCAGGTGGGCGGGATCTTCACGGTCCGGGGATTCGAGCGGGCCTCCCTGGGCCCATCGGTGCCGGTGGGTTCCGCCCGGGACCCGTCGGCCTGGCCTTCGCCGTTCAAGATCGGCGGGGCGCAGCAGTTGATCCTGAACGTCGAGGCGGAGTTCCCGATCTTCCAGTCCCTGGGCATCCGGGGGGTGGTCTTCTTCGACGCCGGCAACGCCTACGACGACGGCGAGTGGCCCAACCCGCTGAAGATGCGACCCGCGGCGGGCTTCGGCATCCGGTGGTGGTCCCCCATCGGTCCCCTGCGATTCGAGTGGGGCTTCCCCCTGAAGCGCCAGAGCGGCGAACCACCGGTGGTCTTCGAGTTCAACATCGGGTCGTTCTGAGAGGAGCACCGCACCCAGATGTCCCGCCCCCTCATCCTCGTGACCAACGACGACGGCATCCAGGCATCGGGCCTCCAGGCGGCGGTCCGGGTCGCCCGGGAACTGGGCGAGGTGCGGGTGGTGGCCCCGGACCGGGAACGGAGCGGCGTCTCCCACGCCATCACCCTCTCGGAGCCGCTCCGGGTGCGCCCCTTCGGGGAGGGACGGTGGTCTCTCAGCGGCACGCCCGCGGACTGCGTCTTCATCGCGGTGAACCACCTGCTGGACCGGAGGCCGGACCTGGTGATCTCGGGCATCAATCGGGGCCCGAACCTCGGAGGGGACGTGCTCTACAGCGGCACGGTCGGGGGCGCCATGGAGGGCACCATCCACGGCATCCCCTCGGTGGCCCTGTCGCTGATCTCCTCGGCGGAGTTTGACTTCGAGGGGGCGATCCCGGCCGTTCGGATGCTGCTGGCCGATCTGCTGCAGCGGGGCCTGGAGCCCGGCGTGACGCTCAACGTGAACCTCCCGGACGCCAGCATCGCCCCGTTCCGCGGCTTCCGGGTCGTGCGCCTGGGACGGCGGTTCTACAGCAACGACGTGATCACCCGCACGGACCCCAGGGGTGAGGAATACCTGTGGATCGGGGGCACCCGGGTCACGATGGAGACCACGCCGGACACGGACTGCGGCGCCGTGCAGGAGGGATGGGCCTCGGTGACGCCCCTCCAGGCGGACTTCCTGGCGGCCGGGGCGATGGGAAACCTGAGGTGGGTGGAGCGGCTGCCGGGGGGCGCGGGGGAGGAGGGGCCTCGCAGATCGGCCCCGGAGGCACAGGAGGCACGATGAAGGACGCGGAACTGGCTCAGGCGTTGGGAAACCGCATCCGGGACGTCCCGGACTTCCCGAAACCCGGCATCCTGTTCAAGGACATCACCCCGGTGCTGCTGGACGCCCCCCTCTACGGGCGGGTCGTGGAGGCCCTGGCGACGGCCGTGAGGGACGCCGGGACCGACGTGGTGATGGGCATCGAGTCCCGGGGCTACCTCTTCGCGGCCCCGGTGGCGGCCCGCCTGGGACTGCCCCTGGCGCTGGTCCGAAAGCCCGGGAAACTGCCCTGGCGGACCCGTGCGGCGACCTACGATCTGGAGTACGGCACGGACCGGATCGAGGTGCACGAGGACGCCGTGCAGCCCGGACAGCGCGTGGCCGTGATCGACGACCTGCTGGCCACGGGCGGGACCATGGAGGCGGCCTGCCGCCTGGTCCGGGACCTGGGGGGGGCACCGGTGCTGGCGGCCTTCGTGGTGGAACTCTCCTTCCTGCCAGGGAGGCAGCGCCTGGGGAACGCCGTGGACGCCGTGGAGTCCCTGGTCGTCTTCTGAGGGTCTGCCTCCGGCTCCCCGGGCGAAACCGGGGCCATCCACGACAGGTCAAGGAACCTGGGGGTCCCAGGGGGCCCCGTCCTGGTAGATGGCCCGGTAGCCGTCGCCATCGACATCGACGAAGACCGGATTGGTGATCGTCATCGGAAACTTGCCGCTGACGGGAGTCATCCGGTGTGCCGCCAGCGTGGACCCGGCCACGACGACCAGGTGGGCGTCGGTCGTCAACACCAGTTCGAACTCCTCGTCCAGGCGCAGCACCTCGCCGGAATCCAGGGGCACGAAGTCCCGGGAGACCTCCCCGTTCACGAACAGGCGAACGAACTGGAGCCCCATCCAGGGAGGAGCCAGGACCCGGAGATGCACCGGGACGACGCCGCCGGCAGCGGCCACGACGTCCCCCAGGGAACCGCCACCGACCTGGAGGTCCACCACCGGCCCCCCGAGGACCTGGGACCGGAAGGCCTTCATGGCCGAAAAGACCTCCTCCTGGGGCAGGGCCTCCGACACGGATCCATCGACGAGGACGAGGTTCCGGGGGTTGCCGTAGTTGCCGTCGTAGGTGTGGGAATCGGACCCGCCGATCCCGGCGATGGCATATCCGCGATTGAGCAGGTTGAACCAGGCCGGGAGGTTCTGCTCCAGCACCGTCTCGACGTCGTCGAACTTGTTGTACACCTCCACGGCATCGACCCGCCGGAGGTCCAGGTCCGGCAGGGCGTCGGCGGGATCGGAGGCGGCCGTGAGGTGGTAGGTCTCGAAGGTGGCACCTCCCCGGTAGGGGTGGTTCACTGCCAGGAACTCGCACTGGAAGCCCTCCCGGGCCTGACGATAGACCTCCACGGGGGTCGTGGGGCGGATCGCGTTGCCGTCCTCGTCATAGAGGGTGTAGGCCACCGCGAAGTAGGTGTCGTACTCGGGAGGCGCCAGGCAGCCGGCCGCGGTGGTGTGCCCCCAGAGGGGCGAGACCTCGCACCCGGTGTAGGAGACCACCTGGTCCTGCAGCCCCAGGGCGGCGATCGTCCGGCGGTGGTTTCCGAAGAAGTCGTGGTCCGTGGGGTTCATCACGTCGATGCCGTTCGCAACGGCGTTCCAGACCCGGTCCTCGACGGGGACGAAACTGTCGATGCTCCGCTCGCAGTGCTCGTGGGTGTTCACCGACAGGAAGCCCGTGGTGTCCACCGCCGGGGCGATCCGGGCCGTCACCTCGACGACCTCGCCGGGACGGACGGTGACGTCCTGGCGATCGGCGGTCCAGGTCAGGCCCCGGGCCACGGTGAGGGTGTAGTCCCCCGGGATCACCGGGACCTCCCGGTCGCCCCGGTGGATGGCGTCATACTGCACGACGCTGGCATTCCAGTCGGCCCCGTGCCCTGTCTGGAGGGTCGCCGCGGCCGTGATCGGGGCATCCTCGGGTCCCAGGACCCGCACCCGGAGCCGTCCGGCCGCCGGAAGGTCCAGGGCCAGCGGCGTGTCCACCGGCTCCCCGGGGACCTCGATCCCCGGAAACCAGGTGTCGGCGGCACCGGGGACCAGGACCCGGACGTCGTAGGTCCCGGAGGACAGCGTGACGACGGCCTTGCCCTCGGAGTCCAGGCGGGCCTCCGTGACGAATCCCCCGGACCCAACCCCGGCCTGCCGGACCTGGACGCGGACCTCCCGGTAGTCCGTGAAGGGGTCCTGCCGCCGGAACGCCAGCGGGAATGGGATCCCCGAGGACTCGCCGCGCCAGGCCAGCATCCGGGACCGGAGGACGTCCACGGAGCCGTCTCCGACCTCCAGCCGGAAGGTCCGGGTCACGGCCTCGCCCTCCTCGAGGACCGCCGTACCGGTCGTCAGCAGCAGCATGTCCTCCTCGGCCAGCAGCAACGAAAAGGCTCCCGGGGCCTCGGGGACCAGGCCATAGGAGACCGGCAGGTCGGACCCCGCAAGCCAGCGAATGTCGCTCTTGCCCGACAGGCACTTCTGGTCCGGGCCGCAGCCCATGTGGAAGGGCGCCAGACGCTTGCCCATCTGGACGACCATGCCCACGTCCGCCGCCAGTTCCCCCGTCGAGGGATTGCGCAGCGTGACCCGAATCTCCAGGGCCGTGTCCTCGGGACCCAGGCGATATTCCACCGTGCTCTGGGCCCCCGACGAGGCGGTCGGGAGGATGCTGTCGATGAGGGCCATCCCACCATCGGCCCCGTCAAAGCGGACGATGGCCTGGCCACTGCACGACCCGTCATCGACGACCTGCATTGCGGTGGGACGGAAGAGTCGGCCGAAGCCGATCATCGGGAAGAGTTCCAGGAAGCGGTCCTCGCCCGGGCTTCCGTCGGGCCGGACGACGTCTGCATCCACCAGGGCCCCTCCGTAGGGGGAGTACAGGCTCCTCCGCTGCCAGTCCCGGACCACGAAGCGGACGTGGGCGTTCCGGATCACGATGTCCCCCGGGGCGCCCGCGGCCGTGGGCCCCCCGATCAGGTCTTCCGGCGTGGCGACAATCGCCCGGGCCCCTGGGATGCAGGAAGGGACGTCGGCCTCGCCCGAGAGGTCCGGCATCCCCGGGTCGGGGAATGCCACGTCGCCGTCATCGGGCACCCCTGGGTCCTCGCCGGGGTCCGCCAGGGAGTCCCCCGGGAGGTCTGGGGCCACGAGGTCCTGGCCCGGCAGGTCCCCCGACGGGAGGTCCGTCGCCGACTCCACGGAACAGCCGATGGCGGTCCCGACCCACAGGACCATCCAGAGACTCGCAACTCGCAGGCAGGCGCGCATCCGGTCCTCCACGACAGGGGGCGGCCGACCGGGGACGGACGGCCCGAAGGGGATGAGACCCTCATTGCGGCCGCCTGTCAATCCGGTGACATTTCCATGACGCCTGGTTTCTTCATGACCGGTGCGGGTCTCTCCCGTTCCCAGGCGGCGGGCGTTGGCGGAGAATCCCGCCGCCACGAGGACGGGAGACCGGGTCATGGGCATGCTGCGGGGTCGGGTGGTGGTCATCACCGGGGCCGGGTCGGGACTCGGGCGATCCCTCGCCCTGGCCTTCGGGCGGGAGGGCTGCCGGGTCCATGGGCTGGAACTGGACCCGGGACGGGCACAAGACCTGGGACGGGAGGCGGCCCGGACGGGACTGGGCGTCATGGGCCACCCGGTGGACTGCACGGACCCGGAGGCCCTCGCGGCGGCGATCCGGGACATCGAGGCCCGGGAGGGCCCGGTGGACGTCCTGGTGGCCAATGCGGGAACGGTGGTCTCGGGACTGGCCGAGACGCTCCCGGAGGAGGACTGGGAACACATCCTGGACCTGAACTACCGGGCCGTGGTGCGGGCGATCCGCTGCGTGCTGCCGGCCATGATCCGCCGGGGCCAGGGGCACCTCGTGGTGGTGGCCTCGATGGCCGGTCTGCTGCCCCTGCCGACCGTGGCGCCCTATTGCGCCACGAAGGCCGCCACGGCCATGCTCGCCGAGACCCTCGCCATCGAGACGGTCGGGACCGGGGTCGGGGTCACGACGGTCTGCACCGGGTCCCTGCGGACCCGGGTCCTGGAGGACGGGCGCCTGCGACTGCCGGAGGGCATCGCGACGAGGCTCCGGCGAGCGATGGCCTGGGGGTCCGGCTCCCCCGATGCCCTGGCCCGCCGGGTCGTCCGGGCCGTCCGCTGGAAACGCCCCTACGTCTTCGCTCCCCGGGAACTCTGGCCCCTGTGGGTGATCCGGCGGCTCTCGTTCCGGCTCTATCTGGCCGTGCTGCGCCTGGTCTTCCGCCGTCCCCTGAAGGCCCTTCGCCAGACCCACCCTGCACCCAAGGAGGAGGTCGATGGAACCCACCCCGTCCGGGAGTGACCTGTTCCAGCCCTGGACGCTGGGCCCCCTGCGCCTGCGGAACCGGATGATCCGGTCGGGGTGTTTCGAGGGGATGTGCCCCGATGGACGGCCCTCCGAGGCCCTCCGGGAGCACCACCGGGCAGTGGCCCGAGGCGGCGTGGCCATGACCACGGTGGCCTACTGCGCGGTCCACCCCGATGGCCGTTCCTACGCCACCGAGATGTGGATGCGGCCCGAGATCGTCCCGGCCCTCCGGGAGATGACCGATGCGATCCACCGGGAGGGGTGCGCCGCCAGCCTTCAGATCGGTCACTGCGGGGGCTTCTCGGACCCGAGGGTCACCGGGACCCGGGGGCTCGCCCCGAGCCGCTTCTTCGTGACCTATCGGCTGGGCTTCGCCCGGGAGGCCGGCGCC
Organism: Deltaproteobacteria bacterium; assembly: GCA_029547805.1. Classification (GTDB taxonomy): domain Bacteria; phylum Myxococcota_A; class UBA9042; order DTJE01; family DTJE01; genus JAGOKF01. Next base: position 26,913 of record JAKPOP010000007.1, read on the forward strand.
GAGGACCTGGCGCGCCCGGAGGAGGACTTCGCCACGACCACGCGGCTGGCCCGGGAGGCGGGCTTCGACGCCGTCGAGGTCCATGGCGGTCATGGCTACCTGCTGAGCCAGTTTCTGTCCCCCTGGAGCAACCGACGCCTGGACGACCTGGGCGGCCCGCTGGCGAACCGGGTCCGCTGGCCCGCCCGGGTGGTGGCCCGGGTCCGGGAGGCCGCCGGGCCGGCCATGGCCGTGCTGGTCAAGATGAACCTCGACGATGGATTCCCCGGGGGCCAGAGGGCCCAGGAGGCCCCGGCCATTGCCCGTGCCTTCGCCGAGGCAGGGGCCGACGGGGTCGTCCTGAGCGGCGGCTTCACGAGCCGCACTCCCTTCTACATGCTCCGGGGAGACCTCCCGGTCCGGGAGATGGTCCAGAACGAGCCCTCGCCCCTGCGGCGACTGGGCCTCTCGCTGTTCGGCCGCCTGCTGGTGCCGGTCCATCCCTACCAGGACGCCTTCTTCCTGGAGGGGGGCCTCCCGGTGGTCCAGGAGTCGCCGGTCCCGGTCATCCTGGTGGGAGGCATCCATCGACGGGAGGACATGACCCGTGGCCGGGCGCTGGGATATGCCGCCTTTGCCCTGGGCCGCCCCACCATCCGGGACCCGGAGTTCCCGTCCCGTCTGGCCCGGGGAGAGGTGGACCATTCGGACTGCGACCGCTGCAATCGGTGCGTCGCGGCGATGGACGGCGGGGGGGTCCGCTGTGTCACTCGCGACCTGGAGGGTCGCTGACCGCGGTCCCGGCCAGATTCTCCACCAGGAACCAGCGGTTGATTCCGGCAACGGAACAGCGGCCACGGGACGGCGGCCGGGCTGGTCTTTCCAGGCGGACCGCGGCAAGATGCAGGACCGGGGAGGACGACCGGACCCAGGGAGGAGACGATGACCCGGAAGGACTGGAAGTGGAACGGCTGGGGAACGGAGGGGGTGCGCTACGACCTGGGGTCCCACCGGGAGGCCTTCCTGCAATGGCTGGGGAGCCGCCTGGAGATGGACGCCCCGGGCACGCGCTGGCCCTCGGTGGCCCTGGGGGACATCCTGCTGCCGGAGACCCGGATCGACGGAGGGGGCCTCCAGGACCTCGGGGCGGCCCTGACCACCGGCGGGTCCGTCACGACGGACCCGGAGGACCGCATCCGCCACGCGATGGGCCGGAGCCTGGTGGACCTGTTCCGCTACCGCCTGGGCAGGCTGCCCGGGAGCCCCGACGCCGTGGTCCACGTGACCTCCCGGGAGGAGGTGGCCGCGGTGGGACGGGTCTGCGCGGCGCGAGGACTGGCCCTGGTCCCCTTTGGCGGCGGCAGCAGCGTGGTGGGAGGCGTCGAGGCGGTGGACCCCCGGAACCGCCCGATCGTGACCATGAACCTGCGGGGATGGTCGGGCATCCAGGACCTCCGGGAAGAGGACGGGTACGCCGTCGTCGCGGCGGGGACCCTGGGGCCCGACCTGGAGACCGCGCTGAACGCCCGAGGCTGGTCCCTGGGCCACTTCCCCCAGTCCTTCGAGTTCAGCACCGTCGGGGGATGGGTGGCCTCCCGGTCCTCGGGACAGCAGTCGAACCAGTACGGGGACATCGCGGACATGGTCGCCGGCTGCCGCCTCTGGACACCTGCCGGGGACTGGCAGACCTGGGAGGGGCCGGTCTCCGGGGCCGGGCCGGACCTCCGGGAGGTGGTCGCCGGGTCCGAAGGGACCCTGGGAGTGCTGACGGACGTGACCCTGCAGGTGCACCGGCTGCCGAAGACCTTCCGCATCCAGGCCGTGCTGTTCCCGTCCTTCGTCGAGGGGACCGGGGCCCTGAAGGCCATCGTGGAGGCGGGCCTGCGGCTGTCCTTCCTGCGGCTCTCCGACGGGGAGGAGACGGCCTTCTACCTGAAGATCGGCCACCCGAACCGCTGGAAGGACCTGGGGATGGCGGTGCTGGGGCGACTGGGATTCGGGCCCGACCGGTCGGTCATGCTGCTGGGCACCGAGGGAGATCCCGAGGAGGTGGACCGGGCGACCGCCGAGGCCCTCCGGATCGCGAAGCGCCATGGGGGCCTCTCCCTCGGCCAGGGGCCGGCGAGCGGCTGGCACCGGGACCGCTTCCGGCATCCCTATCTCCGGGATGACCTGCTGGACCACGGCATCGCCATCGAGACCCACGAGACGGCGGTTCCCTGGTCCCGGGTGGACCCCGTGCGCCAGTCGGTCCGCCAGGCCGTCGCAGAGACGCTGGCCCGCCAGGGGCGCCGGGCGATTGTGATGGCCCACCTCTCCCACTCCTACCCTGCCGGGACGTGCATCTACTTCATCGTGATCTACCCGGTGGACCGGGAGGACCCCGTGGCCCAGTGGAGGCCCCTGAAGGCCGCCATCGCCGATGCGGCGGCCCGCCACGGGGGCACCATCAGCCACCATCACGGCGTCGGCCTGGACCACCGCCCCTGGTGGGTCCAGGAGACCGGCCCCGTGGGACTCCGGCTGATCCAGGGCATGAAGGCCGCCCTGGACCCCGACCACCTCTGCAATCCGGGCAAGCTGATGCCCCTGCCCGAGGGGTGACGATCCGATGGCCCCACGGAAGGAAAAGCGGTCGATCGTTATCGTCTTTTCAGGCTCGGCGCCATGAAGCCTTCAACGGCGCCCGTCAGGAGTGAAGACCATGATCGCTCGTTAGGGCCTTTCCCCGGAGAAGCCAGCCATCCCTTCAGACACGCACCCTCCGCATGACAGAACCCTTCTGGGGACATGGTCTTGCATCGCGGATGACGACTGTCCGATGTCATGCAAGCCTCCTGCATGACGGGTGACTTTTCTAAGATTCCCCTCCGGTTTGCCTTGCAGTCTCGAACCAGCCAGTGTCCGCCGAGACCCTGTCCGCCCCCTCCCGTCCCAGCAGGATCCTCGCGAGCCGGCGGAAATGCCGCGCCATCGCGTTGCGGTCGCTCAGATGGCCATATGGAATTTCCAGCACCTCGTAGCCGCGATTGCGGAGTTCTTCACGAATCTCGCGGTCGCGTCTCTGGGTAGCCGGATTGCCGTGGATGTGTCGGCTCATGCCGTCGAGGTAGATGCAGATACCATCCAACCGTCCGGTCGGGTCTTCATAGAAGAAGTCCGGTTTCGTAGTGCCCAGGGAGAGCCCAAGGTCAATGGGACGCTGCCCGATGGGCGATGGGAACCCGGCACTCACGAGCAGCGCCCTCAGGGTCGCCTCGGCGTCGTTCACCGGTGGTTCACCGCGGTCCGTCTCAGGCAATCGCGGCGTGACAGGGTGCGCAAAGACCAGGGTGTCGCCCCATGTCCGGAGGCGGTCGGAAGCCGTGCTGCGGTTGAGGTGCTGGTGGTAGGCAGCGTTTCTGAAGGTGAAAAGGCAGTCAATGCACGCCGTCGCGCAGCCGCACTTCTCCACCACCTCAAGCGCCGCCTGGACCACCTCGGGCCACCGGCTCGTCATCTGGTCCAGCAGGCCCGATCCTCCAGGCATCGGGTCATAGAGCAGGACATCCACCACCGCCGACCCCGGTCGCCCGATGGCAAGGACTTGCAGGTCCTCCAAGTCCATTTCCAGAATCCCAGACGCGCCCTTTCGCAGGGCCTCGGCGACGCTGTAGGCCTCTTCCCGGCTCGCGCATTCCTTGATGCAAAGCGCGTCAACCACGATATCGGCGAAGAAACCCACGGACTCGACCCGCCGGCCGCACCGCTCCTGGTGATCCCTCGCGAACTGGTTGCGGTCGGCCTCAGAGGCCAGTGCCGAACGGCTCTGCCCGCAAACGAGGCACATCGGATATCCCATTCGGTTGGCACCCCTGACAAGCTGAGACGGTCCGACGTTCACGAGACGAAGGTGAACCGAAGAACGGAGGGAAACCTCTTTCGGACCCCAGTGAAAAGACCGGCCTGCCCCATGGCGGGCCTGCTCGTACCCGAACACCGACACGGGCAACTGGAAGCGGTAGTCCTCGTCGTCGGTGATGTGCGACTGGTGGGGCAGGTCCACGTCGCAGATCGGGATGGCGGGCAGCGCGCTCGCGCCCAACCCCACCTCCGCGACTGCCAGTCCCGTCCCGACCTCGACGACGGCCTCATTTCCCACATCTACCTGGAAGATCGTGGGTTCCGTCGCCTCCAGGTGGAAGAAGCGCGGGTAGAAACGATGACCGTTCACATAGATGAGGTTCCCGGGCACAAACTCGCGAAGTGCCAGCGCCTGTGGCCGACGCAGTTCAAAGTCGCGCAGGTCGGTCCCGTAACGGGGGGCCTGATGAAACCCTACAACCGCGCCAATATCCAGCCCGTAGCCGGGCAGGAACCCCTCGGCCGCAAGGACCGAGTACGTGTTGGTGTCGTCATACCCTTCGGCCTCGCGCCGACGCCTGCTCTCGATCCCCTTGAGTTTCTTGACGAGTCGGTCGCACCGCTGCCTCAGTGCATCCTCGTCAGGGTCGAGCGTGCCCTTGGTCTCGCGTACCTCATCGAGACGGCGCATCTGGTTGAGAGCCCATTGAAGCCGGCGGGCGAGCCGAGCGGTCACATCGCCCAGGCATTCGGCGAAGTGACCCACCTGCATGGCAAGACGGTCAGGCGCGACCACTGCCGCGTCATCTGCCGGCCACCCCTGATCGAACACGGCACCGACGTGATCGACTATCGTTTCCTCGTGTTTCGCCACAACCGCCGCGAGCGGTGCCGTGTCAAATGGCTCCCGCCGGACATGCCCTGCATGGTCAAACAAGTAGTGCCTGACCTGAGGCGGGAAGCAGTGACTGAGAACCTCACTCAGCCCTTGCCGGTCCTCCTCGGAAAGCGGGCTGCCGGCCCGCGCCAGCCGAAACAGAACGGTGAGGACAGCCGCATGCACGTGCTTCTGGACCATCAACTCGTTCTTCAGGTTGAACCTCGGGGGCGTGATCACCCCGCCCAGAAGCCTGGCCGGGTCCGCAAAATATGCCCGGTCGTGGCTGGCTGTCCGTGCGTAGGTCACGTTGACCGCCATCCGGTGGCGGCGGCCCGCGCGCCCCGCCCTCTGCCAGTAGTTGGAAGGCAGCGGCGGCACGTTGCGCATCAGCACCGCGTCGAGAGCACCGATGTCCACCCCGAGTTCCAGCGTCGGCGTGCACACGAGCGTGTTCACCAGGTCGTGTTCCCCCTTGAACGCGCGCTCGAGGACCTCGCGCTGGTCCGGCGGAATCTGCGCGGAATGCTCCCGCGGCCGGAGCATCGTGAACCCCTTGTCGAGGACCATCAGGTCGTAGTCTTCACCGCTCTCGGGCTCGTCTCGCAACGTACCGCCGCACCGCCATGCCGTACAGACCATGTGAGGCGTCACACGGACATGGGGACGGCGGCAGGTGTCGCATCGAAAGACCCCCTTGTGGGCCGCAAGCCTTAGCCTGTCGGCATCCACCTGCCGCACCCCGGCGCATCGGGGCAGGGCGCGATTGCGGGCACCCTTCAAGGTGGCGGGAGCGAGCAGCCCCAGGTCTTCCGTCAGTAGTCGCCAGAGGTCGTTAAAAAACTCGTCGAGGTGTTCCGCCGGAACCCCGAACCGCCGCGCCAACTGCCTGGCCTGCGTGTCACCTCGGTCCGAGAGCCACTGCTGAACCCGATTCGGGTCGTCGTCCGGGCCGCGTCGCAGTTTGAGACCCTTTGGTACACCAGGCATCAGGGGCAGGTAACCCCGCTGGACCTCGTAGTCCCCGTCCTGCCAGAATCGGGAAAAGATGTCGCCCTCGCGGTCCAACAGGATCCCGCCGCGACGTGTGATGTCCAGCAGGGTCGCCACACCTGACACGAGTTCGTCCCGCGATGTGTCGAGCGGCCCCGACCATTTCTCGAAGAACGGCAGGTCAGGCCTGAGTCCTGCATACTCCACGATCAATCGGCCCCATGGTTCCAGGCCGATCCGCTGGCGCATGCTCGTGGCGACCTCCCGCAGGACCAGGATGCGCAGGAAGCGCTTGCGCTCCTCCCCGTGGCGGACGCCTTCCGCTTCCTTGCGATGGACGCGCCAGACCTCAGGGACCAGGGCCCGGGACAGGTCGTCGTCGTGATCCAGCAGGTCGTCCAGGTACGACGTGAGGTCTCCAACCGACACCGGACCCTGGACCAGACGCTCGTGGATCAGGGCGCGCAGCCGGTAGCGGCGAGCGTGGTCCTGCATCCAGCCCGCCTGAAAGGCGGCGTCCTGGCGGTTGTCCGCAAAGACGAGCAGGCGCTTTCGCTCGGCGTAGTGCAGCATGTTCTGCGCGAGCACGTGGACGTCGGAAACGGCAACCGCACGGACCGGGCGTGCCGGTTCCCTGTACAGACCCACTCGCTGTCGCCCGATGGCGCCGCATGCCACGCACCTCGTCAGGTATCCCGGCACGGTATCGCTCTGCCGCAAGACGTAGAGTTCGACCAGCCCGCCCTCCCGTCCGCACCCGTCGCAGCGGGGCCGCTCGGCCGGGTGCAAGGCGCCGCAGGTGCGGCACAGGTACACCGGCGCCCCGAAGCGGTGGCTCGTCGGATCGGCGCCGTCTGCGCCATTGGCACCCTCTTCGTCAGGATCCTCGGTGACGAGCCGGTCCACGAGGACGACGCGACAGCCGCCTCTTGCCGCATCCAGGGCGCGCCAGACGACCCGGTCCTCTACCGCCTCGCCTCCCTCCGGCGTCCGGTCCAGGAATTTGAAGTCCGCAACATGGTGAACAAAGTAGTGCTGCCCGCAGGTGGTGCAGGTGAGGATCGGCAGGCGGAACAGACCTGTGTCGCAAGCGACCTCGTCCTCGGCCGATAGCCACAACTTGGGTCCCGTGTGTCCCTCGGGGAACGTCACGACCGCGCCGCCGACGCCCCGCACGAACGCGTGGACCACAGGGCGCAACAGGGGCCGGCCCTCCCTGCGCGACACGGCGCCGAGTGCGAGCCACACCAGAATTTCCTCCTCGGGCACCGGGCGTCCAACAACGCGGGCCAGTTCCTCAACCAGGTCGTCCAGCCGCCGCGGCGTGGTGAGGGATTCCGCGATCCGGTACACCAGTTCGTTCGCGGCGAGCCGGTCGTAAAGGCTCTCCTGCCAGCGGGCCGCTTCGAGCCGTGTCCCCGTGAGCGACTGGAAGACGCCCTGGAGCATTCGCACCGCGGATTCGCTCGGGCCATCGCCCTCGACTCCGGAGACCGCGTCGAGCACCGTGCGGAGCTGGACCGCCGGGTCGCCCGGAAGCGGATCCGGCATCGCGCGCGTGTCGGCCCACATGTCGGTCTCGTACTCCTCACCGACGAGTGCAACCGATTCCGCGGGAACACCGAAGAACCGAGCCGCGAATTCCCGGCCGGCCTCTGGACCGCGCTCCGGGTCAGCGATCGTGGCCGACGTGGCGACGCAGGCCGTCTCCGTGGGTCCGCGACCGCAGTGTGCCCGCAGGCGCCGGATCAGGCACGCGGTCTCGGCCCCGGTCGCGCCGCTGAAGGTGTGGGCTTCATCGAAAACCAGAAAGTCGAGTCGGGCCCCGTCGAACAACTCGACGTCCCGCTGGCGGGTGAGCAGCAATTCGAGTTGCTTGATGTTCGTGAGGAGGATGCGCGGCTGCATGCCGGGAGTGCGCATCTCGTCCCGGCTGACGCGCTCCTCTGGCGGGTGGACCGCGTGGGTCTGCCGGCTGCGGCGCACTGACTCGAGGGCGCTCAGGTAGTCCACCCGCGACGACCCGGACGGCAGCCGGATGCCGGGCACGTCCTCGCTTCTTTCGGGTGTCTTCCCCACGTACATGCCGAACGTGACGCCTGTGCCGGCGAGCAATTCCCGCAGGCGTCCGAGCTGATCCTCGGCGAGGGCGTTCATCGGGTACACGATGACCGCGACGACCCCCGCCGGGGCGCGCTGGTCCCGCAGCGTCAGGCACCGGCTGATGATCGGGTACAGGAAGCACTCAGTCTTCCCGGAGCCGGTCCCGGTGGCCACAAGCGCCGTCTTCCCGGCGGCGATCCCCCGGATCGCGGTCTCCTGATGTCCGTACAGATGCGGATGCGGGGCGAGATGCGCCAGGTGAGGGTGCAGCACGCCTTCGGCGACCAGGTCGGCCACCCTGGCGCCCTTGCGGAACGATCGGCTGAGGCTGATATACGGCCCCTTCAGCAGCGGCGAGGCCCGCGTCTCCTCGAGGTTCAGGAGGCGCCGCATCTGCTCGTGCAGGCCGCGGTCCGCAAAGGGGTACGTGGTGATCTGGTACCGCAGGAAGTCCGCGACGACGCGATCGGCGAAGGTGATTGGGTTCAGCATCTGACAGTACCTCCCGTGGCCATCCGAGGAAGAAATCTGAGAAGCCGCGCCAGGCTGGGGCTGCGCGCTTCGGCGGCGTGGGGCCGCCAGTGAAGGTTCGTGAAATCGATCAAGGACGTGACATATCCGGGACCAAACCGGGCGCTGGTGCCCTCGGGCGGCAGCAGGGCCTCGCGGATCGACTTGCGGCGCGAACGGCGGGCGAGTGCGAGCACATGGTCCTTCGGGTCGTCGAGTGCATCCGGGTCGCCGGAGACCCGCGCCGCGGGAACGCCCAAACAGTGCGCCATGGCCTCCCGATCCGCGAGCAGCCACGACTCGACGGCCCTCACCGCCACATGGAGGCGCATCCGTGGGGCAGGCGACGGCAGCAGCGTCCTGGTCAGTTTCGGTGCGCACGGCGCGTCATGGTCGAGGTCCCGCAGTACGAGCCAGCGGGAGAATCGAGCAGCGTTGTTGTACGCGGCAAGCCTGTCGTCCAGCCCAGTCTTCCCGTTCGTGATGCACACCGGACCCGGGGTCAATCCGGCCCTGAGTGATCCCCTCAAAGGCGATCGGGGGTCTGCGAAGTCTCGGCAGGGCCAAAAGAAGCCTTCCGGGGGCACAGCGCGCTGTGTAGCGAGGTTTTTCATACGACACCTCCGGTGGCCGGGACACCCCTGGGGATGTCCAGATCAAAGGCCAGGCGGGCGAAGCATGAGAGCCAGGCGAGGGGGAGCCAGCGGACCAGTCGGTGCCCCTTCCAGCCCATCTGGAAAGGGCTATGGGTGCGGGTCCGAACGGTGTTGGCCTTGTAGAGGCGGTCGAGGCCCTTGGCCTCGATGTAGTGGCCGATCAAGGAGACCAGGAAGTAGGCAGAAGCAATGACCAGGATGAGGCGGTCCAGCCGATCGGGACGATCCTTCAGACGGTACTCACCGAGGCTCCAGCCGTAACGGGTGCTCTTCTTGTCGCGGAAGACTTCCTCGATGGTGAAGCGGCGTCCGTAGAGAC
>JAKPOP010000025.1 GCA_029547805.1 Deltaproteobacteria bacterium
AGACATGGTCTGGTCGCCGAGTCGGGGACTTCAAACCCTCAGCCCCCTGGACGGAGTCTGCCCAAATCCCTGCGGATCTGGGCCGGAACGCGCCGGGAACATGCCCGAGTCAGGCCTGGCCGCCTTACCGGTCAGTCCTGCTGCCGGGGCAGGCACAGGAAGATCGGGTCGGGATTCGATGCATACTGACCACAGAACCATCCGGGAGGACAGTTCTCCAGGCAGACCGCCCCGCAGAGCCGCCCTTCGGGCGTCGCGATGCAGAATCCCGACTGGCAGTCCCGGTTCTCCCGGCAGGGGCACCAGGAGGCCCCCGGGTCGTCCCGGCAGGGGTCCTCCTGGACCTCGGCATCCTCCCGCACCTCCCCGGGAACCTCTGGAGATCCCTCGGGGTACGAGTCGAGACCCACCTCCTCCCCGGGCCCAGGGCCCGCCTCGCCGACATCACGCGCCGTTCCCGGGTCCCCGGCGTCCCGGTAGAGGTCCACCGGGATCTCCAGCGGGCCCCCGGGGTCCCGGTCCGCTCCCGAGTCCTCCCCGTTCCCACCACCACCGCAGGCCCACCACCCCAGACACAGCCACACGACCGCCCGGCTCCTCATGGTCGCCTCCCCATCCCCGGGGCGATCCGGGGATCGGATTCCCGCCGCCCCTTGCCCCGCGGCAGGATCACCCGTGTCAGCAGTGCCGTCACCAGCGTCTCGGGTCGCCCGGGCCCTCGCTTCAGGCGCGTCTCCCAGGCCGGGGCCTCCCGGAGAACGGCATCCAGTTCCTCCGGGGTATAGCGCCCGGCCCCCTTCCGCAGGGCCTCCCACTTGAACTCGTGGCGCAGTTTCAGGACCTCCATCGCCTCGTCCGAGGGGACCTTCCGGGCCACCAGATCCTGGGCCATCCGGATCTGCTGCACCTGCCGGACCACCCGGCCAAGGATCGCGAGCATTTCCTCCCCCGGGCGCTTCGCATCCTCCAAGTCCCGCCAGGCGACCTTCAGGGCCTTGCGCAGGTCCCGCTCCACCACGGCATCGGGCAGGTCCCAGGGGGCGTTCTGCCGGGACCGCTGCACCATGCCCAGCAGGTCCCCCTCGGCGACCCGCCCCCCGGGCCCCACCAGGTCCCGGATGGACCGGATCACCGACTCCAGGGTCGCCCGGTCAGGTCCCACCAGGTCCGCCAGGGATTCCTGGGCCCGGGCCTCGATCGCGATGCCGGCCTCCCGGGCCAGGGCCTGGATCAAGCGCACCGCCTCCCGGGCCTTCGGGACCTGGGCCAGCACCACGAGGCCCCCGGCAGCCAGGACGGCCTTGGCCAGGGCTCCACCCCGGGCCTTTTCGTCGGCCAGCAGCACCAGCCGCAGGTGGGACGGCCGCTTCGCCAGCACCTCGTCCAGTTCCTTGGCCCCCTGCCCCCCGGAGCCCATGTTCTCGACCACCCAGACGACCCCTTGCCCGAACAGGGGCACGGTCATCGCGTCGACCTTCACCCGGTCCCAGACATCGGATTTCGGCGGTCCGGCATCCCCCCGAGTCACGTCCACCGGGGAGCAGGTTCGCCCCAGGTCCCCCTGGACCAGCCCGATCACCTGCTCCCGGACCGCCTCGTCCTCCCCGGCCACCAGCACGACAACGGGGGCCTTCCCGCCCCTCAGCGCCGCCTCCAGTTCCCGGGTCTCGGGCAGTTGCATCTTCCGGCCTCCCAGGGTCCCGTCCAATCGTGCCCCTGGACCATCGCTCGGTCAATCGGCCGGCGGGTCCCGCTGACCCAGGGACCTGCCTCGCAAGGACCCGCCTCGTCTCGGATCAGATGGGAGACCTCACGGATCCAGGGGGTCCCGGGCGTCCTCGAAGAGCGACCGCGGGTCGGCCAGGAAGCAGCCGTCCTCGTCATCCAGGACCTGCACGAACCGGTAGGGCACGTAGCCCAGTTCGGCCTCGCAACGGGCGGCCAGGGCCGAGATGTAGAGCACCTGGAGCCCGTCGCTGCTGATCAGGGCCGGTTGCCGGGGCGGGATGCCGTAGCGCAGGATCAGGCGAGCCGCATTCCGCAGGTTCGTCGTGGTGTGCCGGGCATGGGGGTCCACGAGGATGGCGTTCTCGGGAACCGCATGGGCCTCCATGAGGTAGCGCTTCATCTCGATGGCCTCGGAGTAGGGGGTCCGGTCCGGGTGGACGTGCCCCCCCGACAGCAGCAGGAAGGGCGCCAGGCCCGCCTGCCACCGCCGCACCGCGATGTCGCAGTGCTGCTGTCCGGTCGGCGACAGGGGGTGGTCCAGGTCATCGGGCCCCCAGCCCGGAACCAGGATCACCGAAAAGGGCCATTGGGACCAGTCGATGGCCGCCATCCGGTGCAGGGCCGCCCGGTTCTCGCCCTCCGCCAGGGGCTCGTAGCGCCCCGCCTCGTCCCGGCCATCCCGGATCAATCCCTCCATGGCCACCTCGCGGATCGGACCGTAGAAGGGCATCGGGTCCCGATGGCGATCCACCACGGTGGCCAGGAGGTCCGCCAGGTCGGCCCGAGGCAGCGCCTCCCGTTCCACGACGGCCTGGGCCGTGGCCAGGGCGTCGGTCATCGCCGCAGCCGCCAGCCCCGGGTCGTCCAGGCCCGCGTGCAGCGCAAAGGCCCCCGAGGGCCGCAGTTCCGACGCCACGACCCCCGCCGCGGCCAGGACCCGACCGGTGTCCGCCGCAGCCGCCGCCAGGGTGTCGGGGTCGAACCGGATGGCCTCCGCCAGACAGGCCGCATCGTTCCCGCAACTGGCCACCGCCTGTCGGAGGGCCTGGTCCCGGGCCTCCGACAGGCCCTGGAGCGCCGGGTCTGTCGCCACGGCCTCCGAGGCGGCCGCAACCTGATCCAGCACCGTCAGCAGGTACCAGTTCTTGTCCCGGACCGCCGACCCGCTGGTGACCCGCCCATGGCCGGGATCGAAGCCCAGGAGGTCCGGGGGGTCGGGGAGGCCACAGACCGCCGGGTCCAGCGCCCCGAAGTCCCGCCCGCCATGGGACGGGGTCCACCCCGCGAAGAGCCACTCCGGCGTCACCTCGGCGAACGCGATGGCATCGTAGGGCGACAGGCGCCCGTGCTCGTAGAGGACGCCCAGGCCCCCGTCCGTGGCCGTCAGGTCCGAGTAGGCCGCGGGTCCCGGAACGATCCATCGGCCCACGGGCCAGGTCGATCCCCCGTCCAGGCTCACGTGAATCGTCAACATCTCCCGGTCCCAGGAGGCGGCGTTGGACCGCACCAGCGTCCCCGCGTGAGCCCTCGCCGGGTCCCAGCCCGGTCCCGACACCGCCAGCACCGACCCCTGGCAGTGGGGATCGACGGCACCCGGCGCCTCCCGCCCGGCGCTCCAGGTCACGCCGCCGTCGCGGCTCACCGACACGCCGCGCCGGGGCGAAACGAACCGCGTGCGGTAGTCCATCAGCAACGAGCCATCGAGCCGCTGGGCGATCGATGCCTCGTCCCCGAAGGCCCCGGGAACGACGCCCGCAAGTCGCCAGGTCACCCCAGGCTCGTCGGAACCAGGGGATCGGCCCTGCACCTCCCCCCGCACCGCACACGAGAAGGCCTCCCCGGGCCCAGGCCCCCGGGTGAAGTTGCACGGCGCGACCAGGGTGCCATCGGCCAGCTGGATCCCGTGGCCCGGTCCGGTGGCGGCCCACCGCCAGTCGGCCCCCTTCACCGCGGCATCGAGGTTCATCGGGTCGGACCAGGTCGCCCCCTCGTCGTCGCTGTGCATGACCCACAGGCTCCGGGCAGCCCTGCCGGCGTTGATCTGCCCCTCGGAGGCATCCCCGGGGTTCGTGGTCAGCAGCAGCCAGACCTTGCCGGTCGTGCGATCCACGATCGGGACCGGGTTGCCTGCCGTGTCCGGTCCGACGTCCAGGACGACCTGCAGCGGCCCCCAGGTCCTGCCGCCGTCGTTCGATCGCCGCATCACCAGGTCGATGTTCCCCGAGTCCCCCGGGCCGTCCACCCGCCCCTCGGCGAAGGCCAGGAGGGTCCCCGAGGCCACCCGGACCAGGGCCGGGATCCGGTATGAGGCGTAGCCACCGTCGCCGGCCCGGAACACCTCCACGCCCTCGGGTCCCGGCGGGAGGACCGCCGAGTCCCCCTCCAGCCAGAAGTCCTCGATGGTCACCACGTCCAGGTCCGGGCAGGCACCCAGGAACCAGGCCGCCCTCCCCGGGACGACCCCGACGGTCACCACGTCCGGCAAGGGATCCGGTCCGTCAAAGACGACGACATCATCGACCCGCAACGCCAGGTTCCCTTGCGCCCGGGTCATCTCGACCACGAAGGGCACGCCGTCGGCCACTGGCGAGGGACTCACCCGCACCTCGTCATCGGGGAACATCGGTCCCTCGAGCACCAGGTCGCCCGAGGCGTCCCGGAACCGGACCCGATTGCTGCCGCCGATGAGCAACGCGGTCCCGGACGGCGTGTCGATCCGACCGGAGAGGTGCACCCGGACATCGCCGCGGCCCACGATCATCCGCCCGCCGTGCAGGAAGTTGTCGCATCCCGTATTCGACAGTCCAGCGCTTCCTGGCTCCCAGGGCGTCCCGTCGATCCGGACGTCCACCGGAACCCCGCTCCGGACGAAGACCGCCGCCCCCACCGGAATCGTGGTTGCGTCGCCACCCAAATCCTCGGCCTCCAGGTCGCCCAGGACGTCCGTGGCCTCCAGCGGCCCGTCCGCAGGACCCGGATCCGCCGCCTCTTCGACCCGGTCGTCCGGGTCTTGCTGGTCCGGGAGGTCCGCTACCACGTCCCCCCGCAGGTCCGGCCCCGCGTCCTCGGGGCCCTGTCGGTCCTGACCGCCCGACGATGGGCACCCGGCCATCGCCGCAAGGACCAGGGAGGCCAGGCAACCTCCCACGGATCCACCCCCGACGCCCCTCATACGCCCCTCCCCGTGCCAGCCTCCGCGCACCAGGCTCCCCAGGTGCCGCGACGACGACGCTGCGACTCCTCCCGGGGATCCGGACCTGCCGTCGCCCCTTCCCGCGCCCCCGCCCAGGGCCCCTCTCGTCTACCACGGAATCGAAGAAACGGGGGCGGAGGCCGACCCCGAAATGCCCGGAGCCGAAGTTCCCCCGTCGGGACGCCGCCCTGTTCGAGATCCTCCTGCAAGCCGACGACTGCCACCCGCGTCCTGACCCTGGAGTCCTGTCCGGAGGCAGGTCGGGCACCGGTGGGAGGGGGCCCGAGGGGGTGTTCAGTAGGGGGTGTAGGGCGCCGGAGCCATGCCCCGGGCCCAGAGGACCGCTGCGCCGGTCACCAGGACCGCCACCAGGGTCGGAACCAGGACCGCGGCCAGGGAGCCGCGGAAGAGGCGACCCGTCCCGGAGGCGATGGGAGCGGCCAGGGCCATCACCAGCGGGCCTCGGGGCGCCTCGGTGAAGGCCCAGGCATAGACCAGCACCCCGCCGTAGGCCAGCACCAGGGAACCCACCGTCCCCGCCGGCACCCGCCCCCAGCGGACCCCCAGGACCGCCAGGACCCCGGCCACCACGGCGATGGCCCCCATCACCTGGCCCAGCAACGCGCTGCCCGAGAGGCCCAGCAGACCCGCGGCCCCCGCCGATGCCCCTGCCCAGGCCCCGAACCACCCCGGGGCCCCCGACGACCGCAAGACCGAGGTCGCACCCCAGAGGGCCCCCAGGACCAGGGCGGCCCAGACCCAGGAGGCCGAGGGGTCGGACCCCGACGGGACCATCACCAATCGGGCAGCCCCCAGGCACAGGCCCCCGGCCCACAGGACCAGGAAGGGGGCCCGGCCCCTCGCCGGGATCGCCTGGGCCGCCGCCCCGACCAGGGCCGCCAGCACCACCAGCGGTCCGATCCAGTCCAGCGTGTCCGCCACGGGCCAGTGGGGAACGCCGCGGGCCCCCAGCAAGGCCGCGACCACCCCTGCTCCGAAGGCGATCCCCGCCGCGGAGACCGCCAGGTCCCGGCGGGCCATCCGCCCCGTGAGCCAGGCGCCGAGGATCACGGTCACCGCAGCCAGTGCGGGCCAGACCCCGGTCCGCAGCAGCACCGCCACCTGGATGTCCGACCCCGTGTTCATGTCCATCCTCCCGCCCGGCGCCCCGCACGATCACTTCTGACGAATCGCCTCGATGTCCAGAATGACCTCCACCTCCCGACCCAGGCCCTCGGGCATGTAGGAGATGCCGAAGTCCATCCGGTTCACGGTGAACCGGGCCGACAGCCCGATCCGGTAGTTGCCCCAGGGGTCGTTCCCCTGGCCCAGTTTCCGGGCCTTGAACTTCAGGGGCTTCGTGACCCCGCGAACCGTCAGGTCCCCCTCGATCTCGAAGGTGTCGTTGCCCACCTCCCGGACCGATCGGGACCGGAAGGTCCACTTCGGAGCCTGCTTCACGTTGAAGAAGTCGGGGCCCCGGAGGTGCTGGTCCCGCTTCTCGTCCCGCGTGTTCACGCTCTCAGGAACCAGCGTGAACTCGACCGAGGACCTCGCCGCATCCGCCGCGTCCAGCACGATGGTTCCCTCGAACTTCTGGAACCATCCCCAGATCTGTCCAATCCCCAGGTGGTTGACCTGGAACAGGACCTGCGAGTGCACCGGGTCCACCTGGTAGGACTCGGCGGCCCGGGCGACGCTGGACAGGCCCCCGATTCCCGCGACGATGACGGCAGCGATCAGGCGATGCTTCATGACGATTCCTCCACCACATTGGGTTCCCTGCTGACGGGGGGAGGCCCCCCCTCTCCTGCCTGGCCCTTGCCGAGCAGGCGGTCCTGCATCGCCCGAAGAAACGCCCCCAGGACCTCCTGGTTCACCGAAAAGAACCCGAACTGGCCCTCCCGTCGGACCCGCACCACCCCCGCGTCGAGCAGGATCTTCAGGTGATGCGAGATCGTGGACTGGCCCACCGGGAACCGTTCGGCGAGGGCCCCGCAGGAAACCACTCCCTCCCGGACCAGCGTCTCCAGGATGTCTCGTCTCCTGGAATCCGCCAGGGCCTTCGCGATGCGGTCCACCTGCGATGCGTCCATTCCAGACCTCCCGGCGCCCTCGGGCGACGCTTCGACATTTCTATGAACGTCGATGCGTTTTGTCAAGAATGGTGATTGACAATCTATTTATTCATCCAGATCAACGGCCGATCGAGCACTGCCGCATGGCAGCCCACCAGGAGGACGCCGCACCAGGCTGCCTCGAAGCCGGAACCTGGGTCGGTGCTGTGGCGACAGCGGCCTGGCGAGGGAGGTCTCGCACCCCGTCAACGGGGTGGGAGCCGATCCCCCGGGGCCGGGACGGACGGACGGACGAGGTCCGGGGCGCACCCCGAGGGGGCCGGGCCGGTCCGGAGGGTCGCCAGGATGTCCCGGAGGCGACCCTGAACGATGTCGCCAACCGGTCGGGGCAAGAAGGGGCAGGCCCGCACCTGCCCCAGGGGATTGGCATAGATGAACTGGTGCCCCCCCACACACCCCCGAGGGGCCTCCCAGACCGCCGCGGACCAGGCCAGGGGACGAGGACGGGCGCCCCGGTTGTTCCGGGCCATCAGGCTCTCCAGGCGGGCATGCTCGGCGGGGGTCAACCCGAAGCGGCCATGAACGGCCGCCCCGCCGCTCGGATGGGCCGGGAAGAAGTTCACGAAGTGCACCCCCAGGTCCCCGACGAAGTCCAGATAGCGGTCGAAGCCCTCGGGGTCCAGGACCTCCGGCCCCACCATGCAGTCCACGCTGGCCAGCAGGCCCACCTGCACGGCGGCCCGCAGGGCCGACACGGCGACGTCGAAGGCCCCGGGGTTCCCCTTGCTGCGGGCCACGGTGGCCGCATCCCGGCCGTCCAGCGAGACGATCACGCCCGCCAGGCCCCCTTCGGCCAGTCGGGCCAGCACCTCCCGGTCCGCCCGGTGGCCCGTGGTGACCAGGAAGCACCGCAGGCCGGCCTCCCGGGCGGTTCGCACCAGGACCGGCAGGTCCTCGACCCGCATCAGGGGCTCCCCCCCGGTGAAGAACACCGCCCGGGCGCCGGCCTCGGCCAGGTCCCGGACCGCCTGGACCAGGGCCTCGAGGGGCACCGCCTCCTCGGGCCCGAGTTCCGGCAGGGCGTAGCAGTGGGGGCACCGGTAGGGACACCGGCTGGAGACCGAGAGGAGGCCGAACAGCAGCGGCAGCGGTCGGCCCTCGGCGATGGCCATCACCTCCTCGGCCACGAGGTCGGGGAAGGAGGGGTCGTTCAGGGGTGGCATCGCGGTGGCCGCGAAGACCTCCCCGTGCCGGGACCGGACATAGCGCCCGGGGCCGCCCCGCAGGAGGTTCCGGGGGCTCCGGAGGTAGTCCCGGAAGGCCCGACCGAAGGCTGCCGGCCCCGCCCGAGCCACCCCCCGGGCCAGCAGGGCCCCGACGATCCGGGCCTCCAGCAGGGCCTTTTCGGTGCCGGTGACATACCGCACGGCGTCATCCATCGCGGCCCTCCGGCTCCGGGACGCCGAGGACCCGGAGGGCCCCGGGGCTCAGCACCTGGACCTCCGACCGGTGCCGGGCCACGAAGTCCCGCAGGAACGCGGGGTCCGTGAAGAACTGGCAGTGGAGCCGTTCCCCCCGGGCCTCGGCCTCCCGGTGGCGCTCCCGGAGGGCCCGGTAGAGGGGATCGTCCCGGAAGGCCTCCCACAGGGGCCTCTGGTGGATGTTCGAACCGCTCATCCCCAGGGCCACCGCCGGACAGGGGGCCAGGGTCCCGTCATGCCAGACCGTCAGGCTGAAGACCCCCGCCGGGCAGGCCGTCAGGCGCTGCTCGATGCCCAGGAGGTCCATCACCGCCAGGCGCCCCAACTGCCGGTTCAGGGCCATGGCCCGGTCGAAGAGGGCCTCCCGACGCCCGGCGTCCAGCACCAGGTCGAAGTCCCCCTTCGGGTCCACCGGGACGTAGGGGACGTAGGCCACCAGCCAGGCCCCCTGGGCCTCGAGCCACCGGAGGAACGGAAGGGAGGTCACCTCGTCGTGGTTCTCCCGGTGGATCATCGTGGTGACCAGGAAGGGAACCTTCCGCTGCCGGAGTCCCACCATGAGGCCCTGCTGGGCCTCGAAGGCCCCGGGGCCCTTCCGGCGGTCGGTGGTCTGCCCCAGGCCGTCGATGTTCAGCACCGGCACGATGTTCCCGGCAGCGGCGATCCGGTCCAGGTGCCCCGCCCCGACCCGCCGGCCCTCGGTGAACAGCAGGAAGAACTGCCCCCGGTGCCGCGCCAGCAAGGCCAGCAGGTCGTCGGCGTCGGCCCGGTAGAAGGGGTCCGCCCCCATCAGGTACACCTGGGTGATGCCCATGGCCCGGGCCTCGCCGAAGAGGCGGTCCAGGTCCCCCAGGGACAGGCGGCTGCGGTGATCGGCGAACCCGAGGAAGGTGCAGTGGGCGCACCCGGCCCGGCAGGCCACATCGTCCACCACCTGCAGCGTCACCGGACTCGGCACCCCGTCCCGCCGGGCCCGAAGACGGGCCGGAATGCCCTGGCGCAGGCCGATCCACCAGGCCTGCCAGCCGGCCCGCCAGGTCGCCCGACTGGCCCCGAGGGATCGCCGGGCCAGGCGCCAGAGGATCGGCCCCATCACCCGGTAGTACCGAAAATCCGTTCGATAGTTCCGAACGAACATGCGCCTCCCTCAGAAGATGTTGGGCGGCACCCGGCGATAGACGTAGCGCCGGTAGTGCAGGTTCACCACCAGGGCGAAGAGGTGCATCAGGGGCCTCTTCCAGAAGTCCCACCGGAAGACGACCCGCCGGAGGATGCTCCTCCAGGAGAAGACCCGCCGGTTCAGCCACCAGTAGAGTTCGGTCAGCCGGTCCGGGTCGATGCGTGCCGGGCGGTGGACCGCCGTGGACCCGTCGTAGCGGCGCCAGTCCTCGGTGATCAGCCGCCCCTCGTCGCGCATCTGCTCGTAGAGGGGCGTCCCGGGCATCGGCGTCAGGATGTAGAACCGGGGGATGGGAACCCGGGTCCGGTCGATGAAGTCGGCGGTGGCCCGGATGCTCTCCTCGGTGTCCCCGTCGGTGCCGACCATCATCTCCGTCGAGGGCATGATGCCCGCCTCGGTGATCCGCCGGAGCAGGGACTCGTGGTCCTCCACCTTGAGCCAGTCCTTCCGGAGCCGGTCGAGGCCCTCCTGGGTGATGCTCTCGAGGCCGAAGGACATCAGGTTGCAACCGCTTCGCCGGACCCGGTCCAGCAGCCGGGGGTTCCGGGCCAGTTGCAGGCTGCACTGGGAGGACCACTCCATCTTCCAGGGGGTGATGGCGTCGCAGAAGGCCTCCAGGAACCCCGGGTTCGACACGATGTTGTCGTCCAGCAGGAAGAACTTCCGAAACCCCAGTTCCCGGATGCGCCGGATGTCCCGGAGGACCTCGTCCAGGGGCCGGGCCAGATAGCGCCCCTGGTAGATGCAGGCGATGCTGCAGAAGGAGCAGAGGTGGGGACAGCCCCGCCCCGCCTGGACCGGCAGCCGGTCCCCGATGGGCTTGCTCGTCAGCAGTTCATAGCGGGGGACCGGCAGCCCCGCGAGGCTGGTCACGGGGTTCCGGTAGATCGGGTCGATCCGCCCGGTCCGTTCGAAGTCCTGCAGCAGCCGGGGGAAGGAGACCTCGCCGTCGCCGACCACCACCGAGTCCACGTGTTCCAGCACCCGCTCGGGAACCAGCGAGGCCATGTAGCCGCCCATGAACACCGGTCGCCCCCGGCGCCGGAACTCCTGGGCGATCTCGATGCCGCGCCAGGTGGCGTAGCCCATCGTCCCGATCCCCACCAGGTCCACGTCGGCGTCGAAGTCGATGTCGTCCACCACCTCCAGCCGGACGTCGATCTCCCAATGTCGGGGGGCCAGGGCCGCCAGCAGCGGAAAGGCCAGTCCCGGCAGGAAGATCCGTCGCTGCTTGCACAACTTCCCGCCCCGGTCGTACTGGGTGGGCTGGATCAGCATCAGTCTCGGCATCGGGCACGGGCCTCCGCCAGTTTCTTCCGGTACTGCCGATCC
This sequence comes from Deltaproteobacteria bacterium, assembly GCA_029547805.1. GTDB lineage: Bacteria > Myxococcota_A > UBA9042 > DTJE01 > DTJE01 > JAGOKF01. Next base: position 10,993 of record JAKPOP010000025.1, read on the forward strand.
ACCAGGGCCGTGCCCCGGATCATCTTCCAGATCATCCGGGGGGACCGGCGCCGGTGAGCCCAGAGGGCCTGGGGATGGAACAGGACCCGCCAGTAGAGCCGGATCAGTTCTTCGTAGAACTCCGCCTCGGTCAGCCGTTCGGGGCGGATCATCACGTGGGCCAGGTCCCACCGGGGGAAGTCCGACCGCGGGACCAGCAGCCGGTCGGGGTCCACCTCGATGCCGGTCCCCGGGAGCGGCGTCAGGGGCTGGAGGTTCACGAACCGCACGCCCAGGGCCCGGAGGCGTTCCCCGCACCGCTGAAACTCCTCCCGTCCCCAGGAGGCCGGGAGGATCATCGTGGCATAGCATTCGACCCCGTGGCGGTTCAGGACCGCCATCGCCTCCTCGTTGACCCCCGAGGAGGTCCCCTTCCGGAAGAGGTCCAGGTCCCGGTCCAGGAAGGACTCGAACCCCACGATGACGGTCCGGAGCCCGGCCTCGCGGAACTCCCGGATGACCTCGGGGTTCTGGGCGATGAAGTCCGCCCGGCCATAGACCAGGTAGTGCTTCCGGAGGCCCCGGGACCGGACCCCGGCGATGAAGGCCCGCACCCGGTCCGCGGTCACCAGGAAGTCGTCATCGACGATGTAGACCTCCTGCTGATCGATTCCCTGGAGTTCGTCCAGCACCTCCTCCAGGGGGCGCTCCCGGTAACGATCCCCGGTGATTCGCCGGCAGAAGCAGAAGGTGCACCGGTAGGGGCACCCGAAGGAGGTCTTCAGCAGGGCCACCCGGTCGTGGAAGATGTAGAAGTAGCGGTCCTGATAGTGGCGGGTCAGGGACCGATCCGGCAGCGACCAGGCGAAGTCGAAGGGTGGGAGCCGGGCGGGGTCCGCCGACTCCCCGGGCTGCAGGACCCCCGGGGGCACCTCACCCGCCCCCTCGGCCACCAGGCGCAGCAGCCGGGGCCAGGCCGACACGGCATTGCGCACGACCCGGAACTGCACGTCGGGGTGGTCCAGGTCCCCGGGTACCACCTCGCAGTGCACGCCACCCACCACCGTGACGATCCGGTCGTCCCGGACCCGGGCCCGATGGCAGGCGTCGATCATGGCCGGGACATTGGTGATGTAGCCCGTCACCCCCAGCACGTCGGGCTTTTCCCGAGCCAGGAAGGCGTCCAGGCCCTCCCGCTCCAGCGTCAGGTCCACGACCCGGACCTGGTGCCCCTCCCGTCGGCAGATCCCCCCGAGGACCTCCAGTTCCAGCGGCTCCACCAGCATCACGTGCTGCAGCCCGATCGTCTCGGGGTCCGGTCGGGGCCGGACCAGCAGCACCCTCAGGGGACGCCCACGAGGTCGAAGGGTCGTCATGGCCGAACTGCCTCGATCAACCGTAGCGATGCCATGCCCGGCAAGGTCGGGATCGGCCGGATCGCCACCGGGCGCCACCCGGCCTGCTGCATCCAGCCCCGGACCCGGGCCGAGGGGGCGTAGTTCGCCGGCCCGGTGGTGACCTTGACGGCCCGGAGCAACAGGGCATCCCAGCGATTCTCGGTGCAGGCCTGGGCCAGCAGGATCCCGCCGCCAGGGCGTACGACGGCCCGCAGACGCCGCAGAAAGTCCACCGGGTCCTCCACGTAGGGGAAGGCGTGGGTGGTCACCACCAGGTCGAACGGGGGGGCCCCCGGGACGTCCTCGACCCGCCCCTCCCGGTAGTCGATCCGGGGGTGGGGCCGGTCCCGCCGGGCCACCGCGATCATCTCCGGGGAGGGGTCCACGGCCGTCACCACCATTTCGGGGAACCGCTCCACCAGCGCCAGGGCCAGCTGGCCGACGCCGCATCCCATGTCCAGCACCCGCCGGGCCCCGGACCAGTCCTCGGTGACGCGCCGGATCACGAACTCCCGGGTCGGCCGGAGGCTGATGGGCTGCACCGGCAGCCAGGCGTAGCGGCGGGCATAGAGACTCCAGGCCTGTCCTCGGCGAAAGATCATCTGTCACCCCTCCCTGCCGTCCGGCAACGGGCCCCACCGGGCCAGGGCCCACAGGAACCGCCCCCCCACCTGGACCGCCGAGGCCGTGGCCCGAAGGGCCCCCAGCGTTCCGTAGCGTCGTCGCATGCCCTCGAAGGCCTTCCGGTCCCGGGCCGGCCCCAGGTAGAGACGGAACAATCGCAAGTAGTATCCCCAAGGCGACAGGAAAAGGGGAGGCCGGTGGAGGCGCAGCAAGTCGTAGCGCCAGCCGGATGCCGGGACGTCCCGGTCCGAGGCACCCTTCTCCCGGGCCAGCCGGGTCCCCGGCAGGACCGTCAGGGTGCTGAAGGTGGCGAAGGTGATCCCCCACTCCCGCACCTGCCGCTCGAGGCGGTCCAGGCGATCAGGGGGCCAGTCCGGGTCCACCACGAAGAGCCCGAAGACCTCGATGTCCAGTTCCCGGCAGACCCGGAGGCACTCCCGGGCATCGGCGACCCGGGACCGCTTGTCCACCGCCGCCAGGTCCTCGTCCTCGACGAACTCGAACCCCACGATCACCCCCGTCAGGCCGGCCTCCCGGAGGGCCCTCATCACGTCGGGATGCCTTGCCACGAAGTCCGCGGTGCCATAGCAGAGGAAGGACAGGCGTTCCTGGAGCCCCCGCTGCCGCACCCCCCGGGCGAACTCCAGCACCCGGGCAGGATGCGTCAGGAAGTTGTCGTCCAGCAGGAAGATGGTTCGGGCCCCCCGAATGGATTCGATCTCGTCCAGCACCCGGGAGACGGGCCGGGGCCCGTAGCGCCCCTGGTGCTGCTCGGTGCAGAAGCAGAACGAACAGCGGTCCGGGCACCCGAAGGCCGTCTTGACCACCGCGCACCGGTCCATCCACAGGTAGTGCCAGCGCGCCGGATCGGCCTCGAAGCGACTCCGCCGCGGCAGGGGCAGGGCCGCCGGGTCCAGGGTCGGTCCCGGGTTCACCCGCCACGCCCCAGACTCGCCGGGGGCCGGCGGAAAGGCCGCCCCCGGGAGGTCCTCCCAGGGCCGGCCGTCAGCGATGCGCGCCAGACACTCCCGGATGCCGGTCAGGGCGTCGGCGAAGAAGACCCCGTCCACCCCCGGCGCGAAGAAGTGCGATGGACAGACCTCGGCGTGGGGCCCCCCGACGAAGACCCGGGGGGGCCTCGGCAGGGACCGGAGGGCGGCGGCCCATTCCCGGATCGAGGGGACCGAGGTGATGAAGCCCGTGAACAGCACCACGTCCGGCGCCAGGCGCCGGGCCACCGTGACCGGGTCCCCCCGGTCGGTCATGCCGTCCCAGATCAGGACCTCATGGTCCGGGGCGAGCACCGTCTCCAGGTACTCCAGTTCCAGGGGCTCGGTGAGGATCCAGGCCCGCATGTCCAGCGTCTGGGGCGCCGGGGGCGGCCGGACTGCCAGCACCCGGAGCCGGCGCCGGGCCGACATCGACGACATCATGCCGCCCCCCCGTGGACGAAGGGGTGCGCCGGGGGCACGACCCGGCGATACTCCAGCCAGGGTCGGCCCCGGCGGACCAGCCACCGGACCGCCGCGGACCGGTGCCACCCGAACATTCGCCGATCCCGGCATCGGCCCCCCAGGCGCATCTTCGGCACCTCAGCGGTCTGGCCCAGGTCCAGCCATCGGACCCCGTCGTCGATGGCCTCCCGGAGGATCGCCACCAGCAGGTTGAAGTAGGTGGCCCGGGTCCCCAGGGTCCGGTAGTCCACCCCGCCGAAGAGGAACCATCGCCGAGGGCCCTCGGTCCAGGCCACGTGCCAGGCCACCAGGGCCTCGCCGTCCCGGTGCACGGACAGATGGCACTCCCGGGGCAGGCCCGTGAAGAAGGCCGGCTCCAGGCGCTCCAGGCGCCCCTCACTGCGGCGCCAGACCTCCTGGTAGAGGTGGTGCATCGGCCCGGTATAGGCCCCACAGGGAAGCCGCTCGGTGGAGACGCCCTTCCACCGGGACAGGACCCGCCCCAGCCGCCGCCGATAATCGGACCGGAGGGCCTGCCGGTACTCCGAAAACGACCGCCAGGGAACCTCCATCTCCACCGAGGGCAGGGTCCGACCCCAGGTGCCTCCGGAGACCGGGAATTCCCGATCCAGGTTCAGGCCCACCACCAGCCCCCGTTCCCGGGGAAGACACGCGGCCACCAGGTCCCGGATCCCGTCGGGGTCGCCCAGGACCCCGGGGGACCCCACTGATACCGGCAGCCCCAGGATGGTCATCCGGACCGGACTCGGAAGCCCCAGGAAGGTCAGGAGGTCCAGCCGCAGGTCGTAGGCCACCGCCCCGGCCCGGATCCGCCCGTCTTCATGCCACTCCCAGTAGCGCTGACCGCAGGGGTTGACCGTTTCCAGATGCCCCAGGAAGGCCCGCCGCTGGAAGGGGGTCGCCGCCAGGGCATCCCACCCCTCATCCAGGTCCCCGGACCGGGCCACTGGACGCAGCACGGCGGTCACAGGTCCCCCTCGAAGACGACGTAGTGCCGGTGGGGTTCCAGAGGCTGGCCGAATGCCCGGGCGATGAACTTCAGGGTCATGCCCAGGCTTCCCTGGTTCTCCTGAAAGATGAACCCCCCCTCGCAGAACTGGTAGGGTCCCCGCTCCACCGCCTCGATCATCGCCAGCACGAGGGCCGCCGTGGCGGCACCGCCACGGTGGTCCGGCAGGACCCCGATCTCGGCCAGCCGCACCGCCCGGATGGGATTGCGGAGGCGGTAGCGCAGCACGTCCCGGACGCCCAGTTCCCGACCCGGGCCCGCCAGCTGGTTGAAGTCCGGATACCACAGGATGAAGCCCACGGCCCGGTCGCCCTCCTCGACGAAGATCAGGTTCTCGGGCCGGATCAGGAACCGGAAGGGATGGAAGAGCTCGTAGTCCTCCTCCGGGTGCCGGTCGGACCAGTAGAGGTGATCCCGGAAGCACCGGTTGTTCAGGTCGGTGTAGAGGGCCGTGTCCCGCTCCAGGTGGCCCATGTCCAGGGGACGCACCCGGTAGGGGCCCGGATCGAAGGCCTCCCGGGCCTCCCGGGCGAACCGGTAGAAGGGCCCGTTGGGGAAACGGTAGGAGACCATCGGGTGCTGCCGCATCCCGCGCCAGTGGTCCAGCGTTCCGGGCGGATTCCAGGGAAGCCCGAAGATCGGCGGTTCCTCGAAGCGGCTGCACAGGAAGCCCGCCCCGTAGTTCATGTGGCCCCAGAGGCCGGCGACCAGCATCCTGGCGTCGGGAAACACCCTCCGGGCCTCATCCCGGACGATGTCCTGCACGCCGTCCACCCCGTCGAGGCACTCGAAGAAGGCCACCATGGCCCGTTCCGGCGCCTGCCGGTCCTGGACCAGGGCCAGGCGTCCCACGACCTCGGTCCCCCGCCGGACCAGATACGGCCGCACCTCCGCGTGGGTCCGGAAGAAGGTCCGCCCGAAGCACAGCATCCGGACGATGCCCTCCTCGGTGGCCCGGTGCTGCGGGTGATGCCGGTGAAGCCGCCAGGGCAGCCGGCAGAATGCCCGTCGCTCGTCGGCGCCAGACACCGCCTGCAATCCCACGGTCTCCATGCCCCTGCGCCTCCTGCACCCGGCTCCTGATTCCTGGCAGTAGGCTATGGGATCAGGGGCGGGACGGTCAATGCAACGCAGGCCGGCAGGGCCGTTGGCCGGTCCGTCGAGAGGCGATAGCATGACCTGACACCGGCGGAGGCCTCGATGGCACGAACACCAACGGAACGCCCTCGGGAGGACCGCGGGCCCCGGGTCCGGGTCCGGGCGTGGATCGAATGGGACGGGGAGACCTTCATCGGACCGGGGCGGGCCCGCCTGCTGGAGGCCATCGATCGCCTGGGTTCCATCACCCGGGCGGCCCTGGAGGTCGGGGTCTCCTACCGGACGGCCTGGGCCTGGATCGACCGGATGAACCGGCTGGCGTCGGGGCGGCTGGTGGCGGCCTCTCCCGGCGGCCGGGGAGGCGGCGGTGCCGTGCTGACCCCTGCGGGGCGAGCGGTGCTGCAGGTCCACCGGCGTCTGGTGCAGGAAGCGGCGGCCTTCACGGAACGCATGGACCGGGAGGTCCGGGCCATCGGGGCCCGCGGGGAAGCACCTCAGGAATCCTCCTCATAGAGGCCCTCGGACACCCACCGCAGGGGGTCCTCTCGGGCGAAGACCTCCTGCCGATCCTCCCGGATGACCACCGTCAGGGTCCGATCCCCGGCCTGGAAGCGGAACCGGGCCTTCCCGATCCCCGGGTCGATCCCCACCCGGCCCGAGGCGAAGTGCCCCCCCATCAGGCCTACCAGGGCATCCAGCGCCGCATCGCAGCGCCCCGTCCGGACCGACAGGGCCTCCTCCCGGGGCGGCAGGTCGAAGGCCCGGATGGCATGGAAGACGGCCGCCAGGCCCACCCGGGCCTCGGGGGTCTCGGCCAGGGGGCCGAGGTAGTTCTGGAGGTCCCGGCGCAGGAAGACCAGCAGCGTCCCATCGGGGATTCGGGACTGGCGCACCCGCTTCGGGTGCCGGGCGCCAAAGACCCCGTCCCAGCCCGGGTCGTAGGGTTTCAGGTCCACGAGGGGGGTGCCGTCCAGCAGGTCCAGGTGATCGACGTGCACCCGCAGGCCCTCCCGGCGCAGCAGGGGCACGACGCTGACCGAGACTGGATTGGGCCGGTCCGGGGACCGGGTCCCGAAGACCCCCCTGTCGGGGACCTCGGGGTCGATGCGCCGGGACCGGGCCATCAGCACCGACCGGTCCGCCTGGTGCAGCCAGGCCAGCACCACCAGATGGGAGGACCGCTCGACGCCGTCCAGGGCCGCCTCGAACTCCGGAAAGACCTCCAGCATGGCCGGAGCGCCCCCCAGGGGAACCTCGTCCCGGGTCCCCCACTGGCTGTGAATGACGCCGATGGGTCGAAGAACCGCCCGTTCCGGATCCATGCCCCTCCCACCCTCCGGGAGCCACGCGGTTGCCCCGAGAACGACCGGGGCCCCGACCGGAACCCTACCCGGAGCCGGGCATGTCGTCCAGGCATCGTCGCATCTGGAGACCCCACGGGTCGGTGTCTGGGGCCGTTCCCGGAGCCCCCTGGAGGTCTCGCCCGAGCCACGGACAGCGCCTTTGCGAAAGACGGCGGCGAGCCGCCTGGACCAAGACCCGGACCCGGGATCAGGGATCGGTGACGGGAGGGATCGGCACCCGCTCCCTGCCCGATGGCGCCCGCCGATGCCGCCGGTGGCCGGCCTGGCCACGGATGACGGGACCACGGGACTCAAGGATGCTATCCTTCGCCGTTCCCGGGGCGAGGGAAGCGGGATGAACGAGGGCGTGTCGCGGATCCGGATGGGGCTGCCGAAGGGGCGCATGCAGGAGGGAGTGCTGGACCTGCTCCGGCAGGCGGGGATCCCGGTCCGGATCGACCCCCGGGGCTACCGGCCGTCGGTGGGATGGGACCGGGCCGAGGCCAAGATGCTGAAACCCCAGAACATCGTCGAGATGCTCGGGGCCGGTTCCCGGGACGTGGGCTTCGCCGGGGCCGACTGGGTCGCCGAACTGGACGTCCCGCTGGTGGACCTGCTGGACACGGGCCTGGACCCGGTGCGGCTGGTCGCGGCGGCCCCGACGGCCCTGCTGGCCGGAGGGGCGCTGCCCCGGGACCGGGAACTGGTGGTCGCCTCGGAGTATGAGCGGCTGGCCCGCCGGTGGATCGACACGGCGGGCATCCGGGCCCGGTTCGTGCGGTCCTACGGGGCCACCGAGGCCTTCCCGCCCGAGGACGCCGACTGCATCGTGGACAACACCGCCACCGGGTCCACCCTGCAGGCCAACGGCCTGGTCGTGCTGGACGAACTGATGCGGTCCTCGACTCACCTGTATGCGAGCCCCCAGGCGATGAAGGATCCGGGCCGCCGGCGGGTGATCGAGGACCTGGTCCTGCTGCTCCAGAGCGTTCTGGAGGCCCGGCGGCGCGTGCTGCTGGAACTGAACGTCCCGGCAGATCGCCTGGAGGCCGTCGTGGCGCTGCTGCCGGCCATGCGGGAGCCGACCGTCTCGCCACTCCACGGTGGCAATGGCTACGCGGTGAAGGTGGCCGTCCGGCGGGAGGAACTGCCGGGCCTGATCCCCCGGGTGAAGGCCGCCGGGGGGACGGACCTGCTGGTGACGGCCCCGTCCCAGATCGTGGCGTGACCGGAGGGGACCGATGCCATCGCCCAGTCACGAAGGCCCCGATCGCCCCGTTCCCATCGCGAGCCTCCGGGACCGCCAGGCCTATCGGGTCCCCCGGCACCCGGCGCCCATCGACCTCTACCTGGACGGCAACGAGGGGTCGAGCCCGCCCATGGACCTCCTGGAGGGCCTGTCCGGAAACGGCACGGACCTGCTCCGTCGCTATCCCGACGCCGGGCCGCTGGAGGCCCTGCTGGCGGCCCACTACGGGGTGGAGCCGGACCGGGTGCTGGTCACCGCCGGCGGCGACGACGCCCTGGAGCGGGCCATCCGGTGCGTGGTCGAACCGGGGCGGGCCCTGGTGGCTCCGGTGCCGTCCTTCGAGATGCTCGGGCGCTTCGCCCGGATGGCCGGCGGGGAGGTCCGGGAGGTTCCCTGGCCCCCCGGGAGCCCCTTCCCGCTGCAGGAATTCCTGGCCGTGGTGGACCGATCCGTGGCGGCCATCGCCATCGTGAGCCCCAACAACCCCACCGGGGCGGTGGCCTTGGTGGACCAGTTCCGGGCCCTCGCCCGCCAGGCCCCCTGGGCGCTGGTCCTGGCGGACCTGGCCTACGTGGAGTTCGCCGACGAGGACCCGACCCGGGACCTGCTGGACCTGCCCAACGTGGTGGTCTTCCGCACCTTCTCGAAGGCCTGGGGACTGGCGGGACTCCGGGTCGGCCACGCCATCGCCCCCCGGGAGGTGGCCGGCTGGATGCGGGCCGGGGGCCTGCCCTACCCCTGCTCCCGGCCCTCCCTGGCCCTGGCCGAGGCCCGCTGGCGCCAGGGGTCCCAGGAGGTCCGGGCCTTCGTGGGCCAGGTCCGGCAGGAGCGTGCGGCCCTGACGGCACGACTGGCCGACCTGGGCCTCCATCCCTTCCCGGGGCAAGGCAACTTCGTGCTGGTGCGGTGCCCCGACGCGGCCTGGGTCCGGGATGCCCTGGCGGGGGTCGGCATCTCGGTCCGGGCCTTCCCGAACCATCCGGACCTCCGGGACGACCTGCGCATCACCTGCCCCGGAGACCCGGCGGCCTTCGACCGGCTGATGGCGGGACTGGAGCAGGCCCTGGATCCCCAGGCCCTGCTGTTCGACATGGACGGCGTGCTGGCCGACGTCCGGGACTCCTACCTCCAGGCCATCGGTCTCACGGCGGCCTCCTTCGGCGTCCCGGTCACCCCGGAGGACGTCGCCCGGGCCAAGGCCCTCCCAGGCCACAACAACGACTGGGTGGCGACCCGCTGGCTGCTGTCCCGGGCCGGCGTCGAGGTCCCCCTCCAGGAGGTGATCCGACGCTTCGAGGCCCTCTACCAGGGCGACGGCGACCGGGCGGGGCTGCATCGGCTCGAGCGGCTGCTGGTGGCGCCGGAGGTCCTGCGGGACCTCGCGGCCCGGCTGCCCCTGGCCGTGGTCACCGGGAGGCCCCGACGGGATGCCCGGCGGTTCCTGGAAGACCAGGGCATCGAGGACTGCTTCGGGGCCCTGGTGTGCCTGGAGGACGCCCCGGGGAAGCCGGACCCGGCCCCGGTGCGGCTGGCCATGGACCGCCTGGGGGTGCAGCGGGCCTGGATGATCGGAGACTCCCCCGACGACATCCGGGCGTCCCGGGCCGCCGGGGTGGTCCCCCTGGGCATCGGGACCGAGGAAGACCGGGCGCTGCTGGCGGTCGGGGCGGCCCGGGTGCTGGGGTCGGCCGCCGAGGTCCGGGACCTGCTGGACCGCCTCCCGGGCGGCCCGGGCCGAGGCGATGGGATCGGGCGGCCAGCAGCCCGGTCCACGGGAGGGACCTCATGAACCGCGTCATCTCGCTGTCCCGGGCCACCCGGGAGACCCGGGTCGAGTGCCGACTGGACCTGGACGGAACCGGCCAGGTCGAGGTCCGGACGGGAATCGGCTTCCTGGACCACCTGTGGACGGCCATGGCGGTTCACGGCCGATTCGACCTGGACCTCCGCTGCCAGGGGGACCTCCAGGTGGACGACCACCACAGCGCCGAGGACACCGCCCTGGCCCTGGGCCAGGCCCTGGATCAGGCCCTCGGGGACCGCCGGGGCATTGCCCGGTTCGGGGAGGCCATCGTGCCGATGGACGAGGCCCTGGCCCGGGTCGTGGTGGACCTCTCGGGCCGGCCGATGCCGGTGGTGGACCTGGGCCTGCGACGGCCCGCCATCGGGGACCTCGCCACCGAGATGATCCCCCACGTGCTGCAGTCCCTGGCGGTGGCCGGGCGCATGGCCCTCCACGCCGATGTGATCCGGGGCGACAACGACCACCACCGGGCCGAGGCGACCTTCAAGGCCCTGGGTCTGGCCCTCCGCCGGGCCGTGGCCCTCGATGGTCCCGGGGACCGCATCCCCTCGTCCAAGGGGGCCCTGTGAGCAGCGTGACCGGGACATCGGGAGGGCCCCGGGAGGGCCCCGCCGGGACGGTGATGGTGGTGGCCACCGGGGTGGCCAACGTCGCGTCGGTGCTGGCCGCCTGGCGGCGCCTGGGCGTCTCGGCCCGCCTGACCCGGGACCCGGCGGAGGTCCTGGAGGCCTCCCACGTGCAACTGCCCGGGGTCGGGTCCTTCGGGGCGGCCATGGAGTCCCTCCGGCAGGACGGCCTCGACGAGGCGCTGCGGCGGCGGATGGCCCTGGGCCGGCCGACGCTGGCCATCTGCGTGGGCCTCCAGGTCCTGGCGGAGGCCAGCGAGGAGAGCCCCGGGGTCCCGGGGATCGGGGTGTTTCCCGGCGTCGTGAGGCGCTTCCCAGGCACCGTCCGGGTGCCCCAGTTTGGCTGGAACGCCGTCTCGCTGCCCGGCGGCCAGCGACCGCCGGAAGCCCCCCTGGCGCCGGGACATGCCTACTTCGCCAACTCCTACCGGCTGGCCGAGGCCCCCGGCGGCTGGCAGTGGGCCGTCGCGGACCACGGAGGCCCCTTCGTCGCGGCGTTGTGGCGCGGGGCCGTCCTGGCCACCCAGTTCCACCCCGAGCTGTCGGGGCCCTGGGGACTCGGGGTGATGGCCCGGTTCGCGGCCTTGCCCGCCGACGGGAGGACATCATGGTGACCCGGCGGGTGATCCCCTGTCTCGACGTCCGAGACGGACGGGTCGTGAAGGGGGTCCGCTTCCAGGGACTTCGGGACCAGGGGGACCCGGCGGCCCTGGCACAGTCCTACGAGGCCCAGGGGGCCGATGAAATCGTGATGCTGGACGTCTCGGCCACCCCCGAGGGCCGGCGAACCGCCCTCGAGACCGTCCGGGCCATCCGGGAGGTCCTCTCAATCCCCCTGACCGTCGGCGGCGGGGTCCGGTCCCTGGCCGACGCCCGGGCCCTGCTGGAGGCCGGGGCGGACAAGGTCTCGGTGAACACCGCGGCCTTCGAGGACCCGGGCCTCCTCTCGGCCATCGCCGAGGGCCTCGGGCGACAGTGCGCGGTGCTGGCCCTGGACGCCGCCCGACGGCCCGAGGGGGGCTTCGAGGTCCTGGTCCGGTCGGGACGCCAGCGGACCGGTCGGGACGCCGTGGCCTGGGCCCGGGAGGCAGTGGCCGCCGGGGCCGGGGAGGTCCTCCTGACCTCCTGGGACCGGGACGGGACCGGCGAGGGCTACGACCTGGACCTGCTGGCGGCGGTCTGCCAGGCCGTGCCGGTGCCGGTCATCGCCAGCGGCGGCGCCGACCGGCCCGAGGACCTGGTGGCGGCCTTCCGGGCCGGGGCCGATGCGGTGCTGGCGGCCTCGATCTTCCACGAGGGCCGCTGGACCGTTGACCGACTGAAGGAACACCTGGCCCGGGAGGGCATCGAGGTGCGACGATGCTGATTCCATCCATCGACCTCCAGCAGGGGCACGCCGTCCAGCTGGAGGGCGGCGCGGTGCTGCGGATCGACGCCGGGGACCCCGTTCCCTGGGCCCGGCGGTTCGGGCGGGTCGGGGAGGTTGCGGTGATCGACCTGGACGCCGCCCGGGGGATCGGGAGCAACCGGGAGGTCCTCCGGTCCTTGCTGCCCCTGGCCCGGTGTCGGGTCGGGGGCGGGATCCGGGACCTGGAGACGGCCATCGCCTGGCTGGACGCCGGCGCCGAGAAGGTGATCCTGGGCACCGCGGCGGACCCGGCCCTGATCTCCCGGCTGCCCCGGGAGCGGGTGATCGCCGCCGTCGATGCCCGCCACGGGGAGGTGGTGGACCAGGGCTGGCAGCGGGGCACCGGCGAGGGACTGCTGCAGCGGATCGACCGGCTGCGCCCCTTCGTCGGGGGCTTCCTGGTGACCTTCGTCGAGCGGGAGGGGCGCCTCCAGGGGATGGACCTGGAGGCGGTCCGGCAGGTCCTCCAGGCGGCCGACGGGGTCCCCGTGACGGTGGCCGGAGGCGTCTCCACCCCGGAGGAGGTGGCGACCCTGGACCGGTTGGGGGCCGACGCCCAGGTCGGCATGGCCCTCTACTCGGGCCGGATGTCCCTGGCCGACGCCCTGTGGGCGATGGTCCGGTCCGACCGCCCGGACGGACTGGTGCCGACCCTGGTCTGCGACGAGGGGGGCGAGGCCCTGGGCCTGGCCTGGTCGGACCGGGAGTCGCTGGATCAGGCCATCGAGAGCGGCCGGGGGGTCTATCACTCCCGACGCCGGGGCCTCTGGGTCAAGGGCGAGACCTCCGGGGACCACCAGGACCTGCTGGCCGTGGACCTGGACTGCGACCGCGACGCCCTCCGCTTCCGGGTGCGGCAGCATGGCCGGGGCTTCTGTCACCGGGGGACCTGGACCTGCTTCGGGCCGGACCGGGGGATCCGGGCCCTGGCCCGGCGGCTGGCCGACCGGGTCCGGGAGGCCCCCGAGGGGTCCTACACCCGGCGCCTCTTCCAGGAGCCGGGGCTGCTGGAGGCCAAGATCCGCGAGGAGGCCGGAGAACTGGCGGCGGCCGGGACCCCCGGGGAGGTCGCCTTCGAGGCCGCCGACGTGATCTACTTCACGCTGGTGGCGCTGGCCCGGGCCGGGGTCGCCCTGGAGGAGGTCGAGGCCGAGCTGCACCGCCGGTCCCTCCGGGTGACGCGGCGGAAGGGCGACGCGAAGCCACCGCCCCCACACCAGGAGTGACGACGATGGAACCCTTCGTGGGACTGGCACGATTGCGGGCCGATGCCGTCGGCAGCGGCCGGCGGGACCCGGTCGATCCCGAGGCCCTGCGGGTCGCCGACGGGATCCTGGAGGACCTCCGGCAGCGGGGCGAGGCGGCCCTCCGGGAGCACGCCGAGCGTCTGGGCGAGATCGGGCCCGGGGAGGCCTGGTTCCTCACCAGGGGGGACCTGGAGCAGGCGGCCCGGCGGATCTCGGATCGGGACCGGGAGGTCCTGGAGCGGACGCGGGCGCGCATCGAGGCCTTCGCCAAGGCCCAGATGGCCTCGCTGCTGGAGATGGAGGTCCCGATCCCCGGCGGACGGGCCGGCCACCGGGTGGTCCCGGTCCGACGGGCCGGGTGCTATGCCCCCGGGGGGCGCTTCCCGCTGCCCTCGTCGGTGCTGATGACCGTGGTGCCGGCCCGGGTGGCCGGGGTCCGGGAGGTGGTGGTGGCCTCCCCGCGACCGGGGGACCTGACCCTGGCCGCGGCGTTCCTGGCCGGGGCCGACGCCCTGATCCGGGTCGGCGGGGCCCAGGCCATCGGGGCGATGGCCTTCGGAATGGGTCCCCTGGCCCCCTGCGACCTGCTGGTGGGGCCCGGCAACCGCTACGTCACGGCGGCCAAGCACCGGGTCGCCGGCCGGGTGGGCATCGACATGCTGGCGGGCCCCTCCGAACTGGTCGTGCTGGCCGACGAGACCGCGGACCCGGCGGTGGTCGCCGCGGACCTGCTGGCGCAGGCGGAGCACGACCCCGACGCCCTGCCGGTGGTGGTCACCATGGCGGGACCGGACTGGCTGGACCGCCTGGACCGGGCCATCGGGCAGGCCCTCCAGGACCTCCCGACCCGCCCGGTGGCCGAACGGGCCCTGGCTCGGGGGTTTGCGGTCCAGTCCACATCGCTGGAGGAGGCCTGTGCCCTCTGTGACCGCCTGGCGCCGGAGCACCTGGAGGTGATGGTGGCCGACCTGCCGGCCGCGGCGGCCCGCCTGTCGGACTTCGGGGCCCTGTTCCTGGGTCCCCGGGCGGCGGAGGTCTTCGGGGACTACGGCGCCGGGCCCAACCACGTGCTGCCGACGGGGGGCACCGCCCGGTTCACCGGCGGCCTGTCGGTGATGACCTTTCTGCGGGTGCACACCTGGATGGAACTGGACCAGCCCGAGGCGCTGATCGACGACACGGCCCGACTGGCCCGGATGGAGGGCCTGGAGGCCCACGCCCGGGCCGCCGAGGCCCGCCGCCGCCCCCCCGGCGGGTGACCCGCCGTCCCGCCTTGCGATGCGCCCCTACCGCCAGGACCGACGCCCGGGACCCCGACCTGGACCGGCGCTGCGCACCCAGGACCCGGACCGGGTCGCCTCCGGAGCCGGCGAGACCGGTGGCTGGGCCCGGGGAGCCGCCGCGGTGACGGGCCCGGGGGCCGTCGGCCGGGAGTCCGGGACCCTGTGGGAATCCGGGATTCTGCGGGAATCTGGGGTGTTGCGGGGATCCGGAGTTCTTCGGGGACCGGACGCCTCGCGGGAGGCCTGGGCCGAGGGCCCCGTGGCCTTGACCGTCCGGGCCGGGGATCCCCCCTGGGCTGCCGCCCGCCGTTCGGCCTTTTCCCGGGCCCGGGCCCGTTCCTCGGCCTTCCGGGCCCGGATCTCGGCGATCCGGACCGCCAGCGGGACCTCGAAGCGCTCCTCGGGACGCATCCCGTAGTCGAACCCCTCCAGGCGCTCCCGGGGAAGCCGGGTCCCCAGGGCCCGCTCGATGGCCCGGAGGTCCTCCTCCTCCTCCGGGGAGACCAGCGTGATGGCCACTCCCGTGGCCTCGGCCCGGGCCGTGCGGCCCACCCGGTGGATGTAGTCCTCGACCAGATGCGGCACATCGACGTTGACCACCATCGCCAGTTCCTCGATGTCGATGCCCCGGGCCGCGATGTCCGTTGCGACCATGACCCGGAAGGACCCGTCCTTGAAGCCGGCCAGGGCCTCGGTCCGGCGGGTCTGGCTGCGGTTGCCGTGGATGCGGGTGCAGGCCACGCCGTGGCGATCCAGCAGGTCCGCCAGCCGGTTGGCCCGGTGCTTCGTCCGGGTGAAGGCCAGCACGCTCTTGCACGGCATCCGCTGCAGCAGCGCCACCAGCAGGGCCGGCTTCTGGTCCTGGGCCACCGGGTACACGTGGTGTTCGATGCCCCGGGCCGGCGCCGCCTTCCGGTCGATGTTCAGGGCCACCGGGTCCTTCAGCAGGCCCCGGGACAGCGCCACGATGGGCGGCGGCATGGTCGCCGAGAACAGCAGGGTCTGCCGCCGGGGAGGCAGCCGGCCCAGCACCCGCCGGACGTCTGGCAGAAAGCCCATGTCCAGCATCCGGTCCGCCTCGTCCAGCACCAGCACCTCCAGCCCCTCCAGCCGGGCATGGTCATGCTGCATGTGGTCCAGCAGGCGCCCGGGGGTGGCCACCAGCACGTCCACGCCGCGCCGGAAGGCCTCCACCTGGGGCATCATGCCCACACCGCCGAAGACCGCCGCCGCCGACAGCCGGGTGTGCCGGGCCAGTTCCCGCATGTGGTCCACCACCTGGGCCGCCAGTTCCCGGGTCGGCTCCAGCACCAGCACCCGGGTGGTGCCTCGGGGCCTGGGCATGAGCCGGTGCAGGATCGGCAGCAGGAATGCCGCCGTCTTGCCCGATCCCGTTGCCGCCGCACCCAGCACGTCCCGGCCTTCCATCAGCGGGGGGATGGCGAGGGCCTGAATCGGCGTGGGCCTGGTGAAGCCCATGTCGCCGATGCCTCGCAGCAGGTCCTGGTGGAGGCCGAAGGCCTCGAATGCCGGCGCCGCCGGCTCGGTGTTTCGCGAACTCTGTTCCATCACGTGATCCAGACTCAAGATCCATGCTCCCTGCCCCTGCCTCTGGCGGGGCATTGCATCGGAGGGCATCCTGCCCATCCGGTTCCGGCCTGACTGTCGAAAAAACGGGGGAATCGCCGGAGGAGGCCACCGTCTTGCCACCCGAAGGGGCGGCGTCGGCTCCATCATGCATCCTTTCCGCCCGCCTGGCAAGCCTTCCCTGCATTTTCCTCAGTACACGGACCAGATCAGGTCCATCCATGACAGGCCGGACCGGGCCAGATGGAGGCCCCGATGTCGCAACGACTGGCGGCAGGAGCTGACCTGCACCCGTCGTTGCGCCCAGCGGGCCCATTCGGTTCCTGCGATCCACGGTCGGAATCACCGCTGCCCTTGCCGGCTACAAGGTCGGCTTGATCCGACTCGACGACGACGGTTGGCTCGTCCGGACATGCTCTCTGCCCCTGGGCGGAGTCGGTCAGCAGGCCTGTCTTGTGGATGGAACTTCCCGTTGGCCCCGATTGGCTTCGCCTCAAAAGGCCGGGGTGAGCAGGAAGCTGCCACGGGTGTCGGAAACAGGGTCCAGCGATGAAATGAGGATCTGGCCGCGATCGTTGATGGCTATCGGGATGCAACCGAGCGAGGTGCCGGCGGGATTCCACACCGGGGTGAGATCTTGCGGTACGCCGTCTCGCCAGACCACGCACCGGCTATGCGCCAAGGTCCAGCCAGCGACATCCGCGTAACCGGCAACCACCACGCCGTCATTGTTCATCACGAGCGCCCCCACGGCGACCATCGCAAAGTCAGGCAGCGGGGGAAGGGTGATGAAACCGGTCGGTGTCTGGAGCATGATGGACGGGGCAGTACCACTCGGGTCGTGCACCGCGACGACCGTCCCATGGTCGTTCAAGTCCGCCAGGATCGACGGACCGGGGTTCCACGTGGGCCCGGCGATCATCTCCACGGTCCCTCCGGGCTGCCAGATGGCATACTCGCCCGCCGATGTGACTCCCAGGACCTGCCGGGCGTTGTTGATGCGCACCGAACTCTGCAATCCGATCTGCTCGTTGGGTCCGCCACCGTGTGGCTCGTACCCTGGGCAATGGCTCATCTGGCCACCCGCGTAGCAGGGGCCCGGTTCGCCGTTTGATGTCGAGATGTAGTATGCCCCGATGGCGTCTCCCGCGTCGTTGATGTCGGTGAGGTAGCTTCCTTCCCAGGTCAGGTTGGCAAAGCCCGGTGTCGCAGGTAGAGAGGTCAGGATGTTCCGGATATTCCCGTCCTTCCACACGACGGCAGTAGTAAAATCGGGGTCGCCGCTCATGAGCATTGTGGCAAAGCCTCCGTCTTGCGTGAGCTTCGGACCTCCCACGTTCTTCGGAAGGCTGATCTGGTGCAGCGAACCGTCCCACAGCAGCACGACATCGGCGCAGGCCGTATTCGCGCACCCGACGACTCGGCCGGCGTTGTCGAGATCGGTTCCGAGGAGCCCCATCGCGCCGAGGTCCTGAACGCAGTACTCCGATCCAGCCACCGGCTGGCAGGAGGCGCCCACCGTGACAGTGAAGAGATCTACCGGCGTGCCGTAGCGACCGCCGCACGCCGGGCCCGAACGCTCCAGCACCAGGTCGAACGGTTCGTTGGCAGCAAGCCCGAGCGCGGTGCGCACCGCGCCGACGTCCACATCAAACCCCACGCTGTCGGTCATGAGTCTCGTGCCCGAGGGCGTGAGATGGCTCCATGCGTGCCGCGAGCCCTGACGGACAAGATACAGGGTGAGGACGTCGTTCTCGATGCGCTCGGCGCTGGTGAGGTCTGGCTCGTAGCAGACGAGAGCAGCCAGCGGCCCACGCAGCTTGAGGACATCGCCGGCCACCGCAGAGATCGCCAGCGTCGTGGGCGAAGTCCCGGGAGCGGCCCCCGGGGAAGCCACATGCTGCTCGCGCAGTGTCCCCTTCGAATCGTAGATGGAAATCGCGAGGGTGGAGGCGCAGTGATGGGCATCCACCTGGACCGGCGTTGGATCGGCGAGAACTGCGGCGAGGGCGCCCAGCACCCCCATGTCCTCTGTGGTCTGGCACAGCTCGTAGCCTGACTTCCACACCGTTTCGGCCACGCCGCGCGCCCCCATTGCGCCGAGCGTGTCAGCCAGCGCACCCATGTCGATGGCGTAGAGATCGTAGAAAAGCCTGCTGGCTCGTGTCACCTCGTCCACCAGGATCTGCCAGTCCTGCCGCTGGTTCAGGGACAGCAGCGGCTGCCGCGGAGGCGAGACCGGCCCATGGTAGAGACTGCAATACGGCGGCAGCGGGGGGTTCGGCGGGGGCGACTCGGGCGCGTTGCAGATGCACCGCACCAATTGATCCCGGTTTGTCTGATCTTTCATGAACTTCACCAGCTCTTCTGCCTTCATGTTCACCAGGTACCCGGCCTGCAACGCCTCAGGACACGTGCCATCGGCGTTCAACATCTGCACCATCGCCGCGCTCGCCATCACAGGCGCAGCGTAGAACCGAAACTCCCACTGGCACTTGGGTACCGAGTTCTCCAGGTCCATCTTCTTGCTGGCATAGGTGGAACACGCCTCCCGACGCAGCTCGGCCATGAGCTGGTCGAACTCTTGCTGACGCGCGGGGTCACCCGAGATCACCAGGATGAGCGATTTGATCACGAGATCGAGAGCGGCCGCGTCCTCGACCTGCCCCCCCTGCACCAGCTGCCGCGCGAGCATCATGAGCGCCGGGATCGACTGGTCTGCCGAAAGCTGGCTCGCACTCAAGAACATCTTGTCCAAGTAGGAATCGAACATCAGGGCATACTTGGCGTCAAAGCGCGGCGCCATGCCCACGTGGCCGAGGAAGCGGGCGGTGACCGTCATGGTGCGCCCTCCCTCGTCCACCATGGGGGCCAGCGGGATGATGTAGGCGCCACCCCGGTACTCGAGCCACCCGTCGTTCGTCGTCACCCCCGGCGGCAAGGTCACGCGGATGGTCGCGGGCCGCTCGAAAACGAGGCCTGCCGGCCGGACCTCGGCCGACAGCCATTGCCCAGCCGCCAGCGGTGCCGACATGAGTGTGAGGTCGACGGGCCCACGCAGTGCGTCGGGAGGGATCTCCACCTCCACGGTTACGCGCTCCGGGCTGACGTAGGTGACCGTAGCACCGGCCCGGTCCACCGTCTGCGTAACCGTGCCGGTGGGCTCGGGGCCGACTGCCGGCAAGTCGCAGGTTTCGTCCGTGCACACCCCGAAGACACAGTCATCCGCGACGGCGCAGGCGCTGCCGGGCGCGCAGCGGACCGGGCAGATACCGCCACAATCGACGTCCGTCTCCCCCGGGCTGAGCACTCCGTCGCCGCAATGGGTGGGGTCCGGCACCTGGGATGGCGACCCGGAGGAACAGGCGACAAGCGCCAGCGCAATCACGCCGCCACTCAGGCGGCGGAGGAACCCAATCACCTCACGATCGGATCGAATCCCCATGAAACGCTGATCCCCAGGCGGGGGGGGGCTGAGCCAACCAAGCGCCAACCTCTTGTCTTTCTTGGCCGCGCTTTTCATCGCCTCGAACCACCCGTTCAGGGCCACCTCGATCTCCCCCTTGATGAGCCCCAACCCCTTCGCGCCACGGATCTCCTCGATGAACTCGGTGTTGGTCATCTGGTCCTCCCGAAAACGATCCAGAAGACGCCTGAGTCTGTTGTCGTATGGCCCGCGTCTGCCCACAGGACCTCCAACACAAGAATCTGATGTGACGAATCGTACTGGCGGGGAGAGAGGCATGTCAATCAACATTCGAGCACGGGACTGGAATGCGAGTCATGGACGCCGACGAGTCGAAATGACTGTTCAATCCCCTCACGTACAGGGCAGAGTCCCTGTTCAACCCGAGCCATGCGGTGTCCGACGCGATGGCCACCTACAGGATGGCCTGGCTGAAGACGAACCACGCGGAGGCGTTTGAACGGGGGTGCAGGAATCTCGGAATTCGGGAACAATCAGTCTGCCGGGAGGACCCACCATGTGGTTTGAAGGTCGCCACCGTCTCCATGGCTACTCTGAACGCGGCGTCGTCAATGCCGTCTTTGAGACCATCGCCAACCATGAGAACGGAGCCGCGCTGCTCGAGGACCTGCTGGACCTCCTGTTGCCCTGGGATGGCCGCGGCGGGGGCGAGTTGCTCACCCGACGCGGCAGGCGGCTGGTCGACTTCGACATCTACATCGAGCCGTCGCTTTCCGACTTCGGGAACCCGGACGTCCTGGTCTTCGCCTGCTACCGTGACCCCGTCGAGGGCACGGAAGAATGGGAGACGTTCTTCATCGAAGCGAAGATGGAACCCTTCCTGATGAGTTCGCCCCCGACTGCGGAGGAACTCTCGAAGACACCAACCTCGACGGAGACGAAATGGAACGACCCCCGCGAGGCAACGGACTACCGGGAATTGGCGGGCATCCTGACGACGTGCGACTTCGATCCCTTGGAAGCAGCGAACGAAGTGGAGGAACTCTGGCGTGCCCTGGTCGGACACGCGATTCCGACCCGCGCATACTACCAGACCAACGCCAGCAGCCTGCTTCACGAACTGTTCATGAAGTACCGGTTCTGGGAGACCCACATCCACTCCTCCAGGGGTGATCGACCGACCTGGGCCGACCTGAAGAATGGCGTCCGGGTGTACTCGGGGGAGAAGGAAGATGGCCGGCGGAAGATCGGGGCCGACCCGACCGTGCTGCGCCTGGTCCACCGGCTCCGCCAGCAGGGCGTTGTGGCTCATTTCGTCTCGATGACCACCGATCCGCCTCCGGCCCCGGACGAGGTAGCCGCCCAGAGGCAGTGGCCATTGGGGATGGCGGTGACCCGCCACCTGGCTGAGATCTACGAATGGAACAATGGACCCTGCAATCCTTGGGGCATGTGGTGCGAACTCGCCTGCCAGTTGTCGTGGTTCGACGTCCGAGCCTGGGCCGCCAGATACCAGTTGCGGCGAGTCCAGCAGGCCCTGGACGAGAACGAGGAGAAGTTCCGTTTCTGGCCGAGGTGCGCGTGCATTCCCTCCGGACCTCAAGGGAAGTACCAGATGTCCCCGCAGCATGAACCCCTGCTGGAGTTCCTGCGCCAGGCAGACCCGGGCGCCACGTGGAACGTGACCCCCAGGACCCGCCCGTGGCGGGCCAGCCTCTGCCGCAACGGAGTCCCCATCCTGAGGATGACCCCGGAGGCAGGCTTCTCCAACGGCTACTGGCTTCAGGTTGCCTCGGACCAGGATCGCGCCCGGCAGACGCTGGCGGAGCGGGGTCTCCCGCATTGCTTCCGGCTTCCTGCCGACGCAGGCTGGAGGCTCGTCCCGGACTCCGAAGGAGCCCGGTGCCTCAGGCTGGTCGTGGAAACGTTTCGCAAAGCAGGAGCCACGACCGATCCGCTACAACGGAGACAAGCGCGTTGAACATTCGCATCCTGGGCGGCGCCCACGAGATTGGCGGCAACTGCGTCGAACTGGAGTCCGGCGGCGCGCGACTGCTGCTGGACCTTGGGCGGCCACTGTCCGCCGCTCCGGACGATGACGTGCCCCTGCCGCCCGTGGCCGGACTGGACACAGGCGATGACCCCGACCTGCTGGGCATCGTCATCAGCCATGGCCACCTCGACCACTACGGCCTGCTGGAGCGGGCCCATCCCGACGTCCCGGTATTCATGGGCGAGGCTGCCGCCCGCATCCTCGCGGAGGCGGCCTTCTTCCTGAGGAACCCCTTGGTGCCCAGGCCCACAGGCTTCCTGCAGGATGGCGTCCCGTTGGACATCAGCCCCTTCCGGGTGACGCCGTGGCTGGTCGACCACTCGGCCTTCGACGCCTACGCCCTGGAGGTGGAGGCTGGAGGTCAGAGGCTCTTCTACACCGGGGACCTGCGTGGCCATGGCCGCAAGGCATCCCTGTTCCAGCGTCTGCTGGTCAAGCCGCCGCGCGACATCGACGTGCTGTTGGCCGAGGCGACCAACGTCCGTGATTCCGACGCCCCGCCCACCCCCATCTGGACCGAGGAAGTCATTGAGCAGCGCTTTGTCGAGGCCTTCCGCGCCACGAGCGGACTGGCCCTGGTCGCCTTCTCGGTTCAGAACATCGACCGACTGGTCACCTTGTATCGGGCAGCCCGCCGGGCAGACCGGGAACTGGTCGTGGACCTGTACGCCGCGACGGTCGCCCGTGCGACAGGACACGCCAACATCCCCCAGCCTCCCGGCGTTGGACCGTCCTTCGACCACTACCGAGTCTTCGTGCCGCTGCACCAGCGCTTGCGGGTCAAGGAACAGGAGGAGTTCGATCGCGTGAACTGGATCCGCGACGTGCGCCTCTTCCCCAAGGAACTGGCCGCAAATCCCAACCGCTTCGTGATGCTGTTCCGCGGCTCCATGATCTGCGACCTGCGGCACCTGGCCAAACTCCCGGGACCGGGTCTCGCGGGTGCACGGGCATGGTGGTCCCTGTGGAAAGGTTACCTGGAGCAACCCGCGGGCCTGCGCCTGCGAACTGACCTTGACGGCCTGGGCATCCCCCTGGACGTCATCCACACCTCGGGACACGCCAGCGTCGAGGATCTACGCCGCCTCGCCCAGGCCATCAATGCGAGGGAAGTCATCTATCTGCACACCGAGCACCCCGATGCAGCGAAGGGAATTGCGGTGAATCCTCGGGATTGAAACCATGAAACCAGACGCGCCCGAGTGCTGATGATCTGGTGCCCGGACACGATCCATGGTCACCGTCCCTCCGTGCCATCCTCCGACACTGCCACCCCTCTTCCACAGCAGTAGGTTCACGCGAAACAGGGCGAGCCCTTGCTGGGCGCGGCTGAGCCGGTGATCTGGGCGGATCGGGTCGTGTGACCATGGATTCCGGGGGTCTCGGCGGCGGGCCGCTACCGGGTCATCTCGGCAATTCGTTGATCTGATGGGGTTGCTTCCAGGAGGCGTGGCGGCGGTGTGACGCCGACGGCCTTGAAGGATTGATACTGGAGTTGGGTGATCTCGGTGCGCTGGGCGAAGAGTCCGTCCCGGCCCGTGAAGACGCCCCGATGCAGGCGATCCATTTCCTCGTGGACCCGGCGCCAGGTCTGGCCGGTCTTGACCTCGACCACGCGGACCAGGAGCAGCGCGAGCCAGCAGAGCAGGACGTGCGCCTTGATGCGGTCGGCCTTGCGGTGGTGCATCGGGCGCAGATCGAGGCCCGACTTCATGTCCCGCCACGCCCGCTCGAGCTCCGCGAGCTGCTTGTACCCGAGCGCCACGTCCTCGGTCGTCAGCGTGTCGTCGCTGGTCACGATCAGGTACTTGCCGTCCAGGCGCTCCTCAGCCTTCACCTTCGCGCGGCCGATCACCGGGCGGCCCTTCTTGTCCTTCGTCAGGAAGCGGCCCATGGTCGGGTGCGCCAAGAGCTTGCAGACCGCCTTGGAGTGCTCGTCCCCGGCCGCAGGAAGCCCGGCCAGGGTCTGCTCGATGCGTTTGAGCAGCCGCTCGCGATCCTCGCGGTCCCGTTCGACCTGGGCCGGGTTGCGGACCAGGATGTACCGCTTCCGACGAGCGCCGTCCCCCACGACGACCTCCTTGACCTCCAGGTTGTCGCGGACCGCGCGATACCGGCCCGGCCGGGACAGCGCCTCCTCGACCTCCTTCCGGCCCGCCCGCATCTTCTCGCCAGCGACGTAGTGCGCACCGCCCTTGCGCAGTTCCGTCAGGTTCTCGTCGGACACCATGCCGCGGTCCACGGCACAGACCACGCGGTTCAGGCGCCAGCCCGACAGCGACTCCTTCACCGTCTTGACCGTCTCGGCGTCGTTCGTGTTGCCCGGGAAGACCCAGCACCGGACCGGAATCCCCTCCCGCGTCTCCGCCATCCCGATCACCACCTGCGGGACGTCGGGCCGGTGGTCCTTCGAGTGGCCCTGCATGCGGAGAGGCGGACGGTTCACGACCTGCGGCTCCGGGCGCCTCGGCTCCGGACCCGCCCCGGCCTGGTGCGCCTGCCACCGCTCGTCCCGCTCCGCGATCTCCTCGTCGTCCTCGTCCATCTCGAAGCAGGTCGACGTCGTGTCGTAGAGCAGCAGATCGACGTCCAGGTTCAGGAGGTCCGCCGTCGAGAAGAAGACCGACTTCTGGACCTCCTCCTCCGGCCCCAGGAAGCGCTTGATGCTGCGCACCAGCCGCCGCAGGCCTTCCTCGTCCACCTCTTCCCGGCGGCCGAAGTTGATGAGCACTTCCGCCTTCGCACGCTTCCTCACCGGGTCCCAGTGGTTGTGCGCCAGCGCAATGTACTCAACCGTCGTGCCGTCCTGGTTCCTGCGGGTGGTGGTTCGCAAGTACATGTCCAGCTTGTAACCTTGGACTATCGGCTTGTCCCGAACTTTATTGGTCTGACGTGTGCCTATTGCTTTCCGGAGCCGACAACGGTGACGGGCGCGGAAGTCGCGGAAACTGCTCAGGCGGGATCAGGCCAATCGGGGTGCCGCGTGCCTACTGCTGTGGAACCCGGGATCAAGGAGACCAGGAACCAGGCAGAAGCCATGACCAGGATGAGGCGGTCCAGCCGATCAGGACGGTCCTTCAGACGGTACTCACCGAGGCTCCAGCCGTCACGGGTGCTCTTCTTGTCGCGGAAGACTTCCTCGATGGTGAAGCGGCGTCCGTAGAGACGGACGATCTCGCAGGCCGGCAGGTCGAGGTCGGTGAAGAGGTACCATGCGTCCTTCTGGCCGTGGTCAAAGATGGCCACCAG
>JAKPOP010000029.1 GCA_029547805.1 Deltaproteobacteria bacterium
ATACGACCCGGGTGTCGCTGGGGCACCTCACCACGAAGTGGAAGCCCAACTCCTTCAACTGGCGGGCCAGCGCAACGCGGCGGAAGCCCCGGTCGAAGAGCAGCGTGACATCGACATCCTTCGGAATCATGGCGCGCAGCATGGTCAGGAAGGTCTCTTCAAACGCATTCTGACTGCGGGTCAGCTTGCGCCAGTCGCACGTCGCCCAGTAGACCGGAATGCCTCGGCGCTGGATGACCACCGATGCCACCAGTACGGGCCACGGCCCGACCTTGGTCCAATCGATGGCGATGCGGATGGATCGTCGCTCCCCGACGACCATCGCCAGCAGGGCCGCGCACCACTCCACCACCTGGATCTTGTCGTTGGCCAGAAACCGGTCCACCTGCTTGATGCGGTGCTTCGGTGCGACCCTGGACCGGATCGCCCGTCCCAACGACGCCACTCCGACCTTGCCCACCGTGACCAGCGCCCCAACCAGCACCGCCAGCGTCTGTTGTCGCTTCTTGTGAAACCCCGTGAAGACCTGCTCGATGAAGGCCGCGATCCGCTGCGATGACATCGCTGTCAACTCCATGAAATGGCAATGAAATGATCCAATATGGCGCGCGCCTTGTCAAGCATTTTTGTAGAAATTTCCTAGTGTTAATGCTCATTGAGCCACCCGAATCCACCTCGGTGGGAAACTCCCATTTTGAGGGGATGGGTCAGAATCCGGCCTCCTTGACAAGTCGCCTCAACACGACCGCATCCGTTGTCCCCTCGATGACCAGCGACACTCCATCGCTCATCGATCGTTCCCGAATCTGAGGGCCAGTTGTTCCGGATGAGATGGGGCCACCTGCGGGAGCACCGCCTCGCCCATGGTCAGGCCGCGCTCGAGCAGGGCGGTCACTTCCATGATGTCCCGGGCCCGGCTGACGGTGGTGTCCTCGCCGGTGGGCCGCAACAGGAGCACCTCTTCCGGCGCGATGCCACGGTCCGAAAGCAGGACCTGGGAGTGCGTGCTGACGACTGCCGCCGGTTTTTCCGCGTGACCTCCCACATCATGGCCGGCAGGTGACGGACCAGGGCCTCGTGCATGGACAACTCCGGCTCCTCCAAAAGGAGAGGCCCTGTCCCGTCGAGCACGGACCAGAGCAGGCCAAGTAGGCGGAGGGTCCCGTCCGAGAATTGGTCCTCTCCTTGCCACCCGGCGTCCGGCCGTCAGTGCTCGTAGAGCCCGCGCAGATGCGGCCTCCCCATCTCGTCGCGTTCGAGCCGCAGGTCCTTCAGCTGTGGCACGGCCACGCGGAGGGCCTCGTTGATCCGTTTGAACTGTGAATCGAAAACCCGCCTTTGATCCTTCTGGGCACGGGCCAGGGTCTCCAGGAAGTCCCCACCATACGGGTCGGTACCGGCCCCACAGTGTGGGTAGCGGTCCGGATCCCGGATGATCTGGGGGACCAGATGCAGGTATCGGACCCCGGTGAAAAACTCCGCCACCTCGCGGAAAGCGTGATTTGCGTTGACCTGTTCGAGGTGCGTCTGGCTCAGTCGGCCCGAGTCGGCCCGAGTCGGCCCGGTCGGCCTGATCCGGTCGGTCCAGGATCATCTCGTCGCCCTTCCAGACCTTTTCCTCGTTCACCACGGGCTGGCGGAGGTTGTTCTGGTTGAGGACCAGCCGGTACCTCCAGGGGCCGCTGGCGAGGTCCATCGTGACCTCGATCATGAGGTCGGTATAGCGACGGGCGTGGAGCGACCGCAGCCGGGAGATGCCCCCCAGGTTCGCGACCGCATGCTGCATCCCCCCTCGCGGTTCCGCGATGTCCCGAAGGAATCGAAACGCCCGCAGGAGGTTCGACTTCCCGCAGGCGTTCGGGCCCACCAGGAACACCCGTTCCTGGAGCGCCACGTCCACGTCGAGGAAGTTTCGCCAGTTCTTCAAGGACAGTCGGGTAGAGCGCATGTCAACGCCTCCCCCGGGTCGTGACCTCGATCGGGTTTCCGAACAGGTCCGCCGGCACAGGATGGCCGAACCGGTCCGTGGGCGGTCCCGACCCTCCGGCACTCGGCGCTGTCGCGGGGGACGGTGTCCCGGAGGGTCGGCCCAACAGCGCGTCTAGCCGCTCCGCGTGCCGCTCGCATTCCTCCCAGGACTCCTCGACCCCCTGCTCGAGTTGCCAGGGCAGGAAGCGGGGACCGAGGCGCGGTGCGACCGGTTGCGGCTCCCTCGCCCGGTCGTCGTGGCCCAGGCCGAAGTCCGCGAGGCGCAGCGTCTCGGGCAGCATCCAGCCCTCACCCTCGTTGAGGGCCAGGAACGCGTCGAGGCCGAGGCGCTTGAGTTCGTGGAAGGCGACGAGTGTGAGCACGGTGTGGCGCAACTCCGGGTCCTTCTCCTTGTCCACGCGCCAGAAGCCCTTGGGGTCGAGTGTGCGCGTGAAGTCGTCGGAGCGCGTGGCCTCGACTGGATGGTCGCAGTCGTGCAGGATCCAGGCGAGGTCGTCCGAATCGAGGCCGTACAGGTGGGCGACCACCGCGTCGAGGATGCAGCGGAGGCGGAGGCGTTCGTGAGGGGTGATGGCCCAGAGACTCTTCCACGACCGATGCTTACTGTTGGTTACCACCAACCAAGGTCTTCCGAATACAATGGATGTGCATGCGAGACTGGCGGCATGATGCACAATCGCACCGGGAACGGATACCGGAAGTCCTGCTTCTTCAAGCACCGACCATATCAACGAATTCGCTCCGAAACGAAGCCTCAAGTGCGCGTCATAGGTAAACGAGTTGAGCACCGCGCAAAGGCCAAGGACCTTGCGAACTGATGCCGATGTCGCCGTCAGAGTTGGCACTTTGTGACAGCAAGGGACGGAATGCAGGGCGCATGCGACCATCGTCCGTTGATTCGTGGATGAAGTCACATCCATGAACGCCACTTTGAAGGCGTTTTTTCGCTCAGCACTATAGGCTTCCGATGCCATCAGAAACTGAGGCTCGATCGCCTTCCTTTCGAACGGAATGTCCCGCCAGACTGCCCCGCGTCCCTTCCCTCGCACCCAACCCTTCTTGGAGAAATCAAACTGTCCAATCATCCGCCCCTCGTAGAGCGGCAGCGCCACCTCACCCTTCGGGCCGATCCACAGGCCGTACTCGTTCGGCCTGTAGCCCCGCTCCTCCCACCACGGCCGCGGCGGGAAGAGGTGAGAGTCGTTCGTCATGTCGAACTCGCGGGCGTACCTGATGCCCCAACCCTCCGGGCCGTCGTCGCCTAGGAGCACCGAATTCGCATACATCTTTTCGAGCACGGCGAGGTCTCGCTCGGAGCGGACCTCGAGGATCGCCCTCGATTTCGGGCTGAACTGCTCGATGCGATCGCGGGGATAGGGCAGGACGTGACGCTCGGCCTCCTGCCAGTCCTCGACCGCCCGGCGCATGAAGGCCGTGCGGATCGCCGATGTCGTCCCGCCCTTGCGCACGATGATCGGGTTGAACTTGAATGAACGGTGAATGTCGAAAATCCCCTCCCGATTCTCGAACCCGAAGAGCCACTCCCACCGGCTACGGTCCAGGAACAGGCGGCGGAGGTCGGTCGCCCCCTGGTCGGTGTAGATGCCCGAGGGCGTCAGGAGGCCGAGGTAGCCGCCCTGACGCAGCAACGCGCGCCCCATCTCGCAGAACATCTTGTAGGTGTTGATGTCCGCGGAACCCTGGTGGCGAAACGGGTGATCGGGGTCGGCGTACCCCGTCCAGCCTGCCCGGATCCGGCGCCAGACATCGTTGAGGATCGCGTTCTCACGGGCCTGGCGAACAAAGGAGAAACGGCCATCCCCGCCGTCCCCGAACGGGTGGGCCACGAACCGGTTCCAGGTCGAGAGGGCCTTGAACCGCGCGCAGTAGGCGATCCAGTCATGCTCGTCCCCGGCGTTCGACGCGAAGCGCTCGCGCTGCACCCGGAGCGCCTCCTGCTTGCCGTAGGTCCGGTACAGGGGGTCGAGGTTCGAAAAGAACTCCTTTGAATTCGGCTTCTGGACCTCCCACGGCGGGTTCCCGACGACCGCATCGAAGCCCGCGTCGGGGCCGGTGAACACGTCGGGGAACTCGATCTCCCAGTGGAAGAACCGGAGATCGTCCCGCAGGCGCTTCACTATCTCGCGCGTGGCCTCCGGCGGGTCCTGGAAGTTATGTGGCGTGGGCACCAGGTCGAGGCGGTCGGCGGGCCAGAACCAGATCGCGCACCAGGTGTCGAACGCCTCCCGCAGACGGGCGAGGGCCGGGTTGCCGGCGATCCGCTCCCGGAACAGGGCCTCGCGCCGGTCCGCCTCGTGTACCGGGAGGTCATGAAGGGCCCGAAACGCGGCGAGGGCCTCGTCGTGCAGGCCGGCGGCCGTGTACCCGTCGCACATGAACGGCAACACGTCGCCGCGTGCGGTGATCCAGGCCTTGGCATCGGGCCTGATGACGGTATCCCTGACCTGTTTCCAGCGCCGCGTCCACGCGCCCGTCTGGCCGGCGTCGGGGCCGTTCACCCAGGTGTGGTTCCTGTCCCCGGCGTCGTCCCGCTCGAAGGCCATGACCGGGTATTCCTGGAAGCGGTCGAACCAGCAGCCCACCAGGGAGTTGCCGCAGCGCAACTTGTGGTCCAGGAAGCCGAAGGGCAGGCGGCGGTCCATGGTCTCGACCCACAGGGCCATACGGGCGAGCTCCACCGCGAGAGGGTCAATGTCCACGCCGTAGATGCACCGTTCGACCACGTGGCGCTTCAGGCGGGCGCGCAGGCGGTCGTCGAATTCCGGGTGGTCCGGCGGCACGGGCAGGGTCTCCTGGCCGGGGTGGTCGAGGGGGAGGCCGTCCGCGAGCCTGCAAATCGCCCCGTCCGGCCTGGTGTCGATACGGTTGTGGGAATGAAGGCTCTCCATGAGGGCGTCGGTCAGGTAGCGAAGGGCCGCGACGAGGAACGCCCCGGACCCCATCGCCGGGTCGCAGACCTTCACCGCCAGGATCTCCTCGGGGCGGCGGGGGACCCAGCGGGTGACCGCGGTGAGTCCCGTCCCAGGGTCCGTCTCCTGTTGCACCGGCTCGTAGCAGAGGGGCTGGAGGGTACGACGGACGGTGGGGACCGCCAACTGGGGCCGCGTGTAGAACGTCCCGGCCCCCTTGCGCGTCCCGCCCCACCGGACCAGGTACCATTGGCTGGGCAGGACCAGGCGATACAGGGACCGGGCCCGGCGCCGCACCTCCTCAGCCCAGCGCTCGCGGGCCAAGGGGTCCGCGTCACGCTTGGGATAGGGGACGAGTCTCGCCTCCTTGACCGCCTTCTCGGCCCAGATCTGCGCGCGCTCGCAAATCTCGCGCACGATGTCGAGGCCCGCCTCGGCATCGAGATGAAGCGATTCCGCCTCGTGTGGTTCCTCAGTCGCTTCCTCTGTCGGTTCCTCGAGCTGGACGTCGGGGACCTGGTCCGTCTCTTCGTCCTCCGATGCCCGCGTTTCCCTGATCTTTTCGATCAGAGCCGCGAGCCGCCTCGGCGCCATCTCCTCCTCGAGGCGCGACAATGGCAGAGCCGGATCGTCCCCCAGGCGCAGAAACAGGACCGCGTCATCCTCCGGGGCACGATGCAACTCGAAGTCGAGGAGGCCCTCGTACAGAATGCCGATGTACTCGGACGAGAGGTCGGAGAAGTCCACCGGGGCGGCGACCCACATCGTGGACCGGCCCTGGCGTACCTGGACCCGGCTCACGCAGAGCAACTCCAGGATCTCGTGGATCGCGGCGTCGGTCGGCGCGTTGCGGGGGTCCTCGAACGCGGCGAGGGCCCGGATCACTCCGTCGGTCGAATCGGGGTCGCCCGGTGCGAACAGTCCCCCGCCGTAGCGGGGAATGGGCAGCGCCTCGTGCGCTGATCCCTGGTGAATGAGACGGAACAGCGATAAAAGCCGTGGCCAGGCCCCATGAGAATGGCGAAGCCGATCGGCCCGCCCGCCCGCGAGTCGGGCGAGCTGCTCTCGAAGCCCCTGGATCCCATAGGACCCGTAGTAGATCGCGTTGTCTCGGGGCAACAGGTCGCGGGCCTCCGCGAACAGCGCGACCACGCACCGCATGATGATCCGCGTCGCCGCGATGTAGATGTCGCGCCTCGAGACATGCCTCGGTCCATCGCCGTCCACCGCGTCGAGGACCGTGGCCGACTCCCGGATGAGAAGCTCGACCGCAAGCCGAACACGCTCGCCCAGGGCAGCCGACAGTTCCGCCTGGCCGCGGCGCGACGCGAGTATCGCCGCGATGAGCGGCGGCGGTTCTCCAGGCCTGGGCGCCCGCAACGCCGCCTCGCCGATCAGGATCCGGAACGCCTCGACCTGCGGACCTGGCACCCCTTCCTCGAACCAGAGGTCGGTGTCCCATTCGCACCATGCGTCGTAGTCTGGCCCGGCATGGACGAGACGCCACTGGCGCCCGTTCGTCAGCAGCGCGACCTTTTCGCCGGATCGGCGCAGCCATTCCACAACGCGAGACACGTGACGACGACCGCTGCCGACGCCGAGCCTGCCTCCGTCGGCGTAGCGTCCGCCACCCGAAACGGACTCCGCGGTGAAGACAGGGAGGACGACGCTGTCGTCGGCTCGCCAGACCCGACTGGGCCTGATGACCTCGCCAGTGACCGCACGGTGCGCGAAGCGGGCTTCGACGTCGCTCCCCTTGGCCCAGTGGGCGCGGTCGAGTCCAGCGACGTCTTCCAGGACGGTATCGAGCAGTGACCCCAGACCGTCGCCACCGCCGTCGAACCGGAGCAGGTCCCTACGGAGGCGTTCCGCCACATGGCGAGAGAGCGGAGGAGATCGCCTGGGCAGGTACTCGGCCAGTCGCGCCGGGGCGATCAGCATACCCCCATGCTTGAGCGACGCCCACCACACCGGGACATCCATGTGTGTGCTGGTCCGGGTCATCGCCGCACCTCGGGAAAGCGGATTTCCACAGCCACCGGAAACACCTGCACCCGGCCCCAAAGTGCGAAACGCGCCGGCAGGAGCCGTTCCAGCACGCGGGCCTTTTCGAGGCGGAGTTGATCAAGCAGTTCCTGGTAGTGAGAGCGGCGACGACGCAGTTCGTCCTCGAGGTCGCGTAGTGCCTGTTCGCGCTCGCGGTTAATCTCCGGGAACAGGACGCCCTGGCGCATGTCCGCGAGCAGCCGGTCACGCTCGCGTTCAATCCTCTGGAGCGTGGTTTCCTGCATCGCGCGTTCGACCTCGTTGATCCGATGGCGGAAGCGTTCCCTCTCTGCCGCCAGGGCACGCCTCTCCGCGATGGCGAGCAGGGCCTCGATGCGGCGCTTGGCCTCTTCCGTCATGCGCTCGAGCAGCCCCGGTAGATCGGGCTCCACCTCGTTCCAAAGATCGGCGGCCTGCCGGACGATTGCGTTTTCGACCGGGTCCTCTCTGGGATGGTCGTCGGCGGGCGGCATCTCCGGCAGCGCGTCTTTGAGACGTCCACCGATCACCGGCAGCCTGATCGTTCGGACCCAATGGTGGAAGGGCTCGCGCAATTTGTTGACGGCCAGTTCCTCCACGGTCAGCAACACGAGGGCGTCGGCGACAGGCGGGACCTCGCCCAGGCG
This sequence comes from Deltaproteobacteria bacterium, assembly GCA_029547805.1. GTDB lineage: Bacteria > Myxococcota_A > UBA9042 > DTJE01 > DTJE01 > JAGOKF01. The sequence goes on from JAKPOP010000029.1 coordinate 7,592, forward strand.
GACTGTCCACCGGCTCGCGGCTCCACCGGGGTGGCCCCCAGGGAAACGAGCGCGCGCGAACAAGCCGAGGGCCTGCCGGAAAAGGGGATGCCCGAGGTGCAGCAGGACCGTGTCTCTGGCTGGCCGGAATACCGGTCGGCCGGACAGGACCTTTACGAAGATTCTTGGGTCGAAGACGATGCCGGGAAGAGCCCCCTGGCCGCGCCCGGATCGCTCGATGCGCAGCGTCTCGTCAATGATCCACTGCCACGATGGGGGAATGGGATGGCGAAGTCGGAAGCGGCCTCGGCCGTCCGGGCCGTCGAGGCGGGGACGGCCGAAGTTCATGCCGAGCGCGACCTCGAGCGTCTGGCGCAGGGTCTCGGGCGTCAGATCAATCCACCGGCAGAAGTCACTGATACGTTCCGCTTCGGAGGCGCCGAGGTCGGTTGCGCGGGGGATCTCGACACGCCTATGCTCGATCCCCGCGTCCATGGATCGCACCACGTCCTCGGAGTCCCCGAGGTCCACAAACCGGGCCTGGAAGGCTGCATCGAAGACCTCGCCCATGGCGCCGAGGTCCTCTCGAATCGCGTGGACCTTGGTGACCACGTGCGCCAGGAACTTGAGATCGGCATCGTCGTCGCTGACGAAGTGGAACACGGTCACGTCCCGCGCCTGGCCGTGACGGTCCAGGCGGCCGTTGCGCTGCTCGAGGCGCGCCGGGTTCCACGGGATGTCGAAATGCAACAGTAGCCGCGCGGTCTCCTGGAGGTTCATGCCCTCGGAGGCGGCGTCGGTGGCGACGAGGATGCGCACGGGGTCGGCGGGGTTGTTGAATGCCGTCCTGATCGCCTCGCGGTCGCAGTCCTCCCCGCCATACAAGACGCGGACCGCGCGACCATCATCCCCGAACTCTGCGCGAAGGCGGGCGTAAAGGTAATCAAGCGTCGTCTTGTACTCGGTAAACACGATCAGGCGCTCGTCGGGCAGCCAGTCTTGCCCCTGGCGCAGGCGAGTGTTGACCAGGCCGAGCAGGCGCTCCCACCGCTGGTCCTCGGTCGGCGTCGCGACGGCGTCGTTGGTGGCGCCAAGACCAAGCGCCTCGAGCGCGGCGTCCACGGCGGCGATCTCATCGGCGAGCCTGCCGGCCAGCGGTTTCAGCCACGCACCCGCGATGCGGCTGGCGTGCCGGCCGCGACCGACCTTCTCACGGTCGTCCGCGAGGTCCTCCTCGCTGGCCCGGTGCGCAGCAGACATCTCCTCCGCACGGGCCGCGTCCCGTTCGTCCATGCCTTCCTTGAAGCGAAACCAGGAGTCCGCGAATGTGGCCGGGCACGACAGGAGCCGCTTGTTGAGCACCTCGATGGCGAACGTGCCGGCAAGCTGGTCCGCCCGGCGCGACGAAGCGACGGCGGCCCGCACGCCCTTGCGGAATTCGAGGAACGCGGCCGATAGCGCCCGCTCCCGGGGCCCGAAGAAGAGCGGCACCGGCTGAAGGAAACGGGCCGCGAACCGTTCGGGCCGGCCCATGCGTCGGTCGAGGGCGTTGAGCTCACGCTTCAGCCGCCTGATGACGACCTCTTCGACGCGCTTGCGCTCCTCGGGCTTGAACTCGGAGGTCTGGGTAAAACGCACCGGGTCGAGCAACTCCAGAAGGCCCGAGAAGCAACGCGTGTAGCCATTGTGAGGTGTGGCTGTCAGGAAGAGTTTGTGCTCGAACCATGGGCTGATGAGGCGGAGCATCTTGCAGAGGTCGCTGTCCTCGCCGAAGTTCGAGGGCATCAGGTTGTGCGCCTCGTCCACGATCAGGAGGTCCCACGGCAGGACCGACGAGCCTTCGGGTTGCCGGCACGCGGCGCGGAACTGTTCGAGCACGTCGGGCTGGCGTAAGTAATGATACGAAGCGATGATCCGCGGAAAGGTCCGCCACGGGTTCGCGTCGAGCCCGAGCCGCTTCTGGAGCGCGTGGGTCTCGGAGCGGTCCACGACGTCGAATGGAAGCGCGAACTTGTCATGCATCTCCTGCTGCCACTGCTCTCGCAGCGACGCGGGGCACAGGATTAGAACCCGGCGGACACGACGACGGACCAGAAGTTCCGTGAGGATCAGGCCCGCCTCGATGGTCTTTCCGAGGCCAACGTCGTCAGCGAGCAGCAGCGACACGCGCGGCATGCGCATGGCCATCAGCACCGGAACGAGCTGGAAGTCCTCCAGTTGAACCGCCCCGAAGACAGGCGACGCGATCGGGGCGGCGATCGGGTCCGTGCCGTCGGTGCCAAACGGCGTCATCGCGGACCAGCGGCAGGCACGAACCAGCGCATCGAAGTCGGCCGGCAGCATCGGCGGTTCGACGCCCACCCGGGGAAGCGCCGTCGGCTCGAGAAGCGAGGCATTCGGCTCGCGCTCCCAGAGGACGACGTCCTCGGGTGGGCCATTCCCATCCACATATTCGACCCGAACCAGATGGAGTCGGCCATCGGTGGTCGTGTCATAAGGCTCGACCGAGGCAACGATGCCTCGGCGGTTGCGAATCGTTGCGAGCATGCCGACACGCGGATTCAAGAACCCTACGCTCCTGAGTTGATTCATTGACGCCCCTGGCGAAGGCACTGTTACGGCCACTTCCCTTCCCGCATAGGGAACCCTGACGATACCAGCACGGTACAATCAGAACAACGATGAATCCATGGCGGGTTGCTTGTCACGGCAAGGGGCATTCCGTCGCCTTGTCGCAATGGAAACTCTCGGTCTCCGGTTGTCGTGGAGAAGCGGTTCGACCCGTCAGGCCATCCCGAAACACGCCGCACCTGCCTGACCATGGCTCGCCAGAGGCCAAGGTCATCCACTGCCAGAGGTTGTCCTGGCCAGTTCGGGGTCGTGGGTCCGCCACCACTCCCAGGTGTCCCGGAGGGTCTCCTCCAGGGGTCGGGGCCGGTACCCCAGTTCGGTGGCGGCCTTCTCGTGGGAGACGGGACCGTAGCACCGCGGGGCGTGGAGGGCCTCCAGCGTGTAGAGGGGCATCTTGCCGGTCAGGCCGGCAACGGCCTGGACGAAGGGCGCTCCGACATAGGCCAGCCAGAGGGGCACGACCAGGGAGGGGACCGGGATGCCAGTGACCTGCTGCACCAGCCGGGCGAACTCCGGAAACGAGGCCCAGTGGCCCGACAGGAGGTAGTTCTGGCCGGTCCGACCCTGGCGCTCGGCAGCCAGGGCCCCGGCCACCACGTCCCGGACGTCCACCCAGTCGAAGCCCCCGGCGACCAGAGACGGCATCTTGCGCCGGTAGAGCATCCGCTGGACCGCCCCCATGCGGGAGGGCTTGTAGTCGTGGGGGCCGATCACGGCCGTGGGGTTCACGATCACGGCGTCGAGCCCCCGCTGGACCGCGGCCAGCACCTCCTGCTGCCCCAGGGCCTTGGACCGGTCATAGGCCGGGGCATCCTCGCCCACGAAGGGGCGGGTCTCGTCCACCGGGCGGTCCTTCGGCCTCGGCGCATAGGCGTGGATGGAACTGAAATGGACCAGCCGCCGGACCTTCCGGTCCAGACAGGCCGTCGCGACGTTCCGGGGGCCCTCGACATTGACCCGGTGCACCCGGCCGTGCTGCCCCCCGGTGATCGAGATCAGGGCCGCCAGGTGAAAGACCACCTCGGCGCCATCGAATGCAGCCTTCAAGGAGTCCAGGTCCAGGACGTCGCCCTGCACCCGCTCGACGTCCAGGCCCTCCAGGGCCCGGGTGTCCTCCCGGACCAGGACCCGGACCCGCCGCCCCTGGTCCAGCAGGGCCCGGACCAGGTTTCCGCCCACATGTCCCGCCGCTCCGGTCACCACCACCATCGTCGTTCCTCCGTCATCGGGAAGCGGGGCCCGGAAGGTCCGGCGCCTCCAGCACGTCCGCGATGGCCTTCATCGCCTCCACGGCGATCCCCACGAACTCCTCCTCCGTCAACGCCAGCCCCTGGTGCTGGGCGATGCGTTCCCGGCTCACGTTCGCCGCGAATCGGGGCTCCTTCAGTCGCTTGCGCACGGACCGCGCCTGGACGTCCTTGAGGGACTTCGATGGCAGGACCAGCGCCATCGCGAAGACCATGCCGGTGATCGACTCCCCCGCCGAGAGGGCGAAGTCCAGCGGCGTCCGGCAGGGAACGCCCAGCACATCGCCATTGTGGGCGACGATGGCCTCGGTCATCTCCGGGGGGCATCCCCGGGCAGCCAGGACCTCCGCTGCCTGGAGCCCGTGGCGCCGGGGGTCGCCCCCGACGTCCTCGTAGTCCAGGTCGTGAATCAGTCCCGTGAGGCCCCAGAGGTCCTCGTCGTGGCCCAGGCGCCGGGCCAGGGCGCGCATCACCGCCTCGGTGGCCAGGCTGTGGCGCCGGGTGTAGTCGGTCCGAACATGGTCCCACAGCAGCGCGAGGGCCTCCTCCCGTGTCATTCCCAGGTCGGCCATCGTTCCTCCTTCCGGGGCCCTGGCCCCGATCATCCCTCAGGCGTCGGCCCGACGGCCCCGGGCCAGGGAGGCCAGGACGCCGATGACGCACAGCACCGCGAACCCCGCAAAACTCTGCCCCATTCCCCGGACGAAGAGGGCCCCCTGGGCCGGGGTCACCGGGGCGTCCCCCAGATGCACCGAGAGGACCAGCGTCACGACCGCCAGGCTGAAGGTCATCCCCGCCTGGCGCATCGAGGCCAGCACCGCGGAGGCCGTCGAGTAGAAACGGCGATCGACCGACGACATCACCGCATTGGTGTTGGGAGAGGAGAAGAGGGCGAATCCGAACCCCTGGAGCGTCAGCACCGCGGCCACCCACCCCAGGGGGGAGTCGGTCGCCACCCCGGCCAGCAGGGCCAGCGAGAGGGCCGAGAGGCCCATGCCCGCCGAGGCGAGCCACCGGGGGGCCACCCGATCCGAGAGTCGCCCGGCCACCGGCGAGAAGAGGGCCTGGACGGCCGGTGCGAAGACCAACAAGATCCCGGCCTCTCGGGCGTCGAGTCCCCGGACCTCCTGGAGATACCGGGAGAGGAGGTAGGTCGAGGCAAAGGTGGACCCGTAGTGGATCAGGGCCGCCAGATTCGAGAGGACGAACAGGCGGTTTCGGGCAAGGGCCACCAGGTCGATCATCGGCTGCCGGGTCCGGGTCTCGACCACGGCGAAGACCAGCAGCATGCCGAGGCCCAGGCCCACCATCCAGGGACCCCACTCGTGGAACTTCCAGACCGCCAGCCCCAGCGTCGGCAGCCCCAGACCCAGGGCCCCGGTCACCGCCCCGACCCCGTCGAAGGACTCCCCCTGAGCCTCCCGCCACTCCTGCCGGATGCACCGCGCGGCCAGCGCCACGGTGAGGCCTGCGAAGGCCGCCGAGAACCAGAACAGGCTGCGCCACCCCGTCTGGTGCACCATCGCCCCTCCCAGCAGGGGCCCGAGGGCCAGCCCCAGGTAGACCGAGGCGACGTTGATTCCCAGCACCCGGCCCCGCTGGTCCGCCGGGAAGAGGGCCACCAGGATGGCCACCGAGTTGGCCACCATCATGGCTCCCCCGATCCCCTGGATGGCCCGGGCCGCCAGCAACCAGCCGAAGGTGGGCGCCCAGGCGCAGAGGACCGAGGTCAGGGCCACGACCGAGGCCCCCACCAGGAAGACCCGTCGCCGCCCCTGGAGGTCCGACAGGCGGGCCGCGGGCAGCAGCATCATCGACGACACGACGATGTAGGCCAGCACGAACCCGCTGACGGTGGTGGCGCCCGCATGGAACTCCCGGGCCACCTCGGGAACCGCCATGTTGGCCGCCGCCCCCAGGAAGGGAAACAGGAAGGCGGCCATCGTCAGGGTCCACAGGGCGGCCTCGGGGCTGGACCCGCCCGATCCCCGGCCGATGCACTCCCTCAGTCCCATCGCGTCCCCGTTCCGGGCCATCTGGACGAGACCGCCCCGTGCTCGCAGACCCCGAAGACGTCCCGGACCTCCAGGACCTCGCCGTCGGAGGCCTTCAGGCGCCCCGAGAAGGTCCCGCAGACCTGGAAGTAGCGCAGGTCGGCCACGCCCAGGCAGAAACGGTCCTCCCGGATGCCCTCGGGTCGGAAGAAGAGGTCCAGCCGGTTCCGACTCTCCTGGAGATGCCACCGCCGCAAGGGGCGATCGGGCTCGAAGGTGAAGCCGATGGCCCCGAGGCGCAGCAGCCTGGACCCGATCCAGAGGCGGTTCTCGTTCTCCCCCTCGGGGTCCAGGTAGTGACTGTTGTGGCAGAGGTTCGCCGCCAGCAGGCGGCCATCGGAGAGCCGTGTGCCAAAGGTGCCCCAGGTCCACTGCTGGTCCAGGGGCCATGCGGCCCGGTGCTCATCCAGGCTCGCCAGGTCCCGGTCCGGCGAGAGGGAGAAGCGCCGGTCCCCCAGGCGGATGAAGCCCTCGGCAGGCCCGAAGGCCTTGTGGGTGTAGAGGAACCAGGGGTCAGGCGCCGGAACGCGGACGGCCAGGGCCGGGACCCGCTGAAGGTCCTCCCGCATCACGAACTCCGCCCGGAGCGCCGGGGCTCCCGGACCGCCGGCGATGTCCAGGGAGACCTCGTGCCTCCCGACCTCGAGCCCATGGCGGAAGACGACCCGATGGCCCGGTACCCGGAGATGGCTGACCTCCCGGCAGGGTCCCGGGGCCACGGCCCCAAACCGCTTCCCCAGGGCGGAGCGGGTCCAGGTGAAGGTGCGCCGCTCCCGCCGATCGTGGACGTAGAGGCCCGAGACGGTGACGGGGGCGAGGTCCAGGAGCAGCACGGCCAGGTGGAGGTCCGGGTGGGTGACGCCGAAGGCGAACCACACCCTTCGATGCAGCAGGCTCACCAGGGGCACCGGACCGCCAGGCCACCGGGCCGGAAACCGGGCCAGGGGCATCGGGAAGACCCCCGGGGCCGGCATGCCCTCCCCTGTCGATCCCGGGCCCTGGCATCGCCGCGCCTCGTTCCCCGTCATCGATCCCTCCGGACCGTCACCCTGCCTTCCGGGCCACCACCACCAGGAATCCCCCCAGGCGGGACGTCCCGGGCAGCCTCCCCAGGACCCGGTCCTGGAAGGCCAGGGCGGCCCCCAGGACCGGCACCCGCATCAGCAGGGCCGCCGGGATCGCCACCCGGATGCCCCGGACCCGCTCCAGGCGCAGTCCCTGGGGCAGGAGCCGCCGCACCTCGTCCAGCGTGTCATAGCGGGTCGTGACGTCCTCGTCGTGGACCCCGTCGTCGATGGGGGTCGGCGGCTTCAGACGCTTTACGAGGTACCGGAGGGAGTGGCGATTGTAGAACTCCGCCGCCACGGCCCCGCCCGGACGGACCACCCGGGCCATCTCGGCCAGGGCCGCCCGGACGTCCGGGACGTGGGCCAGGACCTTGAAGGAGACCGCGACGTCGAAGGAGGCGTCGGGGAATGGCAGGGCCTCGGCCCGGCCCTCGAGCACCTCGAGTCCCCGCTCCCGGGCCTTCCGGAGCATCCCCGGGGAGAGGTCCACCCCCACCGCCCGGGAGGCCAGGCCCGCCAGGCGCTGCAGGATCAGGCCGGTCCCGCATCCCACCTCCAGGACCTCCCGCCCCCGGACCAGATCCGCCACCGCGGCCACCTCCGCCTCGTCCAGGTATCGGTGGTAGCCGTGGTGACGCTCGTCCTCGTAGGTCCGGCTCATCACGTCGTAGTAGTCCCTCGGGTCCATTCAGCCCGTCCTCCCCAGGAGGTCCCTGTAGATGGCCTCGTGGGCCGCGGCCATCGCCCTGGCCGAGTGGCGCCGCAGGGCCACCTCCCGCCCGGTCGTCCCCAGGGCCCCGGCCGCCCCCGGCCGCCCGAGGACCTCCCACAGCACCGCCGCCAGGACCTCGGCCCTTCCCGGAGGCACGGCCAGCGCGGCCCCGAGTTCCACCAGTTCGTCCATCGGCGTCCCGCCGCCCACCACGGCCGGAACGCCGGCCATCAGGCCCTCCAGCAGCACCAGCGGCAGGTCGGTCTTCGCGTAGGTCGTCTCGGCCGGCAGCACCTGCACGTCCACCGCCTGCAGCAGGTCCCGGAATCGATCGACCCGGCCCAGGAAGCGCACCTGTCCCGAGGCCTCCCAGGGGGCCAGGACTTGCCGCAGGTCCTGGAGGACCCGGTGGGCCCCGGGGGTCTTCGGTCGGTTGGCGAACAGGAAGACCGCCCCGGTCTTCCGGGCCACCGACGGCAGGGCCTCGGCGATGGTCCTGGCGGCGCTGCTGAACTCCAGGTCCCCGGCATAGAGCACCACCGGCCGGTCCAGGGGAAGTCCCAGGGACTCCCGGAGCACCCGCTTCCGATCGGGTGTCGGGCACTCCCCGGCCTCGACACCCGGGGGGATGTGGACCACCCGGATCGACCGCCCGTGGCGCCGGACCGCCTGGAGCACCCGGTCGGCCCCCTGCCGGGACCACGAGACGACCACGTCCCCGAAGAGGCCCTGTTCCAGGGCCGCTCCCTGGACCGGGAGGCTCATCACGGTCTGGACGACCCCGAGGCCCGGGTGTCGCCATCGGACCATCCGGGCCGCCAGCGTGGTCGGGGCGTTGGGGGAGAAGAAGAAATGGACGATCGGCGGCAGGTCCCGAGGGAAGAGCGTCAGGAACAGCCGCGCCTTGTCCTGCAGCGGCACCGACCAGGACCAGGACTGGCGATAGACCTCCTGGCACCGCAGGTGCGGGAGGTCCAGGATCTGGCCCCGGGGCACCGGCACCCGCAAGCGAAACCCGTCGATCTCCCGTGCGATCAGGTAGGGAAGGACCTTCCCCGAGTCGTCCCAGGGCGGGGCCAGGGGCTTGCTGACGAAGAGGATGTCCTCCCGGGTCTCCACGTCATGACCTCCGGCCCGTCCCCCTCAGCAGGCGTCATCGCCCCACCGCCAGGCCCCGATCTTCCGGGCCTCCTCCACGACGGCCTCCATGGCCTGGCGCACCTCCGTCTCTTCCAGCGTCCGATCGGGGGCCTGGAAGGTCAGGCGGAAGGTGATGCTGCGGCACCCCTCGGGGATGGGGCTGCCCTCGTAGATGCCCACCAGTTCCGACGCCATCCGGAAAGGACCAGCCCCTGCCTCGACCGCCCGGGCCAGCGCCCCGTAGGGCAGGTCTCGGCGGGCAACCAGCGAGAGGTCGGCGGTGATGGCCGGGTGCCGCGAGATGGCCTGGAATGCCCGGCGGGACCTCGGGGCCTCCAGCAGCACCTCCAGGTCCACCTCGGCCACCGCGACGACGCCCCTCACGTCCAGGGTCGCCAGCGTGGCCGGATGGACCAGGCCGAAGGACCCGGCGGATCGACCGGCGACCCGCACGTCCCCGAAGGAGACCGGGTGCATGAAGGGCCACCGGGACCCGGTCCACTCCGAGTCCAGGTCCGGGTCCCCGACCCCCAGGTCCTGGAGGAGATGCTGGAGGATCCCCTTCATCCGGCGGTAGGCCAGGGCCGGCGCCTCGGCATCCTTGCCAGTCTTGCGCCAGAAGACCAGGCCCAGATGAGTGGCCTGGATGGGGATCCCCTCCCCGTCGAGGGTCCCTCGGAAGACGCGCCCGATCTCGAAGACCCCCGCCTCGGGGAAGCGGCCGAAGTTCCGCTCCAGGACCCCGAGCAGGTTCGGCAACAGGGAGAACCGCAGGTGGGTAAAGTCCTGGGAGATGGGGTTTTCGACCCCCAGGCGGTCGTCGTAGGAGACCCCCAGCCGAGACAATAGTTCGTTTGAATCGAACGAATAGGTCATCACCTCGTCGAGGCCGCCCGCGGCCGTCAGGAGGTGCCGGATCTGCCGGGCCATGACCCGCCGGGGCTGCCGGGGCACCCGGACGACCGGGGCCAGGGGGGCCGCCGGGGGCACCTGGTCGTAGCCGATCACCCGGCCGACCTCCTCCAGGAGGTCCTCGGGGATCGAGACGTCCTTGGTGGCCCGCCAGGAGGGGACGGTGACCTGGAACCGCCCGTCCTGATGAGCGATGTCGAACCCGAGGTGCTCCAGGATCGACCGGGTGCGGTCCGGCGGGACCTCCACCCCCAGCCTCCGAGAGACGAAGGCCGGGTCCAGCGTGATCCGCAACGGCTCCCGGGGGGCTGCCCGGAGGTCCGCCGGGCGGCTCCGGACCCGGGCCCCGGGGGTCCACCGGGACAGGAGTTCCCAGAAGAGCCCCATCGCCATCGGCGGCAGGTTCGGGTCGAGGCTCTTCTCGAAGCGGGCCGAGGAATCGGTCCGGACCCCGTGGCGCAAGGCCGCCCGGCGGATCCGGGCCGGGTGGAAGGTCGCGCACTCCAGCACCACCTCGGTGGTGTCGTCAGCGATGCCGCTCTCCTCGCCGCCCATCACCCCGGCCAGGGCCACGGGCCGCTCCCGGTCGGCGATCACCAGGTCCTCGGCCACCAGCCGCAGTTCCCGGCCATCGAGCAGGCGCAGGACCTCCCCGGGCCGGGCCCGGCGCACCACGATGCCGCCGCCGTGAAGGTGCCGCCGGTCGAAGGCATGGACCGGTTCCCCCAGGGCCAGCATCACGTAGTTGGTCGCGTCCACCACCTGGTTGATGGGCCGCAGCCCGACGGCCCGGAGGCGCCGCTGGACGAAGAAGGGCGACTGGAGGACCCGGATCCCCCCGTAGGCCTGGGCCATGTACCGGGGACAGTCCTCCAGGTCCTGGACCTCCACCGCGATGGGGTCCTCGGGACCCTCGGCCGGATCCCAGGTCGGCACCCGGAGGGGCCGACCCAGCATCGCCGCGATCTCCCGCGCCAGGCCCAGGTGCCCCCAGAGGTCCGGGCGATGAGTCAGGGATTTGTTGTCCACCTCGAAGACGTGGTCCTCGACCGGCAGCACCGCCGGCAGGGAGGCCCCCAGGGGGGTCCCCTCGGGCAGGATCAGCACCCCCGAGTGGTCGTCCGAGAGGCCCATCTCCCTCTCGGACAGCAGCACCGCCTCGGACCGCACGCCCCGGAGGTCCACCGCCCGGACCTCGACGCCACCGGGGAGGGTCGTCCCGGGCAGCGCCACGGGGACCAGGGCCCCCTCGGCCAGGTTCGGTGCCCCCGAGACCCCCGTGACCCGGCGGTCCCCCAGGTCCAGGTCCACCACCTGCAGCCGCTCGGCGGCGGGGTGGGGCCGGAGGGCCGCAATCCGGGCCACGCGGACGGCCTCCAGCCCGGCTCCCACGTGGTGGACCGCCTCCAGTTCCGCCACGGTCATCGTGAACCGGTCGGCCACCGCCTGCACCGGGAGGCCCTCGAGGTCCACGAAGTCCGAGATCCAGTTCCAGGAGAATCGCATGTCCTTCCTCCGACCCGAGCCACGCGTCAGAACTGTCGGATGAACCTCAGGTCCCCGGACATCAACCAGCGGATGTCGTCGATCCCGTAGCGCATCATCACCAGCCGGGAGAGGCCCAGCCCGAAGGCCCAGCCCTCCCACTGAGCCGGGTCCAGCCCCCCGGCCCGGATCACGTTCGGGTGCACGAGCCCGCAGGGCAGCAGTTCCACCCAGCCGGACCGCTTGCAGACCGGGCAGCCCTCGCCGCCACAGACGCGACACCGGAGGTCCAGTTCGAAGCCCGGCTCCACGAAGGGGAAGAAGCCGGGCCGCAGGCGGACCTGGACCTTCTCGCCGAAGATCCCCTCCAGCAGGGTCATCATCGAGTAGAGCATGTGGGCCACCGAGACGTTGCGGTCCACCATGAGCCCCTCGACCTGGTGGAAGGTGTGCTCATGGGAGGCATCGGTGGCCTCGCAGCGATACACGCGCCCGGGGAAGATGGCCCGGAAGGGCGGAGTCAGTTCCCGGAGGGCCCGGACCTGTCCCGGCGAGGTGTGGGTCCGAAGGACGTTGCCGGCGGGCAGATAGAAGGTGTCCTGGGTCTCCCGGGCCGGGTGGTCCGGCGGGATGTTGAGCCCGTCGAAGTTCAAGGAGGCGCTCTCGGCCTCGGGATAGTCCAGGATGTGGAACCCCATGCCCTCGAAGAGGTCCTCGACCTCCTCGACGACCCGCGTCAGGGGGTGGAGATGGCCCGCTGCCGGCGGGATGCCCGGCAGGGTCCGGTCGATGCCCTCGGCCCGGGCCTGGGCCTCGATCTCCTCCCGGAGGATCTCCCGGCGCCGGGCCTCGATGGCCGCCTCCAGGTCCCGCTTCAGTTCGTTGAGGGCCTGGCCTCGGGCCCGGCGATCCTCGGGGGCCAGGGCTCCCAGTTCCTTGAGGGCCTGCGTCACCCTCCCCTTCTTTCCGAGCCAGCGGACCTCGATCTCCCGGAGGGCCTCGGAGGTCATCGCGGCGGCGACGTCCGCCAGCCCTGCTTCCCGCAGCGCATCCATCGTGGGGCCTCCCCTCGGGACCGCGGATTTGTAGCACCGACGCCCCTTCCTGTCGATCCCCCGCCTCCGGTTCCGACGGCCCGGACCCCCCAGGACTGACCGGTCTTTCAGAGAATCCGTCTGGGACGGGCCGCGCCAGGACTGAATTCACCGAGGATGGGGGGGGAGTAGCAGATATTCGCATTCGGGCGATGGCGGGGTAGTCGGCTTGGCTCCGCAAGGTCCGCTGCGCCGACTACCTGGCTCCATCCGCGAGCACGAGCGGTGTCGTCTTCTTGGCAGTCCACGAACGGTTGATGCTTTCTCTGGTGCGGCGTGTGGGGGGCGGGTCGCCCCGCCCACCCACAGTGGGCTGTTCTGGCAACCCACAGACACCAGAGGT
>JAKPOP010000001.1 GCA_029547805.1 Deltaproteobacteria bacterium
CAAGCGAAGCAGTCTGAAGCAGCTCGGTGGCGGGCGCGATGTTCTGGAGCCCGCCACTTCTGTTCTCTGACAACCGAATATCATTGCTACGGGCTTGTGGGTGGACAACCTGCAATTCCGACCCCCCGCCGGCCAGGCGGGGGGCTCCGAACGGCATGTGACCGAGTGCGTATCGGAGAGTTTGATCCTGGCTCATAACGAACGCTGGCGGCGTGCCTAACACATGCAAGTCGAGCGAGAAAGTCCCCTTCGGGGGGCGAGTAAAGCGGCGCACGGGTGAGTAACGCGTGGGTAACCTGCCCTTGAGTGGGGGATAACCAGCCGAAAGGCTGACTAATCCCGCATAAGACCACACTGGCTGCGGCCAGAGCGGTCAAAGGGGGCCGAGCAATCGGTTCTCGCCTGAGGACGGGCCCGCGGCCCATTAGCTAGTTGGTGAGGTAATGGCCCACCAAGGCGACGATGGGTAGCTGGTCTGAGAGGACGACCAGCCACACTGGAACTGGAACACGGTCCAGACTCCTACGGGAGGCAGCAGTGAGGAATATTGCGCAATGGGCGAAAGCCTGACGCAGCAACGCCGCGTGAGTGATGAAGGCCTTCGGGTTGTAAAGCTCTGTCTGGTGGGACGATGTGGTCCGGGTAACGACCGGATTGTGACGGTACCACCGAAGGAAGCACCGGCTAACTCCGTGCCAGCAGCCGCGGTAATACGGAGGGTGCAAGCGTTGTCCGGAATTACTGGGCGTAAAGCGCGTGTAGGCGGTTCGTTATGTCGGGTGTGAAATCCCCAGGCTCAACCTGGGAACTGCGCTCGAAACTGGCGAGCTTGAGTGCGGAAGGGGGTGGTGGAATTCCCGGTGTAGAGGTGAAATTCGTAGATATCGGGAAGAATACCGGTGGCGAAGGCGACCTTCTGGTCCGCAACTGACGCTGAGACGCGAAAGCGTGGGGAGCAAACAGAATTAGATACTCTGGTAGTCCACGCTGTAAACGATGGGTGCTAGGTGTTGGGGGTAATAATTCCCTCAGTGCCGTAGTTAACGCGATAAGCACCCCGCCTGGGAAGTACGGCCGCAAGGTTGAAACTCAAAGGAATTGACGGGGGCCCGCACAAGCGGTGGAGTATGTGGTTTAATTCGACGCAACGCGAAGAACCTTACCCAGGCTTGACATGTGGGGAACCGGGTGGAAACACCTGGGTGCCTGGCTTGCCAGGAGCCCCAACACAGGTGCTGCATGGCTGTCGTCAGCTCGTGTCGTGAGATGTTGGGTTAAGTCCCGCAACGAGCGCAACCCTCGCTGGTAGTTGCCATCATTCAGTTGGGCACTCTACCGGGACTGCCGGTGTTAAACCGGAGGAAGGTGGGGATGACGTCAAGTCCTCATGGCCTTTATGCCTGGGGCTACACACGTACTACAATGGCCGGTACAGAGGGCTGCAAGCACGCGAGTGCAAGCCAATCCCAAAAAACCGGCCCCAGTTCAGATCGGAGTCTGCAACTCGACTCCGTGAAGGCGGAATCGCTAGTAATCGCTGATCAGCAGGCAGCGGTGAATACGTTCCCGGGCCTTGTACACACCGCCCGTCACACCATGGGAGTTGCTTGCTCCCGAAGTCACTGGGCCAACCCGCAAGGGAGGCAGGTGCCGACGGAGTGGGCAGCGACTGGGGTGAAGTCGTAACAAGGTAGCCGTAGGGGAACCTGCGGCTGGATCACCTCCTTTCTAAGGAGCGGGCGACCGGAAGGTCGTCCCGATGGGGTCTCCTGGCACTGCTATCCAGTTTTCAACGAGCGAGGCTTGGGCCTCGTTCTTTGAAGACTGGAGTTGCCCGCGGGGCTGATCTTCGCAGGTCCTTGATGGCCGCATCGGCCTGGCTCAGGGCCTGTAGCTCAGATGGCTAGAGCACGCGCCTGATAAGCGCGGGGTCGGCAGTTCGATTCTGCCCAGGCCCACCCGTGACGGGGATCGGCATCGGCCGCTTTCCCAATCGGGGCTGTAGCTCATCTGGGAGAGCGCCGCCCTTGCAAGGCGGAGGTAGGCGGTTCGAGCCCGCTCAGCTCCACCCCGCGAGCGCCGACGGCATGTCGCCGTCGCCCGGTTTTGGTCTTTGACAAGTGAACCTGTTGATGCAATGACCTTGGTCACAACACCCAACTGTGAAATGGCGTGGTCAAGCTACTAAGGGCATGTGGTGGATGCCTTGGCACTCAGAGGCGATGAAGGACGTGGGTGGCTGCGATAAGCCAGGGGGAGGAGCTAACCATCCCGTGATCCCTGGATCTCCGAATGGGGAAACCCGGTGCCCGTCGTGAGTGACCCTCACGCCGGAGCATCAACCTCGCAAGAGGTGGCGAACCCGGGGAACTGAAACATCTCAGTACCCGGAGGAAGAGAAATCAAACGAGAATCCGTCAGTAGCGGCGAGCGAACGCGGACGAGCCCAAACCGGTCCAGTGCAAGCCTGCCGGCGTTGCTGGTCCGGTGTTGCGGGATCTCGTCGGAGGAATCGGCAGGTTCCTCGGGGAGTTACAAACCAGAGCCTGGGAGGGGAACGTCCCTGGAAAGGACGGCCATAGAGAGTGACAGCCTCGTACCCGAATCCGCATCTGGCTCCCTGGACGAGACACCCAAGTACGGCGGGACACGTGGAACCCTGCCGGAATCTGGGAGGACCATCTTCCAAGGCTAAACACTCCTGAGTGACCGATAGTGAACCAGTACCGTGAGGGAAAGGTGAAAAGTACCCCCGCTAGGGGAGTGAAATAGTACCTGAAACCGCATGCCTACAAGCAGTTCGAGGGCTATGGCCGCAAGGCAATGCCTGAGAGCGTACCTTTTGCATCATGAGCCAACGAGTTGCGACTCTGCAGCAAGGTTAAGCCGAAGGAGGCGTAGCCGTAGGGAAACCAAGTCTGAACAGGGCGTTCAGTTGCAGGGTGCAGACCCGAAACCAGTCGATCTATCCATGGGCAGGGTGAAACGTGGGTAAAACCACACGGAGGCCCGAACCCACCGTCGTTGAAAAGACGGGGGATGACCTGTGGATCGGAGTGAAAGGCTAATCAAGGCTGGAGATAGCTGGTTCTCCCCGAAACATATTGAGGTATGGCCTCGACGAAATCAGGGGCGGAGGTAGAGCACTGGATGGGCTAGGGGGCCTACCAGCTTACCAAACCCAACCAAACTTCGAATTCCGTCCGCTGTTACGTCGGGAGACAGTCCACGAGCGATAAGGTCCGTGGGCGAGAGGGAAAGACCCCAGACCGCCGGCTAAGGTCCCCAAGCACGCGCTAAGTGGTGAAGGATGTGAGACCGCGTAAACAACCAGGAGGTTGGCTTAGAAGCAGCCATCCTTTAAAGAAAGCGTAATAGCTCACTGGTCGAACGTGGTCTTGCGCCGAATATTCAACGGGGCTCAAGCGCGTCGCCGAAGCCGCGGATTGCCACCTCTGGTGGCGATGGTAGGGGAGCATTGGAGTTGCCTGCGAAGGTCGACCGTGAGGACGGCTGGAGGTACTCCAAGAGATGATGTTGGCATAAGTAGCGATAAACCAGGTGAGAAACCTGGTCGCCGAAAACCCAAGGGTTCCCTGGCTAGGCTAATCCGCCAGGGGTTAGTCGGGTCCTAAGCCGAGGCCGAGAGGCGTAGGCGATGGAAATCAGGTTAATATTCCTGGACCACTTCGAGGAGGTTGAAGCGAGGGGGGACGGAGAAGGGTAGGCCATCCGGGTGATGGATGTCCCGGTTCAAGGTTGTAGGGGGATCTCCCAGGAGGCCTGGTGCCGCAAACGGGAGGTCGCCAACCCCGAGAACTGATGAGCGTGTCAATCCTTCGGGTGCGATACGACTGGTCGATCCCATGCTTCCAAGAAAAGCCCCGCGTGGACGAATCGGAGTGCCCGTACCGGAAACCGACACAGGTGGGTGGGGTGAAAAACCCAAGGCGCTTGGGTGACTCCTCCTTAAGGAACTCTGCAAATTGCCACCGTAACTTCGGGAGAAGGTGGGCCTGGTCGGGTCAGGGGACTTGCTCCCGCAGCCTGACTGGGTCGCAGAGAGCAGGGGGTAGCGACTGTTTACCAAAAACACAGCACTCTGCAAAGTCGTAAGACGACGTATAGGGTGTGACGCCTGCCCGGTGCCGGAAGGTTAAGGGGAGATGTCAGGGCAACCGAAGCATTGAACCGAAGCCCCGGTAAACGGCGGCCGTAACTATAACGGTCCTAAGGTAGCGAAATTCCTTGTCGGGTAAGTTCCGACCTGCACGAATGGCGTAACGACTTCCCCACTGTCTCGAGGAGGAACCCAGCGAAATTGGAGTCTCGGTGCAGATACCGGGTTCCCGCGGCTAGACGGATAGACCCCGGAACCTTTACTGCAACTTGGCAGTGAATATTGGGCGGGTTTGTGTAGGATAGGTGGGAGGCGTTGAAGTGGGGGCGCTAGTCTCCATGGAGCCATCCTTGAAATACCACCCTGATTCGTCCGGTGTTCTAACCTGCGTCGGTCATCCCGACGAGGGACACTGCCTGGTGGGTAGTTTGACTGGGGCGGTCGCCTCCCAAAATGTAACGGAGGTGTGCAAAGGTCCCCTCAGCCTGATTGGAAACCAGGCGTCGAGTGCAAAGGCATAAGGGGGCTTGACTGCGAGACCGACAGGTCGAGCAGGTGCGAAAGCAGGCCTTAGTGATCCGGTGGTCCCGCATGGAAGGGCCATCGCTCATCGGCTAAAAGGTACTCTGGGGATAACAGGCTGATCACGCCCAAGAGTTCACATCGACGGCGTGGTTTGGCACCTCGATGTCGGCCCATCGCATCCTGGGGCTGGAGTAGGTCCCAAGGGTCCGGCTGTTCGCCGGTTAAAGCGGTACGCGAGCTGGGTTCAGAACGTCGTGAGACAGTTCGGTCCCTATCTGCCGCGGGTGTAGGAGTCTTGAGGGGACCTGCCCTTAGTACGAGAGGACCAGGGTGGACGAACCTCTGGTTTGCCGGTTGTCGCGCCAGCGGCATTGCCGGGTATCCACGTTCGGAACGGATAACCGCTGAAAGCATCTAAGTGGGAAGCCGACCCCAAAACCAGGACTCCCAGCGCAAGCTCTGAAGGCCCGTCGGAGAACACGACGTTGATAGGCCACAGGTGTAAGCGTGGTAACACGTTCAGCCAAGTGGTACTAATCGGCCGTGAGGCTTGACCATTCCATTTCACAGTCGGTGTTGCGGCCAAGGTCATTGCATCAACGCGTTCCCTTGTCGTTCCAGACGAGGGGCTGGTGACCATACCGGAAGGGCCATACCTGATTCCATCCCGAACTCAGAAGTCAAGCCTTCCAGGGCCGATGGTACTGCCGGGGGGACCCGGTGGGAGAGTAGGACGTTGCCGGCCCCTTTTTTTTGTTCCGCAGAATCGCAGGTGTCCGCGGCGCCGGGCCGGCTGCGCGCGGGGATCCGCGGCGCCGGTCGGCTCGACATGGCGCTGCCATGCCTTCGCCGCCCGCCATCCGCGGCTCCCTCGCGCTCGCTCGGCCGGGCGCTCGCGGCCCCCTGGCGATTCTGCTCCACCCCCTCCCCGGGCCACCGTGGCGGTGCCGACGCCGGCTGCGTGCGGGGATCCGCGGCGCCGGTCGGCTCGACATGGCGCTGCCATGCCTTCGCCGCCCGCCATCCGCGGCTCCCTCGCGCTCGCACGGCCGGGCGCTCGCGGCCCCCTGGCGATTCTGCTCCACCCCCTCCCCGCGCCGCCGTGGCGGTGCCGACGCCGGCTGCGCGCGGGGATCCGCGGCGCCGGTTGGCTCGACGTGGCGCCGAGTTCCGCAGAATCGGATCTGTCGGCGGTGCCGACGCCGGCTGCGCGCGGGTGACAGGCCACTCTGGCGCCTGCGGGGACCCATCGGGAGGAGGCGGACGCCAACGACAGGATGGGAGGAGAAGAGGGTTCAGGCATGGAAGGGCCCGCGAGGCGGTCCGGGTTGGCGTGGGCCCGGGCTTCCGGTAGAGTCGCACCGGGGAGGAAGGGGCCATGCCTCGGTGGCTGGGAGCAGTGGTGTTCTTCGGGATCGCAGCCACCATCTGGACCGCGGTCCATGTCTATCTCTATCTCCGGGTCACGTCGGCCGTGGAGATCGGTGCCACGGGACGATCGGTCGCAAAAGGAGTCGTGGCGGGACTGGCACTGGCCTACCTGGTCGGACGACTGTTGTCAGGGCACTGGGAGGCAGGGGCGGGGGTGCTGACCTGGGTCGGGGCGATCTGGATGGGATTCGCGGCGGTGGCGGCGACGGTCTTCGCGGCCCGGGACCTGGGCATCGCGCTGCCTGCGGGCCTGCTGGCGCGACGAGGGGTCCTGGACCCCGACTTGACCCATGAGGTGCTGCGATGGAGCGCCCGGACGGCCATCGGGCTGGCGGCGGTGGTCTCGGCCTGGGGCCTCTGGGTGGTCTTCCGGGGACCCCTGGTGACGGAGGTGGAGGTCCCGATCCGGGGCCTTCCGGCCCGGATGGACGGCTTCCGTCTGGTGCACCTGAGCGATATCCACCTGGGGGAGACCGTGGGAACCCGCTATCTGGAGCGGATCGCCTCGGTGGTGGACCCGCTGGAGGCGGACCTCGTGGTGGTCACCGGGGACCTGACCGACGAGCGAAACGGGGGCGACGGGTCCGGCCTCCGGAGGATCGCGGCGTTTCGCAGTCGACTCGGGGTCTGGGCCTGCACCGGCAACCATGAGGTCTATGCCGGTGGGCAGCAGGCCGTCGAGGCCATCGAGAGGGCAGGCATCCGGGTCCTTCGCCAGTCCCACGAGGTCGTCGAGGAGGGGCTGGTGGTGGCAGGCATCGACGACCCGACCTTCCTGGGCGGGCGTGGGGCCCTCCCGGAGGCCATCGGGGCCGCCCTGGCCGGGGCTCCGACAGGGCTTCCGATCGTGTTGCTGGCCCACCAGCCTTTGGCATACCGGGAGGCGGCGGAGGCCGGGGTGGACCTGATGCTGTGCGGCCATACTCACGGGGGACAGATGCCGCCGTTCCTGTGGCTCAACCGCCTGGTGTACCGGTATATGCAGGGTTGGCATCGGGTCGATGGGATGGCCCTGTCGGTCTCCCGGGGAACGGGATACTGGGGTCCCCCGATGCGCATCGGGGCCCCGGGCGAGGTCCTCCTCTACCGCCTGCGGTCAGCCGGGCCGCCGGAAGTCAGGTAGAACTCCCAGAAGGCCTCCAGGGAGGCCCAAAGACGGTCCGCCAGGGTGGTGGAAGGAATCTCGTCCGGCGTCGGGTCGGGATGCCGCAGGCGATGGAAGGCCTTCCGGATTCCCTCCCGGAGGTCCGTCCGGAGGGGCCATGGCCACCACTGACGCGCCTGGAGGGCCAGGCGGTATCTGGGATCCAGGGCGCTGGCCGTGAGGTGCAGGAAGAGATGGCGTGTCCCGGGGGCCGCGGGCAGAAGGGATGCCCCCGATGGGAGGTCCCGCAGGTGGACCAGCAGTGCCTCGACGGTCCGCCCCCAGCGGGAGACCGCCGGGTCCGCGACCCAGGCCAGCCACCGCGATGATGGGGGGGCCTCCTGGATGGCCGCAAGGTCCAGGACCCACCTCCAGGGGGGGTAGCGATCGGGACGCAGACCGTGGTCCAGCAGGCCGTGGACCACCCCATGGGCCGCCAGGACCTCTGGTGCCGGAACCGGCACCTTCAGGCCTTGGACGGAGACCGTCGTGGTTCGCCCGGCCGGGAGCAGGTCCTCGAACCGGAGGGGACGGCCGGGGGCCTCGGGAGCCCGACAGCCCGGCAGATGGCGGTGGATTTCCACCGGGAGGCCCCCGGGGGGCGGACCCAGGGGATCGAGGTGGTGTCGGGAGAGGCTCGGGCCGATCCGCCGAAATCCCGCGGCGATCAAGCGGGACTGCAGGCGGTCGGCAGTGGCGGCCGGGACCAGGACGTCCACGTCGGCCAGGGGACGGCCGCAGACCGGAACCTGATCGGCAAGGTGCAGCGCGGCGCCTTTCAGGAAGACCACGGGGATCGCGTTCTGGAGGGCGATTCGGGCCACCTGGGCCGCAGTGGCCAGGGCCCGAAGGGCCGAGTCGGCCTGGGCCTCCCGGGCCTGTCGGGCCTTGGCCTCCCACTCCGGGTCCAGGCGATGCCGGAGGTCCGGGTGGGCCAGGCGTGCGGCGACCATGGGCAGAAGGCCGGTCGGTCGCAGGATGGGTTCGGCCTGGGCCCAGGGGACCGGTGGCGGCACAGGCGGAACCTCCGGGGGCGCGAAGGCCGTCTGGAGGGCCCACAGGAACCCCGGCGGAGCGGCCGACTGGGGGGGATGGCGCGGAAAGGGCAGGTCCATTCCCTTCTCCTGAAGTCCCCTCAGGATCCGAAGGGGGTCGCCAGCAGACGATACACCCTCCGGCGAATTCCCGGAGGGACCAGGAGACGAAGACCCCGCTTGAGGACCCGGAGGGACGGGGCCAGTTGCCGGGCCAGGGTCTGCCAGGCCCGGAACGCCTCGCTCGATACCGGGAGGGCCCGGGACCCGAGGCGCACCTCGCACACGATGCCCAGGACCTCCGAGACATCGGTCCAGGGGTCGGGGTGATCGGGAAGCAGGCCGGCGGTCTGGATCTCGGTTCCCGAGGGCGTCTTCCGTCGATCACGCAGGAGATGGCAGACCAGGTGGTCCTGGACCACCAGGGCCACGAGGCTCCCGGGACCCGGGACTTCCCCGGGGTCCAGGGGGCGCAGGGTCAACAGGACCCCGGGAGGCAGCAGGGGGATCATGCTGAGGCCTCCGGTCCGCAGGGAGATCCGGCGCCCCTTCCCCAGGTGCTCCCGAACCATCTCGGCCAGCAAGGGTGGGGGCGGTCCCGAGTCGCCAGGGGGACCGATTCTCATGGCGGGACCTCCCCGTTCCTGGACAGGAGGTCCCCCAGGATGTGGGCCTTCCGACAGGCCTGGGGATAGGGTCGGACCGGATCCCCGGTGTCGGCCTCGGCCAGGCCGGGGCAGAAGTCGCAGGCGGGCCGGAGGCTGCAGTCCCGGCAGCCGGTGCGGTGTCGCTGGCGGATTTGCCGGACCTCCCGGAGCGCGGGACCCCGAAGGACCGCTCCGAGCCCCTCCCGGAGATGTCCAAGGGGCCTCGTCCAGGCCACACAGGGGGAGATGCGGCCCGTGGGATCCACGTAGAGGCGGGTGACGCCCGCGGCGCAGAGGGGGGCGTCGGGGTCGGGCTCCCGGGGCGGGATCATCGTCTGGTCGCCCAGCAGGCGTTGCAGCACCGGTCGCTGGCGGTCTTCGGGAAGGGCTGCGGCGCCGCTCCCCCGGGGCGAGGGAGGTCCGTCGCGTCCCCGGGACCGGACCGGCAGCACGGTCAGGCTCTCGGCCAGGGAGACTCCCCGCTGATCGCACCACTCTCGGAGGGCTCCCCCGTCGTCCTCGAGGCCCTGGACGAGGCTCCGGGTGACTCGCACGGGGATGCCCCGGCGGGCCAGGTCCTCGATGGCACGGACGGCGGCCTGGTGGGACCCGGGACGGCCGGTGAAGGCGTCATGTCGCGTCGGGTCGCGGTGATGAAGGCTCACGTCCACCGACAGGAACGGGACCCGGGCCAGAGACTCCGCTGCCTCCCGGTAGTGCCATCCCGTGGTCTTCACCAGCACGGTGAAGCGGAGCGATGCGCAGGCCTCCAGCACCTGGAAGAAACCGGGGTGGACCAGGGGTTCCCCGCCAGAGATCACCACCCGGACCACCTGTCGCCTGCGGGCCTCCCGGAGGAACTCGATCCAGGCCGCTGCCGGGAGTTCCGCCGCCCGGTGATCGGGCACCGGGCCCAGATAGCAGTGGGCACAGGCCAGGGGACAGCGCCAGGTGAGGTCCAGGTGGACCAGGAACAGGCGGCGCCGGGCTTGATAGATCGCCTCCATCTGCCGGAGGGAACGTCGGTACTCCCGGGCTTCTTCCGCCGTCATCGCCGCTCCGAACCGTCCGCTTCCTCCGATTCCTGGTCCACCAGGGGCCAGGGCGACTGGTCCCGGGGGAGACGGATCACGCGGACCGGCAGGGCCCGGACCAGGTCCAGGGCCCGGTCCAGCAACAGGCCTCGGACCGAGGCCAGATGCACGTCCACCCGAGCCCGGGCCAGCACCTCCCGGAGGGCCCGGGCCGTCTGGAGCCTCTGGCCGCAGTGTCCCCGAGGCCCCTGGCCCTTCCGGAGTCGGAAGAGGCCCGCTACTGGCATCGGGGGAGCCGTGATGGCCACCGGTTCCCGCCCCGGCAGCGGCGACGGCACGGCCCACCATCGATCGGTCCCGGCATCGTGCCACAAGAAGGCCGCGTCGTCTCCCAGGCAGCCCTCGTCGCCGTGGTGCCGTGCCAGGGTGGTCTTGCCGCCGCCGCTCTGGGCCAGGAACACCCAGGCCCGGTGGCGATGGATCAGGGTGGCGCCGTGCAGCACGATCCCTCCCTGGCAGAGGAACCACTCGGGCAGGAATCCCCGAAGGCATTGCCGGAGGGCCGCCTGGGCCGTGTCGGGACTCCCGGCGTGGAGCCATGCCCGGGCCTCCGACAGGCCCTCTCCCTCCAGGACCCAGAGGGATCGCTCTCCCCGCCGCCAGTGCCCCTGGCAAAGGGCCCCTTCACGGACCCGGGTCCGGCGCCGCCTCAGGGGTTCCCGGAAGGTCTCCAGGAAGACCCGGGTCTCGAGGGGGGCCGGCGTTCCCCAGGGGGCCGGGATGGGGGACGGCACCATCCCTTCCGGGAGGAACCGGGTCAGGGTCTCCCGCAACAGTGGAGAGGACGTCCGGATGCGGAGGCGCAGGGGGCCCAGCCGGAGGTCCGCATCATCAGGGGCCGAAACCACATCCGTTCTCTTCGTCCACGCCTCCGCCGCAGGGATTGGAGGGGCCCAGGGCATTGCGTTCCGACGCGGCACCGCTCTGCACCTGCGGCCGGTTCCAGGTCTTCCGCGTCTTCGCCTTCGGGGACTCGGACCGGGCCTTTTTGGGAGTGGTCTTCATGCCTCTCTTCCCTCCGTCAGTAGAGGATCAATGCGTACCCGGCACCGTCGGTGCCCACGAGCAGGTCCGGGAGGCCATCCCCGTTGAAGTCCCCGGGCGAGGCCGCTCCGAAGTAGCCGAAGCGAGTCCCCGAGGGGTCCAGGGGGTCCACCAGCACCGGGGACTCCCAGGGGAAGGTGCCGATGCCGAAGGTTCCTCCGGGGTCCGAGTGGTTCAATCGGACGAAGACCTTGCCCCGGGTGGATCCGGTCGTGTAGATGATGTAGGCGAGATCCACCGAGGGGCCATCGGGGTCATCGTCCAGGTTGCCGATGGGAACCAGTTTGTCGTAGGAACCAATCACCTCGAGGCCCCGCTCGTTCTGGTAGATGCCGGTCCCGACGCCCGTGCTCGCATCGACCTTCACCTTCTGGCCATAGCGGCCCGCCAGGTAGCCTCCCCGGAAGACCACCAGGGTCTTCGGCGGCGTCTGGGTGCTGGCCGCCGGCTGGGAGATCATCAGGTCCGGCAGCCCGTCTCCGTCCAGGTCCGTCTTGCCCACGATGGTGGTCCCGAAGTTGCCGGAGGTGGTCTCCTGGTCCGGGACCAGGCGGATCACGTTGCCATCGTCGGCACCGCCGGATCCGTAGGCCACCTCGAAGGTGGTCGGGGTCGCGATGGAACGGCCCCGGAAGACCAGCACCTGGGATGGGGCCGTGGCGGTGCCGATGGCGATGTCGTCATGGCCGTTCTGCTGGAGGTCCCCGGCGGCGGCGACCCGGACGCCGAAGAAGGTGCCGGCCGGGGCACCGGTCATCTGGAAGATCGAGACCCGGTGGGTGGTCAGGTCCGCCGCCGACGAGAGGTTGATGGAGACAGCGGTCGACGGGCCCCAGGCAGGGTTGCCCGGAATCAGGTAGGCGCGGTTCTGGCCGTAGGACCCCACCAGCAGGTCTTCGGTGCCGTCGCCGTCGAAGTCGAAGCCCCCGGCCACAGCCACGGCAGTGGGACCACCGGAGGCATGTTGCATGCCCGTGAAGGTCAGGTTCGGGGTGGTGGCCAGGCGTCCACCGGCCACGCCCAGGAAGACCTTGAGCACCGGAGCGGTGGTGCTGGCCTCCCCGACCGCCAGGTCCCCGATGCCGTCGCCGTTCAGGTCGCCGGCGGAGGCGGCGGGCATGCCGAAGTTGGTCCCTCCCGTCAGGCACTGGTGGTGGGGACCCGACGCGCTGGAGATGGCCAGGTCCGGGATCGTGCGGTCGGTCCCCTCCCCGAAGCCGTAGACGACGCAGATCGTGTTCAGCATCGTACCTCCGCCGCCGCCCAGCACCAGGTCTCCGAGGCCGTCGCCATCCAGGTCCCCGACCGTGGCGATTCGCCGTTGCATCAGGAGGTCTGTGTAGGGGGCCGTCGTGCCATAGAGGCGGGCGTAGCGCAGGGACAGGTCGATGCTTCCCAGGATGGCCAGCGGCGAGGCGTTGCCCACTTCATCCTCTACTCGGAGGGCGAAGGTGTACTGGGTGCTGTTGGGGTTCGTGCCCGTGGCAAAGCGGCAGGGCGTCCCATTCTCGGCATAGGCCGGGGACCGGGGGTCCGGGCCGGTGACCTGGAAGACCACCGGGGTTCCGGGGGCTCCGGGGCTGGGCAGGGGTGACGTGAAGGCCAGACCCTCGACCTTGCAGGCGGCCTCGAAGTCCGCCACCGAGAGGATGGGCAGCGGGGAGTAGCGCAGGTCGAAGCGGGTCGCCGGCCCCCCATCGACCCCGTCATCTCCCGTGTCGGTCCACTGGAGGGTGACGGCCGGTCTTCGGCGGTTCACCGACTGGGCCGACAGCGTGGGGGCCGAGGGGGCCACGAGGTCCACGTGGACCGTGAAGGTGCTGGAGGCCTCGTTTCCAGCGGCGTCCCGGGCCGTGACCAGGATGGTTCCCTGGGAGTCGTGGGTCAGGGTGACCTGCATGCCCACGTCCACCGAGGGCGCCTCCAGGGCGACCGGGAGAGTCGGGGAGTCGGGGACCAGGGGCGAGGCATTCAAGGTCAGGCCCGTGAGGGCACCTCCCGACAGGTGGTCATCCTCCAGGTGCACTCCCAGGGAGGCCTGGAGACCCGGGGCCGGGCCGAGGTCCGCGGCGATGCCCCAGAAGACCTCGCTGCCGGCTCCGGGAGTCGTGAAGCGCACCTGGGGGTCCCGGAGGTCCACGATTCGGCTCACCGCCCCCGAGGAGCCCACCACCCCGCCGCCTTCCAGGGCCCGGGCCTCGAACTGGACCGCCGTCCCGTCCTGGACCGTCGTGGAGAACGTCACCTGCTGCCCGGTCAGGGGGAGGTCCTGGTTGGACTGTCCCGTCTGGATCAACCGGACCGTGTCCACGGACCCGCAGGCCGGGGAAACGGTCACCTGGAGGCTCATCGAGGCTGTCGCGCAGTCGGTCCCCGGTGTCGGGCAGAGGGCGTTCGAGAGGTAGCCGCTGCTGCCGAGGCCCCCGATCACGACCTGGCACGACGTCAGGTTCACCGTGAACGAGGAGGAGACGGTCTGCCGGTTGCCGACCCCGTCGACGACCGTGAGCAGCATCCGGTAGTAGGGCGTGGACCCCGCCGGCAGGGTCGGGAAGATCGACGCCTCCAGTCCGCCAGGATGCTGGATCATCCCCTGGGACAGGGGCTCCGGGGGGTCGCAGAGGGTGAATGTCCCGTCGCAATTCCGGGCCAGTTCCAGAAGGTAGGAGACCGCGTCGAGGCTCGGGGAGCCATAGGAGACCTCGATCTGGAATCCTGGCAAGGCCGGCTTCGCGTCATCGCCATCTCCGAAGACCGCCCCGTCGGCCGGCAAGGCCAGCAAGGCATCGGGAAGCACGGTGTCCACCTGGACGGACCGGCTGGTGACCGCGGGGTTGCCGGCCTCGTCGGACACCGTCGCCTCGATCTGGTGATCCCCGTCGGTCAGCACCGGGTAGGTTGCGAAGGGGAAGGCCGCCGTTCCGTTGGACTGCACCGGGGCCGAGGCCACCGGGAGGCCCAGGTCCTTCAGGGTCACGGTGCGGCCGATGGCGTCGGAGACCACCACGATGTCCCGGGAGTCGCCGGCCCGGACCGTGCCCGAGAGGGGGGACTGGAAGGCCACGGTCGGCGGGATGGTGTCCACGGTGGGGCGGAAGACCGGCGTGGACGGCGGCAGGGGGCTCAGATTGCCCACCAGATCCTGGACCCGGGCATAGACCTCGTTGCCTCCCTCCCGCAGCGTCGCCAGGGTCACCAGGGTCCCGGGGAAGGTCGGATCGGTGGACTGGGCCAGGCCGTTGACCCACAGCGTGAGGCTGCCGGCCTCGCTGGCCGCCACCTGAATCTGGTAGGTCCGTCCTGGGGCGGCCTGTTCGGCGGCATTCAAGGTTCCGATGGGGGCCTCGGTGTCCGACGGCGAGGTGATCGCGGTCACCGTGGGGGCCACCGTGTCCAGGTAGACATGGCGGATGCGCTCCCCGGCGTTGGGCCCGTCCAGGGAGGAGACCCAGGGCTGTCCGTCGGCCAGTTTCCCCTCGGCCACCAGCGAGAAGGTCCCGTCGGGCATCCCGGTGGCATTCAGGGTGGTGTTGCCGGACCCACCGCTGTTCCCGATGGCGACCTGTCGGTAGCCGGTCGTGGTACAGGGAGTGCCCGTCAGGCCCGTTCCCTTCGCGCACAGGCGCAGGTTCTGCGTCCCGGAGGGGAGGTCCGCCACCGTGACGACGACGGCCTTGGAGGCCGCCGCGGACCAGGGAATCGCGCACTGCCCCCCAGCACAGACGCCTGTGGCGCCGCAGGAGGCCGAGGTGGTACAGGAGGTGGCGTCCACGAAGCCCGGAAGCGTGATCCGGACCACCGGCCTCGACCCGAAGACCTGGATCGTCCTGGACAGGGAGGCCGGGTTGCCGGCCAGGTCCGATGCGGCGGCCTGCAGCAGCAGGAGCCCGTCCGGGAGGGTAACCTGCGGGAAGGAGACCTGGCCCAGGTACCCGTCAGGCACCGCTGCCTCGACAGCCGCGGTGACCTGCTCCCAAGGACCGGCGAGGGGACCGTAGTCCAGCGTGACGACCCGGCCCGCTTCGAGGCCGCTGACCTGGACCACGACGGTGTACTGGAGTCCCGGCGTCGAGGGGTCCTCGTCCTGGAGGTACGTGAGGCTCTGGAGGTTCGGGTCCGGGGCCTCGAAGGCCGGAAGGCGTGGGGCGCTGCGGTCCACGAAGGCCGAGATGGGTCCCTCGGAGACCTCCTGGCCGGTGACGTCCGTCGCGGTCACGGTCAGGGAGCAGGGGGTCAGGTTGTAGAGCACCACCTCCGGGAAGGAGAGGTGTTCCCCGGACACGGTGGCCAGATAGGTGGCCTTGCGAATCGTCCCGCAGGTGACCTCGAGGGACCCCTGGGAACCGTCCTCGAAGTTCGGGGCGTCCACCTCCACCGTCAGCACGCAGTTGGCCTCGCCCGGGGCGCACTCGGGGCTCGCCAGGTTGAACCACTGCTGATTTCTGGGGAGGGCGAAGGCGAGCAGGGGGGTTGCGGTCTTCAGGTACAGCACCCGGGGGGCCGAGTGGCCCTCGGCGGCGTCCCAGGTCGCCCGGGCCCGGAAGGTCTGGGGCGTCTCGGCCAGGTCCGGGACCTGGAACAGGGCGATGCCCTGGGCATCGGTCGGGAGCGCTCCCAGGTCCATGCCATCCCGGGAGAGGGTGGTCAGGACCCCTTCCAGGGGGGCATCGTCGGGATCCGCGACCCGGACCCGGACGTCGAAGGGAGCCCCGGCCAGGGGGCCATTCCGGGGGGGGGTCACGATGGCCACCCGGGGCCCGGGCCATGCCAGCGTGAGGGTCCGGGAGACCGGGCCGCCGGTGTTGCCAGCCGGGTCCGTGGCCGTCGCCGAGAGGACATTGGCCCCCGGAAGCAGCGTGACACCCGGGAATCGGACCTGCGTCTCGCCGGCGCCCATCGACTGACAGGCGGTATCCTGGTTCACGCTCAGGCAGACCTTCGTACCGCCTCCCCCGCCTGAGGCGACAGTGACCTCGACGTCGGCCTGGTAGCCGGGTTCTTCCGGTTGGACATCGGCATCCTCGGGACGCGCCGCCGGGTCCAGGTCATCCCGGGCCGGAGACGTGATGGCCACCACGGGGGGGGTCTGATCCAGCAGGAACGGGACGATCGTGAGGCTGCCGGGGTGGTCCGAGGCCCGGTTGCCGAACTCGTCCTGGGCGTCCACCTGGACCTGCCAGTTTCCGTCGGTCAGCGGGATGCCGCCGACGGTCAGGGGGATCGTGAAGGAGAGCGACCCGGAGGCGATGGCCCGAGGGGGGGTGTAGGCGAGGGCCTCGGACCCGTCCTCTCCCCGGACCGAGACGGTCGGGATGGCGCCGTTGAGCCCCGTTGCGGTGAGGGCGACCGGCAGAGAGGGCGTCCGGACCACGTCCCCGGACCGGGGGCGAACCAGCGTCAGGATCGGAGCCGGGAGGCCCACCCGGAAGGCGATCTCCTCCGAGGCAGAGGGGTTGGTCGCGTCGTCGAGCACCCGGCAGCGAACCTTCTGGGTCAGGGCCTGGACCGGCAGCGCCACGGCGACCTCGTAGAAGCCGTCCTCCGACGGGGTCTCCACGGCCAGCCGACCGACCTCGACCTCAGGGGTCCCGAAGCGGTCCTCCCGGCAGCGGATGAAGAGGTTCCTGCCCGTCTCGACCCCGGTTCCCTGGACCCGGAAGCCGGTCTCGTAGGTCAGCGGGGTGCCCGGGTCCCGATCGTCCTTCGCCAGCAGCGCCTCTCCCGAGGTGGGCCAGGCCAGCACGAGGGAGGCCTGGGTCACCCGGGCGGTGAACTGCTTCTCGGCCCGCCCCTCCCGGCCGCAGGCATCCCGTCCCGTCGCCACCAGCAGGTAGCCGCCGTCGGCGGGACAGGACAGGTTCGTCAGCCGCCAGATTCCCAGGCCGTCGGGGGTCGCCTCCCCTGCGGGTTCCCCGTTCAGGGCCACCTGGACCGCGCCCCCCTCCGGGAGGCCCGTCGCGGTGCCGGCCGCATCCCACTGGAGGCCGTTTCCAGGGTCGAGGTCGAGGTCATCGGCCAGGGTCAGGAGGTCCTTGTCCGGCTCGGTCAGGGTGATCACCGGGTCCACCAGGTCCGCCACGAAGGGCACGGCATCCAGCCGACCGACCCGGTCCGGTGCGGCGGCATCGAGGACCTCGGCGGTGACCTGGAACGGGAGGCCGTCGGGGATCGTCCCGTCTTGGGCCAGGGTCAGCACGAAGACGGCGATTCCCTGGTCGTCCAGGGGGGTCGGACCGGCGGACAGCGTCTGGTCTCCGACCGCGACCTCGACCCGGGCGTCGGTGCAGGTGAGGTCCGGATTCCGGACCTGGAAGCGGACCTGGGTCCCCGGCAGGTCAGGGTCGGCGTCCGTGAGCCAGCAGGACTCGTTGGTCGGCGTCAAGACGATGCCACAGCCACCGATGTCCACCTGCACGGTCTTCACCGCCTCGGCCGTCTGCTCCGCGGCGTTGGCCGTCGTCACCCGGACCTCGTACCCCGCAGGATTGTGGGTCAGGGTCACCGGCTCGAAGCGGACGGTCCCGGTGCCGTCGTCTCCGGGCGTGACGTTGCCGGAGGCGATCCGGTTCCCGGCGACCCACAGGTGGACCGGCCGTCCCGTCTCGATCCCGTGGGTCGTGGCCACCACGGCGATCTGGAACCCCGGCATCGCCAGGTAGTCGGGAAGTTCATCCTCCGTCGTCAGTTGCACGACATCGACGCCCTCCCCCTTCGGGCCCTGGGCGGTCCAGATCACGAAGGAGACCTCGGGGGCGGGCGGCGTCACCTCTCCGTCCGGAAGGTCCGCTCCGTCGGGGAGGTCCGTCCCGTCCGGGAGGTCCGCCCCATCGGGCGTCCCGTCGGGGGCAAGGTCGTTCCCCGGGAGGTCCCAGACGTCGGCGGACGGGGATCCGCCCCCGCCGCAGGAGGCCAGGAGGCCCACCATGGCCATCGCGGGCAACAGGTTCCCAGGACGCGACCAGGATTGCTTCATGGCTTCCTCCGTCCGGGTCGGCGGGTCTTCCCGGAGGCCGGCTCCTTCCAGGGCTCCCCGACCGTCTCCAGCACGCCTCGTTCTTGCAACGTCTCCAGAAACTCCTGGAGGTCGTGCTCCACTTCCGCCAGGGAAGAGGCCTCGAATCGCCGCATCACGGATCGGGAGAGGGAGCGGAGGGCCCGCGGGCGGCTCAACAGGGACAGGACGAAGGCCCCCGAGGGGTCGGTCACGGAGTGGAACCGGCCGTCTGCCGTCAGCAGATAGTGCTCCCCCTGCCACTGTCGGTGGACGACATCCTCCCGAATGCGATAGGCGCGCTCCATCGCCCATAGACTATCGGATGCCCGGGGGATCGTCAAAAGGGACGGCGGCCAGTTCCTGGTCTCCGAAGGCCTCGAAATACTCCCGCCAGACCCCTTCGCAATCCCCCTTCCAGGAACAGGGGGAGCAGGCGGGAGGGTGGACCTTTCCCTCGACGGTCCGGTCCCGGGACCAGTCCCGAGGGGCCTGGTCCAGCTGGTGCACCTCGCTCCGGACGTGGGCCCGGTAGTGCCACTCGCTGGCCTGCCGGGCCCGGGACCCCAGCAGGCACAGGGGGATGGCCTCGGTGACCGCCTCGCATCCCCGGCGTTCCAGCAGGTCCAGCACCTCCAGGACCCGGGGCACCGCGTCGCGGTACCGGGGGACCACCGCCTCGAACTCCCGTCGGGCGTTTCCGAGGGCGTGGGGGAAGGTCCAGTTGAACCGTCGCACCCCCAGGTCCGCGAAATCCCTGGCGATGTCCGACAGGTCGTCCAGGTTCCGCCGGGAGATCACGGTCTTCAGGGTCACTCGTTCCCCGGCCTCCAGGAGTCCCCGGACGGCCTCCCGGGTCTGCAGGAAGGACCCGGGGGCCCGGGTCACCGCGTCGTGGACCTCCGCAGAGGCTCCGTGGACCGCCACGACGAACCGGACCTCCAGGCCCGCCAGCCGATCCCGGACCGCAGGGATCGACAACAGCCGCCCGTTGGTCTGGAGCCCCACCCGGAGACCCAGGGCCC
Organism: Deltaproteobacteria bacterium; assembly: GCA_029547805.1. GTDB lineage: Bacteria > Myxococcota_A > UBA9042 > DTJE01 > DTJE01 > JAGOKF01. Next base: position 19,056 of record JAKPOP010000001.1, read on the forward strand.
GGGCGGCCCGGACCAGTTCCGGAAGGTCCTTCCGCAGCGTCGGTTCCCCGCCGGTGAACGTGACCACCCGAATGCCGCGCCGGGCGGCGTCCTGGATCTCCCGGGCCATCTCCGCGGTGCCCCGCCAGTCCCGGCCCTTGCGGCGAATCGCCTCGTCGCGCTGGTCCGCGATCACGCAGTGGATGCAGCAGTTGTTGCAGGCGTAGGACATCTTGATGTCCAGATGGGTCACGGCGCCCGGTTCCGGCGCCGGGCCGTTTCCGTGGCCGTCGTGATCGGGGGGCGGCCGATCGGGGGTCACGGCCGGACCTCCCGGAGGAAGCGGGCGGCGTCCTCGGGGGGCGTTGGGTTGATGTAGAAGCCGCTGCCCCACTCGAAGCCGGCGGTCTTGGTCAGGCGGGGCAGGATCTCGATGTGCCAGTGCCAGTCCATCTCGATGGTGGACCAGTACCCCGCCCGGCGCTGCTGCAGGTAGTAGGCCGGCGCCGTGTGCAGGATGAAGTTGTACGGCGGGTCGTCGAGGGCCGCCTTCATGCGGCGGATCACGTCCCGGAGATGGCGGGCCAGGGCCATCGCGAGCCCGTCGTCCATCGTGGCGTAGTCCGCCTGATGCCGCACCGGCGCGATGGTCATCTCGAAGGGGAAGCGGGAGGCATAGGGGCACCAGGTCACGAAGTCCGAGTCCTTCGCGACGATCCGGGACTGGGTGTCCAGTTCCTGGGCAATGATGTCGCAGAAGATGCACCGCTCCTTCACCGCGAAGTGTTCCCGGGCGCTGGCCAGCTCCATCGAGACGGTCCGGGGGGTCACCGGGGTCGCGATCAACTGGGAGTGGGGATGCTCCAGGGAGGCGCCCGCCGCGGCGCCCCGATTCCGAAAGATCAGGATGTAGCGGAACCGGACGTCCCGCTGGAGGTCCAGGATGCGCTCGCGGTACATGCGGAGCACGGCGGCCACCTGCTCCACCGGGAGGTCCGACAGGTCCAGATCGTGCTCCGGGGTCTCGATGATGACCTCGTGGGCCCCGATGCCGTTCATGCGGTCGTACTGCCCTACGGCGGCCCGTTCCAGGTCCCCCTCGATGCGGAGGGCCGGGAACTTGTTGGAGACCACCCGGACCAGCCAGCGGCCCGGGCGGGAGGGGTCCATGAAGGCCCGGATCTGGGGTGGCGTCGCCTCCTCGTGCCCCTGGCAGAAGGGGCAGGCCTCCCGTCCCGTCCAGTTCCCCTTCTCCAGGTGGAAGTCCTGAGGGCGACTGGCCCGCTCGGTGGCGATGATGACCCAGCGCTTCTGCACGGGGTCGTGGCGAAGTTCGGACATGCAACCTCCCGAAACGGTTTCGGGGCCCCTGTCATGCACTCCAGCTCGAGAGGGCCAGGCCCACCGGATCCACCTGGATCACCACGGATCCCTCCCAGGGGAAACGCTCTTCAGGCAGCGATCCCTGGCCCATCTCCACGAAGAATTCCACCGTCAGGGGGCCCGGCCGCGAGTCCTGGAAGAAGGACAGCGGGAGGGCCGCCTCCATCGTCTCCTCCACGGCGATCCGGATCCCCTCCGGGGTCTCCCTCCCCGGACTCTGGAATGTCCCCTGGCATCCGTCCTGCTGCCGGGTCACCTCGAGGGTGGCCTCGACGGGCCGGCGGAAGCGCACGCGGGCCCATTGTCCCGGTTCCAGCAGGCCGCTGCCATGGAATCCCTCGACCCGCAGGTAGAAATTCCGGTGGTCATAGCCGAAGCGGACCATCGAGATCCGGGGATCCAGTCGGTGGATCGAGCCGTGCTGGAAGGAGGCGGTTCCCGCCCCGACCCACTTGAAAAACCCCCCCTTGCGGCCGTTGATCTCCGGGTGGATCAGGGCCGTCGGGGGCTGGATCGGCATCACCACGCGTTCGGGTCCCACCGGGCGATCGAGTGCCTCCGGCGGCGGGAGTCCCATTTCCTGGTAGAGGGCCCGGAGGTTCTCCCGGAACAGGAAATCGAACTCCGGTTCGTGGATCGAGGAGTGCCCCTCGCCGAACCACCAGAACCAGTCGGAGGCCTCGGCCCGCATCAGCAGCCGTCGCACGCGGTGCTCCTTCTCTGCCGGCAGCGGTCCGACCTGCCGGACGACCTCCAGCGCCTCCGCCAGATAGCACCAGGCCCGGTTCTTGACCGGGTCCCCGATCCAGGTGTTGAGGGTTCCGTCGATCCAGGACCCGGTGGCCAGTTGCTCCAGGGGCCTGCCGGGCCCGTGGCGCTCCAGGTACTCGGAGAAGGTGACCGGCTCGGCGAACCCGCTGTCGCAGATCGCCCGATAGAGCGCCGTGAGGAACGGATATCCGCCGCAGGGGTAGTGCTCCCAGGCATTCTCGCCGTCCAGGGCGATCACGACCACCGCCCGGGGGTCCTTCCAGGCCTCGGCCCGCTGGCGCAGTTCCTGGAGGAAGTGCCGGATGGCCTGCTCTTGGGGCCAGCGGCTGTAGACGAAGCCGATCTGGTCCGACAGGAAGTGGTCCCGGAAGAAGATGCTGGTCCCGGACCAGACATGGGGTCGCAGGCGGTCCGAGGCCGTCCAGGTCCCTCCCAGGGATCGGCGCAGGATCTCTTCGTCCGTGCAGATCCAGGACAGTCCCCTGGAGGCGATCAGGTCCACCGCCTGCTGGGAGACGGCCCCCTCGGCCGGCCAGAGGCCTCGGGGGCGCTGCCCGAAGACCTCCGTGAAGTACCGGAGGCCCTCGTCCAGTTGCCGGGCGGCCTCCTCGGGGGCCTGGAACCGGGCCGAGGGGAGTTCGGTCTCGGGTCGGGCCTCCAGGGCTGCCTGGGTGGAGAAGAGCAGGGGGAGAATCGGATGATGGAAGGGGGTGGTGGAAAGTTCCACCCGTCCCATGTCCCGGAGTTCCTTCCAGGCGGGCACGATGCGCCGGATCTGCTCCTGGCCCACCGCCACCAGCGTCTCCAGGTCCTCCTGGCGAAAGCCCCGTTGCCTGGCGGCGATGGCGGCGACCCGCGGGTCCTCCTGGAGCGTCGGGCCGCACCAGGAGAGCAGGAAGAGGACCTCCAGGTCCACCATCTCCTGGGCTCCGAACCGGTGCAGCACGGGGCCCAGGGTCGGAGACCCGTTCCGCAGCTCGTGGAGTTCCCGGTAGCGGGGAAGGCGCTGGAACCAGACCTCCTGGTTCACGGCGAAGCAGGTCCGGATCAGGAACTGGCGGTCCGCGTCGCTCAGGACGTCCGGGTCCCGAAGCATCAGGCGCAGGGTCCGATCCGGGAGCGGGTCCTCGGAGAGGTAGCGCTGCAGGGCCTCGAGGAGCGACGGAGTGAAGTTCGTCACGGTCCGCATCTCCGGGACCTGGCGCTGGATCTCGCCCATCTCCAGGTAATCCTTCACGCCGTGGAGCCAGGTCCAGGGGAGCATCTGCAACCCCGAACGGGGGTCCTCGTAGGAGGGCTGGTGCATGTGCCAGAGAAAGACGACCTGGAGGCGCCGCTTCATGGATGGGAAGCATAGCATCTTCCACCAGGGATGCGACCTTTCCGGGTGGAGATGCCGCGACCAGTTGGGCTACAATCACTCGCCTCGAACCGAGGGGTCCGTCCCGGAGGTCGCATGATGAACGAAGAGAATGCCTCCTGCGTGCCGCCGCCTGCAGGACTGACCGAGGTTGTCGATGCCCTCTGCGCGGCCCATGACGGCCTGACGCGCCTGGGGATCCGGGGGGACGGTCGCCTTCCCTCCCGGGAGGCCCTGGTCCGGGTCGTGGAGGACCTGCGCTCGGTGCTCTTTCCGGGGTACGTCGGGATCCCGGACCTGACTCGCGAGGGGATGCGGTACCAGGTGGGGGCGACGCTGGACCGGGCGCTCCGGGAGTTGCGGGAGCAGGTCCGGCGGGGCCTGTGCTTCGCCGAGTGCCCCGAACCGCGGGACTGTCCCGCCTGCGACCATCGGGCCGAGGAGATCACCCAGGCCTTTCTCCATCGGTTGCCCGAGGTCCGGCGGCTGCTGGCCACGGACGTCCAGGCCGCCTACGAGGGGGACCCGGCGGCCACGAGTCCCGACGAGGCCATCTTCTGCTATCCGGGAATCCTGGCGGTCACCTGCCAGCGCCTGGCCCATGAACTCTACCGGCTCAAGGTGCCCCTGATCCCCCGCATCATCACCGAGCAGGCCCACTCCTGGACCGGCATCGACATCCATCCCGGGGCCTCCATCGGAGAGCGGTTCTTCATCGACCACGGGACCGGGGTCGTGATCGGGGAGACGGCCATCCTCGGCAACAACGTTCGCCTCTACCAGGGCGTGACCCTCGGGGCCCGGTCCTTCCCGCTGGACGACCAGGGGCACCCCATCAAGGGCATCCCCCGCCATCCCATCCTGGAGGACGACGTGATCGTCTATGCCGGGGCCACGATCCTGGGACGGATCACCGTCGGTCGGGGGGCCGTGATCGGGGGCAACGTCTGGGTCACCCGGGACGTGCCGCCCGGAAGCCGGGTGTCCCAGGAGAACCGGCCAGGAGGGACCGGGGGGGACGTCTGAGGCATCTCGGCGTCGGGATCGCCGGTCAGGGAGCCACGACCGCACACTCGGACCGACCGTGGGGGATGGAGTGGGGCGCCAGCCTGGGGAGCGAGGGAGCGGGTCGCCCGGGAGACGATGGGCCCTGGTGGCACTGTCGGTCGCGGCGGTCATCGGCGCCGTGATGCTGCTGGCGAAGCCGGCGGCCCTCCGGGTGGCCACCCGGGAGGTCCGGACCCGGATCGAGTCCCTCTCCCTCCGTCTCGGACGCCCGGTGCAGGTCGGGTCCCTCGAGTTCGGCCTGCCCGATCGCCTGATTCTCCGGGACTTCTCGATTCTGCTGGATGATTCTGGCAACGACTGGGTCCGGGTCTCCCGGGTCCGGGTCCGCTGGTCGCCGTGGGCCTGGCTGAGGGGCGAGCGACGCGCCGCCCGGGTGACCCTGGAGGGGCTGCACGCCGGGGTCTCGCTGGACCAGGGGAACCCCAGGGTCTGGCAAGAGGCGGTCCGCCGGTTGCGGGGCGCTTCCGGGGAGGCGGCAACGGGCTCACCGGGAGCGTGGGAGGGCCTCGGGGCGGAGGTCCTGGACGGGGTCCTGGAGGTCCGGGATCAGGGATCGGGCGAGGTGGTGTGTCGCCTGGACCACCTGCGCATGGAGGCCGGCCGGGAGGGGGCTGCGTGGCACATCGACGGCCAGGGGGGCCTGGTGGGGCCCGGGGGGGAGTCGTTTCCGTGGACCCTGGAGGCCCGGGGAGATGCCGCCGGCGGTCTGGTGGTGGACCTCGGGGCTGAGAAGGGCCTCGTGCTGCCCCAGGTCCCCGGGTGGTCCGTGCCGGGGACGGTGTCACTGCATCGGGTGCGGGTGGAACGGCCGCCGGGGGGACAGACCCTGGTGGGGACGATCGAGGACCTGGGCGTCGATCATCCCCGGTGGCCCGGAAGGCTGCCGGAGGCCGTCGAGGCCGTCGAGCGCATCCAGGTCGAGGAGGCGTCGGCCGTGGTGACGCCGGCCCGGGCCGGTCCTGGGGACCGGTTGCAGGCGGTGCAGTCCCTGGTTCTTCGGGGCCTCGGTGCCACGGTGAGGGTCGGGGGCGCCTTCCCGGGCCTGTTCCGGCTGGTCGGGGGACGATTCCACCTGGAACGGGACGACGAGGGGATGACCACCCTGTCCATCCAGGGACAGGTGACCTCCCCCGTTGGCCGGGACTCCCAGGGCAACGTCTCCCTGCGGCTCGGGGAGGACGGTTCGCCCCGGGAGGTCCGGGGCCGCATCGTCGGCCCGGTCCTCCCCTGGATCCTCTCCTGGGCGGATCGCCACGTCCTGCCCTGGCCGGCAGCCACGATGGACCTGCGGTGGTCCGCGGAAGGCGACGGGAGACGCTTTCGCTTCGAGGGGGACGTCTCGGCGACCGGGTTCACGTACTTCTGGACCAAGATCTGCCTGGTGCCCCTGACGGACCTCTCCTTCTCGGGGGTCCTGGCCGGGGAACTGGACCTGGACCAGGAGCGGTTCTCCCTGCGGCTGGACCCCTGGAACGTCGGGCCGGCGGTCTATGGACTGGAGGTCTTCCTGGAGAGGTTCCGGAACCCCCAGCCCAAGGTGGGCGTCCGGTTCACGGTTCCCAGGCAGCCCTGCCAGACCGTGGCCTCGTCGATCCCCCCGGTCATGATTCCCCGGCTGGAGGGGATGCGGTTCACCGGATCGATGGACCTGGACCTCCAGGTCACCGTGGACCTGGCGGGTCTCTCCTTCGTGTCCGGAGGCCCGGTGGGCCGGACCATCGTGAAGGGGGCCACGCTGCGGTTCGACGGGGACCTCGAGGGGTGCGAGGCCCGGACCCTGGGTCCCCAGGTCCGCCTGGAGAGCCTGGACGGTCCCCTGGTCTTTCGGATACCTCCCGGAGAGAAGCCTCGGGAGGAGCCGGCAATCGAGGTAGGGCCTGGCACTCCTTCCTATGTCCCCCTGGACCGGATTCCGGAGCCGGTCTGGCAGGCGGCGCTGGCCACCGAGGACATGGGCTTCTTCAAGCACCAGGGCTTCAAGTTGGGACTGATCCGGCGCGCCATCGTGCTGAACCTGGACCGGGGGTGGTACGTCTATGGCGGCAGCACGATCACTCAGCAACTGGTCAAGAACCTCTTCCTGTCCCGGGAGAAGACACTGGCCCGGAAACTGGAGGAGGCGATCATCGTCTGGCAACTGGAACGGCGGCTCACGAAGAAACGGATCCTGGAACTCTACCTGAACGTGATCGAGTTCGGTCGGCGCATCTACGGCATCCGGGCCGCCTCCCGGGCCTATTTCAACAAGGAGCCCGAGGACCTGACGCCCCTGGAGGGGGCCTTTTTGATGGCCACGAAGCCGGCGCCGGTCTATGCCTTCAAGGTCTACCAGAAACGCCAGTTCAATCGATGGTGGGTCGATCGCCTCCGGGGGATCCTCCAGCGGCTCTGGCAGGAGATGCAGGTGATCGATGAGAAGACCTGGCGAGACGCGGCCCCCTACCTGCCGCTCTTCTGGTACCCGGAGGAGGGGGTCTATGCGTACCCGGCCGTGGACCCATCGCTGCTGGTCCCGCCGGGCATGCCCACCGAGCTGCCGGGCAAGGCGCCGGATCCCCGGGAGGAGTCTCCCGCGGACCGGGACGCGGCCCCCCCGTCCCCCTGATCCTCCCCTTCCCGGGGGCGGACCCGGGCCAGCAGGGCCTGGATCGCCGCCGGGGTCACCCCTTCGAGCCGGGCCGCCTCTCCCACCGTGGCCGGCCGGTGCTGGCGCAGGCGGTCCCGGACCTCCAGCGACAGGGACGGGAAGGTCCCGTAGTCCAGGTCTCGGGGAAGGGGGAGGGACTCGAACCGCCGGAACCGGTCCACCTCGCGTCGCTCCCGGTCCAGGTAGGCCTCGTAGCGGACCTGGTGCGTCAGGGTCCTGGCCTCGTCGGGTCGCAGGGCCAGGAGGGTCCCGGAGGGGTCCCGGGCGGCGAGGTCCTCGAAGGCCGTCCCGGGGCGTCGGAGCCACTCCAGCATCGTCAGGCCCTCGGGCGGGCAGGGTTCCCCCGGGGGCAGGTCCGGGGGCCGGAGTCGTCGCCGGGCCAACAGGTCTCGGGCCCGGGCGAGGCGTTCCCGCCGGCGTTCCAGGTCCCCCACCCGAGGACCGGACAGCAGGCCCAGGCGCGCCGCCACCGGAGACAGCCGGTCCCAGGCGTTGTCCTCCCGGAGGTGCAGCCGGAACTCCGCCCGGGAGGTGAACATCCGGTAGGGCTCCGAGACTCCGTGCCGGGTCAGGTCGTCCACCATCACCCCCAGGTAGGCCTCTCCCCTGGAGAAGGTCAGCGGAGGCCGGGACCCGGCGTGGAGGGCCGCATTGGCCCCCGCCAGCAGGCCCAGCGCCGCGGCCTCCTCGTAGCCCGTGGTCCCCAGCACCTGTCCCGCCAGGAAGAGCCCCCGGACCTTGTGGCAGTGCAACGAGGCATCCACCTCCCGGGGGTCCACGAAGTCGTACTCCACGGCGTAGCCCGCCTGGGTGATTCGGGCCTCCTCCAGGCCCGGGATGCAGCGGATCATCGCCTCCTGGACCTCCAGGGGGAGGCTCGTGGAGAGGCCGTTGGGATAGACCTCGTCGCTGTCGATTCCCTCGGGCTCCAGGAAGACGTGGTGCCGGTCGTGGTGGGCGAATCGCACCACCTTGTCCTCGAAGGAGGGGCAATAGCGGGGGCCCTTCCCCTGGATGCGGCCGCTGAACAGGGGGGCCCGGTGCAGGTTCCCGCGGACCACCGCATGGCAACGGGGGTCGGTCCAGGTGATGTGGCACGACCGCCGGGGCAGCGGGGCCTCCGGGAGAGGCCAGAGGCTGAAGGGGACCGTGGTCGGATCGTCGGGCTGCTCCTCGGTCCGGGACCAGTCGATGCTGGAGGCCAGGAGTCGGGGAGGGGTTCCCGTCTTCAGGCGGCCCGTTCGGAGTCCCAGGCGTCGCAGCGATTCGGTAAGGCCGATGGCCGGCGCCTCCCGGATCCGGCCCCCGGGCACCGACCGGTCGCCGAAGTGGAGGACCGCATCGAGGAACGTCCCGGTGGTCAACACGACGCTTCGGGTTCCCAGGGTGGTCCCGTCGGCCAGCACGACGCCCTCGACGGCCGCCCCCCGCAGGACCAGCCCCCGGACCTCCCCGGCGATCACCCGGACCTCGGCCGTCCCGGCCACGAATTCCGCAATGGTGCGATTGTAGTGACGGCGGTCGCACTGGAGCCGCGTGGCCTGGACGGCAGGTCCCTTCTGGGTATTGAGGACCCGACCGTGGATCCGGGAGGCATCGGCGGCACGGCCCATCAGGCCCCCCAGGGCATCGACCTCCCGGACCAGGTGGCCCTTGCCGATGCCGCCGATGGAGGGATTGCAGGACATCCGGCCCAGGGCGGCGGGGTGCTGTGTCACCAGGACCACCTGGCACCCCAGGCGTGCCGCGGCCAGGGCCGCCTCCACGCCCGCGTGACCACCACCGACGACCAGCACCTCGGCGTCCATCTCCGGTCCCCTCCCGGGGGTGCGGAGGATATCATGTGAAATGCCAGGAAGATCGCGAAATCCCGATTGCGATGCTCCGGGGATCTCGATACGTTGATCACGCCTGTCGGGGGAGGGGGCCATGCGACTGACCCGCGCCACGGAGTACGCGTATCGGGCCTTGCGGTTCCTGGGGACCTGCCGCGAGGAACGCTGGTACTCGATCCAGGAGATCGCGGTGGCCGAGGACATGCCGGTGCAGTTCCTGGCCAAGGTGATGCAGCACCTGACCCAGGCGGGCCTGGTCCAGTCGGCCTGCGGCAAGACCGGCGGCTACCGACTGGCACGGGCGCCCGAGGACATCCGCATGGCGGACGTCTTTCTGGCCATGGAGGGCCCCCTCTCGGTGAACACCTGCCTGATGTACCCCACCGAGTGCCGCTTCCGGGAGCACTGCAAGGTGCACCATGTCTGGGACGAACTCCAGCAGGCCATCCTGGGCGTTCTGGGGCGACATACCCTGGCCGAGATCCTTCCCGATCAGCCCTACCAGGTCCTTGCCCGGAAGGGGAAGGGACGGGGTCGGGCGGGGGTCGGGGCAGCGGCGCGCCGCTGACCCCTTGCACGGTTCCCGATTCTTCCTGGCAGATGGACGTTTGGCGTTCGGCGGCCCCCTCCGGCGGGGTCGGGACCCCATGGGCGAGTCCCGGTCCTGGGGGCGTGGACTCGATCGCGTCAACGGGGATTGTAGTTCGGCGGTTCTTCGGTGATCTGGACTCCGTGGACGTGGCTCTCCCGGAGTCCCGAATCGGTGACTCGGACGAAGACCGCGTTCCGGTGCAGTTCCTCGATGGTCCGGGTCCCGCAGTAGCCCATGCCGGACCGCAGGCCCCCCATCAACTGGTACACGACCCGGGCCAGGGGCCCCTTGAAGGGGACCCTCCCCTCGATCCCCTCGGGGACCAGTTTCTCGGGCTCGTAGTCGTCCTGGAAGTAGCGGTCCCTGGACCCCATCCGCATCGCCGCGAGGCTCCCCATGCCGCGGTAGACCTTGTAGGCCCGGCCCTGGAAGTAGACCACCTCTCCGGGGGCCTCCTCGGTCCCTGCCAGCAGGTTGCCCACCATCACCGTGTGGGCGCCGGCGGCCAGGGCCTTCACCAGGTCCCCGGAGTACTTGACTCCGCCGTCGGCGATGACCGGGATTCCGTGGCGGGCCGCCTCCTCGGCGCAGCGGGCGATGGCCGTGACCTGGGGCATGCCGACGCCCGAGACGACCCGGGTCGTGCAGATGGACCCGGGCCCGATCCCGACCTTGACCGCATCGGCCCCCGCCTCGGCCAGGGCCCGGACCGCCTCGGGAGTCGCCACGTTGCCCGCCGCGATGTCCACCTGGGGCCAGGCCTTCCGCATGCGCTCGACGGCCTGGAGGACCCCCCGGCTGTGTCCATGGGCCGTGTCCACCACCAGCAGGTCCACGCCCGCGGCCACCAGGGCCTCTCCGCGACGAAACCCGGCGTCCCCGACTCCGACCGCAGCGGCGGCCAGCAGGCGTCCCCGGCTGTCCTTGGCCGCGTTGGGGAAGTTGAGCCCCTTCTCGATGTCCTTCAGCGTGATCAGGGCCTGGAGGCGTCCGCTCTCATCCACGAGGGGCAGTTTCTCGATCCGGTGGGCATGGAGGATCTCGATGGCCTGCTCCCAGGGGGTTCCCACCGGGGCGGTGACGACATCCCGGGTCATGACCTCCGAGACCGGTCGTTCCGGGTGGGTCTCGAACTGGAGGTCCCGGTTCGTGACGATGCCCACCAGCACGCCCTGGTCCAGCACCGGCAGGCCCGAGATCCGGTGCCGCCGCATCAGGTCGAGGGCCTGGGAGATCTGGGAGTGGGCCTCGACGGTAACGGGGTTTTCGATCACCCGGTTCTCGGACTTCTTGACCCGCTCGACCTCTCGGGCCTGGTCCTGGATCGAGAGGTTCTTGTGGATCACCCCGAGGCCCCCCTGGCGGGCCATCGCGATGGCGGTCTCCGATTCGGTGACGGTGTCCATCGCCGCGGCCAGGAGCGGGATCGGGAGGGTCAGGCGCCGAGACACCCGGCTCTCCAGGGAGACATCCTTGGGAAGCACCTCGCTGTAGGCGGGGATCAGCAGGACGTCGTCGAAGGTGAGGGCCGGTTCGGGGCTCAACAGGCGCATGGCATTCCTCCGGAGGTCTCCCGGAGGGCCGCGGGACACCCGACCCCCGGGAGGCCTCTTGTAATAGAATCTCCTGCGCCTGTCAAAGGAGCGGCGGTCCCGGCGGAACGGGGATCGGGACGGTCGAGACCCCCGGGTGGCGGGCAGGAGGACCGGCATGTCCCGGAAGGCCGGAAGCGGCGGGAGGGACCCGATGGAGGACCTGTTCGGGTCCGCCTCCGAGGCGGCGGATCGGCCCGATCGAGCCGGGTCGCCGGCTGCGGACCGATCGGCGCCGCTGGCCGAGCGGGTCCGGCCCACGGAACTCGACGAGGTGGTGGGCCAGGAGGAGGTCCTGGGTCCCGGGGGGTTCCTCCGGGAGGCCATCGAGGCCGATTCCCTGCCATCGATGATCCTGTGGGGTCCGCCGGGTTGCGGCAAGACGACGCTGGCCCGGGTGATCGCCCGGAGCACCCGGTTCCGGTTCGTGCCCTTTTCGGCCGTCCTCTCGGGGGTCAAGGAGGTCCGGGAGGTGGTCGCCGAGGCCCGGACCCTCCGGGCCCGGGAGGGCCGGGGCACGCTCCTCTTCGTGGACGAGATCCACCGGTTCAACAAGGCCCAGCAGGACGCCTTCCTGCCTCACGTGGAGGACGGGACCCTGACCCTCGTCGGGGCCACCACCGAGAATCCCTACTTCGAGGTCACCGCCCCGCTGCTGTCCCGGTGCCGGGTGGTGCGGCTGCTGCCCCTCTCCCTGGAGGCCCTGGAGACCCTGGTGCGCCGGACCCTCGCGGACGTCGATCGGGGGCTCGGGGCCTCGGGGATCCAGGTCCCCGACGAGGCGATTCGGTCCCTCTGTCAGGCCGCCGACGGCGATGGGCGCCGGGTGCTGAACCTCCTGGAGGCGGCGGTCGGCCATGCCCGTCGCATGGGTCGCCCGGTGGTGGATGCCGAGGTGCTGCAGGCCGCCGCCACCCGGGTCGGGGTCCGCCATGACCGGGCCTACGAGGAGCACTACAACGTCATCTCGGCGTTCATCAAGTCCCTCCGGGGGTCGGACCCCGACGCGGCCCTCTACTACTTCGCCCGGATGCTGGAAGGGGGGGAGGACCCGGGGTTCATCTGTCGGCGGATGATGATCTTCGCCGCCGAGGACGTGGGCAACGCGGACCCCCGGGCCCTTCAGGTCGCCGTGGCGGCCCACGAGGCCTTCCGGGCCATCGGGCTTCCGGAGGCGGCCATCCCGATGGCCCAGGCGGTCACCTACCTGGCCACGGCCCCCAAGTCCAACGCCTCTTATCGAGGGCTCCGGGAGGCCCAGCAGGCGGTTCGCAGGACCGGTACCCTGGAGGTGCCCCTGTCGCTGCGCAATGCCCCGGTGGAGGGGATGAAGGACCTGGGGTACGGCGACGGCTACGTCTATCCGCACGACGTCCCGGGGGCCTTCGTGCCCCAGGCGGTCTATCTCCCGTCGGCTCTCGAGGGGGTCCGCTTCTACGATCCCTCGGGGGCAGGCTACGAAAAGACGATCGCCGAGCGCCTCCAGGCCTGGCGGGAGGCGCGCCGGGCCGCCCGGGAACGGGATCCCCGGAAGGGGTGATGGAACGACTTCGGGAGGCGACCCGATCTCCCCAGGGATGGTGCCGGGGGGATCGATGGGCAGGATACTGGCCTGGCCGACGGTGGGGGCGCTGGTGTGGGTCCTGGCCCCGGCGGCCGCGGCGCGCCCCCAGGGCGATGTCTCCGCATGCCTCCGCTGTGGTCAGGGGGTTCCGGAGGTGACGGACTGCCTTCGGGCAGCGGGCATCGCGGTCTGGTCCCTGGAGGGCGAGCGACTGGCAGGACCGGGGGCCCGGGCGGTCGATGGCCTGCGGCTGACCTGGCGGTCCGGGCGACGAGGCGGATCCTTCGGGGACTGCCTGTTCCTGGAAGGGCATCTCTACTGGGCCCAGGGCCGGGAGGATCCCCCGGTTCGGACACCGGCCGACCCCCAGGGAAGGGGCTGGGTCACCCGGACGGGTCGTTGCATCCACTGGACTCTCGCGTGTCACGGGGTGGCCGTGCAGGCGGGCCTCATGACCCCCGCCGAGGCCATCGAGGCTCGAGAGGAGATCGATCACGCGCTGGGTCCCTCGGGTTCGGTCCAGGAGGCCGACCGCGGTTCGGGGCCGGAGTGCCCTGGCCGGCCAGACCCTGTGGTAGGCTTCGGACATGGATCAACCGGCGCTGCTCCAGGCATTCCTGATCTCGGCCCTGGCCGTGGCCTCGGTGGTGCTGCTGAACCGCCTCCGCTTCCCGGTGGTGACGGGGCTGATGCTGGCGGGCACCCTGATGGGGCCCTACGGCCTGGGCCTGCTCCGGGACCTGGAGACCCTGAGAGTGCTGTCCGACGCCGGCGTGGTGATGCTGCTGTTCACCGTCGGCCTGGAGGTGGACCCCAAGCGCCTCAAGGCGCTGGTCCGGCCTCTGCTGGTCGGCGGCATCGCCCAGTGTGCCCTCGTGACCGCCTGCGGGGTCCTCGTGGGACCGTGGCTTGGCCTGAGCCCCGTCCAGGGGCTGCTGATGGGAGGGGCGCTGGCCCTCTCCAGTTCGGCGGTGGTCCTCCCGATCCTGTCCCGCCAGGGCTCCCTGGAGACCCCGTCGGGGCAGCAGACCCTGGGAGTCCTGCTGTTCCAGGACCTGGCCTTCATCCCGTTGATGCTGCTGGTCTCCTTGCTGGGGGGCAGCGGGGGCACCCTCTCCTGGTCCATGGGCCTCTGGCTGATCGTCGGGTCGGCGGTCGCGATCGCCGGGGGCATCTTTCTCTCCCGGGTCCTGCTGCCCTTCCTGCTGGAGCGGGTCGATGCGACCCGGAGCCGGGACGTCTTCCTGCTGGCGGTGCTGGCCATCTGCCTGGGGATGACCTGGCTCACGTCCTCCTTCGGACTCTCCTCGGCCCTGGGGGCCTTCCTGGCGGGGATCGTGCTGGCCGGGACCGACTATGCCCACCGGGCCCTGGGGGACGTGCTGCCCCTGCGGGGCCTGGTGACGAGCCTCTTCTTCGTCTCGTTGGGCACCCTCTTCGAGCCGGCCCAGATGGTCCGGGAGCCGGTGTGGGTGCTGGGCTTCCTGGCCTTCCTGGTCCTGGGGAAGACCCTGCTGGCCTTTCCGGCGGCGCTGCTGGTCGGGGGCGGGCCCCGGGTGGCCCTCCTGACCTCCCTCCGGCTGGCCCAGTTCAGTGAACTGGGATTCGTGCTGGTCGGGGCCGGCCTCGGGGCGGGTCTTCTCCCCGGGACCCTGGGCCAGGCGATGCTGGCGGCCGGGTCCCTGAGCCTGCTGCTGGCCCCTCTGGTCCTGGACCGGGCCGAATCGCTGGTGTTGACCCGCTGGGTCTGGCGCCTGCTCCATCGCCTGCCACAGCCGGGAGGGGCTCCGTCGGACCTCCCCCAGGAGGGCATCCAGGGGCACGTCCTGATCATCGGCTATGGGGCGTCGGGGAGGTTCCTGGCCTGGGCCCTGTCCCGGGAGGGAGTTCCCTACCGGGTGCTGGAACTCAACGCGAAGACGGTGCGTCAGGCCCGGAAGGCCCGGGAGCCGGTGATCTATGCCGACGCCACTCGACCCGACGCCCTGAAGGCCGCCGGGGTCCAGGAGGCCCGGGCCGTGGTGATCCTGATCAACGACTACCAGGCCGTTCGGCGCATCGTGCCACTGGTCCGGGGGCTTGCCCCGGGGGCCCTCGTGCTGGCTCGGACCAGGTATCTTGTCGACCGTTCCGACCTGGAGGCCCTCGGGGCCCACCGGGTCGTCACCGAGGAACTGGAGGGAGGGATCGCGATGCTCGGGGAGGTGCTTCGGGCCCTGGGCCTCCCCGACTCGGAGGTCTCCGCCCACCAGGACCACTGTCGCCGCTCCTGCTGACGGGGAAAGTCGCCCCATTGTCACGGCGCAACAACACGTCAGCATTGCGGAATCCGGATTTGTGCCGTCGATGGATCGCGGATTCGCTCCCGTTCCGCGCCGGTCCAGGTATTCGGGATGGGAAGGCGACTCCCGTTCGGAGCCGTGCGCCTCCGCCCTTGCCGCCGGTGGGGGAGACCGGCCGGAGGGGGCGTCTTCGGTTCCGACGTCGGCCCGAGAGATGTCCTGGAGGACCTGCCCAGGCCCTGTCTCGGCGACCCCGAGGCGTCGCGACCCTGGACCGGGACGTTTGGGGCCCCTATCATTGGCCAGGTCTGGCGGATCGTGCACGATGAAGGGCCCCGTGGTCCTCGACCGTCAACGGACGGCATCGCTCCCAACCGAGGACCTGCTGATCGTTCCCCTGGATCCTCGGTCCCGGGAGGAGGCCTCGCGGCTTCCGTCCTGGGAGGAGGTCCGGACCTTTGCGCAGCGGGTGGCTTCCGTCCCAGGGGGCCCTCTGGTGGTTCGGTTCCAGGGATTTCCCCGCTGCGTGGTCCCCGACGGGGGGTCGGGACCGGTGGCCCCCAGAACCGTCCCGGTGGCCTGCCTGGAGTGCCGGCGGCGACCTGAGTGCCCCGGTCCCGGGACGACCCGGACCCTGATCCTCGGGTGCGAGGGCCTCGCACCGGAGGCCCCGGGACGAGCCCTGATCCCGGCTCGGTTGTACCCCGTCCAGGTGCGGTCGGGGCGGCCCTTCGACCCTGCCGATTGCCCCTTCCGTCGCGGGGACCGCCCCCTGCCCAAGGACCCCTGCTTCCTCTGGACCTCCCGTTCAGGACAGGGGACCCGCTGGGTCTTCCCTCCCGGGGAGACGACGGCCTTTGACCTGGCCCGAACCCTGGGCCGGGTCGAGGACGATGCCGGAGAGGTCCTGGTTCGGGAACCGGCCTGTGGGGACTGCCCACTGGCCCATCAATGCGGGGGGGTCTTTCGGAGGGGGGACGGTTCAGGGAACGGGATGCGGCCCCTGGAACCCGCCGATCGGGTCCTCGGTCCCTTCCGGGTTCCCGGAGTGGACCTTCCGGTCCATCGGCTGATCCAGGAGCGAGAGGTCCGGGAGCCCCATGTGCGCCGGGTGGCCCTGGACTCCGCCCTGGGACACCTGCCCGACCTGGACTCCTTCTGGACGGCGTTGCAACGCCGGTTTCCGGACCTCGAGGAACTCCAGTGGCGGGAACCGCTGCCGGTCTTGCGGCTGGTCCAGGGGCGAGGCGGCGTCGAGGGCGCGATTCCCCTTCCTGGGGCCCTGGTTCGATGGTTTCGCCGTCATCGCTGGCGGCCGGTGGCCAGCCACCGGGTCGATCTCCGGGGACGGCCCGGGTGGCTCACGGCCCTGCGCCTCGACCCCCCGGACGTGGCCGACATCCAGAGCCTCAGCGTGCAGTTCACCGAGATGTGCATCGCCAACTGCGTGATGTGCAATGTGGCGGGTCATTTCAAGCGACCTCGGGTCCCCTTCCCGGAGGTGACCGAGACGCTGTTCGAGGTGGCCGCCTCGGGGGTCCGCAAGATCGACCTCTTCGGCGGCGAGATCACCCTCCGCCGGGACCTCTTCCGGCTCCTGACCCTGGCCCGGGACCTGGGCATGACCCCGATGTTCGTCACCACGGGGCATTTCCTGACGCCCGCCTATGTCCGTCGCCTGGCCGAGGCGGGGTTGTCGGGCTGCAACGTGAGCCTCGACGGGTCCCGGCCCGAGATCCATGACCGGATCCGGAACTCCCCGGGGCTCTTCCGGCGGGCCATCCGCGGCCTCCGGGCCCTGCTCCAGGAGCCCCGCATCCAGGTCTCCGTCGGGACCGTGATCCTGGCGGAGAACCTGGAGGACCTGGTGTCGCTGGTCCGGTACACCGGGCGACTGGGGGTGAAGGAGCATTTCTTCTTCTTCTGCGTCAGTTCCCCGATCCTGTCCACAGTGCCCCGCTGGCTCACCCGGGACCAGGCCGCCCGGTTCGTCCGGGAGATCCTGCCGGCCATGGAGCGGGAGGCGGACCGGTGGGGGCTCCGGCTGCACCTGAAACCGGAGATCCGCCGAAGCGCCCTGGCCCCCGAGGACTGGGTCGAACCCCTGAGCCAGGGGGACTACAACCTTCGGTTTCACCATACCGACGCCCGCTGTCGATCTCCGGGCTTCCATCCCTTCGTTGCGGTGGATCGGACCGTCTTCCCCTGCCAGGCCCCCTCGGGGATCGTCCGGGGCGGAGGGATGGGACGGATGGGACCCGATCGATCCCTGCTGGAGGTCCTCTCGGGGGAGGCCCTGGAGGAGGCTCGGAGCCGTGCCGGCCATTTCCCCTGGTGCCGCCAGTGCATCGACCCCGACGAGGTCCTCTGAGATGATCCCCCCGGCGGGTCCCGACGTCCTCTGGCTGCAGGCCCTCCATCGGGTGGAGCCGCACCAGTTCAACTCCTTCTACCGGCGCACCCGGGTGATCCGCCGCCGGCCAAGGCCCCTGCCGCCCCAGGTCTTCGTGGAGGTGACCCGTTCCTGCCCCTTCCGATGCGCCTTCTGCATGGCCTCGGCCACCCGGGGCGGGGGCCACGTGCCCCTGTCGGCCCTGGAGGCCCTGTTCCAGGCCCTCCGGGGAATTCCCCGGCTGGTCCTGATCGGGGGGGAACCCACCGTGCATCCCTCCTTCCCGGCCCTGCTGGAGCTGGCACGACGGACTGCCGCCGAGGTCGAGGTCTTCACGAACGGCCTCCCCTTCCTGCGGGACGACCCGGGCCTCCTGGGGACCGGGGTCCGGTGGACCCTCTCGGTGGACCGGTTTCACCGGGAGGAGTTCGGTCCCTCGCGCTTCGAGGCGATGCTCCAGCGCGTCCTGGCGATGCGGGATCGGGGCCTTCCGGTGGCCTTCAACCTCACAGGCCCGGAGTTTCATACCGTGGGCTATGTGGACGCCGACACCGTGGCCGGCATGATGGGCGACTTCTCGGATCGCCTCCGGGAGGACTTCCTGGCGAGCCTGCATCGGGGCGATACGGACCTCCGGTTCCTCTTCAATCCCGTGGTCTGCACCGGGGACGGTGTCCTGCAGCCGCAGGCGGAGGCCCCCTTCCTGGAGGACCTCCTGTGGCCCTCCGATCTGGTCTTTCGCCACGACGGCCCCGGCTGGCGCATCCTCTCGGACCTGCCCTCGCTCTGGACCGCCGAGGAGGAACCGGCCGTCACGGTGGGGCGCTGGAGGTCCGGGGATCCCCCCGGCTCCTTGACCCTCGGGTTCGTCCAGGGGGCCCTGGACCTCCAGGCCCTGGGCCTGCCTCCAGGGCCCGTGCTGCGGCGGCTGGCCTCCCTGGTGACGCCTCCCGGCGCGTCGCTTCCCGACTGCCCCTTCCCCCCGGGCCCGCTCCCCCGGGAAGACCCGTTGTGGCAGGCCCTGGAAGAGGCCTCCGACGGGGACTTCCCCGGGGTCCTCCAGGGGGCCCGGGCGCTGCGGGCCCTGGCCTTCGGGAGCCCCGACTGGCTGGACGACCGGCTCGCGGAGGCCCTGTTCCGTCTGGCCAACGGGATTCCCCGGCGGGCCTTCGAGGTGGTCCGTCGAAACCAGTTCAGCCCGGTCCACGGGCCGGTGATCCGTCGCTGGCTCACCAGGATCGAGTCCACCCTGCCCCGGTCCTGGCGCGACACCCTCCCGGGCATCGTCGGGCCCCTGGAGGCCCTCTTCCTCGATGGGGACCGTCCAGCCTTTCCTTATGACCTCGGCCGCCGGCGCTATTTCGGCCGGGTCCTCCAGGAGGAGCCCGAGGACCTGCGGCCCCTGGGGAGTCGGCGCCAGTCGGACCTGGAGGTGCGGCTGTTCTGGACCGAGGGCAGGCCCCGGGTGGTCCTGGAGGGGGTTCGGCCGCTGTCGGGGGCTCCCGTCAGTCGGTCCCGGCTGGTCCGTGCGATCGAGGCCCTGCGGCGGGCTCTCGGGGAGCGCCTCCCGGCGGCCTGGGTCACTGACGCCCTGACCCGGCTGGGGGTGGTCCTGGGCCAGAAGGGTCACCCGTTGGCGGCCGATTGGCCGGACCTCTCGGGACCCGCCGTTGAACCGCCCGTTCGCTCGAGTGCCGTGGAGACCTTCGAGAGGGCCTCGTTCCATCGGGGCCGCAACGACTTCCTCTACCACTCGGTTCCGCTGGGCGCCGCCCTCGAACGCCTGGATCTTCCGGGCCTGGGATGGCCTGACGGTGCGGAACTGGTCCGGCGCCTCCGGTCGGTCCGGGCGGCCGGGACCCCGCCGGAACCCTCGTGGGGGAACTCTGGGGAGGGGTAGGTCAGAGGAGCCACCAGACGTCCACCACCGGCCAGACCGGCAGGCGCAACACCCGGCTCCCGGTGCCGATCTGCAAGGGGAATCGCCCTGCCGCGATTCCGACCGTGATGCGCACCTGGTCCCAGGCGTGGCCGTAGGTGATGACCCCCGTGGGGACCTCGAAACCCGCACCGCCCCCCATCCAGCGATCCTGCACGGTCACCTGCAACAGGTCCGAGGGACCCAGCAGCAGGTTCATCCCCAGTCCCGCCTGCACCCCGTGGCGGATCGGCGAGAGGTCCATCGCGTACCCCGCCTGGAAGGTCAGGGAGACGGTCCGGCCTGCGGCCACGCTCAGCGCTGGCCACAGGGACAGGCTCCCGGGGATCTCGCCGGAACGGGATCGCAGGAAGGTCTGGAGGTAGGAGGCGTTGAGGGCCAGGGCCACCGGGTTCCGGTCCAGCACCTTGCCCTTCAGGGTCACGTTCGGGGTCAGCAGCAGGTCCAGCACCGGGTGGGTCGAGAGGGTCAGTTCGTCGATCACCCCATACTGGAGCGGACTGACGAGGCCGACGGCCAGTTCCCCCTCGTCCAGGGTCCAGGCCGTGCCCTGGACCACCCGCCGAATGGGGCCATAGTCCCCCCGGGCGGGTTCCGGCCCAAGCGCCAGGGCCGCGCAGACCAGGACCCATGCCCGGGGGCGGGGGTGCTTCATGGCGCCGGGGGCTCCTCCTGCACGATCTTCAGGTCCTCCAGGTTCAATCCCGCGGGGTACCCGTAGGACACGTAGCGGTCGTAGCCATAGACGATGGCCCCGAAGGGCTTCGCGCACTGGGCCCGGTGGACCCCGTCCTTCAGGACGACCCGGAAGACCGACCAGGTGCCGTCCCCGATCACGGCGTACTGCCCGAAGGTCGGCCCCAGTTGCCAGGGATGGTCCAGCGGCGGGTCCTGGGAGGCCATCTGCTGGAGGATGTCCCGGGCCGGGCGGAAGGTCAGGTTCTCGGGTCGGACCTCCTGTCCGTCCAGCCACACCGGCTCCCCCGTCTCGACGATGAGGTTCACGGCGTCGAAACGGTACTTGTCCGGGGTCAGGAAGACGTACTCGGTGCGGAACTGCTCGATGGGGACCGCCAGCAGGAACGACGGGTCCCCGGTCCCGGCATCGGCGGGGTCCTTGAGGCCCTGGTTGGGATTCGGGGCGTCCTGGGCCTGGAGGAACTGCCCCACCAGCACGGGGCGGTTCGCCCGGACCTGGAAGTCCTCGTTGGACTCGAAGTCCACCCATTCGCCCCGGTTCAGCACGTAGGTTCCCTCCCCCTGGAGCGGATAGGTGGTCACCCGGGTGTCGTCCTGGGCCGCCATGAGGCGGATCGAGTCCTTTTCGTCCTTCCTGGGGTACGACCGGGAGACGACGTACTGGAGCCCCCAGGTCTTCACCGGAAACATCTGCATCTCCAGGTGGTCCGCGCAGCAGGTGTTGTAGTTGATGCATCCCGAGTTGTCGGTGCAGGACACCTTCCGGGGGGGGATCGCCATCCGGTCCGGCCACTCGCAGACGCATCCTCCCTGGGCACAGGACATCCAGTCCTGGTAGCCCTGGCAGCCTCCTAGAGGGCAGCAGTGATTGGTGTTCGGTGCGTTCGAGGCCTCGCTGCCCCCGAAGACCGCCACGGGGTGGTTGGCATAGACCACGGACCCCGTCAGGTCGGCTCCGTAGGCGTTGGTCTCGATGTTCAGCACGTCGTACTGCTGCAGCGTGAAGGTCCGACTCTCTCCTGGTGCCATCGCCGGGATGGCGTCTCCGTTCCAGGTGCGGCCCGACAGGGTGGGGGCCGACACGGTGGGGGCCGTGACCTGCACGTACACCTGGGTCTCGTTGCGGTCCACGGCCACGACCGTCAGGAAGCCCTTCAGGTCCTGGAAGGTCTGCTCCCGGGTCATCACCAGGTAGGCCTTGCCGAGGGCGTTGGTGGGCAGCAGGATGCTCGCGTCGTTGCTGTAGACCCCGACGTTCTCCAGGGGGTTGAACTGGTAGGCGGTGATGGGGATGCTGGACTTCACCCGGAAGGCCTGGGGCTTCAGGGAGGTGAGGTCCACGTCCATCTGGAAGGTCTGGGTGCACGCGGACCCGGGGTAGGTCTCGCCGGGGCCGTTGGTGCAGGGTTCGCAGCCGTCGGTGGGGAAGAAGCGCGGCAGGTTGAAGACCCGGAGACCCAGGGGCGGGATCGGGTCCCGGGGCAGGGGGTTGCAGCGGGAGTCGTGGAGGACCTCCCCGAATGCCGTGAAGATCTGGACCGTCGCCGGAAAGCGGTCGCTGGGGTTCGACACGACGATGGCGAACTGGGAACCGGCGGCATCCAGGTAATTGCCCTCCCCGGCGCTGACCATGGCATTGTCCAGGTCCACGCCCCAGTACTCGCAGCCGATGTAGGACGAGAGTTTGTCAGCCAGTTCGCACAACCCGATGCAGACCCCGTTCCGGCAGACCTTGCCGGTGGTCTCGGGGGCGCAGTCCTGGGCCACTTCCCAGCGGCTCCCGGTGGCATCGCACCGGACCACCGTCTCGTCGTTCAGGCAGGACAGGCGTCCCGGGATGCAGGAGGTGCATCCCACCGCGGGGTCCTGGCAGATGCTGTCGCCCGTGCAGGCCCGGACGGTGTACCCGGTGCCCTCGGCGTTGCACACCACCTCGCCCCGGGCGTCGTCGGAGCACTGGAGCCTGGTTCCGGGCACGCAGACCGGGAACTCTCCGGGCCTCTCGTCGGTCGCTTCTGCTGCTGCGTCCGGGGGGCCATCTGCGCTCCCGACGTCCTCCGGACCTCGGGAGTCCGCCCCGTTCCCGCCGCCGCCGTTTCCGCAGGCGACCCAGAAGGTACCCAGGACCAGCCAGCCGCGTCTCAAGACCCGCTCCTTTTCACCGGCGCCCCGGCCACACGATATCGAAATGCCCCGGGCATCAGAAATAGACCGTGAACCCCATCGAGGCAAAGAGGCCCCCGCCGCCGAAGCCGAACCCGAAGCCCTTCTCCCGTCCGTCGGTCACCGGCCCCGACGAGGGGGCCTGCAGGGCCACCCGGCTCTTCGTCACGAACTGGAACAGGACACCGGTCTGGAGCGAGAGGGCGAAGTGGTCCGTGAAGAAGACCTCGGCCGAGAGGGGGATCTCCAGGTTGAACTCCCAGGCGCTGGGCTCCTTCCGCGTGTCGCAGTCGGTGCCTCCCTGGTCCCGGCACTCGCTCCGGGCCG
Source organism: Deltaproteobacteria bacterium (assembly GCA_029547805.1). GTDB lineage: Bacteria > Myxococcota_A > UBA9042 > DTJE01 > DTJE01 > JAGOKF01. Next base: position 41,649 of record JAKPOP010000001.1, read on the forward strand.
CGGCCGTCACCGCCTCCCCGTTGCGCCATCCCACGTCGCCCCGGATCCCGATGCCCAGGTTCACCACCTCGAACCGGGCGAAGTGGTAGGCCACCCCGAGGGCTCCCCGAACGGCGGTCCGGGGGTCCGAGTCCGTGGGCTTGAAGATGTCGAAGCCCAGCACGCCCTGGATCACGAAATCCCGCACGTGGTACTTGAGGTGGATGCCCGAGACCCCGCCCAGGGTCTGCTCGTACCCGAGGCCGAACTTTCCGTTCATGTCCCGGGCCCGTGCTGCTCCCGGGGCCGCCAGGCCCAGGCAGAACAGGGCAATCGGCAGGAATCGACGCCGCATGGAGGACCTCCCGGGAGCCTCAGAACCGGTAGTTTACCCCGAGGTTCAGGTTCCGGGCATCGGCGGCCCCGGAGGGGGCCACCAGGTTGGAGAGGGAGAAGCCGCCCCAGAGGTCCACCGACGGGGTGATGCAATACCCGATGGTCAGGGACAGGGGCAGGACGCCCCGGGCCGGGGGATTGGGGTCCCCGGGCCACTCCCGGAGCACGGACGACGGGGATGGCTGGATCATGCGCCCGTACCCGAGGCCCAGGTCCAGCCAGAGGGCCGGGATGGGCTGGTAGAGGATCCCGGCATCGACGAAGAAGGAGGCCTGGACCGAGGCCCCCTGGTTCTTGTCGGACCGCCCGAAGCCCAGCACGACGTCGGGCCGGAACCGGATGGCCAGCCGACCCGGCAGCAGGGCGTAGCGGATCGGCAGGCTGCCCCGGATCGCCACCCGGTTGGATCGCAACTGCTCGATGGGGACGAGGGCCGTGACCTCCACGGCGACCCAGGGCGCCAGCCGGAATCCCGCGAAGACGCCCACGGGACCGAAGTGGTTCCGGGTCCGGGTGTCCCGCTGCAGGGGCCATCCCCCCATCGCCAGGTTGTAGGACTCCACCAGGTCCTTGTTCAGGTCCATGTTCACGTAGGGGACGAAGAGGCCTCCCTCGATGCCCCGGGCGAGGCCGTAGGCCACCGAGAGGCCCGGCTGGCGGTCCTGGGCCAGGCCGGACGACAGTCCGATCAGGCGTCCCTCCTGGCCCCGGTTCAGTCCAATCTCCAGGTCCACCGAGAGTTCGCCGACCCCTTCCGGCAGCACGATGGGGCGGGTGACCTGGGCCAGGACCTCCGGCGACAGCAGCAGGGCCGCGAGGCACAGGCCCCAGCGGACGCCCTGGCCGTGGCGGGGAGTTCTGCCCATCATCAGAATCGAATCCGGTTCATCAGGCAGAGGCGCCGCGCGTCATCCGCCTTGCCTTCCTTGGGGATCAGGTTGTCCAGGGAGACGCCCAGGGCCAGGTCCCACTCCGGGAGGATCGTGTAGCCCATCGTGAAGGTCATCGGGAGCACGCCTCGGTGGAAGGGCCAGGCATCCTGGCCCCAGGCCAGCGAGACGTCCAGAAAGGCCCCGGCCAGGGCCAGGGTGAACCCCGCATCGACGAAGTAGGACACCAGCACGGTCTCCTGGGGCATGTCGAAGCCCGTGCCCTTCTTTGCGAACCCCACGAGCAGGTCCGGCTGCACGTGGACCGAGAACAGGCCCCGGCTCAGGATCCACTGGAACGGCAGGCCCAGGCGCAGGGTGGGACGGTTGTTGCCCTCCAGGGAGTCCGTCGGGACCAGCAGCCCCAGTTCCACGCCGAACTGGGGCACGATGGCGTAGCGGCCATAGATGTAGAGGGGATTCAGGTGTGCCTGCTCGTCGCCGAAGCGGTAGGGCCATCCTGCGATGCGACGGGTTCCGTTCCCCTCGGGGCCGGGATTGAGCCGGGGGGGGCGGTTCTCGACGGTTCCCGTGGGGGTGGAGAAGGCGCCCAGATGGGCATCCGAGACGGGGATCGGCGGCCGGACCCGGTAGGCGTCCCCGTGGTGCATCGAGTACTCGAAGGCGAGGCTCAGTCCCAGTTCAAAGTTCTTGAGGACGCCGGCCCGGAAGTGCAGTCCCGGATACCGGTCGTTGGCCAGGCCGGCGGCGATCCCGAAGTCCTCGCCCCGGTAGCCGCGGTTGAGCCCGACGCTGACGTCCAGATTGGCCTCCCGCTGGCCCTTCGGCAGCACGATGGGGCGGTCCGAGTAGTAGACGGTCGGTTGCGCCAGGACCAGGGCGGGGGCAAACAGGGCCCCCAGGCACCAGACGAGCCATCGCCTCATGGTTCGCTCCTTCTCGGGTCCCCGGAGGGGTGAAAACCCGCCTTCGGGAAGGCGAGGGTATCGTCCCCCCGGTTCGGCGGGGTGTCAAGGCGAATCACTGGTTTGAGGAAGGCGGGGCATCGGGGGCGGGATCAGCGGACCAGGTCTTCCAGGGATCGGGGGGCGATGCGGTACTTCCCGTAGTGATACTTCAGGACCCCGACCAGTCGCGTGAAGTGGTCGTTCAACTGGGGGGTGTAGATCGAGGGGGAGGCATAGCAGACGTCCTGGACGACCTCGATGCCGGTGCCCACCTGGAACCAGCCGTTCGTGCTGGTGGTCGCGGTCACCGAGACGTCTTCCACGGACACCAGCAGACCCTCCATCGGCTCCAGGGCCGCGGTGCCCCCGTTGGCCAGCGCCGAGGCCGCAAGGGTCATGGGGTCCGGCACCGGGGCGGTGCCCACGGTCTCCAGGGAGTCCTTGGCGCTGAACTCGGTCATGCAGTAGTACTCGACGTAGTCCCCGCCGGGGGCCACAAGGTCTCCGACCTTCCAGTCCGTGTTGAGCGACTTCGCCACGACCAGCAGCATCCCCCAGGAGTCCGAACCCCGGTCGGTGTCCGCCACGTAGTAGCCATGGAGAGTCTGGGCGGCCGAGAACCGGGGGGTCATCACCACGACGGGCTTCAACCGGATGCCCGCCTGGATGGTCTGGTTGCTGTTCGCCGTGCAGCCCGTCGAGGTGGCGCTCTGCTGGAGGTCCCGGACCGAGTAGCGGGTCTCTCCGGTATCGGTGCCCGGGTCCGCGGGGCTTCCCGGGTCCGCCGGGCTGCCGGGGTCCGTCGCCGGGACGTCGGGGGTCGGTTCCGACACCTCGGGCGTCGTGGTCGCCAGCACCAGGTCCTGGTCGTGGCGCGGCAGCACCGCATACTTGCCGTAGGCGTAGGTGACGACGCCCACCAGGCGGCTGAAACGGTCCCCAACCCGGCGCTGATCCGTGTCCTTGTTCATGTAGGAGACCTTGAAGGTGTTGGAGACGATGACGCCCCCGGCCACCGCGAAGGACCCATAGTCCTTGCCGCTGGCCTGGTCCGGGTTCGCGTCGGTCACCACGACGTCCTGCATCTCCACCAGCACCCCCTCCAGGGATTCAGCGACCGCCGGGTCCTGCGCGGCCAGGCCCGTGATCTCGGCCTGGGACAGCAGCCGGGGGGCCGGGGGCTCGGCGGTCCCGGTCTTCTGCACCGCCGTCGCCTTGATCTCCGTGAGGCAGTAGAACTCCACCCAGTCCCCCTGGACCGCCAGCACGTCCCCGGGCTGGAAGGCGGTCCCCTGGGCCACGTCCACGGTCAACATCGTCCCGCCGAAGGGCTCCGCGGTCCGCTGGCCCAGGTCCGCCACCACGTACCCGTCCAGCTTGTTTGCCGAGGCGACATACTTCGGGGAGAGGACCACCAGCGGCGCGAAGGTGATGCCCTGCTGGATGGTCTGGATCGACGAGAAGCCCGTGCAGCCGGTGCTCTGGGAGGCATCCTGGATCTGCCGGATCGTCGTCCCCGAGACGGCGGTGTCCGAACCGGTATCCGGGGGCTCGATGACATCCGGGCCGGTGCCGCTGTCCTCCCCGCCCTCCGGGGGCGTCTGTCCCTCCAGCACCAGGTCCTCCGGGAAGCGGGGTGCCACCACGTACTCTCCGTAGGAGTACTTCACGATGCCCGTGATGGAGTCGAAGTGGTCCCCGAGCCTCCGGGCATCCGTCGCCTTGCTCATGTACGGAAGGCCGAAGTCGTTCACCACGACCAGGCCGCCCGTGACCTTGAAGGCCCCGTGGTCCTTTCCGTCAGACCCGTTGTGGGGCGTCTCGATGACCTCGACGTTCCGCACCTGCACGAGCACGCCCTCCAGGGCCTCGGCCCGGGAGGGGTCCTGGCTGCCCAGGTCCGCGGGGTCGATGACCAGTGGTGCCGGGACCGGCCCCTGGCCCATCGGGATGGCCGCGGTGACCTTCAGTTGCGTGAAGCAGTAGTACTCCTGATGGTCCACCGTCAACGACAGGAAGTCCCCCAGCGCCCACTCCTCGAGGTTCAGGTCCGGCGTGACGGTGATGACGGCCCCACGCCAGGCCTCCGACTGGCGCAGGCCCGCATCGGCCACCGCGTAGCCGTAGAGCTTCGGATTGCCCGTGGTGCTGTCCTTCGAGATCACCCACCGGGGCGAGACGATGACCGCATCCACCGCCAGGCCCGTGCCGCCGTTGACGAACTGGGGGGCAGTGGCACTGCCGGCCGGCGGGCACTGGACGCTCGTGTCGGACTGCTGGATGGGCGCGATCGTGTTCGCCACGGGCCCGACCTCTCCATCCTCGACCGCCTGATCCTGCAGGGGGTCCCGACCCCCGTCGGTGGGCCGCACATCACGCCCCCCGTCTTCCGGGAGCAGGACATCCGTCACCCCGTCATCGCTTCCCTGGACCGTCCGCCCCTCGCATCCGATCCCGACCACCAGTGCCAGCATCACTGCCGCGTACCCTGTCCAACGCTTCATCTTGACTCTCCTGCCTGCCGTCTTGGCAGCCTGCCTGAAACCTCCACCTGATACCAGAAACCGGGGGGGGCGTCAAAGACGGTCTCCCACCCGATCCCACCGGGTCATGAGTCAATCAACCTGACGGGACTGGGATTGGAAGGACGTCAGGGACGGGGAGGGGTCAGGCGGATCGCCCGATCACTTGCACTTGTTGAAGTCGTCGAGCTTCGCGGCCTTGAGCTGGCAGTCCACCTTGGCCTTCGTGGTGCCGCCCTTCACGCACTTGTCGGCGCAGGCCTGCTGGTCCTTCTCGGCCTGGGCCTTCGCCTCCGCCTCGGCCTTCGCCTTCGCGTCGGCAGCGGCCTTGAGGGCGTCGGCCTTCTGCTTGTTCAGCTCGGCCATCCGGGGGGCGAAGCCCTGGACGGTCTCCTGCTTCTTCTGGTTGCAGGCCTCGTCGGCCTTCGCGACGTCCTCGGCCTTCGGGGCCTTGGTCTTCTTGTCGACCGGCAGGGCCTCCTTGGCCTTCGCGCACTCCTCCTCGACGGCCTTCAGGGCCTCGGCCTGCTCGGCCTGCAGGGCCTGCATCTTCTGGGCGAACTCGGCGTTGACCTTCACCGCCGGGTCCTCGGCGGGCGGGGTCGGATTGGCCGCCTTCTGCAGCTCGGCCGCCTTCGCGCAGGCCTTCTTGCACTCGTCCGGCGTTGCCTTCTTCGCACAGGCCGCGAACGACAGTGCCACCACCGCCACCAGCACGAACAAGACCTTCCTCATTTCTCGAACCTCCTCCAGAGAATCAACTGGCGACCCCCACCCGAGGGCGCCTTCCGGGTCTCTCTTTCCGAGAAGGCCCAGTTCGGGGCGGATTATGAACCGGTTGGCAGAGGATGTCAATCGCTTCGCGCGGGAGGGGGTGCGCCTGCCTCGAAGGGGGCCATCACCTCCCGGATCTGGGGCCATTCGAGGGTCTCCCGCTGCAGCAGTGCCTTGGCCAGGGCCTCCAGCAGCGGCTTCTCCCGCTCCAGGAGTGCCCGGGCCGCCGTCTCGCCCTCTGCGAGCCACTCGCGGGTCCTCTCCTGGGCCAGTGTCATCGCATCCTTGGTGGCCGCGGGCGGAAGGCCGTCCAGGGACAGGGGGCCGAACCGGTCATCGAAGCCGAAACGCGTCACCGCGCTGAAGGCCAGCCTCGTGGCGTGTTCCAGGTCCGAGATGGCGCCGGCGGTCACCTGGGAGAAGTCTCCCGCCAGGCAGATCCGCTCGGCCTCGCGTCCTGCCAGCGCCACCTCGATCCGGGCCCGGACCTCGTCGCAGGTCAGGTCGTGGCTCTCCTCGTCGGCCAGGGGGGCCATGTAGCCCAGGGCCCCGGCCTCCGTGGGCACGATGGTCAGCAGGTCGATGCGTCGTCCGTCCATGCGCCGCATGTGGACCAGGGCATGGCCGGCCTCGTGCCAGGCCGTCAGGCGCTTCTCCCCCTCGCGCTGCACGAACCCCTCCCGGGCCGCCCCAAATCGGACCAGCCGCCGGGCCGCCTGGAGGTCCTCCAGGGTGATCCGGTCCCGGCCGGCTGCGGCGACGGCGTATCCCGCCTCCCGGACCATGCGGTCCATCTGGGCCGGGGAACACCCCACGGTACCCTCCACCAGGGGCTCCAGGTCCACGTCCGTGACCCCCAGTTCCCGCAGCCGCATCTCGAAGAAGACCCGCCGGGCCTCCCGGTCCGGGAGGTCCACGGGCACCACCTCGTCGAACCGCCCCGGGCGCAGCAGTGCCGGGTCCAGCACGTCCGGGTGGTTGGTGGCCGCCAGCACGAAGACCGTCTGGTCCGACGCCTGGAAGCCGTCCATCGAGGCCAGCAACTGGTTCAGCGTGCTGGTCTCCCAACTCCGGGACTCTCCGGTCCGGGCCCGGGCGATGGAATCGATCTCGTCCAGGAAGATGATCGCCGGGGCATAGTCCCGGGCCTGCCGGAACAGGTCCCGGATCCGCTCCTCCGACTCGCCGATCCACTTGGAGATCATCTCGCTGGCCGAGAGGGACAGGAAGGGAACCCCGGCCTCGCCAGCCAGCGCCCGGGCCAGCAGGGTCTTGCCGGTCCCCGGAGGGCCTGCCAGCAGGAAGCCCCGGGGTGGCCGCAGGCCAAAGGCCGCCAGAGTCCCCGGATTCCGGAGCCACTGGACCACCTGGGCCAGCCGCCGTTTCGCCCGGGTCAGGCCCACCACCTGGGCGAAGGTCTCCCGGGGGATGCCCGAGAAACGGACCCGTGCCGTCTGGGTCTCGGCGTCCAGGACGACGGACTTCCGGAGGTCATCCAGTGTCGCATCGATGCGGGCGTTCTCCGGGTCCCAGCGGTAGCGGGTCTCGAAGGAGAGGGTCTTGTGACTCCGGCGGAGGACCTGGACCACCCGCGATCGACGGACCTCGACCAGGACCTCGGCCAGCCGGGCCCGGGCATCCTCCTGGCGCATGGGATTCGGGTCCTTGAGGTGGAGCGGCAGGAAGGCCCTCGCGCCTCCCCGCTGCAGAACCCTGCGCAGGGTCCGGTCGAACCCGTCCCTGCGTTCGGGGTCCTCGCTGAACAGGTAGACCGGCACCTGGGACGCGGCCCGTCGAAGGACCTCCAGGGCCCTGAGCCCCGCCTCCACCTCCGGGCTGTCGTCCCGCTCCGCCAGGCTCAGGTCCAGGAAGGCCACGTCGGGCCGGAATCGCCGGAGTTCGGTCTCGACCTCCTCGGCCTTGCCGACCTGCCGGACCGTCAGCGGGAAGCCCGATGCCAGCGATTCCACGAGGGGGGGGAGTCGGGGGTCCTCGTCCACCACCAGCACCCGGAGTTCCTGCTCCCGCTCCAGTTTCTCCAGCATCCCTCGGGCCTGCGGGGAGGCATCGAGGTGGATGTCGTAGCGGGTCGGGGCGGCCCGGATCAGGTCCTCGCCGCACTCCTCGAAGGATCGCTTCACCATCTCGATGGCGAAGGACTCGGCCCGGGCCACGGTCCGGCGGGCGTCCAGCGTCGGCAGCATGGAGGCAAGGAACAGGAAGGTCGCCGCGTCCGAGGCATGGACCCGTGGAAGCAGGGGCGTCTCCGACCCCTCCCTGGCGTTTCCGAGCACCCGGTCCATGCTCTGACGCACCAGTTGCAGCAGGTGATGGAGTTCCAGGCGGTTGAACACCACCGCGCCGCCCTTGGCCAGACGGGAGACGAACTCCGGTGCCAGGGCGGGACGGCCCTCCCCGCCTTCCTGTCCGGCCCCGGGAGCCCCGAACCGCCGGGCACTCTGCAGGATGTCGAAGACCATCGCCGGGTCTCCGGACATCCCGCCCAGGATGCCGCTCTGGTTGGCCTCCTCGAAGAACTCCCGGCCCAGGTTCGTCGTGAAGACCAGGAACGTCTCCCGGAAGGAGATCGGCTTCTCCAGGGCCTTGTCCACCACCTCGCCCTTGTCCAGCAACGCCAGCAGGGACAGGATCGTGAGGTCGTGGGCCTTCTCGATCTCGTCGAACAGGATCACGCTTCGGGGATGTTCCGCCACGAACCCCGTCAAGGTGCCCGGTCGGCTTCCCTGGTAGAAGCGCTCGGCCCCGAACAACTGCTCGTGATTCTGGGGCCCCGAGAGGGTGCTCATGTCGAAGCGCCGGTAGCCCCAGGGTTGTCCCTCCACGTCCCCGAGGACCTGGGCGAAGGTCTCGGCCAGGAGGGTCTTCCCGACCCCCGGTGGTCCCAGGAAGGTGAAGATGCCCCGGGGTCCCTGGCTCGAGGCGGTCAGCGTGGCCCGGAACCAGGCGTCCACGAGCATCCGGATCGCCTGGTCCTGCCCGAGGACGACCTGACCCAGGCGGCCTGCCAGCATCTCGGCCCGGGACAGGGTCTCCTGGAGCCTCGCCAGCAGGGGACCCTTCGGGTCGGACCGGGCGTTCTGGAAGCGTCCCTGGAGGGGGAGCGACTGGCTCATCAACGTTCGGATCAGGACGTCGTGGAGCAGTTGGGAAGAGACCCGGTAGGCCTGATCCACCGCCTTCGCCAGCGTCTCGTCCATCCCCATCTTCTCGGTCACCTCGGGGACCTGGGAGGCCCGGGTGCGCACTTCCTCCAGGTCCTCGGGCCACCGGATGTCCTTGGGGGAGACCCCCATCGCCGAGGCCACGGCCCGGGAGACCGATTCGAGGTCCCGCCGGGCATAGAGCCCGCAGAGCACGTCCTCTGGCGTCATCCGGGATCGTCCGGCGGCCCGGGCGGCCCGCTTGGCCCAGGCCACGATCTCCTGGGTGATGGGATCAATTGCGTCCGGCTGACTCATGTCCTGCTCCTGCCTGGTGGTGTCCCCTGGAAGAGGGGAAGATCCCCGCCTCTCTCCCCGCGCCGCGTCCGGGCCGCGGTGCGCCCCCTGCCTCGCTCTTCGCTGGCCACCCCCGGGCCGATTGTCTCCCGGGGACCGCCGTCCGGGCGGGCGACCATTACGCCATGGCAGCGCCGCTGTTCCTCCCCCCGGGTGGCGGGACCGCCTGGGTCACAGTTCTCGGGGCGACCCGGAGGATCCGCTGCCTCCACCGCCGCCCCGGAGCCGACCCAGGAGTTCCTCCAGGGCTCGGGCCTGTTCCTCGGAGACCGATCCGCCGGAGGCCAGCGTCGCCGCCGCCTCCAGCAGGGTGGTCACCTCGGCCCGAGGTCCCACCGAGGGCAGGTCCACGATCCCCTCTTCGGCGGCCCGTTTCAGGGCCGGGTGGAACTCGTCGAGGATCTGGCAGAGCCCCTGGAGGCACCGTTCGAACTGCTTCCGGGTGACCTTCCCGTCTTCCAGCGGGAACTCGATGATGGGCCGCACCTCGCCGTCGGACTCGTCCCACTCGAACTGGATCAGTTTCGTCTTCCACTGGATCTGGGCGCAGGCCCGCAGGAACGCGTCCTGGTTCTGTCCCTTCACCTTGTAGGCCGTCGGGGCGAACATCGAGAAGTACTCCCCGTTCTCCGTCAACCGGACGACCACCGCCAGGGACTTCTCGCCGTTCTCGGGGTTCTCGTAGCGCTCCATCCGCATCAGGAACACCACGGCCCACTCGTCGTGAGGTCGGTAACGGAACTGCATCTGGTCCAGGATCGCCTCGATGTCCTTCCGGGTCATGGCCATGGGTCACTCCTGTGGGTGGAGAGAGACGGAGGCATTCTAGGGGGGGGACTTCGTCTTTTGGAAGTCCTTTTTTCCTTCCTCGAAACCGCGATTCTCGGGAGCCGTCGGATCGGAGAGGTCGGATTCGCTCGGGGCGGCACCGGGCTTGACAGCCCGCCGGGGGACGGGTGACCCTCCCCCGGGGGACACGGGCGGTTCGGGATCATGGAACTCCTCCAGGAATTTCCCGCGAATCCGGTCGTCGTCGAGGCCCTGGCCCGGGAACTCGCCGGGCGACTCGCCTGGATGAACCGGCTGCGCCTCGTGGCAGGCATCGGGCTCCTGGGGCTCGGGGTCGTGCTGGTTCCCTGGTTGCCGGGGAGCGCCCGCATCCCGCTGCCGGCCCTGGGTCTGCTGGTCCTGATCCTCGATGCCATCCATGCCGTCTCCCTTCGTCGCCTGACCCTCCAGGGGAGCGTCCGGGGACTCGGATGGCTGATCCGGATCGAGTTCCTGACGGACTGGCTGTTGCTGCTGGCCCTGCTCCACTGGACCGGCGGGGTCTCCAGCCCCCTGCTGCCCCTCTTCGTCTTCCACGCCATCCTGGCGGCGGTATTGCTGGACCGGACCTCGGGGCTGGTCCAGTGCGGGCTGGCGGTCCTGCTGGTCTCCCTGCTGGCCCTGGCCGAGGGGACCGGAGGCCCGGGACCGGCGATTCCTGCCCTGCTGGGGGCCTCTCTCCTGTCGTCGGTGCAGGCGACCGGGACCCGGCTGGCCTTCTTCGGGGTGGGGATCTTTGCGGCCTTCTACCTGACCCACTCCATCGCCCGGCCTCTCTGGAACCTGGCGTGGGAGCGTCTGGAGGCCCGGGAGGCTCGCCAGGCGGCGATTCGGCGGCTCCACGTGCTGACCCGGGTCTCCGGGACCCTCACGGCGGACCTGACCTTGACCCGGGTGCTCGAGGCCCTCACGGAGGCGGCCATGGCCAGCCTCGGGGCCACCGCGGCCACGCTTCGCCTGCGGGATGACGATACCGGGAGGTTGCGCCTGGCGGCCTGGGCCGGTTCCCTGCCCGAGGCGGCCGGCCTTCCGGAGATCGACCCGGCTGACAGCCCCGTGGACCGGGAAATCCTGGGAGGACGTGCCGTCGTGCTGGCCGATCCGGGCCCGGTCCGGGGGGCGTTCCTGGCCCTCTCGGGCATCCGGTCCATGGTCGGGGTCCCGGTGCGGCATCGGGGGGAGGTCCTTGGGGTCTTGCGGGTCTTCCATGCCGGCGACCGGGCGCCTCTGCCCGAAGACGTCTCCCTGCTGGAGACCCTGGCCGAGGCCGGCGGTGGGGCCATCCGGAACGCAATGGCCTACACCTCCCTCCAGGAACTGGAAACGGCGAAGTCCCGCTATGTCTTCCACCTCGCCCACCAACTGAAATCCCCCCTCTCGGCGGTTCGGTCCACCCTCTCATTGCTGGAGGAGGGATTCGAGGGGAACCTGCCGGCGGCCATCCCGCCGCGTTTGAAGGCCGTGCGAATGCACGCCGCGGCCCTCCAGGCCCTGGTGGACAACCTCATGGCCCTGGGATCGCTCCGGGATCCTGCGGCCCACGACCCGCCGGCCGTGGTGGACCTGCCGGAGGCCGTCGCCGAGGCCCTGGGGCCCCTGCGGGCGGAGGCCCAGGAACGGGGAATCACGTGTCTGCTGGAGGTCCCGGAGGCCCCCTGCACCGGGTTCGTCTCCCCTGGGGACCTCCAGGCCATCCTGGTCCAGGTGCTGGACAACGCCCTCAAGTACTCGCTGCCAGGGGGGCGCGTCCGGCTTCGGATCGCATCGGAAGGTCCGATGGGGGTCATCCTGGTCCAGGACCAGGGAATCGGCATCCCCCCGGAGGAGCAGGGGGCCCTGTTCCAGGAATTCTTCCGGGCCTCGAACGCCCGGGCCCATGCCCCGGGGACCGGTCTGGGCCTGGTCCTGGCCCGACGCCTCGCGGAGGCCAACCGCGGGACCCTGGACGTCCAGTCTCCGGATCCCGAGCAGGGGCATGGCACCCGGGTGGTCCTCCGACTCCCATCCCGGAGGCCCCAGGAGCCGTCATGAGTCGATCGTGCCATCCCCTGGAGACCAGACGGTCCGATCCGGTCCAGGTCCGGCTCGCGGGACCTGGGGACCTGCCTGGCATCGTCCGCTGTCACCTGGCCGCCTTTCCCGGCCAGTTCCTGAGTCGCCTGGGTCCGACCTTCCTGGAGGCCTACTACCGCTTCTATCTGGACGCCCCCGGAGGGATCAATCTGGTGGCCATCGACTCCGGGGACCGGGTGGTCGGGTTCGTGAGTGGCGGCGACCCGGCCCTTCGGGGGCGGTTCATCCGGACCCGGGTGCCCGGGTTCCTGGGGTTGCTGGTGCGCCAGGGGCTCCGGGACCCCTTCGTCCGCCGGCGGCTCCGGGTGCACCTCGGGAACCTGATCCGGACCCTGGCGGGTCGCCTGGAAGGGGCCTGGAGCCGTCGCCCGGCGGCCGGATCCCAGGACCCGAAGGGCGTCTCGGTCCTGCTGTCCATTGCCGTCGATCCCGCCTCCACCGGCCAGGGCATCGGCAGGCGACTCATGGAGGCGTTCCGGCAGCAGAGCCGGAGCCTTGGATACATTGCGATGGAACTCAGCGCCCACCGGGACAACGAACCGGCCATCGGCCTCTACCGCGCCTGCGGGTGGGAGGTCGTGAGCCAGGATGCCGACGGGGTCTACTTTCGGCGAGGGACGGACCGGTGAGGTCCGGGGAGACACGCCCGATGAGATTCCTCTTCCTGAGCCAATACTGGGCACCGGAGGTTGGCGGGGCCCAGGCCAACCTCTCGGCCATCGTCCGGGAACTGGTGGGTCGGGGGCACCGGGTCGAGGTGGTCACGGCGCTGCCGAACTACCCGAAGGGGCGATTCTTTGACGGCTACCGGGGACGGCTCTACCGGCGGGAGGACCGGGAGGGTGCTCGGGTCCATCGCCTCTGGCTCTACCCGGCCATGGGAGGCGGCCCGTCCCGGATGGCGAACTACGCCTCCTTCGCCCTGACGTCCCTGGTGGGCCTGGCCCTGGCCGAGCGTCCCGACTGGGTCTTCGTCGAAAGCCCCTCGATGCTCCTGAGCCTGCCGGCCTGGGTCCTCTCCCGGCTCCGGCGGAGTCCCTTCGTCTTCGACGTGGGGGACCTGTGGCCCGACTCCATCCGGGAGATGGGGCTGCTGCGACCCGGACCGGTGCTGAAGGCCCTGGAGGCCCTGGAGGCCTGGACCTACCGGGAGGCCCGGTTCGTGCTGGCGGCCACCGAGGGCATCTACCGGACGCTGGTGGAACGGAAGGGGGTGCCCCGGGAGAAGGTGATCTTCTTTCCGTCGGGGGTGGATACCGGGCGCTTCCGTCCCCTGCCCCGGGACCCGGAGTGGGCCCGTCGGATCGACCCCGGGGACCGGAAGGTGGTCCTCTATGCGGGCAACCTCGGATATGCCCAGGGGCTCGAGACGGCGCTCCAGGCGATGGCCCAGGTCCGGGATCGGAAGGACCTGCTGCTGGTGATGGTCGGCGACGGGTCTGCGGCGGCGACGCTCCGGGCCCGGGCCCGGGCCCTGGACCTCGACAACGTCCGCTTCCTGGACCCCGTTCCCGAGGAGGAGGTGCCCCGGCTGGCCTCCATCGCCTTCCTGGGGTATGCCGGTCTCCGGGACCTGCCCCTCTTCGAGGGGGCCCGGCCCTGCAAGGTGGTGGCCTACATGGCCTGCGGCCTGCCGGTGATCTTCTCCGGTCGGGGGGAGGTTCCCCGGATGCTGGAGCGATCCGGGGCCGGCGTATCCGTTCCCCCCGAGGACCCGGCGGCATTGGCCCGGGCCCTGGTGACGGCAGTGGAGCACCCCGAGGCCTGGAGCCGCATGGGGGCATCCGCTCGGGCATGGGTGGAGGACCGGCTGGCCTGGGAGGTCCTCGTGACCCGGTGGCTGGACTGCCTCGAGGGAAGGCGGGAGGCCCCTGGTCCAGAGGAGGCCTGAACCCCCTTCCGCCGATCCGTTTCGGGGAGCATCCCCATCGATCGACGGGCTTCCCGCCGATGCGTTTCGCCAGGCCCACGGCAGTTATGCATATTCTTTTATTGATTTTGTGTTGTATTTGTGCGACAACTCATCCGGTCTTGGATCGGGAGCGACCGATGCAGATGTCCACCAAGGGCCGGTACGGGCTGCGGGTGATGATGGAACTGGCCCTCCATCACGGCGAGGGACCGATCTCGGCGGACGTGATCGCCCGCAACCAGGACCTCTCGAGCCAGTACATCCACCTGTTGACCAACGGACTGCGCACCGCGGGTCTGATTCGGGCCGTCCGTGGACCCAGCGGCGGCTATGTGCTGTCCCGGGACCCGTCCCAGATCACGGCGATGGAGATCGTCGCCGCCCTCGAAGGGGACCTGGCTCCCACCCGGTGCGTCGACGATGCCTCGGTCTGTGCGCGGTCGGGACGGTGCGTGGCTCGGGACCTGTGGGGCGAGGTGGCCGCGGCGATCCAGGGAGTCCTCTCGGGGATCACCCTGGACCAGCTCGCGGCCAGACACCGGGCGAGGAGCGGGGAGTTGCCGGACTACGTCATTTGAGGAGGGACAGGATGGCCAGGATCTTCGAGGACAACAGCCGTAGCATCGGGGAGACGCCGCTCGTGCGCCTCCAGCGGGTCACCCAGGGGCTTGGGGCCACGGTGGTGGCCAAGATCGAGGGTCGCAATCCCGCGTACTCGGTCAAGTGCCGCATCGGAGCAGCGATGATCTGGGCCGCCGAGCGCGACGGGGCCCTGAGGCCCGGGAGCCGGGAGGTCACGGTGGTCGAGCCGACCAGCGGCAACACGGGCATCGCGCTGGCCTTCGTCTGCGCCGCTCGGGGCTACCCGCTGGTGCTCACGATGCCGGAAACGATGTCCATCGAACGGCGAAAGATGCTGGCGGCCTTTGGGGCCCAGGTGATTCTGACCGAGGGGGCCAAGGGGATGAAGGGCGCCGTGGCCCGGGCCGAGGAGATCGTCGCCTCGGACCCCGGCCGCTACTTCATGCCTCAGCAGTTCCGGAATCCCGCGAACCCCGAGATCCACTTTCGGACGACAGGACCCGAGATCTGGCGGGACACCGATGGGGCCGTCGACATCTTCGTGGCGGGCGTCGGCACCGGCGGCACCATCACCGGAGTCAGCCGCTACCTCAAGCACGATCGGAAGAAGGCCATCCGGTCCATCGCCGTGGAACCGATTCACTCCCCGGTGCTCACGGCCATTCGCCACGGAGAGGAGCCCCGGCCGGGACCCCACAAGATCCAGGGCATCGGGGCGGGGTTCAAGCCCGAGGTGCTGGACCTGGACCTGGTGGACGAGATTGCCACCGTCTCCAATGACGAGGCCGTCGAGTTTGCCCGCCGACTCCACCGGGAGGAGGGCATCACCTGCGGCATCTCCAGCGGGGCTGCCGTAGCGGTGGCCTGCCGGGTCGCCGCCCGGCCCGAGAACCAGGGGCGCCTGATCGTGACCGTGCTGCCCGACGCCGGGGAGCGCTACCTCAGCACCGTCCTCTTCGAGAACCTCCAGTAGGCCCGGGACCTTCCTGCAACCTTGACAGCGACGAGGCCCGACGGCACCCTTGCGGCCGGGATGCGGGAGGAAGACCCCATGGAAACGCCCTCGAAGGCCCCCCGGAAGGTCCCGGTCGCCCAGGCCCCTCGGGAGGAGTCGCCGCTGCTGGAGCGGATGCTCAAGACACGGACGGTCCTCTTTTCGTCGGAGGTCTCGCCGACCTCGGCCCAGCGCCTGATGGAGCGCCTGCTGGTCCTGGAGGCCGAGGACCCCGCGGCGCCGATCACGTTGCTGTTGAACTCCCCCGGCGGCGAGGTCCACTCGGGCTTCGGGGTGTACGACCTGATCCGGTTCATCGGATCGCCGGTGCGGGTGGTCTGCGTGGGCCTGACGGCCAGCATCGCCACCGTGATCCTGGCGGCGGTGCCCCGGGAACGGCGGTTCGCCCTGCCCAACGCCCGGCTGCTGATCCACCAGCCCCTGTTCACCGGCGAGGTCTTCGGTCCCGCCTCGGACCTGGAGATCACGGCCCACGAGATCCTGAAGACCAAGGACCGGGTCAACCGTCTGCTGGCCGAGGCCACCGGGCAGCCCCTCGATCGCATCGAGCGAGACACCGAACGGGACTTCTGGCTGTCGGCCCAGGAGGCCCTGGACTACGGGCTGATCGGCCAGGTGATCGACCGCCGGGAGGCCCTGCCGCCCCTCTGAAGGTCCTCAGAACCCCAGGTCCAGCACCCCGACCAGGTCCATGGCCAGGTCCCGCCGACCGACCAGGGGATGGGCCACCAGGGCCTCCACCAGGCGATCCCGGTTCCGTTCCCGGATCCCCCGGATCGTGCGCCGCTCGAACTCCTTCACCCGGGTCATCCAGGCCAGGTCCTCCGGGGGCAGGGGTCCCCGGGCCCGGGGCCGGACCCCGTCGGGGGCCACGGTGCAGTCGCTCTCGACCACGTCGGTGGGGTCGAAGGCCGAAATCGCCCCGTTCCCCGGGACGTTCAGGGCCATCGGGTGGGGCAGGGCCCGGGTCCTGCCCCGGATGAGGTCCATGGCCACCTCGGCATAGCCCTCCAGTCGGGTCGAGAGCCACGCGATGGCCTCGTCGGCCGTCCGGAAGTCCGGCAGGTCGACATCGGCTCCCCCGCGGGAACAGGCCATGTAGGTCCGGGTCCGGTCCCGGAGCCACCGCCCGTAGCGCAGGATTGCCTCCCGATGCGCGCCCTGGGCCAGGGCCTTCCGGACCTCCCGCAGCATCCGGGGATTCTCTCGGGCCAGCACCTCGCCCCGGCTGAAGGGTTCCCGTCGGAGGGCCGCGAGGGCCTTTTCGGCGCAGTACCAGTAGTAGAGATACTCATTGGGGATGCGCCCCAGGGTCGCCGGGAGGTCCGGGGCCCAGGGCACCTGGTGCCGGGTCCACTCCCGGTCGTCCAGGGCCGCCGCCAGCAGGTCCCGGTCGCCGTGGCGCACCGCCGTGGTCCAGGAGAGGTGGTTGAGACCGTGGACGCGAAAGTCCAGTTCGGTCATCGGGATCCCCGCCCGGCTCCCGACGTTCCTGGCGGCCTCCATGGCCGAGTCACAGATGCCCACCGCGTGTTCGAAGCCCTCCTCCACCAGGGCCTGGGTCACCAGGCCTGCGGGATTCGTGAAGACCAGCGGCAGGAAGCCCGGCGCCAGGCGTTGGGCCTGTCGGCAGTAGTCGAGCAGCACCGGGACCGACCGGGTCGCGAAGGCCATGCCTGCCGCCCCCGTCGTCTCCTGCCCCAGCGTGCCCCGATCCAGGCAGGCCCGTTCGTCTCGGGCCCGGGCCTCCTCGAATCCCGGACGCACCGTGAAGAGGACCACGTCGGCCCCCTCCAGGGCCTCTTCGACTCGGGCGGCCACCTCCAGGGACGGCAGGACCCCGCAGACCTCCCCGACGGCCCGGGCCACCGGCAGCAAGGTCTCGATGCGATCCGGGCGGATGTCGAAGAGCGTCACCTCCGACAGGCCCGCCTCTCCGCCGGATCGGGCCAGGGACCCCAGCATCAGGGGCAGGCGGCTGGACCCGGCTCCCACGATGGCCATGCGCATCGTCGTTCCTCCACCAGGCTGGAGCTCAGGGGACGTGCCGCAGGAAGATCCACAGCGGCGGGGCGTCGTTGCGGACCTCCACCCGGGTCCCGAAACGCAGCGGCACGGCCGTTCGGCGCCCGTCCAGGAAGGCCGCCCCGTGCAGCATGCGGCTCACCATCACCAGGGGGCCCTCCAGGATGCCCCCGGCCAGTCGCAACTGGCACCCCGGAGGGCAGCAGGGTTCCCGCACCCGGTACTGCAGCCGTCGATCCCGGAGGTCCATCGGCATCCCGCCCGCGGACCGGAGGGCCCCGGTGGACCCGGCGGCGGTCGAGACCCAGATTCCCGAGGACTTCTGAGGCTCCTGCTCCCCGTCCACCTCCAGCAGGTAGCGGGAGGTCGCTGCCGGCACGCGGTCCGCCAGCAGCACGTCGTTCAGGGCCGGTCGGGGATGGAGCGTTCCGTCGATGCGCAGGGCGATCCGGGTCAGGGCCTGGGGCCGCCGGCGACCCTCTTGGACCTCTTCCAGCACCTGGTCGAAGTCCCTGGCGGTGCAGCAGGTGAAGTGCCCGTAAGAGGTCGAGGGCGACGAGTTGACACCCAGCACCGGGGTCTCCCGGACCAGTCGGGCCGCATCGAGCACCGTTCCGTCGCCCCCCACGGTCACCACGAGGTCATGGTGCAGGTCCACCAGGTCCCGGACCCGCCGGGAGTAGGTCACCGCCAGGCCCTGGCGTCGGATCGCCTGGAGCACCTGGTGCCGGGCCTCCTGGGTCTCCTGGAGGCTCACCTTCATGCGGGCCACCAGGGGGGCATCCTCGGCCAGCAGTCGCGCCAGGCCCGGATGGCGGCGGGCCAGGGCCGGGGTCTCCAGCGGCGTGCTCCGGGTGATCACCAGCACCCGTCCCAGTCTCATGGCCCGGGTCTCCCTGGACGGCTGCGGGACGACGGCCTCTTCCGCCTCCGGGAGGGGCTCCTGGTCCCTTCCTCCCCGTCCCCGTCTCCTGGCTTCTCGGTCCCGCCGGGGTCGGTGTCCCCGGGCTTCCCGCCCCGGGAGGACCAGGACTCCAGGCGTTCGGCCACCCTCGCGAAGACCGATCCCGGCGTCCACTGACCGTCGTCCTCCAGGGTTCCCGCGGGCCGGCCGGTCAGCAGCTCGATGGCCTCCTCGACCTGCTCCACGGCGTAGAGGTGGAAGGTTCCCTGCCGGCAGGCCTCCAGCACCTCCGGGTCCAGCACCAGATGCCGGACATTGCTCCGGGGCAGGAGGACCCCCTGGGTCCCGGTGAGCCCTCGGGCCTTGCAGACCTGGAAGAAGCCCTCGATCTTCTCGTTGATGCCGCCGATGGCCTGGACCTCCCCCGACTGGCTCACGCTGCCGGTGATCGCCAGGTCCTGCCGCAACGGAATCCCCGACAGGGCCGACAGCAGTGCGCACAACTCGGCGCAGGAGGCCGAGTCGCCGTCGATGGTGCCGTAGGACTGCTCCACCGTGAGGCTCGCGGTCATCGACAGGGGCCGTTTCTGGGCGAATCGATCCCCCAGGAACCCCGACAGGATCAGCACCCCCTTGTGGAAGGTGTTGCCGGCCAGCCGGGCCTCCCGCTCCACGTTGATCACCCCTCCCTTTCCCTGGAAGACCTTCGCCGAGATCCGCAGCGGTCGCCCGAAGACCAGGTCCGCGAACTGGAAGACCGCCAGTCCGTTCACCACTCCGACGGCCTGTCCCGAGGTGTCGATCCGCACCACTCCGTCCTCGATCTCCTCGAGGGTCCGGTCCGCGATCAGGGAGACCCGGTGCTGCCGCTGCCTCCGGGCCGCCTCCACGTGGCTCCGCTCGATCCGGGGGCTCTGGTCGTCCCGGGCCAGGGCGTCGGCCTCGACCAGCAGGTTCGTGATCTCGTTGAACCGCAGCGTCATCCGGTCGGCGGCCCCGGCCCGGCGCATCCCGTACTCGATCACCGCGGCGACGCCGTCCCGGTGCACCGGCAGCAGCCCCTCCCGCTTGCAGGTGGTCGCGACGAACCGCGCATACTCCAGGATCGCCTCGTCGTTGCACCGCATCTGGCTGTCGAACTCGGCCTTCACCTGGAAGAGCTTGCCGAAGTCCTCGTCGAACTGGCTCAGCAGGTGGTAGTGCCAGTTGCTGCCGATCAGGATCACCTTGCACTGGACGGGGATGGGGTCCGGTCTCAGGCCCGTGGTCGGCAGGAACTGCCAGGCCTCGCCCATCTCCTCGATGACCAGCCGCTGGTTCCGAAGCACCCCCTTCACGGCCTCCCAGGCGAAGGGGAAGGTCAGCAGTTCCCGGATGTGGAGCACCAGGAAGCCGCCGTTGGCCCGGAGCAGGGCCCCGGCCTTCACCATCGTGTGGTCGGTGCTGTAGATCCCGTTCTCGACCCGCTTCTCGATCTTGCCCACCAGGTTGTGGTAGGTGGGGTTGTTCTCGATGACGATGGGCGCCCCGGTGGTCTCGCTGTGGTCCACCAGCACGTTGACCTGGTATTCCACCATCGGGCGCTGGCGCTTTCGGTTCTCGTTCTCGTCGGGAAGGAATCGCGGCAGGTTGTCCACCACGTGGGCCCCCACCGACTGGAGCCACTGCAGCACCGCCTCCTGTCCCTGGAAGGCCGCCCGGATCGGTCCCAGGTGGCGTTGCACGACCGTCTCCCCGAGTTCCCGCTGGGCCTCCTGGATCTTCCGGTGCACCGAGACCTCGATCTCCCGGGTGACCTCCAGGAAGCGCCCGACGATGGGCTCCAGTTGCTGACGCCGGGCGTCCACGTCCGCCCGCTGCTCCTCGGTCAGTTCGGCGTACTCCTTGTTGCCGATGGGCTTGCCGTCCTGCAGCGGCAACGTCATGAGCCCTTCCTTGGTCTGCTTCACCAGGAACCCGATCTGGGAGGCCTCCCGGGAGAGGTCCAGGAAGGCGCGGTTCTCCTGCTCCAGGCCGTCATTGAGGATCCGCTGGATGCGTTCCTGGTGGGGCTTCGCGTGGAAGGCCTTCGGCACCTCGGCCTGGAGGTCGCTCACGAAGGTCTCCATCATCGATCGCAGCCGGGTTCCCATCCCCGGCGGCAGCGACAGCGCCTGGGGCGACTCCGGGTGACGGAAGGCGTGGACCAGGCACCAGTCCGGGGGGACCGGATTCGGCAGCGCCACCTCCCGGAGGAGCCGCTTCAGGATGCTGGACTTGCCGGTTCCCGAGGCCCCCGCGATGTAGACGTGGAAATTCCGTTTCTGGATGCGCAGGCCCACCTGGAGGGCCTTCAGCGCACGCTCCTGCTCGATCACCTCCTCGAGGGGGTCCAGGGAGTCGGTGGTCTCGAACCGGAGACTCTGTTGGGGCACCCGGTGATTCATCTGCTGGAGGGTCAGGCGGCATCGCCGTTCGAGGTCCGTGCCCCTGTCCGATGAGGCGGGCTTCCGGGTTCTTCGTGCTGGCGGCCGTTCGGGCATGGTGGTCCCCCGCTCCGGGTGGGCCGAAGATAGCACAGGCCAGGGGGATGCAAGCAGGTGCCGGTCCCCCGGGTGTCGGGGCCACGACGGGAGGTCGTCACTCGGTCACGGGAGGCCCCATCATGCGGTCGGCCATCTCCACGACGTGACGGCGCACCGACGAGAGGTGGTCCAGCACCGTCACGAAGGCCGAGGACGACCGGGGCACGCAGATCCCCAGGATCAGGCGTTCCAGGTGCCCGTCGGCGATCTCGTCGGTCCGGGCATCGAGCTGCCGGGCCGTCTCCAGGAGGTGGCGATGCATGGCCGGGTTCCAGGTCCGTACCAGGTCCCGGAGGGCCCGGAGCACCTCCAGGGTCCCGTCGGCCAGCATCGCGAACTCCTGCCGGGCCCGGTCCGTGAACGAAAGCCCCTCCTCCCGCACGAGCCGCACGACGTCCACCAGCGCGTCCATGTGGTCCGCCAGGCGCTCCAGGTGCCCCGGGAGCGTCAGCAGGGACCTGGTGGCGAGGTCCGACCCCCGGAGGGCGGCATGCTCCTCCAGGATCCGGGCCGTCAGGTCTCGGGCCCGCTGCCGCAGGTCGCGACCCAGGGCCTCGGCGTGCAGGAGGTCCTGTTCGTCCAGGCGGCGGAATCCCCGGCGGGCCGTCTCGGCCTGTTCCAGCGCCTGGGTGCATGCCTGGTGGATGGCCGCTTCGAGGGACTGGGTGAGTCCCGCCGGTCGCCGGGTCTCCATGTCTCCCTCCTGTCGCCGTCGTCTTGAGGATACCGCGATCGCTCAGTCGCCGGAAGCCGTCCGACGGGGGGCCGGAAAACCGGCCTGCAGGCGGTCCGGGAGCCAGCGGCTGAAGGGATGCCGGGAGGTGCGCCGGTGGAAGGACCCATCCTCGGCGTCGGGGCCCGAGGGGACCACCCGGACCAGGTCCCCGCTCCGGGAGGCCACCTGCCAGGACCGGCCTCCCAGGGAGATCCGCCCCTCGGCGACCATGTCGGCGGGCACCTGGCCCAGGGGGCGCCCGGTGGCCGCATCGGCCACCTGGACCAGACGGTCATCCCCGAGGTTGCTGTGGACCCGGCCCCGCTCCCCCAGGTCCATCAGGCGGGTCGAGGCCTGGACCTGTTCCACTCCCCGGGCCACCACCCACTCCAGTCGGATCAGGTGGTCCAGGATCTCCTCCAGGTCTTCCCGGGGGCCCATGCCCTGCAGGATGTCGAGCAGTTCCCGGCGGCCCACCCCCTGGCGGCGTCCGTAGAGGATCGAGAAGACCTGCTGCACGGCCACCGCCGGCGCCAGGTGGCTCTCGCTCTCGGGCTCCGGTGGCGGCCGTCCCAGGTCCCGGTTCAGGTCCGAGAACCGCTGGCGGTCCTCGTCGCTCTCGACGATGCCGATGGCCCGCAGGCCCTGGCGCCGGCGGCACCCGCGTCCCACCCGCTGGATGAACGAGGCCGCCGACTCGGGGGCCCCCACCAGCACCACCGCGTCCACATTGCCGACGTCCACGCCCCATTCCAGGGTGGAGGTGGCCACCATGAGGCAGGCGTCGTAGCGTCGGAACGCCCGCTCGGCCTCCTCCCGGGCCTTCCGGGAGAGGCTCGCGTGGTGCACCAGCACCCGCTCCGGGGGCCAGGGCCCCCGCCGGGCCAGGGCCCGGGCCACTTCCTCGGTCCGTCGCCGGGAGTTGCAGAACCACAGGGCCTTGGACAGGCCCTCCTGGCGCAGC
Source organism: Deltaproteobacteria bacterium (assembly GCA_029547805.1). Classification (GTDB taxonomy): domain Bacteria; phylum Myxococcota_A; class UBA9042; order DTJE01; family DTJE01; genus JAGOKF01. The sequence goes on from JAKPOP010000001.1 coordinate 64,257, forward strand.
AACCGCACCGCCTCTTCCAGGTCCTGGGCGATCCGGAAGTCCAGGGGACGGGCCTCCCCCGCCTCCAGCACCGGCACCGGGTGGCCGAAGAGCCAACCTCCCAGGGCCTCGGGGTCCCCCACCGTGGCCGAGAGGGCGACCCGCTGCACGGGCCCCCGACAATGCCACCGCGCGATCCTCCGGATCAGGATCCGCGCCTGTTCTCCCCGGCAGGTCCGGTGGAGCAGGTGGACCTCGTCCAGCACCAGGGCGGCCAGCCCGGCGAAACGGTCGGGATAGCGGCAGAGGATCGAGTCCAGGGACTCGGGGGTCGTGACCAGCAGGTCGGTCTCCCGGCCGGCCAGGTCCGCCGGGCGATCTCCGGTTCGCAGGGCCACCCGGATGCCCAGGGTGCCGCAGGGCTCCCGCAGGCGCATCTCGATGTCGTTGGCCAGGGCCCGGGTGGGCACCACGTAGAGGAACCGGGGACCGGGGGTACGGGCGCTCCGGATCAGGCGCTGGCACAGGGGGGCGACGACCGCCTCGGTCTTTCCCGAGGCCGCCGGGGCCACCACCAGGGCATCTCCGCCGGCGGCCAGGGCCGGGATCGCGACGCGCTGGATGGGGGTGGGCCGGGCGAACCGCCCCAGGAAGGCCTCCCAGGTGTCCGGGATCACCTGCTGCAGGCCCCGGGCCTCCTCGGTCACCCCACGGCCTCCATCACCATGGCCTCCACGTCCTCCTGGGGATAGAACCGCAGGAAGTCCAGCACCTCCACCACCGCCTTCAGGAAGGTCCGGACCGTGGAGATCCGATCCGTCGTCGCCAGGGTCCGGAAGACCCGCTGGGCCACCGGCCGGGGCAGCGAGGCCTCGTGGACCTGCCGGTAGGCCTCGAGGATGCGATCGAAGAGCACCTCCAGTTCCGACATGCTCAGGACGTCCAGGGAGATCCGGGGGATCGTCTCCCGGGCCCGCTGGAACTCCTCCTGCAGGGAACCGGGTGTCAACGCGAAGACCACCTTGAGCCGGGCCGGGATTCCCGCCGTGTAGGGCACCGGGTTGTGACCGCTGTAGATCAGCCGGGTGCGCCGCCCCATCGTGAGCCCGTTCCGGTCCCGTTCCTCTTCCAGCAGGTCCGGGTCGTCATTGGCCGCCAGCACGAGCCCCCGAAAGAAGTTGACCCCCCGGAGGGCCTGGTAGTGGTAGAGGACGTTCTGGGCCACCTCCGCCTCGTCCAGCAGCACCAGGAGACCCCGGAACTGGAGCAGTTCCGCGAAGCCCATCGCCAGCGCCGTCAGCAGGTTCACGTAGAGGTTCGCGCAGGTGCTGTAGCCGTGCAAGGTGGGGCCTCGGGAGGTCCCTGTCTCCCGCCCCTCGATCCAGTCCCAGTCCTCGGGACGGGCCTGGCCCGCGGCAACCCGGTCCAGGAAGGGCCCCAGGACCCAGTGGTCCCCCAGCAGGGCCTTCCTCCCCGGGGCCCGGGCCATCTCCTCGATCAGCGTCCGGAGGTCCATCCGGACCCCGTTCCGAGACGCCTGGAACCGGGAGGCCATCTGGCGCCAGACCTTCTTGGGGAAGGCTGCCGAGGCCTCCGAGGGGTCGAAGCCCGCCAGGGTCACCACGTACCCCTCTCGCTGGGCCTGGTGGGCCATCCAGGCCAGCAGGTGGCTCTTCCCGGCGCCATACTGACCCTCGACGAGCAGGGCCCCTTCGGTCTCGTTGGCGAGGAAGCGGTCCATCGCCCGGATCTCCTCCTCCCGCCCGACGGTCCAGTGCTCCACCTGGGCCGTGGGGACGATCCCCAGGCGGAAGGACTCCAGGGCCGACGCCAGGAAGGTCGGGGCCCCCTCTCGTGGGGGTCGGACCTGTGGAGTGGGTCTCTGTGCCCGCCGTGCCGGTCGGGCCCTGGACCGCGCCTCCGGGGGCCGAGACGTCGGTCCTCGTCGGGGGCCTTCTTCGGGTTCGATTCCCAGCAGGCGCAGGATGGCATCCAGCGTGGCCCCGCGATGGGAGGGGGGCGGCGGCGGGGGCTCCCCAAGGAGCCGCAAGCCGGTCCCTTCGGCCTGGAGCCTCCGACCGGGGACCCAGATCTGTGCCGTCGAGAAGGAGACCAGGACCTCGTGGCCCCCCAGGCCCACGCCGATCACGGTGCCCCGACCATGGACCGGGTGGCGCACGTGATCCCCTTTCCGAAACGGTTTCACAGGTCCTCCCATGGGTCCTCGTCCAGTTCGATCGCCTGGGTCTTCCCGATTCCCGGACCCAGGGCGGGCGGCTCCCGGTGCGGCAGGACCAGCGACTCGGCGAGGGCCTGGTCCGGTTCCAGCGCCGGGTCCGCCCGCAGGTGGTGCAGCCCCTTCACGACCGCCTGCACGAAGAGGCGCTTGTACCCGATGTCGCCGAAGGCCAGTTGGGAGGCCTCCTGGGCCAGCAGGTCCACGAGTCGATCCGCCGGTTCCCGGGGCAACTGGCAGGAATAGGCCCGCTGATAGACCCGGATCATCTTGTTGCCGATCTCGCGGAGCAGCGTCTCGGGGGCCTGGGTCATCCGCTCCAGCCGCAGGGTCACCCCGGTGGGATTCGTGAAGTCGAAGACGCTCTGGATGCGCTGGCGCAGGGCCTCGTAGGCCGGGCTGCGCCCCTCGACCAGGAACTGCTCGGTGGGGACCGCGTAGAAGATCATCACGCTGGCGAAGGCCGAGGTCCCGCACTGGTCCACCAGTTCGCGGAGATTTGCGAGCATCATCTCCTTCTGCTTCGACGTCATCGCGCCGGCCTGCTCCGCCTCGTCGAAGAGGATCACCAGACCCCGGAACCGCAGGTGGCGCAGCAGGGTCACGAGGCTTCGGAGCGTCGCGAAGGCCTGTCCCCGCTCGATGGGCTGGAGGATCCCCGCCGCCCCGTGGCGCACCCGGTCATAGCCGTCCAGCGTCAGGTACTGGACCATCTGGTCGAAGGTGTCCAGGTCGTCCCGGGAGAGGGCCTCCAGGGCCCCCCGGACCGCCCGTCCGAAGTTGGGATTCTCGAGCCCTCGGGTCACGTCTGCGATCACCGCCTGCAACCGCTGGTCCAGGCCCCCCTCCTGGGCCTCCTCGGCCGCGAGGGCCTCCACCAGCGTCGCATGGACATGCCGCAGAAAGGGGCCGATCCCCCGCTCGCCCCCCTGGAGCAGCTCGTCCGGGGACAGGGGCCGCATGAGGTGGGTCACGACCGCCCGATAGATCTTCTCCAGCCGGTAGAAGGGCGACGAGTCCTGGGAGAGGGCGCAGTAGGACACCAGGAAGTCGTGCTTCCAGGCCAGTTCCCGGATGCTGTAGAGGAAGTGGGTCTTGCCGCCGCCGTAGGCCCCGACCACCACCTTGAAGGAGGCCCCGCCGTCCCGGAGGAAGGTCCGGAAGTAGTCCTCCTCCAGCACCCGCAGCGTGTCGTCCAGCCCGGCGGAGAAGAACTGGAAGCCCCACTCGGGCGGCGTGCCGGTGCTGCCCACGACCTCGATGATGTGCCGGGCCTGGCGGGACGTGAGGGTGTCGATCATCGTGCCTCCTCCCGGACCTTCAGGAAGGCGATCGTGGCGCAGTGGGCCCCATCGCCGGTCCGGCCCCGGGGAATCCAGAGGTGGTCCTCGGGGCGGCGCGTCTGGGCCATCGTGGCCGTGTCCAGGCGCATCTCCAGGTCCCCGAATCGCCGGTGTCGCAGGCGCCCCAGCAGGGCCCCGAACTGCAGTCGCCCGAAGGGCCGGTAGTGTTCCCGGACCGGGTCGGCGACAAAGGCGGTGGCCTGGCGCGCGAAGGCCATCTCGACCATCACGGAGGCCAGGGGGACCCGCTCCCCCTCCGGCAGGCGTCGGCGCAGGCAGGCCATCCGGTAGGCCTCGTGGACCTCCCGGAGGGCCGCCTCCTCATCCAGCGACGTGCCGAAGAGGGCCTCGTCGGCGGCCTTCACGGTCTGCACGATCGCCTCGGGATCGAGGGGGCACTCCCCGACCTTCTCCTGCCGGGGCCCCAGCCAGACCACGGCCTGGGGCTTGCGCCCCTGGACGAACTCCACCGTGAAGGCCGAGACCCGGAGCAGCGGCAACTGTCCCTGGACCGGGAGCCCGGCGTCCTGGAGCGCCACCGCGACGCGGCCCGCCAGCAGTGCCCGTTCCCGTTCCAGATTGCCGGTCGCCTGGTCCAGCAGGGCCTGCACGCGGTCCCGGGCCTCCTGGACCGAGGCGTCCACCGCCGGGACCTTCTGGAGGGCCTTCAGGGCCGACAGGCAGGCCTCCTGCAGATCAAAGAAGGACCCCTTGCCGGACCTCCCGAGGTCCTGGACCCTGCCCATGGCCCGGGTGGCTGCACCCAGGGCCGTCGCGGCCTTCTTCAGTCCCCCGATCACCTCTTCCATCAGCGCCTCTCCCTTCCGGTCCTCCCGGGACCATCGATGATACTCACGTCCCGGACGCGGGCCCGGTCCAGGACTCCAGCGCCGACCGCCATCGGGTCCCGAAGACGCGGTCCAGCGTCTCTTCCAGGTCCCGGGGCACCGGGGCGGTCACGGTCCGGAGGCTTCCGTCGGCCGGGTGCCGGAACTGCAGCGACCAGGCATGGAGCGCCTGGCGTTCCATTCGTCGCAGGGCCTCCACCTCCTCCTCGGGGCGGCTCCCGGGTCGGGGCCATCCCCGGCCATAGACCCGGTCCCCGACCACCGGATGCCCCGCCTCGGCCAGATGCACCCGGATCTGATGGGTTCGGCCGGTCTTCGGATGGGCCATCACGAGCGCGCACAGACCTCCCCGGATCACGGTCCGCACCTCGGTGACCGCCTCCCGCCCCTCCCGGACCCGCCCCGTGAACTGCTTCCGGTCCCCGGGGCGCCGGCCGAAGGCGCTCCGGATCACCTGGTGGTCCGGCGTGGCGGCCCCCAGGACCAGGGCCAGGTAGGTCTTCCGGATGGTCCGGTCCTGGAACTGGCGGCTCAGGGCCAGATGGGCCCGGTCCGTCTTCGCCAGCAGCAACACCCCCGAGGTGTCCTTGTCCAGCCGGTGGACCAGCCCCGGGCGGTCCTCTCCCCCCAGCGTCGAAAAGGACCGTCCCGAGGCAAGCAGCCGGTTCACCAGCGTGCCGCTCCGGTGCCCGGCCCCCGGGTGCACCACCACCCCGGGACGTTTCGCCAGCGCCAGCACCTCCTCGTCCTCGTAGAGGATGTCCAGGTCCCCGGCCTGGGGTTCCAGCGGGGGACGATCCGGTTCCGGCGGCACCTCCACCTCGATCGTCGCTCCGGCCGGGACCCGGAAGCCCCGGGGCCGTCTTCGACCGTCTACCAGCACCCGCTGCTGCTCGATCAGGCGCTGGGCAGCGGAGCGGCTCAGGAAGGGGAGTCGGGCGGCAATCAGCACGTCCAGTCGCTCCCCGGCCTGGGTGGCCTCCACCTCGATCCGGTGGACCGACGGCGATTCGGGGGTCATGGCGCGGGGCCTCCGATTGCGTCCATGGCGGCTTTTCGCCATGATTTGCCAGGATAGACACCGCCTTTTCCGGGGTCAAGGCGCGATGCGGGTCTCCAGGCTGGCAGGATGGGTGGGAGTGCTGGGGGTGGTCCTGGGGGGGGCGGCCTGCGGGGGAGGTGGCCAGACGACGCTTCCCGACTCCTGCACCCGGGCTTCCGATTGCCCTCTGGGACTCTGCCTTGAGGGGCGATGCGCCGACCCCGCCCTGGACCCGGACCACGACGGCCTCGCGAGCGGCACGGAGGTCCTGCTGGGCCTGGACCCCCTGGACCCGGACACCGACGGGGACGGTCTGGACGACGGCGCCGAGGTGGGTCCGGACCCGGCCCATCCCGCCGACACCGACGGGGACGGCGTGCCCGACGCCCTGGAGAGCCGCTTCCGGGACCGGGATGGAGACTGCCTCCCGGACCAGGCGGACCCCCGGGACGAGGTCCCCGACGCGACCCCGGCGGAGGTGGCTCGGGCTGTGTGCTCCCGGGAGGGCGTCTGCGGCCAGGCGTCGGACCGGGTCGTCGCCTCCTGCCTGGAAGGGGTCGCCCGGTGCGACTATGGGGCTGTGCCGGGCTTCGTCGCCCCGACATGCCCCGGGGGCGCCCTGGACTGCCCCGAGACCCGTTGCGACGGGCTCGACAACGACTGCGACGGGGAGACCGACGAGGGCGTGCTCTGGCAGGGAATTCCGCTGGGACGACCCTGCGCCGCGCCGGGAGTCTGCGGGGCCGGCGTCGTGGAGTGCACCCGGGACGGGGAGGGGGCCTGGTGCTCCAGCGGGCCCGGGGGCAGCGGGGACCGGTCGGGCCCCGAGGTCTGCGATGGGCTCGACAACGACTGCGACGGGGAGACCGACGAGGACCTGCATCTCCAGGAGGTCCCCCTGGGCGGGGCCTGCATGGCGCCTGGGGCCTGCGGCGAGGGCGTCGTCGAGTGCGCGCCCGACGGGACGCTGCGGTGCTCCAGCGGACCCGGGGGCAGCGGGGACCGGTCGGGTCCCGAGGTCTGCAACGGGGCCGACGACGACTGCGACGGGGAGACCGACGAGGACCTGGAGGACCAGGATGCGGCGGGCATCTGCCCCCGGAAGGGGATCTGCGCGACCTGGAGCACCAGGGTTCGTGGAGTCTGCCGGGGCGGGCAGGTGGTCTGCGACTACTCGGAGGTGCCGGGCCATGTCCCCGGGGCCGAGGCGGCCTGCGATGGCCTGGACGAGGACTGCGACGGCCTGGTGGACGAAAACTTCGGCCTTTCGGATCCGGTGTCGCAGTGGCGCATCGTGGGCCAGTCCTGCGGTACCGGGGCCTGCGTCGGGGGTCAGGTGGTCTGCGGCGGGATGTCGGGACCGGTGTGCTCCACGGCTGACCGGAAGACCCCGGATGTCTGCAACGGTTTCGACGACGATTGCGACGGCTTTGTGGACCAGGGCCTGGCGAAGGAGTGGACCACGACCTGGCAGCCCTTGGGCCCGGGGGCGCCGTTGCCCCGGCTGGGCCCGACGGTGGCCCTGTTGGAGACGGGCGACGGGTCCGGGGTGATCTACCTCCACGGGGGGAAGGGGCAGGTGGACTCGGCGGGGACCGTCGGGCAATGGCTCCGGGACACCTGGCGCCTGGACCTGGGGACCCTGGTCCCGGAGCGCCTGGCCGACGGTCCCCGGGTGACTGGGGGCGCGATGGCCGCCGACCCCGGCTCCCGGCGCCTGTGGCTTGCGGGACGCGACGCCCTGGGGATCGGGCTCTGGAGTCGCGAGGCCGACGGGTCGGAATGGGTCCGGGAGGGCTCCCTGACGCTGGCCGGGGATCTGGTGGCCCTGGCCGTGGACCCCGACGACGGGAGCCTCCGGGTCCTTGCCAGGGACCCCGGGGCCGCGGACCTCACGTGCTGGCGCATCGATCCGGACTCCGGGGAGGTCCGGGACCCCAGGTCCCTGGGTCCAGGCACCGCCACGGACGCCCTGGCGACCGCCGACCCGGGCCGGAGGCGCTTCCTGGTGGCCCTCCCGGCCGACGGCGGGATGGACCTCTGGTCCCTGCCCTGGGAAGGCCCCCCCCGGAGGATCGCGTCCGGGGTGGCTCTCTCCCCCGCCGGGGGCCTGGCCCCGCTTCCTGAGGGGTGCCTGCTGACCCTGGACCGGGATGGCCGGGCCCTCCGGTTCTGCCCCTCCGGAACCGGCGGCATGGCGGCCCCGGTGGACCTGCCCCGGCCACCGGTCGATGCCCTGGCCTTCCCGACCCTGGTCCCGGTTTCCGACGGGGTGCTGGTGCTCTTCGGTCGCCTGGGGGACGGCAGCGGTCTCCGGGAGGTCCTGGCCTTCCGCCAGGGGGCCTGGACCCGCCTGCCCCTGGCGCCGACCCCGGGGCCTCGGTGGGACGGCCGACTGGTGGTCTGGTCCCGGGACCGGGCCGCCTTCCTCGTAGGCGGATGGACCTGGGACCTCGGGGGACCCGAGCCGGTCCAGGACCTCTGGCGCTGGTCCCTGGACGACGGCACTTTCGCCCTGGTTCCCCTGGCAGGTGGTCGCCTGGAGGCCCGGGAGGCAGCGGTGGCCCTGGATTCCGACCGGGGGATCCTCTACCTGCACGGCGGGGCCTCATCGACCGGCACCGCGGGCCAGACGGACCGGTTCCTCCGGCTCTCCCTGGCAGACGGGGTGGTCCAGGACCTGGGGCCCGGGCCCGGGGCCCGGCGGGGTCACGGGATGGTCTGGACAGGAGAGGGCCTGTTCCTGTCCGGTGGTCTTCGGGACGACCGGCCCCTCCCGGACGCCTGGACCTGGCGTCCCGGGACCGGCTGGACCCAACTGCGGAAGGACCTGGCCCCTCGAGCGGGCCACGTGGTGTTGTGGGACCCGCCCTTCTCCCGGGTGCTCCTGGTCGGAGGCGACTCCCTGGGCAGCGTCGAGGCGGTGGACCCCGCGACGGGCCGCGGCGAGGTGATCCTCCAGGATGGACGGCTGGCCTCCCGGCTGGCCCTCTGGGCCTTTGACCCCGACTCCCGCAGCCTCTGGTTCCTGGCGGACAAGAGCGGTGCCGTGCTGGTCCTTGCCCTGGACCCGAAACCTGCCATCCGGGAGCAGGCCCCGGAGGCCCTTCCACCCACCGCCCAGGGACTGCTGACCTTCGACCCCATCTCCCGGGCCTTGCTGCTCCTGGGTGGACTGCCTCCGGGGGGGCTGGCAGGCCAGGATCCCCCCACATCGGCCACCTTCCGGCTGCCCCAGGCGTGTCCGGTGCGGTCCCGCTAGTCCTTCCTCGGGTCGCCTGCGGACCCCTTGGAATGGAAGATGCTGCGGTGGTCGATCACTTTCGTCGGTCCTCCGTCCATCCCCCTGTCTCTGGCCAATGACAGGAGGAGCCATGAGTCCCCGATCGATGTGGTTGCTGGTGGCGCTGTGCGTTCCCTGGAGTGCCCGGGCCGTGCCCGCCGACGACGGCGGGTCCCCTCCCTACGAGGTGCAGGTGCTGGTGGACGGCCAGCCGTTGCCCGAGTACCGGCATCAGGGCGAGTGGTTCGTCGAGGGGCGCAAGGACGCCCGGTACGCCATCCGCCTGATCAACCGGACTTCCCGGCGGGTCGAGGTGGTGGTGACCGTGGACGGCCTGGACGTGCTGGACGGGCGGCCCGGGGACTACCGGACCAGACGGGGCTACGTGCTGGGCCCGTGGCAGACCTACGACCTGGAGGGCTTCCGGATCGACATGGGGCGGGTGGCGGCCTTCCGATTCTCCTCGGTGGCCCGGTCCTATGCCGCCCGGACCGGCGATGCCCGGAACGTGGGCGTGATCGGGGTCGCCTTCTTCCCGGAACGGCGGCCGATGCCGATGCCCCGGCGCCCCATCGAGGTGCCTCGGGGCGGTCTGGAGGAGCGGGAGGCGGCCGGGACCCCGACTGCCGACGGCTACGGCCGGGGGGGCGCCGGGATCCAGGAGGAACCGGCCCCGGAGGCCCTCGGGTCCCGGGACGTCGATGCCCCGGCGGCGGCGCCCTCGGCCGCCCGCAAGTCTGCCGAGAGGACTCGCCAGGAGGCCCGGCCCGGCCTGGGGACCGAGTTCGGTGAGGCCCGGGCCTCGGCGGTGGTGGAGACGCGCTTCGTCCGGCAGGACTCTCACAATCCTCACCGGGTGGTCGTGATTCGCTACAACGACCGGGAGGGCCTCCGGGCGATGGGCGTGCCGGTGGACGAGGCCTGCGACTCCTGGCTGCGGCGCACCGCGGACCCCTTCCCGGCCACCCGGCCCCCGCGGCCCTTCGCCCGTCCCCCGGCCGGCTGGCGACCCTAGGCACGCCATCGCCTCCCGCCCTCCCGTTTCGGTCTTTCCTTTCCCGCGCAGTGACCGACAATGCCCCTGGGAGGTGACGTTCATGAACCGTGCATGGCTGGTGCTGGGGTGCCTGGTCGCCGGGGCCTGTGCCGGCGGTGGGGCCGGGGGGACGGACGGCGGCGGCGATCGGGGTCCCGACGACGTCGCAGGGGACCTGGGACCGGGGGATCTGGAAGTCCGGGAGATGCCGGCCGATGCCGGTGACGGTGGACTGGAGGCCGGCGATGCCCCGTCCGAGGATGCCGGCGATGTCCCCTCCGGTGAGGTCCAGGGTCTGTGGGAGCGCCTGGACCCCGTGGGACCCCCGCTGGCGACCCTGCTGGGCGTCGCCTCCCACGTGGACACCGAGGCGGCGCCGGACCCGCTCCGGGACTTCGAGTTCGCCCAGTACCAGGCCTCGGGCCTGTCGCGGGTCCGCCGGGGCCTCCGGTGGAGCCGGGTCGAGCCGTCCCAGGACGACTGGCACTTCGACGAGGTCCAGGGCGTCGTGGACGCCTCGGTGGCGTCGGGGGTGCGCCTGACGGCCCTGCTGGCCTACGGGAACCCCTGGGCCCAGGAGGACCCGGAGTTGTACGGCACCGTTCGGGTCGAGGCATACGCCCACTACGCCGGCGAGATGGCGGCCCGCTATTGCCGGGAGGTCACCGACTACGAGGTCTGGAACGAGCCGAACATCACCCGGTTCTGGCACCTGCCACCGGACCCGGCCCGGTATGCGGACCTGTTGATCCAGGCCTCCCGGGCCATCCGGGAGCAGTGCCCCTCGGCCCGGGTCTTCTTCGGGGGCCTGGCGTCCTACGACGATGTGGACCTGTTCGATACATGGGGGTTCCTGCGCCGGGCCCTTGAGGCCCGGCCCGAGGTCTGTGACGCCATCGACGGCGTGGCGCTGCACCCCTATACCTGGTTCCAGCAGGACCCACCTGAGCACGACGAGTGGGTCTCCGACGGCGTCGAGAAGCGGGGACAGGAGGCCCAGGTGGCCCTGGCCCGGCGCATGCTGGCCGAGGCCGGCTGTGCCCCGAAGGCCATCTCCTTCACCGAGGTCGGCTGGCCCACCTATGACCTCACGGCGGCGGAGGTGGCCCGCTTTGCGGTCCGGAGCGCCCTGCTGGCGGCCCTGGACGGCATCGACGGCTGGTTCTGGTACACCTTCTGGGACGACGCCCCTGACGCCTCGGGCATCCGGCCCCACGAAAACTTCTTCGGCCTCTGGGAGTGGCCCGGGGAGGGCGGCCTGGTGCGTCGGCCCAAGCCGGCCTGGGAGGCCCTGTCGGTGCTGCTGGATCGCCTGGGGGACCTGGGGCTGGTTCGGGACCTGGGGCCGGATCTGGGGCTCCCGCCGGACGTTCACGTGCTGGTCTTCGCCGATGGCCGGGGCCGGGTGGCCCTGGCGATGTGGGATGGCCGGGAGATGCCCGACGTGACGTCGGAAGGGACCGCCGAGGGAGGCCCCGACACGGCCTACGACGTGTCGCTGGACCTGCCGGCCGGGGCCACCGACATGCACTTCTTCGGCCCTGATGGCGTCGAGGGGGCGTTGCCGGTCTGCGGCCTCACCCTGCTCCCGCGCCTGACCCCATCGGTGCAGTACTTCGAGTTCCGGCTCCCCGACGCCCCGCCGTAGAGGGAACGATCTCCACGCCTCGAACCCGGGGGAGGGAGTCGCCGCAGGGGGCCTCCCGGCAGCGCCGGCCGGGGTGTCAGGCCGGCTGGACCGGGACCAGGTCGGCCTTCCAGATCCACAGGTTGGCGAAGTGGGGCTTCGCCTCTTCCCGCAGTCGGAACCAGGCCTTGGGGATCCGGTGGGGCTTCAGGTCAAAGTCCAGATAGTCCTGGTCTTGCAGAGCGGCCTCGACCTCCCTGAAGGAGGGGCATTCCCGGAAGGGTTCCGGGAAGAAGGCGAGGCAGGCGTCCAGCAGGGCGTCAGGATGGTTTGGCCCTTCGGGGATGAGGACGCGCAGTCGGCCGATGGGGCCAAGGGACGGGGCCACGTATTGGGGTTCGAGCCACTGGCGATTGCCGTCGCCGACCAGCACCAGCAAGGCGATGGAATTGACCCCGTCGGCCCCCATGAAGCCTCCGGGCGAGCCAATCACGAACATGCTCGAGAAACCTGCCATGTCCTCTCCTCCTGCAGAAGGCCGCTCCGATTCCCTGGAGGTCCGATGGGCGCCCGCGGGGCCGAGGCCTTGCCTCCGGAGGTCCCCGATGCCGTCGGACCATCGTCGGAAGCCTACTACCCGGGTGGGACAGGCGTTGACTCCAGGAGGCGACGGCCTACAATACCGCCCCGCGAAAACAGGCCGGTCGAGGGGACTCCTCGCCACGGGAGGTGGCCGATGCAGGCACGGGTCGCGATGGCGCTGATGTGGTGCGGAGTGGCGCTGGTCAGGTGCGACGGCGGGTCGGATTCGAACCCGGCCCGGCCGGTGGGGGGCGGTTTCCTGGGGTCCTGGAAGGCCGACGACCCGGCGCCCGTGGGGGAACCGTCCTCTCCCGGGGACCCCGAGGGATCCGGGACCACCGAGGATCCCGGGAGCACCGAGGAGCCGACCGTTGCCTCCAACTGGCCGAGCCTGTTCGTCCGGGGGACCTTCAACGACTGGGGCCTGACGCCGATGGCCCTGGAGGGCGACCACCAGTGGGTCGTCGAAGTGGCCTCCGGCGAGGGGGATCCGCGCTTCCTGTTCGACGTCTTCGGTGACTGGCGCGTGCGCTTCGGGGACGACGACGGCGATCTGGTGGCCGACCGGGACGGCCGGGAGATCCCGCTGGAACCGGCGGAGCGGCTGCGCATCCACTTCGATGATCGGGAACACGTCTACTGGGTCGAGGTGCGGACCTTCGAGGCCGATGTCACGGTCTGCCCGCCCCGGGGCATCGATCCGTCGGTGCTGTCGGGCCGGCAGGTGCGCCTCTCGTCGGCTGGCGAGGACCTGGGGCCGTTCCTGGTCTACCACGACGCCGAGCAGGGGCGCGCCTTCGCGCCAGTGTCGGGGCTCCGGGCCGGGCGGGCCTACACGCTGACCTTCGATGCGATGGTGGGAAAGGTCCGGCTGCGGGGGGAGGTGTCCTTCACGGTGGACCCGGCCGGCGAGGACCCGGCGCCGCTGACCCTGGAACTGTCGGAGGCCTCGCTGGACGACCGGGGGGCCGTGGAGGTCCTGACTCTGGCGGACCGGTGGGAGGACGGGGCCCTGGCCTCGAGCCCCTTCGCCGACGTGACGGTCTTCCTGGGCGACTGGCATGCCGGTCGTCAACTGGGCGTCACGGGGCCCGACGGCCGGGTGACGGTGATGGTCCCGGAGGGAAGGCAGGTCCTGGGCGTGATGAAGATGACCTCCAGTCACTCCCTGGTCTCGGGCGCCGTGGAGGTGGACGTGACGGCCGGCGCGGTGGTCTCGGTGGACATCCATCTGGCCCCGACGACCGTGCTGGTCCGGGCCCACTGCGACGCCGGGTTTGGCAATGCCCTCTACCTCACCGGGGCCAGCGACCATCTGGGACGATGGCGCACGGCCGTGAAGATGCAGTGGGACCCCGGCGCCGGGACATGGACCTTCCTGCGCAATCTGCCCCTGGGGCTGCCGTTCAAGGTGGTGCTGGCTCCCTGGGTGGACCAGGACACGATTCCCACCGAGGGCGTCCGCTGGGAGCAGGGCCCTGACCGGGTGGTGACGCCGCCCAGCGGCTACGTCATCTCCGAGATCGACATCTGGCCGACGTTCTGACCTGGCCCTATCGCCGGTCCCTTCGGGAGGGGCGATGAAGGGCGCCGGGGGCCTCTGGGGCCTGCCGCTCCGGGGTTGCGTTCCCTTGTCGGACTGTCCGGGAGGCCCCTGCCGTGGCGGTCACGGGACCCGGGTGATCAGCACCGCGTGGTACACGGACCGGTCCTCGGTGCCCGGGAAGTAGCCGTCGGGCTGCCAGAAGGCCGTGGACCCGCCGCCGTCGAGATTCAGGGCGTCCTGGCAGCCGAGTCCCAGCAGGTAGTCTGCCAGGGCCTTCAACGGGAATCCCCGGGCCTTCACGGTGTCGTGCTGGGCCGTCACCAGCAGCACGCTGCCGTCGGCGGTGACGCAGGCGGCCGTCCGGGGCAGCGGGGCGTCGGGCCCGATCCCAGAAGACTCGAAATTCTCGGAGACCACGTGGGCCTCGGCCACGTTCCGTCCATCCTCCAACAGCCTCGGTCCACCGCAGGCGACATCGGAGTCGTGGGGGAACAGGCCCGGTCCCCAGGCGCCATCGTTCCAGGATCGGCCCATCGACAGGACCACCCGGGCGGTGCGCCGCTCCTGGTCCCAGGCCAGGCACGCCCGGGGGCCCTTCACGTTGCCGCTGGGGCTCTCGTACCCCGTACTGCCCCTGGCGTAGGAAACGGGACCGCTGCCGGCGGCGAAATAGCCGCCATTGATCGCGGCGACGACCCCCGGGACCCCCGAGGAGGTGGCGAACCACCGGACCGTGTGGGGGGAGGCGCTGCCGGTGACGACCAGGCGATGGGACGGGTCCGCCGTCGGGAACCGGGCGACATGGACGGTGAAGGGGTTTCCGGCGGCATCGGTCCGGGTCTCGGCGGTCCAGGCGAAGGCCGGCTGGACGGTCAAGCGCCGGGTGATGGTGCCGCTGCAGCCGTCGTCGCCGGCCACCGTCACCTCGATCCGGCGGTCGATGCCGGGGTTGTGGAAGGTGTAGTCATATTGAAAGGGCCCCGTGACTCCCCGGAGGGTCCCGAAGAGGTAGCGGCCGTCGGCGGTGAAGGTGACGGTGGCATTGCGGCAGCCGGTGGAGCCGGCGAACCGGACGGGGGACTCGACCACGGTCCGGGCGCCGTCCTCCGGGGACCACAGGACCAGGGGCGGTGCCGGCGGCCCGGGGTCCTCGGCGGCATCGGGGGCGCTGTCCAGGGCCTCGTCGGGGATCGACTCCGGGACCGGGTCCGGAACCGTGTCGGGGATCGTGTCCGCCGGGGCTTCCAGGGGCGTGTCCGCGATCGGGTTCGGGGGGAGGTCTCCCACCGACTCCGGCAGGATGCCCCCCGCCTCCTCGGTGGCGGCGTCGGCCAGGACCTCTGGAAACGGGCCAGGCCCGGTATCGGCCAGGGGGCCGGAGCCCGGGTCGGTTTCCGGACCGAGGTCCAGCCCGGAGGGGGCGTCCAGGGCCCGGGTCTCCCAGGGGACGAGGTCTCGGGAGGCCCCCCCGCCGTGGCCCCCCTGGCAGCCCCAGGCCAGCATCGCGACAATCCACACGACCCGCCCCATGGGTTCCCCGCAGACCTCACCGGGAGATGATACCCGGTCCGGGTCCCCCAGGCGCCCCGTCCATCGGGGACCGGCGCACCATTCATGACCGGGGCCTTCAGGAGCCCTCGGGCAGGAGCACCAGGAAGCAGGCGCCGCCGCCCGGCGCCTGGGAGACCTCGATCAGGCCGTCATGGGCCTCGACGATCCGAGCCGAGAGGGAGAGACCGAGACCTGCGCCGTCGGGCCGCGTGGTGAACAGGGGATCGAAGATGCGGTCCCGCAGGTCCTCCGGGACGCCAGGCCCCGTGTCCGTGACCTCGATGCCGGCGAATCGCCGTGGCCCTCGGAGGACCCTCCGAAGGGCGACCCGGGCCGTGCCGCCATCGGGCATGGCCTGGATCGCGTTCAACAGCAGGTTCATGAGGACCTGGGCCATCAGGGAAGGGTCACAGGGAATCGGCGGGAGCGATCCGGGGACCCGTTCCAGGCGGACGTGCTGGCGTCGAGCCTGGGGTTCCAGCAGGGCGATGACGTCGTCCACCACCCGGGCGAGGTCCGAGTCCCGGTGGGTGACCTCGTGGGGCCGGGCAAACGCCAGAAAGCGGTCCAGGATGGCGGCCAGGCGATCGATCTCCCGGAGGTGCAGGTCCAGCATGCGGCGCCTCGGGGAATCGGGGGCGATCTCGTCACCCAGGATCTGGGCGGTCCCTTTCAGCGACGCCAGGGGATTGCGGATCTCGTGGGCCAGGCCCGCGGTCATCTGCCCCAGCGCAGAGAGCCGTCCCGCCCTGACCAGCTCCTGCTGCATCAACGACCGATCCTCCAGGGTCGCCTCGAGGGACTGGACCAGGGTCTCGGCCCGCCGGCGCTCCCGGCGCTCCCGGTCCGCCAGAAGGCCCGTCACCACGCCCACGACGTGGTAGAGCAGGATCTCCAGGACCTTTTCGATGCCGTGGGCGGGGTCCATGACCAGGAAGGTCGTGAAGGCGTGTGGGAGATAGACCAGCGACACGACCACCGCCGCCGCGACCGCCCCGCGCATGCCGAACAGGAAGGCGGCCAGGATGATCGGGATGTAGTAGAGGCGCCGGAAGATGTCGTGCAGGTAGTGGAGTTCGTGGCCGGTCAGGTAGTGGGCCGCGGTCACGGCGGCAATGGGACCCCAGACGGCCAGGGCCGCCCAGGGGGACCACAGGCGCGACCACGGTTCCGGGGGGGCCGGCGGACGATCCATCACGACCTCCTCGGTCCCGGCGGGATGCCGAACTTCTTCATCCGATAGAGCAGGACGTGGCGCGGGATGCCCAGGGCCCGGGCGGCCCGAGCCTGGTTGTGGCCGGACTCCTCGAGGGCCTTCTCGATGGCGGCCCGCTCGATGTCCCACAACGACCGGGATCCCGGACCCTCCACCGGGGGCGGCACGGAGCCGGACACCGCCTCCCGGGCCATGGCACCGGTCACGCGTCCGTCGCGAGCGAACAGGCAGAACCGGCGGCAGGCGTTTTCCAGCTCCCGGACGTTTCCGGTCCACGGCGCGCCCTCCAGGACGGACCGGGCCTCGGGCTCCAGCACCGGGGGGGCTCCTGGACTCCATTTCTCCAGGAAATGTTCCGCGAGCAGGCCGATGTCCTCGGGGCGATCCCGCAGAGGCGGGATGCGGACCTGGACCACGTTCAGGCGGAAGAAGAGGTCCCGGCGGAACCGTCCCGCGGCCACCGCCTCCTGCAGGTCCACGTTGGTCGCAGCGACGATGCGCACATCGACCTCCCGCTCGGCGCCGAGTCCCAGGACCGGCACCTGGCCCTCCTCGAGGACACGGAGGATCTTGGGTTGCAGGTCCAGGGGCATCTCGGAGACCTCGTCCAGGAACAGCGTGCCTCGGTGGGCCTGCTCGAAGCGGCCCTTGAGGTCCCGCACGGCCCCGGAGAAGGCGCCGCGCACGTGGCCGAACAGCTCGGACTCCAGCAGGTCCCGGGGAATCGCCCCGCAGTTCACGGCCACGAAGGGACGGGCCCTGCGGGGGGATCGGGCGTGGAGGCGTCGGGCCAGGACCTCCTTGCCGGTGCCGCTCTCGCCGCACAGCAGCACGCTGGCATCGGAGGCGGCCACCCGGTCCACCCGGTCCACCACCTCGGCCATGGCCCGGGAGGCGAACAGGAGGCTCCGCTCACCCCACTGGAGGCGGTCCTCCAGGTCCGCGACCCGGCTCCGGAGGGTCACGACCTCCAGGGCCTTGCGGAGCACGGCCCGCAGGTGATCGCGGTCGAACGGCTTGGGCAGAAAGTCGTGGGCGCCGGCCCGCATGGCCTCGACGGCGGTGGGGATGTCGCCGTAGGCGGTGATGACGATGACCAGGGTCTCCGGGGCGCGGTGGCGGACCTGCCGGAGCACCTCCATGCCATCGAGGCCCGGCATGCGCAGGTCGGTCAGGACGATCTGGTGCCGCTCGGGATGGAAGGCCCCCAGCCCGGCCCGTCCGTCGGGAGCCACCGTCACGTCGTGGATGACCTCCCGGGCCTCCCAGGCGAGGACCTCCCGCATGGCCTCGTCGTCCTCGATGATCAGGATGCCTGGTTCGTCCCGGGCCACGATTCCCTCTCTCGACTCTGCATGACCTCGCGCCGCTTCCAGACCTTGTAGATCGCAGGATACACCAGCAACTCGCCCAGGAACGAGGTGACGAGGCCCCCGATCATCGGGGCGGCGATGCGGCGCATCACGTCGGCGCCGGCGCCGGTGGACCAGAGGATCGGCAACAGGCCCATGAAACTCGCGAGGACTGTCATCATCTTGGGCCTCGCCCGTTTTACCGCTCCCTCGACGATGGCCTCGTCCAGATCGGCCAGGGTTCCCAGGCGTCCTTCCCGTCTCGCCCGATCGTAGGCCAGGTCCAGGAACAGCAGCATGAAGACCCCCGTCTCGGCATCGAGTCCCATCAGGGCGATCAGGCCGATCCAGGCGGCGATGGAGACGTGGTATCCCAGCAGATGGAACAGCGCGACGGCCCCGACGGCGGAAAGGGGCACGGCCAGCAGCACCACCAGGGTCTTGAAGGCCGACCGGGTGTTTGCATACAGGAGGACGAAGATCAGGACGAGGGTGATGGGGACCAGGACCTTCATGGTCTCCTGCACGCGATGCAGGTTCTCATACTGGCCGCTCCAGGCCAGCGTGGTCCCGGGCGGCAGCGCCACGCGGTCGGTGACGCGACGTCGCGCCTCCTCAACATAGCCCCCGACGTCCCGCCCTGCCACGTCGACGAACACGTAGCCCGCCAGGAAGCCGTTCTCGTCGCGGATCATGGAGGGGCCCTGCACCACGCGGAGGTCGGCCACCTGGGACAGGGGGACCTGGGCGCCCGACGGCGTGGCAACGAGGACGCGTTCGAGGCGGTCGATGTCGTCGCGCAGCTCCCGAGGATAGCGGACGTTGACCGGGTACCGGGCGCGGCCCTCCACGGTGGTCGTGACGTTCGCGCCCCCGACGGCGGCCTCCAGGACCCGGTGGAGGTCTCCGACGGTGAGACCGTGGCGGGCGAGGTCCTGGCGCCGGGGCAGGATGTCCAGATAGAACCCCCGGATGGTCCGCTCGGCATAGACGCTGCGGGTTCCCGGGATGTCCCGGATCACCGCCTCGATCTCGGCGCCGACCCGCTCGATCTCCGCCAGGTCCGACCCGAGGACCTTGATACCGATCGGCGTCCGCACCCCGGTGGTCAACATGTCGATGCGCCCCTTGATGGGCATGGTCCAGGCATTGGTCACGCCCGGGAGGCGAAGGGTGCGGTCCATCTCGTCCAGGAGGTCCTCATAGGAGATGCGATCGGGCCAGAAGGGACGGAACAGGGGCCGGAGCCACTCCGGGGCCCAGGACGAGTAGAAGCGTTCCCGGGGACGCCACTGGTCCTCAGGCTTCAGGACGATCGTGGTCTCGATCATGGAGAGGGGGGCGGGGTCGGTCGCGGTATCGGCGCGCCCGGCCTTGCCGAAGACCGTGGCGACCTCGGGGAACGAGACCAGGACCTGGTTCTGGGCCTGGAGGAGGCGGGTGGCCTCTCCAACCGAGATTCCCGGGAGGGTGGTTGGCATGTAGAGGATCGACCCCTCGTGCAAGGGCGGCATGAACTCGGACCCGAGGCGCAACCATGCGGGAACGCTCAGGGCGACCAGGAGGGCCGCAGCGCCGATGGTGATCCACGGCCTTCGCAGGACGAGTCGGCAGGCCGGTTCATAGATCCGGTGAATCGCCCGGCTGATGGGGTGGCGATCCTCCGAGAGATAGGTCCCCACCGCGACCCGGGTTGCGATCCAGGCGAGGAACCGGGGCCGGAACGTGAACGGGTCCGCTCGGGCGAACAGCATCCGCACTGCCGGGTCGAGGGTCACCGCAAGGATGGCCGCCAGGGCCATGGCGAGATTCTTCGACCACGCCAGTGGCCGGAACAGGCGCCCTTCCTGCTCCCCCAGCGCGAAGATGGGGAGGAATGCCGCCGCAATGACCAGCAGGGAGAAGAAGACCGAGGGACCGACCTCCTTCAGGGCCTCCAGGCGGACCTGGTGGAAGTCCTCTCGTCGTCCTCCCTGCTGCCAGGAGAAGACCCGATGATATGCGTTCTCCACCTCGACGATGGCCCCGTCCACCAGCACTCCGATGGAGATCGCAATGCCGGCCAGGGACATGATGTTGATCGTCACGCCCATCCGGGAGAGGGGGATGAACGAGAGCAGGACCGAGATCGGGATGGTCAGGATGGGGACCAGGGCCGAGGGGATGTGCCACAGGAACAGGAGGATGACCAGGGACACGACGATCATCTCGATCACGAGTTCATGGCGAAGGGTCGCGATGGCCCGGTCGATCAGGTCGGAACGGTCATACGTGGTCACCACCTCGACCCCCTCGGGCAGCGAGGAACGAAGGTCGTCCAGGCGGGCCCGGACGCGGGCAATCACGTTGCGGGCATTCTCGCCGTGGCGCATCACCACGATGCCGCCCACACCATCTCCCTGGCCGTCCAGGTCGGACACGCCCCGGCGCATCTCCGGGCCGATGGCTACCCGGGCCACGTCTCCGAGCCGCACCGGGACCCCGTCGGGGCCGGTCTTCAGGGGGATGGCCTCGAAGTCGGTCACCGTTCGGGCATATCCCCGGCCGCGGACCATGTACTCGGTGCCGCTCCACTCGAGGACGCGGCCGGAGACCTCGGCGTTCGAGTCGCGGACGCGGCGGATGACCTCGTCGATGGACAGTCCTTGGGAGGCCAGGCGGTTCGGGTCCACCGTGATCTGGTATTGCCGGACGAAGCCTCCGATCGAGGCCACCTCCGCAACGCCGGGCACGGCCTGGAGGGCGTAGCGGATCGTCCAGTCCTGCAGGGATCGCAGTTCCTCCGGCGAGTGTCGCCCCGATCGGTCTCGCAAGGCGTACTGGAAGACCCAACCGACTCCCGTGGCATCGGGACCGATCTCGGTGCGCACTCCCTCGGGCAGGCGGCCCTGGGTCTTCGAGAGGGACTCCAGCACCCGCGATCGGGCCCAGTAGAGGTCCGTGCCGTCCTCGAAGATCACGTAGACGAACGAGTAGCCGAAGTCCGAAAAGCCACGGATGGCCTTGACCTGGGGCGCACCGAGCAGGGATGTGACGATCGGGTAGGTCACCTGGTCCTCGATGATGTCCGGGGAACGATCCCAGCGGGACAGCACGATGACCTGGGTGTCCGAGAGGTCCGGGAGGGCATCGAGCCGGATCGCGCGCAGGGTGTGCACGGCCAGGGCGCACAGGACCGCAACTCCCAGCAATACCAGGACGCGGTTGCGGGCGCTGAACTCGATGATGCGCGCAATCATCGGTCGTGCCCCTGGTGATCTTCCTGGAGAGGATTGGCCGATGTCTCCCGGATGGCCGACCGGATGCGCGACTCGGAGTCCAGCAGGAAGGTCGCCGTGACGGCCACCGGTTCTCCGGCGGCGAGGCCCTCGGAGACCAGGGCCTGCCCCCCATGGCGGAGGGCCACCGTGACCGTCCGTGGTACGAAGTGGTCCTCCTTGGCGGCGACGAAGACGACCTCCCGGTCGCCGGTGTCCAGGACGGCGGTGTCCGGCACCAGGATCCCCTCGACGGACTCGAGGGCGATGTCGATGTTGGCAAGGTCTCCGGGGCGCCATCTCCCATCGGCCGGGTCGGCCTCGAGTCGGAACCGGACCGTGCGCGTCACCGGGTCCAGGGTGGGCCCGATGAAGGTCACGCGAGCCTCCAGGCGGGTCCCCGGGGCATAGGACAGAGAGGCCGTGGCCCGTTGACCCACCGACAGGCCCAGGGCCTCGTTCTCGTAGAGTTCTCCCTCGATCCACATCCGTGACAGGTCGCTGATGGTCATGACCTCGGTGTCGGGATCGATGTGCTGGCCCTCGAAGACCCCCTTGGCGGTCACGACGCCCGAGGCGGGGGCCCGGAGGGTGACGGTCCGGCGGGGCCGTCCGGTGCGGGTCACCTCCCTCACGAACGAGGACGGCACCCCGAACAACTCCAGGCGTTGCCGGGAGGCCTCGACAAGGTCCTGGACGCCCTGCCGGACCTCCGGGAGTGAGGAGTCACGCAATCGCCGTGCGGCGTCCATGGCCCGCAGGAGTTCCTCCTGGGAGGCCAGCAGTTCAGGGGAGTAGATCTCGAGGAGGGGGGCCCCCTTGCGGACCGGTTGTCCCGTCTGGTTGACGTACAGACGCTCGATGTAGCCCGAGACCCTGGCATGGACCCGGTGGATGCGCGTCTCGTCCACGGCGACATGGCCCACGGCCCGGACGGTTCGATCCAGCCGGCCCAGGGACGCGGTCACGGTTCGGACGCCCAGGAGCCGGAGACCATCCCGGGAGGCCGTGATCTCGGCCATGCCCGGCGGCGGGCCGTCCGGAACCTGAGGGGGGGCTTCTCCAGGCGCCTGGGCGGGATCCGCCTCCGACGCCGGCACCAGGTCCATTCCGCACTTCGGGCAGCGGCCCGGATGATCCGAGACCGTGCCGCACTCGGTCATCGGGCAGACGTATCTCCCGGGAGCCGAGGAAGGGGCAGGTGCCGGGTCCGGCGGGGACTCGGGGACCTTCGCGTCGCTGGTCGGCACGAGTCGCATCCCGCAGATGGGGCAGTCGCCCGGGCGGTCCGAGACATAGGTCGGGTGCATGGGGCAGTGGTACCGGGTCTCGGGATGAAGCGAGGCCCGGGTGCAGGCCGCGGCCACCGCGGCACACAGCAGCAAGGCCCAGGGAACGGCGACCCGGTGACCGGTCATTGCGGCACCTCCTCGAGGGTCCGAATCGGGGTCACGAGAGCCTGGACCGCGGCCCATGCCTCGAAGCGGTCGGCCTCGAGGCGTGCCAGGGCGGCGCGGGCCTCCAGCAGACCCCGGAAGTCCTCGATCACGGTCGAGAAGTCGCCGGTCCCGGCCCGGTACGCCGCCAGGGCGGCCTGGAGGGCCAGTGAGACCTCCGGCTCGATGCCTTCCCGATAGACCGTGCGCAGGGCCTCTGCGCGGCGGAAGCGGGCCTGGGCGGCACGCAACTCCGATCGGACCGTCGCCTCCTGCTGGCGCAGGTCAGCCTCGGCCGATTGCATCTCCATCAGGGCCTGCTCGATCCGGGGGACCTGTTTCTGCGAGGCCCAGACAGGAACCTCCACCCCGAACCGGACTGTCAGGACCGCCTCTGGCATCAGCGTGGACCCGGCGCCCAGGCCCACCAGAAAGTTGGGGCGCGCCTCCATGCGGGACGCCTCCAGATGACGCCGGGCGGCCTGAAGGCGGGCCCGGCCCACGGCCACGAGACCCGACGAGGCGATCGTCGCCTCCTCCAGGTCGCCCTCGGGCAGGGAGACCTCGGGCAGGGGCGTCGTCGGCCCGAAGGGGACATCGGCGGGGTCGTCGGTCAGGGCCAGCAGGGACGCCACGAGGACCTCCCGGGCGGCCTCGATCTCGGTTTCCCGTTCCCGAAGGCGCAGCCGCTCGACCTGGACCTTGACCAGGGCCTCCTGGTCCGCCTGGCCGGCGACGTGGCGGCCGGTGGTCGTGGCGCCCACGAGGTCCAGGAGTCCCGACACTGCGTGCAGGACCTCGCGCTCCCGGTCCAGGGCGTGGATGTGGGCATAGGTCGCCCGGATTCGCGCAATGACCCGCTGCTGCCAGGCCCTGGTCTCGGCCTCGATGACCCGGGCCGAGGCCAGGGCCTCCTCGCGCCGGGCCCGCCGCTTGCCAGGAAACGGCAAGGCCTGGGTCATCGAGACCTCCGCCATGCTCCCTGGTCGCATGGGGTCCCAGGGCCGGCCCTCCTGGCGATAGCCCACCTCAACCATGGGGTCCGGAAGGGCCCCGGCGGGCTGCACGGCGCGCAGGGCCGCCAGGTATCGGGACTGGAGCGCCTGGAGGGATGGGGATCGGCTCATGGCACGGGCCACGAGGTCCTCCAGCGAGGGGGCTGGCGGGGACTCCTGTGCCCGGACCACCGACAGGGGACCCATGGTCGCCAGGAGGACCCACCATGCCTGGACTCTTCCAAGACGATTCATTGGTGCCCGTGTCCTTCGGAGCGGCAGTTCGTCCCGGCGCCGCAGTCTCCTCCGCCCTTTCGGCCGTCCGATCCTCCGACGTATCTCGCAGGGTCCTGGTCGAACTTCTCCTTGCACGAGGGGCAGCAGAAGTACCAGGTCCGGCCCTGGTACTCGCTCTTCGGTGCCGTGGCCGGGTCCCGAACCGGCATGCCCATCACGGGACAGACGATCTCCCCCGTCTTCTTGGTCGGGGGCTCCCGGGCCTCCCCTGTCGGCACGACCCACAGACCGGTTGCCAGGATTGCCACGACCCACCACCCATGTCTTTTCATGACCTGACTCCGTTGGTGCAACGTCGTCCGGACCACCCGGACATCACGAGACCGACGCAGAGACCGTGCCATCTGAAAAGTCTCGCGAATCCCATGGGTTGCGTTTCATTGGGGGTCTGATTGTGTAGAACACGGGCGCAGGTGTGGAGAATATTCAACAGATCCGGTCTGCCGGGGACTACTTCTCGATGTCCAGGCTGGGGTGGCGGACCCGGACCGGGTCGGCGGCCAGGAACTCCCGGGCCCGTCGGATCAAGGTTGGGAGGTCCCGGGCGCTCCGGCCGATGGTGGCCAGCGTGTGGCCGAAGAGGAAGTTCTGGGCGTAATAGGGCGCCCAGGCCTTGATCCGCCAGAGGCCCTGGTCCGGGCCGTAGTCCTCCAACACGTAGGCGCAAAACCGATCCCAGACCTCCAGGGCCGGAGGCGGGTCGAAGGGGTGCCCCCAGGCGGTGAAGACCCAGGGTTGGATCGCCGCCATCCGGCCGATCATCAGGCCGGCGACGCGCCGGAAGTGATCCGGGTGGGCCTGGAGGCTGGCGGGCCCGACCAGGTTGCCGCTGGCGATGATCGGCAGTCGGGTCGAGGCGGCGACCACGTCGTACCACTCGTTCCGGGGCCGCCGGTTCCACCGGTCTCCGGTGAATCGGGGGTGCAGGGTGACCAGGTCCACTCCCAGGTCCTCGAAGAGGCGCAGGCGGTCAAGGAGTCGATCCTCCCAGCCGTCGGCGGCATCGCCCAGGCGGATCTTCACGCTCAACAGGCCCGGGAAGGCGGAACGCATCGCGGCGAGGACCCGGGCGAGGCGGTCCCGGTCCCCGAACAGCGTGCCGCCGGCCCCGGCGGACCGGGCGACCGGCGCCGGGCAGGCGCAGTTCAGGTCGATGCCCGCCGGTTCCAGCGGCAACAGGCGTCGCACCACGGGTGCGGCCAGTTCCGGGTCCCCGACCAGGACCTGGTACACCACCGGACCCTCGTGGGGGCGGCGGATCACCGCAGGGGATGGGATCGCGTTCGGGGACAGCAGCCACCGGGCCGGCAGCATCTCGGTGAAGAAGCCGCCGCAGCCGCCGCAGTCCGCCACGAGGCGCCGGAAGGGGGCGTGGCTGATCCCGGCCATCGGGGCGCAGATCAGGGCCGGCGCAAAGCGGATGCCCCGGACCTCGAGGGGCGGCGGCGCTCCCTGGGGGTGCCCGTCCTCCACCGGCCCGCCGGGAGGCGTGGTCAATCCAGCGGCCTCCGTGGCCATCTTGGCTCCTGCTCCTGACCCGAGGTCCGGATTCTGGTCCGGGGCGGGACGGTACCGGTCCCGGAGGCGGGGGTCAAGGGCGACAGGTTCCCGAGGGCCTCCGTTCCCCCGGCCAGGGCGTCCTGTGTCTCAGTCTTCGGCCGGTTCCTCCAGGAAGCGGACCCCGGCCTCTGGCGGGGTCGGCATCAGTCCGGCAGGCAGGACCCCTTGGGCTGGGGATCGCCGCCGTCGAGGCAGGTCCAGGTGCCCCGGTCGCACATGGGTCTGGCGGTCCAGGACCCCATGCAGCACTCGAGGTCGTCGCCGGGAGGGCACCGGTCCGCCGGCAGGCAGCACATGGACCCAGGCCCCGGGGGGCAGTCGTCGGCCCGGGGGGCATGGATGCCGCCGGTCCGGTAGCAGACGCCGGGCGTGGTCACGCATAGCCCTCCCCGGGACGCGCAGGTCTCCCCCGAGGCCTGGGGGATCGGGGGGATGCAGCAGAACAGGGGCCCGTCATCGAAGAGGCACTGGGCATCGCCGGCGGGGTGCAGGGTGCCGCCCCCCTGCTGACAGGTCCGGGAATCCAGCACGCAGAGCCCGCCGGCAGACTCGCACGGGCCTGCCGGAGGTCCGGGGTCCGCCGGGAGGTCCGAGCCGCCCCCTGGGTCGGTGCCCGGGTCCTCCGGGGGCAACGAGTCGGTGGGGGGGAGATCCGATGGTGTCGGATCCGGCGACGGGTCCTCGGGGGCCAGGTCCCGGGTCCCCGGGTCGGCCCCGGTGTCGGGGAACACCGCGTCGAACCGGGCATCCGGTGGCGCGGAGGTGTCGTCCGGTGGCGCCACGTCGGTGGGCTCCGGGACATCGGCGGACCCGGTGTCCGGGGCGCCGGCATTGCCGGACCCGCAGGCCGCCAGCAGGGTCAGCCAGGCCGCCACGAAGCGGAAGGACCCTCGAGACATCGCAAACCTCCGCGGGGTGATGGGGGGATTTCACCGCAGGCCGTGTTCGGGATCAAGCCGGAGGTCGGGTGGGCCGGGAGGCGGGTTCAGGCGGATCGCCGGGACGGTCGTCGGCGGAGGCCCTGGACGATGGTGACGCGCCACAGGCGGTCCAGTGTCTCGTCCAGGCAGCGGAGGACCTCGGGCGAGGCCGTCTGCTGGTGCGCCCGGCGCACCATCGCCGCGAGGTCCTCGTAGATCGGCCGGAACTCGTATCCCGGCAGGGAGGTCGGGCCCCTGGGCACGACCTTCCGGAAGGGCATGGCCGGCTCCCGGAGGTTGCCCTCCCCGTCGATGGCCAGGGGCGCCCCGGAGGTGTTGCCCAGGTGCAACAGCACGAATCGATTTGGCTCTCTCGGGAGGACCGGGCGGGAGACCGGGTAGCCCCAGCAGGTCGACTGAGCGGCCGTCGCCACCTGGAGATGGAACATCGAGGCGATGTGGCCGGCCAGCAGCGACAGGGGTCGAAGGATCCCCTGGTTCCGGGACCAGACGGCCCATCGCAGGTGCTGGAGGGGCTTCGGGCAGCCGGGGCAGCGGGGGTCCGGGCACTCTGGGGAGCCAGTGCCCGAGGTGGCGGGACCGGGGGCCCGGCCGCCTGGGGGGGTGGGATTCAGAGGACTCATGAGGCACCTCCAAGAGGATGAACAGGGTCGGGCACGACCACGGTCCGTGCCCAATCCGGGGGCCGGGGACCCTCGGTGCCCAGCAGGCACACGATGACGGGAGCCGAGGGCGGACGGTCGGGCCAGGGGGTCCAGCCGTCGGTGATGACCAGGATCACCGAGGGGTGATCGGAGGCCAGGGCCCCGATGGCGGGCCGGAGGTCGGTGCCCGCCCAGGTCCAGGGGATGGCCAGGTCACGGTGCCAGGGCCCCTTCCAGATCACCTGGACGTCGCAGCAGACCAGCAGGACCTCCGTGTCGGGCTGCGACACCAGTGCCCGCACCTCCCCCATCGCCCGGGTCGCCTGTTCCTGCATCGACCCCGAGACGTCCAGCACCACGCCGACCCGGCGGCGCCGCCCGCAAAGGGACGGGAACAGGAAGGGGTCCGGGGCGGCCGGGTGGACCCGCAGGTAGGCGTAGTCCTCGGGGAAGCCGCCCGGGATGGGTGGGCTCTTCAGGGGACCCCGGAGGTACCGGGCCAGGAGCCGCTGCCAGGGGAGGTGGGGGGTCTTGCGGGCCCTCAGCCGATCGGCGATGGGCCCGGTCTCGGTTCCGACGGAGGACTCACAGGCGGCCTGGGCGTCCTGGATGGCCTCCGGGGAGGCCGCCGGATCCCGGGGGTCGTCGGCGGGGCGTTCCCAGGGGGCCGGCGGCAGACCGTGCCCGCTGCCACCGGGGCGTTCCCAGGGGGCCGGCGGCAGACCGTGTCCGCTGCCACCGGGGCGTTCCCAGGATTCCGGCGGCGCACCGCGCCCCCGGCCACTCGGGCGTTGCCGGACACCGGGCTGCCCGTTGGACCCGGTGGTCGAAGGGGCCTGCCGGGATTGGGGGCCGCTCTGCGGGTCCCGATCCGATTCGGCCTGGGGATCGGGGCTGCTGCCCGACGGCGACACCGGCTGCCCTTCGTCGGAGGTCCCGTCCGGTCGTCCGTCCTCGCCAGAGGGTCGCGCGGCCCCGGCCGATCCCTGGGCTGACGTGGCGGAGTCCTGTTCCGGGGTCGGGGCCATTGGATGGCAAAGCAGGTCCGCGTATTCCTCCATCGTGAGGTTCGAGGGCAGGCCCAGGGTCTCTGGAGTGACCAGGATGCGGGACTGCACCGTGGCCTGCTGGAAGGCCTCCTCCTGTGACAGCAGGTCGTTGACCTCGAGGTCCGCGGCGAGATTCAGGTGCTGGTGGGACCAGTCGGGATGGTGTTCCCGCAGGGCCCGGACCCGCTCGGGATGCCGGAAGAGCAGGTGCAGGACCTCGTGGTACAGCAGGCACTCGAGGTCCGTCACCGACAGGCCGGCGCAGAAGGACCGGTTCCAGTAGACCCGGGCGCCCTCGTCGATGGCCATCGTGGGGACCCGGTCGTCCTGGACCAGCCGGGCCAGGTCGATCAGGGGGGCCAGGAAGGGCCGGTCCCGACCCAGCCGGGCCTGGGCGATGGCGATCCGGTCCTCGACGGGGGTGCCCGAATCCCGCCCGGCCGATCCCTGCGTCGCGTCGGGTCGAAGGGGCGGGCTCTCCGGGCCCGGTCCAGTCTGATAATGGGTTGCCTCAGGCACAGACCACCTCCTCGACGGCCCGGCGCAACCGGGGATGCTCGATCCGCCCCAGCAGGTCCACGGTGTCGATTCCCGGGATATCGACGCCCAGCAGCCGGATGGTGGCCTGGACCACCTGGGCGAAGGCGCCCTCCTGGTCCGCCAGGCGCTGCAGGCAGTCCAGTCCCTCGAGGGCCTGACGGCCGGAACGACGGGCCCAGTCCACCAGTTGTTCCAGGACCGCCGTGCGGACGTCGGCCTCCATCGGGAGGGGGGCTCCCTCCAGCAACTGCTGGGGACTCAGCAGGTGGCGCCCCTTGCGGAACCGCAGGAAGTCGGCGGCCACCCGGGGACCCACGCAGCCGGCGATGAGGGCCTGGAGCCACGTGTTCGACGGCGCCGGGCGCTGGGAGAGGATCGCCACGACCGACTCCCAGGACCTCGGGCAGGGATAGGGCTCCATGCCGGCCTCGCCGGGCGGGTTCGAGATGGCCTCCCGGTGCTGGCCCAGGAAGTCGCACACCAGCCGGACCGCATCGGCGTCGTATCCCTTGCGGGTGCACCAGTCCGGGAAGGATCGGAGCCAGTCGGCCAGGCTGAAGACCGACTCCCACGGGACCACCACCAGGCGGCTGATCATCGGGGGCTCCAGGGCGAACCCGCCGGAGGCCTGTTCCGGGGGATTCGCGGCGGCCCACACCCGGACCTCCGGGTGCAGGTGCTGGTCCCCCACCAGCCGGTCCGACAGCAGGGTCAGCGCGGCGGTCTGCTGGGAAGGGGCGGCGGTGGTCAGCTCGTCGATGAAGAGCAGCGCCGCCCGGCCGGCCGCCGCGGCGCCGTTGAGCCGGTCGGCCCACTCGGGGATGCCGATCACGGTCCGCCCCTCCCGGTGGGCCGGGAGGCCCCCGATCGTGTACGGGTCCAGCCGATAGGCCGGCAGGTGATGGAACTCCCCCTGCAGGCCCTGGATGAAGTCCCGAATCAGGGCGGTCTTGCCGACCCCCGGGGGTCCCACCATCAGGCAGGGCCGGCGGGTGGCGAACAGCATCGAGAGGCGGTCCTGGACGGCCATGGGGTCCTCCTGCATGTCCTGCCTCATCATGGCACGGGGGTGGGACATGGACCGGGCACGGACCCCAGGGGAAGGTGATGACAGGCCGGTGGGATCCCTCGCGCTTCTCTCCGCCTGGCGTTGGAACGTGTGCCGCCCGGCGCCGGAACGGGTCTCGGGGGCCAGGCGGTCAGAAGGGGAGGTGGTTTGGGCCCCAGGCCACCTTGCCGCCGAGGTGGGCCCCCAGGAAGACCAGGGCGCAGGCCGTCGCCAGCAGGGCCAGGTAGAGAAGGCGGGCTCCGCCTTCCAGGGCCCGGCGGTTTCGCCACCGCCAGACCAGCGCCACCGCTGCGACGGCCAGCGAGGCCAGGATCAGCCGCTCGTGGGTCTCGACCAGGGCCTGGACCGCCTCGGTCTGGGAGATGCCTCCCTGGCGCAGCAGGCCGGTCAGCACCCCTGGGCCGTAGGACAGCACCCCGGCACCCAGCGTCCACAGGCCCGCCTGTCCCAGTTCCCGGCGACCCAGGCCGAAGGCCAGCAGGTCCAGCAGCAGGGTGATGGCGATCCAGGCGATGGGGAAGTGGACCACCGCGACGTGGAAGCGGCCCACCACGTCCAGCCACCCGGGGGCCGGGGTCGGTTCCGCCGCGACGGCCTCGACCTCCTCCACCTCCTCGACGGCCTCCTCCGGGCTGTCGGCCCGGACCACGGGGGTGCCCAGCAGCGCCGCGGCCAGCACCGCGGACTGCACCAGGACCAGGGAACGCCTCGCCCAATGACCCATGATCGATCTCCCATGAAGCATCGGAGGGATTGTCCCTTCGCTGTGGTGTCGTGTCCAGGATCAGGGGCGCCGAGAGGCGGCGGGTCTGGGTCGGAGGCGTCCGTGGGGCAGGGGTCGCGGGGGGACGCGCTCCATCAATCGCGGGGCCTGACGGGGGATGGGGAGGCCATGGCGACGAGGTCCAGGCCGGCGGCCTCCAGGCGGGCCAGGAGGTCCGTGATCCCGCGGACGACCTCCACGTCCCGGGAATCCCGCAGTGGGGTTTCGGAGGCGTGGGACACCAGGAGCCGGGGAGTTCGGGCGAAGCAAGGCCCTCCGGTGGAGGCGTCCCGGATCCGCAGGTCCAGTGGATGCCCCGCCACCTCGATTCGCAGGGAGATCGTCCCGGGGGAGGCGGGACCGAGTCCTGCCAGGCGGACCTCCGAGAGGACCGGGTGCCCCTGCGTTCGAGCCAGGTCCAGCATCGCCTGGATGGCGCGGCGGGCTTTGGCCAGACGCGGATCGGGAGAGGCGGCCCGGGTGGCGATCCCCGCTGTCCGGCCCGGGAGCAGGCATCGAGCCAGGAGTTCGCGGGTCGTGGTCGGCGGGTCGGCCCCTTCCAGGACCTCGATGGCCCGGGTGGCAACGTCCATCGGATCCCCGGGGGCGAGGCCCTCGGCGGCCCGTTCCCGGATCCAGGCGACGTCGGCATCCCCGAACAGGGGCCCTCCCGGGCCGTCAGCCTGCCATCGCACCGCCAGCACCCGGATCACGGCCCCCGCCAGCAGCGCGGTCCGGGGGTCCTGGAATCGCCAGGCCCGCATGCCGGGCCGTACGGCTCCCTCCAGGGCCGTCGAGAAGGCCAAGGCAGGGTCCTCGAAGTGGTCGATCAGCAGGCCGTCGGCGGCCGCCAGGGCGGCGATGGGGGCATCAGAGTACATCTGGAGGGCGTTGGCCAGCCAGGTGCCGTCCTCCCCCATTCCCCGGGCCCGGTGCGCCTGGAGGCCCTCCCGGATGTCCGCCGGCCGGGTCCAGGGGGTCCAGGCGATATAGCCGTACGGTCGGGACACGACCAGCGTTCCCGGGAAGCGGGACTCCAGGTCGGCCATCAGCGACAGGAAGTCGTCGATCTGCCTGCGGGAGATCCCCTTGTTGAAGCGGGCGTTCTCGACCTCCGAGAAGGACTCGAGCCCCACCCGGAACAGCCAGAGGACATGGCCCGCCGGCCGCAGCCGCGACAGCACCCGGGGCAGGGCCTCCGCCTGGGCCAGCACGGCGTCGATCCGGGGATGGAGGTAGAACGTGGACGGTGGGAGGTCCATCGCCAGCAGGCCGGTGACCAGGGGTTCCAGGCGGTTCAGCAGGCGGACGTCCTGGAACTCGTAGTGTCCGCAGTCCCGGCCCTCGGGCAGGGCGGTCCGGCGGATCGCCGCCACCTGGTCCAGGGCCTGGCGGACCGGGTCGCCCCGGGGGTCGATGCGGGGGGGCACCTGGTACGAGCAGAAGGTGCAGCCTCCACGCCGGGAGGCCCCCGACAGGTCGATGCCTGCATAGCAGGGGTTGTCGGCCACCGGGCGGGCATGGTCGCACCGGACCCCCGCGACGACCTGGATCAGGGGCGCCAGGGCCCGGGAACGGTCCCCGACCATGCAGGCGTCGTATCGCGGCACCACCGCATCGGCGAGCCGGGACCCGGGGGAGACGTCCCCGGGAAGCGGTCGGTCCAGCCAGCGGGCAAACCAGTCCACGCGGGTCACCCGGTCGGCCTGGTCCAGCGGGGGGCGGGCGGGGCTCTCGGGCCCCGAGGCGACCTGGTCGAAGAGGGTCGGCCAGCCGGGACCGGCTGCCGGGGCCGAAGTGAGGCAGCGGGCTCCTGGAGCGGCACGCCGGAGGGCCACCGCCAGGGAATCCCCCGGGACCTCGCTGACCAGCAGGTGCGTGGGGGCAACGGCGGCCAGCGCCGCCTCCAGGGCCTCGGTGTCCTTGTCGTCGGGAGTCACGACGTAGTGGTCCCCCTCCCCTCCGGTGACCCGGGCCTGGCAGGTCCCGCCGACACACCACCATCGGCACGATGCCCCGAGGCGGTCGGCGAGGGCGGCCAGGAAGGGGAAATACCAGGCCTGGTCGGTCCGGAACCGGAGGTCGTACACCAGTTCCACGAGGGCCAGGCGGGGGGACGACGGGGTGGCCTGGGTGCGGGGGTGCAGTGGGTCGTCCGGCGTCATCCCGTAAGGATACGGGACCAGCGCCCTCCGTCAACGCGGTCCGATTGACAGGGGGAGGTCCATTTCCCAGAATCGGCCAGTCTCTGCGGGATGTCGGGTCATGGAGGCGCTGCCGGTCCTGGCGATGGGGCAGGCGAGTCCGCTCGGCCGCACCCCTGACGAGGTGCGGGCGGCCCTCCGGGCTGGCCGGCGCGGCCTCCGCCGGGACCTCCCCGAATGCCCCGAACTGGGGGCCCCCCTGGGAGTCGTCCCCGGGGACCTGCCACCCGTTCCGCAGGGCCTCGAGGCCTTCGACACCCGGTGCCACCGGCTGCTGGCAGTGGCCCTGGCGGCCGTGCAGCCGTCGGTGGATTTCTGGAAGGAGCGGGTGCCATCCCATCGCATTGCCGTCGTGGTGGGGACCTCGGCCTCGGGCAACCGGGACCTGGAGCGGCACCTGGCCGCCGGGACCCCGGAGGCCCCCTTCGACTACCACCGGCGCCAGTCCTTCGGGGCCGCGGCGGACTTCGTGGCGCGGCTGCTGGGGGTCCAGGGACCGGCCTTCACCGTCTCGACGGCCTGCTCGTCCGGGGCCCAGGCCTTCGTCTCCGGGGCCGGCCTGATCCGGTCGGGGCGCTGCGACGCGGTCGTGGTGGCCTCGGTCGATGCCCTGTGCCGGACCACCTGCTTCGGGTTTCGGTCCCTGGGCGTGATGGACCCGGACTTCTGCCGTCCCTTCGACGCGAACCGCCGGGGCCTCAATCTCGGCGAGGGGGCCGCGGCCTTTCTGCTGGCCCGGGAGCGTCCCTCGTCGTGGGAGGGCCCGGACCTGCGCCTGGCAGGGTTCGGGGCCTGTTCCGAGGCCCATCACATGACCGCCCCGGACCCCGAGGGGGAGGGGGCCTTCCGGGCCATGGCCGAGGCCCTGTCCCAGGCGGGGATCGGGCCCGAGGACATCGGCTACGTGAACGCCCACGGTACCGCCACCCCGGCCAACGACGGGTCCGAGTCCCGGGGCATCGTCCGGGCCCTGGGAACCCGGGTGCCCTGCTCCTCGACGAAGGGCTACACCGGACACCTGCTGGGGGCGGCCGCAGGGGTCGAGGCCTTCGTGACCCTGCTGGCGCTGGTGGACGAGGTGCTGCCCCGGAACCTGGGACTGGAGGACCTGGACCCGGAGGTGGAGGCCCTCATCCTCCGGGAGGACGAGGCGGCCCCGGGGATCCGGTTCGCCCTGTCGAACTCCTTCGCCTTCGGTGGCAACGACGTCTCCCTGGTCTTCGAGGTCCGTCGATGAGCGTCGCCTTCATCCTCGCTGGGGCGGGACTGGTGGACGGGGATCGACCCGTCGGGGGCCGGCCCTGGCAGGTCCCCGAGGAGTTCATTCCCAGAAACGTCCGGCGACGCCTCTCCCGACTGATCCTCCAGGGCCTCCAGGTGACCTGGGCGGCCTCGGACCCCGGGGCCGACGTCCCGCTGGTCTTCGGCACCGCCAACGGCGAGATCGAGACGATTGCCGCGCTGCTGCCCGTCGTGCTGGGGCCGGACCCGGCGGTCTCGCCGACGCTGTTCCACAACTCGGTGCACAACGCGGCGCCGGGCTACTGGGCGATCCTGGCCCGGCGGCTCGCCGCCTCGACGACCGTCACCGCCGGCCCGGCGACCTTCGAGATGGCCCTGCTGGAGGCGGTCTGTCGGCTTCAGGGCGGGGCCCCCCAGGTCCAGGTGACCGCCGGCGACGAGGCGATTCGCACGGCCTCCTGGGCCGATCCGGGCCACTGCACCCGGGACTTCTGCGGGTCCCTGCGCCTGGCGGCGAGGCCTCCGGATGGGGTGCCCTGCCTCGGGGTGATCGAGTCCCTGGACCACGGGCCGCCGGAGGACCACGGGTTCTCGGAGGACCCGGAGGAGGTCCGGGTCATCGACCTGGACGCCCTGCCCGGCGGCGACCGCCATCCCTGCGCCTCCCTGCACCGGGTGCTGGAGTTCCTGCTGGGCCCGCCGGGTGCCCGGCGCCTGCGACTGCGGCGGGCCCTCCCGGGTGGGTCGGTGCTGGAGGCGGTGTTCCGCCGGGAGATGGGGCCCGATGACTGACGACATCCCCCCCATCGAGGACCTGCTGCCTCACCGGGGGCCGATGCGGCTGATCGACCGGGTGGTGGCCTGGGAGCCCGACCGGGTGGCCTGCCGGGCGGTGGTGCGGCCGGACAACCCGTTCCTCCGGGACGGGCGGCTCGAGGCGGTGGCCCACATGGAGTTGATCGCCCAGGCCGCTGCGGCCCACATCACGCTGGCGGACCCCCTGCGCCGGCCGATCCGGGGCTACCTGGTCGCTGCCCGGGATCTGGTCCTCGCCCGGGAGGCGGAGGTCCTCCTCGGGACGACGCTGGAGGTCTTCGTGCAGGAGGTCGCCCGCCTGGGAGCCTTCGCCTCCTATGAAGGTCGCGTGACCCTGGGCGACCAGGTGATGGCTCAGGGCAACGTGAAGGTCTATCGCCGGGAGGACGAACCATGACGTTCCGGGGACGCCGGGCCCTGGTCACCGGGGCCAGTCGGGGGATCGGCCGGGCCATCGCCCTGGACCTGGCGGCTCGGGGGATCGAGGTGCTGGTGAACTACCGGGAGCGCCGTGACGCGGCGCTGGAGGTCTGCGAGATGGCGGCCCGGTCCGGCGGCCGCGCGTTGCCCGTACCCTTCGACGTGACCCGAGGAGACCAGGTGGAGGCGGCCCTGGCGCCCTATCTGGAGGGGCCCGAGGGCATCGACTTCGTGGTCAGCAATGCCGGGGTCACCGCCGACGGCATCTTCGTGGGACTGGACGAGGAGGCCTGGCACCTCCCGATCCGGACCTCTCTGGACGGCTTCTTCCACGTGGTCCGGCCCCTGGCCCGGCAGATGGCCCGGCGGCGCTACGGCCGCATCGTCGTGATCTCGTCGGTCTCGGGGCTGGTGGGCAACGCCGGGCAGGTGAACTACTCGGCGGCCAAGGCGGGCCTGGTGGGGGCGACGAAGGCCCTGGCCCGGGAACTGGCGGCCCGCAACGTGACGGTGAACTGCGTGGCCCCGGGGCTCATCGACACCGAGATGTCCGCCTCGGCGCCCCGGGAGGCCATGGAGCAGGCCATCCCGATGCGCCGCGCCGGTCGCCCCGAGGAGGTCGCGGCGCTGGTGACCTTCCTGTGCTCCGACCAGGCCTCCTATCTCACCGGACAGGTGATCGCGGTGGACGGCGGCCTCACCTGACGTCCTCGCCCGTCCCATCAGGGATCGCCCGACCAGCCTGGTCCGCCGTCTTGTCCCAGGGGCACCGGGCGGGTTTCCGGGGCGATCCGGGCGGAACGTCCAGGCAGATGGCAACCGGTCGTGGGGGGATGTCCAGGGCGCAGTCAGGCCCGATTCGGGCTACTTCTCGAGGATCAGGAACTCGACCCGGCGGTTCTTGGCCCGGGCCTCCTTGGTCTTCTCCGGGACCAGGGGCTTCGTCTCGCCGAAGCCCACCGCCTCGAGCCGCTCGGGGGCGACGCCCTTCGAGATCAGGTAGGCGCGGACCGCCTCGGCCCGGGCCTGGGAGAGTTTGAGGTTCTTGTCATCGGGCCCCACGTCGTCGGTGTGCCCGGCGACCTGCAGTCGCTTGATGAAGGGGTTGTCCTGGAGCACCTGGGCCACCGCGTCCAGGATCCCGAAGGAGACGGGCTTGATGGTCGCCTTGTTGGTGTCGAAGAAGACCATCTCCAGGATCTCGATCCGCTCGGCGGTCAGGCGCACCTTCTCGGGGGTCGGCGGCGGGCAGCCCTGGAGTTCCTTCCGCCCCGGGATATCGGGGCACTTGTCCTCGCCGTCGGCGATGCCGTCGCCGTCCTTGTCGGGGCAGCCGCCGGTGGCCTCGGGGCCCGGCTGGTCCGGGCACTTGTCCTTGAGGTCCGGGATCCCGTCGCCGTCCTTGTCCGGGCAGCCGTCGAACTTCGCCGGCCCGGGTTCCTTCGGGCAGCGGTCCTTCGAGTCCTCGATCCCGTCGCCATCCTGGTCCGGGCACCCCTGGAACTTCTCCAGGCCCGGGACGTCGGGGCAGCGGTCATTGGCGTCCAGGATCCCGTCTCGGTCCCGGTCCGGGCAGCCCTCGGTCTCGGCGGGCCCGGGGTCCGTCGGGCACTTGTCCTTCTCGTCGCAGATCCCGTCCTTGTCCGTGTCCTTCACGCAGCCCCGGTCGATGGCCGGCTCGTAGGAGACCCCCAGGGTCACCCGGTAGGCCGGGCTGCCGTAGCCCTTCAGGGCCCCTCCGCCGGCGGCGGCCAGCAGCGCCACGGGGCCCACCCGGCCCCGGATGCCACCCAGGAAGTCCAGCCCGGTGGAGTACTTGCTGAAGGCCTCGTTCTCGACGCCGCCCCGGAACTCCATCGTCCCGATGCCCTCCAGTTTCCCGCAGATGAAGGGCACCACGAGGCCGGCTCCCACCAGCAGTTCATCGCCGATCCAGTACCCGCCGGCGGTATCGGGCACCCGGACGTTGGGTCGGAACCGGTACCCCAGGTTCACGGCCACGTTCCAGCCCCGGTACAGGTAGTCGGCCACCAGGGTCGTCGTGCTGGTCACCAGCCGGTCCCCGTTGAAGTCCTTCGGGGTGGCCGTGGGGAAGGTCAGATCCTCGGCGAGGGCCAGGCCGAAGCCCGCCTTCCGCTGCCGCCCGAAGAACGAGACCTTCGCCCCGAATCGCAGGTCCCCCACCGAGACCCCCTCGGCCTTCTTGAGCGCCGAGAGGGCGTTGGGCTCGTCGCCGGTCGTGTAGAGGAAGACCGGCAGGCCCAGGGCCAGGTCCAGGTAGTCGCTGAGGCCCAGGGAGACGAAGAGGTCCCCCACGAACTGGTTTGTGACGGCCTTCAGCAGCACGTTGCCCGTGGACTGGTCCACGATGGCCAGGGGCTTGTGGTTCCAGGTCAGGAAGAGCCCTCCCCCGGCCTTCAGGTGTCCCGGCTGGTTGCTGGTCTGGATCCCCAG
Source organism: Deltaproteobacteria bacterium (assembly GCA_029547805.1). Lineage (GTDB taxonomy): Bacteria > Myxococcota_A > UBA9042 > DTJE01 > DTJE01 > JAGOKF01. The sequence goes on from JAKPOP010000001.1 coordinate 101,585, forward strand.
GATGTCCCCGGGGTGCAGCGACGGCCGGTAGAGGTCCGCATTGAAGCGGGGGTTCTCCTGGGCCTGGAGGGCTGCGGCCGGCAGCAGGCAGGCCATCGCGATCAGCAGGCGGGTCAGGCGTCTCATGGGGTCCTCCTCCGTCTCAAGAGATTCACGGTCCGGTTCCCTGATTTCCGCAGGCCAGTATAATCCGATTCCCGGGGAAAGGGGATCACGGCCCCGCTGTCCGAGGAGTCGTCATGGAAAAGGGAACCCTGCTGTTCCTCCACGCCTATCCCCTGGATGGGCACCTCTGGGACCCCCAGGTGGAGTCCCTGGCGCCGGGGTTCCGGGCCCTGGCGCCCTCCCTGCCAGGCTTTGGGGGAAGGCCACCGGGACCCGACACGCTGGACGGCTGGGTCGACGAGGTCCTGGCGATGCTGGACCGGGAGGGAGTCGGATCCTTCATTCCCGTCGGGCTGTCGATGGGGGGCTACCTGGCCTTCCGGATCGTGGAGAGGGTTCCCTGGCGCATCGCGGGCCTGGTGCTGTGCAACACGAGGGCCTCCCCCGATGCCCCCGAGGTGCGGGAACGGCGCCTGGACCTGGTCCGGAAGGCCCGGGAGGAAGGGATCGGCTGGCTGGCGGACCAGTCCGTTCCGCTGCTGCTGTCGGAGGAGACCCGGAAGATGCGCCCCACGGTGGAGTCCTACGTCCGGGAGGCCACTGGACGGGCGGACCCCGAAGGGGTGGATCGGGCGCTCCTGGCGATGCGGGATCGCCCCGACTCCCGCCCGCTGTTGCCGACGATCCAGGTCCCGGTGCTCTGCATTGCCGGTGCGGCGGATGCCTTGACCCCCCCGTCGGAGATGCAGGAGATGGCCACCCAGATTCCTCGGGCCACCCTGGTGACGCTGGCCGGGGCAGGCCACCTGTCGAACCGGGAGGCCACCGAGGCCTTCAACCAGGCCCTCCGGGAATACCTGGCGGCCCTGCCCGGCTGATCGGCTTGAGGTTCCACGACGAGGACGTCCGGGGTCGGGCTGGTCAGCGGGACGGGTCCGTTCCCAGTGCGGCGGCCAGATGCCGGTCGCAGAGGGCCGTGGGGTCCCCCTCCTCCTGTCGTCGCGCCGCGCAGTCGGGACAGGACGCTGCCTGGAGGGCCACCTCCGCCTGTCGGGCGTCCTCCAGGGCGCCCCGGGGGCCCGCCAGGGGGTCCGGGTCCGGCACCCGCCGGGCCGGGTCCCATCCCGGGAGCGCCCGAAGGCGGCGGACCCCCTGCTGGACCAGCCGCTTGCGGGCCCGGCGGCTCGGGGGAATCGGGTCCATCGGGGCTCCGTTCAGTCGTCCCAGGGGAAGCGCCAGTGGTGCAGCCCCAGCCGGTCCCGGAGGGCGTCGCAGTCCTTTCGGAGGGGCTCGTTGATCGGAACGCCCCGGTCCTTGCGCTCGAGCCAGGCCTCCCACTCCTTCTCCCCGGCGGTGTAGATCCGCGTCTGTCCCGGGGCCTTCCGGGACTGGCGCAACTCCCGGAGGATCTCGCCGGTGATGCGCTTGAAGACCGCCAGCGGCACGAAGTGCTCGATGTCGATCGCCAGGAAGAAATGCCCCAGGTGGTAGGGGACCTTGCGCCCGTCCTCGTACCCCAGCAGGCCCTTCAGGAAACGGCCCTCCTGGAGCGCTGCCGAGAGGATCTCCACCGCCGTGGCGTAGCCGTAGCCCTTGTAGCCGCCGGTCTCCTCGCCGATGCCGCCCAGGGGAACCAGCGCCGCGGTCCCGGCCACCAGTTCCTTCAGCGTGGCGTGGGGGTCCGTCCGGGTCTGGCCGTCCTCCCCGATGACCCATCCCGGGGGCATCGGCTTGTCCAGGCGGGCATAGACCTCGATCTTGCCCCGCTGGGTGATGCTCGTGGCGCAGTCGATCAGGAAGGGGAAGGGCTCGTCGGAGGGGGCCCCGATGGTCAGGGGGTTCGTCCCCAGCATGTTCTCGACGCCGAAGGTCGGGGCGATGGAAGGCCGGGCATTGGTCCCCGTGATGCCGATCTGGCCGGCCTCGATGGCCATCAGGGAGTAGTACCCCGCGATGCCGTAGTGGGTGGAGTTGCGGGCCACCACCATGCCGAGCCCATTGCGCCGGGCCTTGTCGATGGCCATCTCCATGCACCGGCGGGCGATCACGTGACCCATCCCGTCATGGCCGTCCACCACGGCGGTCGTCTCGGTCTCCTTGACGACCTCGAACTGGGTGACCGGGTGCTGGATGCCCTCCAGGATGCGGTCGATGTAGATCGGCTTGAGCCTGCCGACCCCGTGGGAGTCGATGCCCCGCTTGTCGGAGGTGATCAGCACGTCGGCGCAGATGGCCGCATCTTCCGGCGGCACCCCGACCGCCTCGAAGACCTCCCGCATGAACCGTTCCATCTGGTCGAAGGGGATGTGCCAGCACTGGGACTCCATGGATTCCTCCATCCCGAAGGCCGGGTGCATGGTCCCACGGGCGGGCCCTCCCGGCCACCGCAAAAGAGGAAGAAACCGGTCGGATGCCGGGGATCGGCGGGCCCGGGCGGGGGTCAACCCCGGGCGATCCAGTTCCGGAGGAAGGCGACCTGGCGGGCGACCTCCTCCTCGGTCTTCTCCAGGGCGATCTTCTCGGCCTTGCCGCCCACCAGGGGGATCTTCACCTCGACCTGGGTCGTGAAGGTGACCCGGGTCTGGGAGGGCCCCTGGGCCTGGAACTCCACGGACCCCGACAGCAGGAAGGCGTCGGCCATCATGTGGGGCGTGACCTTCCAGGTCATGAGGCCCTTGTCCCGGTCCAGCACGTGATCGTCCACATAGGAGTCCACGTCGGACTTCCGGAGAAAGGCGGGCACCCGGGAGGGCTCGCTGGCGCGGCACTTGCGCCGCAGCCGGTTGCCGGGCATCTCCTCCCGCTCCAGCACCTCGACGGTCAGGGCCCCGCTGTTCTTCAGCTTCTGGATGTAGAAGTCGTCATCGGCATAGATCTCCAGGACCCGGGCCAGCGGGGCGTCCACCACGTGGGAATAGGTGACCTTCTGCATGGGCTCCTCGGCCAGAAAGACGGGGGCATTCTGCCACCGGGGCGCCGCCGAGACAATGGGCCTGCGGGGGGCGGAGTCCGGTCGTCGCGGGCGACCCGTCGTGTCCGGGGCCCCTAGATGCGGGCGACGCCCAGAAAGACCGCGTGGAGGCTCACCACCAGCCCCAGGAAGACGCTCCGGGCCCGGGCCGGGTCCAGAGGACCCAGACGATAGCCGATCACCTGCCGGCGGCAGGGGCGGATGCAGTCGCCGCAGAGGGTGCAGGTGGGACCGGCCCTCCGGGCCTCGATGTCCTGCCGGGTCAGGGCCCCGAAGCGGCAGGCGGTCCCGCAGGCCAGGCAGCCGTCGCAGCCCTCGGCAATGCGGATCCGGAACAGCGAGACCAGCCGACCCAGGCGGGTGGCGATCCAGCCGATGGGGCAGAAGAGCGTGCAGTGGGCGAGATACCCCTGGCGGCGGGAGACCAGGGCCATCACCCCGATGCCCACGACCCCGAAGGCGACGGCCACCAGGGACGCCACGGTCCCCGGGACCTCGGCCTGGCGCATTCCGAGGGCGGCCCCGACGACCAGCACGAGCATCGTCGGCTGGGCCCACCATCGCCAGGTCGGCAGGGGAGCGGGGCGCTTGCGGGCCATGGCCGCCAGGTTGTCCCATCCCCCGAAGTAGCACAGGTGGCTGCACCAGGCCGGGCCCACGAGGACCAGCGTCGAGGCGAACAGGATCGGCATGAAGAACCGCTCGCCCCGGAACAGGGGTCCCCCGACGATCACCGCCGGGACCGGGACGTGGAGGCGCCCGGTCATGAGCAGGGCGTCGAGGCCCAGGATCCCCAGCACGAACTGCCCGAAGAAGACCGCCGAGAACAGCACCCAGACCCGTCGCCGCCAGGTCCCCGACCTCCGGGGGTCCTCCAGGCGGTCCCGGATCACCGCGGCATAGAGGGCCAGCAGCGCCGCCTCGACCCACCCGGCTCCCGGCAGGAACCGCTCCGCCAGCAGCATGGGCCGGGGGACCTGGACCTGGATCACGGCCAGCAGGGCGAAGGTCAGCATCCCCGTGGCCAGGACCGGGAGGCGTGGGCGGCGGATGGCTGCCGGGAGGTCCATGGCGGGTCTTCTCATGGCGGAGGCCCCTTGGGGACCGGGCCCCGCCGGTTACGGGTCAGCCCCGGATCATGGTCAGCAGCATCTTGAAACGCCCCCGGGCCGTCAAGCCGTGGGGGACGTTCGCAGGCATCCGGACGGTCTCTCCCTCGGAGGCCGGGACGGTCTGGCCGCCGATCACCAGGTCCACGGCCCCTTCCAGCACCGTGACATAGGCGTCGAAGGGGGCCGAGTGCTCCGAGAGGCCCTGACCGTCGTCGAAGGCGAAGAGGGTCAGGGTCCCGGCGGGGCTCTTGGCCAGCGTCCGGCTCACGACGGACCCCAGGGAGTAGTCCACCAGATCCCGCAGTCGCACGGCCTGGGCCGGTGCCATCTCGCCAGCATGCGGCGTTCCTTCTGCCATGGTCAGACCTCCTTGCCGCCGGATCGACGCAGGCGGACGTCCAGGATGATGCCTCGGATCACAAAGGCGCAGAGCGCCCCCACTCCGACGAAGAATACCAGGTCCGGCAGCACCCGGAGCCAGGTCACGGTCCGGATGAACTCCGACTGGGTCACGGCAGGGCTTCGGGCCCACCAGGTCCCGTGGCGGATCGCCTCCACGAACTGGTAGAAGCCCGCCGGGGCGAGGCTCAGGGCGATCATGCCCGCCAGGCCCAGGTTCAGGCCCCAGAAGGCCACCTTCAGCAGCCGGTCGCTCCAGGCCGCCGGGTGGAGGATGTGCCGCAGGGAGAAGAGCATCAGGGCGATGGCCAGGAAGCCGTACACCCCGAAGAGGGCCCCGTGGGAGTGGATCGGCGTCGTGTTCAGGCCCTGGGCGTAGTAGAGCACGATGGGCGGGTTGATCAGGAAGCCGAACACCCCGGCCCCGACCAGATTCCAGAAGGCCACGGCGACGAAGAAGAGGAGGGGCCACCGGAAGGGGGTCGCGTGGCCGCCGCTGTGGGCCAGCCGCAGGGTGCCGACCACCTCGAAGCCCAGCAGGGCCAGGGGGATGATCTCCAGGGCCGAGAAGGTCGCCCCGAGGGCCGTGATGAACAGCGGGGTCCCGGCGAAGTAGAGGTGGTGGAAGGTCCCGATGATCCCGGCCCCCAGGTAGAGCAGGATGCTGGCATAGACCGCCTGGAGGGCCGTCTTCTCCCGGACCGCGCCCAGGCGGCTCAGCACGAAGGCCAGCACCACCGTGGCAAAGACCTCGAAGAAGTTCTCCACCCAGAGGTGGACGACCCACCAGCGCCAGTAGTCCGCGACGCTCATGTGGGTGCCGGGGGTGTAGAAGAGCCCCGCGGAGTAGAACAGCGGGATCGAGACCGCCGAGTAGAGCAGCAGGTGCGTGAGGCCTCCCCGGTCCTCCTCCTGCGCCAGGACCGGCCGGATCGCCCGGTACACCAGCAGGAGCCAGAGGATCATGCCGCCCAGCAGGGCCACCTGCCAGACCCGCCCCAGTTCGATGTACTCGTAGCCCTGGTTGCCGAACCAGAAGGCGTCTCCGCCGATCCGGCCCATGATGGAGGCCCAGGTGCCCCCGAGAGACCCGACCACCACCAGCACCAGCGCCCCCAGCAGGATCCAGGTCCAGCGGGCCTGTCCCGAGGGCTCCCGCCCGGAGACGAAGGGGCCGATGAAGAGGCCGGTGGCCAGCCAGGACGTGGCGATCCAGAAGACCGACAGCTGGACGTGCCAGGTCCGGGCCACCGGGTAGGGCAGGACCTGCCGCATGTCGAGGCCGAAGAGGGCGTTGCCCTCGACGGCGTAGTGGCCCGTGGTGGATCCGAGGATCGCCTGGACCGCGAAGAGGGCCACCACCGCCAGGAAGTAGAAGCGGGTCGCCTGCTGGCTGCCGGTCGGGACCGGAGGCGCCAGGGGCCGGATCTCGGGCCGATCCTCTCCCGAGAGCCGGGCCAGATACCACCAGATGGCGAAGGCGACCCCGGCGATCAGCAGCACGACGCTGACGATGGACCAGACCAGGGCGCCGGGCAGCGGCGTGTTGCCCACCAGGGGGTCATAGGGCCAGTTGGCGGTGTAGGTGTAGGTCTCGCCGGGACGGACCGTCATCGCGGCCCAGGCCGTCCAGGTGAAGAAGGCCGTCAGCAGGCGACCCTCGTCGTCCGACTGGACGACGCCGGGGTGGACCCCGGCCTCCGGGTCTCCCTGCTGGAAGAGGCGCGTGTAGTGGGCGGCCAGGATCGGCCAGGCGGCGGCCTGGGCCGGCGAGAGGGTCAGGGCATCGGTGGTCGCGTCGTAGCGGTTCTGCCGGAGTTCCTGGGCGACCAGGGCCTCGATGCGGGCCCTCTCGGGCGCCGGGAGGGCCTCCAGGTCCTGCTGGGTGAAGGGGGTGGACCCGTCGACCGGCCGGCCGGCGGCGATTCCGGCCGCCACGATCCCGATCCGGTGGACCGCGTCGGCGGACCAGTCGGGGGCCAGGTAGGCCCCGTGGCCCCAGATGGACCCCATGTGTTGCCCGCCGCGGCTCAGGTAGAGTTTCTGCCCTCGGATGATGTCCTCGCCGGTGAACAGCACCTGTCCGTCCGGGGCGAGGACCCGGCCGGGGATCGGCGGCTTGTACTGCTGGATCCGGACCCCGCCGAAGATCAGCACCGAGAAGGACGCGACCACCACGAAGAGGAGCACGGCCCGTGTTCGATGATTGCCCATGATGCCTCCGGGACCTCCAGCAAGAGACGGTCGGCAGGCCGTGCAGGGGCTGTGCCACAACGCGCCATCTCATGATTTCCTGTGGTTATGTGTCGTCGGCCCGGCGACTAACCATTTTTGGTCAGTCTTGTCAACGTATATACGTTGTCTGACCTTTTATGGTTCAGGATCGGGTCTCTGGGGTCGGGAGGGGCGGGCCAGGGGCTGGATCAGCCAGATGGCGACCAGGGCCAGCAGGGCCACGGCGCCCAGGATGCAGGCCATCCGCACCCAGGGGCGGCCCTCGGCGATGCGCATCCGGGCCATCAGGACCGCGGTCCAGGTCCAGATGCCGGCGGCGGCGGCCAGGAAGGCCTGGACCGCCCGGACGGCCCAGGGCCGCCGGACCCAGAGCAGCGCCGGGAACAGCAGCGAGAGGACCATCCACGGGAGGTCTCCCGACCGGAGGAAGTGGGCCGCCAGCAGCAGGGCGGAGACGATTGCCGGGACCTTGCGCATCGCGGACATCGGGGACCTCCCGGTCGGGACATCGGGCCTCGGGGACCCGGAAGGCCCGCAGAGACAGGCTACGACGGGTCCGGCGATCCCTCAAGCCGGACCCATCACGGGGGCCGTGAGACCAGGCCGCCGGCTGGTGTGGGCGTCCCCTGGAGGGCCGCCGGTTGACGGGCCTCGGGACCCGGGCTATGGAACCCCCCATGCACGACCACGGGCACCGCTACTGTCCCGGCCATGCGAACCGGGAAGGACTGATGGACGAGGCCATCGGGGCCATTCTCTCGTCGGTGGACCTGCAGGTCGTGCTCCAGCGGACGGCCCGCCTGATGCGGCGCTTCTTCGGCCTGACGCGGCTGACCATCCACCGCTGGACGCCGGAGGATCCGGACCACGCCGAGGTGCTGCTGGTGGACGACCCCCGGGTCCAGGTCCCGGAGGTGGGCACCCGGGTCGCCCTGGACCTCTCGGCCTGCGGCCCGGCCATCCGGGAGAAGCGGACCCATGTCCTGGAGCCCCTGGACCCGGACCACCCCCGGTTCCGGGAGGAACGCCCCCTGGCCCTGGAGGGGTACGGCGCGCTGGTCAGCATCCCCCTGGTCTTCGAGGACCAGGTGATCGGGACGCTGGACGTGGCCCACGTCCGGGACCACGGCCTGCTGCAGTGCTGCCTCCAGAGCGCCGAGCGGATCGCCGGCCTGCTGGCCATCGCGATGCACAACAGCCGGATGGTCGAGGAGGTCCGGCGCCTGAACCGGCTGCTGGAGGGGGAGAACGCCCGCCTGAAGGCCCGGATTCAGGAGGAGGCGCGGCATGCCCTCTACGTGGCCGAGAGCCCCCGGATGCGGCAGGTCCTGGAGCAGGTCCGCCGGGTGGCGCCCTCCCGGGCCACGGTGCTGATCCGGGGCGAGACGGGGACCGGCAAGGAGGGCCTGGCCCGGATGGTCCACGCTTACAGCCCCCGGGCCCGGGGCCCCTTCGTCACGGTGAACCTGGGGGCCATTCCCGAGTCCCTGATCGAGTCGGAGTTGTTCGGCCACGAGCGGGGGGCCTTCACAGGCGCCTCCCGTCGCCATCCGGGGCGGTTCGTCGAGGCCGACGGGGGCACGATCTTCCTGGACGAGATCGGCGATGCCCCGATGTCGGTCCAGGTGAAACTGCTCCGGGCCCTCCAGGAGCGGCAGGTGCAGTCCCTCGGGGGCCAGGGGACGACTCCGGTGGATGTCCGGGTGGTGGCGGCGACGAACCGCCCCCTGGAGACCCTGGTGGAGGTGGGGGCCTTCCGGGCCGACCTCTTCTACCGGCTCCACATCGTGCCGATCTACGTGCCCCCTCTGCGGGAACGCCCCGAGGACATTCGCCCCCTGGTGCAGGCCTTCCTGGAACGGCACGCCTCGGCGATGAACCGCCGGCCGCCCCGGGTCCCCGATGCGGTCTGGCAGGCGCTGGAGGCCCACACCTGGCCCGGCAACGTCCGGGAACTGGAGAACCTGATCGAGCGGGCCCTGATCCTGCACCCGGGGCCCGAACTGGTCCTCCCGGGACCGCTGGCCCCGGGCCTGGGAGAAGCGGCGCCGGCGGGGGCGGCCGTCGCCTCTCCGGCGTCCCTGGGGACCTGGGAGGAGGAGGCCCGGCGGGTCCTGACCCGGGCCCTGGAGGCCTGTGGCGGGCGGATCCATGGCCCCCGGGGCGCGGCGGCGATGCTGGGCCTGAAACCCACGACCCTCCAGGGGAAACTCAGGCGCTACGGGATCCCGCGGCCCCGCCGGAACTGAGGCCTCGATCCTGGCGGAGGGGGGGGACGGGGAGGGGGTCAGCGATGGCGGCGGTCCCGTCGGCCGGGGCCGTCCCGGCGGCGGTCTTCCCGGTGGTCCCACCGGTCGTCCCGGTCGTATCGCCGCGGCCTGTGGTCGGGCACCCACCGGGCCGGCGGTCGGATGTCCCGGTGATGCCGCTCCCAGCGGGCCCAGGGGTACCAGGCCCCTCGGTGACCGCGGAATCCGGGCCTCTGGGAGTGGATGATCACGGGTCGAGGCACCCACATCGGCTCCACCAGCACCCAGGGCCCGTTCCAGTCCAGGGCCCGGTACCAGCCGACCCGGGGGTCCAGGGTCCAGTAGCAGCCGTCGGCCCAGAAGACCTCCAGGCCTCCCTGCCGGACAAGGAAGACCCCGTCGGGGAGCAGGTAGCCCCCGGCGGGGACGAAGGCCGGAGCGAAGGGCCGCGGGGGCCGGGGATGGGCGTCAGCGGTGAAGGGGGCGACCATGAGGGCCGCGACGACCAGGGTCCACCAGGGGAAGCGCTTGAAGGGTCTGTCCATGGGCATGTCCTCCCGCCCCGTCGGGGCCGTGCAGAAGTCACCGGTTCGACGGGAGGCCTCCGGAGATATTTCGGCGGCGGGACCTGGAACCTCCAGGACCTTGACCCCCCAGCGGGAAACCTGTAGATTTCGCGCGTTTTCCGTCGCCGGAGGCCCTGTTGGCGAGGACATCGAACGAGGATTCCTGGAACGGACCGGCGCTGCTGGCGGACGACCCGGCCAGACTGCCGCCGGCCTCTGATCGGCCCCACGAGGGGTGGGTCCGGGCCGGGGTGCTGCTGGGGGCCCTGGCGGTGCTGGTCACCTTTGCGGGGTCCTTCGGCCTGTGGGACTGCTGGGAGACCCACTACGGCGAGGTCGCCCGGTACATGCACGAGATGGGGGACCTTCTGTCGCCCTGGTGGGGGTACAAGGACCAGATCGGGACCGAGGCGAAGACCGGCGAGTGGTTCTTCAGCAAGCCGATCCTGATCATGTACGGGGAGATCCTGTTCTTCAAGCTGATCGGGGTGGGGGAGTGGGCCGTGCGGCTCCCGTGGGCCCTGCTGGGGAGCCTGGGGGTCTTCTTCACCTATGTGACGTTCTCGCGGATCTTCGGCCGGCGGACGGGCCTGATCGCCGCCGGGATGCTGCTGACGACGCCGCTGTACTTCTTCCTGTCCCGGCAGGCGGTCACGGACATGCCCTTCGTCGGGACGATGACGATCGGGCTGCTCTTCTTCCTCAACGCGTACCTGGGGCCGCGGTTCCAGGCCTCGAACCGGGCCTTCCTGGGGTGGCTGCTGCTGGCGGTGGGGTGGTTCCTGCTGCTGGCGGTGCCGCAGTTCATCATCATCGGGCTGGACCTGGAGCCCGAGGGGGCCTACGAGCGCTTCGGACCTGTGATGCGGGCCTGGATCCTGGTGCAGAAGACCGGCTGGGTCCACACGGCCCTCTACTTTGTGGCGACGGGGGTGCTGCTGGCCCTGATCGGGGTGCCGCTGTACCGGGAGTGGAAGGCGGGGACGCTCTTCACGGAGGCGTCGAAGGACCGGTGGCTGCGCCGGGCGGCGCTGTGGACGGCCTACGTGTTCCTGGGCCTGGCGACGCTGGGCAAGGGGCTGCTGGGATTCATGCTGCCGGGGGCCCTGCTGGCCCTCTACCTGCTGCTCACGGGGGAGTGGAAGGCCCTGAAGCGGATGGAGATCCTCCGGGGCGTGCTGATGCTCTGCCTGGTCATGCTCCCCTGGTACCTGGGGATGTTCGCGAAGCACGGCAACGCCTTCTACACGCGGTTTCTGGTTCACGACCACTTCAACCGCCTGGGGGCCGGGGTCCACCAGATCGACACGGGGACCTTCGAGCACTTCATCAAGTGGGGGGCCATCGCGGCCTTCCCCTGGGTCGGCATGCTGCCGCTGGTGCTGCGGGACCTGACCCGGCTGCGGCTGCGGGACGGGTCCCCCCGGTCCCGGATGCGGCTGTTCCTGCTGATCTGGTCCTTCTTCTCCTACGTGCTGTTCACGCTGTCGGCGACGAAGTTCCACCACTACATCTTCCCGGCGGTCCCGCCCTTCGTATTGCTGGCGGCCCTGTCGGTGGAGGAGGTGCTGGGGGACCGGGGCTGGTCGTCGCGGCTGGCGCTGGTGGCCGGGGCGGCGCTGGTGGTGGCGGTGGGCTACACGATCGCGACGGAGCCGCAGTCGTTCCGCAACATGTTCACGTACAAGTACGACCGGCCCTGGCCGGACCACCCGCCGACGGACGAGACGGCCCCGGTGGCGGCGGGGTCCCAGAAGACCTGGGCGGACTCGACGTTCTACCGGAAGACGAACCCGGTGATCCGGTCGCTGCTGCAGGTGGAGGCGCTGCAGTACGACCGGTTCGTGCCGGTGGTGGTGGGGCTGGCGACGGTGCTGATGATCGCGATGGCGTTCGGGAATGACCGGCTGCGGCGGTGGTTCCTGCGGGGGCTCTGGGGGGTGGGGCTGGCGCTGTTGCTGTGGTGCCTGAACTGGTACATGCCGATGCTGTCGCCGTCCTGGTCGGTGAAGTACCTGTTCGACGACTACTTCGACCGCTGCGATCCGGCGCCCCAGGAGGAGTGGGTCCGGGAGGCCTACACGCCGATCCTGACCCGGCTGGGGCTGGGCTTCATCCCGGAGGCGCTGGGGTCCCATGGGAAGCGGGTCTGCAGGGAGGACGTGATCGCGTGGTTGATCACGTGGCGGGGGGAGACCTACTACACGCAGAGCGAGATCAAGCCGCTCATGAAGGCGACGCAACTGGCGCCCTATCTGGAGACTCTCTACCCGGGGGGACCGATCTACGCGATGACGCAGGCGGGACGTGGGTCGGGGCTGGAGTCGGCCCTGAACCGGGAGACGGAGACGCTGAAGAAGAAGGGCGTGGGGAAGTTGATGGGCATCCGCCGCTGGAAGGTGGAGATGCTCCACGAGGAGTCGGCCTACTTCAGCCTGGTGGTGGCGAAGCCGGTGCTGGAGGAGGAGGGGGCCGACGAGGGGTCCGCGGCTGCTCCGGCGGCGGACCAGGACGAGACGCCCGACGTGCCGCCGGCAGGGATGTGATCGGGGCTCCCGGCAGGGACCCGGGGCCGGGGAACATGGTGAGGCCGCGGGGCGCGGTCAGCGGACATCCAGCAGTTCGACTTCGAAGACCAGCGTGGCATTGGGCGGGATGACGCCGCCCGCCCCCCGGGCGCCGTAGCCCAGGTTCGGGGGGATGGTCAGTTTGCGCTTGCCGCCGACCCGCATCGTGGCGAGGCCCTCGTCCCAGCCCTTGATGACCTGGCCCTGGCCCAGGACGAACTGGAAGGGCTGGTTGCGGTCCAGGGAGGAGTCGAACTTTCGCCCGTCGGTGAGCCAGCCGGTGTAGTGGACGACAACGGTCTGACCGGGGGCGGGCTGGGCGCCGGTGCCGACGACGAGGTCCTGGTACTGGAGTCCGGAGGGGGTGGTCTGCACGGCGTTCTCCTGGGGTTTCGAGGGGATGGTCTCGGGGGCGGCGCCCTTGCATCCGGCGAGGATCAGGGCGGCGGCGACCCAGAACGGTGCGATCCGCATGGGCACGCTCCGTGGAAGTCCCCGGTAGGCTGCCCTGGGTGGGATCGCAAGTCAAGGTGTGGGGGCGATGGATCGGGGCGCTGGGTGGCGGGGGGCCCGGGGGCCGGTCCTCCGGACACAACGTCGCCCCGGGGGCGCTGCCCCCGGGGCGCGTCTGCGACCTCGGCGCGCGCGAGGGCATGGATGGCCCCCGCAAGGTCGCGCGCGCCTGCGGAGCGTCCTCCGGGCCCGGCCCCCGGTCCCCCCGAGGGAGGTGGTCGCTTGCAAGGGCCGGCCATGCCCCCTGTCTATCGGGCGTGCCACTGGCACGTCCTCTCGTGCTCGCTCCCTCCGGTCGCTGCGCGCGAAGACGGGGCCTCGCCTGAAACGACTCGTGGCACTGATACCTCGTCCCTACGGGAACCTCGTCCGTGGTCATGGGGTCTTCGCCAATCGCAAAAGGTTCCGGACCCTCGCCCGACCACGCGACGGTCCACCGGACCGTCGCTTCCGGTCCTTGTCTCGCGCTGCTCGACTCCGACCGGGGTCGGGGCCCCACCCAAGCCCACACCAAGGGTCTCCGTCGAGGTTGCGAGCGACTTTGGGATCGCCAAAGCCGTTCCCAAAGACCCCCGGGGGTGACCCCCGTCCGACTGCGACGGCGATCCCGGACCCACCGCCTCGACGATATCGCTTTACCTGGGCTCAACTCCTCCGGCTGGTGCTGGACAGGGGCCATATCTCCAAAAATCCCGAGCGAAGCGACGGGATGAGGGGAGGACGTGACCAACGTCACGTCCGATAGATGGGGGATGCGTTGAAATGCCCGTGACCTGCACCCGGTTTCCTTGGACACAATCTTGGGGTCATGACCCCGAGGGAGGAGGTTCAAGGAGATGAGAAAGATGACGAGGGACGAGGGGATGGAGGACCAGGGCAATCAGCCGGGGGAAACGGAGGGGGGGCCCTGGCTCCCTGCACGGAGTGCAGGGGAGGACGTGCCGGTGGCACGTCCGATAGCCGGGGGCGTCGCCCGATTGGAGTTGCCCCCGGCGGCGCGGCCGCGAGGAACGGGGCGGTCGGACCACTGGAGTCAGGGCAGCGATGGACGGCGACTCGGAAGCGGGAGGTCGTGATTCGGATGCTTCGGGGCGAGTCGATCGAGGCGCTATCGCGGGAGCTGTCGGTCGAGAGCGACCGGCTCCAGGAGTGGTACGACCGGGCAATGGCGAGCCTGGAGACGGGACTGAAGGAACGGGGTGGCGGGGACCCGCTGGAGCTGCAACTCAAACGTGCGCAGGCGATTGTGGGGGAGTTGACGATGATGAACGAGCTGTACCAGGAACGACTCCGGCGGGTCGAACAACGCCCTTTCGACCCGAGGAGGTCGCGACGATGACAGTCGCGACCTCGCCCGCGGTGAAGCGCCGGTACGGCGTGGAACGGGTCTGCGCGGCCTTCGATGTGCCGTGGTCTACCTTTTACGCCTGGCGGGGAAATGAGACCCAGGAGCAGCCACCGACGCCTGCGGGGAAGCGTGGTCCGAAGCCCAGGTTGACCGACGCGGAGCTGCTGGTCGCGATCCGCGAGGACCTGGCGTCGTCGCCGTTCGAGGGGGAGGGTCATCGCAAGGTCTGGACGCGACTGCGCGTGCTGAGCGAGATCCGCGTCGCTCGCAAGCGGGTCCTGCGCGTCATGCGCGAGAACCACCTGCTGTCGCCGCACCGCGTGCGCCAGGGTGCGGCGAAGCAGCACGACGGGCACATCCTGACCGACGCGCCGAACGTGATGTGGGGCACGGACGGGACGCGCGTCTTCACGGTCGACGACGGTTGGGTCTTGGTCTTCGCGGTCGTCGAGCACTGGAACGCCGAATGCCTGGGCTGGCAGGTCTGCAAGGTGGGCGACCGCTTCAACGCGCTCCAGCCCGTCGGCATGGCCGTCCAGGAGGTCTTCGGGGCCGTCTGCCGCGACATCGCTCGCGGCATCGCGTTGCGGATGAACTACGGCACCCAGTACCTGTCCGACCACTTCCTGAACCCGATCCGCTTCTGGGGCCTCGCCGCGTCCTTCGCCTTCATCGAGGAGCCGAGAGACCAATGGCGTCGCGGAGCGATTCAACCGGACCCTCAAGGAGCAGGCCATCCACGGTCGCGTCTTCCAGAATATCGAGGAGGTGCGCCAGGCAGTGCGCGCCTTCGTGGAGGTCTACAACGAGCACTGGCGCGTCGAGAAACTCGGCTTCAGAAGTCCCGCCCAGATGCGCCGGGACTGGTTCCAGGAGGTCGCATGATGGCATCCGTCCGCACCCGGACCTCCCCAACGGAAAGGGCGACGACGCCATCATGGACTCGCCGGCGTCGTCAGGTACCGTGTCCAGGGAACCGGGTGCGGTACACGCCATTGGAGACCGGCTGCAGGCAGGGCTGGCCGACGGCGGGGACCTCGTGCTCGCAGTTCGGGCCGACGGCTCGGGTCTCCATGGCTTCCCCCTCGTCGACACAGGGTAGCGCATCGGCCGGAGCGCCGGGAAACTGCCGGAGGGGGCAGATCGTGGCTGGTCGCGGATCTGCCGGTTCGCATTTGCTGTTCGGGTTGGCCCTTGTCGGGCTTGGAGATGCGGCTCGGAGACCTTTCGGCAGGTGGCCACCAGGCACCGGCGGATGAGGTTTTCACGGCCGACGGTCGGTGCCGCAGCCCTACCAGGCGACGTCAGCGTGGCCGTAGTTGACACCGGCAGTCAGTTCTTCGCCGACCTCCGCACCGACGGAGACGTTGATTGCAAAACCGCTCCAGCCGATCTGGCCGGTCACCGGGTCGTAGGACACCGAGAGGGTGACCCCCAGTCGACCGAGCAGCCCGCCGCTGGCAGTCAGCCCGACCGAGTCACCGCCAAAGTCCTCGACATGACCGAAGGGGGAGAAGGTGAACGAGCCGGCAGCGGAGATCCCCGCACCCTCGCCCACCAGTCCGCTCCACGAATCGGCGGTATAGCCGTAGATGCCGCTGCAGCCTGGGCGGCTGGATGTGCCGATCAACACGCCGGATTCGACCGAGGTGCTGCCGCCCATGCCGCCCACGACCGAAGAGCCGGTCTGTCCGCCGACGGAGACGTAGATCAGGCCGAAGGGATCCACCGCCGTGAGCGGATCGTTGCCGGCGTAGCGATAGAGGTTGGGTTCCGCGGGCCGGGGGCCGAGGGGATCGGGATCGATGAAGCGGCCCGTACCGGGATCATAGAAGCGGGCGCGCAGGTCGACCAGCCCGAGCCGCGGCTCCACCGGCCGACCGGTCCAGCCGAAGGGTTCCACCGGTTCTCCCTCGCTGGCCAGCAGGTTGCCGAAGGCGTCCCAGGCCGCCCGCCCACGGACCGCGCCATCCGGTCCGGTGACCAGCCGGATCGAGCCAATCAGGTCGGCGTGCAGGCTGCGGGGACCGTCGTTCCCCAGCACGAGCAGCGGCCGGTCCGTACCGGGTCCGTGCACGAAGCGACGTTGCACCTCGTTGTTCGCGCCAAGTTCGGCCACCAGGTTGAAGCCGTCGTAGAGATAGCGTACGGTGGTCGCACCGTCACGGCGGGCCACCCGCCGGCCGAGCAGATCATAGACGTAGTTGACGGGTTCGGCCGTTGGGCTCGTGAGCGCAACCAGTCGCCCCTGCGCGTCGTGCTCCAGGCTGATCCATCCGTCGGTGGTCTGGCGGGCGATGGCCCGGCCAGCCGCGTCCCGCTGCCAGTTGCCCTCGTCGTCAGCCAGCAAGCGATTGGCGTCCGAATACCGGTAGGTCGTCGAGCGGTGCGAGCCAATGCGGTTTCCGGCCGCGTCATAGGCGTACCACTCGACGGGCAGCTGTGAGCCCTCGGGCGGAGTGACGCCAGTCAGCACGCCGGCTGCATCGTGTGTGAAGCGATGTTCACCCAGATCGTCGCTTCGGCTGACCAGCAGGTCCCCGTCATCCCAGCCGTATTCGAGGGCGAGCAGGCTCGCACCGACCGAGTTCTCGTGGCGGATCGTCAGCGGCCGACCAGCCGGATCATAGGTCCGGCGGTCCCAACTGCCGTCCGGGTAGTGCGTGGACGTCGACCGGCCGGCAGCGTCGTAGCCCAGCTCGATCCGCAGCCCGTCGACGACGATCGCCGTCATCCGCCCGTGCAGGTCACGTTCCCAGTTCACCACTCCCGCCGAGCCCCTCCGGGCGAGTGGACGATCCGCAAGGTCCCAGCTGTACTCGACGCGGTCGTCCAGCCCGACTGCCGGCTCGACTGTGCGCAGGGAGGCCAGTCGCCCGGCCACGTCATATGAATACTCGATGCGTCGATCGTCCTGGACGATTTGAGCGATTCGTCCGTCCGCACCGTAGGCGTAGCGGGTCTCCGTCCCATCGCTGGTCCGCCGGGCGACCCGCCGCCCGTTGTCGTCGATGTCGTAGACAGTGACCTGGCGGTCCGCTGTGACCACTTGGATGAGCCGTCCCTCCTCGTCACGCTGCAGGCTCACCCGCGCTCCGTCGGGATCCACGCGGCCCACCCGACGGTGCAGCGCGTCGTACTCGAAGGTCGTCCGCCCGTTCCCCGGGTCGACGATCGCCACGATCACCGACTCGGGTACGCTGGATGTTGGATCGTCAGTGCCGCCCGCGGGCTGCCATTCCAGACGGGTGGAACGCCCGAGGGGGTCCTCCAGCGCGATCAAGCGGTTCATCGAATCGTGCAGCTGTCGCATCGTCCGGCCAGCAGGGTCGGTCAGGCTCTCGAGGTTTCCCCATTGGTCGTATGCCAGCTGCCAGCGGCGCCCGAGAGGATCGACCTGGGCGATCAGCGTACCGTTGGCATCCCGCTCGTAGTACGTCGTTGCGCCGCTTGGATCCTGGGCGGAGCGGACCAGCCCATGGGCGTCGTAAGTCCACCGCCACAGGCCGCCCGTCTCGTCCTGCACAGTCAGCGGATTTCCGTGTTCATCGTACTCGATGGTCACCTCGCCCCCCAGGGGGTCGACGGTGCGCGTCAGGAGGGACCACTCGCCGCCGTACTCGAACAGGCGCTCGGCACCGGTGGCCTCGTCGTACTGGCGGACGACATGCCCCTGGGCGTCGTAGTCGTAGCGGACCACCCTTCCCGATGGGTAGATCTCGGCGCGCAGCCTGTCGGATGCGTCCCGCACGCTGCGCGCCTCGAGGCCGTCGGCCCACCGGAAGAGAGTCCGGGTGCCGAAGCGGTTGACCTGGGTCTCGACGCGACGCCCGCTGGCGTCGATGAAGGACTCCTCTTGTTCGGCGCTAGGGAAGGGTTCGGCCCGGTTCTCTGCCGTGCCGCTGCCCGCGGGCAGGTCGGAGAGGGTCGCGCTACCTGCTCGTGAGGCGTAGCGGCGGACCGAGCCATCGGCGCGTATGACCTGGCGGACGTCGCCTGCGGGGCCGTACTGGTAGCCGGTCGACTGTCCGGAGGCGTCGGTCTGCTCCACCAGTCGGTGATGTGCGTCATAGCGGAAGCTCCGGGTGGTACCGTCGGGGTTCTCGATCTCCACCAGGTTGCCCGCGGCGTCGATCGTGAACCGCGTGGTGCGTCCGGTGGGGTCATGGATCGCGTCCAGTCGCCCGGCGGTCCAGTCGAACGTCGTGGTCTGCCCGACCGGGTCGGTCAGTCCGTGCAGCCGCCGCGCGTCCCCCTCCCCCTGCCAGTCGTAGGTCCAGCGATTGCCCTGGCGATCGGCCCGCTCGACCTGATATCCTCTGTCGTCGAAGCGGATGGAGGTTCCGTCGGGCCAGCGCCGCAGATATCCGCCATCGGCAAGCCTGCTCAGGGTGCTCGGATCGCCCTCCGCAGCGGGCACGGTCCAGATGGGGAGGTTGGGGCCGACGGCCTGAACACGCCGTACGCGACGATACTCGGTGACCAGCAGGGAACCGCTGGGCGTGACGGTGATGGTCTCAGGAAGGGTCAGCACTCCCGCCTCGCCCGCCTCGGCGATCGGTCCTCCGGCGATCGTGGAGATCACCCCGGATCGATCGACGCGGCGCACGCGGCCGTGGTTCCGATCAGGGATGAACAGGTCCCCTTCGGTCCCCACGGCGACGTCCATCGCCCCGCTCAAGAGGGCCTCGGTGGCCAGCTTGCCGTCGCCGACCTGGTCGGCGGTCGCCTCTTGCTCCACCAGCGGATAGCCGGCCGGTTGCTCGCCGCCACCGGCCATGAGGGTGGTCGATCCATCTGCCTCGAGCCGCCAGACCTTCTGCACTGCAGCCGCGTAGACCGCTCCATCAGGCGCACAGTCGATCCCCTGCAGGGAGGGAACCGTGGCGAGCGGTGTGAGCAATCCCTCCCCATCCAGCCGCAGTACCCGACCGCCGGCGCTGATCACCAGCGTCCCGTCGGGGCAGACCGCGACGTCGCGCGGAGAGGGAAGTTCGGCCTGCCGCGCCGGCAACGGCTCGTCGCCGATCGGCCGGTCGCCGCCGCCCGCTACCGTGAGTACCGTCCCGGACGGGTCAACCCGGCGCAGCCGTCCGTTCTCCGAGTCCGCCAGGTAGAGATTGCCGTCGGCGTCCCGGGCGAGGCCGCCGGGAAAGGCGCCGATCTCAGCCAGAGAAGCAGGGCCACCATCGCCAGAGAAGGCTCCGTATAGCGCCGAGCCGCCCTCGGGCACGCCTCTGCCCAGGAAGGTGGTGATTCGACCGGCCGGATCGACCCGCAGCACCTGCAGCAGGTCCTGGGCGACGACGTAGGTGTTGCCCTCCGCGTCGACGGCGACGCCGGAAATCTGACCGATGGTCACCTCGTCGGCCGCCGCTCCCTCGCCCTGCCAATGGACGTTGCCGTTGGTCTTGCCGGCGATGGTCGCCAGCGCGCCGCGCAGAAGAAACGAGGTGCGATCACCGTTTCCGTCGGTCACCAGCAACTGATCGCCCCAGTCGCCAAGGTGCAGCTGCTGCAGACCGGAGAGCCCCCAGCCGGCGCCAAAGGGTGAGTCGGTGCCCCGCACCAGGGCCACCCGGCCGCGGCGGGCGACGCTGGAGACCGTTGCCTCACGGCCCGGGACTCCCGTGTCGTAGCGGGTCGCACCGCCGAAGGAGAGTTGGCCCGCATAGGTTCCCTGGTAATGGTCGCCCTGGATGATGGTGTAGGGATAGAGGCCGGTGGGCAATGGAGTGCCGTCGGCGGCCGTGCCGTCCCAGCGCCATCCGACCCGAACTCGGTCCTGCGTACCAAGGAACCAGGCTTCCGCTCGCTGTCCCGCAATCAGGAAGGCGACCTGCTGGGTCTCCGGCTGCCAGGGTGTGGTGATGCCGTAGTCGAAACCCAGCAGCACCGAGGGTGCGGCCAGATGACTGTTGTAGACCAGCTCGACTGTGCGCGGCCGATCCAGGGAGCGCCAGGAGGGCAAGGAGTGGCGCTCCTGCAACCGACCATCGGCTGCACCGATCTGGCTTGAACCGCTCCAGTTGCGGCAGGAAGGCGGCGGCGTCGTCTTGCCGACCTCGCCGCCGGTGGTCTGGCGCGTCGTGGTCGTGGGCGACTCGGTGGCGTCCACGACCTCGGTCGGCTTCCGGTCTCCGACCAGCTTCAGCATCGCGTTGGCGTCACACCAGCTGAAGTGGCGGGTCGCGAACTCCACCCAGCGCCCGTCGGACGAGATCGTTGCCATGCCAAGGTGATGCCACTGGCCGACCTCCTTGGAGTAGCGGCCCACCGGGATCCGGGTCCCTGGCGGGAAGCGCAGGCTGTTTGCGATTCGCACCGTCACGCTGCGCTCGAACTCGGCCAGCTCCGGTTCCAGCTTGACGCAGTAGGTGAAATCGCTTCGCTGCGGCAGGTCGGGGATCTCATTCGCCGCCCCGAGGTTGGTGACCCGCAGTTCGACGGGCTCGGTCGTGGCGCCTTCCGGCACCACCAGTTCGACGTCGCCCGCCGCGTTGCGGTGGGTGCCACCTTCCGGGCCGATGGTCGTCGTTGCCGGGTCCAGCTGGACGAGATGGATTGGTGAAACGTCGACATGCTCACCGCGACCGACATGACCGGTGCGGTGGGCATAGGTGCGGCCCGTCTGTTCCACGGTCAGCCGGAAGCTGCGGGGGGCATCGGGCACCGGAAAGACGAAGGTGCCGTCCGCTGCGGTGCTGACTGTACCGACCACGCCGTCGACCAGCACTGTCGCACCGGCGACGGCCGCTCCCGCCGCGTCCAGGACGCGGCCATGCACCCAGCCCGCAGACTCACCGGGCTTCGGGGATCCGCCGATCCGCACGACGATCGCCCCATCCGCCAGGACCTCGCCGTGCCGGACGTGCAGTGAGGTCGTGCCGCAGGCCCGCGCCGTGAGCAGCCCATCCGCGGAAACCTCGGCGACTGCGGCGTTGCCGGTCTGATAGATGGTGCCCGTCGATCCTGCGGTGAGTTCCCGTTCCGAGCCGTCGGTGTAGCTGCCGATCACCCGCAGCTGGCCGGTCTCGCCGGCCTTGTCGAGGGTGAGGACGCGTGGCTCGATTCGCAATCTCACCAGCTCGGCCTCCCCGTTGAAGGCCACCTCGACGTGGGCCGTACCCACGGCCTCGCCATTCCTGGCCGTGATGGTCACCTTGCCATTGGCCAGCGGCAGGACCCGGCCGTCGGGGGAGACCCGTACGATTCGCTCGTCGCTGCTCTCCCAACTCGTGCCTTCAAGGGAGAGGGTGATATCTCGGACCGAACCGTCGGCGAAGGTCCCGTGGGCGGTCAGCGAGGCGGCGGCCGCCTGTGCCAGCACGAGTGTGGAGGGAATGATCTCGAGGCTCATCGGTCCTGGGTCCGTCCCCCCGTCGGCCCACGGGCCGAGGTCCACCTCGACGACGTCCGGGGTGTCGTCGTCAAACGAACTGCCGTCGGGGAGGTTCCCGTCCACCGCGGTGTCCGCTTGATCACCGCCGTCCCGACCGTGGCCTCCGTTGCTGCAACCGGGCGCAACCCACCCCATCGACGCGAGCAGCAAGAACACCGGAAGGACCCTACGTGCCACGGAAGCCTTCTCCACTGGTCCGTCCGGTTCAGGCAACATGTACCGTTTGGGGCACATCGGATGGCGCTCCTGGCTACGAAATCGTTTCAATTATATCCCCCTGTCAAGACAGTTCAAGGATGGATGCACCGCACCGAGGGCTGGTCGGCCAGGGTCACCTCGGTACGCCCCCATTTCCGGAAGGAGGCAGGTTGTCGAGGCCATGGCGGGATGGTCGTCCGCTCCGATGGACGGAGCCCCGTTCCTCCTTCAGGCGATCCGGGGCCTTGCAATCTGAGCGCCCTGTGCTATGTTCCGCGAGGCTTGGCATCGCCGCTCGGACGGCAAAGGAGAGCGAACCCGATGGTGAAACTGAGACTGGCGCGTTTCGGGATGAAGAAGCGGCCCTTCTACCGCATCGTCGCGATGGACTCCCAGGCGAAGCGGGATGGACGGTACCTGGAACTGCTCGGAACCTACGACCCCCGGCAGGACCCGCCGGCGGTGACGCTGAAGGCCGACCGGGTCCGGTACTGGCTATCCGTGGGGGCCCGACCCACCGAGGCCGTGGATGGACTTCTGAAGAAGCACCTGACCGAGGAACCCGCCCAGTCCTGAGGGGGGTAGTCGATGGCGATGGAACTCCGCGAACTGGTCCTCTTCCTGGCCAAGGCCCTGGTGGACAGCCCCGATGAGGTGGAGGTCCACGAGGTCCAGGCGGAACAGACCACCGTGCTGGAACTCCGGGTGGCCAAGGCGGACATGGGCAAGGTCATCGGAAAGCAGGGACGGACCGCGAAGGCCCTCCGGACCGTCGTGAACGCCGCGGCCACCAAGATGCGGAAACGGGCGGTCCTCGAGATCGTCGAGTGATCGGCGACGCCGTGCAACGCCGGATCGAGATCGGTCGCCTGGGATCGCCCCACGGGCTCCGGGGCGAGGTGACCCTGCATCCCCATTTCCCCGGATCGGAACTCCCGGGAATTGGCATGGTGGCCATCGTGTGCCTCCCCGGGGGCCGGGAGACCCGACTGGTCGTTCGGAGTCGCCGTCCCGTCGCGAAAGGGGTCCTGGTCGCCTTTGAAGGGGTCCCGGATCGGTCCGCCGCCGAGGCCCTCCGAGGAGGCCTCGTGCTGGTGGCCCGGGACGACCTGCCGCCCCTCGACGAGGGGGAGTTCTATTACGACGACCTTCCGGGCCTTCCGGTCCTGCTCCCAGACGGCTGCGAGGTGGGCCGGGTCCGGGGGGTCTTTCGGGGGGCCACCGACGTGCTGGAGGTGGACGTCCAGGGGGCCGAGGTGCTGGTCCCCGTCGCCGTGGGGTTCGTCCGGGAGGTGGGCCGGGACCGGGTGGTACTGGAACCGGGGGCACTGGAGGACCTGCGGTGACGACCCCGTATCCCATCACCGTGGTGACCATCTTCCCCGAGATGATCCGCCAGGCGGTCGGCTGGTCCATCACTGGACGGGCCATCGCGGCGGGGCTGCTGGAGGTCCGGACGATCCAGGTCCGGGACTTCGCCACGGATCGCCATCGGACCGTGGACGACGTTCCGTATGGCGGCGGGCCGGGGATGGTGATGAAGCCCGAGCCCCTGGCCGCGGCCATCCGGACTGCCCGGGAGGCCCAGCCCGGAGGACGGGTGGTGCTGCTGTCGGCCTCCGGAACAACCTTCTGCCAGGAGAAGGCCCGGCGCTACGCGGCAGACCCCGCAGGGGTCATCCTGGTCTGCGGGCACTACGAGGGGGTGGACGAGCGCATCGCCGAGCACTATGTGGACGAGGAGGTCAGCATCGGGGACTACGTGCTGAGCGGGGGCGAGCCGGCGGCACTGGTGGTCCTGGATGCGGTGGCCCGTCTGGTGCCGGGGGTCCTGGGCAACGAGGGGTCCCTGGCCGAGGAGTCCCACGAGCACGGCCTGCTGGAGCATCCGCAGTACACCCGACCGCCGGACTTCGAGGGGCACCGGGTCCCGGAGGTGCTGCTGAGCGGCAACCACCAGGAGGTTGCCCGGTGGCGCCGGGAGGCGGCCCTCCAGAAGACCCGCCGGATGCGCCCCGACATTGCCTCCCGGGTGATCGAGGTCGTCGTCGATCGACCCCGGAGGCCCTCGTCGACCCCGCTGCCCCTGGGTCGCCCCCGGCCCTCGCCGGATCGGGGGGAGGACCCGTGATGGACCTCCGGCCCGGGACTCCATTGGCGGTGGCCCTGGTACACCATCCGGTGCTGGACCGGACCGGGGCGGTGGTGACCACGGCCTTCACCTCCCTGGACCTCCACGACATCGCCCGGATCTGCCGGACCTACGACGTCGGCCCCTACTACCTGGTCACCCCGGTGACGGCCCAGCGGGAGATGATCGAGCGCATCCTGCAGCACTGGGTCACCGGCGAGGGCTACAAGGAACGCCACCCCCGGGTTCCGGCGATGGCCCGGGTCCGGACCGCCCCGTCCCTGGATGCCGCGGTGGAGGACTTCCAGGAGGTCTGGGACCGCCCGGTCCTGCGGGTGGTCACCAGCGCCCGGGCCGAGGGCGACCTCACGACCTTCCCGGACCTCCGGCGCCGCATCGTCGAGGAGACGGAGCGGTCCTGGATGCTGGTCCTCGGGACCGGGTGGGGGCTTGCCCCGGAGGTGATGTCCCGGGCGGAGGTTCGCCTGGAGCCCATCCGGGGCCGAGCGGGCTTCCATCACCTGCCGGTCCGGGCGGCCCTCGCGATCATGCTTGACCGATTGCTGGGGTCCCCCGTATAATCAGCCGCCTTTTCGGCCGCCCCTGCCGGGGCCAACACAGAGGTGCCGCATGCACAAGACGATTCAGAGGCTCGGGACGATTCACCTGCGCGCCGATCTGCCGGACTTTCATCCCGGGGACACCGTGAAGGTCCACTTCCGGGTCCGGGAGGGGGACAAGGAGCGCATCCAGGTCTACGAGGGCGTCGTGATCGGCCGGTCCGGCAGCGGGGCCCACGAGACCTTCACGGTCCGCAAGATCAGCTACGGGGTCGGCGTCGAGCGCATCTTCCCGGTCCACAGCCCGATGATCGCGATGATGGAGGTGGTCCAGGAGGGGCGCGTGCGCCGGGCCAAGCTGAACTACCTCCGGGGTCTCCGGGGCAAGGCGGCCAAGATCCGGGAGAAGCGGCGCCACCTGCCGGTCCCCCCCGTGACTGGCACCGCCGAGTCGGTCGAGGACGAGCCCACCGCGTGAGCCGTGGTTCCTGCCGTCAGGCCTCCCTGGACCTCGGGGAGGTCCTTCCGACGACACGTGGCCTGGTGGAGGCCTGGGCGGCCTCCCAGGGGATTTCCCCCTTGATCGGCGTGGACGAGGCCGGTCGCGGCTGCCTGGCCGGGCCCGTGGTGGCCGCCGCTGCGGTGCTTCCAGAGGGCTTCGACCCCGCGGGGCTGCGGGACAGCAAGACCTTGTCGGCTCGGCAGCGGGAGGCTCTGGCGCAACGCCTGTTTCAGGAGGCCCGGATCGGGATCGGCCAGGTCGAGGCCGATCGGATCGACCAGGTGAACATCCTCCAGGCCACCTTCGAGGCCATGCGTCAGGCCCTGGAGGCCCTCTGTTGGGAGGGCCCCGTGGGGCTGGTGGTCGTGGATGGCAATCAGCCCGTGCCTCGCCTCCCTTGGCCCCAGCGGGCCTGGCCCCGGGGGGACGCCCTCTCCTGGACCGTCGCCGCGGCCTCCATCGCGGCGAAGGTGACCCGGGACGCCTGGATGGTCGCGGCGGACCGGCGGTGGCCGGGCTACGGCTTTGCCCGGCACAAGGGCTATGGCACCACCGACCACCTGGAGGCCCTGGAACGCCAGGGCCCCTGTCCCTGTCACCGGCGGACCTTCGCCCCGGTGGCCGAATGCCTCAGAAGGCATCCTCGACCAGATCGATGACCGGGCCCGCGGGACCGAAGACCACCGAGGCGACGAAGAACCGGACCTCCCGGTAGTCCACTGGCCGCCCTGCGAGCCACAGTTCCATCGCCTGTCGCACGTGGCTTCGCTTGCGCTGCTGGATGCTCTGGATCGCGTCGTCCGAGACCCCGTTGCGTCGGGACCGGACCTCCACCGCGACCACCTCGTCGTCCCGGCGGCAGACCAGGTCCAGTTCCCCCAGGCGAAAGCGGGCGTTTCGGGCCACGACCCGGTAGCCCCTCCGGTTCATCTCCCGGGCCACCGCCGCCTCGGCATCGGCGCCCACCTGCTGACGATCCAAGGTCCTCTCCAGCAAGGGTCGGGTTGTCTATCGAGCCGCAGGCGTCCTTTGTTACACTGAGGCTCCCCAGCCGAGGATCGGGGCATGATGGGGTGGGTGCGATCCTGGGCTCGAGCGGCGTCGCCACGGCGAGTGGCCCTGGCCTGTCTGGCCCTCGCCCTGGCCCTCCCCGACGCAGGACCCCTCTCGGTGGCGCCTCCCTGGCTCTCGATCCCCCTGGCCGTGTCGTGCCTGGTGGCCCTGGTGGCCCGGGAGGTTCCGGGCATCCAGCGCCTGCTGGCGCGGGTTTCCTCGGTTCCCTGGGAGGGCCTGGCGGCGGGTTGGGCCGTGGTCGTCTTCGGGCTGCTGAAGGTCCCGGGCATCCATCCCTCCGGGACCGACGACAACATCTACTTCTATCTGGCGGCGCGGTTCGCCCAGGGAGCGATTCCCTACCGGGACTTCTTCTTCAGCCATCCGCCGGTGCACCTGCTGGTGCCGGCCCTGGTCTTCCTGCCGGGGGGATTCCACCTGGCGCTGGGCAAGGCCATCCCCGTGACGGCCCAGGTCCTTGCGGCGCTGATCCTCTGGCGGGCGATCCGGCCCGTCTCCCGTCCTCAGGCCGTGGCGGCCCTGGTGCTGCATCTCTTCGCCTACCAGGTGCTCATGGGCTCCACGGACATGAACGGCGAGAACCTGATGACCGTCTTCCTGGCCGGGTCCCTCTGGGCGGTCCTCAGGCGGAGGCCCCTGGCGGCTGGGGTCCTGTCCTCCCTGGCTCTCGGTTGCGGCCTCTACGCCCTGGCCGGCGTGGTCACCCTGGGGATCGGGGCGGTCTGGGTCTGCGGCCGCCGGGGCATGTGGCGGTTCGTCGCGGGCCTGGGAGCGGTGACCGGGTTGTGGGTCGGGGTCTTCTGGGCACTGGGTGGCGCGGCCTTCTGGGAGGGGGTCGTCACCTATCACCTGGGAAAGGCGGTGTCGGACCCCGGGAAGGTCTCCCTGTTCCAGTCCGGGACGTCCCCCGTGGCCGCCTGGGTGCACAACCTGGGGGCCTCCCTGTTCTCCAAGGACTTCCTGAAGTTCGTCCACTACCACGCGCTGATCTACCTGGGTCTGGCCGGGACGGTTCTCTGGATCGGGTATCGGGCCTGGAAGCGTCTGTCGAGGGGCCCTTCCGGCACGCCGGTCCGCACCCGGAGGGACCGCCGCCGGGAGGCCCGCAAGGGCGCCGTGCCCCCTGCTCCGGATCGGGGGGATCCCCCGGGGGACCGTCCCTGGATGCTGCCGGTCCTGTCGGTGCTGGGGGTGGTGATCTTCGAGTGCCAGTGGGCCGCCCTGGCGGAGACCTACGACTTCTACCGGGTTCCGATGACCCCGTTCCTGGCTGTCGCCGCTGCCTGGGCCCTGGTCCGGGCCGGGGAGGCGGTGCTGCGGGAGGGGTGGTCGGGCTGGCTGGGGCTCCTGGCGGCGGGACTCCTGGCGGCCCATCCGGTCCTCTCGGGGCGGCTCGCATCCATGATCTGGCCCGAGGAGGACGCCGCCGCCGGGGAGCGGGTGGACTATGTCTGGAAGGACCCCTGGGTGCCGAGGCCCCTGGCAGAGGTGAGCCGCTGGGCCTTCTTCCGGGACCACCGCATCCGGGGCCGGGAGGAGCCCCCCTGGCGCCATGCCTTGTGGAACAAGCAGTTGACCTTCCTGACGGTGACGGATCTGGCCCGGGAGGTCGCGGCCCGCAGTGACCCCCAGGAGACCCTGATCGGGGCCTCGACGCTGGCGCCGCTGGTGGCCCTCCAGGCGGGGCGCCGGGTCGCCGCCGACGAGGCCGACACGAACGCCAAGCGCTTCACCACCAACCAGTGGAGCGAGGCGGACCTGGCCCGACGGGCCTGCCGGGACCGGGTCCGGTGGCTCCTGGCGGCGCCTCGGAGTCGCTTCGAACCGACCCGCGTGGAACAGGACCCCCTCTGGTCAGGACTCTTCCAGAGGGACCGGGAGTTCCAGGACCAGGGGCTCCTGCACCGCCGGCCGTTCCCGATCGTGCTGTTCCGACTTCGGGACGATGCCCGGCTCCCCGACGGCACCCCCTGCCGCCAGGAGGCTCCACGATGACCCGGTCCTCCGGTGGAAGGACGCCCCGGGGGCACCTGGCGTCGGCCCAGGACCCGGCCCATTTTCTGCGCGCCGTGATGGGCCGCTTCGGCACCCCGGTCGAGGTGGACCGGGACCCCCTGCGGTTTCCCAGGGCCTTCGCAGGGGCGATGGACCGGGAGGCCGCCGGTCTGATTGCCTCGGCCTTCGCCTTCGGGCGGGTGGCCGCCTTCCTGCCGGTCCTGGAGGCGGTCTTTCGGCGCCTGGGGCCCGCCCCCGGGTCCATCCTGGCCGGCATCGACGAGGGGAAGGCCCGGGAACTGGCCGATGGGCTTGCCTATCGCTTCGTGCGGCCGGAGCACCTCGCAGCCCTGCTGCTGGGACTGGGACGGAGGCTGGCCGCCGAGGGGACGATCCGGGGCCCCGTCGTGGGGGCCTGGCGCGAGGGGCGGGGGGTCTCGGCGGGGCTCCGGGATCTCGCCCGGGAGGTCCGGCAGGCCGCGGGTCCCCTGGACCCTGGATTCCTGTTGCCCCGGTCCGATCGGGACGGGGCGATGAAGCGCCTCCATCTCTTCCTGCGGTGGATGGTCCGGCGGGACTTCCCGGACCTGGGCCTCTGGCAGGAGATTCCCGCCTCGGACCTGGTGATGCCCCTGGACGTCCACGTGTACCGACTGGCGATGGCCCTGGGACTGCTGCCCCGGCGCCGGGGCGGTCCTCGCCTGCGGGAGGCCCTGGACCTGACGGACCGCCTCCGGGGGCTGGACCCGTCCGACCCCCTGCGGTTCGACTTCGCCTGGTCGCACCTGGGCATCTCCGGCGGCTGTTCGGGGCGCCGAGGTCCCCGGTGCCGCGGGTGCTCCCTGGAGGCTTCCTGCAGGCTGCATTCGGCGTAGAATAGACCCCCGGCGGGTTTGAGGAACGGAGGTGCAAGATGAGGACCCTGCGCGTCGTGGCGATCCTCGGGTTCCTGGGGCTGGCCTGCGACTCCTCACGGGACAATCCCCCGGACGTCCCGGCGGCGGACCCGGGGCCGCCGGGCGACCTGGTCTTCCCCGACGCCTGCGAGTGCCGCGCACCGGGGGACTGCACCACCCTCGCAGCGGCCATCGGAGTCTGCGAGGAGGTCCTCTGCGAGGCCTGCACCTGCAAGAAGGCCCCCAAGGAGAAGGGAGCGGCCTGCACCGACGGCAACGACCAGACCTTCGGAGATGCCTGTGACGGCCGGGGCGTCTGTCTGGGCCGGCCCGCCTCCTGCGGCAACGGGTCTTGCGAGGCTCCCCTGGAGGATTGCTTCAACTGCCCGAAGGACTGCGGCTGCAAGGACGGAGAGTGGTGCCAGGAACAGAAGTGCCAGAAGAAGCCGGTGGTCGGCGATGCGACCTGCGATCCCTACGAGAACTGCCGGAACAGCCCCCGAGACTGCGCCTGTGGCCCCGGGAAGGGATGCTCGGGGACCGAGTGCCTGGCCTGCGCGGACTACTGCCAGGCCGAGGGCCTCCAGTGCGGCACCCCGCCCGGGCTCACGGACTGCGACTGCGGCCTCTGCCCCGAGGGGTGGCACTGCAGCGACCTGAACCAGTGCTTCGACCCGGCGACCTGCGGCAACACGGTCTGCGAGCCCACCGAGAACTGCGGGTCCTGCGCCGTGGACTGCATCTGCCCCCAGGGCAAGATCTGCCTCAAGGGCGCCTGCTCGGACTGCGACACCTTCTGCCGGGAGAACGGCAAGGAGTGCGGCTTCTACTTCGCCTGCGACTGCGGGAAGCCCACGGTCTGCCACAAGTGCCGGGACAACGTCCTGGTGCCCGACTGCGACTGCCTCTGCTACCCGACGGCCCAGAAGCAGTGCGGGTCCGTGGAGGGCTGCCCCTGCGGCCCCCTCAACGGCGAGTGCCCCGATGGCAAGGAGTGCGTCGGCTTCCGGTGCCTCGAGAACTGCGACACCCTCTGCGCGGGCAAGGAGTGCGGCTGGGGGGAGGACTGCATCTGCGACTGGTGCGCCGGCAGCGACGTCTGTCACGGCAACGCGTGTGGGCCCGGGACCGAGGATCTGGACCAGTACGAGTACAACGATGCCCCGGAGGAGGCCACGGACCTGGGATCGGCCACCGACAACGACCAGGACTCGACCCGGAATCTGGACGCCAACATCGACTCGGGCTACGACATGGACTGGTTCCGGATCCACGTCAGCGACGTGGTGCTGGAAACCCTCCAGGGGACGATCACGCTGACGGGGCTTCCCGAGGACAAGGATGTGGACCTGGCCCTCTGCTACCAGTGCGATCAGGACCGGGAACTGGCCGGGGCCAAGGTGGACCCGGCAGACACGGTCCAGGAGATCGAGAGCCCGATCCCAGGGGCCCGCTGCTTCGTCTCCGTGAACCTCTGGGGCCAGGACGAGCGGATCGACTTCAAGCCCACCTGCGCCGGGGGCAACGACGACAGCGGCACCGCCTGGGTCATCGTCTTCCCGGCCACGGACCTGGACTACGGCGGCACCTACCACCTGTCCTTCCACTTCTGATGGTCCCAGCGGCCCGCGACGAGAAGGGAGACTGGCCGGAACGTCAACCGGGGCGTTTCGAGAGAGTCTCTCGAACCTGTACCGCCAGGGCCCCGTCGGACAGCCAGACCTCCAGGTCCTCCCCGGGGGCGGTCTCCGAGGACCGGCGCACGATCGCGCCGTCGGGCCGCCGGACCAGGGCGTAGCCCCGCTCCAGTGGCCGCAGCGGCGAGAGGGGCTCCAGGCGGGCCAGCATCCGGTCCAGCTGGTGTCGTTCGGGGTCCAGCAACCGGGGCCCGAGGATCCGCAGGCGGTCCCCCAGGACGTCCAGGTGGCGGCGTTCCTGCTGCAGGTGGCGTACGGGATGGATCGCCTGGAGCCTGGCCTGGATCATCGCGAGCCCGTGGCGGTGCGGCTCCAGCAGGCGGGCCGGAAGGCGGTCCAGACGGTCTCCCAGGGCCTGAAGACCCATCCGGGGCCCCTGGAGGACCCGGTCGGGGACCCGCGAGAGGCGGGCCTCCCACTCGTCCAGGCGCTGGGACGCCGTCTCCAGGCGTCTCTGGATCGCGCCGTCCATCCGCTCTCGGGCCTGGGCCAGACGCTCCCGGAGGTCCTCCATCGACGGGCAGGCGGCCGCCGCCGCCGCGGTGGGAGTCGGCGCCCGGAGGTCCGCCGCCTCGTCCGTCAGCACCCGGTCCACCTCATGGCCGACACCGGAGATCACGGGGACCCGGGAGGAGGCCACGGCCCGGACCAGGACCTCCTCGTTGAAGGCCCAGAGGTCCTCCAGGGACCCGCCTCCCCGGCCGACGAGGATCACGTCCACGTCGGGAACCAGATTCAGCAGTTCGATGCCCTTGGCCAGGGACTCGGCGGCCCCCTCGCCCTGGACCAGGGAGTCCACCAGCAGCACCCGGGCCGGGAACCGGGTCCGGATCGTCCGGACGATGTCCCGGACCGCGGCGCCCCGAAGCGAGGTCACGACGCCGATGCGCCGGGGCATCGTGGGGATCGGGCGCTTCCGGGCCGGGTCGAAGAGGCCCTCGGCCGCCAGGCGCCGCCGGAGTTCCTCCAGGCGCCGCAGCATCTCCCCGATGCCCGACTCGCTGATGGAATCGACGCTCATCTGGTAGCGGCTGGACCCACCCCAGGCGGTCAACCGCCCGGCGCAGATCACCCGCCGGCCGTTCTGGATCTCGGGGCCCGCCGCCGCCCGGGAGTGGCGATAGACCACGCAGTCCAGTTTGACGACACCCCCGTCCGAGTCCCGTTCCGAGAGGGAGAAATAGACGTGGCCCGATGCGGCACGGTGGAGCCCCGTGACCTCTCCCTCCACCCGGACCCGGGAGAAGGAGGACTCCAGCAGGGTGCGCACCCGCCGGCTCACCTCGAGGACCGAAAGGACGTCATTTGGGATGGGGACGGTCTCCATGGGTCGAGTATCCTTCGGAGGACTGGGGGAGGTCAACGGGATGGGGTCGTGGCACAACGTGCTGGAAGGGCTCTTTCGGGTCGGAAGGTCGGTCATCGAGCGGGTCGATCGGGGCCGGCTGCCGGTCCTGGACGGGGAGGTGCGTCTGTCGGGCCTGTCGGCGCCCGTGGAGGTGGTTCGGGACCCGTGGGGGGTGCCCCATCTCCGGGGGCAGACCGCCGAGGACCTCTTCCTGGCCCAGGGATACGTGCACTGCCAGGACCGACTGGGTCAGATGGAGATGGGGCGCCGGTTCGGACTGGGCCGCCTGTCGGAGTGGTTCGGATCGGCGGCGCTGCCGGCGGATCGGGCCTCCCGCGTCCTGGGGTTCCTCCGGACCGCCCGGGTCGACCTGACCGGGGCCTCCCCGGCCCTGCGATCGGTGCTGGAGGCCTATTGCCGGGGCGTCAACGCCTACCTCCAGGACCCCGGGATCCGGCCGCCGCTGGAACTGGTCCTGGCAGGCTGGAGGCCCGAGCCCTGGACGCCGCTGGACTGCCTCGCCTGGGGCCGGGTCATGTACTGGCAACTGTGCCGCGGGTGGTCCCACGAGGTCGTCCGGGCGATGCTGATCCAGGCCGCGGGGCCCGAGGTGGCGGAGGAATGGGACCCCCAGCCCATCCCTGGGGAGATTCCCCACCTGCCCTCGGGGATCGAGATTCGGCCGGCGGACCTGGCGGGGATCGTGCCGGGCCAGGGGCCGGCCTCCCGCCGAGGCATGGGCAGCAACGCCTTCGTGATCTCCCCTGCCGGGACCCGGACCGGTGGCGTGCTGCTCGGCAACGACATGCACATGCCCCTCATGCTGCCGTCCTTCTGGTACGAGAACCACCTCAGCGGCGGCGGGATCGAGGTCACCGGGGTCAGTCTCCCGGGGCTCCCGATGGTGCTGGTGGGCCACAACGACCGCGTGGCCTGGGGGTGCACGCTGGCCCACACCGACGTCGAGGACACCTTCGTGGAACGGGCCGACCCCGAGGACCCGGACCGCTTCCAGGTGCCTGGAGGCGGCTACGAACCCGCCGAGGTCCTCTGGGAGGAAATCCGGGTCCGAGGTCGCCGTTGTCCTCACCGGGAGAAGGTCGTGATCACCCGCCACGGACCGATCATCTCGGGGGTCTTCGGCGGGGTGCCCCATCGACTCTCCCTGTGCAGCACGGCCCTGCAGCCCTCCCAGGCCGCCGAGGGCTTCCTGCGACTGAACCTCGCCCGGAACCACCAGGACTTCGAGGAGGCCCTGCGGTTCATCAGCACCCCGGCCCTGAACATCGTGTACGGGGACGTCGAGGGCAACATCGCCTACCGGACGTCGGGGCTGGTCCCGATTCGGGCCTCTGGAAAGGGGGACCTGCCCTCGGAGGGGTGGACAGGCGCCGGGGACTGGCAGGGCTTCATTCCCTTCGAGGAGATGCCTCACGCGAAGAACCCCTCGGAGGGGTATGTCGTCTCATGCAACCATGCCATCACCGGGCCCGACCATCCCCACTTCCTGGGTCGGTGCTTCATGCCCGGGACCCGCGCCCGGCGGCTGCACCAGTTGATTCGGGAACGATGGCCCCTCTCCCAGGAGGACTGCCGGGACCTCCAGGCCGACGAGGTCTCCCTGCGGGCACCGGATCTGCTGGCCCTGCTGGCGGACCTCCCGGCGGGGGACCCCGACGTCGCCCTGGGCATCTCGGTGCTGCGGGGCTTCCAGGGCGACCTCCGGTGGGACTCGTCGGCGGCGGCCCTCTATGCCGTCTTTCGCCATCGCCTGGCCCGGCGCCTCCTGCAGGGAGTGGTCCCGGCTCCTCTGGTGGACCGGGCCCTGGGCCAGGGCTTCGACCTGTTGACCAACATCACCAACGAGTTCTACGCCCATGACACGGGGACCCTGCTCCGGCTCCTGGGCCGGGACGACTCCCGGATGGTGCAGGCGGCCGGTGGCCGCAGGCGGCTGCTGACCGATGCCCTCCGGGACGCCGTGGGGGAGGTCCGGCAGCACCTGGGACCGGACCCCGCCCGGTGGCGGTGGGGGGACCTCCACGGGGCGATCTTTCAGCACTTCCTGGGGGATCGGCCCCCACTGGATCGCCTGTTGAACCTGGGTCCCTTCCCGGTGGGGGGCGACGCCGACACCCCGAATCAGCACGCGATGCTGCCGGATCGGCCCTTCCATGTTCGGGCCTGGGCTCCGACCTTCCGTCAGGTCGTGGACCTGGCCGACCTCTCCCGGTCGGTGGTGATCCATGCCCCGGGGCAGTCGGAGCACCCGGCCAGTCCCCATCACCGGGACCTCCTGGAGCCCTGGCTGCAGGTGCGGCACCACCCGATGCTCTGGACCCGGGACCAGATCGAGACCCATGCCCGCCACCGCCTCCAACTCCGGCCTGCCTGAGCCTGGAGCCGTCCGCCCTGCACCGATTGTTCCTTGGGAGATGATTCCGCCTAGACTTGGTGGGGGACGGAGACAGGCGGATCATGGACTGGGAATGGCTCTCTTCCCGAGAACTGGACGAGGTGGGCTACCACTGGAGTCGCCTGGCGACCCCCGATGCCAATCCCCTGGGGGCACTCCTGGGCTCCTCGTCGAGATATCTCTACGGGGTGCTGGGGGCCGAGGGGGTCCCCTGCGACCTGCTGGCGCTGGACGACGGGCGCCCCTGCCTGGTGGCCCGGCTGCCCGGGACGGAACCAGGGGATGCCCTGGTGCTGTCGGCCTCCACCGACTCCCGGGACCCGTCCTCTTCCCGGAAGGCCCTGGAGGGAATCAGCCTGGCCGTCGGGGCCTGGGTGGCGATGGCCCTGGCCCGGCGCCGCCGCTGGACATTCCGGAGGGACCTGGTGCTGGTGGCGGCCCCTGCGGCGACCTCCGGGGAGCCGTCCTCGATCCCCGGGGCCCAGATTCGGGATCGGTGGCCCCTCCGGCGCGGCCTGCTGCTGTCGGAGGGGATCGGGGGCCCGCGGAATCCGGGTCGGGCCATGGTGGTACCGGTCCAGGTGGGGGCCAAGGGGTGCCTGCGGGTCCGGGTGGCCGCCGAGGCCTCGACGGGTCGTCCCGACGAGGCGATCTTCCGGCTGCTGCGGGCCCTGTCGGCCCTGGAGAGCGGGGTGTTGGACCGACGGATGACCCGGGTGGGGGCACTGTTCCTGGAGGCGATGACCCGGGCCCTGCCTTCCCGGAAGGCCGCCCTGGTTCGGGGATGGTCCTGGGTGGGGACGGCGCCGCACGGGCACCTGGGGGACCCCGAGATCCAGGGGATGCTCCAGGGCATGCTCCAGGAGGAGGTCGTGGTCCTCTCCTTGCGGGCCGGCAGCGGCTCCGGGCTGCCGCCGGGGAGGGCCGAGGCGGAGGTCCTCGTGCAGGCGCTTCCCGGCCGCCCCCTGGAGGACCCCCTGTCCCGGGTCCAGGGGGACCTGGGCGACGAGGTCTCCTGTACGGTGGTCGAGGCGCTGCCGGCCCTGGAGATGGAGGAGGCGTCTCCCCTCTGGACCTCTCTGGTGGCGGTGATGGCGGAGCAGTGGCCCGGCGTGGTGCCGGCACCGGTGCTGGGAAAGGGGCCCTGGTCCCTGGGGGTGCCGGTCGAGGGCCTCTCGGGGATGGGATTCTCGCCGATGAGCCTCGTTCCCGACGAGGCCCTGGCCCGGGGGGTCTCCCGGGACGACCTGCTGCCGGGGTTGCGGACCTGGCTGGACCTGGTCTTCCGGGTGTGCCGTTCCGATTGACAAACGGGGGTCGGTTCCTTATCTAGGAACCCGCGACGGCTGACCGCGACGGAGGGCCCGGATGGTGACCGATCGGGACGAAGACCGCCTGCTGGAAGAGTTCTCGACGACCGGGATGGCGGAAGGACCCCGGGAGGAGGAGACCGGCGGGGATCCCCGGAATGGCGGGGAGAACGGGCAGTGCGAAGAGCGGGCCGCCCGCCTCGAGAAGGAGATGCAGGAACTCCGGGACTGGGCCGTCCGGGTTGCCGCGGACTTCGAAAACTACAAGAAGCGGGTGGAACGGGATCGACAGGAGCAGTGGCGCTTCGCGAACGAGCGACTGCTGCGGGAACTGCTCCCGGTGATGGACAACCTGCAGCGGGCGTTGAAGGCCTCCGAAGGCGTCCAGGACGTCGGCGTGCTGGTGTCGGGACTTCAACTCGTGCTGGGGGAGTTCCGGAAGGTGCTGTCCCGGGCCGGGGTCGAGGAGATTCCCGCCGAGGGGATGCCCTTCGACCCGACGGTCCATGAGGCCTTGCAACAGGCCGAGTCGGACTCGGTGGAGGCCGGGCGAATCCTGGAGGTCCACCAGCCCGGCTACACGCTCCACGGGCGCGTGATCCGTCCGTCCCTCGTCACGGTGGCCGTGAGGCCCGAGGTGACCTCCCCGGGGAGGCCTCTGGACGCCGAGGATCCGTTGTCGGAGTAGCCCGGGGAATTCCCTGAACGCGAGGAAGGGATCCACCCCTTCCCCTGCGCGGTGAACGGGCCGAGGCGCCTCTCCTGCCCCGCGCTTCGCCCGCGGCCCCCGGGCCGCCACGCTCCAGCGGTCCGCCCATGCGGGCGTGCGACGATTTCGCCTGGGCAGCCGTTTCTCCTCCCGGGCGGCAACAACCGCCCTGGCGGAATCCGGCCCTCCGACCTGTCCAGCGTCCAGTGCCGTTCGACCGGGACGTCACCTGGCGAGGTGGGTGAGGGCCTCCAGGGCCCCCTGGGTGTCGTTGACCTTCAGGAACAGGGTGCCGGTCCGGTCCCCGATCCGGGTCCCGCCGTAGGCGTACTCGATGTTGATCCCCGCATCGCTGAGGGCCTTCGAGAGGTTCATCAACTGGCCGGGCTCGTTGCCCAGGTCCACCGCCAGCACGTCAGAGTCCAGCACCAGCAGCCCCGACTCCCCGAGGACGTGGACCGCCGTGGAGGGCTTGTCCACCACGAAGCGCAGCACCGCGTGGTCCATCGCGTCCGCGACGCTGATCCCCAGGATGTTGATGTCGTTCTGGGTCAGGGATCCGCAGATCTGCGCCAGGGTGCCAGGACGATTGGCCACGAAGACCGCCAGTTGCTTCTTCACTTCGATCATGCGCATCCACCATGCATGATAGACTCGAACTCGATGCTAGTCCCAGGAGGCCCCTGCGTCAAGGAGGACCAGTGGGAAACGACTCGTCCCGGACCGAGGTGCTGTTGCGTGCCCTGGAGCGCTTCCGGGGACAGCGGGGATTTGTCGCCGTGCTGGGGAGCCCGGACCCGGACGGGCTGGCCTCCGCCTGGGCGCTCAAGGTCCTGGCCCGGCACGCGGGACTGGAGATGGACATCCTGACCTTCGAGGAGATCAGCCGTCCCGACAATCACCGGTTCGTCCAGTTGCTGGACGTCGAGTTCCACCGGGTCCAGGAGGCCTTCCCCCGGCGATCCTACAGGGCCTATGCCGTGGTGGACCGGCAGAACGCCAGCATGCCGGTGCCGCTCCCCCGGAGACTGCCCCTGGTGGCCCACATCGATCACCACTCGCCGACGCCGACTCCTGCCCTGTTTCGCCAGCAGGACGTCTCCGTCGGGAGCACCTCCTCGCTCATGGCGGCCCATCTGCGGTGGCTCGCGGAACAGGCGCCCCAGGACCCCGCGGAGATGTGTCGCCTGTCCACGGCGCTGCTCTATGGGATCCGGACCGACACGCTGGACTTCGTCACCGCCGGACCCGCCGACCTGCAGGCCGCTGCGTTCCTGTCCCAGCACGCCAGCCAGGAGTTGACCCGGGCCATCGTCGAGACGCCTCTGGCGCCCTCGTTCCTGGAGACGCTGGCCCATGCCATCGGGCACAGGCGCCTCCAGGACGGGTTGCTGGTGGCCTGGGCCGGACGCCTGGGGGTCCAGAACCGGGACGTCATCGGCCAGACGGCCGACTTCCTGGCCCGGATGGCCGGGGTACGGACCGTCGTGGTGGTGGGGCTGGTGTCCGGGAACTATGTCGGGTCCCTCCGGTCCAAGGACCCGGACCTGGACCCGTATGCCTTCCTGGACGACGCCCTGGCCCCCAGGGTGGGTCGGCCCGTGGACTGCGGCGGGAGGACCTTCTCCGGGGGCTTCTCGGTGGCGCTGTCCCGGCTGGAAGGGGCCGGGCCCGAGGAGGGCTTCCGGATGCTCGAGGAGGCACTGCTCCAGGGCTGGTCGCGACGGGTCGTCCCCCGCCGCAGATCTCCCCGGGCTTCCCGGCGTCGGCCCATCCCCTGAGACGAAACCCACCCCGGACCGCCGATCCTGGAAACGAAAAATCGATTGCCATTGGGACAAGGAACGGGTACAATCACGCCGCTTTTGCGCCAACAGGGCCCGTAGCTCAGTTGGTAGAGCCACCGGCTCATAACCGGTCGGTCCCCGGTTCGAGCCCGGGTGGGCCCACAGGACCCAAGGAGGACCATGCCAGCGGTTCTCGAACCCCCGGTTCCAGTCCCCGAGGTGACGGGAGTCCCTTCGGGGCTGGTGGTTCGAGGTGACAGGCGCCCCCCACGGGGCGCCTTTTTTGTATCCGCGGGTCGGGACGGGATCCTTCCCCTCCCGTCCCTCCCCCCCCATTCCCAGGAGGACAAGTCTTGAAAAGCCTGATCAACGCCCTGCGTGCGCTCCAGAACGTGGATCGCCAGCGGATCGAGGTGGAGCGGGAACGCCAGTCCATCACCGAGCGGGTGGATCACCTGGCTGCCATGGTGTCCGACCTGGAGCGGGAACTGGAGGACAAGCGGGAGAAGCTCAAGGAGGCGGAGCGCTGGTACAAGGAGCGGGAGCGGGAGGCCCGGGAGGACAACGAGAAGGTGAAGCGCCTCCAGTCGCGCCTCAACGCGGTGGCGAAGGCCAAGGAGTACGCCGCCATCCAGCGGGAGATCGAGATCATCCGCCGGGGCAACGCCCAGCGGGAGGAGGAGATCCAGAAACTTCGCGCCGTGATGGAGGAGTTCGGCAAGGCCGTCGAGGAGGAGGAGGCGAAACTCCGGGAGATGCGGGAGGAACTGGTCCGGGAGCGGGAGGCCACCGAGGCCCGGGTGCGTCGGCTGGACGAGCGAATCGGGGAACTGGCCGTCGAGCATCAGGCATTCGAGAAGGGAATCCCCACCGAGGTGCTGTCGCGCTACCGGCGGCTCCAGAAGGCCTTGATGGGCCTCGCGGTGGTGCCGGTGCGAAGCAACGAGTCCTGCGGGGGCTGCCACCGGAAACTGCCGCCCCAGCTCTACAACACCCTGCTCCGGGGGGACTCCCTCCAGGCCTGCCCATACTGCAGTCGCTTCCTCTATCTGGAAGAGGAAGGGGACTGATCGGGGTCATGGAACCCGCGACCCTTCACCACGAACCCCGGTATCACGCCCTGCACCGGGACGGCCGCCTGGCCGCCCTGGCCCGTCGGCTGGAGGCTGCCCTGGCGGAGTGCCGCCTCTGTCCCCGGAGGTGTGGCGTGGATCGGCGGGCCGGGGGCCGGGGGCGCTGCAGCGAGGGGGCCGAGCCTCGGATCGCGGCCGCCTATCCACATTTCGGCGAGGAGCCCTGCCTGGTGGGGCGCGGTGGATCGGGGACGGTCTTCTTCACCGGCTGCGGACTGGGGTGCCGGTTCTGCCAGAACGACGCGATTCGACGGGGAGACGAGGGGATCCCCCGGGAACCGGCGGCCCTCGCGGACGTCTTCCTGGCGCTCCAGGAGGCCGGCTGCGAGAACCTGAACCTGGTCACCCCGACCCACCACCTGCCGGGATGGGTGCGGGCCCTGGACCTGTCCGCCGCCCGGGGATTGCGGCTCCCGGTTGCCTACAACACCGGTGGGTACGAGGAGGAGTGGGTCGTCGATGCCCTCGAAGGGGTCGTCGATGTCTGGCTACCGGACTTCAAGACCCGGGACCCCGAACGGGCCCGGCGCTGGATGGACGCCCCGGACTATCCCCAGGTGGCGGAGGGAGCCATCCGCCGGATGGTCCTCCAGAGCGGCGTGCTCCGGGTGGACTCGGACGGCGTGGCCAGGCGGGGCGTGCTGGTGCGGCATCTGGTGATGCCAGGGGCCGCCGAGGACACCCTGGCCTGCCTGCGGGCCATCGCCTCGATGGCACCGGGGATGGCGGTGTCGCTGATGGACCAGTACCGGCCCGTCGTGGGGGACCCGGGGGATCCGGACCTGCTCCGGAGGCCAGGTCGCCAGGAGTGGGAGGCGGCTCTTCGGGAGGCCCGTCGTCTGGGACTGCGAGGTTGCTGAAGTCTGGTAGGATCCCGATCGGGCATCGCTTCCGGGGGGCGTCATGGTCTGTCCAGCCTGCGGTCATGAGCAGCCCGAGGGATTCGAGTGCATTCGCTGCGGGATCGTCTTCGCGAAGTGGGAGGAGCACCGCCGGCGGACCGCTGGGATGCCCAGGAATCGAGGATGGAGCCGTCCCCTGGGACGGACCGCTCGCTGGAGCCGGGCACTGGTGGCCCTGCTGGTCCTGGGGCTGGGCGTGCTCATGTACCTGGATGGGGTCGCGCTGAAGTCCTTCGGACCCTTCGTGGCCCTGGTGTTCTTCGTGGGCACTGCGGCCTACCTGCTGGTGACCTTCCGGGAGCGGCTCTCCTTCGGGCGCATGGCCATCGAGACCGGAGTGCTCGCGCTGGCGGCCCTGGTCCTCTACGGGACGCTTCCCGAGGTCTTCTCCCTGCAGAAGCCCCTGTATCCCGAGGCGATCCGGGAGTTGCCCCCCGATGCGGCCCGGGAGTTCCTGGGCAAGGCCCTGGCCTACCGGGACGCGGCTCGGCGCTTCCTGGAGACCGAGGAGGTGGCCGATGCCCGGCAGGCGGCGGAGTTGCGCCTGGCCCTGGACCCTGCCGCGGATCTGGACCCGGCCTTCCGGGCGATGCCTTCGGGGGACCAGGCGCTGATGCGCGGGGCCTGGATGCGCCTTCGAGCCCTCCATCCGCTCATCGAACAGGTGGGAGCCCGGATGGGCCCAGGCAGTCTCGACGGGCCGGCCCGCCTGCTCCCGGGAGCGGTGCTGAGCGAGGTGTCGGGGCAACTGGACCGGGCCACCGAGGAACTGGCCGTGGCCGAGGCGGAGATCGCCCGGCGGGAACAGGTCTTTCGGGAGGCCGGGGCGGTGGATCGCTAGCGACAGGTCAGCAGGTTTCGCAGGAAGGTGAGGGTCCGGCCCTCCCGGTCCAGCGTCACGACGTCGGGACAGCCGTTGTCATCCAGGTCCGTCACGACCATCTGGATGGGACCGGCGCCCACCGGGAACACGAAGGGGTCCGAGAAGGCCCGGGACCCCAGGTTCACGTGGACGCTCACGGTTCGGTCGCCGCCATCGAGCACCACGATGTCCTGGAAGCCGTCGTGGTTCATGTCGGCCAGGGCCAGGTCCACCGGGCCCGAACCCTGGTGGTGCAGGGGGACGGGCGGTTCGTAGGACAGCAGTTCGGGGCTCAGGCTCAGGTCCTTGAGGACCGTGTTGGTGTTGTAGAGGACCAGGACCTCCCGGTCCAGCATCACGACGATGTCCGGGAAGACCTGCACCGCCTCGTTGTCAGGCACCGATCCGTCGGTCGGGTGTCGGAGGTATCCCGCCACCAGGGCCTTGGGATTGGAACCCACGGCAAAGGACTTCTGGCGCTCCGGGCTCGTGGCGAAGTAGAACCCGCCGCCCTGGGCCGGGAAGACGGTGAAATCCCCCGTGCCGCCGTTCACGGTGATCAGATCCGTGTAGTAGGGTTGCGACTTCACCGCATAGGAAAGGGGCCGTCGCAGGGGGAAGGCCACCAGTCGCTGGGGGTTTCTCCCGGCGCCCACCACGGGTCCGACGACCTGGATGCCCTGGAGGTTCTTTCGCAGGTACTCGCCGGTGCCGATGTGATGGAAGTAGGGCTGGACCCGCGTGACCTTCTCCGGCGGGGTCCCCTCCCAGAAGGACGTGACGAAGGCCAGGTCCAGCAGGGAGGCCCCGGTGGACGATGGGGACCAGTCCAGATCGCCCACGGCCACCAGGCTCGGGGAGTCCCCGAGGTCGAAACTCTTCTGGGTCGCTGCGACCGCGGTGTGGCTCTGGGCATCGGCCTGGAGGAAGAAGACCTCGCCGGTCGCAGGGCGTTCGCCTCCGGCCCCGCCCGCCCGGGAGGTGGGGATCACCAGGTCGGTCAGGGAGGTGTTGTCCGAGGTGGAGTCCAACTGGGCCGCCACC
This sequence comes from Deltaproteobacteria bacterium, assembly GCA_029547805.1. Lineage (GTDB taxonomy): Bacteria > Myxococcota_A > UBA9042 > DTJE01 > DTJE01 > JAGOKF01. Next base: position 143,616 of record JAKPOP010000001.1, read on the forward strand.
ATGCCCGTAACACCGGTCACCGAGGTCAGCAGGGTCGGAAGGGCCGTGGCGACGGGCAGTCGGAGGGCCGCGTCGGCGGCGAAGATGGCCACCTGGGGGAGTCCCGCGGGGTTCGGCCCGACCATCGCCAGGTCCTTGAGGTTCTGGTTCGGCGCCGCCAGGGCCTTCGTGAACCGACCGGCCTGGAACCCGATGACGTCCGTCATCGGGTTCAGCAGCATCTCGGCGCCGGACAGGCGCTTCCTGGCAGGGTCCATCGTGAGCAGGTAGACCCCGGTTCCCGACTGGTCCAGCAGCACCGCGTCCAGCACCCCGTCCTCGGAGAAGTCCAGCAGGGCCAGGTCCTGGACCGGGCCCGCCAGCACCTGCTGCAGCGTCGTCGAGGGTCCGTCCGCGGAGCCTTTCAGGACGTGGAGCATCCGGCTCGTGGAGCACAGGGCGACCACCTCGGGGACGCCGTCTCCCGTCAGGTCCCCGATGGCGAACCGTTCGGGCTTGACCCCCGTCTGCCAGGCGCTGGCGACGTTCAGGGTCGGCTGGCCTCCTCCCTGGGAGAGGACCTTCACGAGATAGATCCGGTCGGTACCCGTATCCCCCAGGACCAGGGACTCGGGGCGGCCGGGATTGCCCTTGAAGGCGGCCGGGGTCGCTCCCTGGATCTGCTGGAGGGGCTTGTTCGCATACTGGAGGGAGTAGTTCGTGCCTGCCAGGACGCTGCCGTCCGCCGCGACGGGAAACACCGTGACGACCGGTGAGGACGACCGTCCCGTCCAGATCACGTTGCGATTGCTTCCCGCCAGGTACTGGCCGATGGCCACCATCGTCGGCTGGATCGCCCCGGCGTAGGTCTGCACCGGGGACCAGCCCGAGGCCTCTTCCGGGTTTGACAGGATCAGACCCAGGTTCTCGGTCGGGACGTTGAGGACCATCACCAGGTCCTTCACCCCGTCGTCGTTCAGGTCCCCGATGGCCAGGGCCGTGACGTCCCCGGGGACCGGGAAGGAGAGGGGCTTCGCAAAGGAGTCGTTGCCCTGCTGCAAAAAGACCTGGACTGCCGCAGACTGGTCCCCGGAGGCCTTGCAGTAGGCCACCAGGTCCTCCAGGCCGTCTCCGTCCAGGTCGGCGGTCCCTGCCGATCCGCAGGGCGTCTGGATCAGGCTGGCGTGAGGGACGACCTCGGTCGTGTTCGGGTCGACCCGGAAGAGGGCCACACCGCTGTTCCCGGCCAGCACGAAGGCCCATCGCCCCTCCTCCGGGTTCCCGAGGCGGATCGAGGCGATCTGGGTCCCGGAGGTCCCCTCGGGGAACGGGCGGGAACGGCCGCTCTGGAATGACGGCTTCTGGACGAAGTGGAACCGGCGCTCCAGTCGGGTCAGGTGGTCCGGGACCCCGTCCCAGGCCTCGACGGTCAGGGTCTTGTCGCCAGCCTCCCATCCGTCGGTGGTCACCGGGAGTTCCCCCGTGTCCAGCCTTGTCCGGACCTGGGGCGAGGAGCCCGGCCACTCGTAGAGAAAATCCTCCAGGGCGACCCGGACCCGCGTGATTCCCGAGCCCTTGTCCTCCACCAGGACCCGGATCTTCAGTTCGCCCAGGAAGTCGCCATCGTCTTCTGGGGTGGGGGGCAGCAGGTCCACCTTGGGGCCCTGGTTGTCGATGGTCACGGAGAGGGTCGCGGTCGCGGTGCGTCCATCGTCGGTGGTCGCGGTGGCCCGGATCTTCCGCTTCTGGCCGTCGGCCACGTTGCGGGTGTCCACCGGGACCACGAAGGCACCTGGCTTCGGAAGATCCTGTTGGATCGGGACGAAGGTCGCCACTCCGGGGAAGTCCACGACCACGGAGATCGGGAGCGGGGTGTCGTCCCGGACTCGAATGCCGACCTCGACGACCCCCGTCAGGACCGGGTCCACGCCACCCTGGGTGGGCGTCGTGAACTCGATCTGGAGGCCCTCCAGCACCTCCGTCGGCTCCGAGACGTCGTCCTCGAATCCGAAGTCGGGCCGACCGGGCCCGGACCCGCCGCAGGCGACCAGCGCCAGGGGCACCAGCAACCATCGCAAGGACGGCATTTCCAGAAGCCTCCCGTTCCCACGCGCTTCCATTGTCCGGGAGCGGCCGTTGCGGGTCAAGAAAACCGTCCGCCCGGGGACGAGGTTCCGTCCAGGATCTGCACGATGGCCGCGTCGGCCAGCACGTCCCGGGATCGGGCCTCCAGGGCGTTCCGGGCCCCACTTCCAAAGGCGACGACCACCGGGTCTCCCGGTCCCGCGTCGAGGGCATCGGCGGCCACGACGACCCGGCCGGTGAAGGCCTCGCCCTGGTCCGTCGCCCGGACCTCGGCCACCAGCAGCCATTTTCGGCCGGCCATCCGGGGATGCCTCCGGGTGGCCCAGACCTCCCCGATCACCCGCCCTCGGGTCATGGGACCTCCTCGAGGCCTTCGGGCCTCCGGTCCTCGGGGAACCGGAAGAAGGGGCTGGCCGAGGCGGCCCGGGACAGGGAGACCCGATCGACGATGGCCGCCACCGAGGCCTCCACCGGGTGACGCGTGTCGCCCAGGGCCTGTCGGGCCGGGAGCCCCATGCAGACCACCACGTCCTGGCCCACCTCGGCCCCCACGGGGTCCACGGCCACCAGATGGTCCGTCGGGTGGTCCGGGCCGTACCAGCACAGGGGGCGGACGATCAGCAGCTTCTGCCGCTCCAGGCGCCGGTGCTTCCGGGTGGCCCAGACCTGTCCGACCACTCGGCCCAGGATCATCTTGCGCCTCCCGTTCCCGAGGGGTCCAGGAAGGCCTCGTCGACGATGGCCACCACGACGTTCTTGGTCGGGACCTCGGGTCCCAGGGTCAGGTCCCGGACGCGGCTTCCGACGGCCACCAGCACGAGTTGTCCCGCATCGGACCCCAGGGCATCGACGGCCAGCAGCGTCGCCGGCTGGAGGTGATCGTCCCGGCAGTCGGCGCCGATCGCCTCCCCCTGGGTGGCGTGGCCCAGGCCCAGGCGCCGGACCTCCAGGACCCGACGGCCCCCGAGGGCAGGCGACTGCCGGGCGCCCCAGACCGGTCCGATCACCCGGGCCAGGATCATCGTTGCCCCCGGGCGAGATCGGCCAGATGACCCGAGAGGGCCCGGGCCTCCTCGTCCACGATCTCCTTGGCGTAGGCGAAGATGAGCCGCTCGGCCAGCGATCCCAGCAGGAAGACCTCGACCCGGAGTTCCCCGGACAGGATGCGTCGGGTCCGGCCCGGCCCCAGGGGCACGAACTCGATCGTGCCCTTGTTCTTCAGCAGGTCCGCGACCCGGGACGTCGAGGGCACGTTGACGTAATGCGCCGCGCCGGTGTCCAGGCGGACCTCCGACTCTTCGACCCACTCCATCCAGCGGGGTTCGACCTTCTTGGGACCCACGGAGGCGATCTTGGGGACGGGCAGGTAGCGAACCCGGCGCCGGACCACCCCGTTCTTCTCCTCCCAGGAGAGGGTCTCGGCTTCGAGGATCGTGGTCATCCGGGGCTTCAGGGTCTCGATGATCCCGTTGCGGAACATCTCCCGGAGCAGGGTCGGCTGGTCGCACGGGAACTCGTGCTCGAGGCGGTACTTCATGAAGGATCCCCCTTGCCAGGCTGCCGGCAGGCGGTTGCCCCGACGGCGGGGTGATGATACCGTCGGCGGCGTTGTCGTGGCAACGGTTTCCCGTGGGGTCGGAGGGTCCTGGATGACGATGCGCCTGCAACGGTACCTGGCCGATGCCCTGGGGATGTCCCGGCGGCGGGCAGAAGAACTCGTCGCCCAGGGACGGGTGACGGTGAACGGTGTCCCGGCGGACCTCGGCCGCCAGGTGGACCCGGCGGTGGATCGGGTCCAGGTGGACGGGGAGCGTGTGAAGCGGCGCGAAGACCGCATCTATCTGGTGCTGCACAAGCCTCGGGAGACGATCTGTTCCGAGCGGGACCCCGAGGGGCGCCGGAGCGTCTTCGACCTGCTTCCTGCACTGCCCGTCCGGGTCCATGCCATCGGGAGGCTCGACTTTCTGAGCGAGGGGCTGCTGCTGTTCACCAATGACGGGCTGCTGACCCGGGAACTGACCCGGCGTTCCCGGGGGGTGGAGCGGGTCTACGAGGTGAAGGTGCAGGGAGGGATCCCCCAGTGGGCCCTGGAGCGCCTGGTCCGGGGGGTTCGCCTGGACGACGGGATGGCTCGGGCCCGGGAGGCAATCCCCCTGGTCCGTCCCCGGGTCCGGAGCAACATCTGGGTCCGGATCGTGCTGGACGAGGGACGCTACCGGGAGGTCCGGCGGATGTTCCAGGCGATGGGGTTCAACGTCCTGAAACTGAAGCGGGTCCAGTTCGGGCCGATTCGCCTCGGGTCCCTGCCTCCAGGGGCCTTCCGATACCTCCGGGAGGCCGAGGTGGAGACCCTGGTCCGGGTCGTCGAGGACCCGGGGGCCATCGTCGAGGCCCGGGCCCCCGGAAGACGGGGAACGGCCCGGACGGCGGGCAGTCCCGGGACTCCGACGACCCTGCGGAAAGGACCGGGAACCGCCCGCGATCCCCGGACGGCCCCGGCGGCCCGGGAGTCCGGGAGGGGAGCGTCCCGGGGCCACCGGCAGGTCCCGGCAGGTCCCGGCAAGGGATCGATTGATGCTCCCGGAAAGGCCTTCGAGGCCCTGGTGGAACGGGCGGTTCGCCAGGCCGCCGCGGGCAGGCGACCCCGATCCGCCTCCGGGTCCCCTGGACCGCGTCGTCCAGCCCGTGGGACCCCCAGGGGCCCCCGTCGTCCCGATTCCTCGGCCTCCCGTTCCCCGGCCCGCCGAGGCGGCCAGAAGCGAGGTCCCACCGGGCGTCCTCGGAACTTCCGTCAGAAGGTGTAGAGCACCCCGAAGTGGATGTTCCCGATCTCCTCTCGCCGGGTGCAGGCGCCGGTGGTGAAGTCCACCTCCTTGCACCGCCGATCCAGGATGAAGCCGTAGTCCAGCCGGAGGGGGACCACTCCACCGATGAGCCATCGGATGCCCAGACCGGCCCCGTGGCGGAAGGACTGGCCGTTGAGGTCCGGGAAGTCCTCGGCCAGGGCCCCGACGTCGTAGAAGACGGCCCCGTTCAGGTGCAGCGAGGCAATCAGGGGGAATCGCAGTTCCAGGCTTCCGGCCAGCATCGTGTCGCCTCCCTGGACCTTGCGGTAGCGGGCCGTGGTGACGGGTTGTCCGGTGACGGGGTCCACCACTGGGCTCCCATCGGGGTTTCGTTCCGTCACCTGCTCCACGGTGGTCCGGAGGCTGCCGTCGGGCAGGTACTGGGAGATTCCGTCGTTGGAGAAGCCCCGGACGCCCCGGTTCCCGCCCAGGGAATATCGCTCCTGGTCCGGCAGGTCCCGAGCCCCGCCGAAGGCCCGGGACCCCCCGAGCCGGGCCGACAGGGCGAGTGTCAGGAACCGCCGGATGGTCAGGAAGCCCTTGCCGAGGAACTCGTACTTCAGGAAGTTCCCCTGGCCCAGGGCATTCAGGTAGGTCACGGAGAACTGGATCAGGCCGCCGTTCTTGGGGTCCACCGGGTGGTCCAGGCGGTCCCAGGTGATCGTGGGGATCACCTTGTTCTCGTAACGCCAGGGCCCCCAGGAGGCCGCGACCGGGTCCTCGGGGTCCCGGATGCGCAGACCCGAGGTCTCCCAGAGCAGCGACCCGAACAGGTGGGGAACCAGTTCCCGGGCGACCTCGAACTCGCCGCCGATCCGGGCCTGGTCCAGGCGGGTGGTGGCCCGGTCGTACTCGGCGAAGGGGGTGACCCGGAAGACGAGGTTTCGGACGAAGAAGTGGGGGTCGAGCCAGGTGGGTGCGAAGGACGCGAAGCGATCCCATGCGGTGAAGGAGAGCCCGTACTTGACCGGCAGGTAGAGTCGTTTCGCCCGTCCCAGGAAGTTCTGGTCCGTGTAGCGGGCCTCCAGGGTCAGCAGGATGTCTGGCAGGCCGAGTTGCAACGACCTGCCGTAGCCTCCCACCTGGCGATCCGACGTCGACACGCTGTTGGAGATGCCCTGCCCGATGCCCGGGACCAGGGTCGCGGCCCGGGAGTCGTTGAGGGTCTCGAAGCCGACGGCGAAGTCCAGGAACCGGTTCGGGGCCTCCCGGGTCTCCACCACCAGGGCCACCCGCTCCCGGGGAGGGGTCTCCTCGGCCCCGACGGTCGACACCTGGACGCTGCTGAAGATCCCAAGGTTGTTGAGGAACCGGACCCCGTCGGCAACCTGTTCCTGGTTGTTTCGGTCCCCGGGCTTCGGAAACTGGTCCTGTACCACCCGGGGGACCGTCCGGCGCAGGCCGAAGGGCAGCACCGCGCCGACCGTCGAGGGGGAGCCTTCCTCGACCCGGATCCTCAGATCCGCCGTGGTGCCCTCCAGGGTCTCCAGGTTGCAGGGCTGATCCGGAGTTCCCGCGTCGCAGGAGACCTGGATTCGCGTCCGGAGAAACCCGTTGGCCGCATACCATCGCCGCAGGCGGTCCACGGCGTCTCGAACCCGGGCCGGGGACAGGGGACTGCCCGGGCGGAGGTCCAGCATCCGTTCCGCCTCGGCGGTCGGAAGGGCCTGGACCCCCTCGAGGAGCATGGACCCGATCGTCCGACGGGGGCCCTCCTGGACGACAATGCGGACCTCGATGCCCTCGGTGTCCCCCGGCGGCACCCGGACCTCGAACGATCGGTCCTCCTGGACGAAGGTGTGGACCGTCCAGTCCCCTTCCCGGGTCGTGATGCGCCGGGCCCCGGTCCCGGGCCTTCCGGGGAACCGGACCTGCCAGAACCCCTCCTCCTGGTAGAGGCGGGCGATCCGATCCAGGTCTGCGAAGAGTTGATCCGGGAACAGGAATCCGCTGTCCCCGAAGAAGTCGTAGGCCCGCGTCGCCATCACCTCCCGGAGGCGCCTCTCCGGGAGGGAGTGGACACCGTCGAAGAGGATCCGGCGGATCTCCGCCCGACGGTTTCGGGTGAGGTAGTAGTCGATCCGTCCTGCCACCGGTCCCTGGATCCCGGCGGCGTCCCGGGCGGTCCGGTACTCCAGGACGACCTCGCCGAAGGGATACCCCTGGGATTCGAGCCACTGGCGGATCGTCTCCTGGCCCAGTCGGGCCTCGGCGAGGTCGAAGGTCCCCGAGTCCCCGAAGGGGAGGGCCAGGATCAGGTCGTCGTCCCCGAAGGATCGATATCCTCGTTGGCCGGGGTCCGACCGGTCCCGGATGTGGAAACGGATCTGCCAGCACGAGTCATAGATCGCCTCCAGGCGCAGACCCTGGCTCGACTGTTCCAGGGAGGCCTTCACCTGGACCCGGGTGAACCCGAGGCTCCGGAGGGCCCTCACAAGTCGGCGGCTTGCCTCGGGGATGGTCCGTTCCGTCAGGGAGTCCCCGATCGACAGCCCGCTGAGCCGCCGCAGGTCCCGGTCCCGGACCTGGGGGCATCCTTCCGCGGGGGACCGGGGAGAGGTCTCCGAGGCCGGTCGCAGCACGATGGACAGTTCCCGGATCTTGACCCGCCGACCTTCCTGGATCCGGATCTCGAGGTCCAGCAGGTTCTTGTCGACCTCCCGGGATCGGATCTCGACGGTGGTCCCCTGGTAGCCGTCCTCCTGGTAGGACTTCAGCACTGCCTCCCGAATCCGTTCGAGGGCCTCCCGGGACCGGGGATCCCTCGGATCCAGAGGATCTCCGGGCATCAGGCCCGCCCGCCCGAGGACCTCGCTGTCGCGGAAGTGGGAGTTCCCTCGGACGTCGATCCGGCGGATGCGCCGCTTCCAGTCCACCTCCAGCACCGCGGCGACTCCTCCCACCACCGGTTGGCAGGCGATGGAGGCCGACAGGAAGGCTCCGGTCCCGATCACCCGCTGGATCCCCGAGGTCCGGCGCTCCCGGGTCAGGACCTGACCCGTCGAGAGGTCCGCCAGGTCCAACAGGGCCTCCCGGAAGTCCGGTCGGTCGCACAGGGGTCCGTCGCATCCCCGGAGGTCCCGGTCCACCACGGGGCCTTCCAGGCAGGGGTCCGGGCCCTCCGCGACGTCGTCCTGCTCGGGCGAGGGTGCCGGCGACGGGGAAGCGGGGGAATCCTCCGGGGCCTCGGCCGGGGGATCGGATCCTCGGGGATCCCCGGCGGGAACGGTCGGGACGAATCCCTCGTCGTCCCAGGCCGGGAGGTCCTGTGCCCAGGACCGGCCGGGCATCCAGGCGAGGGCGACGGCGATCATCCCGGGCATCCACGACCGCATCGTCCTGTCACTCCAGTGGGATCCTCAGACGCAACTTCGTTTCGTAGCGGTTGCCGATCCGGGATGGGTCGGGGTCCCGCTCGATGGCCCGGACCCGCCCGATCAGCGAGAACCAGTCCGACAGGCTGACCTGGAAACCGGCCTGGTAGCGGCTGCTGGTGCTTCCTTGGAGCACCTGCGTCTCGAACCGCAATCGGGACCCGAGATGGGCCATCAGGTCCAGGTTCACGCCCCCCTCGGGGCTGACGCCCAGGTTGATCGTGTCCAACAGGGATCCCAGCAGCACCTTCGCGGCCAGTCCCGTGACGTCCTGGGTCAGCAGTCCCAGCGAGATGACCTGGTTTCCTCCGGAGGTCGCCTGCCCCCCCTGGGGGAGCGTCCCGGTCAGGATCAGGGACTGGAGGTCGCTCTGGCTCAGGCCACGGGAATTCGAGGCGAGGGAGATGTCCATGTCGGGGAAGCGTCCCGAGACCTGGATCGTCACCAGCAGGCCCTCGTCGAGCCCTGTCGTGCGCGTCGCGTCGGGACCGAAGCGGGAGGAGAACGAGGGGGTGTCGCCGCCGCTTCCCGGGACATCGATCAGGGTCCTGGCCAGGAGGTCCACCCGGGGCCTGGTCGCCGGTCCGTCGAAGTCCAGCGTGCCCCGGACCACCTCGAATTCCCGTCGGACCACGTTGTAGATCAACTTGCCGCCCGGGAGGACCACCACCCGGTTCCAGACCTCGGGGTCGGCCAGACGACCCCGCAGGCGCAGGTCGGGGCTGACCTCCAGGTCCGTGGCCCCGACGGGCAGGCGCGTGCGGACCTCCAGGGGCCCTCCGGTCACGGCGAGGTCCAGTTCGGCCTCGGCGAGCCACGGGACCGTCTCCTCCAAGGAGCGACCCTCTCGCTGGACCTGACGGGCTCCGGTCATCTGGGAGAAGGCCCTGGAGATGATGTCGAAGTTCCGGTGGTAGGACCCCTCCGGGACCTGGATCCGCCCCTGGATCCGCATCCGCACGTCTCCGCTCTCCGCCGTCTCGAAACGGGCCTCCAGGCTCGGGTCGAGCACCAGTCGGTATTCCCCGGGCCGGCTCACCTCGATGCCCGATCCCTCGAGCAGCAGGCGGCCCTGCTCGGGAACCAGACCGTCCAGCAGGGCCTCTCCGAAGAGGGAGGCCCTGCCCGTGCCTCGAAATCCCCGGATCGGGGCCTCGGGGGGGATTTCCACCAGCAGGCGGCGCTGCCTGGGAGACAGCACGACCCGGCCGCCGGCCGGAAGGCGAATCGACTCTCCCAGACCCCGGATGCCAATCTCCAGGTCGCCCAGGGTCACGGTTCCTCCCACCTGGGGCCGCGACCAGGAGCCCAGGACCCGGAAGGGGCGGGGGATTGCCCCGGTCCCGCATCCCTCGGGAGCAGGGGTGGCGAGGCCGCCCGGGGATGCCCCGATCCCGAGGGCCCCCTCGGCGGTCGCCACATCCCCGAGAAAGAGCCGGACCCAGTGCACGGGGAGGTCTCCCGCCGCCCGAAGGTCCACGTCCCCGTTGGATCCCAGAACGACGCCGCAGACCTGGAGGGCCCAGGATCCGTCCTGGAGAGTGACCGGGTCCAGGACCACCGATCCGCCGGGGGTCAGCCGCAGCCGCCAGGGGTCCCGGTTGGTCAGGTCGACCTCGCCGCCGAGCCAGCGCAGGTCGATTCCCCGGGCAGGGGACGTCCACTCGCCGGCCAGGGATCCGCCGGCACCCAGGCCATACCGGAGCAGCAGGTTCCCCTGAACGGTTCCGGAGACCCGTTCGGGGGGAATCGGGGGCCACAGGTCCTGGGGCGAGACCCCGTCCAGGGACAGGGAGAGCACCCCTTCCTCGAACCGTCCCTCTCTCCAGGTCAGGCCGGTACCCGGGAGCACCCGCACGCGGGGCAGGAATCGCGGGGCCTCGACCTGGAGGTCCCCGGAGGGGGCCCTTCGGGCGATCAGTTCGATGTCCGGGTAGGCCTGCCGGAGGATCCTCAGGTCCCGGAACGCCGCACGGGCTCCCAGTTCCGGGTCGGTCCAGGACCCGGTCGCCCGGACCTCCAGGTCCCCCGCTCCCGAGGTGGTGTCCCGGCCCAGTCCCAGCAGCCAGTCAAGCGGCAGGTCCCTGGCGTTCAACGAGGCCTGAATCTGCCGGCCGGGCAGCGCCAGCGTTCCCTGCGCCCGGATCGTCCCGGTCTCGGGAGAACGGGCCTCCAGGTGTTCCAGGGTCCACTGCTGGCGGGAGAAGGTCCATTGCATCTCCACGTCCCGGAAGGGGCGTTTCCACAGGACCCAGGAGGTGGCGGCGATCCGGGTGTCTCCCTCCAGGACGACCCCGGCAGGGGCCCAGGAGAGGGTCAGCCGCGGGACCTCGACCGACGTCCTTCCCCGGACGTCCACGCCTCTCACCAGCGGAAGCCGCGACGGCTCCAGGGAGGATGCGATCCCTTCCCGAACGACCAGGCGGGTGGGCAACCCGTCTCCTCCAGGATGCAGCAGCACCTCGGAGGCCCGGACCTCTCCCGCAGGGAGACTCGCCCGGGGTTCCATCGCCCGGAGTCGGGAACCATCCCAGGAGAGGGCGGCCTCGGCCCAGTTCACGACCCAGTCGTCCCAGGCCAGATGCTCCACCCTTGTGGAGGCCCCGATGAGAGGGAAATCGAGGGTCCCGGTGACCCGGAGACCCGAGAGGACCAGCGTGCCCGCACCCGACAGGCCGGCCAGTCGGAAGAGGGGTTTCAGGTCCTTCGTCGCGCTCCCTCGGAGGTCCAGGACCCCATCGGGCAGGGAAAGGCCCCCCTGGACCGAGATCCGGTCCGGACCCGCCTGCAACCGCGCCTCCCGGACCTCCAGAGAGGGGCGGTCCAGGGCGCCCCGGCTGTGCACTTCCAGGGACAGGGAGGCCTGGTCGCTTCCCAGGAGCGAGCCGGGGGGCAGGCTGGCCTGGGCCTCCCCCGACAGGGAGAGGAGGCCGTCCAGGTGGGACCAGTCCTGGACCTCCCATCGAGCCGCAAGTCGCCCCGAGAGGCTTCGGGGGACCGGAACCGGCGGCAGGGGCACCGGGCGCCCCAGGACCCGGAACCAGGACGCCGGGTCCAGGCGGTCGAAGGCCACCGAGAGGGACGCCTCGCCCGCCGGCCCTCCAGGCGCCCGGAAGGGGGTGAAGGTCCCGCCGGCCAGGGACAGGACCCCCAGGGGACCCGCGGAGGATCCCTCGATGCCCGAAAAGAGGTAGACCCCCCGTTCGTCCCGCCCCCCTTCCATCTGGAAGTCCACGGACCCCAGCGGGAGCGGCCCCACCATCAGGTCCGGGCTGTGGAGGCTCAGCGAGAAGCGTGGGTCGTCGTAGTCTCCCCGGGCCCGGACTTCCAGCGACAGGGGGCCCCGGACCCGGCCTCCGGTGCCCAGTGCCAGGAGGGGGCTGTCGGGGTCGAACCGGAGCACGGCGATGCCCTCGTGGCGGAGGTTCTGGGACCAGGCCAGGGCCCCGTCCTGGGCCTCGACCGTCAGGCCGGGCAGGGAGAAGGAGGCCCGGTTGAAGGCGATGCGGTCCCAGTCATAGACGAAGCCGCCCACGTCCCCCGGTCCCAGGGTCACGATCCGGGGGATGACCGGGACCCCGGGAGCGGCCCGAATGTGCCCGATGCCGTGGGTGAAGGTCACCGAGGAGGCATCGACCCGGACATGGGTCGTGGGGGCGGTGACCACCGACAGGCGGGTCTCCAGGGCGACTCCCTCGACCCGGATGTCCCATTCCGGGAACAGGACGCGGCAGGCCCCCCGGCGACCGGTGATGCGATCGAAGGTCAGGCGGACCGGGGTGCCGGGCGATGCCTTCCCGGAGGTCGGCGGCTTCGATTCCGTGGAGGGTCGGGAGAAGGCGTCGACCAGGTGCAGGTGTCCGTGGTCATCGAAGTCCACCAGGGCCTCGTAGTCCTCCAGGTCCACCCGTCGGAAGTGGAGGTGCAGTTCCGGGGTGGCACCCGAGAGGAACCGCAGCAGGGGCCCCAGGTCCAGCCGGGTCCGGACCCGCCCTGCGGTGATCACCGCCTCGCCGTCCGGGGCCCGGATATGGACGTCCTGGACGTCCACCTGCCAGGGAATGGGGGCCACCTGGATCCGGCCGAACTCCAGGCGGCCCGGCAGGACTCCCTGGAGCAGTCGGGTGAGGTGATCCGGAAAGGGACTGGCGTTGATCAGGAAATGGACGCCCGGGAAGAGGAGCAGCAGGGTCAGCAGCGAACGGGTCACGAGGAGATAGGTCCCGATGGCCAGCGTCCGGACGAGTCTTCGCAACCGGTTCATGGAACCCGCGCCCACCGGATGAGGCCAAGCATAGCAGAGGACTCCCCCTTGCCGGACCCGGTGACAGAAACGTCCCGAGTCGCTATGCTACGCCTCATGAGTGTCTGCCCGGAATGCGGCGCCACCACCCAGGCCTCGACGTGCTCCCGAGACGGGTGTCCAACCCTGGACCCGGCGGTGCTGGAGGCCCCGGATCGCGGGGACATCGGCAGCCTGATCGGGGAGAAATACCGCGTTCTCAACATCGTGGGCCGGGGGGGCATGGGGGTGGTCTACCGGGCCTGGCAGCGGGACATGCGCCGCCTGGTGGCCCTCAAGGTGGCCAACGCCCAGTCGATGGATGAGGCCGGGACCCGGCGGTTCCTCCGGGAGGTCCGGGTGGTCGCGGGCCTGGCCCACCCCAACACCGTGCGCGTCTTCGACTACGGCCAGCTCCCCGACGGCCGACTGTTCTTCACGATGGAGTTCCTGGAGGGACAGTCGCTCTCCCGCCTGCTGCGTCGCAGGGAACCCTTCGATGACCGCCGGATCCTCCGCGTGGGGACCCAGGTGCTGAAGTCCCTGGGGGAGGCCCACGCGGCGGGCATCGTGCATCGGGACCTGTCGCCGGACAACATCTTCCTGTGCCGCTTGTTCGGCGAGGCGGACTTCGTGAAGGTGCTGGACTTCGGCGTGGCGAAGGGCATGGCCTTCGAGGCCGGGGAGGAGAAACTGACCGTCGCCGGGGTCTTCGTCGGAAAGCCGGCCTACGCCTCCCCGGAACAGGTCGAGGGGAGCGTCGAACTGGACGGCCGTTCGGACCTCTACTCCCTGGGGATCGTGCTCTACCAGATGTGCGCCGGCCAGGTCCCCTTCCAGAGCACCACGCCCATGAAGGTGCTGATCGCCCATCTCCGGGAACCGCCCCGGGATGTCCAGGAGGTGGCCACCCGCCCGATCCATCCGGACCTGGCCAGCCTGGTGATGCGGCTGCTGGCCAAGAAACGGGAGGACCGGCCCCAGAACGCCGCCGAGGCCCTGGAGGAGATGCTCCGGATCGAGGAGCAGTTCGTCCGGACGCCCTCGCCGGACACCGCGGGCATCCGGGTTCCTGTCGTCACGACAGGCACCTCCCTGGTTCGCCGCAAGCGCCGGAGAATGCGGAACTGGGCCATCGGGATCGGGGTGGCGCTGCTGCTGGGAGGGGTCGGCGCCGCCGCCCTGGTCTCGGTGGCGTCCCGGCAGGACCTGTCCCCCAGGCAGGACCTTTCCTCGGGGGGTCAGGTCGCCGAACCGGCACGTCCGCCTCAGGCCAACGAGGCGGAGGCCGAGGTGCGGAAGACCGATGGTCCCGGAACGTCCCCTGAAGGCGCATCTCCGGGGGTGCAGGCGAAGCAGGCCGACTCCCCCGCCGGGTCCCCGGATCCCGGGGAGGCCTCCCGGCCGAAGGCCCCGGCAGCCGGCACTGCCACCGCCTCCCCGCCGCCGGCCGACGGCCCATCCCGGGTCCGGGAACCGGCTTCCGGCTCCCGGAAGACCGGGCCATCGAAGCGGGCCCCGGAAAAGGGGCAGGCTCCCACCAGGGCCAAGGACGCCCCGAAGGGGCCCGGGGGCTGGACCTTCTGAGGGACCTGGACATCTCGCCGGGATCCTCTCACAGGGGGACGCATCCCACGTCTTCGCAGGACCAGCCCGGATTGCACTGGGGGCCGGTTCCGCAGCGGCAGGAGTTTCCGTCGCACCAGTCGGACCGGACCGGGTCGCAGACGACCCCGTGGCAGGTGCAGCGACTGTTCGCGGCGTCGCACTGGGGGTTCGGCGAGGCGGGATCGCAGGCGGCAATGCTCCCGCAGCGACAGGACCCGTCCAGGCAACTGCTGGTGGCGACGGGATTGCAGATCACCGCCGACGCGCCGGACCCGCACTTGCAGGCCCCGTCGGCGGGGTCGCAGGTCGGGTTGATCGCAGGACAGGTGCGGGGCGTGCCCGAGACGCACCGGCCGTCGGCGCACTGGTCTCCCACCGTGCAGGCGTTCCCGTCGGAACAGGTGAGGCTGTTGGCCTGGTGCACGCATCCCGTCAGGGAGTTGCACGAATCGTTCGTGCAGACGTTCCCGTCATCGCAGTTGGTGGGTCCGGCCGGTTGGCAGACCCCCTGGGTGCAGATGTCCCCGTCGGTGCAGGCGTCGCCGTCGCTGCAGGGGGTGTCTTCAGGGCGGGGACTCCAGGCCGTCTTGCTGGTGGTCGGCTGGCAGGACTGGCAGGGGAAGCCCGGTCGGATATCTCCGGTGTTGTAGCAGACGCCTGAAATGAAGCAGCGGTTCGCCTGGATCTGGTCCAGGCAGCCCCCGCGGCCGTCGCAGGTGGAGGTCACGCAGGCCGCGGGCGGGGTGCAGGTGTAAGGGGTCCCCGTGCAGGTCCCGTCCTGGCAGACGTCCGGGTAGGTGCAGGAGTTCCCGTCGTCGCAGGAGGTCCCGGACAGGGGGCGATGGCTGCACGCCTGGGCCGGGGAGGGGGCTCCGGGACTGCAGGTATCCTCGGTGCAGGCGTTGCCGTCGTTGCAGTCCAGGGTTCCGGTGGGCTGACAGGTGCCCCCGGCGCAGCGATCCCCCGTCGTGCAGGCGTTTCCATCGGAGCAGTCGCTGCCCGGCGGCAGGCTCGTCCACGCATTCTGCAGGGAACCGGCGTTGCAGACCTGGCAGGAGTTCGCCGGGTTCAGGGTGCCGTCGGGCCAGCAGGCCCCGTCGATGGCGCACCAGCCGGATCGGATCGCATGGGTGCAGCCCCCGTTGCCGTCGCAGGTATCCGCCGTGCAATCCAGACCGTCGTCGCAGGAGAAGGAGACCCCGACACAGGACCCCGCGGCGCACCGGTCGTTCCGGGTGCAGGGGTCTCCGTCGTTGCAGGCCCCTCCGTTGTTGGTGGGGACCGCAGTGCAGCGGTAGGTCGATACCCCGGTGCTCTCGCAGACTCCCCGGGTGCACGACGAATCCAGGGAGGTGCAGTCGGCAGCGGGGCCCGCAAGGCACCGCGCCATCTCGTCGCAGGTGTCCCCGACGGTGCACCCGTCGCTGTCGGCGTTGCAGAGGCCGCCGGGGGGGGTCGGGCTCCAGGCGCTGGTGGAGTGGGTCGTGCTGCACCACTGGCACGGGATCGAGGGATGGAACGCCCCGTCCACCCAGCATTGCCTGTCGATCAGACAGTAGCCGGCCGCCAGGGTGTTCTGGCACTGCCCCTGCTTGCAGGCATCCGTCGTGCAGGGCAGGCCGTCGTTGCACAGCACGGATCCCTGTTCGTCGGTCTGGCCGTCGCAGTCGTCATCCTGGGAGTTGCAGGACTCGGGGATCGACAGGCTGAGGGTCGAGCAGGTCAACCCGGTCTGGTCGTCCCGGCAGACCGTGAGGCCCCCAGCGCAACGGCCTGTCCCGCATGGGTCTCCCTTCCGTCGAACCTGTCCGTTCCAGTCCGAGAAGGTGAAGTCCTCGTCGGTCTGGCCGTCGCAGTCGTTGTCCAGGGTGTCGCAGGACAACTCGCGGCCCGCCTCATAGACGGGGATGGCCGAGTAGTCGCAGACCCACTCGCCATTGGTGCAGGATGCCTTGACGAGGGCCGGGGCACAGACCCCGACCCGCCGGCAGTCCGAGTCGGTCAGGCCCAGGTTCTCGTCGGTCTGGCCGTCACAGTCGTCGTCCCGGCCGTTGCAGGTCTCGGGGGTATCGAGGGGCGTGGACCCGCCGGGGTTGGTCGAGCAGCCGGCACGGTCCGGCCCCTGGCACTCGACGTTTCCCGTCACGAATCCGCACTCGCCGATGCCGATGCAGGCACTGGGGCCCTGGGAGGGATCGCCCGGGTCCCGGAGCACCGTTGCGCCCTCCCAGGCGAAGTCCTCGTCGGTGAGCCCGTCACAGTCGTTGTCCGTCCCGTCGCACTGCTCCGGAGCGGCGTTCCGGTCCGAGGAGCAGATGGCGGTGTGGCGGTCCCCGGCGCACTGGACCAGGCCGCCGGTGCAGGCCCCCATCCCGCAGGACTCCCCCACTGCCGGGGGCGATCCGGGCCACCGGGCGGGTGGAAGCCAGTGGAAGTCCTCGTCGGTCCGGCCGTTGCAGTTCTCGTCCACCCCGTCGCAGGTGGTCTCAGATCCTGGGGCGTAGCCCGTCAGGTCGTCGAAGACGCACCGCAGCACGCCATCGTCGCACCGGGCCCAGAGGCGCTCCCGGTGCGTGGCGCAGAGACCCGTGTCCGGGCAGACTCCGTCCGGCGGGGCGTGGATGTCCTCGTCGGTGAGCCCATCACAGTCATCGTCCGCGAGATTGCAGGACTCGGGGAGGGAGAGGTCCTCACTGCCGCCCGGATTCACGCTGCACCCGGCCCGTTCCAGGTCCAGGCACTCGATCACCCCTTCCTGGGCTGCGCATCGTCCCATGCCGCGACAGGTGTTGCGACCCTCGAAGGGGGAGGAAGGGTCCCGGTAGATGGTCTGGTCTTCCCACCGGAAGACCTCGTCCACCTGCCCGTTGCAGTCGTCGTCCCGGTCATTGCAGGACTCGGGGAGGGCCCAGGCCAGGGAGTCGCAGAGGGCCGACCGGCCGTCGGGGGCGCAGATCACCTTGCCCCCCTCGCAGCGCCCCGTGCCGCAGGGGGCCCCGATCGCCAGGCGGTCACCCAGGACGGGGTCCGTCCAGAGGAAGGGTTCGTCGGTGAGCCCGTTGCAGTCATTGTCCTTTCCGTCGCAGGAGACCTCCGTCTCCTCGTAGCCCTCCACCTCCCGGTAGTCGCAGGTCCAGTGACCCTGCTGGCAGCGGCTCCGGACCGGGGTTCCGTCGCAGACTCCCTGGGAGAGGCAGTGTCCCGGCTGGTCCGCGAGGCCCTCGTCGGTGAGCCCGTCGCAGTCGTTGTCCTTCTCGTCGCAGGAGACCTCCGTCTCCTCGTAGCCCTCCACGAGGTGGTCATCGCAGACCCAGTTTCCGCCCTCGCAGGCGGCCCTCACGGTGGGAGCCTCGCAGACTCCCAGGCGGCTGCAGGGGCTCTGGGCAAGCCCGAGTCCTTCATCGGTCTGGCCGTTGCAGTCGTCGTCCTTCCGGTTGCAGCGCTCCGGGGCCCCCGGGAAGACCTGGTCGTCCTGGTCGTCGCAGTCGCCGGCCTGCCGGGCCTGGAACGGCGCCAGGGGCCCGCAGAGGCACCGGGAGTCCTCCTCCCGACCGGAGAGGTCCCCGTCGTCGTCCCGGAAGTAGTCGATGCAGCCGTCGAGGTCGATCCGACCCCGCCGGGCGGCCTCGGGGGAGCAGGGGCACTTGAGACTGTCCGGGAAGCACCGGGGAGGGTCCTGGTCCAGGCGGCAGGACATGCCCTGGGGGCAGACCTCCTCGGGCCCGCACTCCGGAAGGCAGAAGGCGAGGGACCGGTCGTCCAGGCGCACGCAGGCCGACGGCGTGGTCGAGAGGGCGTCGGCACAGTCCCGGTCCGTCTCGCAGGGCAGGCAGGCCGCCGGGAAGCGGTCCAGGCAGACCGCGTGGGAGAGGCCAAAGACCTGACCGCAGACCTGATCCGGGGCGAGGCAGTCCCGACTCGAGCGGCATGCCGCGGCGCAGCGGCCACTCCGGGCCAGGCAGACGCTGCTGTCGCAGTCGGAGGCCTGCTCGCAGGGGCACCCGGCGGCTCCGGGGGCCTCCTGGCAGTCCACCAGAATCCCTTCCCCGGAGAGGTCGAGGGCGATTTCCCGTCCGGGGTCCATGGTCCCCCCCGGGTCCGGCAGACCGCCGCGATCGGGCTTTTCCGGGGCTCCCTCGCATCCTCCGGCCAGCACCAGCAGCGCTCCCCAGACGGGCCACGCCCTGGTCCCCATGCTTGCCGTGCCTTGCCGCATGCCACCCTCCTTCCGCCGCCCGCGGGGTGGATGGACCGAACGCCTCATGGCTGGACGCCGGGTCCCGTGCAGACCCCGTCCTGGCACTCCCCGGAGGCGCAGAGGCCACAGGTGCCGCCACAGCCGTTGTCCCCGCACTGCCGGTCCCGGCAGGCGGTGAAGAGACAGTGTCCCTCTTCGCAGGTCTCGCCGCAGCCCGAGCAGGTACCACAGGTCCCGCCGCAGCCGTCGTCCCCGCATTCGATGCCGTCGCACCGTGGACGGCAGCAGGTCTCCTGGAAGCAGACTTCTCCGGGGCTGCAGCAGGAGGACCCGCACCACCCGCTCGCTCCGTCGGGGCCTGATCCGTGACAGAGGCACTGGAGGCCCGAGACCTCGCACTGGTCTCCCAGGCAGCCCAGGCACTGGCAGGGCTGGAACTGGGGGCTCTCCCGGTCGCAGGGGTGGTCGAAGACCAGGTCGGGGCCGCATCCCACTGCCCCTGCCAGACAGACCACGGCGAACCCGATGACAATCCGATTCATCTTCAGAATGTCCCCGCCACGATGGCTCCCAGGGATCCGGCAGATCCCATTGGAACGACACCAACGCGAATCGGCGCCTCCAGGTCCTTGGCCTGCCAGAGGGTCACGATGGCCCCGGCGGCGCATCCGACGGCCACGGCAGCCGAGACGCCACCCAGGATGGCCTGGAGGCGCTGGGAGGACCGGGCAGCCTCCACGGCGCTTCGGGCCTTCTCGGCCTCGTCCTGGCTCGTGGCCCGGTCATATTCCCGCATCCGGTCCAGGGATCGGGACCGGGCATCGGCCCAGGCCCAGGCGAAGTAGCCTCCGGCTCCCGCCGCGGCGGCCGTGACGCCCCAGAGGGCGTAGGAGGCGGTCCGGAGCGTCCGGGCCCGCTGCATCCGCTGCCGGCGGGTCTCCTCCAGGGCCTGCCGTTGCCTCTCCTGCTGGTTCTCCTGGGCGATCCGGGCGCACTGGTCCAGTTGCTCCCGGACCCAGTCCTCCCCCAGGGTGAGGCCCTGTGCCGCCTGTCCGATGCGGACCCGGACCTCCTCGCAGTCTCCTCGTCGCACGGCCAGCCCCGCCAGTTCCCGGGCCACCAGCGGGTTCGCCTGGATCGACCGCAACACGACCTCGGCCTCGTCCCAACGTCCCGCTCCAAGGAGTTCCCGGGCCCGCTTCCACTCCCCGTGGACCTTCCGCTTGTCAGATTCCGGGTTGCCGTCCCGCTCGGCGAACCGCGCGACCTCCAGCAGGTCCGCCACCTCCTGCTCCCGGTCCGGGGGCAGGCTTCCAGTCACGCTCCCCAGCAGGCGCGGGATGTCCGCCCATCGTCCCTGGTCGGCCCGACGTCGGGCCAGGAAGAGCCGCACCCGGGGCTGATCATAGACCTGGAGGGTGGCCTCCAGGGTCTCCAGGCCCTCCTCCCCCTGTTCCAGGGCCTCCCGGTATCGCGCCTGCAGCGACCGGCGCTGTTCCGGGGTCAAGGGGGCCTCCGGAGGCACCGCGAAGGTGTCGCACCAGGCCTGGAGCTCCGCGATCTCCGCCTCGATGCCCGGAAGGGACTCCCGCCGGGCGACCTCCGCGTGGGCCAGGCCCTCCTTGCAGGCCCCCGAGGAGACCCGGGCCCGGGCCGCGAGCACCCGAACGTGGGGATGGTCGTAGAGTTTCAGGGCCTTCTCGAAGCGAACCGCCGCCTCGGCCTCCCGTCCCTGGGCCCTCCGGGACAGTCCCTCGCGGACCAGCACCGCGGCGGCCTTCTGGGCGGCGGTCTGCGGATCGAATCCCACCACCTCCACCTGGCACTTCGCGAGCCACTGGGCCCGTTTCTCCGCAACGTCCGGGGCCAGGTCCCCGGCCGGGATGGCCTCCAGTTCCGGGAGCACCTCCTCGCAGCGCCCCTTCTGGGCCTTCGCGGCCGCCCGATCGACCTCGCATCGGCCCCGCAGGTCCGCCCGCATGGCCTCCAGGTCCTCGGGGAGGGACTCGGGGAGGGCCTGCAGCCGCCGGGCCGACTCCTCGCAGTCCCCTTTCCGGGAGGCCTCTCGGGCCTGCTGCAGCCGGCATCGGCTCAAGGCATCCCGTCGCGAGGTCTCCTGGTCCCCCCGGAGTTGTCCCGCCATCTCCTCGAGGTGGGGAATCGCGTCCGTGCATCGCCCGAGGCCCGTGTAGGTCAGGGCCAGATAGAACCGGATGAAGAGATTGGGGGCCAGTCCCCAGGCCTTCTCGAGGTCCTTGAGGGCCTCTTCCAGTTCCCCGGCCTTGTACCGGTCTCGTCCCGACTGGTAGAGGATCAGCGCGGCGTCCTCATCGGCCCGCTGCGCCCATACCGGCGTCGAGGACACGAGGATCCCCAGCACCGGCACCAGGATCGCCGCTCGACCGGATGCCTTTCCCATGCGCCCCCGCTGCAGGACCAGGCCCGCCCAATTCTGCCGCGGGAGCCGCCATTCGTCAAAGGCTCGTTGGCTTTCCGGACTTGCGGAAGCACCCCGGAGGCCCCAGCATGGGGCACGGGATTGGGGGGCGCCAGGAGGAAGGACCATGCAGACTCGATGGGAAGCCACGAAGATTCCCGAACAGCGGGGCCGCGTCGCCCTGGTGACCGGGGCGAACAGCGGGATCGGGTTTCACACCGCGCTGGAACTGGCCCGGAAGGGTGCCCGGGTGATCCTCGCCTGCCGGGATCCGGACCGGGGCAAGGAGGCGGCTCAGGCCATCGCCCAGGAGGTCCCCGGCGCGGAGGTGTGGCCTCGGACCCTGGACCTGGCCCGGCTGGAGTCCGTCCGGGAACTGGCCGAGGCAGTGTCGGCGGAGACGGATCGCCTGGACCTCCTGGTCCTCAACGCGGGGGTGATGGTGCCTCCCTACGGGAAGACCGCCGACGGGTTCGAACTGCAGGTCGGCGTGAACCACCTGGGGCACTTCGCCCTGGCCGCCCGGCTCTGGCCCCTGATCCGGCGGACGGCCGGGGCGCGGGTCGTCACCGTGTCCTCGATGGCCCACCGGGCCGGCCGCATTGATCTGGACGACCTCCACTGGGAACGGCGCCGCTACGTGGCCTTCCAGGCCTACGGGCAGAGCAAGCTGGCGAACCTGCTCTTCATGAAGGAACTGGACCGGCGCATCCGGGAGGCAGGGTTGCCGGTGGCCTCGGTGGCGGCCCATCCAGGCTGGACCCGCACGAACCTGGCCCGACACTCCGGATTCATGGCCTTCTTCAGCCGGTGGTGGGCGATGGAGGCCGCCCAGGGGGCCTTGCCGACGCTGCGGGCGGCCACGGACCCGGCGGTCCAGGGGGGGGACTACCTGGGTCCCGACGGGCCCTTCGAGATCCGGGGCTGGCCCCGGGTGGTGGGCTGCAGTGCCCGGGCCCGGGACCCGGAGATGGCCCGGAGGCTCTGGGAGGCGTCGGAGCGGGCCACAGGCGTGTCGTTCCCGGTCCTGGGCTAGGGGGCTATTCCCGGACCTGCTCGGCGAGCCAGGGGCCCAGGCCCATCTGGGAGACCTGGTCCAGCTGGGCCTCGAGCCAGTCCAGGTGGGCCTCCTCATCCTCCAGGATGTCCTCCAGCAGTTCCCGGGTCCCGTGGTCGCCCTGCTCGCTGGCCAGTCGGATGGCCGCGTTGTATTCCTGAATGGCCTCCACTTCCGCCTGGCAGTCGTTGCGCAGCTGCTTCTCGACCGACTCGCCGATGTGAATGGCCCCGTACTGGCTGACCACCGGGATCCCCTCCAGGAAGAGGATCCGGCCGATCAGCCGCTCGGCGTGGCGCATCTCGTCGATGGCCCGCTTCTCGTGGACCTTGTGCAGGCGGGCATAGCCCCAGTTGTCGCACATCTCCGAGTGGACGATGTACTGGTTGATCGCCGTCAGTTCCTCTGATAGCAGTCGGTTCAGCATCGCCAGGACCTGGTCGTTCCCTTTCATCGATCATCTCCGCAGGGGACGGCCGATTGTCTCACAGGTGCCGCGGGAGTCACCAGAGGGGCTTTCGGCGCCTGGCGGCCCCGAACCCACAGAGGACCGCCAGCGCCACCCACACGACCGTCTGGTGGCCGCGACCCGAGGCGGTGCAGCCCCCGCCGCCGCCCTCGGCCGGGGGGGACGTGTCGGCTCCTTCATCGGGGCCCGCTGGCTGGTCGATCCCCGGGACGTCAGCCGGGACATCCCGGGGGACATCCGGGCCAGCCAGGTCATCGGTCGGTCCGGTCTCCGGGGGCTCCTCTGGGCCCAGGTCCGGTCCGGCGCAGGGGGGCAGGGAGGCCCAGTCGGGCAGGGTCAGGGATGCCTCCGTCTCGAGTCCCGCGCAGTTGCGTCCCTGCAAGTGCAGGACCTGGCCCGACGGGGGCGCGTCGGTCGTCAGGCCGAAGGAGACCTGCCAGGTCCCGGGTGCCTCGAGGACCCAGGAGTCTTCCGACAGGGGCGTCCAGTCGTCCTCCTCCAGGCGATAGGCGACCTCGGCCAGGGTCGAGTGGGGTTCGATGACCTTCCAGGAGATGGTCCAGGACCGGGGGATGGGGGCCTCGCCCCGGCAGGTCACCGCCGGCTGGAGGGTCGGAGTGTGGCCCTGGGGCGCCGATGTGTCCAGTGTGAACTGCCGGGAGGTTCCCTCGATGCCCTCGGTGCCGTCCCGATAGCGGGGCGTCGCCAGGAGGCGAACCGGGGTGCCGTCGGGCTGATCCGAGGGAAGGCAGGCGGTGGCGGCCTGGCCGGGCGAGACCTCCACCGGATCCCCGACCGCCGGGGGCGACCCCGGGCCCTCGGCCGTCACCTGGAAGGTCGACACCTGCCCCTGGAAGGGATCCGGGGCCATCGAGAAGGGGATGCATCGGTGGTCCGGGATGCACGACCCCGTCGGCGCCGCGAAGACCGGCAGGGCATGCAGGAAGACCTCGGCCCAGACCGACTCCAGGTTTCTGGGCGTCACCTGGACCGGGTCGGCGGGTCCGAACCCGGGGGCCGTGGCGGCCACGGTGACCGGCTCCAGGCCGGTCCGGGGGAACACCGCGATGCCGTTCCAGCCCGTCACCACCTCCCGGGTTGCCTCCCCGTCGGTCAGGGTCACCTGGGCCCCGTCCACGCCGCCTCCCCGGGGCGCCACCCGGACCTTCACGAAGACCCAGGGGTCCTCGACGTCGGTCCCCACGACGGGCAGGGAGGGGGGCCACCGGCCATAGGTCCCGAAGGAGTCCCACGTGGCCGGCTGCTCGAAGTCGAAGGCCCCGGTCCGCCAGACCCGGTCCCAGTTGGTGCTGAAACAGGGCAGCGGGGAGTCCTGGAAATAGAACTCCGCGTAGAGGCCCCGGACGCCCTCCAGGTCCGCCTGGAAGGGAACGGTCACCTCGAACCGGGGTTCCCGGACCAGGTTCAGGGGGTTCATGACCAGCGGAAGGACCTCCTCCGCCAGCACCGGGTCATCGGTGGTGTCGTCCCCAGGTCGGTCTCCCTTCACGACGACCCGGAGGTCCCCGGCGATGCGCCGGGCACTGTAGAGGCGCACCCAGAGGGTCAAACTCCGGCCCTGGTCCGTCGGGGCCAGGGACCGGACGGGGGCGCCCTGGTCGTCCCACCACTCCAGGCCATCGAAGATCAGTCCTGGGACCACGGCGAATTCCCCGGGCAGGGTCGCCATGGCCCCCTCGATGTTGCCGGTGAACAGAGGCTTGTCGATCCATGAGGGGAAGCCGTCGTTGCGAAGCACCAACCGGTCCACCGCGAACGAGGGCCCCAACTGGTCGAGGCCGCCCTCGTACTGGGCCCAGAATGCATCCTCCGCAAAGGGGCTCCGGAAGAA
Organism: Deltaproteobacteria bacterium; assembly: GCA_029547805.1. Taxonomy (GTDB): domain Bacteria; phylum Myxococcota_A; class UBA9042; order DTJE01; family DTJE01; genus JAGOKF01. The sequence continues at coordinate 167,803 of JAKPOP010000001.1, forward strand.
TCGCTCCTTCTCTCGCTCGAAGTTGGCCGAGGGCACGAACCGGTCCCCCAGGAACTGCTGCAGGAACCCCGACAGGAAGAGGTCCATCAGGCCCGGGAGGGGCTGGTCGATCAGGGAGTGGGCGAAGTCCTTCATCTCCTCGAGGGACATGCCCCCCAGGAGGCCCTCGGCCTGTCCCAGCAGGTCTGTGAAGTGGGCCCAGGCGCCGTCGCAGTCCGTCGCACGCCCGAGGAAGGTGGAGGCCTCGCGGCAGTACCAGCCGAAGACCTCCCGTCCCCGGTCCTTCGCCTCGTTCCCGGCGAACCAGAAGGCCCAGACGGTCTCCACCAGGGTGTCCCAGTCACCCAGGACCAGGTCCCCGAGGCTCTCGAAGAGCATCTCGGCCTCCCCCTTCGGGCCGTCGTCGGAGCCGTTGAGATCCACCACGCCGATCCCGGCCGCCGCCATCATCGTGGGCGCATGGAACTGCTCACAGGCGGGGTCCGAGGCAGTGACGTGGGACAGGAAGCCCAATCCGAACAGGCGGTATTCCGGCCCCGCCTCGTCTCCCCGGTCCAGCAGCTGGTAGGCCAGCGAGAACTCGTGGCCGAAGGAGAACTGGGGAATCGCCCATTGGAAGTCCGGGGCGATGGACCCGAGGGCCAGATAGGCCTCGGCATTGGGGATGGCCGCGGTCTGGGCCCAGAGGGGGTCCCCGGCCGCCAGCCTCTGCAGCAGGGCCCGGGCCTCCCGGACATGGACGCCCGGTCCGCAGGGAAGGGCCACCCGGGGAACGGCCGCCAGCATGAACGCCACGATGGACACTGGAAGGAAGCGGGACATGGGGACCTCCATGACTTCCGGTCAGCACCGGGGTGTCGGGATGTTCAACTTCTGCCCGTAGCGCTCGGGGGGATAGATGTAGTCCCGGTTGAAGCAGGCGTAACAGAACTGCCCCGGCTCCCGGAGGATGTGGCGGAAGTCCTCCACCTCGAGGTAGCGCAGGGAATCGGCGTTCAGGTAGTCCCGGATCTGGTCCACCGAGAGGCGGTTGGCGACCAGTTCCTCTTCCGTGGGGGTGTCGATCCCGTAGTAGCATGGGCCGATGACCGGAGGGGACCCGATCCGGACGTGGACCTCCGCGGCGCCGGCGGCCCGGACCATCCGGACCAGTTTTCGCAGGCTCGTTCCCCGGACGATGGAGTCGTCCAGCAGCACCACCCGCCGCCCGGGGAAGAAGTCCGGCAGGGGGTTGAACTTCTGCCGGACCCCCTCGTCGCGGGCCTGCTGGCTGGGCTTGATGAAGGTGCGCCCGACGTAGTGGTTTCGCAACAGGCCCATCTCGTAGGGAATGCCCGCCCTCCGGGAGTAGCCCAGGGCGACGAAGTTCGACGAGTCGGGGACGGGGATGGCGACGAGGTCCTTCCTGTCCAGGCTCCCCTCGTCCTTCTCTGCCAGCCGGGCCCCGATCCGCTGGCGCACCTCGTGGACCCGCTCGTCGTAGGCGATGGAGTCGGGACGGGAGAAGTAGATCAGCTCGAAGACGCAGTGGCGAGGGGATTCCCCCAGATCGAGGACCGACGAGACGGGCTGGCCCCGCTCCAGGCAGATCACCTCTCCCGGGGCCACCTCCCGGATCCGCCGCGCCCCGATGATCCCGAAGGCGCAGTCCTCGGAGGCCAGCACGGTCCCCTCGGACGGGATGGGGCCGTCTCCGCTGTGGGTCAGGTGGCCCAGGATCAGGGGGCGGATCCCGTGGGGGTCCCGAAAGACCCACATCTGGTCCCGGAGGATCATCAGGGCCGCGTAGGCTCCCCGCAGTTCGCTGATGGTCTTCCGGAGGGCCTCGACCGCGGGCTCGTGGTGGACGACGTGGTGCAGCGCAAAGAGGCGACCCGTGACCTCGCCGTCGTTGTCGCTCTGGAAGGTGAACCCCTCCTGTTCCAGCCGCTGTCGCAGTTCGGTGTAGTTGACCAGGTCGCCGTTGGCGCAGAAGGCCAGGTGGGGTCCCTCCGCAAGGTCGATGGCATGGGGCTGGGCATTGACGAGGTTGCTGGCCCCGGCGGTGGGATACCGGACGTGCCCGATCCCGATGTCCCCGTCATGGTCCTGGAGCACCTCGGAGGTCAGCACGTTCTTGACCAGTCCCATGCCCCGGAAGGTCCGGATGTTGCCCCGGGGTCCCCGGATCGCGATGCCGCAACTCTCCTGTCCGCGGTGCTGCACGGCGAACAACATCTCCGACACGACGACCGATGCATGAGGGACTCCGAAGGCCCCGGCGACGCCACACACGGAAGACCTCCTCCCGGAAGACCGGCAGATGGGCGACACTTTACGGAACCTGGGGCTCCTGTCAATCGAGGAGGAGGCGTCGGCTGCCGCCCGCCGTCCCTCCTGGTCGAGGTCGCAAGGCCTTGAGAGGCGGAGACCGGATGGGGTAGGCTGCTCCGTCGGAGGCTGCAATGCTGGGAGCGTTGCTGAAGGGGGTGGTGACCGGGGTCCTGGCCGGGGTCCCCTTGGGGCCTGCCAGCGCGGCGGTGGTCGATGCGTCCCTGCATCGTTCCGGGCGCGTGGGCCTGGCGATTGGCCTGGGGGCCGCGTTGGTGGACCTGCTGGAATGCCTGATTGCCACGATGGGGTTCGGTGCGCTGCTGGCGGATCACCCGGACTTCGTGGTGGTGCTGCGGGTCCTGGGAGGCCTGGTGCTGCTCGCGATGGGCATCCTGATGGCCCGAAGGCCTCCGGTGGACCTGGAGCATGCCCCCGTGAAGAGGCCCGTGGCGGCGGCGACGCTGGTGTCTGCCGTTGGCCTGGGGTTTGCCATCAGCCTCTTCAATCCCGCGTTGCTGACCACCTGGGTGATGCTGGCCGGAACGGTCTTTGCCGGTCTGGCCTTGGAACAGGCCCTGGCGGCCTCGGCGGGGGTCTTCCTGGGGACCGCCGGCTGGTTTCTGGCCCTGGTGCTGGCAGCCCGCCGAGGACGGCTCCACCTGGGGCGGCGTGCCATCTGGGTGACCCGCATTGCCGGGGGCGGGCTGGTCCTCTACGGGGCCTTCCTCTGGGCGGAGGTCCTCTGGCAGCGACTGGGGCCTGGCTGACGCGGTTCCGCTCAGGTCGGCTCCCTGAAGCCGGGGGGGGGCGGGGTCCGCTCCTCGTGGTAGCCGTAGCCCTCGTAGGCCTTGTAACGATAGGCATACCCGTAGCGGTACCCGTAGTAGCCCTGCCGCCGGATGTCGAGGTCATTGAGCACGGTGCCCAGCAGCGGGGCCCCCACGGCGGCCAGTTCCCGGCGAACCTGGGACAGGGCGTCGCTGGTGGTGTGCTCCAGCTTGACCACCAGCACCACCCCGTCCACCTGGCCGGCCAGAATCCGGGGGTCCGAGATGGGGATCACCGGCGGGCTGTCCAGCAGCACGGCGTCGTATTCCCGGGCCCACTCCTCGAAGAGGGGCCGCAGCACCTCCACCCGAAGCAGTTCCGAGGGATTCTCGGGCACCGGTCCGCAGGGCAGCAGGTCCAGGCCCGGGACCCCCGTGTCCTGCACCGCGTCCTGCCAGCGATCCTGTCCGGCCAGTACCGAGGCGAATCCCCGTTCCCCGGCGACTCCGAAGGCCCGGTGCAATCGGGGCCGGCGGATGTCGCCATCCACGAGCAGCGTCCTCAGGCCATTCCTGGCCATCGTGATCCCGAGGGCCAGCGCCACCGTGCTCTTGCCCTCCCAGGGGCTTCCCGAGGTGATCAGCAGGGTCTTCGGCCGCGAGTCGGGCCGCAGGAACATCAGGTTCGTTCGGATCGTGTTGAGGGCCTCGCTGACAGCCGACTTCGGGTGCTGCAGCACGTAGAAGTCCCGCTCTCGGAGGGTCTCGTCCTTCCGGCGGCTCCGGCGGCGCCGTCCCCCGGGGATCGTGGGAACGATTCCCAGGCAGGGAACCCCGGTACGGCGCTCCACCTCCTCCCGGTCCTTCACGGTGGTGTCCATCTGCTCCACCAGGAAGGCCAGTCCCAGTCCCAGCAGCAGTCCCAGCAGCGCGCCCACCAGCAGGTTCAGGCGCAGGTCCGGGCGAATGGGCCGGGCCGGGACCGTCGCCAGTTCGTGGATCCGGACGTTGTTCGTTTCCACCTGGGCGGCCAGGTTGATTTCAGTAAAGCGGCCTCGGACCTGGTCATAGACGCTGTCGGCGTCCTTCTTCCGCTCCGCCAGGGCGTTGTACTCCACCTGGAGCGCCGCCAGGTCCGCCAGTTCCCGGTTCGCCTGGTCCAGCAGTGCCGAGACCTGATCCAGCGCCGCCGCGGTCTCCTCGGAATCCCCGAGGATCGACCGGAGCCAGGCGTCCACTTCGGCCCGGAGGCTCTTCTGCAGTTCCTCCAGCTGGGCATCCACGGCCTGGATGGCGGGGTGCTTTTCTCCGTATTGCACCGCCAGCCGCGATCGCTCGTCCCGCAACTCGGCGTAGCGGGTCTTGAGTCCCGAGACCAGGGGGCTCGAGAGGATCGTGTCGAGGGGGGCCCGGAAGAGGTCCTCCTGGGTCGCCATCCTGCGGACCCGGGCGACCCGGGCCTGGAGGTCCGCCCGCTTCACCAGCAGTTGCCCCTGGCGCTCGTTGAGCAACTTGATCCGGTCCTCCAGGGCCTGGCGGCGGCTAGCGAAGGACCCCACCCCGTGCTGGCGCTCGAAGGCCAGCAGTTGCTGGTCGGCCGCCTCCTTCGCCTCGCGGTACCGTTCCACCATCTGCCGGAGGTCCGCGTTGGCCTCCTGGGTCACGGCTCGCCGGTAGTCGATGTTCTGGGAACGGTAGGCCTCGACCACCTCGTTGGCCATGGCGGCGGCTCGGGCCGGGTCCCGGTCTTCGACGTGGACGAAGACCATCATGCTGTCCCGGACCGGCTCCACCGTGATTCGGGACTGGAGCACCCGGGCCGGGACCTTGTTCTCCAGGCGATTCTGGCGCGTGGCGTCGTCGATCTCCTCTCCGGGCCGAAGTCCCAGGAACTCCGGGTCCTCGTCCAGGCGGAGGCGCGCCACGACCCGGTCGCAGACCTCCAGGCCACGGATGACCTTGTACTGGGTCTGGAAGTAGTCCCGCATGGCCCAGTAGGTGCTTCCGGAACCCAGTTCGACCACGTCCTTGACCCCCGAGAGGACCCGGGGGGGCGTGGCCTCGATGATCAGGGCTGCCGTGGCCCGGTAGATCCGGGGCTGGCGCTCGGTGATCAGCACGGTGGCCGCCAGCACCGCCAGCAGGGTTCCGAAGGCCCAGATCCTGCGTTTCTGCAGCACGAACCGGATGCGATGGATCTGGCGGCCCAGTTCCCCCGAGGCCTCGGGAGCCTCGGGTTCGGCTGCGCGGTAGGCGGACGATTCCAGGGGTCCTCCCGGCGACCACGATCTGGAGGGGATGCTACTGCCTGGGTTCCGTCCGCGCAAGGCGCAGGGGCCTTTGGACGTCCCGCTCCTGGCCGCGAGCGAAGCGCGGGAACGGGGACGCGCCGCGATCTGGGGGCGGCGCACCGGGAGGGGCGGAGGCCTTCCCCTCGTCCAGGGCGTCCGGTCTGGCGGCGGATGGGGGGACCCGGGTCAGGGGACCAGCAGGGAGGCCAGGGCCTGTCCGAGGGCGAGCCCCCCGTCTCCCATGGGCACCTGGGCAGGGACCAGGACCCGGAGACCCGCGGTCGCCAGGCCCTCAGAAAGATGGCGCAACAGGAATCGGTTCTGCATCGCGCCGCCGCAGAGCGCCACCTCCCGGATCCCGGTCTGCCAGGCGGCCTCCCGGACCAGCGCCCCAAGGGCCGCGATCACGGCCTCCTGGAAGATTGCACAGGCCTCCTCGGGGGTCCTCTGGCCCCGTTGGATCCGGACCGCCAGGCGCCCCAGGACCCCGGCGAGGTCCGCCTCGGGGAGGCCTTCCCGGTCCCGGCCCAGCGCGACATCCACCTGTTCCGGCGCCGTGACGCCCTGGGCCGCCTCCTCCACCGCCACGGCCGCCTCTCCCTCCTCGCAGTCCTGCAGACGCAGGCCGGCGATGGCCGCCATCGCATCGTAGAGGCGCCCCAGGGCCGAGGTCCTGGGAACGTCCCGGCCCGAGGTCGCCAGGATCGCCTGGGCCCGCACCCGGTCCTCGGGGATCGTCGGAAGGACCTCGGGGATCGGAATCGGCAGGTCCGTCGCGGCCAGGAATGCCGCGGCGCATCTCCAGGGGTCCCGGGCCGCCCGGTCCCCGCCGGGCAAGGCCAGGGAACGCAGGTGCCCGAGGCGGCGGAACCGGGCCCCCTCCACGCCCAGCACCTCTCCGCCCCAGATCGTGCCGTCGGGTCCCAGGCCGGTGCCGTCCACCGTGAGGGCCAGGGCCGGCCCGATCCGGCCATGCTCCGCCAGGCAGGCCAGGGCATGGGCATGATGGTGCTGCACCGGGACCAGCGGGGCCTCCGGGGCCAGGCGATCCCGGAGGATCCGGGCCAGGCGCGTGGCGTGGTAGTCGGGATGCAGGTCGTGGGCGACGGCCCGGGGCCGGACCGCCAGCAGGCGGCACAGGTGGTCCGCCGCCTCCAGCATCCATGCGGCGGTGGCCTCCTTCTCCAGGTCCCCGACGTGGGGCCCGAAGAAGGCCAGGTCATCCCGGGTGACCACGAAGGCGTTCTTGAGGTCCCCTCCGACCGCCAGCACCGGGTCCCCCGATACGGGCAACCGCAGGGGCAATGGCACGAGCCCCCGGGACCGCCGTGTGACCCGCACCTGACCCCCGTCCACGAACGCCACCGAGTCGTCGCAGCGGGTCACGATGGGGCGGTCATGCCCCAGGAAGCCGTCGGCGATGCCTCGGAGGCGTTCCAGGGCCTCTTCCTCGTCCCGGCAGATGGGCTCGTCGTGTGGGTTGGCCGAGGTCATGACCAGGGCCTCGAGGCCCGACTCCAGGAAGATCAGGTGATGGACCGGGGTATAGGGCAGAAAGAGTCCGATCCGGCGGGTGCCCGGGGCCGCCGAGGCCGCCAGACCCGACCCGGGGGCCCGTTCCAGGATCACGATGGGCCGCTCGCGGGACCGCAGCAGGGCCTCCTCCTCGGGGCCGATCCAGGCCAGGCGCCGTGCGGCCTGGAGGTCGGGCACCATCACGGCGAAGGGGCGCCGGTCCCGCTGTTTCCGGCGCCGGAGGAGCCCGACGGCGGACTCGTTTCGGGCGTCGCAGGCCAGATGCCAGCCGCCAATGCCCCGGATGGCCACGATGGCCCCCTCCCGGAGCCGGCGGCAGGCCTCCCCCAGGGGGTCCTCGAAGGACGGGGCCTCCTCTGCGCCATCGCGCCACCAGAGTCGCGGGCCGCACCGGGGGCACGCCACCACCTCCGCGTGGAACCTTCGGGAGGTCGGGTCCTGGTATTCCGTTGCGCACTCCGGGCACATGGGAAACGACGCCATGGCGGTCCGGGGCCGGTCGTAGGGCATCTCCCGGATCAGCGTGTAGCGGGGGCCGCAGTCGGTGCAGTTGATGAACGGGTGCCGATACCGGCGGTCCTGGGGGTCGGCCATCTCCCGGAGGCAGGCCTCGCAGGTGGCCACGTCGGCAGGGACCAGGGCCACGGGTTGCCCGGAGACCCCGCTCTCCTCGATGCGGAGGTCCAGGAGGCCCGAGGCCCCTGTCCAGCGGACCTCCATGGACTCGATCCGGGAGAGGGGAGGCGCCTCCAGAGGCAGGCGTTCCAGGAAGTCCCGCAGGGCCGTCGGGGGGCCCTCCAGTCGCGCCAGGACTCCCTCTCCGTCGTTGCGCAGGGTGCCCGCGAGGCCCAGGTCCGAGGCGAGCCGGTAGAGGAAGGGACGAAATCCCACGCCCTGGACGATGCCCCGGATGCGGACCTCGCATCCCTCCCGGGGCGGGTCCCGGTCCAGCGGGGGCGAGTCCTGCATCGAAGCCCTCAGCAGATGCGGGGAAGGGGCTCGGCGGCCGGTACGTCGCAGAGGCGGCGGCCTCCGTAGGGGGTCACCCGGACGATGGGGGCCGGGGCCCGTTGCACCACCCGGCCGATGCGCGTGGCCTCCTGGCCCGAGGGCAGGCGCCTCCAGGCCCGGAGCGCCTCTTCGGCCTGTTCCGAGGGCATCACGGCAACGACCCGACCCTCGCAGGCCAGGAAGATCGGGTCCAGGCCCAGCAGGTCGCAGAGTCCCGCGACCTCGGGACGCACCGGCAGGGCATCGTCCCGGACCTCCACCGAGAGTCCCGAGGCCTCGGCCATCTCCCCGAGGACGGTCCCGAGGCCCCCTCGGGTGGGGTCCCGGAGGAACCGGGGCGTCGCGCCGGCGGCCAGCAGGGCCTCGACCAGGTCCCAGACCGGCCCGCAGTCGCTTCGGAGCGTCCCGGGGTCCAGGGCGTTCCGCAGGGCCGCGATCACCGCCCCGTGGTCCCCGACGGGGCCACTGACCAGCACCTCGTCTCCTTCCCGGATGGCCTCTGGCCCCGGTGGCGCTCCGGCCTGGACCGCCCCGAGGCCCGTGGTCACCACGTAGGCCCGGTCCCCCTGGCCTCGGGGCACCACCTTGGTATCCCCGGTGACCACCTCGACGGAGCACCGCCGGGCGGCCAGGGCCATCGACGCGACCCACCGCTCCAGGTCGTCCCGGGCCAGCCCCTCTTCCAGGATGAAGGCCGCGGAGATGGCCACCGGGCGCGCCCCCGAGACCGCCAGGTCGTTCACGGTCCCGAAGATCGCCAGGGCTCCGATGTCCCCTCCGGGGAAGTCCTGGGGACTCACCACGAAGGCATCGGTGGTCATTGCCAGGCGACCCGGGACGGGGTCCAGGCGCGCCGCGTCGCCCAGGGCCTCCAGGCGAGGGTTGGCCAGGGCCGGGAGGAAGACCTCCCGGATCAGGTCCGAGGTCATCCGTCCGCCGCCTCCATGACCCAGGGCAATCGGTTCCCGCTCCATCGTCTCGCCCTCCCCTCAGGCCCGCCGATGGCGGTAGCGGGCGGCACAGGTCCCCTCCTGGGCCACCATGCAGGGCCCCATGGGGTCGTCGGGGACGCAGGGGTTCCCGAAGAAGGGGCACTCCTCCGGTTCCTGACGTCCCAGCAGCACCTCGCCGCAGCGGCAGCCCGTGGGCGCGTCCTGCACCGCCGGGTCCGGAGCCAGTCCAAAGACCTCCCCGGCGTCCCGATGCCGGAAGGCCGGCCGGAGCCGCAGTCCCGATCCGGGGATCGTCCCGATGCCCCGCCAGGGGGCGTCCGCGGCCTCGAAGACCTCGGCAATGGCCTCCCGAGCCGCCCGGTTGCCCTGTTCCCGGACCGCCCGGGGGTAGGCATTGACCACCTCGGCGCGGCCCCGTCGCACCTGTTCCAGGATCGCCCGGATCGCCTGGAGGATGTCCAGGGGCTCGAATCCCGCGACGGCCATCGGGATCGGGCGTCGAGACAGCAGGTCCTCGTAGGCCTTCGTCCCGGTCACCGTGAGGACGTGGCCCGGCAGCAGGAAGCCGTCGGGGGTCTCCCCGGGGAGGTCCAGCAGGGCCTGCAGGGCCGGTGGCACCAGCCGGTGGCTGGAAAGGACCTGGAAATTGTCCGGCGGGGAGGCTCGCAGGGCCGCGGCGGTGGTGCAGGCCGTTGTCTCGAAGCCCACGGCGAAGAAGACCACCGTCCGATCGGGCAGGGACCGGGCCAGTGCCACCGCGTCGGCCACCCCGTAGACCACCCGGACGTCGGCCCCCCGGGTGCGGGCCTGGGCCAGGGAGATGCGGGCCGGTACCCGCACCAGGTCTCCGAACGTCGCCAGGGTGACCCCGGGGAGAGCGGCGATTCGCACTGCCAGGTCGATCTCCGAGGCCGGGCAGACGCAGACCGGGCATCCCGGCCCGGCCACCAGGGTGAGCCACTCCGGAAGCAGGTCCCGGATCCCCGCCGCGCAGAGGGCATGTTCGTGGGTGCCGCAGACATGCATCAGCCGGATCGGCCGACCGGGGTCCAGGGCGGCCATCTCCGCCGCCAGCCCCCGCACCCGGCCCGGGTCCCGGAGGCCCGAGGTCCACTCCTTCATGGCCCTCCTCCCACGGTTCCCGGGTCTTCCGAGGCCCGGAGGGCCATTTCCAGCGACTCCCGGGCCTCCTCCTCGTCCAGCACCTCGATGGCGTAGCCCGCATGGACGATCAGCCACTCCCCGGGGCGCACCTCGGGCACCAGGTCCAGCCGGACCTCCCGGGAGATGCCCTGGACCTCGGCCCACCCCACGGGACCGTCGCGTCGCACCAGCCGCATCGGCACCGCCAGGCACATCCCTCACCTCCCCCGGGCCTTGTCCCGCAACCCCAACAGCCAGTCGATCCATGGGTCCAGGCCTTCGCCGGTCCTGGCCGAGAGGGCAATCACCTGGAGGTCCGGATTCAGGGCCCGGGCATCCGCGATGGCCGCCTCCATCGAAAAGTCCACGTGGGGAAGCAGGTCCACCTTGCTCACGAGCATGAGGCGGGAGACGTGAAACATCAGCGGGTACTTCGCCGGCTTGTCGGCCCCCTCGGTGACTGACAGCATGACCACCTTCGCGTCCTCTCCGATCTCGAACTCCGCCGGGCAGACCAGGTTTCCGACGTTCTCCACGATCAGCAGGTCCAGTCCCAGGGGAAGCAGGTGGTCCGCCGCGGGGGTCACCATCCGGGCGTCCAGGTGGCAGGCGTCGCCGGTGTTGATCTGCACCACCGGGACTCCATGGCGGGCGATGCGATCGGCGTCCCGGGAGGTCTGGATGTCCCCGACGGCGACCCCCAGCCGGAGCCGGCCCTGGAGGGCCTCGGCGGTTCGTTCCAGCAACGTGGTCTTGCCGGCGCCGGGACCACTCATCAGGTTCACGACGCAGGTCCCGGACTCCCGGAAGCGCAGCCGGAGGTCCTCTGCCGCTCGATCGTTGTCCGCCAGCACTCCTTCCTGGATCCGGATCACCTCGGTCATGGTCCGTGCTCCTCGACGTCCAGCGTCGTCAGTTGCAGTTCCCGTCCGGCGACCACCTCGCCCCGGCGATCGCCGCACCGTTCGCAGGGCGCCATGGGGTCCCCTCGTTCCTCCTCGGCCCCGCAGGCTGTGCACCGGACCCGCAAGGGCACCCGTTCGACCTCCAGGCGACATCCCTCGGCGGCGGTGCCCCGACAGGCCACCTCGAAGGCGAAGGACAGGGTCTCGGGGTCCACGCAGGTCAACTGCCCCAGGACCAGTCTGGCCACTCGGACCCGGACCGGGGGGCGTCCTTCCAGGGTCCGCCGGATCACCTCCAGCATCTGCTGCGCAACGGCGACCTCGTGCATCGGACCCGTCCAGGAAGGGCCGCAAGGAATGCTGCTATGGGGATCCGGTGATGTCAACGGCCTGCGGATGCGGCAACACTCGGCAGGACTCGCCGGTTTGGTGCGAAGACCCGGTCGTCCTGGGGGGCGTGCTGGAATCGAAAAAACTTCTGCGATTCTGTTTGGTTATCGGTGGGAATTCGGGGACTGTCCCCGGTGGACTACTTGTGGCACTCGGCGCACTTGGTGGGGCCCTTCCCTTCCTTCTTGTGGCAGTCCTTGCACTGCTTGTGGAAGGCGTCCTGGGCCGAGGGAGTCGTGCCGGCGGCCTCCTTCTGGTGGCAGGCGTAGCACGAGACCTCCTTCTTGCCGTCCTTCGGCTTGTGATGGCAGGTCTCGCACTTGACGCCTCGGTCCACGTGCCCCTTGTGGTCGAAGGTCACCGCAGACTTCTTCTCCTTCACCTTCGAGAGTTCGACCTTGTCCGGCGCCCCGGCCATCGCGAGGCTGGCCACCAGGAACAGGGCACCCGTCACGACGCCGACCAGGATCCTCAGGCTCTTCGCGCTCATCTGCGACTCCCTCCGTTTTCAGACTCCCGGGACCCGACAAGTCTCGATGGATCGGGCGTCCCTGTCAACAGGAAACCGGGCCCGGGTCCCGTTCCGCGATCCAGGGCGTCCGCCGGTCGAAACCGGAATCGACCCTTCGACGGGGACCGGCCCGGACTATTCTGCGGGGGTCCGCGCCTCCCGGCTGCAGAGCCACTCGAAGAGCACCGGGATCACGTAGAGGGTCAGCAGGGTCGAGAGCAGGAGCCCGGCGATCATGGCCCAGGCCATCCCCTCCCAGAGCACGCCGCCGAAGAGGCCCAGGGGCAGGAGCCCCAGCACGGTGGTGGCCGTCGTCAGCAGGATGGGCCGAAAACGCCAGATGCCGGCCTGGACCACCGCGTCCCGGAGCGACAGCCCCGCGTCCCGTTCCCGGTCCACGAACTCCACCCAGACCACCGCGTTCTTGATCACCATCCCGGCCAGGGACACCACCCCCAGGAAGGCCATGAAACTGAAGGTGTTGCCCGAGAACCACAGGCCCAGTACCGCCCCGGTGATCGCCAGGGGCACGGAGGCCAGGACCACCGAGGCCCGCTTGAGGCTCTGGAACTGCATCGTCAGCATCGCCAGCAACAGTCCGACGATCACGAAGAAGACCGTGGTCAACTGGCCAAAGGCCTTGGTCCGCTCCTTCTCCTCGCCCTCGACGGAGAGGGAGTAGCCCGGGGGCAGGTCCAGGGCCCGGATCCGGGGCAGGGCCTCCCGGAGCACGTCGGCGGCCAGGCGGTTCTGGACCTCGGCCATCACGGTGACGCTGCGCTGGTTGTTGGTCCGGTGGATCACGCCGGTGGTCCAGTGGGGCCGCAGGGTCGCGATGGCGTTGAGGGGGACCTTGGCCCCGGTCACCGAAGAGGGGACCCGGAGGTCCTGGATCGTGCGCCCCGAGAGGCGATCCTCCGCCGCCGCCCGGAGCCGGATCGGGATGGTGACGTCCTGGTGGTGGACCTCGGTGGCCGGGAGCCCCTCGTGGGCCGTCAGCAATGCCACCGCGGTCTCGGTGGCGGTGACCCCCACCATCAGGGCCGCCTCGGAGTCCAGGTCCACCTGGATGCTCGGGACCTCCTGGCCGAGGTCGTCCCGGACCATGTCGGTGCCGGGAGTCTCCCGGAGGACCTGCTGGATCTGCTGGGAGATGCGCCCCATCACCTGGAGGTCCGGCCCGGTCACCCGCAGGGCGATGGGGGCCTCGACCGGGATTCCCATGAGGATCGCCTTCGGGGTGATCTGGGCCCCGATGATCCGGTCCCGGAAGACCTCCTTGAGGCGCTTCGCCAGGGGCCGCGTCTCCTGGGGGTGCCGGGTGTTCACGAGCAGGCGGGCGTAATTGAGGGAGTTGAACTGGGGCATCACGGTGATGTGGAACCGGGGGCCTCCCTCCCCGACGAAGGAGGCCCAGGACTGCACCTCGGGCTCCTGTCGCAGGACCTCCTCCACCTCCCGGACCTTCTCGGTGGTCCGGGCGATGCCGGACCCCTCGGGCAGCCAGAGGTCGATCGTGAACTGGTCCCGGTCCACCTCGGGGAAGAAACTGAAGCCGACCCGGGGCAACAGGGCGGCCGCCCCCAGGAAGGCCCCCAGTGCCAGCAGCAGCACCAGCGGCTTGTGGCGCAATCCCGCTCGGAGCGCCGCCGCGTAGGCCCGGGAGACGCGCCCCTTCGGGACTCCGGTATCGAGGGCCTGGGCCGTGGACCGGCGCATCAGCCGGGCCGCCAGCAGCGGGGTCACGGTGACGGCCCCCACCAGGGAGGCCAGCATCGAGGCCGAGACGACCAGCGGCAGGCTCCGGACATAGGCTCCCACCTCGTCCTTGAGCAGCAGCAGAGGTCCGAAGGCGAAGACCGTGCCCAGCGTGCCCACCACGATGGGCCGCAGCAACTCGTCGGTGCCACGGGTCGCGGCGGTGATCGGGTCCTCCCCCCGGGACAGGTGACGGTCGATGTTGTCCACCACGATGATGGCGTTGTCCACCAGCATTCCCAGGGCCACGATGAAGGCGGCGATGGAGACCTGCTCCAGGTCCACCTTCATCGACGGCATCACGGCCAGCGTGGTCACGATGGAGAGGGGGAGGGCCACGGCGACGATGGCCGTGGCCCGGAGGCCCATCAGGGGCAGCATGACCAGGATGACCAGGATCAGTCCCTCCCAGAGGTTCTGGAGGAAGGACCCGACGAACTCGTCCACCTCCCGGGGCTGGTCGTGCACCAGATCCAGATGGATGTGGGGCGGCAACTGGGCCCGGAAAGCCTCGACGACCTCCTTGACCTCCTGGCCCATGGCCACGATGTTGTGCCCCGGGGCCATCCGGATGTCCAGGCCCACCGCGGGCTCGGACGAGGACTCGAGGAACGAGATCGGCGGGTCCTCGTAGGACTGACGTACCGAAAAGACGTCCTTCACCTTGAGGGGCGCGCCGCTCTGGGAGGCGACGTCCAGCACCGCCTCCCGGATCTGGTCCGCCCAGGTGACGGTTCCCGGGGTGTCCAGGCGCAGGTTCGCGTCGGGGGTCCGGAGGTAGCCCGACGGCAGGTTGACGTTCTGGGCCTCCAGGATCCGGGCGGCAACCAGCGGCGAGAAGCCGTAGGTCGTGAAGGAGTCCAGGGGTCCCTCGATGTAGATCACCTCCTGCTGCTCCCCCAGGAGGTTGACCTTGCCCACCGACGGCAGGGCCCGGATCCGGGCCTTCAACTGGTCCGCCCAGTACTTCAGTTCCCGGGGCTCGGCGGTGGCGGACCGGAGGGCGTAGATCATCGCCGTGACATCCCCGAAGTCGTCCATCACCCGGGGCCCGATCACCCCGGGAGGCAGGTGCTTCTGGGCCTCCTCCAGGCGGTTCCGGAGGCGCTGCCACTCGATGGCCGTATCGGCGTTGAAGTCGATGTCCACCAGGATCAGGGAAAGATTCTCCCGGGTGATGGACTTCATCTGCTCCAGGGAGGAGAGCTTCTCGATCTCCTCTTCCAGTTTCCGGGTGACCAGACGCTCGACGTCCTCGGCGCTCTTGCCAGGCCAGATGGTGATCACCAGGGCCAGGCTGATCTTGATCTCCGGGTCCTCCCGGCGGCTGATGTCCAGGTAGTTCAGGACGCCCCAGGCCACGACCGCCAGCACCGTCATCGCGATCAGGGTGCGATTGCGGACGCTGAAGGCGGCGAGCCTCATGGGGTCTGCACCTCGTCCCCGGGATTCACGAAGCCCTGGCCCTCGACGATCAGGAGGTCCCCCTCGCTGAGTCCCGACAGGACCTGGACCCTGGTTCCGAAGAGGTCTCCCAGGGTCACGGGCCGGGGGAGGACCTTCTTCGTGGCAGGGTCCACCACGAGGACCAGGGGCTGCCGGTCGAGGTCATGGCGCACGGTGTCCAGCGGGATGAAGAGGCCTCGGACCTCCCGCTGTCGACGGGAGACCCGGGCCAGGAGTCCCGGGCGCAGGACCCCGTCGGGGTTGTCCACCGACACCTCGACCTCCCAGGTGCGGGTCTTCGTGTCCGGGAGCAGCGACACGGTCCGAACCCGGCCCGGGCGGTCCTGGGCCACCCCGGGGAAGTCCACGGTGACCTCGGTCCCGACGTCGAAGAGGGAGAGATCGGACTGGGTGACCGCCAGTTTCACGAGGACCTTCGAAAGGTCCAGGATCACCACTGCGGGCATGCCGGCACCGATCACCTGACCCACGGCGGTCCGTCGTTCGAGCACCACGCCGTCGATGGGAGACACGAGCCTCGTGTGGCCCACGAGCCGGTCCGCCTGCTCCCGCTGGGTCAGGGCGGCCCGCCAGCGCCCCTGGACCTCGTCCCGGGTGGCCTGGGGGAGGGCCTTCTCCTCCACGAGGCGGTCGACCCGGGCGACGTTGGGCGCCAGGGCCTCGACCTGGATGTCGGCGAGGCGCTTCTGGAGCGCGTAGTCTTCCGGGGCCAGGGTGGCGAGCAACTGGCCCTTCCGGACCCGATCCCCCGCATCCACGAGCAGGGACGTCACCCGCCCGGCCACCAGGAAGCCCGGCCCGTGGGCCTCCTGGGGAAAGGTGTAGCCGGTCAGGCGCCGCTCCAGGACCTGGGTTTCGGTGGTCACGGGGGCGGTGCGCACGCGGGTCCGGGGAGGGGGGGCCGCCGGGGGAGGGGACGCCTGGCAGGCGGCCAGCAGGGTCAGCGTCGCCAGGGGAAGCCATCGCATCGTCGTGCCTCCGTCCTGGCAATGGTGCGGCGCCTTGTCGCATCGTGTCAATGCCGGAACCACGTCGGGGTCTGGAGCCCCGGGCGCGAGGCCCTCCGAGATCCACGACCCGGGCCGGACCCTGGACCCCATGGCGCCTTGAGTCCATCGCACCTTGAATCGATTCCGGGTTCGGGACTAGATTTTCGAAAGAACCATCGTCGGGGGGACCCATGAAGGGGAGCCGGACGGTTCCGGGGTGGGCCTGGGTGCTCCTGGCCGTGGCGGGGTGTGGGGGAGGCCCGGGGGCATCGCCGGGCCTGGACCTGTGGGACGTTGCCCGGACGGTCGACACCCCGGACCCGGGGGCCCGGGACGAGGACCTGGGAGAGGGGGCCGCGGACCTCTGGGACCTGACCGACACGGAAGTGGGCGACGAGGAGGGGATCGGGGAGGTCCTGGACCTGCCGGGAGACCCCGGTGAGGACGGGTGGGACGAACCGACCGTGTCCCCGCTGCTGGCGAGGCATCTCCAGGCCCTGCTGGACGAGTACCTGCTCTTCTCGGGGGAGTACAACATCGCCCTGGCCCTGCAGGTTCCGGACCGGGCCCGGTGGCGCGGCGGGGCGGGGGTGATGGACCTTGCCGCCGGGGCGCCCCTGCCCAGGGAGCCGGCCTTCCGGATCGGCAGCGGCACCAAGCCGGTGGTCTCGACGCTGGTGCTGCGCCTGGTCGAGGAGGGGCTGCTGGGGCTCGACGACCCCCTGGACCGATGGCTGCCCGAGTATCCGAACTGGAAGGACATCACGATCCGGCAGCTGCTGGGGATGCGAAGCGGCATTCCGGACTACCTGATGGACACCACGCTGTGGATCGGCATCGTGGCCAACCCGGAGGAACCCATTTCGCCGGACCGACTGCTCCAGTACGTCTCGGGCCTGCCGCTCCAGTTCGAGCCCGGGAGCCGGTGCCTCTACAGCAATACGAACTACCTGCTGGCCGGCCTGGTGGCCGAACGGGCCGCGGGACGACCCGCCGCGGACCTGCTGGAGGACTACGTGATCCGGCCCCTGTCGCTGTCCCACACCTACCTGGACATGGGCGGCGCCGAGGACCCGGCACTGGTCCACGGCTACATGGACCCCCGGCCGGCCTTCGCGGACCTCGGGATCCCCCCGGGACTGGTGGACCTGATCCCGCAGGAACTCTTCGTGGACGACCACCTGCTGGACTGCGCCTACCTGTTCCATCCCTCGGTGGCCTTCACCGCTGGTGCCCTCGTGAGCACCCCTTCGGACATGGCGGTCTTCATGCGGGCCCTGGTCCGGGGGGAGATCCTGCAACCAGGGACGATGGAGGCGATGCTCTCCTTCCCCCCCTGCCGGATCCTGGGGGAGGCCACCGAGTATGGCCTGGGGATCACCCGGGGATCGAGTCCCCTGGGGGTCGCCTACGGGCACGGGGGCCTGATCTATGGCTATTCGGCGAACACGGTTCACATCCCGGACGGGGACGTGACGCTCAGTTACATGGGGGGAGCGTTTCCGGCGCAGTTCGCCGGGATTCAGGGCGAGGTGTTGCGGCTGGTGATGGACCCCCCACGGGCGGAGCCGACCCCCTGCGGGGTCCCCGAGGGCTTCTTCCAGGAGGGCGCGTCCGGGGAGCGCCTGGAGTGGCGCGTCCGGGGAGGCCTGAATCGGCCCGATGCCCCGGAACCGCTCGGAGCCATTGCCAATCTGACGGCCTGGATGGGGGGGACCCGGTATCCCCTGTATGGCACCTGGGCCTCGGCAGCCCTCTCGTCGGAGGTCTTCGGGGACCGGGTCACGGTGACCTCCTTCGGTCCGCCCCGGGGAGAGGGCTGGATCTTCGGGGAGGCCCTGCTGAACCTGGACGCGACGCTGGTCCAGGAACTCCAGGACGGGGTGGTCCGGGACCTGGACGCTCGGGACTGGGCCCGGGTGGTGGCCGTGACGATGGATCTGGCCGGCGACGCGGCGACCCAGGCCGCCAACCGGGTCTGCATCTCGGCGGTGCCCGACTGGAGTCGGGCGGGGCGACTGGCGGGATGCCGGGAAACCGAGGAACCGCTCCAGACCGGGGAACTCCTCCGGGTCTTCGGGTCCCTGGGAATGACCTCGGACCCGGGGGCGATCGAGACCTACCTGGGGCGCCTGAACCTTCCTCGGTGCTCCTGCCTGCAGCCCGACGGAACGACCTGGGCCCCCTGTGCCCCCGTCGATGCGGTGCGGCGGCCCGGGATCCCCGGGAGGCACCCCCTCGACCTCGCGCCTCGGACTGCGCCTCCGGCCACCTGGCGCCCCTGGCCGGGGTCCTGAGACCTCCGTTCCCATGGTCGGCCAGGGGGCGCGAAGCGGGGCGTCACTGGCCCAGGGTGTCCAGGGCCAGGGTGCGCCCCGCATCGGTCAGCAGGAGGCGCCCGTCGAGACGCCGGACCAGGCCCCGGGTCAAGGCACTGCGGACGACCTCCCGGGCGAAGGGGGAATCCCAGGCCACGTGCTGCAGCAAGTGGTCCTCCCGGCACTCCATGTCGGCCTCCGGGGAGTCCTGGTGCTGCAGCAGGTGCACGCAGAGGGTCCGCAGGGCGAAGTGGCGGCGCCGGGCCCGCCGGGCCACCAGGCGAGAGAGCAGGCCTTCCCGGGGGGCCAGCACCCAGGAGAGCAGGAACAGCCCCCCGACCGCGACGGCCATGGACCCCGCCAGGGAGGAATCGGACCACCAGGCCAGGGCGAATCCCAGGGCTGATCCCCCGGTGGCCAGCGCCACGGCCAGGATCAGCATCCGGGGGAAGGACCGGGACCAGAGGCGGGCGGTGGCTCCCGGGGCGATCATGAGGGCCACCACGAGCACGGACCCCACGGCATCGAAGGCCGTGACGACCGTGAGGGCCGTCAGGGTCATGAGGCCCAGGTGGACGACCTGGGGGTGGAGCCCCAGGGTCTTCGCAAACTCGGCATCGAAGGACGAGGCCTGGACCTCGTGGAAGAAGGTCGCGATCAGGACGACCTGGAGCGCCAGCACCCCGGCCATCACGAAGAAGGCCCGGGGGCCGAGGTCCTGGCCGGCGACCTGGAGGCGGTCCAGGGCCGAGAAGGCCAGTTCCCCCAACAGCACGGCGTCGGTGTCCAGGTGCACGTGCCCCGCCTGGAGGGCCACCAGGAGCACGCCCAGGGCGAAAAAGGCCGGGAAGACCAGGCCCGTCGCCGCATCCTGTCGCAGTCGGCCCGAGCGCTGGAGGGCCTCGATGAGCCACACCGCCAGCAGGCCGAAGACGGTGGCCCCGGCGACCAGCAGTGGGGAGGCCAGGTCCTTCACCACGAGGTAGGCCAGCACGATCCCCGGCAGCACCGAGTGACTGACGGCGTCGGCGATCAAGGCGTTGCGACGCAGCACCAGCAGGGTTCCCGGCAGCGCGCACGCGGCGGCGGTGACCGTCGCCACCGCCAGGACCTCCCACCGGTACCAGGTCATGACGGCTCCTCCTCCTCCGCCGCCTGCCGGAGTCCCTCCTCGGTGAGGGCCAGGCGGCCCTCGGAGTCCCGCCGGACCCAGCCCCGGTTCTCCAGCGTGCGGAGGGCGTCCTCCAGCCGCGCCTCCCCCGGGGCCATCAGGCGGAAGACCTCCCGGGGGTGCCAGGCGGGCCGGTCCCCGTGGGCCCGAGCCAGGGCCAGGAAGTCCTGGAGCAGGGCCTCGGGGGACGCCGGGCCCCGGATGCCGACCCGGCCTCGCCACCAGGCGGGCAGGATCCCGTGGCGGGGGGCCAGGAGCAGGGAGGCTGCGGCAATGCAGGTGACCCCGATTACCGAGGCAGGCCCCGTGGGGACGTGCTCCACCGCGGCGCTCACGAGGGTTCCCGCCAGGCTCCCCAGGACCCCGAACATCGCCGCCAGGACCATCATCCCCCCGAACCGATCGGTCCACTGACGGGCCCCGGCCGCCGGGGCGACCAGCATCGCGCTCATCAGCACCACCCCGACCGACTGGATCCCCAGCACCACCACCCCCACCGCCATCCCGTTCAGCAGCAGGTCCAGCAGGCGCACCGGGACCCCCTGGGTCGTCGCGTATTCCCGGTCGAAGAGGACCTGCTTCCACTCCTTCCAGAAGAGGCCCAGGAGGGCCCCGACGGACAGGAGTCCCCCGGCCATCCAGGCCAGGTCCCCAGGACGCATTCCGGCGGCCTGGCCGAACAGGAAGCGGTCCAGGCCCGCCTGGCGGGCGTCGGCCGTCTGCTGCACCCGGCTCAGCAGGGCGATTCCCAGGCCGAAGAAGACCGCCAGCAGGAGCCCCAGGGCCGTGTCTTCCGACAGGCGGGTGGTCTGGAGCAGCCAGGAGGTCCAGAGGGTCCCGAGGATCCCTGCGGCGGCGGCCCCGGCAAGCAGCACCGGGGTCTCCCGGCTCCCGGTCCACCAGAAGGCCAGCACGATCCCCGGGAGGGCTGCGTGGCTCACGGCGTCCCCGAGCAGACTCTGGCGCCGGAGCAGGAGCAGGGTGCCCACGGTCCCCGCCAGGGCCCCCATCAGGCAGGCCCCGGCGGCCAGGACCTGCACCGTTGGGTCCATCCACCAACCCATCGTCGCGTCTCCGTCGTCCCGGTCTCGGGATCGGCGTCCATTCTACTCCGGGGTGGCTTCCGCACGGGAACCCCGGGGAGAACGGGGGCCATCGTCCGTCGGCCCGGGAGGCGCTATGCTTCGGCGGGTCGGAGGCACTGCCCGATGAACCGGTACCTCATCGTCTCGGACCTGCACCTCTGCGACGTCGAGGATCACGCCGACGGTTGGAAGGACTACAAGTCCTCCCGGTATCTCTTCGACGAGGCCCTCCGGGGACTGGTCCAGGATGCGGTCCACCGGCGGCCCCAGGGGGCCTCGTTCACGCTGGTCCTCAACGGGGACGTCTTCGACTTCGACCTGGTCACGGCGGTTCCCGATCCCCCGCCCTGGCCGGTGAGCCGACCCGAGCGGAAGCGGGGACTGGACCCCACGCCCGAGAAGTCGGCCTGGAAGATGGGGCGCATCCTGGACGATCACGGGGTCTTCGTGGACCTGCTGGCGGACCTGGTCCGGAGTGGCCACCGGGTCGTCTTCGTGCTGGGCAACCATGACCGGGAACTCCACTTCCCCGAGGTGCGCCGGGTGTTGGTGGAGCGTCTCCGGGAGCGGATCGAGGCCTCGGGGGACACGATGGACGACTCTCGGGTCCTCTTCGAGCCGTGGTTCTTCCTGGTTCCCGGGGAGGTCTATGCGGAGCACGGCAATCAGTACGACTACTACAGTTCGTTCCGGAACGTCCTGTGCCCGACGGTCCGGCTGGACCGGGAGGTCCGGATCGCGCTTCCGATGGGCAACCTGTCGAATCGCCATCTCCTGAGTCGGATGGGCTTCTTCAATCCCCATGCCTCGGACTTCATCCTGAACCTGTTCGCCTACCTGTGGCACTGGCTGCGGTTCTACGCCTTCTCCCGTCGCAGCCTGGTGGGGCCCTGGCTCTGGGGAAGTCTGGTGGTGATGGGCCGGCTGTTGCGGGTCCGGGCGGCCCTCCAGCGGCAGACCCCGGACTGCGAGGCCTTGCTGGACCAGGAGGGGACCCGGAAGGGACTCCCCCGGGAGGTCATCCGGGCGCTCCACCGGCTCCACCTGCCTCCGATCACCGGGCGGTTCTTCCGGATCGTCCGGGAGTTCTGGGTCGATCGGCTGCTGATCGCCGTGGTCATGATCGGCGGGACGGTGACCCTGGCCCTGGTCCCCATCCCCCTCTGGATCAAGCTGATGGTGCCCCTGACGGCCTTTCCGCTGGCCTTCTTCCTCTACGAGAGCCTGGTCCGGGGGGAGGACATCTTCACGGCCGAACGGCGGATGCCCGAGCGGGCCCGGGAGGTGGCCCGGATCGTGCCGGTCCGGCTGGTGACCTTCGGGCACTCCCACGTGCCGCTGCTGGTGCCCCTGGCTCGGGGAGTGGTCTACGGGAACTCGGGGACCTGGGCGCCGATCCCGGAGCGATGGAGAGGGCCATTGCGGGAGGGCTACCGGGATTTCCTGCTGGTGGACATCGGGGACAACGAGGCCAGGGTGATGCTGGACAGCGGGCTGGAGTTGCGTCGGAGCGGGACGACCGGCGAAGGCGAAGAGGGGCCATGAGGGGACGACACGGAGGGGCCTTGGGCGGCAAGGGGGTCCCATGGAAGGCGATCGCCCGGGGCATTGGGGTCGCGGCCATGGCCGCCTTCATGGGGGGGCTCGGGGGGGCCTGTCGGTCCGGCACCGGGGACTTCCTGCGGGAGACCCGGGAGGTCTATGCGGGCATTCCCGCGGAGATCACCTTCGCGGTCCCCGAGGGACGCGGGGAGGAGGCGCGCCGGTGGATGGCGGCCTGCTGGGAGGAGGTGGAACGGGTCGGACGGGTGGTCAACGCCTTTTCCGCCGACTCGGAGGTGGGCCGGCTCAACGCCGCCCGGAAGACCGATCCGTGGCCCCTCTCGGGGGAACTGGCGGGGCTGCTGCAGCGCTGTCGGCAGGTCTTCGAGGCGACCTCCGGGGCCTTCGACCCGACGGTGTGGCCCCTGAAGCAGGTCTTTCGTCAGGCCCGGACCGAGGGGCGTTTGCCAGATCCGCAGCGGCTGGCGGAGGCCCGGGATCGGGTGGGCATGGGACGGGTGCACCTGGACGGGGATCGGGTCCGGTTCGAGGTGCCCGAGGCGGCGTTGGACCTGGGGGGAATCGCGAAGGGCCACGCGGTGGACCGGGTCGTGGAGTTCCTCGAAGGCCAGGGGGTGACCCGCTACCTGGTGCGCATCGGGGGCGAGATCGGGGCATCGGGCACGTCCCCCCAGGGACGGCCATGGCGGATAGGCGTGCAACACCCCCGGATTCCCGGGCAGCCCATCGGGGTGCTGGAGGTCCCCGGGCGGGTCTTCGTCTCGACCAGCGGTCCCTATGAGCAGCCGGTGGTGATCGGGGGGCAGGTCTTCCACCACGTCTTCGACCCCCGGACCGGGGAACCGGCGCCCCTGGACGTGCTGGGGGTCACGGTGGTCTCCCGGGCGGGTCCCCGGGAGGGGGCTCGGGTGGATGCCCTGGCGACGGGACTGGCGGTCCTGGGTCCGACGGAGGGACTCGCGGTGGCGTCCCGGGAGGGGGTCGATGCCCTCTTCCTGGTGGCCGGTCCCGGGGACAGCATCACGACCCGGGCGACCCCAGGCATGGAGGTGATCTACCGGCCTCTGGGCGACACTCGGTGACGATTCCGCGCCGGGACCCGTGCGCGGCCCTGGGGGTCGGACCCCTTGCCCGCTGCCACGAAATTCCACGGTCACCGGTAGAACATGGCCTCATGGTCCGAGAGGCGCTGCTGCTGGATCATGCGCTCGATCCGGGTGGGATCGACGGACCGGAGCGTTCGGCCGGAGGTCAGGGCCTCCGGGGTGCCGCGGCCGCCGGTGACCCAGGTCCAGAGAATTCCGGCGGCACAGAGGACCACCAGCAGGCCGTACACCACCTGGAGCAGCCGGTGCCTCATGGCTCCGCCTCCTCCGGGGGCGCCTTCCGGGACCGGACCCCTGGGACGCAGCGGTTGCACCGGAGGCACTCGAGGTCGTGAGGCCCCTGGACGTCGAGGTCGCAGGCCCCGAAGGACCGGCGGGGGCCCAGACCCAGCCAGCCCGCCAGGCGGTTGCCCAGGTTCAGGAAGGCCCCCACGGGGCAGAAGACCCGGCACCAGAAGCGGAACGCCAGGAGGCTTCCCACCAGGGCCGCAGCCGCGATCCAGGCTCCGGGGCCCTCCGGGTGGCCCGAGAAGGCGACTGCCAGGGGGTCGAAGGCCAGGGCCCCCTCGGGACGGGGCGAGAAGAGGGACAGGACCACCAGCACCAGCACGCCATACTTGAGGCTCCGGGCCACTCGGGAGAGGCCCGGGGAGGGGCGGCCGATCCAGTGGAGCCGGCCCGAGATTCGGCTCGTGATTTCCTGGAGGGCGCCGAAGGGGCAGAGGTGGGCGCAGTAGAGGGGGCCCAGGAGGGCCGCCAGCAGCAGGACTCCGGCCGACAGGATCGCCAGGGCCGCGTTGGCCTGCCAGGATGGCCACTGGAACCGGGCCAGGGAGGCCAGCCAGGTGGCCGAGACCTGGAGGTTGAAGAGGATGCCTCCCCCCACGGCCGAGACGCCCAGCAGCAGGAGGCGGGCCCTGGGGCCCCCCCGGAGGTGCACCCACAGGGCGGCCAGCAGCGAGGCGATCACGAAGAACACCCGGGCGTCCAGCAGGGGATGCCACCAGGGGGCCTCCGGGGTGGCCCCTTCCGCCGGGAGACCCAGGACCTTGCCCGCAAGGGCGGCCCGGGTCCGGTCCAGGGCCGCCAGCACCGCGTCTCGGGTCACCGTGGCGCCGGTCATGGCATCGATCTCCCCGAGGTCCCGGGCCGACAGGGGGTGTCGGGCATCCCGTCCCCGGAGGGCCTCCATCAGGGTTGGCAGGCCTCGGACATAGGACGGGGTTTCGTGGTGGGCGATCACCGCCGCGCCTCGGATCCGGCCGTCTTCCCCGATCGAGAGGGCCAGGTTCAGGGGACCCCCGTAACCCTGGACGTCCGGAGCCACGGCCTGGGAGGAGGCGGCGACCGCCGTGGCGGGAGGGGTCCCCAGGCCCTCCAGGCGGTGGTGGGGGAAGGGGTCCTCTTGGGGAGTGGCCGCCGAGAAGGCCTCGATGCGTCGGAGGTCCCCCAACGAGAGCCGAGAGGAGAGCCGAGGGTCGGGCTCCCGGGAGGCGTGCCAGAGCAGCAGGGCGCCGAGGGTCAGCACGGTGGCCACGGCCGGCGCCCATCGCCAGGGGAAGGCCGGGCTGGCCAGGGACCGCCACAGGCGATGGCCCCGAAAGGACCGGCCCGGGGCCAGGATGTCGTCGGCCACCAGCAGGATGGCCGGGATCACCACCAGTCCCGCCAGGGCCCGGAAGGTCGTCGCGGTTCCGAAGACCGCCAGGCAGAAGACCCCGCCCACCCCCGAGAGGACCATGGCCCCCCAGTGGTCCGCCGCCTCCAGCCGGGCCGCGACCCGGGACCCGGGGGCAAGGCCTGCGGCCAGGGGCCAGGCGCCGCCGGTCACCAGGCCCGCGGTCAGGAAGGCCAGTCCGAATCCCCACCGAGAGTTCCCGAGGGCTGCCAGCAGACCCGGGGCCAGGGCCAGGAGCCCCGCGGTGACCAGGGCGTACCCCAGGGACCGGCGCCGGACCTCCGCGGGACCCATTGCACCGGCCCAGCGATGGGCCCCGTAGGACCCGAGGGCAAGGCCTGCCATCGATGCGGAGGTCCACAGGGCGATCTCCCCGTGGATCGCCCCCAGGCGGGCCTGGCAGGTCGTCAGCAACAGGGCGTGGGTCGTGATGGAGGTTCCTCCGACCACTCCCAGGAGCAGGGATGCGGCGAATCCCTCGGGGTCCGAGTCCCGGCGGACCCGTTCCCGAAGGACCGCGACGGCCAGGACCGCGAGAATGGCCGCCAGCCACCAGGGGCCTGCCCGGGAGGCCCGGGAGAGGACCCCGACCAGTGCCGAGTCCGATTCCCGGAGGCGGGCCAGCAGGTGCAGCATGGAGGCCAGGGGGCGGTCATCCCGGTTCACCAGGCCCCTCGGGGCCTCGCCGTAGAGGGTCGTCGCCAGGGCGATCCGGTCCGGCGGCAGCATCGGGACGAAGGCCTCGGGTGGGAAGGGGGGCGGGGAGGGGACGATGGAACGGTAGCGATCGGCCAGCACCCAGGGGTCCAGGGCCACCGGCTGATCCGACGCGATCAGGACGGCCCGGTCCCCGGGAACCACCGTGACGGATTCCCAGATCGCCTGGAGGGTCTGCCAGACCGACTGCCCGTAGCGACGTTCCTCCGTGCCCAGGGCGTTCTCCCCGGACCGGACGGGAACCGCCACGACCCCGCCCGGCGCCAGCAGGCGGCGGACCACCTCCAGGAACTCCACCGTGTAGAGCCGGTTCGCCAGCAGGGTGGTCGGCTCTCCTCCGGCGATCACCACCAGGTCCAGGGAGGATCGGCCGCTTCCGGACTCCTTCTGGCCCAGGCGTTGGACCCAGTCCCGCTCGTCGGCGGTCACCAGGACCACCCGGTCCAGCAGGTCGGCCCCGGATCCGGTGCGGACCCAGGCCTGCCGGAACTGCTCCCCGTAGACGGGGTCCCGAACCACGCACTGGACCACCGGAAACACCCGCGCCAGCCGGGTGGCCAGCAGCAGCCCGTCCTGCCCGATCACAAGGGCCCGATTTCGGTTCGCCGGCAGCGTGGCCAGCAGGGCCCCGATCCCCTCTTCCCCGGGACCCGGTGGAAAGGAGGCCGCCACCTCTCCGTTGGTCAGCAGCACCGTCTGGCCCGGCATCCGGGCCTCGGTGAGGGCCTGATACGGGGTCTCGATGTCCCGGACCCACTCCGCCTGGGGCAGACTGGCTCGCAGCCGCATCCGGGGATAGGCGTCTCCGAGGCTCACGGCGGCCACCAGGACCCAGGCGATCCCCGGCAGCAGGCCCAGGGCCCTCCGGTGCCTACGTCCCAGGGCCCCGACGGCACCCAGCGCCGCCAGGGGCAGGCCCCCCAGCACCACCAGGCCGGAACCGCCCAGGCCGCCCTGGATGGCCAGAGCGGAGGCCAGGCCCCCGACGACCGCCCCGGCCGCCTCCAGGGCATACCCGATCGAGGCTCCGGTCCTGGACCCTTCGGCGGCGCCCTCGCAGACCGCCGGGAAGACCAGGCCCGTCCAGAGGCAGACCGGGGCGGTGGACAGCAGGGCCGCCAGTCCCAGCACCCCCGGGGGGACGGGCTCGTAGGCCGGGATGCCCGACAGCATGCGGGCCCAGGGGATGGCCCAGACCCCCAGCAGGCCCGCCAGGGGCTGCAACGACAGCAATGGCCACCGGTGGCGCAGGACGACCCGGTGGAGCGCCGGGACGCGCCGCATCGCCGTGGCCCCCAGGGCAATCCAGGCGAACCACGCCGCAAAGAACGTCCCGAAGGCCAGTTCGCTGCCCCCGAAGGGGATGAGGAACTCCCGGATCAGGGCCACCTGGGTCGCGATGGTGAAGAAACCGAGGCTCCCGGCGGCCCATCGTGAGAACCGGACGGTCATGATCCGCCTCCGGGGCCAGGGCGGTCAGGGCCGCTCGTGGAAGACGTGGGCCTGGAAGGTCTGGAACCGGGCGCCGGACTTCCACGCATCCGGGGCCAGTCCCGCCTTCATCGAGAGGTGGGTCAGCGTGGTCGGCAGGTCCCAGCCCTGTTCCGGGGCCACCTGGGGCAGGAAGACGGCCCGGCGTCCCCCCTTCTCCAGGAGCACGCCGTCGCGGCCCAGGCGAATGTCCTGGAAGGAGGGCACCTCCTCCAGGGGCGTCAGCACCGAGACCTCGATGTCCACCTCCGGCTCCTCTGCCGGGGTCATCGGCGAGAACCGGGGGTCGTGGGCAGCGGCGTTGACGGTGTTGCGGATGACGCCCTGGTAGAGGGGTTCGGTGCCCACGATGGAGCCGATGCAGCCCCGGAGGTCGCCGTGCTTCTTGAGCGTCACGAAGACCCCGTAGGTCTCCCGGGCCCTCGGGGGGACCTCCCGGCCCTCCCGGACCGGGTCCGGCAGGGGCTTGCCGGCCAGGTGTCGCTGGAGGGTCTCCCGGGCCAGGGCCAGGAGCCATTTCTGGGTCGCCTCGTCCAGCAGGTCCCTGTTCTCGAAGGAGACCGGTCCGGTCCTGGGGACGAAGGCGATGGAGAAATAGGACACGGAGTTCTGGTAGTCGCCGGTCATGCGTCCCGAGGTGTCGAACCGCAGGGGCACCGCCTCGGCCGATGCCGGCAGGGTCGCCAGCAGCACCAGGATGGGACCCGCGCCACAGATCGTGTCCCCGGTGGACTGGAGGTGGGCCTGGAATCCGTCCAGGTCCATCTGGGCCAGGGGCTTCGCGGCCTGCATCGCCAGGTCTTCCAGGCGCTCCGGGACCCTGTCCCGGAACGGGACATGGCCGTAGTTGGGGCCGTAGTGGGTGAAGTCGGAACTGGCCACGATCACGGTGTGGTCGTCCACGATGCTCCGGAGGGTCGCGGCGGCCTCTCGGGCCTCGGCGGGGCCCACCTGCCCCACGACGATGGGCACCAGGGTCGCCTCGGGGGCGACGACCTGCAGGAAGGGGATCTGCATGTCCACCGAGTGCTCCTGGGCAAAGGCGTCTGGACGAGTGGCGAAGACCCCGCCGGACTGTCGGAGGCGGTCCAGGGCCTCCTGGTCCAGGGGCACCTCCCCGAGGGGGGTGCTCCAGTGGGTGGCATCGGGGATTGCGAGGCCCCGGAAGGGCACCCGGTGGCTGGGGCCCAGCACCACGACCCGCCGGATGTTCCGCCCCTCCAGCAGCCGATAGCCGTGGGCGGCGACTCCACCGGAATAGCGGTATCCCGCATGGGGCGAGATCAGGCCCAGCACGGGGCCGCGATGACTCGACAGGTCCGAGAGGTCGGCCTGGTCCAGCATCCGCCGGACCTCCCTCCGGAGCCCCTCGGGGTCCCCGGGGTACCAGGACCCGGCCACGGGGGAGTGGATCACCCGCTTCACGACTGGAGGGGACCCAGGATCGGTGTTTCCTTTCATGGCAGCCTCCTGACCCTTGCAACACAGGCTCACGGACAGCACCCCCAACCACAGCGCCCCGAGGTTCTTCATCCCCATCCCCTCACCCCGCCAGATCCTCCCGGGTGGCCAGGTCCTCCGGGAGCAGCGGCTTCCCAGGGATCCGGAGGGCTGGACCCGGCGAATTCCCATCTCGTGGCCCTCCCACGGCTGTCGGCGCCAGGGCCAGCGTCGCTGCGGCCAGGGCCCCGGCCGTCAGGAACTCCCGCCGATCGATCGGGGTGCCCTGGGCCAGGGGGGCCCTGCGGATGCCTTTCGGCCCGGGACCGGCCTTCCTCTTCATCTGGGCCTCCCAAAGACCCCCGCAATGGGGGTTCCACAGGCCGGACATCTCCCCTCCGCGGTGACCCGGAGGTCCGTGACCTGGTGCCCTGCCCGGGCGATCACCACGGCCCCGCAGGAGGGGCACCGGGTGGACTCGGAGGGATGTCCCGGGACGTTGCCGAGATAGACGTAGCGCATGCCCTCGTCCCGGGCCAGATTCCAGCAATCCTCGAGGGTCCCGACCGGGGTGGGGGGCAGGTTTCGCAGGCGATGCTGGGGCACGAAGCGCAGGAAGTGCAGCGGCGTATCCGGTCCCAGGTGGTCCCGGACCCACCGGACCAGTTGCCGGACCTTGCCCCGATCGTCGGACATCCCCGGGATCACCAGGTTCGAGACCTCGAGCCAGGCTCCGGCCTCCCGGGCCGTTTCGAGGGTTTCCAGCACCGGCCGCAGGCCGCCGTCGCAGACCTCCCGGTAGAAGGCCTCGTCGAAGCACTTCACGTCGATGGTGGCCGCCTCGACCACCCGGAAGAGGGCCCGCATGGGGTCCAGGTTGCCGTAGCCTGCCGACACGATGGCGCTCCGAAGCCCCTGGTCCCGGGCCAGAGCCGCGGTCTCGTAGGCGTACTCGTAGTAGACGATGGGCTCGGTGTAGGTGTAGGCCACCAGGGGGATGCCCCGTTCCCGGGCCAGGTCCACCACCCGGGCCGGAGGGAGGGCGTAGGCCTCCGTCTCCTCGGGATTCGCCTGGGAAATCTGCCAGTTCTGACAGTTCTGGCAGTGGAGGTTGCAACCGACGGTGGCCAGGGACAGAATGCGCTGTCCCGGGAACCAGTGGAAGAAGGGCTTCTTCTCCACCGGGTCGTCGTGGACCGCCACCGGGAACCCGAAGGTGACCGCCCGGAGCGTCCCGTCCAGGTTGATCCGGATGCGGCAGTCCCCGGCCTTCCCGGGCGGAATCTGGCATTGCTTCGGGCACAGCAGGCACTCGACGGTCCTTGCGGCCATCGGCGACCACCTCCCCTGTTTCGGGATCCTATCCCTTTCCGGCGGGGTCCGCCTCCCGGTCCCGGGGGAAGACCGCGATGCGCCCACCGAAGGCGGCCCGGAGGTTGGCCTCGTGAAAGACCTCCTCCACGGGACCCGAGGCGATGCGGCGGACGTGGATCAGTGCGACGTGGTCGAAGTAGTCCCGGACCGTCTGGAGGTCGTGGTGGACCAGCAGCACGGTCCGGCCCTGTCGCTGGAGGTCCTTCAGCAGGGCGACGATGGCCTTCTCGGTCCGGGCATCGACCCCCTGGAAGGGCTCGTCCATCAGCAGGACCTCCGCGTCCTGGACGAGGGCCCGGGCCAGGAAGACCCGCTGCTGCTGGCCGCCTGAGAGTTCCCGGATCTGGCGGTCGGCGAAGCCCACCATCCCGACCTGCTCGAGGGCCCGGGAGGCCCGGTCCAGGTCCTCCCGGGAGGGGTTCCGGAAGAGGCCCAGGGCGCCGTATCGCCCCATCACCACGACGTCGCGGACCTGGATCGGGAAGTCCCAGTCCACGGTGCTCTTCTGGGGGACGTAGGCGACCTGACGCCGGACCTGGTCCAGGGGCCGGCCCAGGATGCGCACCTGCCCCGCAGCCGGCCGCACCAGCCCGACGATGGCCTTCAGGAGCGTGGACTTCCCGGCCCCGTTGGGTCCCAGGATGGCCATCCGGCTGCCCCGGGGCACCTCCAGGTCCACGTCCCAGAGGACCGGTCGATCCCGGTAGGCGACCGTCAGGTCCCTCACCTCGATGGCGGCGGAGGTCGTCATGGGCCGAGTATAGCAGGGGACGGCCCCCCGGGACCCATCCGGCCCGCCGCCTTCCAGGAGGGTCGGGCTGCGCGCCTCGCGGCGTCGTCCCGGCGTTCGGCGCCGGGCGGATTCGCCGTGACGGCATCCTGGAGCGGGGGTCCGGGAGTTGCTATGCTTCGCCCGGCGTCTGTCCCGCAGCGGGAGGGGCCCTCTGCAGCGGGACGGCGGCCGGGGCCGTGAGCGGGAGGATCTCGATGGCGTCGCAGCGGGGATGGGGTCGCGTGGCGGGTGGAGGCCGGTGGCGAACCCTTGGCGGGGTCCTGGCCATGGCGGTCCTGGGAGGGTGCGGTGGCGGCACCGGAACCCCGGACATCCTGGGGGATGTGCCGGACGGGGATCCGTCGTGGGTGGACCTCCCGGAGGCCTCGGACCTCGGGGCCGAGACCGGGGACCTGTCGGAGGCCGTCCAATGCGACGTCCGGCAATACGGCGCCGTCGGCGACGGCGAGACCCTGGACACGGCGGCCCTCCAGGCGGCCATTGATGCCTGTGCCGGGACCGGCGGGACGGTGGTGGTGCCGCCGGGGACCTGGTACACCGGGACGCTGTGGCTCAAGTCGCGGATGACCTTCCGGCTGGAGGAGGGGGCCCGGCTGCTGGGGTCCACCGAGCGGGAGGACTGGACGGGGCCGGGCCTGCTCAGTGCCGACGGGGTGGAGGACCTGGTGCTGGAGGGACCGGGGACCGTGGACGGCAACGGCCTGCACTGGTGGGTCCAGTTGCTGTTGTCGGAAGATGGGTGGCGGCCCGATCGCCTGGTCTGGATCCGGGACGGCCAGCGGGTCACTGTGCGCCAGATCCTGCTGACCCAGTCGCCCAAGTGGACGCTGCACTTCCTGCGCTGCGACCACGTGCTGGCCGACGGGGTGCGGATCCGGAACACGGTGGGCGACCGGGTCACCAGCCCCAACACCGACGGCATCGACATCGACGCGTGCCGGCATGTCGAGATCCGGAACTGCGACATCGAGACCGGCGACGACTGCATCGTGGTGAAGAACGGGACCCCGGGATATCGACGGGAGTCCTACGACATCGATGTCCACCACTGCACCTGCGCGGCCTGGGCCAACGGGTTCAAGATCGGCACCCGGCCCGGGGCCGACGTCCACGACGTGACCTTCCGGGACTCGGTCGTGCAGGCCACGGTGGACTCCCTGCCGGGCACCCGGGTGATGGGCGGCGTGACGCTGGTCTCGGACGACGGCGCCCGGGTGTATGACATCCGGGCGGAGAATCTGCACATGAAGGCGGTCCATGCCCCGTTCTTTCTGCGGGTCCAGGAGCGGGACCTCACCGAGGAGGAGGGGCGCATCTCCGAGGCGGGACATCTGTCCGGCGTCATCCTGCGGAACATCCAGGTCGATGACTGCACGCTGCCGGGGATGATCCTGGGCATCCAGGGACACCCGGTGGAGGACGTCCGGATCGAGGACGTCACGGTCACCAGCAGCGTCGGGGGGACCGAGGCGGACCGGGAGATCGACCCCCCGGAGCGGAACCTGGAGTACCCCGACGCGGTCTATTTCGGCACGATGCCTGCCTATGGGCTCTATGCCCGGCATGTCTTGGGTCCCCTGGTGCTGGCCGGGGAGGTCCGGTTCGCCTCCTCGGCGCCCGCCGAGGCCCGGCCGGCGATCGTCCTCGACGATGTCGCCCAGAAGGACCTGGCCGGACTGGCCGAGGGTACTGAGGTGGTGACCCGGTAGGGCCGGTTCCGGGGCCGGGCCTCCGGGGCTCTTCGGCCCTGGCGGGGGCCGCCGCCTGGCCACCGCGGCCCGGGGTCACGGGGAGGCCCTGTCCCGGCGGACCAGCCAGACCGGGCCCAGGTCCCAGACCCGGACGGCCCCCCGGGCTCGGTCCTCCCCCGGCAGGGTCAGCGTGTAGCGCCGCCGGGCGTTGCGGTCCTCCCGGAAGTCCCGGCCCATCTCGTGGATGGCCAGCACGTGGACGGGATAACTGGCGCACTGGGTCCGGGGCAGCGCGCACTCGAAGGCGATCGGGACGCCCGGGCTGTCCTCCAGGATCAGGCGGGCGGTCTCCCGGTGCACGGGCACGCTGATCTTCGCCTCCTCCTCCAGGTAGTAGCGCCCCGAGAGGACCGCCTGGGTCAGGGCGATGGGCACCAGCAGGGCCAGCAGGCCCAGGCGCCACCGCTGCCGGGAGACCCGGGAGACGGCCCAGGCGATCGGCACCAGCGCCAGCGGGAAGACGATCATCGTGTAGTGGGGAAAGAACAGTTTGCGTCCCCAGAACATCATCGCCACCAGCGGCAGGTTGACCAGGACCAGGAAGGAGAGGGGGTCCCGCTGGATCGCCTGGCGGCCCAGGCGGACCAGTTGCCCCAGGACATGGCCCAGCAGGGCCAGGGTCGCCGCCAGGGACCCCAGCAGCGCCAGGACCAGTGCGGTCGTCAGCACCCACCCGGCCGGCCCCTCCCAGCCCAGGAACTTCCCCATCCGGCGGAGTCCGTCGCCTCCGTAGAAGCCCCACTCGGTCATGGGCGACGCCGACCCCTTCGCCACGAAGTAGGACATCTCCCCCGCCGGATAGAGGACCATGTAGTACATCGCCCGGAAGGCCTCGGCGATGGGAGCCGTGGAGGTCGCCGCGTGCCCCAGCAGCAGCCGGGTGTTGGGAAACCCCTGGATCCCGTCCACCACGAAGTAGGGGAGGTAGGTGCCCAGGCCGGCCGCTGCCCCCAGCAACCCCTGGCGCCAGGGGATCCCCCGGGGGCGGGTCGCCAGCAGCAGCACCACCGACAGGCCCCCCAGCAGCACGCAGGACAGGTGGATCTGGGGCACCGCCACCAGCAGGAATGCGAGCCAGAAGAGCGGCCGCCGTCCCTCCCCCCGCATCGTGCGGACCAGCAGGGTCAGGCCCAGGAATCCGAAGAAGGCCATCAGGTTCGGGTTCCAGATCCGGTCCGAGTGGAACAGGTGGAAGGGATTGAAGGCGGCCACCAGCATTGCCGCCAGGGCCGCCGGGGGGCCGTATTCCCCCCGGAAGAGCCGGTAGCCCAGCCCGAGCCCCAGCACCGACACCAGCACGATCAACACCATGCTGGCCTCGGGGCGGTCGAAGAGGACCTGGGGCAGCCCGATGATCAGGAAATAGGCGCCGCCGGGAATCCGGGCGTTCTCGGCCACCGTGGTCAGGGTTCCCTGGACCGGGAAGAGCCGGAACTCCCCGACCTCCCGGGCGATGTGGTACTGGAGGGCCTCGTCGGCCGCAAAGCGGGCGTGATCGAAGAAGACCAGTCGGAAGGCCAGGGAGGCCGCCAGCAGGCCCAGGGCCATCCAGTCCCACCGGGTCCAGTCACCGGTCCGGGAGAAGGCCGCCGCCAGCCGCGCCCGCCAGGATGGTCGGGTCATGGGTTCCTCGCTTTCGGTCCGGGCCGGTCAGTCCTCCAAGAGAGGTGGCGCTGCAGGATACCGTCCCTCCCGGACCTGCCGCCGGATCCGCACCAGGGCTCGCCACATCTCCAGGCTGTCCCGCACCAGGCGCACCGACGACCCGTCCCGCTGGACCGGCGTCACCGGCAGGCGATGGATCCGGAGGTTCCAGGACCGTGCCAGGGCCAGCAGCTCCACGTCGAAGGCGAAGCGATCGACCGTGAGGCTCGCAAAGAGGGCCCGGGCCACGGACCCCCGGAAGGCCTTGAATCCGCACTGGGTGTCCGGAATGCCCAGGTGCAGGTAGTGATCGACCAGGGCGGCGAAGACCCCGTGGCTGACCCGCCGCAGCAGCGATTCCGGGCGGTCACCCCCGGCGGCCCGTCCCAGGTCCCGGGCACCGATGACCACGTCCGCGCCGGCCTGAAGTTCCCGGAGGGCCGCCTCGACCGTGACGATGGGGTAGGAGAGGTCCGCGTCGAAGAAGACCACCGCCGACCCGGTGGTGGTGGCGACCCCCGCCCGCAGGGCTGCTCCCTTGCCCCGGTTCCGGGGAAGCAGCACCGGGCGCACGAAGGCGTGGGCCGACGCGGCCTGGAGAATGGCCTCCCGCGTGCCGTCCCTGGACCCGTCGTCCACCAGCACGACCTCGCAGGGCCGGGCCCAAGTGTCGCAGAACCGGGCGACCTCCTGGACGGTCCCCGGGAGGCGCGGGGCCTCGTTGTAGCAGGGGATCACCAGCGAGAGCGCCGGGCGGTGGCCCGGTCCCTGGTCGGAGGGCAGGTGGTCGGAGGCCCGGTCGGTGGCCTCTGGCTCTGGAGCACCGGGCGATGTGGTGGCGCCTTCCATGGCGGCGAAGCCTAGGCAAACGGCCGGGCCCTGTCAAATGAGGGACGTGCCCGATCGATCTTTCCCAACCAGTTGGGATTCCTTGGAGATTCCTGGAAATCGCCCTCGGCCCCGATCCTGGCCGGCCGGGCTCCTCGGGGCCGGTCATTGGCGATAGGGTTCCCCGCTGACCCCGTTGCAGTAGTCCCAGTGGCAGGCCGCCTGCTGGTAGCGTTGCTGGGCCTGCCGGATCCGGGCCTGGACCTCCGGCCACTCCCGCCCCCCGTCCTCGGAGTAGCCCCGTCCGTCCGCCGTGATGCGGATCCCGAACCGTTCCGGGTTCAGGTGAATCCGGGAGTTCGAGTCGAACCGATAGGGCATGATGTTCAGGTGGCCCACGAAGGGGCGGTGCCGGGCGATCCAGTCCAGGGCCTCCTCCACGTCCTCGTCGGTCTCCCCGGGCAGGCCCGCGATCAGGTTCACGACGGACCGGATGCCCGCCTCGTGGGTCCACTGGAGGATCCGGGTGGCCTCGTCCAGGTCGAACCCCTTGGTCATGCGGCGGTTCATGCGCCGCGACGCGGCGTCGATTCCCCAGATCAGCACCTCGCATCCCGCCTCCCGGAGCCGCTGCAACTGCTCCCGGGAGAGGTTGCGGGGCTTCGCCGAATCGACCCACCGGATGGGCAGCCGGGCCCCCCGCAGTCGGTCGGTCAAGGCATCCAGGTACTGGGGGTTCGCATTGATCAGGGTGTTCAGGAAGACGAAGTTCCGGCAGTCGGAGGTCTCGACCATCCGGGCGAGGTGATCGACGACCCGGTCCGGATCCCGCATGCGCATCCGCCCGTTCGTGTAGTCGGCGCAGAAGGCGCAGTGATAGGGACAGCCGTGGACGAACATGGAGGGCGCGACCTTCTGCCCCTGGAACGGGAAGCGGGCCCGGGGATAGAGGGTGAAGTCCAGGTCCGACAGGTCCGGAGGCGCCACGAGGTCCAGGGCGTGCTCGGCGCTGGGATGCACCAGGATCGCACCCCCCTGGCGGTGGACGAGCCCCGGGATCCCGTCCAGGGGCCGGCCCTCGGCCAGGCGCTGCGCCAGCAGCACCAGGGGCACTTCCCCCTCGCCCTCGACGATGGCATCCACCATCGGGGACGCGGCCAGGATCCGGGGGCCGTTCCGAACTCCCCGGCCCCCGAGGACCCGAAAGACGGTCTTTCCGAGGTCCTCGAAGAGGCCGGTGGCCAGCGGCAGGGCCAGGGGATCGTCCAGCGAGAAGCCGACCAGTGCGACGTCGCCTCGCCGTCCCAGGACCTCCCGCAGGCGATCTCGACAGAAGGCCTGAACCGGCGCCAGGGAGGCCTGGGACGAGGCCTCCAGGCCGGCCCGGTGGGCCTCGGCGGCCAGGTCCAGGGTCGTCACCGGGAAGGCGGCCTCCCGAAGCATCGACCCCAGCAGGATCAGGGAGAGGGGCGGCAGCCAGTCGAGCCCCTGGCGGTCCGACTCCTCCAGGACCGGGAGTCGGACCAGCAGCACCTCGAAGGGCCGAGATGGCGGGCGTCGGGCCGGGCGATCGGCGAGGCCCAGGGAGACCCGGCTTGCACCGGTGGAGACGCCCAGGTCCGATCGCCATCGCCGATCCCGCCAGCGGTCCGACGGCAGGAACTGGTTGCGTGGCTGGTGCAGCAGTGGGCGATCCCGGTCCTGGTATCCCTCGTTGTCGGGCCTCGGGAGAAGCCACTGGGGCACTCCGTCCGACAGAGGGTGGAGGTGGGGTTCCCAATCGGGTGGGACCTGCCGTCGCCAGGGTCCCCGGCAGGCGGCGTCACAGACCTCGGCCCCCCGGCAGGGCGCGCAGAGGGCCAGTCGTGGCCGGCCGTCGTCGCCGGGGGAAGGGCGGGGATGGAGGAAGACCCGGGAGGCCTCGTCGGGGAGCAGGCAGAGGGGGAGGCCACTCTCGCCGTCCAGGTGGAACTCGGCCAGTCCGGGGCCGGCGTCCAGGGTGCGGTAGGCCTCGATCGCCGCCAGGACCTCCCGGGCGACTACCGGGAATGGGGGTAGCCGCAGGCCCCCGGCGGCATCCCGGGCCGACCAGAGGGAGAGTTCCAGGGACTGCACCCGGGGGCCCAGGAGCCGCACGGCCCGGGCCAGGGATCCCCCATGGGCCAGGCCCCGGGGCTCGATGGGGACCCAGGCCTCCAGGCGCAGCGGCGAGAACTGCCGGCCCTGGCCATCGGGGTCCAGGCCTGCCAGGTCCAGGCGGCACCGGTCCAGCCACGCCAGCGCATCGTCCAGGGCCCCCGTGGCCCCGAAGGCCCGGTCGTAGCGTTCCGGCAGGGGGGTTGCCAGGCGCCACTGGATCACCCGGAGGCCCGCCCGGATCAGTCGCCGGAGGAGGTCCGGGTCGATCCGGGGAGGATGGGCCACCACCAGGCCGATCCGCCGGTGGGGGGCCAGCCACTCCAGCAGCGGGACGATCACCGCCTCCTGGCGGACCGGGTCGTCGGGCACCAGATAGACCTTCGGGGGCAGGCGATCGATGTCGGCCGGCCACAGGGCCTCGGCCCGTGATCCCACCGGGACTCTCAGGAAGGAACCGTTC
Organism: Deltaproteobacteria bacterium; assembly: GCA_029547805.1. Classification (GTDB taxonomy): domain Bacteria; phylum Myxococcota_A; class UBA9042; order DTJE01; family DTJE01; genus JAGOKF01. The sequence continues at coordinate 205,395 of JAKPOP010000001.1, forward strand.
ATCCTGACTGGCGCCTCCGCAGGATCGAGGCCTTGGGCCCTGTCCAGGCAGAACGATAGCAGAACCGGGGCCGATCCGTCCTGGTCACGGCTCCGTGGCCCCGGTGGCCAGGCCCCGGACCAGGGTCCGGACGTTGGCCCGGATCATCCCCTCGTAGGTCCCCTCGGAGGTCCCAGGCGAACCGAGGGAGTCGGAGAACAGGGCCCCGCCCAGGCCGACCTCGTGGCCCTGCGCGGCCACCGACCGCATCACTGCCTCGACCAGTCGCGGCGAGAGGGAGGTCTCGACGAACAGGCTCGCGACCTGCCGTCGGGCCACCTCCTCCGCCAGGAGCCCGATGTCACGGCCTCCCGCCTCGGTGACCGTGCTGAGTCCCTGGACGCCTCGGACCTCCAGGCCATAGGCCCGCCCGAAATAGGCGAAGGCATCGTGGGCCGTCACCAGCAACCGTTGTTCCGGCGGGATGCGCCGGACCTGTTCCCGGACCCAGGCGTCCAGTGCCGCCAGACGATGGATCGTCTGCTCCCCCCGTTGCCGGTATCCGTCGGCCTCCCGGGGGTCGATGCGGCAGAGGGCCTCCACCAGGCCGGGAACGGCCTGGGCCCAGAGCCCGACGTCCATCCAGACGTGGGGGTCGGGGGCTTCCCCATGGCGCAGGATCCGGTCCTCTGGCAGCGACTCGCCGAGGGCCAGCGACGGGACTCCCAGGCGTGGCAGCGCCTCCAGGACGTGGGTCATCCGCCCCTCCAGGTGGAGGCCGTGATAGACCACGAGCCGCGCCTCGAGGATGCGACCCAGGTCTCCCTCCCGGGCCCGGTACTGGTGGGGGTCCACCCCGGGGCCCATCAGGGACGAGACCCGGACCCGATCACCGCCGATCTGGCGAACCAGGTCCGCGGCGATCGTGGTGGTGGTCACGACGGACCAGGAACCCGGTTCGCCGGCGGGGCGAGGGATTCGCCGGAGGTTCCCGAGGCCCCAGGCCATGGCCGCCAGGGACATCACCGTCATCAGGACTGCCAGCAGCCTCCTCATGGTGGGGCCTCCGGAGGACCGGACCTCGATGCATCCGGGGATGGGGCCGTTCCGGCTCCGGAGGCGCGACCCGGGGCCACCAGGGCCAGCACCGACAGGACCACCAGCAGCAGGAACTGGATGCCCGCCGAGGCCAGCAGCAGGCCCAGAGGCGTCCCGTGCGGCGAGTCAGAGGGTGCGTCAGGGGGCTGGACGGCCGCGAAGTCCTGGGGGCCGAGACGGTCCCGGAGGGCCTCGGCAAAGGCTTCAGGCGGCGAGTCGCCGGGGATCTCGCCTGCCTCCGGGCAGCCGGTCCAGGCGATGGGGGCCGGGATGGACTGCCCCGGCTCCCGAGGCCACAACTCCCCGAGCAGGCAGCCTCCCGATGGTGGCCGCAGGCGGACCTGGACCGACCGGGCGCCGATGGCCAGGGACTCCACCTGCCAGCCCGAGGGCAGCCGTTCACGGACCCCCGGATCCTCCAGGGCCTGGCGGAGGGTGTCGGCGGTCTCGGGCCTCAGGACCCAGGACGCCGGTCCGGCCCGCCCGGACCCCGATGCGACCGCCGTTCCGGCCATCAGCATGGCTGCCAGCAGCAGCCCCCCCAGGCACCGGCCATCACGAACAAGGCCCGTTGCCTTGCGGACATCGCTGGCCACACCGTCACGGGTGATGGGGGGACGCTGCCTCATCTTCCGTCCTCCCGGTCCCGGGCGTGGTGCTCCAGGAGGCCCTGTCGGTCCAGCAGTTCCCACAGCCAGGATACGGCCTCCGGGGGACCCTCGATGACCAGCGGGGGCATTCCCGTCTCGGGGGCACGGCATCCGGGGTGGCCCACGGTCCACCGCATCACCAGCCGGGCGTCGGGACGATCCTGCGGGAAGGACGGCAGCACCAGTCTTCGGCCGGCGGGGTCCGTCTGGGCCTCGGGCACTCCCTCCAGCGAGAGCGTGGCCGTGCAACGGGCCACCAGGGGCAATGACGCCAGGGCGGTCTCGGGCCCCGGCCGGATCGGGACCCGGAGTTCCCGGGGGACCTCCCCCACGCTGTCGGGCAGCGGCGCGGTCACGAAGGATCCGCGCCAGTCCCCAGGCGCCTTGACCGCCATGCCGGTCTGATGGCAGGAGAGGCCGTCCCCGGACCCCGACGGGTCCCTCTCGCAGGCCTCGAAGCGCTCCCAGTCCAGCCGAGGATGGGTCGCCAGCGCCAGCAGCCTGGAGTCCCCATCCTCCTTCCAGGCCTCGATCCCTGCAGGCAGGGGCTGCGGCAGCGGCCAGGGCGGCGTCTTCAGGAAGGTCCAGGCGCGGCTGGGAGGGCCCGGGTCCCGCTCGGGCCAGTCCGTCACGAAGTCCAGGTGGGTCCGAATGACCCGTTCGTTGGGCTCCCGTACCTGGAAGACCCGGTGGGTCGGCTGGAAGTCCGGTTCGTCGGCCAGGCGCCTGGCGATGGACTCAAGGTCCCCCTGGCGGAACATCGGCAGCCCGTCCACGCCCAGGAAACGGGCCTCCCGGTGGACCGGGGCCAGGGCCAGCAGGCCAAATCCGGCCAGCACGATCGCGGCGAGTCTTCGCTCCCGGTGGGCGGCGGGCCCAGGAGGCATTGCCAGCCTCTTTCTCTGGAATCGGGATACCAGGTCCACGGCTGCCGCGGCCAGCAGCAGGGCCGTGGCCCCCTGGGCCGCGATCAGGTACTTGTCGTCGGGGGAGACCCTGCCGGCCAGCCCCGCCCCGTCCAGGGCCAGGAGCGGCGCGGCGACCAGGGCCAGCAGGACCGGGGTCTCTCCTGGGCGGGAATCCTCCGTCCGTCGCCAGGCCACCCGCACCAGGGCGATCCCCAGGGCCACCCGGCAGGCCCAGGCCGGGAGCGAGGTCCCGAAGTCGCTGACCGTGGACACCGAACCCTGGATGCCACCGGCGTCCAGGAGGACCTGGAGGTTGTTCCACCAGGCCGCCGGGGAGGTGGCGATGCCGACCGCCAGGAAGGAGATGCCGCCCAGGGCGGCCCCGGCCCAGGGTCGCCTCCGGAGTGCCAGGGCCCCCACCGGCAGCATCGCCGCGCCCCAGGTCGCCGTGGCCATGTGGATGTTCGTGGCGATGGCGGCCACGGACGCCGTCAGGACGACCAGGAGGGGGCGTTGCCGCTCGACGGCCCACAGGGCCAGAACGGCCACCAGCGCCCCGATCAGCGGGAAGGGGCGGTGGTTGTACACCATCGCGATCTTCAGGTCCGACAGGAGGCACAGGGCCGCAAAGGTCGTCGCCGCCAGCCAGCCGGCCAGGGGACCCCGGCGGCGCCAGGCCGCCGTCGCCACCAGCGCGACGGCCACGCCGAAGGAGACATGGAGCAACAGGTGCAGGGCCTGGTCACCCAGGCCCGCCAGGGCCCAGAGGGTCCGGAAGTGGATCCAGTTGGCCCCGTGGGCGATCCGATTCAGGGAGGAGGCGATGCCCACCGTCCCGCAGGCCCCCTCTTGGCACCAGTGGACCAGGACCTGATCCCCGACGACGTCCAGGGAGAGGCCCGGGTCGGCGCCGCCTGCCCGGAGGGCCAGCACCGTCCCGGACAAGGCCGCCGACAGGATGCCCCACCAGGGCGCATGGCCTCCTCGCTGCACCGGGGCCTCCGCCAGCCATGGAACCGTCTCTGGCCGACTATACCAGAGGCGTTCCTGGCCATCCCATTCCGGTCCCTGGGGGCCCGATGGCGGGATGCCGGGGGGAAGGTCCTGGAGTGACAAGGGACCTTCCCGATGGCATGCTTGCCCCGTGCCCCGGCAGGATGGTGCCTGATGCCGACGTCGTGGAGGGTGCGACTGGTCACCGATGAGCCAGGCCTGGAGGCCTGCCGGGCGCTGCGCCGGGAGGTCTTCGTCCAGGAACAGGGGGTCTCGGAGGAGGAGGAGTGGGACGGCCGGGACGGGGAATCCCGGCACCTGCTGGCCCTCGGGGTGTCGGGACCTGTCGGGACCGCCCGGGTCCGACTCATTGGCCCCCACGTGGCGAAGGTCGAACGGGTCGCCGTGCGAAAGGCGTTCCGGGGACGGGGCATCGGCCGGCTGCTGATGGAGGCCGCCGAGCGGACCGCCCGGGCCCTGGGGGCCCGGGAGGCGGTGCTGGGGGCCCAGGTGACGGCGCTTCCGTTCTATCGGCGCCTGGGGTGGACCGCCGAAGGCCCCGAGTTCCTGGATGCCGGCATTCTCCACCGCCGGATGCGCAAGACCCTGTTCCCGGAGGAGACAGGATGAGGGAGACCCACGAGATGCTGCCCCGGAAGGATGGCGGACAGGTCTTCGTGAGGACCTGGCACCCCGACGCCTCTCCCCGGGCCGTGATGCTGGTCCTCCACGGCATGCAGGAGCACGGAGGCCGCTATGGAGGTCTGGCCCGGGCCCTGGAGCCTCTGGGGCTGGTGGTCGTGGTCCCGGATCATCGAGGGCACGGCCGCAGCGTGAGCCGCCCGGAGGCCCTGGGTGTCCTGGGATCCGAGGGGCACGAGGGCGTGATCCGGGACATCGAACTGCTCATGGACCTCTGTCGGAGCCGATACCCCGGATTGCCGCTGGTGCTGCTGGGGCATTCCTGGGGGTCCTTCCTGGCCCAGGCCGTCGCCCAGCGTCGGGGAGGGGACCTGGCGGGTCTGGTCCTCTCCGGCACCAATGGCCGCAATCCCCTGGTGCTGCCGGGGGTCCTGCTGGCCCGCCTGGTCTGCGCGTTCCGGGGGGCGGATCGTCCGGCGGACCTGCTGGAGACCCTCTCGATGGGCCACTTCAACCGGGCCTTCGAACCGGGGCCCATGGGCAAGGAGTGGCTCTCTCGGGACCCGGAGGAGGTCCGGGCCTACGTCCAGGACCCCGCCTGCGGCTTCAAGTGCCCGAATTCCTTCTTCCTGGAGATGGTGCGGCTGCTCTATCGGACCTGGCGACCAACGGCCGAGGCCCGGATGCCGCGGCACCTGCCGGTGCTATTCCTCACCGGCACCGAGGACCCGGTCTCGGAGAAGGGGCGGGGTGTCCGGGTCCTGATCGACCGCTGGCGGCGAGGGGGGATGGAGGACCTGTCGGCGCGATGGTATGCCGGGGCCCGCCACGAGGTCTTCCACGAGATCGACCGGGAGCAGGTCTTCGAGGACCTCCGCCAGTGGCTCCGGGACCGGGTGCTGCACGCTGGACCGGAAGGCGGCCCCCCGGGAAGTGGCGACAGCGGGTCCGTGGCGTGACATTGTCAGTCCTTCCGCGAACCGGATACCCTTGATTCGCCACGCTCGAGGCGGTGGGATGGACGGGGACTCCAACCAACGGGTCATCGTCGGGTCGCTGGTGATCCTGGCGACCCTGGCCATCGGGGTGGCCCTGGCGGTGATGCGGCCGGTCCTGGTGCCGCTGACGCTGGCCCTGCTGGTCACCTACACGCTGGCCCCGCTGGTGGACGGCCTGGCCCGCCTGAAGGTCCCCCGGGTCATCGGGTTGCTGGTGGCCCTGTCCCTGGTCGCGGGGCTGGCGTTCCTGCTGGGGCTCCTGGTGGCCTCCTCGGTGAACCAGTTGAGCGAGCGGGGGCCCGAATACCAGCAACGACTGATCCAGATGGGCAACTCCCTGCTGGAGTGGGTTCGAGCCCGGGGCCTGCCCATCGAGGAGACCACGCTGCAGGAACGCCTCGCGGCCCTGCCCATCACCTCGATGATCCTGGGGTCCCTGAACCAGGTGCTGGCCTCCATCTCGACCCTGCTGCTGGTGCTGGTCTTCGTCTTCTTCCTGATGTCGGGCAGGCGCCATGACGTTCCCCGGAGCGAGGTCTGGGTCGAGATCGACCGGCGCATCAACCGCTACCTGCTGGTGAAGGTCGCGTCCTCGACCGTGACGGGCCTGTTGACGGGTCTCGTGCTCTGGGCCATCGGCCTGGACCTGGCGGTGGTCTTCGGCCTGCTGGCCTTCGTGCTGAACTTCATCCCCTCCCTGGGGTCCATCTTCGCCGTGATCCTGCCGCTGCCCGTGGCCCTGGTGCAGTTCGGGACCTCCTTCGAGACGCTGCTGGTGCTGGTGATCCCCTCAGCCATCCAAATGACCATCGGGACCGTCATCGAGCCTCGTATCGCCGGGCAGGCCCTGTCGTTGCACCCGGTCACGGTGCTCCTCTCCCTGATCTTCTGGGGCATCCTCTGGGGGCTGCCGGGGATGTTCCTGGCGGTCCCGGTCACCGCGGTGATCAAGATCATCCTGGATCGGATCGAGGCGACCCGGGCCTTCGGGGCGTTGCTGGAGGGCCGCCGTCCCTGAGGGTCATCGCACCTTGACCCCTGCGGGGCATTCCCGGGATACTCGGCCCCCGGAGAGGAGGAAGCCATGAGCGACGGAAACATCCACCAGCCGATGGTCCGGGACGAGAGCACGATGCGGGAGTTCACGGTCCGGGCGCTGCTGATCGGCCTGGTGATGTGCGTGGTGCTGGGGGCCGCCAACGCCTACCTGGGCCTCAAGGCCGGCATGACCATTGCCGCGACCTACCCGGCGGCCGTGATCGGCATGGCGATCCTCCGGCTCTTCAAGGGGACCCTGCTGGAGGAGAACTTCGCCCGGACCGTCGGGTCCATCGGGGAGTCAGTGGCCGCCGGGGCGATCTTCACCCTGCCGGCCTTCGTGATCCTCGGGGTCTGGAAGTTCCAGCCCGAGACGCTGGTCACCGACTACCTGATGAGCGCCGCCCTGATGATCCTCGGCGGCGCCCTGGGGATCTTCTTCGTGGCCATCCTGCGCCGCGTGATGGTCGAGGACCGGTCGCTGCCCTTCCCGGAGTCGGTGGCCGCGGCGGAGATCCACAAGGCGGGCCAGAAGGGGACCTCGGCGGCGGGCATCCTGTTCCGGGCCATGGGCGTCGGAGGGCTGATCAAACTGCTGGGGCGTACCGATGCCGGCACCTTCGACGGGCTGGGGGTCTTCTTCTCGAGCAACAGTTTCCAGGTGGCCGTGGGGCACCTGCGGGACGGCCTGGTGCGGCTGGGGATGCTGAAGGACCAGGACCCGGCGACCGTGAAGGCCGGGGGCATCACCTCGGTGTCGGCCCCGGCGGCCACTCCGGCCTACATCGGCGTCGGCTACATCATCGGGCCCGAGATGGGCGCCTTGAACTTCGCCGGGGGCGTGCTGGCCTGGGGCCTGCTGGTGCCCCTGCTGGTCTATTTCCTGGGCCCGGGGCTCATCGACTCCTACCTGCCCCGGACCGGTGGGGACGAGGCAGCGGCCTGGGGGAGCATCGCGAACCACCTCTACAAGTTCATCGTGCGTCCCATCGCCGTGGGAGGCATGCTGGTCGGGGCCGTCTACACCCTGTTCCGGATGCGGGACAAGCTCTACGGCGGCCTGAAGCGGAGCGTCGGCGACCTGAAGAAGTCGGCCACTGCCACCCAGGAGACCCGGCGGACCGAGCGGGACATCCCCTTCCGGACCGTGCTGCTGTCCCTCGGGGGCATCTTCCTGCTGATGGTGGCCCTCTACCTGTACTTCATCGGCATCGTCCACGGGGCCATCCTGGCGGCCCTGGTGATGCTCGTCACGGGCTTCTTCTTCGCTGCCGTGTCGGGGAACCTCGTGGGGACGATCGGGTCCTCGAACAACCCCATCTCGGGGCTGACGCTGGCCACCACGATCATCGCGGGGCTGGTCATGGTGCTGATCGGGGTCACGGGCCCCAGCGCCGTCACGGCGGTCCTGGGGGTCGCGGCGGTGGTCTGCGTCTCCTCGGCGGTGGCCGGGGAGATGCTCCAGGACCTGAAGGCCGGGCACATCCTGGGCGGTACCCCCTGGCGGATGCAGGTCGGAGACCTGGTCGGCGTGCTGCTGGCGGGTCTCGTGATGTTCTTCCCCCTCTACATCCTCCACAACTCGGACCTGGCCGCGAACCCGGGCATCGGCGGCTTCGGCGGCAAGAACCTCCCGGCGCCCCAGGCGAGCCTCATGGCCGCCATCTCCCAGGCCATCGTCGGCGGCGAGATGGCCTGGCCCCTGGTCGTGGTCGGGGTGCTGATGGGCGTCGCCCTGATCCTGGTCAAGGTCCGCAGCCCGATGCTCTTCTCGGTCGGCATGTACCTGCCCCTGGAGACGACCTTCGCGATCTTCGTCGGGGGCCTGATCCGGTGGGCGGTGGAGCGGGTCGCGGACCGCCGGGGCCTCAACGAGGCCCAGAAGGGACGCGTGTCCAATGCCGGCGTGCTCACGGCCTCGGGCCTCATCGCCGGGGAGGCCCTGATGGGGCTGATCATCGCCGCGGTGGTCTTCTTCCGGGGCGGCTTCCCGGCCCTCACGATCTTCGACCCCGTGGCCGCCTGGCTCGCGATCCCCGTCTTTCTGTTCCTGATTCTCTACCTGGTGTTCGGCCCGCTGCGACGGGCCGGACGCCCGGACGAGGAGGCGCCGCCCCCGGCGGTGATGTGACCGGCATGCCCCGCAGACCGCCCCCGCCGGACCTCTGGGAGACCTGTCCCCGGACTGCCCGGGCTTGGGAGCGGGCCGAGGACGGCCACGTGGTGCTGCTGGTGCCGAAGTTCGACGGGGCCATCCTCGGGCGCTTCCTGCAGCCTCGTCTGCGAAACCCCTGGATGCGGATCCACCTGGATGCCCTGGGGTCGGCGGTCTGGGAGCGCTGCGACGGGACCCGGACCGGCGCCCGGATCGCCGAGGAGATGGCCCGGTGCTTCCCGGACCTCCCGTCGATGCCCGATCGGGTCCGGCAGTTCCTGCGGCTGCTCCAGTCCCAGGGGCACGTCGCCTGATCCATTCGGTCGCCGGACACGGTGCAGGCCCCCGGTGACCTCCGGCGGTCCGGGGCATCGAGGCATCCGGTCGTGATGTCCGTGGCAGGAGAAGGGGCCGCCAGTCCGCCTGGGGCCGGCCCGGCTACCAGGTGGCCGTCAGCGTGTAGGTGCTCGTGGTCGAGTAGGCCTTGTTGTAGCCGTAGACGACCACATAGACCGTGGCGGTCCCCGACGAGGACCCCTGGAGGGAGAACCTTTCGAGCAGCCCCTTGTCGTTCTCGCTCTTGGTCACCAGCGTTCCCGAGGCATCGTAGGCCGCCAGGTCGTAGTCCTTGCTGGACGGGGGCTGCATGGTCACCTGGAGCGTCCGTCCGGCCGGCAGGTCCACCCGGAAGACGTCGATGTCCGAGGTGCTGGAGATCTTGCCGGTCAGGGTGGTGGTCCCCGGGAGGACCTGGGCGGTGCTCATGGCGTTGTTTGGCTCCACCTCGGTCTTCGGCGAGGTCGTGCCGCCGCCGGTCCCGCCGGTGGTCGGGGGCACCACGGTCGCCACCAGTTTCACGCCGGAACAGGCCGAGTAGGCGTGAATGCCGATGTACCAGGTCCCGGCGGCGGGGCTCGTCACCGAGACGCTCTCGGCGTTGCCGTCCAGATAGGGCCGGTACTGGTAGTTCGAGGCATCGGGCAGCGCCCCCTGCCGGACGTAGAGGTCCGCGTCGCCGGTCCCCGAGGACATCGCGACCTGGAGGGACTGCTGGCCGCTGGGGACCTGGATCGAGAAGTACTGCCAGGACCCGGTGGCCCCACTGAGGTTCGACAGGGCCACGCCGCTCTGGAGGGCGGTCACGGTGGGCGTCGTGGGCGGCGTGGTGCCGCCCCCGGAGGTGCCGCCGCCAGCCGTGGTGCCGGTCAGGTGGGAGGCGATGAAGGAGGCGTAGGTGTCCACGCGGGTGTTGGCCCCCTCCTGGACGCAGGTGCTGTCGCCATAGGACGTCACCGCCACGAGGGTCTTCACGCCGTTGATCGTCGCGAAGGTGGGTCCCCCCGAGTCCCCCTGGCAGGTCCCCTTGGAGTCGGGGCCGTAGTAGAGGAAGGTCGAGTCCTGGCCCGTGATCTTGAGGTCCACGGTCCGGCGGGTCCCGTTGCCCGTCTGGTAGTAGGCATTGGTCACTCCGTAGCCCACCATCTGGAGGGTCTGCCCCACGAGGTTCGGCAGCGTCGTCTGCTGCCACGGCATCGGCGCCACCGGGGCATCCTGGGCCAGCGTCAGGTAGGCCACGTCGTTGATGGGCGCCCCGTCGCTGCGGACGTAGTAGGAGGAGTGCGCGGCCCCGCCGATGACCCCCACGGTCGTGCCGCTGCCCCCCACGGTGGTCCCGAAGAACACCTTGATCTGCGTCACCGGATAGCCCGTCTCCTTGAGGCAGTGGCCGGCGGTGACGACGGTCCGGGAGGCGATCACGGTCCCGGTGCAGAACTGGGCCCCCTGGTAGGTCAAGGCCACCACCGCGACATCCGTCGTATCGACCGCCCCGTTGATGATGGGCGTGCCGGTCATGCCCGGAAGCTCCACCCCGCCATCTCCGCAGGCCCACAGGAACGCCATCAACACCCCGAGTCCCCATCGAACGGTTCGCATGGACAGGTCCTCCCGATTCCGACACGCCTGGTCCGGGTTGGGCCCCCAGCCCGGACGCTGACCAAAGGGCAATGCTGGTCCCCGTCGATCAGCCTTGTCAATACGCTTTTTCGAAGTCAGGGGACGATCTGTTCCATCAAGGGCCCAGGGGACGTCAGATCGCCCGGAACCGGTCTGCCGGATCGGCGTGATCCACCGCGACCAGACCCTCGGACTCCAGGATGTCCAGAGCCCCGACAACCTCCGAGAGGGTCAGGAAGATCTCGAAGGTGTGGACCCGGCCGAAGAGGGCCAGGCTGACCTCTTTGAGGGTCATCGGCCCCTGCCGCTGGAGGATCCGGTGCACCTCCCGGATCCGGCGGTCCTGGTGGTTCCGAAGGCTGCGACAGCGGTCCGCAAGGCCCTGGAAGGGGAGTTCGTGGCCCGGGCAGGCCAGCGTGCACGCCATCGCCTCGGTCCTCTGCAGGCTCTCCCGGTAGGCCCGCAGGGCCCGGTAGGGTTCCGTGTCTCCGGGCTCGGGACCCTCGAGGGTGGGGTTCGAGGTGATCGTTGGCAGGACGTGGTCCCCGGTCATCAGCACCCCGGTGCCCTCCAGTTCCAGGACGAGGTCCGTCGAGGAGTGGCCGGGGCGAGCGTGGACGCGCAGCCTCCGTCCCCCGCCGCCGGTCACCACGTCCCCGTCGTCGATCCCCAGAATGTCCGGGCAGGACTGCATCATGCGCCGGGTCCGGCGAAGCAGGGACTCGAACAATCGGATCGTCTCGGGGGAAAAGCCCCCCCGCCGCAGGAAGGCCAGGACCCCCGGCGTGTCGGCCTCCGCCGCCCCCTCGACGTCCGAGAGCCGGCGCACTCCCCGCTGCCGGACCCGGACCTCGCATCCCGAGACCTCCCGGATGCGTCGGGCCTGTCCGGCATGGTCTGCATGGTGATGGGTCAGCACCAGGGTTCGGACGTCCTCGATGCGCCGCCCCCCCGCCCTCAGTGCCCCCGTCAGGGCCTCCCAGGAGGACTCCCCGATCACCCCCGTGTCGATCAGCACCGGGTCGGGCCCATCGATCCAGTACAGGTTCACGTCCCCGACGGCGAACCCCGTTGGAATCGGAATCCGCCAGACGCCCTCGGCCACCTCAAAGAGGCGATCTCCCAGTCGTCGGCCCTCCACCAGGACCGGTCCTCCCTGATCGGGGGCAGCAGGCGCATCCATCACAACGACTCCGGGATGAATCCGAAATAGCGCCCCATCCAGTAGGGCAGCAGGTAGTCCGCGGGCATCTTGACGGTCCAGGGGTCCTCGGGGCAGACCTCCCGGTCGTAAGGGTCTCCCCACCACTCGAAGGTGGAGACGCAGCGCTCGTGGACCGGGATCACCTGTTCGGCGGCCATGTCGCCGTTGCGCTGCTTGCAGTAGGGCGGGTATATGGACTCGGTGTCCCGGGCCGCCTGGACCTTCCGGGCCGGGAACTGCCGGAGGCTGCAGATGCCCTCCTCGACGGCCTGCCAGGCCGGACCGTCGCTGCCGGGACCCAGGGCCTTGAAGGCCCCCCACCCGAAGTTGAACCAGGGGTTGCGCTGGACGATCAGGGCCCGGGGCTGGTTCGACTCCCGCATGAAATTCCGGTCGAAGGCCTCCTGGGCCCTGGCCCGGATCACCGGGTTCCGTTCGAACCAGATCAGCAACTGCAGCGACGAAAAGACCATGCTGAAGTTGTTGTAGTTCGACAGGCAGCCCTCGGGGCCCACGTAGAGCCACATCATCGGCAGGTAGTCGGGGTAGGGCCCCTCATCGGGATAGGGCCATCCCTCGCACTGGCCGTGGGTCTGGACCAGGCACTCGTCGTAGTAGGCCCGCAGCGCCGCATCGCCCGAGGCCTCGGCCCCGAGCAGGATGTAGGCCATGGACATCGCCGACAGGAACCCCGGGGTGTCGGCGAAGGAGAGGGCGTGCAGTCTTCCATGCTCGGTCTGGCGGCCGTCCCAGTCCACGAAGTAGAGGTCGTGCTGCTTCAGGTGCCAGGCCACCTGGGTCAGGAGGTCCTGCACGGTGGATCGGACCTCCGGGTCGTCCACCAGTCTCCACAGGGCCCCCAGGGCCAGCATGTGCCCCGCGTACTCATCCTGGGAGACGTTGTCCAGCCAGCACCATCCGGCGAATTCCTGCAGCCCGCACCGGGGCGTGTCCACCCCGGCGGGGGTCGTGGTCCACTGCCCGGTGGTGCGATCGACCACCCAGAGGCAACCGTCGTCTCGGACCTGGACCCAGCGGTTGTCGTCCTTTTCGGCATCGGTCGTGTAGGCCTCCTTCTGGGTCTCGGGGTCCGGGCAGGCGATCCCCGGGATGCCCGGGGGAATGAACTGCCGGGTGAAGACCCCGGGCACCCCCGTGACCCTCATCCGAGTGACCTCCCCCGCGAGCAGCAGCCGGATCGTGTCCAGGGCCTCGTCGGACCGCGTGACGGCGTACCGGAAGGCCTGGGATGCCAGGTAGAGGGCGCTCCAGAGGCCGTCGTTCTCGCCGCTGTGCCACTGGGCGACGTCCTGCCAGGTGGCGTGATCCGGGTCCGGCGGGGCGTGGCAGGGGGGCGGGACCCCCTCGGGGCAGGTCACCTCCTCCTTCCGCAGCGTCACGGACATGATCCACCGGAGGTCCGGGTGGATGTGCAGTCGCCGGGCGATGGCATCGTAGTCGGCGGCCTTGTCGGCCAGGGTCTCTGGGGTGGCGCCGGGGACGTCGGGGCAGGTCCCGAAGACCGGGGACCCGTAGGCCCAGGGGTCCACGCAGGCCCCGGCCTCGCACAGGCGTCCCTGGTCCTCCATGCACCGGGTCTCGACGACCGCGCCGCCGGTGCAGGCGAAGGCCCGGTAGGCGTCCTCGGAGCACCAGGCGGTTCCTTCCTCACACCCGGCGGTCTCGGCGGCGTCTGTCAGGTCCCCGGGGGCCGGGTCTCCGGAGGCGTCGGCCTGGAGGTCCCGATCCCCGTCGTCGAGGACCGGGTCGGGCAGCGCGTCGGATCCGCCATCCCGGGGGAGGTCCTGGGCCGCCTCGGCCGGGAGGTCCGTCGGTGGGACGTCCCGCAGGTCCGTCGTCTCGCCGCCTCCGCAGGCCAGGGGGACCAGGAGCACCACCCATCGCAGGAAGCCGGGAACCCGGGACGCCAGGGGCCTTCGATACCTCATGGGACGCCTCCTCACTCGGGGAACAGGGGGGTGACGCGGATGATGAAGCCCTCGTCCGCCGGGGCCACGAACCGCAGGGTCCGGTCGTCCAGCACGATGGGCATCTCCTCGGCGGTCTCCTGGAAGCCAGGCCGGTTCCAGTCGAGGACCTCGGCCCGGGAGAGGGTCCAGGGGAAGGGGAGGTCGATGGGGGTCGGAAGGGCCCCGGGGTTCGCCCCCAGGACGTAGGCCGCCCGGGTCGAGGCATCCCATTTGACCAGCAGGTGCGCCCGTCCCTCCTCGCCGACGAAGGTCGTGTCCATGCCCAGGTCCAGGCGGGGGCTCATCAGGGCCGGGCCGTAGACCTCCGGCAGGGACAGGGCCCGGAGGATCGACCGCATCCGCACGGCCGTGATCTCCCGGTTGTAGCCGTAGCCAAAGAAGATGATGCCGGTGGCTCCGGCGGCGATGGTCGAGAGGATCTCCTTCCGGAGGTAGCGCTGGGTGGGGAAGGGACCCGAGGCCCAGGAGTCGCTCGGCTGCCCGCTCCAGCAGACGCCGGTTCCAATCCCGTCGTCGAAGGCGTAGCCCTGCATCCACATCCAGACCACGGCATCGGGATGGGCCCGGCGCCGGAGGCTGTGGGCCAGTTCCCATCCGGCCGTGAAGGACCTCCGATGGTCGGGGTCGTTCCAGGCCAGCCAGTCGTCGTAGCACTCCCCCTGCTCGCCCTTCTGGCCATAGAGGATGGCATCGAGGCTTCCCCCCTCGAAGCGATTGCACACGTAGGTGTACGTGTCCCCGATGAGGAGGTTCGTGGTCTTCGCGAAGGCATCGGCCACGGAGTCCTGCAGGTAGTCATCGTAGCCATCGCCACCGCCGATCATGCGGAAGGTCGGATGCCAGCAGAACCAAGGCAGGTCCTCGAAGGGGGGCAACGTCGGGGCGTTTTCGGGCGACCAGCGGCCCCTGCGGGCCTTGAAATCCTCGAAGTCGGCCGCCATCTCGGCGATGCGCCGGGCCTTGTTGTCCGACATGTCCTCCTCGCCGTAGGGGCAGACCATGATCGGGATCGCCTCCTGGCCAGGTCCCAGGGACCCATGTTCCGGGTGCCAGATGCCGTGGAGCGGCGGGTCCACGGCCAGGAAGTCCGGGTCACGGACGTAGTCCCATGTATAGGCGAAGTTGGCCCCTGCGGCGGCGGCGGCGTGGAGGTTCTCGATGCCGTTGTCCACGTGACCGATGACCTGGCCCGTGTCAGGGTCGATGCGGCACTGGCCGGGGCCCGAGACGCCGTCCCAGGCACCGATGTACGACGGGTGGACTCCCAGTCCAAAGATGGGGCGCATCTGGCCCGACACGGGGTCCTTCACGGTCAGGAACCGGAGGTCGTCGATCGTCCGGGTCGCCTCGGCGGTCCACCAGGTGGGCCCGGTGGGGCCCTCGTCACCCAGGTCCGTGTTCGCAATGTCCCCGGGGTCCATCGCCGGCGGTCCATCGGGGACCATGTCGATGATGGCGTCCCCGGGCAGGTCCTCGGCTGCGCAGATGTCCGGGCATCGGGGACAGGAGTCGCAGGGGGCGCAGGGATCCGGGTTGCCGCTGCCGCACCCGGCGGCCAGGACCCACGGCAGGGCGATGGTTGTGACAAGGCAACGCGTGGTCATGGACGGCTCCTCCAGGTCGTGTCGGGTCATGGACGCCGGGCGCAGCGTTCCGGGGAAATGCTGCCGGGAATCACGCCCGGTGGCAATCCTTTTCTCGACACCTCGAATCCCATTGTCCAGCGGCTGGCGCCTCTCTAGACTGGGGCAACGGGAGGTGCATGCATGGAGGACGGGCTTCGGTACGTCGATGCGGCACAGGTGGTGACGGACCTCGGGGGATTCCCGCCGGAGGTCCGGGAGGTCCTGGAGACGATCAACCGCAAGGTGGCCGCCGCGGAGTCGTTGGACCGGGTGATGGAGTTCCTCTGGGAGGCGACGCGGCCCCTGTGCCCCTGCGACCGGATCGGGCTGGCCTTCCTGGAGGACGGCGGGGCCCGGGTGGTGTCCCGGTGGGTCCGGGCCGACTACGAGCCCCTGCTGCTCGGTTCGGGCTACGGCGAGGAGACGGCGGGTTCGTCGCTGGAGGGGCTGCTGCAGGGGCGGCGGCTGCGGATCATCGACGACCTCCCGGCATACCTGGAGGCCCATCCCGACAGCCGTTCATCCCGGATCCTGGTCCGGGAGGGGGTGCGGTCCTCGATGACCTGCCCGCTGCTGGTCGAGGGACGGCCCGTCGGCCTGCTCTTCCGGTCGTCCAGGCGGCCGAGGGCCTACGGGGAGGCCGAGGTGGCGATGCACCTGGCAGTGGCCGAGCGGCTGTCCCTGGCCGTCGAGAAGGCCTGGCGCATCGAGCAGCTGGCTGCCGCCAACGCCGCCTACTCCGAGATGCTGGGCTTCGTGGCCCACGAACTGAAGAGCCCCGTCGGGGCGATGGTGCTGGAGGCCCGGATGATCCTCGACGGCTATGCCGGCCCGGTCCCGGACGCCCAGCGGCGCCGGCTGGAACGCATGGTGGCGAAGGGGGAGTACCTGCTGGGACTGGTCCGGGACTACCTGGACCTGGCCCGGGTCGAGGCCGGGGATCTGGCGCCGGCGGTCCGGGACGAGGTGGACCTGGCCGGCGAGGTGCTGGAGATGGCCATCGAGATCGCAGGCCCCCAGGCGGCCGACAAGGGCATCACCATCGATCGGGACTGGCCCGAGGCCCCCTTCCCGGTGGCGGTGGACCCGGACCTGATGCGCATCGTGGCCGTGAACCTGGTGGGCAACGGCGTCAAATACGGCCGGGAGGGGGGTCGGGTCCGGGTCTCGGCCCGGCGTACCGCCGAGGGCTTCCGGGTGGCGGTCTTCAACGAGGGTCCCGGCTTCCCCGAGTCGCAGCGCGGGCGGCTCTTCCGGAAGTTCAGCCGCGTGCAGGATCCCGAACTGATGCGCCGGAAGGGGACCGGCGTGGGGCTCTACACGGTCGCTCGCATCGTGCGCCTGCACGGGGGCCGCGTGGGCGCCGAGAGCGAACCGGGTTCCTTCGCCGAGTTCTGGTTCGAGATTCCCCAGCCGCCGGTGGTCGGTGGGGCCTCCTGACCCGGCAGGACCGTCAGGCCCGGCCTACCGTTCCAGCCACGCGACCTCGGCGAAGACCGGCCAGTGGTCCGAGGGGAACCGGAGCGGGTCCCCATACTGCGACAGGTCCATGTACCACCGCGTGACGGTCCAGGGGTGGGGATCGGCCAGGAAGATGTGGTCGATGTGGATGTCGTGGGACCAGGGCGGCACGGGGTCGATGTTGGAGATCTGCTCGGGGGCCGTGGCCAGGGCCCAGGCGTCCTGGAACCGGAAGCCGTCCTCGGCGAGACCGGTCGTCAGGATGCGGTAGGCCTCGCTGGAGGGCTCCGAGTTGAAGTCGCCGACCAGGACACCGGCAGGGAGGCCGCCAGCGGCACGGTGCGTTCCAGCACCATCGGCGCGCTGCGGGCCTGGGCGGGCTGGTTGTTGTCGAAGTGGGTGTCGATGAAGACCAGTTCGCGGCCCGATGGCCGGTCCAGCAGGCGCACCCAGTGGACCTGCCGCGGGATCACCTGCCCGTCGGCCAGGCCGACGGACCAGGGGATGTCGGGGGTCGGACTGAGCCAGTAAGTAGATGCCGTCGTCCAGTCGGGCGAAGCGGTCGGCGCGGTAGAGGATCGTCACGTCGGGGTTCGGCAGGTACCAGTCCTCCGGGTCCGTGAAGTAGAGGGCCTCCATCGGTCTGGGGGCCAGAGCCGCCACCTCGGCCACCTGGTCCGCGAAGAAGATCTCTTGGAGCCCCACCAGGTCCGGGTCGGCCCGGGCCAGGATGTCCCGGAAGGCCTCCAGGCGATCGGTCCAGGGGGCGTAGGCCGGGTCGCACCCGTCGCACAGGACGTTGAAGTCCAGCACCCGGAAGCGCGGGGGTTCCGGCGGGACGGAGGGATCCCCCGGGAGGTCGCCGGGGCCGTCGGAGGCGACGTCGGATCCGGGGTGGTTGTCTCCGTGGCATCCGGCCTGGGCGATCCAGCATGGCAGGACCAGACTCGCCGCGATCGCTCTCGGGAACCTGGCATGACCCATCCCGGCCTCCCTCGACACCCCGGCCGAGGATACACCCCTCGCAGGCCGCCTGCACCGGCCGGGATGCTGCGTGGCGGGTCGGTCTGACCGCGCCGAGGCGGGCGTTCGCCCATTGCCCTCGCCGCGACGTATCGATACCATTCTGGTTCTGGAGACACGGGGTGTGTGGATCGATTCTCGGGACCACCTGGGGATGGCAGAAGGGGGTCCCGTCTTGAGGTGTCCCGGCGGGTCATTGCACATCGCCGGAAGGGGTTGTCGGAGGTGGCGTCATGAAGCAATCGCTGGCCTGGATGGTGGTTTGTGTGGTGGGGGCCATCGGGTGCGCCCCGGGGGGCGGGGGATTGGGGACCGACTCCGGGCCCCCGGGGGCCGATCTCTGGGACCCTGGGGTGCCAGGCGACATCGGTTCGCCCGATGGGTCGATCCTTCCGGACCCGGCCATGGATGCCGCGTCCTCCGATGCCGCCGGTCCGGTCGATGCCCTCGTCGCCTTCGATTTCGGGCCGGCCCCCGAGATCCCCTCTCCGCCGGTCGAGGAGAAGCCCTCGTCCTCGATCTGCGTCGATCCGGACGTCCCGGGCATCTCTCCGAGACCCCTCTGGGGACGCATCGTCCAGCCTGGCGCCGACGGCGGCGAGGCCATTCCCGACTACGTCGAGGTCTCCCGGAACTTCAACCTGGTCAAGAGCCTGAAGATCCTGGCCTCGGTGATGACGAAGGCCTCGAAGCGCATGCGGGTGGATGCAGAGGACCCCCTCTCGGGGGTCGTGGACGCCTTTCCCCCCGAGGCGACGGGTCACTGCATCTGCAACGGCTGCTCGCTGCAGGGCGCCGCGGCGACCGCCTGGGAGCAGGCGGAGCAGCAGGTCCAGGCCCTGTTCCAGGGCGACGGCGCGAATCTGCCCCCCATCGCGACGTTCCTGCAGGACCTGATCGACCACTTCCTGAAGCGCCTCGAACAGGGGTCCATCGAGGCCCTCCACGAGGTCGCGACGGTGGCCCCCATCCGCTGGAGGACGATGGCCCAGGACCGGGCGGCGGCTCGGGTGAACGAGTTCCTGGCCGCCTGCCAGGTACCGCCGCTGCCGGCCCAGGACGTGGCGGACCTCACGGCGCAGGTCCAGGACCTGGCCCAGACCTTCCGGGACGAGATGGGTGATGTCCTGCAGGCCCTCCGGGAGGTGGACCTGCCGGCCCTGAGGCAGCAGGTCGGTGGGCTGCTGGACGATGCGAAGGCCCTGTGGAAGCAGTTTCGGCAGGTGGGGTCCCTGGGAGACCTCCTGGACAAGACCCGCTGGGATTCCGTCCGATCCACGGTCCAGAACCTCGTTCCCCGGGCCCGGGCCATTGCGCAGCAGATGGCTCCCCTGGCCGACGCCCTGGAGCAGGCCGTCCAGAACGTCGGGCCTTCCATCCAGCAGACTGCATCGCAGGTCCAGGGCCTGCAGGGGGCCCTGACGACCCTGGCCCAGGCCGCCGGGAGCAGCCCCTGTGCCCAGGATGCCCAGGTCCTGGCCGCCCACCTGGCCACCTTCCAGGCGCACCTCCAGCAGGACCTCCAGGACGTCGCCTCCACGGTGGCCCAGCAGACCGCCTCGGACCTCCGGGAGGTCGGACGGTCCGTGCTGGAGGATGGTCTCAGCGACCTCCAGGGCGCCACGATCGACGCCCTCGAGCAGCAGGTCGTGCAGCCCTACCTCAACATGCTCAACAACGGCCTCGAGGGGTGCCATCTGCGGGACACCCGGGCGGCCTGCGACCACTACTGCCAGGCCTACCAGGGGACGCTGGTCTGGCTGCCCAACGACTACTTCAAGACGCCCAGGGTCACCCCCTCCACGGTGGCCCAGGCGGGCCTCTTCGTGCTCAAGCAGATCGGCTGGCTGGACCAGGTCGTCCAGGGCATCCAGCAGTCCGGTTCCGGCGGGGCCCTGATGGAGGGCATCGGACAGGCGGCCCAGGTGGTCGGGTCCGCCGCCGAGATGCTGGCCAACTTCGCCGACCTGCTGGAACGCTTCCTCAAGCACGTGGACACCTTCACCGAGGGCTATCACCTCGGGGCCTATGACACCCTGCGGCCGCGTCTGCACCAGTGCGTCGGGTACGCTGGTCACGGCACCTTCGCCCAGATGGGCAACATCGGCGGGTCCGGGTTCCGGATCGGGGCCCGCTACACCTCCCACAACCTGAGCCGGAGCCACCGGGTCCAGGTCCGGACCGGCGGTTTCGGCGTGAGCGTGCTGGGGCGCAGCCTGAGCCTCGCCCCCAGCATCGAGATCAACACCCAGATCGAGGGCTGGCGGCTCTGGGACCCGACCCGGCCCTTCGGGCTGCCCGTCTCGACCCAGGTGACCGTGGGACAGATCGGCCGCTACGACCTCTTCCACCTGGTGGACGCCGGGGAACTGCAGGCGGCGGGCCTCGTGGACCAGAGTGGCCACGTGAACCTCTTTGTCCGCCCCCTCTATCCGACGACCTATCTGGACGACCAGGGGCAGACCCGGGTGTGGCCCCGGCCGGAGGTCCTGGCGCTGGTTCCCTCCGAGGGGAGCAGCACCGCGGTCTTCGGCGCCGGCCTCAACTTCGACCCGAAACTGAAGCCCATCCGCAAGGACCTGCCCACCATCCAGATCTGGCCACCGTGGGTCACCGCGACGCCCTGGTTCCAACTGGCCGCGGCCCTGGAGTGGTTCTTCCAGGCGAATCGGTTCCTGGACCGCATCCTGGAGCAGGTGAACCGCAACCTGCCGCCTGCGGACCGCCTGACTCCCGACGACCTGAAGCGGGACATGCATGCCTTCCAGGCGCCGGATCTCACCGGGGACGACGGCACCTCGGTCACCGTGGAGCCCTCGGCAGGGGTGGACCTCACGGTGGGGTTCAGCGTCTGGAAGGTCCGCTTCGGGGTGACTCTCGGGCTGGGCCTCGAGGTCTCCATCGAGCCGGGGGGCGCCGGCGGCATCGTAGACTTGAACGCCTCGCTGGTGGACACCCTCCGGCACTCGAATCCCCCCGAGGAGGCCCCGTGTTCGCCGGTCTACGTTGGCCGGACGTCCTACCAGTGCAACAACCGATTGTTCCGGGACTCGGAAGGCCAGTCCATCTCGCAGGCCGACTACTCCTGCGTCGCGGCCGGGGAGGGGTCCTGCTGCATCCAGATCGCCTGCGACCCGAAGGCCCCCCAGAAGTGCCAGGAGATTGGCCGCAAACTGGGCGTCGAGTGGCCCCTGGCGCTGTGCCTGGATGCCTGGACCGGCATCGACAAGCAGGTCTGTGCCCTGCTGAACCAGGGGCAGCAGGCCCAGGTGATCCAGGCGATCCAGGTGGCGAGCCAGTGGCTCGGCTACATGCCCTTCGGCACCGTCCCGCTCCGGGAGGCCCTGGTGGCGATCAAGAACGCCCTGGCCTCGTTCCAGGTCACCGGGACCTGGGGATCGTCCCGGTGTGCCCATTCGGAGTGTCAGACCGCCTTCAGCACCGGGTGGATCAACCAGTCACCGCCCACCGAGTGCGAGACCCACGGCTACTGCCTTGGCGGGGACGGGACTACGGAGCACGACCGGACCGAGGGCCAGTGCGGCAAGGAGGCGACCTTCGTTCCCTACCAGTGCGTGAAGACGATCGAGGAGGACCTGGACCACTGGGAAGGGGCCGGCTGCTCGCCCCTGCAGCATGGCTATCCTTCGGCCTGCGGCTGTCTCCGGGACCAGGACTGCGTCGAGGGCCTGGAGGTCTGCGACCCGGTCACGGGCCGGTGTGCCTCGGCGTCGACCCAGGAGGCGATCTCCTGCCTCTGTGACGGAGGGGCCTGCCCCCCGGGGCGGGACTGCGTGGACGGGGCCTGCATGAAGCCCTGCGCGCAAGACGACGAGTGTCCCGGGCCCCAGGTCGTCTGCGCCCAGGGGCACTGCCGCCCGACGGCCTCGATTCCCACCGCCGAGCAGGTGGTCTCGGGCATCCGGGGCGTCGGTGCGCCGATGCACGCGGTGTCCACCTACGCGATGAGCACCCTGGACTTCACGAGCCGCTTCCGCATGCACCTGACCATCGGTGCCGAGTTCAAGATCTTCGGCAAGAAGCGGTCCTGGAAGATCCTGGAACTGGCGAAGGCCTGGAACATCGGGCATCCCACCAGCAAGGCATGGTATCAGCCCGGACTGGAGGCCCGCTACCAGCACCAGTGCCAGTCCGTGGAGGGCGAGGGGGTGACCAACTACTTCCCCCATGGCCGGACCGACGACACGACGGGCCTGCTGGACCTCGCGGGGGCCACGGACCCCCAGCTGTGCCTGGCCGCGGCGAACGTCTGCCGCTATCCCGCCGAGGGGGCCTTCTTCGCCCAGTATCCCGATTTCGTGCCCCCGGACCAGGTCGGCCCCCGGAACACCTGCTCCACCGCGAACCCTGAGGCCTGCGAACTCGCGAGTTTCCTGGACTGGTGCACCGCCACGATGCCCGGGCGCGTCTCGGACCCCCATCCATCGACCTCCGAGGACATCTGGCAGGGAGTGTCGGACACGGTGGCCTGGGGCGAGGACGTGGGCATGGACCTCTGGGGCAGCGCCCAGTTGTGCATCAACGGCAAGGTCTGGACCCAGGCCCTCCTGGCCCTGCCCGGCAACCTGGAGGCCCTGGACTGTCGCTACACGGACCCCCGGACCGCCATCACCTGGACCTTCCCCTGTGCGGACATCCACGAGCAGATGCTTCGGATCTGGGGGTGCCTGGACGTCCACGGCACGGTGCCCTATGCGAGCCAGATGGCCACCTATCCCGGCGCCCAGGTCTTCACCCAGTGGCAGGGCAGGGACGTGCTCGTGCTGGATGCCCTGTTCGATCCCGTGCCGATCGTGGACCCGAACCACGTGACGCCCAATGCCGTCGAGTGGGACCTCTCGCCGCAGCACCTGAAGCCGGCCATCCGGCAATACTTCCAGCCGCCCCTGGGGGTGAACCTGGCGGACCTGTGGGTCCAGGGCCTGGCCGACTGCTTCGACCGGCGGTATCAGGACCCCCTGGAGACCCGCTGCGAGTGTCAGCAGGATGCCGACTGCCTCGCCTGGGCCAGCCAGGGCCAACTGGTCCGGTGCGCCGCAGGAGCCTGCGAGGCCTTTGGCGACGGTCCCGACGGGGCAGCGACCTGGCAGCGGATGCAGTGTCCCGTGGTGGAACTGGGCGTCGAGGTCGTGGCGGGTCCCTGCTGCGGCGACGGCAAGGTCGAGTGGACCCAGGACCTGTCCTACGTCGAGGAGTGCGATGACGGCAATCTGGTGGACGGGGACGGTTGCTCGTCCCTGTGCCGGATCGAGGGCGAAGTCGGTCCCCCCTCCCGGATGGCCTGCGTGGACTGGATGAATCCCCAGTGCGAGCCTCGGCAGTGCCGTCTGCCCGGCGGCGAGGTCGGCCGTTGCGCCCGGACCGCCGCAAAGACCTGCGACTGCCTCTGATCCGAAACGATCTTCTCTCCCGGGGCCCGCGTTCGAGACATCCGGCGGGAGGCCACGACCGGACGCGTCACCGGGCGGCGGTCACGGGGCCTGCCTCCTCGGGCAGGTGCTGTGGGAAATCGGTCCCGCGACGCTCCCGATGGGGCCCCGTGGGTCGTTGGCAAGGGCTTTCCGGGATGGACCCATCGGTCTCGGCGGCGGTGGCCGTTCTGATTCTTCAGGTCCAGCCCCCAGTCTCGCGCCTGATCGACATCGGCATGGTTGTTCTTGGAGGAGACCCGGCATTCATTGTAATCAAGAGGGATCAGGCGTCGGAGGCGCGTTGTGTGCCGGAGTCTCCTGGAACGTGCTCGTCATGTGGGCACCGAGTTCGCGGCGCCCGGCACCATCGTCAGACCGGGCGTTCTCGCTGGTTCTCATCGACATTGATCTGTTCAAGCGGGTCAACGACACCGTGGGGCACGTCGAGGGCGACCGCCTCCTGCGACAGGTCGCGGGGCGGATGGCCGCAGACCTCCGTCAGGCGGACCTCGTCGGTCGGTATGGCGGGGAGGAGTTCGTGCTGTTGCTGCCGGAGACGCCGGTCGAAGGGGCGGTCGCCGTGGCCGACCGCCTGCGCCGTCGCATCGCCGACGAGCCCTTCCTGCTTCAGGGCGGACCTCGGGACATCACCATCAGCCTGGGAGTCGCCACCCTGGCCGCCGGCGAGACGGTCCTGCTGGACGAGGTCCTCCGTCGCGCCGACGTGGCGCTGTACGACGCCAAGCACAGCGGCCGCAACCGGGTCGCCATCTGGCGCGGGGACCACTGACTTCCCGTCGGCGGGTCTGGCAGGCCGGCAGGTCTTTCCGGATTGCGGGGCCGATCACGGGCAGGGCAGAAGCACCGCGAGAGGCAACACGGGATCCTCCGAATCAGGTACTATCGGCCCCTGGTCATGGGGGTCCAGATGAGCCGGCTTGAAGACCTTCACGTCCATGCAGTCGTTGGGGGAATCGTTCCCGATGCCCCCGTCACCGTGGTGAGCGTTCAGTGGATCGGCAGCGATGCCCTGTATTTGACTTACAGGGACGTTGCGGGACGGGTCGGCCAGGATCTGCTGTACCGGACCGACGAGATGCGCCTCCAGGTCGTCGAATCCGGGCGTCCGTTCAGCCTGGATGGCGACGGGGACCTGTTCCGTCTGGTGTCCGAGGCGCACCGCATCCGCCTGGCCTATCTCTTCGATCCGCTCCTCGCGGTCCACACGTCGCTGCTGGACCCGCTCCCGCACCAGATCACCGCGGTGTACGGGGCGATGATCCCGCGCCAGCCTCTGCGATTCCTGCTCGCCGACGACCCGGGCGCCGGCAAGACCATCATGGCCGGCCTCCTCATCAAGGAACTGATGGTCCGGGGCGACGTCCAGCGGTGCCTGATCGTCTGCCCCGGCAACCTGGTCGAGCAGTGGCAGGACGAACTGTACCGGCGTTTTCATCTCCCCTTCGAGATCATGACCAACGACCGACTGGAGGCCGCCCGGACCGGCAACTGGTTCGTCGAGCAGGACCTCGTCATCGCTCGCCTGGACAAGTGCGCCCGCGACGACGCGGTCCAGGCCAGGCTCTCCGCTCCCCAGTGTCGGTGGGACCTCGTGATCGTGGACGAGGCCCACAAGATGTCCGCCACCTTCTTCGGCGGCGAAGTGAAGTTCACCAGGCGCTACAGACTCGGGCAACTCCTGTCGGGGCAGACCCGGCACCTTGTGCTCCTGACCGCGACGCCCCACAACGGCAAGGAAGAGGATTTTCAGTTGTTCATGGCGCTCCTGGACGGCGACCGCTTTGAGGGCCGCTTCCGGGACGGCGTGCATCAGGTGGACGTCTCGGACCTGATGCGTCGCATGCTCAAGGAACGTCTGGTCAAGTTCGACGGGACGCCCCTGTTCCCAGAACGGGTCGCCTACACCGTGCCCTATCGCCTCTCTGACCAGGAGGCCCATCTCTACAGAGAGGTCACGGCCTACGTCCGCGACGAGTTCAACCGCGCCGAGGCCATGAGGGATGACCGGCGCGCCGGAACTGTGGGCTTTGCCCTCACGATCCTCCAGAGGCGGCTCGTCTCCTCGCCGGAGGCGATCTATCAGTCCCTGCGTCGCCGTCGCGAGCGGCTCGAGGTGCGACTGCGGGAGATGGAGGTCGCCCGCCGGGGTGGCAGGACCCCGTTGGTTCCCTCCAGCCCCACCATGGATCCTGAGGACCTGGACGACCTCGACGACGCGCCGGAACAAGAGGCGTCCGGGAAGGAAGAAGAGGTCCTCGATCAGGCCACGGCGGCCCGGACCATTGAGGAACTCGCAGCGGAAATCGCCACCCTGAAGCGGCTTGAGGCCATGGCCCAGGCCGTGCGGCAGAGCGGCGTGGACCGCAAGTGGCAGGAACTCGCCTCGCTGCTCTCCGAGATCTTCACGTCCACAGCGCTGGCCTCCGGCGCCGCCGAGCCCTCGCTGCCCTACGGCGCCGGGCCCATCCCCAGGCCTTCGCCCTCCCCGAGCCACAAACTGGTCGTGTTCACCGAGCACCGTGACACGCTGCGCTACCTGGCCGATCGGATTGCCACGCTGCTCGGCCGTCCTCACGCCGTGGTCACGATCCACGGCGGAATGGGGCGCGACGAGCGGCGCAAGGCCCAGGAGGCGTTCCTCCACGACCCGGAAGTGCGGGTCCTTGTCGCCACCGACGCGGCCGGGGAAGGGATCAACCTCCAGCGCGCGCACCTGATGGTCAACTACGACCTCCCCTGGAATCCCAACCGGATCGAGCAGCGCTTCGGTCGCATCCACCGGATCGGACAGACCGAGGTGTGTCATCTGTGGAACCTCGTGGCCGAGCAGACCCGCGAGGGCGACGTGTACCGGCTCCTGCTCGAGAAACTCGAACAGGCTCGCCAGCGGCTGGGCGGACAGGTCTTCAACGTGCTCGGGAAACTCCAGTTCGATGGCAGGCCCCTGCGCGACCTGCTCATCGAGGCCATCCGGTACGGGGAGCAGCCGGAGGTGCGGGCGCGACTCACGCAGGTCGTGGTCGGCGCCCTGGACCCGGACCATATCGGAGGGCTCCTCGATGAGCGGGCCCTCGTCCACGAGGTCCTCGACCCCTCCCGACTGATGCGCATCCGGGAGGACCTGGAGCGCGCCGAGGCCCGACGCCTCCAGCCTCACTTCATCGAGTCGTTCTTCCTGGAGGCCTTCCGCCGGCTCGGGGGGACCGTGCGCGAGCGGGAGCCCAAACGGTACGAGATCACCCATGTCCCGGCCGTGATCCGCCAGTGCCACCGGGGGAGGGGGACCGGCGAGCCGGTGCTCGACCGCTACGAGCGCATCACCTTTGAAAAGGCCCTGATCGCCCCTCCGGGACAGCCTGTCGCGGCGCTCGTCTGTCCGGGACATCCCCTGCTTGATGCCGTGATCGACCTGGTCCTGGAGCCTCACCGGGACCTGCTCCGCCGGGGCACGGTGCTGGTGGACGAGCAGGACGTCGGCGAGGAACCGCGCCTGGTCTTCTACCTGGAACACGGGGTCCGGGATGCCGGCATGACCTCGTCCGGCGATCCCAGGGTGATCTCTCGGCGGATGCTGTATATCGAGATGGACCGCGACGGCCATATGCGGCATTCCCAGTACGCGCCCTACCTTGACTTCCGCCGGCTTCGACCTGACGAGCCCCAGCCCGAGGCCATCCTGCAACGCCCGGAATGTGCCTGGATCACGCAGGACATCCAGAATCAGGTGTTTCAGCACGCCATTCTGCACGTGGTGCCGGAGCACCTCGAAGAGGTCCGGACCCGGCGCCGGGAGTGGGTCGAAAAGACCCGGACCGCCGTGAAGGACCGGCTCACCAAGGAGATCGCCCTCTGGGATCACCGAGCAGAGCAGTTGCGCCTCGAGGAGCAGGCCGGGAAGGTGAACGCCCGGCTGAACTTCCAGGAGGCCCGGCGCCGGGCGGACGAGATCGAGGCCAGGCTGAAGCGCCGCATGGCCGAACTGGACCGGGAGGCCCAGGTCACCGCTCTCCCGCCCGTGGTGATGGGGGCCTTCCTGGTCGTACCGATCGGGCTCATCACCCGCATGACCGGGCAGACCACCTCCGGCCGGACCTCCGACACGATGGAGTCTGCGGCCCGGGCCCGGGCCATCGTGATGGAGGTCGAGCGCGGGCTCGGATTCGAGCCCGTGGACCGGGAGTACGACCATCTGGGCTACGACATCGAGAGCCGCGACCCGCGCACCGGCCGCTTGCGCTTCATCGAGGTCAAGGGCAGGGTGTCCGGGGCCGCGACCATCACGGTGACCCGCAACGAGGTCCTGACCTCGCTGAACACGCCCGACGCCTACATCCTGGCCATTGTGGAATTTCTGGACAGCGGCGACCACCGTGTCCACTACGTCCGCCGCCCCTTCCACCGGGAACCGGATTTCGGTGTCACCAGCGTGAACTATGATCTGGCGGAACTCCTGGCCAGGGCGGAGGAGCCGAGATGAGCGCACCACCCCCGGAGCCCAAGGTCTATCACATCACGCACGTGCGCAACCTGCGTGGCATCCTCGACGCGAAGGGACTGTTGTCGGATGCGCGAATCACCGCGCAAGGCGGACCAAACCGGGGCATCGGCATGCCCATGATCAAGCAGCGGCGCCTCGAGCTCGAGGTGCCGTGCCATCCGGGAACCGTCGTTGCGGATTACGTCCCTTTCTATTTCTGCCCCCGATCCGTCATGCTCTACGTGCTGCACTGTGGCAACAACCCGGAACTGCGATATCGCGGCGGACAGGACCCGATCATCCACCTGGAAGGGGACCTTCATCGAATCGTGCAATGGGCCGGCACCAACGGCGTTCAGTGGGCCTTCTCCCTCTCGAACGCGGGCGCACGCCATGCGGAGTTCCGATGCAATCTCGACGACCTCTGTGAACTCAACTGGGAGGCCATCAACGCAACGGATTTCCGTGACCAGGACCTGAAGGAAGGGAAGCAGGCCGAGTTCCTCGTGCACGGGTTCGTCCCATTCGACCTGATTGTCCGCATCGGGGTGAAGAGTCGGGAGGTCCAGGCAGAGGTGCTGCGTGAACTGGCCCAGACCCGCTATTCATCACCCGTGGATGTCATACCGGGCTGGTATTACTAGTCAGGGAGGTGGATCGTGTTGGAGTACCTGACCGGCAACATCCTCGATGCGGACGCCGAGGCCCTGGTCAACTCTGTCAACTGCGTCGGGGTCATGGGTCGAGGCATCGCACGCCAGTTCAAAGAGGCATGGCCCGACAACTTCCGGGCCTACGCCGACGCCTGCCGGCGAGGGGAAGTCCAGCCAGGCAGGATGTTCGTGTTCGAAACGGGACGACTCACGAACCCCCGTTACATCATGAACTTCCCGACGAAGCGCCATTGGCGCGGCAAGTCGCGTCTGGAGGATATCGAGGCGGGACTGCGCGCGCTGAAGGAGGAGATTCGCCGCCGGGGCATCCGTTCCATCGCGATACCGCCACTGGGTGCCGGCCTTGGTGGGCTCGATTGGGGGGTGGTCCGCAGTCGGATCGAACAGGCATTGGGGGACCTGGGCGACGTGAGGGTGATCGTCTTCGAGCCGACCGAGACGACACCGCTTCCTCGCAGCGTGCGCCGTGGCGAGGTCCCGACGATGACCACTGGCCGGGCCGCCCTGGTGGGGCTGATGGACCTGTATCGGCGCGCATTGCTCGACCCATTCGTTTCGCTGCTGGAAGTCCACAAACTGCTGTATTTCATGCAGGAATCCGGTGAACCTCTGCGGCTGCGTTTCCTGAAGGGCCCCTACGGTCCCTACGCCGAAAACCTGCGACATGTCCTGCACGTCATCGAGGGGCACTACATCTCGGGCTACGGGAACGGGGGCGACCAACCGTACAAACCCCTGGAACTCCTGCCTGGGGCCGTGGAGGACGCCAGGCGCGTCCTTGAGGCGCACCCCGAGATCGCTCTGCGGTTCGAGCGTGTCCGCGAACTCGTGGAAGGCTTCGAATCCCCGCATGGTCTGGAACTGCTCGCGACGGTTCACTGGATCGCCACGCGCGACAGGCCGGAAACGGAAGACGACCTGGTCGCCCGTTTCTACGCCTGGCACGACCGCAAGCGACAGTTCAGCCGGCGACAGGTCCTGCGGGCGCTTGAGGTCTTGAGACAGAAGGGCTGGGTCCAGTTCACATAAATGGGGTCTTGATGGGTACCGCAAAGAAACTGATCGAAGTCGCCATGCCGCTGCCGGAGGTCAACGACGCCTCGGCGTATGACAAGATGCCCGGGATCGGGCCGCACCCGAAGGGGATCCACCAGTGGTGGGCCAGGTTGCCGCTGCCAGTGGCCCGGGCCGTCCTGTTCGCGTCCGTGGTGGACGACCCTTCGAGCCACCCGGACCGGTTCCCGACCGAGGAGACCCAGGAGCGGGAACGGGAGCGGCTGTTCGGGGTCATCCGGCGGATAATGCAACCGAGGCTCCACGAGCACGAAGAGGTCTATGCCGAGGCCCGGGCCGAGATGCTCCGGCACTGCGGCGGGGCCTTGCCCCCGGTCCTGGACCCCTTCGCGGGCGGGGGATCGATCCCGCTCGAGGCCGCGCGCCTCGGGTTCGAGGCCCACGCGGGCGACCTGAACCCGGTGGCGCTGCTGCTGAACCGATGCAACCTGGAGGTGGTGCCTCGCTGGACGGATTGGCCTGCCGTGAACCCGCAGGACCGGGGCCGCATCGGCGGCACGGGCCAGGTTCGTGGCTTGACCGGCCTCGCCGCCGACGTCCGGTACTACGGCCGCGTGGTCCTGGAGCGGGCCCGGCAGCGCATCGGGCTTCTCTATCCGCCGGTCCGGGTGACCGAGGCGATGGCCTCGGAGCACCCGCACCTCCTGGGGCTCGTGGGCAAGGAACTGCCGGTCATCGCCTGGATCTGGGCCCGGACCGTGGCGAGCCCGAACCCCGCGGCCCGGGGGGCGCATGTGCCGCTGATGAGCACCTTCTGGCTGTCGAGCAAGAAGGGGGGCAGGGCATACCTGGAGCCGGTGGTGGACCGGGCGGCGGGGACGTGGCGCTTCCGGGTGCGCACGGGGGCGCCCGAGGACCGCGACGCAGTGAAGGCGGGGACCAAGACCGGGCGCGCGCAATTCCGTTGCCTCCTGACCGGCGACCCGATCACCGACGACTACATCAAGGAGCAGGGCAAGGCGGGCCGGATGGACGCGCGCCTGGTGGCCATCGTGGCCGATGTGGGCCGGGGTCGGGCCTACCTGCCGGCCACCGCCGAGCACGAGGCTGTCGTCCGGCAGGCTGAGCCGGGGTGGAGGCCGGAGGGGGATATTCCCACGAAGTTGACCGGTGGCACATGCGCGCTCTACGGCCTGAGCAGTCTGGGAGACATCTTCACCCCCCGTCAGTTGACCGCGATGGTGACGCTCTCGGACCTGGTGCGGGAGGTTCCGGCGGACGTGCGGCGGGACGCGCTGGCTGCGGGGCTCTCCGAGACCGATGCCGACGCCTACACCACCGCCGTCGCCACCTTCCTGGCCCTGGCCCTGGACCGCTGCGCGGATTTCAACAACTCCCTGTGCAGGTGGACACCTGGCAATCAGAAGATCATGAACCTTTTTGGCCGACAGGCCATCCCGATGGTCTGGGACTTCGGCGAAGCCAATCTGCTAGGCGACTCGGTTGGGGCCCTGATCACCTGCGCCGACTACGTGGCCGAATGCGTCGAGACGGTCTCGTCTCAGGACCAGGGCCACGCTTGCCCCCTCGACGCCGCGCAGCCCTGGGACGGCCTCCGGAACATCCTTGTCTCCACGGACCCGCCCTACTACGACAACATCGGCTACGCGGCCCTGTCGGACTTCTTCTACGTGTGGCTTCGGCGCACCATCGGGGACCTCCACCCCGACCTCTTCGGCACGATCCTGGTGCCCAAGGGCCCCGAACTGGTGGCCGCGCCCGAGCGCTTCGATGGCGACAAGCGCCGGGCCAGGGAGCACTTCGAGCAGGGCTTCCGGCGGGCCTTCGCGGCCCTGCGGGACAGGATGGACCCGCGTTTTCCGCTGACCGTCTATTACGCCTTCAAGCAGGACGACGAGGAGGCTGGGAGCGCGGGCGTCTCGCCTGCCGAGGGAGAAGAATGCGACCAAGAGGGTCGCGCTCCCAGGATTGACCTCACCACGGGCTGGGAGACCATGCTGAATGCCCTGATCGAGACCGGCTTTCAGGTCACGGCCACCTGGCCGGTCCGGGCGTCGCAGAAGTGGCGGATGAACGCCATGGAGGCAAACGCCCTGGCGTCTTACATCGTCATCGCCTGCCGCCCTCGCCCAGAGGATGCCCCCCAGACCGATCGCCGCTCCTTCGTGGCCGAGTTGCGACGCGACCTTCCCTCGGCCCTCCGGCGTCTCCAGCAGGGGAACATTGCCCCGGTGGACTTCGCGCAGGCCGCCATCGGCCCCGGCATGGCCATCTATTCCCGCTACAGCCGGATCCTGGAGGCGAGCGGCAGGCCCATGACCGTGCGCACGGCCCTCGGGCTCATCAACCAGACCCTCACTGAGGTCCTCTCGGAGCAGGAGGACGACTTCGATGCGGACACCCGCTGGGCCATCGCCTGGTACGACCAGAACGGCTTCGATCCGGGCGAGTTCGGTCAGGCCGAGGTCCTGTCGAAGGCCAAGGTCACCAGCGTCGCCGGACTCGTGACCGCCGGGGTGGTGGAATCGCGCGGCGGGAAGGTGCGGCTGCTTCGGCCCGAGGAGTTGCCGAAGGACTGGGACCCGAGCACGGACCGGCGCTTCACGATCTGGGAGGCGACGCACCACCTGCTGCGCCTCTACTGGCATGAACAGGCAGGTGACCGGGCGACCGGCGACCTGTTGAGGCGCCTCGGCCCTCTCGGGGACCTGGCGAGGGACCTGGCCTATCGCCTCTTCGCCATCGCCGAACGCAGGGGCCGCTCAGCCGATGCCCAGGGGTACAATGCCCTGGTCATGGGCTGGCCGGAGGTCACTCGGCTTGCAAAGGAGGCCCCCGTGCAGGAGCAGACCCTTCTGTGAGGAGTGAACGATGTCGATGACCAATCACGAGCGCGTGGGCAAGGCGCTGGATTTGCTTCGGGCCGGCCTTGCGCCCTTCGTGGAGCGGGAGTTCCGCGATGCCTTCGGCGACGACATGCCGGCCGAGGTTGCCCGGTTCCTGGACGACGACCGCCTGAACATGGGGCGCCCGGCCGGGGAGTGGGACGTGGCGGCCCTCCTCAAGGTGATGTGGGAGTCCTGGAACGAGGTCTTCCGCAGGACGCTCGGGTTCGCGGAGCGAAGCCTCGTGTCCGAGTTGCGGGGCTGGCGCAACCGGTGGGCCCATCAGGAGGCGTTTTCGAGCGACGACGCGGACCGGGCCCTGGACTCGGCCGAGCGGTTGCTCACGGCCGTGTCCGCGCCCCAGGCGGAGGAGGTCCACCGGATCAAGATGGACCTCCGGCGGCTCGTGTTCGATGAACAGGTGCGCGCCGAGAGGCGGCGGCTCGGGGGATCGCTCATCGGGGCGGGGGCGGCCGGGGCGCTCAGACCCTGGCGCGAGGTTGCCGTCCCGCACCCGGACGTGCGCAGCGGTCGCTACCAGCAGGCGGAGTTCGCGGCGGACCTGTGGCAGGTCCATCTGGGTGAGGGGAGCGACGAGTACCGCGACCCGGTGGAGTTCTTCCGCCGGACCTACCTCACCGACAGCCTCGGGCACCTGCTGACCACGGCGGTCGCAAGGTTGTCCGGTGCAGGCGGCGACCCCGTCGTGCAACTTCAGACCAACTTCGGCGGCGGCAAGACCCACTCGATGCTCGCGCTGTATCACCTGTTTTCCGGGCATCCCCCGACGGCCCTGCCCGGTGTCGAGACCGTGATGAGGGCCGCGGGCGTGGCGGCCTTGCCTGCGGTCCGCCGGGTGGTGCTGGTGGGCAACCGCCTGTCGCCGGGCAACCCCGTGCAAAAGTCGGACGGCACCGTCGTGCGCACGCTGTGGGGCGAGTTGGCGTGGCAGGTCGGCGGGCGGGAGGCGTACGATCGCATCCGGGCCGATGACGAGCGCGCGACGAGCCCCGGGGACCGGCTGCGCGAGATATTCAGGGATTACGGGCCGTGCCTGGTGTTGATTGACGAGTGGGTGGCCTACGCGCGGCAACTCCACGACGCTTCCGACCTCCCGGGCGGCTCCTTCGAGACCCAGTTCACCTTTGCCCAGGCATTGACCGAATCGGCCCGCGCCGTGTCGAACTGCCTGGTGGTGGTGAGCCTGCCGGCGTCGGAGCAGGCCGCATCGCCCCACGCCCGGACCGAGGACGAGGAGGTGGGCGGGCTCCGGGGCCGCGAGGCGCTGGACCGGCTGCGCAACGTGATCGGTCGTGTGGAGTCTTCCTGGCGGCCCGCCTCCGCCGAGGAGAGTTTCGAGATCGTGCGGCGACGGCTCTTCGAGCCGTTTTCGGACCCGGAACAGTTCACGGCGCGGGACGTGGTGGCCTTGGCATTCGCGGACCTGTACCGGGCGCAGCGCGGGGAGTTCCCGCCCGAGTGTTGCGAGGCGGGCTATGAACAGCGCCTCAAGGCCGCCTATCCCATCCACCCCGAGGTCTTCGACCGCCTGTACGGCGACTGGTCCACGCTGCTCACGTTCCAGCGCACGCGCGGGGTCTTGCGCCTGATGGCCTCGGTGATCCACAGCCTGTGGGACAAGGGCGACCGGAGTCCGTTGATCCTCCCGAGCAGCATTCCGATGGACGACCCGCGGGTGCAGTTCGAGATCACGCGCTATCTGTCGGACAACTGGGTGCCGGTGATCGAGAAGGACGTGGACGGCCCGGGGTCGCTGCCGGTCCGCCTCGATGCCGAGGTGGATAATCTGGGACGGTATTCGGCGTGCCGGAGGGTCGCGCGCACGGTCTATTTCGGGTCCGCGCCTGTGACCGGGGCGGCCCACCGGGGGCTCGAGGACCGTCGGGTGCGGCTCGGCTGCGTGATGCCGGGGGAGTCGCCGGCCAACTTCGGGGATGCCTTGCGGCGGCTCGCGGCCGCGGCGACCTACCTGTACCAGGACGGCAATCGCTACTGGTATGCCACGCAGCCCACGGTGACGAAACTGGCCGAGGACCGGGCGGAGCAACTGCGGCGCGAGCCGGACAAGGTGGCCCGGGAGGTGGAGCGCAGGGTCAGGCAGGACGTGCGCCAGGCCGGCGACTTCAGTCGGGTCCACCCGTTTCCGCAAGGCAACGCCGATGTCCCGGACGACCTCGAGGCGAGGCTGGTGGTCCTGGACACGTCCGCTCCGCACGCGCGGGGCGATGACCACAGTGCAGCCTTGCGCCGGGCGCGGGACCTCCTGGATTCGCGGGGAGGCGCGCCGCGTATCTATCGGAATACCTTGGTTTTTCTGACGGCAGATCAGGCGAGGCTTCAGGACCTCGAGGCCGCGGTGCGTCTGTATCTGGCCTGGGATTCCATCCTGGGTGATCGCGAGGCCCTGAACCTCGCCCCCCAGCAGGTCCGGCAGGCCGAGACGCAGCGGCAGGCCGCGGACCACATGGTGACGGCGCGCCTGCCCGAGACCTACATGTGGCTCCTGGTCCCGGTCCAGGTGGACCCGAATGCGGAGGTGACCTGGCAGGCCTTGCGGCTGCAAGGGGGGGAAGGGCTTGCGGTGCGGGCGAGCAAGTGTCTGCGAAAAGACGAGTTGCTGCTCGTGTCCTTCGCAGGCACGCGGCTGCGCATGGAACTGGACCGCGTGCCGCTGTGGCGTGGGGACCACGTGGAGGTCCGGCAACTGATCGAGGACTTCGCACGTTATCTCTATCTGCCGCGGCTGAAAGGCCCGGACGCGCTCCGAGCCGCCATCCGCGATGGGGTGGGCCTGATCACGTGGGGGCAGGACTCCTTCGCCTACGCCGATTTCTACGACGAGTCCTCGAGGCGCTACCGGGGGCTCAGGGGTGGGCAGGCCCTGGATCACATTTTGGAGACAGGACTGGTGGTCAAGCCCGATGTGGCGCGCCGCCAGATGGACCAGGAGGAGGATTCGGGCGGCCGAAGGGGTGCCCAAGGGACTGGAGGCAGCCAGGGGCAGGGTGGGGGTACGAGCGGATCCGGCCAACAGACAGGCGTGTCCGAGGTCCAGGCTCCCCATCGCTTTCACGGGAGTGTGCGCCTTGACCCTGTTCGGGCCGGTGCCGACGCGGGCCGGGTCGTCCAGGAGGTGCTGGCGCACCTGGTCGGAAGTCCGGACACCAACGTCTGCGTGACCCTTGAAATCGAGGCCACCTCGCCGAGAGGCTTCAGGGAAGACGTCGTGCGCATCGTGACCGAGAATGCCCGAACGCTGCGATTCACGGTCCAGGGCTTCGAAAGGGAATAGAAGGCGGACCTCCCCTGCACATGGCCGACGAGGAGGGGGCCCTGATGGAAGGCCTGGCCATTCCAAACAGATGGCAGAGGGGGCTTCCCACGGTCCGAGTGCTCCGGCCCTTCTCCAATCGTCCCGAGTCCTCTCGAACCTCCGCCATCGGGGAGATGACCCAGAATGGGGGTTCCGGAAACCGGGTGCAGACCAGGGCCAGTCCCTGACCAGCAAACGGGGTGCAGGACGCCGGGACGCCACCGGCCGGTGCTAGACTTCGGCCGTTGTGACGCGGCCTTGCGGCCCCGCTCGCCCTGGAGGTGACCGTGGTCCCGACCCTTCCCGACGGCGCCGGGCCGCTGCTGATGGCGCCCTTCCGGGTGGCCCTGGGCCTGCTGGGCCTGTCCCTGGGAGCGTCCCTGGTGCGCCCCGCCTGGGGCCGCGGGCCGGCGGCACTGGCCGCCGTTGCGCTGCTGGCCGGCCTGGCGATCCGGGGTCACTGCATCGCCTTCCTGCCCCTGACCAACAAGTTCGAGTCCTTTTCCGCCGCCGCCCTGGGCGTCGCCACGGCCGCCGTGCTGGCCTGGCGCCCGACCCGGGCCTTCGGCGCCTTTGCAACGGCCGTCGCCGCCGCCTTCCTGGCCGCGGCCCTGTCCTTCCCCAAGGCCCTGGCCTACCCGCCCCCCCTGATGCACACGGTCTGGTACTTCCTCCACGTGCCCCTGTCCTTCCTGGCCTACGGGGTCTGGACCATCGCTGCCGGCGCGGCCCTGGCATGGGCCCTTGAGGGCCGGGACCCCGCCTGGCTCCCCCGCATCCACCGCCTGGCCCTCCAGGGCCTGGGTCTCTGGTCTGCCTCCATGATCTGCGGCGGCGTCTGGGGCGTGCTGGCCTGGGGGGCCTACTTCCTGTGGGATCCCAAGGTCATCTGGTCCGTGATCCTCTGGTTTCATTACGCCACCTTCGTGCACGTCCGTCTGACCCCGTCGTTGCGCAGCCGCCCCTGGGTCGGCCCCGTCATGGCGGGCCTGGGCTTCCTCTTCGTCCTGGTGGCCTACGTCGGCACGTCCTTCTTCTTCGGGAGGTCCAGTCATGCCTTCGGCTAGGCGCGTCCTGCAGGTCGTGAGGTCCCAGGGCTTCGGCGTCGTGATGGGCCTGTCCACCGTGGTGCTGCTGGCAGTGGGGTCGGTCGTGCTGGTCATCACCGCCGAGGGCGCCTCGGCCGCGGTGGCCCTGGATGACGTGACGGCCTTCTTCCGGTCCCCGTCCCCCTGGCACCTCTGGCTCTACCTGCTCTTGCCGGTGCTGGCGCTTTACGGCCTCTCGACGCTGCTGGCCACCTGGGACTCGGTGCTGGACGCCTGGCGGGCGGGCCGTCGGCGCCCCTCGGCCTACGCCCCCGCCCTGATCCATGTGGCCTTTCTGGGGATGCTGCTGGCCCACGGGGTGGGGGGCTTCCTGGGGGCCGAACACGGCGTGGTGCGGGTGGGCCCCTGGTGGACCGACCTCCCCGGCGGCCGCCAGGCCCGGGCCCTGGACGTGCAGGTGGACGCCCACCCCGACGGCAGTCCCCGGCAGGTCACCGCCACGCTGGAGGTCCGGGACCCCGACGGGACCACCGATCGACGCGAGGTGGCCTACAACCGTCCCCTCATCGACGGCCTGGGCCGCGACCTGCTGCTGCTGGTCCGGGCGGTGCAGATGCCGGGGGGCCAGGGCGGCGCGCTGGTGCCCGTGGTCGTGCTGAGGGCCCGCCATGCCCCGGGGAACCCCTGGGCGCTGGCCTCGGCGGTGCTCCTGGGGCTGGGCCTGCTGGCCATGGGGCGGCGCTGGGGGTGACGCCTGTCGCCCGAAGGGGATGACCCGGCGGATGCGGCCTGTGCAGGTCATGGCCCACCGGCACGGCGACGTTCCTGCACGGCACGCCCGATTCCGGTCGCCGCCCCACGTCCTGATCGAGGCCGTGGCCTGCCGACTTGCCGCCGACGACCTTCCGGTCCTCATCCAGGGGAGGGGATGGGTGCTTTCGCCCAGGCCCACCGTGTGAACCCCACGGGATCGCTCGGGCCTGGCGCCCCGGGGCCACCCCGGATCGGTGGTATCATCCCCTCGCTTGGCCAGGAGTCGGCCGTGGGGACCCCGCCTCGGGTGATCTTCGCCGAGAACGAGGACTCCTTCACCTGGAACGTCGTCGAGTGCCTCCCGGTGCCCCGGGATGCGGTGCGGCTGGTCCGGGGCCGGGTGCTGGCGGCGGACCCGGCGGCCCTGGAGGGATTCGACGTGCTGGTGGTGGGGCCCGGGCCCACGGACCCGATCCGGGCCGGGCTGGTGGGGCTGGTGGAGGAGGCCGCCCGTCGGGGGCTGCCCACCCTGGGCATCTGCCTCGGGCACCAGGCCCTGGGGCTGTGCTTCGGGGCGCGGCTGGTCCGGGTGGAGCCCGTCCACGGCCGGGCCGACCCGGTGTCTTTCGGCCCCTCCCGGTGGTTCCCGGGGCAGGAAGGGGTTCACGAGGCCATGCGATACCACTCCCTGGTTCTGACCGACGTGCCGCCGCCCCTGCGGGTCGTGGCGGCCACCGTTGACGGCCTCCCGATGGCCGTGGAGCACCCGGATCTGCCCCTGGCAGGCCTGCAGTTCCACCCGGACTCCCACGGGACGCCTCGGGGACGGGAGGTCGTCCGGGCCTTCTTCGACGCCGTGGTGGGGAGGGGGCCGTGACCCTCTCCGACCTGGACCGCCTGCCCTCCTTCGCCCTCCTGGGTCCCGGCTTCGGGGGGGACGGGTGGCGCCTCCTGGATCCCCTGGAGCCCTGCGGGGCCGCCGCCGCCCGCCTGGCCTTCGCCCCCTTCGAGGCCGCCGGGGACCGTCCGTTCCTCTTCGGGGCGGGACGGGAGTCCGTCCTGTCCGGGGCACCGGATGGCGATCCCTGGGAGGGGACGCCGCGGCTGGACCCTGCGGGGTATCGCGAGGCGGTGGAAGTCATCCGGGAGTCCATCCGGGCCGGGGACGTCTATCAGGTGAACCTCACCGTCCGGGCCGCCCTCCCCGGGGCCACGGGGCCCACGATCCTGGCCGCCCTGTGCCGCCGGTGGGTGCCCCGCTTTGCGGCCTGGGTGCGCCTGCCCGACGGAACCGAGTTCGTGTCGGGGTCCCCCGAGCGCCTCTTCGTCACCGGGGGCGGCCGGGTGTTCTGCGAGCCCATGAAGGGCACCGCCCCGGCGGGGGAGGGTGACTGGCTGCTGGCCAGCGCCAAGGACCGGGCGGAACTGGCCATGATCACCGACCTGGTGCGCAACGACCTGACCCCGGTGTGCCGCCCTGGCACCGTGGAGGTCCCCTGCGCCCGGCGCCTGCTGGACCTGCCCTACGCGGTGCAGTCCGTCAGCGACGTGGTGGGCGACCTGCTGCCCGGTCTCTCTCCCCTGGACGTCCTGGCGGCCCTGCACCCGGGCGGATCGGTCGTCGGGGCTCCCAAGGGGGCGGCGCTGCAGGCCATCCGGCGTCTGGAGGCCGTACCCCGGGGGCCCTACTGCGGGGCGCTGGGCGTGCTGGAGGGCGACCATGCCGACTTCGCGCTGCTGATCCGCACCGCGGTCCGGGGGGCAGACGGCTGGTGGTACGGCGTGGGGGGCGGCATCGTCCACGACTCGGACCCGGCGGCCGAGTGGGAGGAGGTGCGGGTGAAGGCGGGGGCGCTGGCATGCGGTACACCACGGTCCTCGTGACCTCCCGGGGGCCCTTCCTCCTGGAGGGGCACCGGCGGCGCATCGCCCCGGAGGGCCCCGAGGCCCTGGCGGCCCTGGATGCCTTCCTGCGGGACGCGGCGCCGGGAGTGTACGGGGTGCGCCTGGAGGGCAGATGTCTGGTGGCGGTGCGCCGGGAGGGCACCGCGCTTCGCGACGGCATCCCGACGCGCCTCGCCTCGTCTCCGGTGGCGGGCCTTTCGGGGCCTCTGCCCAAGCCTCCCTCCCCCGGTCCCTACGACGCCGTGCGGCTGCCGGGGGTGGTGACCCTGCTGACCGACCCGGCGGGGACGGAGGTCTGGGAGGCCTGCCGGGCGGCCGTGGTGTCCTGGGACGGGCGTGGCTGGGTGGTGCCGCCCCGGGACCGGCCGGCGGTGGACTCGGTGGCCCTGGCGGCCCTGCGTGACCTTCTGCCGTTGCGGGAGGCGCCCATTCCCGTGGCCTCCCGCGATCCCCTGGTACTGATCAACGCGGTGGCGGGGGTGGTGGTGCCCGCCGTGCCGGGGCGGGATTCCCTGCCGGGGGAGGCCCTCCGGGAGATTCGGGCGGCGCTGGACCCCGGGGCGGATCGGGCGGACCGGATCGGGTCGGGGCCTTGAGAAGGCCGACAGGTCGCGGGGGTCGGGTCCGTGGCAGCGCACCGGGCAGGCGGAGGCGGCCCGGGTGGGACTCCCCACCGCAGTCACCGCAGGCAGTGGGAAGAGGGGTCACGCACGACTCGGGCCTGCCGTGTCACCCATGCCGGTTGCGCCATCGCGGGGGCTGGATTCGAGCCAGCGACCGTCGGGTGATGAGAGCCCATTTTCTCCATCCCGGTCACCCTGTGGTCAGGGATTGGTCAAACCGCGCCGAGGGAGATCCCGTCGCCGCAGGGGCTGGGCCGGACCCTCCTCCGGGGAAGTCGCGCCCCGGTCCAGGTCGGGTGGGGCATCCCGAACTGCGGCACGCCAACCACTGGACACTCCAAGGGAATCAGGCTCATCGTCGGCGAATGAAAAGTCTTCTGCCTTCGGTGTCGCATGGCGAAGAAGGAATGGGGCTTCTACGGGCGGCGCGACGAACTGGAATCGCTGACCCGGATCCTGCAGCGCAACCGCTGGTTCTTCGAGAAGGTCACGGGGCGCCGTCGCATCGGCAAGACCAGCCTTGTCCAGGAAGCGCTCAAGTCCATCCGGCGGGAACGCGTCGTCTATGCCCAGATCCCCGACTTCGACCCGGCCGGCGTGATCTCGGCCGTGCGGGAC
Source organism: Deltaproteobacteria bacterium (assembly GCA_029547805.1). Classification (GTDB taxonomy): domain Bacteria; phylum Myxococcota_A; class UBA9042; order DTJE01; family DTJE01; genus JAGOKF01. The sequence continues at coordinate 245,922 of JAKPOP010000001.1, forward strand.
TTCTACTCGATGTTCGGCGTCGCCGGCCACGAGCCCCATGACCTGAAGTCCCTGGACGTCAGCATCGCGGCACTGGTCCGGGAGGGCTGGATCGTGGCGCTGGACGAGTTCCAGTACTTCCACCGGTCCTCGCCAGGGTGGGTCACTTTCCGGTGGCCGGAACCTCCGCCAAAACGGCCGACACTCGAACGAGGCTCGAGACCTCAGGCTGTCGTTCGCTCATCGAGCGCAACCTAGGCGGGCAGATACCGGCGATCGACGAGACCTCGGTTGACAAGCGCGCTCCGTACCGTAAAGGCCGATACGCCATAGTGGTCTGCTGCGCCCTCGATGTCGGAGTCCGACGGGTTGGGGAGCGGCAACAGCCGGACGAGGCCTTCCGTGGGGCAGAGGAACTCCTGGGCGAACGACCGCTGGACCTTCTGGCGGGCCGTAGACGCATCCGTGATGGGCAGCACCGCGTCCGCAGGTGGTCCGTCCAGGGCTTCCGCCAGGAGCCGCGCTGCCTCGAAGCGGCGAGAGTTCGGGTGACGCCTGATTCCGTGGAACTTCACTCGATTGGGGGCATCGGGGGAACGGAAGCCAGCCCCGAGGGGACCGGAGGTCGGTTGGTCTGCCATCACGTCGTACCCGACCAACTCGGAAATGCGCTCCGAAGAGACCGGTTCATCGGATGAGAGCCCGACCTCTCTCCGTGCAAGACCAGCCAGCGCAGCACCGCGCTCCCATGGTCTGGTGAAACGATGGTGACCATCGCGCCAGACTCGGCAGACGCCTTCCAGCGCGGCCAGATCCAGATTCGAACCCGGCTCCAGGCTCTTGTCCCTGAGGTACTCGATGGTGTTGCGGATCGCAGGCGCCCGGGCGGCCGCCATCGTTTCCTCGAGCGCTGCCTCGCCCATCCACGTGCCCGCCGATACGATGGCGGAGAGGTCGTCTGCGTCGATCGCGTCCGGGTCGAAGCCGAGGAGGGCCTCCCGGCGTCGCCTGGCTCCGGCCATCGGATCGCGACGCTCTGCCAGGACCTCTCGCCAGCCTTCCGCGAGGTCTGCTGCGTCCACACGTCGTGAGGAGAGCCTTGCCAACAGCAGCGACATCAGGTCATCGACCGCCCGTTCAAACGTCGTCGCACTGATCGTCCCCTCGGTGTTTCGAAGGTACCGAACCGGTGGCCTGTCACTCATCGTGTCATGGAGGGACAGGCCAATGGTCTCCCCATCGGACGCGAACTGGAGTGCTGGCCAGACGAAGCCGCCGCCGGCACCGCCGATCTCATGAGCCATCCGCCAGTCGGGATCGATCTTGGGGGGCAGAGGCTCCCAGCGCAAGCGCCACCAGTTCGCCATCAACCAGATCCCGAGGTGCAGCATCGAGACGCGTGTGGTCGACCGGACGGTGGCGGCCGACAGGTCCAGGAGTTCGGTCAGAGCGACTCCGCCCCACCGTATCTCGAGCTCCCCGAACGTCTCGCGTTCCGCCGGGGATCCGTGGAGACGTTCGAGCCAGTCCACACGGAACTCGAAGACATCCTTCATTGCCCTGCCTTCCGCCAGACCTCGAGGACGACTTCGCGGAACGGGTCGGTCGTGGGCATCGGGTAGCCGTGGTATTGACCGGTCTCGCGGTTCTCCAGTTCCGCCTCGAGGGGTTCTCCCGCTTCAGTCACCGACCAGATGTTCTGCGGAAAGTCCCCTACCCGCCGTTCACTCACGAGTCCGCGTTCGACGCCGGCCCTGAGCAACCGGAGGGTTTCCTCTCGCTCGAACACCTGGACGGTGTCGCAGAGGGTCTTGTCCGGGCGAGGGCAGGCCGGAGGAATCAGCCCGAAGTCACCGGGGTTCCGCTTGTGTTCGGGGTTGCCCCCGTACCGGATGGCCTCGATCAGGCGCGCGCGAGCCTCGTCGTCGAGTCGGCCGATCCGGCGTTTGATGTTGAAGCGAATTCTGCTCACGCCTGCTCCCAGTGCCCAGGAAGGCGTTCGAAGGAGACGCCGCCAACATCTGGGCTTCCTTGGAGAAAGCATAGGCCCTTGACGGATGGCGGTCAATGGTCGGAATGGCACCGGCCTGCCTGGGCTCCCGAAGAAAGTGCTGCATCGGGCCTTATCGGCCTGGAGCGGCAGATGATGGACCAAGCATACGTCTGACTCGGCGGCTTGCGGCGTGACCGCTCCCTCAGGTTTTCCGCCAGCCCCTGCACGAAACTGAACCCCAGGTTGATGTTCTCGCAAACCCCGACCGCCATCTTGACACCCGTCGGCGCCCCCGGCTACACTACTTATAGGTAGAAATCTACCTGGGGGTAGAGATGAGCCGGCAGGCAATCGAAGCATCGGTGGAGCAGATCCTGCGGGACGTGATCCCCGGCTTCCGCTCCAGGGTCCCCGAGCATTCCATCGTCGGCGGTCGCGTGGACCTGATGGCGGACGTCCAGGGCCGGCGCGTCGTGGTCGAGACCAAGAGAGTGCTGATCCCCGTGGTGGAAGACGTGATTGCGAAGCTGTCGATGGGTGCCCTACAGGCGCGTCGGCTTGCTGACGAGATGGATGCGGTTCCTCTCGTGGCAGTCCTCGTGCCGTCGCTGGGCCCCAAGACCATCGGTGCCGCGGTGGAGTTCATGGCGGCCCACCTGCCGGACGCAGGTTGGGCGCTGGTCGACCCGGCCGGGAACGCCAGGGTTCGCATCCCGGAACTTGGCATCGACATCGAGCGCCCCGTCGCCCGCATCGCGCGACCCCAGGCGGGGCGGTCCAGCGTCCGCCTGTTCTCCGACCTGAACCGCTGGCTGCTGAAGATCCTCCTGCTGGCGGACGCCCCGGCCGAACTGTGGGGCGGGCCGCGCCAGCCGATCCTGTCCAGCCCGGACCTGAGTCGGGTGGCAGGCGTGTCGCCTGAGATGGTCCGCCGCTTCGTGAGAGCGTTCGGCGAGCAGGATCTCTTGCGGCAGACCCCGCGGGGGATGCGCCTCGTCCGCCGGTCAGCCTTGCTGGACCTGTGGCGGGCCGACGAGGCCCTGAACACGCGACCCGCCGTGCCGGTGAGGCGCATGCTCGCGGGATCGGGTTCGTTGACGGACCTGTCGGGATTGGCAGACTTCCGGGAATGGGCGGTCGTGGCCGGATTCGAGGCGTGTCGCCTGCTCGGGGTGCTTCACGCGATCGTGCCGCCGCGGATCGAGGTCCACGTGGTCCTGCCGATCCCCGAAGTGATCCGGCGCCTTGGGCTCGAGGAGTGCGCACCCGCCGACGCCGACCTCTGGCTCCTCCCGACGCGGTATTCGCGTTCGATCCGGGGCGGCAAGGTGTTGCGCGACGGGGTGCCGGTGGCCGACGCCTTCCAGGCCGCGCTCGACGTGCTGCGCCACCCCGGTCGCGGCCAGGAACAGTCGGAGTACCTCCTGAAGGAGGTCCTGCATCTCGAAGGGGGTGACTGATGCCAGGCCAACCACAGGACCCCGGGGAAGTCCTGGCGGACCTGGGCAATCTGATCGACGCGCTGGGCGCCTACCGGACGGTGGCCATCCTGACCGGCGGCTTCGTGCCCCTGATGTACCGCCGCATGCCAGATCTGGTGACGCCGCCGATGCCGCCGCTGCTGACCACGACTTCGACTGGACCGTGCCGACCCGCCTGGAGGTGCTGGGTGGCGAGGCGCTCGCGGAGCGGCTGCTTGACTCGAAGTTCGTGGCGATCCCGTCCGCCGGCACCGAGCCGCCGGTGCTGCGGTTCCAGCCCGAGCGGTTCGGGACCACGACGCTCGGGCCGACGTACGTGGAGTTCCTGGCACCCCTGGTCGGGGCCGATGTCGATCGGAAGGGCAATCCGAAAACGGTCGTCCGCGTCCAGCGCGGACTGACGGCCCAGGCCATGCGCTACCTGGACCTGCTGTTCGTGGAACCGATCCTGTTCGACGCTGCCACGTTGCCGGAGCTGGGGCTCGCCGGGCTCACGAACATCCTGCTGCCGAACCCGGCGAGCTACGTGATCCAGAAGCTGCTGGCCTGGCCGTCACGGGACGCGGGAAAGCGGGGCAAGGACCTCGCGTACGTGCACGAGGTGGCCGTCCTGACGCAGAAGCGCTGGCCCGAGGTGGCGGCGACCGTGAAGTTGTTGCAGGCGCGCTTCCCGGCCGAATGGTTCGATCGGGTCCACGAGCTGATCGACCGACAGTTCGAGTCCGAGGCGGCGGACGGCCCCATCGCCGTCGTCCGGCAGTATCGCGACCTTCCCGGTCGCGCCCCGAGCGAGCGGGCCGTGTGGCAGACGGTCCGCGACTTCGCGCGGGCGGTCGGGATCAGGTAGCCGCCGGGAACGACCGTAAACCAGTGGTGCAGATGACAGCTCCGCATGGCTGTGGCCTGGACTGTCTCTGCGCGCGATGTCACCACGATGCCGCGGCGACGGCGGACGGGTGGGCTCCCCTGACTCCGGCACCGGGGATGGCTGGATCAGGTCACGATGCACCCACAGGAACCACTCGACGTCGCCGACCATCGACGACTCCGCATTTCCCGACCGGCCAGAATTTCCGGAACCAGTACCTCGGGGTCGCCGAGGCTCCGGTCCTCCCTCCGCTCGTCCCTCGTCATCTTGCTCATCTCTTTGAACGTCCTCCATCGGGGTCATGACCCAACGTTTGTGTCCAAGGGAACCGGGTGCAGGTCACCGGTGGCCGCCCTGGATCATTTTCCCATGGCCGGAACCAGTTTCGACGACTGCGGCTGCGGATTGCGGCGTGAGGGTCGGGAGCGAAGTCTCCCAAGCATTGATGGGCGTTTGTGGCCAGGAGCGCGTTTCGGCTGATGCCGCCTCTGGTTTCATCCTGGTAGTTCGGATGGTTCGGTCCTTCCCATTGACAATCCTGGTTCGACTCCCGTACAAGAGCGGAGGGTTGTGTCGGAAGCAGGATGCCGACGCTCGTTCGTCATGTTGTCGCCAGTGTCGCCCTCGTTGCCTTCCTCGGTGCCATCGGGGAAGTGCGTCCCTGTCTGGACGATGACGACTGCGAGCGCTCCTGCTCGTCCGCGGCTGCCGCTGCGTGCCCGGAATCGGACCAGCACCACGATCCGAAGCCGCCCGTCCATTCCTGCGACTGCATGTGCCACGTGCCTGGCATCGCGATGACGGCGCCCGCGGGTGTCCGCAGCGACGCATCGGTCGAACTTTGCGATGTGCCCGTGCGCGGCCCGGTGACCTCGGGATTCCTGGACTCGCTGTTCCGCCCGCCTCGCGCCTGACACCGACCTCGCACCCAGACTCGAAGAAACCAGAACTTCGTGACCGGGGCTCCGCCGTTTGGGCCCCGAGGAGGGCGATGATGCGTGAACACGCACTCTGCGTGATTCTTCTCGCGATGATGCTGCCCGGTCCGGTGCTCGGCCAGGAGGCGGTGCCTCTGCCCCTGCGATGGGCCGACGTGATGCGCCGGGTCGATGCGTTGCCGCGGGTGCAGGAGGTCCTGCTCCGTTCCCGTGCCGCGCAGGCCGGCCTGGATGCAGCGGGGCAGGTCCCCAATCCCGAGGTCGAGGCCCGCCTGGGCTGGGGGATGCCCAGGGGCAGCGGCACCTCCGGACTGGAGTGGGGCGTCGCGCTAACGATTCCCTTCGACTGGATCGGGCCCCGGGGTGCCGAGATGCGGGCCGCCCGGTGGGAGGCGGACGCGAGCCGTCTGGACACGATCACGGCCCGACGCGAGGTGCTGGGCCGCCTGATGAGGCTCTTCTGGGAGATCGCGCACGACCAGCAACTGGTGCAGACGCTCCGGGAGACCGAGGCCCAGGTCGAACGTCTGGCCGGGCTGATCCGGCTTCGCGTGGAAAAGGGCGAGTCTCGGCCTACTGAACTGCCTCGCATCGAGACCGAACTGGAGCGGGTCCGCCTGGACCTGGAGAGGGCCCTGGCGGACCTCCGTGCCGATAGGGCTGCGCTGGAAGCGGTGCTGGGCCTCTCCGAGGGCGCTATCCAGGCTGTGGAGGCCGACGGCGCTGCGTTCCCCGAACCCCTGTCCCGGGAAGAGACAATCGCCAGGGTCGCCGGGGTCCACCCCAGGCTGGCCGCGGCGCTGGCCCGAGTCCGTGCCAGGGAGGCGGTTGTCGCGGCCGAGCGGGCCCGCAGGATCCCCGGCTTTTCTCTGGGCGGGCACTTCGACCGGGAACTGGACAAGGGTGCGGCCGGCGGCGTGCTGCAGGTGCGGCTCCCGGTCTGGAACTGGAACACAGGTGCCATCCGGCGTGCGGAGGCCGAACATGCTGCCGAGGAACGCGCCGCCGAGTCGGCCGCCCGGGACCTGCTGGCCGAAGCGGGCAGGGCCTGGGAGCGCTGCGTCCAGATCCGGGGCGCGGCGCAGCGGTTCGATGAGGAGATCCTGCCCCGGGTCGAGGCGGCGAGCCGCGCCGTGGAACGAGGCTTCGAACTGGGCGAGGTGTCGCTGATCGACGTGCTGGACGCCCGCCGCGTGCTGCTTGACGCACGGAAGGAGCGGATCGAGGCCGGGCTGAGGGCCCGCGTGGAGTGCGCGGCGCTGGCCGTGCTGACGGGGGAGATCGATGATGCAAATTGACGACGTGAGGAGCCGGGTGAACCGGCTTGCGATCCTGATCGCTTGCCTGTTCGTCGGGGCCTGCGGGAAGCATCCGGCGGCGCCGTCGGCCGAGAAGCCGGCCTCCAAGGAGGCCCCGAAGGAGGCCGCGGGCCACGAGGCCGAGGGCCATGGCGGCCACGAGGCGGAGGAGAAGGGCGAGGGGCACGCGGAGGGGGAACACGGCGAGACGTCCGATCTGGACCGCCCCGTCGAGGAACTGTTCTCCGCCACTTGCGAGCACAAGAAGAAGACCTTCGAATGCGACGAGTGCCGGTACGAGATGGGCATCGTGAGGGTCGCCGCCGCGATCGTCGACGGCGGGCTGCTGCGCACGGCCGAGGCCACTCCGAGGGCCGTGGATGCGCCCATCGTGCTGACCGGCGAGGTTCGCTTCGACGAGCGACGGGTCACGCACGTGGCGCCCCGTACCGACGGAGTGCTTCGGGCCGTCCACGTCCAGATCGGGGACCGCGTGAAGGCTGGGCAGGCTCTGTTCGAGGTGGACAGCATCGCGCTGGGGGACGCGCTGGGCGAATACCTGGAGGCCCGGGCCTCCCGGGACCTGGCGTCGCGCACGCTTGATCGGCAGAAGGCGCTGCTCCGCGAGGGCGTATCGTCGGAGCGGGAGGTCCTGGAGTCCCAGAACCGCTTCGAGTCCGCGGATATCCGCGTCCGCGCTGCGTCGGAGCGCCTGCTGCGGCTGGGACTGGACCCGGCCGACCTGGGCTCCCTCGGCAGCGCCAGCCGGCTCGGCAGCGCCCGGGGGCGCCTGGTCGTTCGCGCACCGATCGAGGGGCGCGTCATCGACATGCACGCGGTGGCCGGCGAGGCGGCCAAGGCCGGCGAGAGCGTGATGGTTGTTGGCGAAACGGACCCCGTGTGGGTCTTCGCCGATCTCTACGAGGACCATCTGGGGGCCGTGCAGGCCCGCTTGGGTGCGGGGCCGGTGTCGGCGATGGTGTCGGTCAAGGCACACCCCGGCGATGAGTTCCCTGGCACGCTGGACCTGCTGGGCGCGGTGATGGATGAAAAGACTCGCACCGTGAAGGCCCGGGTGACGGTCGCCAACCCCGACGGGAAGTTGCGGCCGGGGATGTTCGCCCAGGTCCGCCTGGTGCTGCCTGGTGACGAACAGGTCCTGGCGATCCCGCGTGCCGCGGTGATGCAGGACGAGGGGCGCTCGTTCGTGTTCGTCCCGCACCACGGGGACTACTGGGTCCGCCGGCCGGTCCGGACGGGCCGCGAATGGGACGGGTGGGTCGAGGTGAAGGGGGGGATCCAGGCGGGCCAGCGCGTGGCGGCCAACGGCGCCTTCCTCCTGAAGTCCGACGTGCTGCGCTCGAAGATGGGCGCAGGCTGCGCGGACTAGGAGGGACATCATGCAGCGATTCATGGAAGGGCTTCTCGGGAACCGGATCCTGGTGATCCTGGTGACCGTTGTCCTGGCCGGCCTTGGAGTGGCGTCCTGGCTGAACCTGCCCATCGATGCCTTTCCCGACGTGACGAACGTTCAGGTGATGGTGCTGTCCAAGGCGCCGGGCCTGACGGCCGTGGACGTCGAGCAGCGCGTCACCTACCCCATCGAGCAGCAGATGCGCGGACTGCCCCGGGTGAAGCAGGTCCGCTCTCTGTCCCGCGCCGGGCTCTCCCAGGTCGTCATCGTCTTCGACGACGACGCGGAGACCTACTGGACGCGGCAGGTCGTCTTCGAGCGTCTGAGCGACGTGCGGGACCAACTGCCGCCGGGCGTCGAACCGGAACTCGGCCCCATCAGCACGGGGCTCGGCGAGATCTACCAGTACACGCTGGAGAGCGACACCTTGTCGCTGACGGAACTGCGGACGCTGCAGGACTGGGTCGTGGCTCCGCGCCTGAAGACCGTCCGCGGCGTCGCCGAGATCAACAGCTTCGGCGGCTTCGTGAAGCAGTATCAGGTGCTGGTCCACCCCGACCAGTTGATCAAGTACGGACTGACCATGGCCGAGGTCGTCGCGGCGGTGGAGAAGAACAACGCCAATGCGGGAGGCGGGGTGCTGGTCCGCGACTGGGAGCAGGTCTACCTGCGCGGCGTAGGCCTGCTGAAGGATCTGCCCGACATCGAGCGGATCGTGCTGAAGGCCCACGAGGGCGCCCCGGTCTTCCTGCGCGACGTGGCCGACGTCGTCATCGGGGTCGAGCCCCGGCAGGGCGCGGTGACCCGGGACGGCAAGGGCGAGGTGGTCGCCGGCATGGTCATCATGCTGAAGGGCGAGAACTCGAAGGACGTCGTCGAGCGCACGAAGGAGGCCATCGCCAAGGTCCAGGCCTCGCTGCCCGAGGGCGTTCGGCTGTCCGTCTTCTACGACCGCACCGGGCTGATCCAGGCGTGCATCAAGACCGTGATGGACGCGCTGATGGAGGGCGGCATCCTCGTGATCCTCGTGCTGTTCCTGTTCCTGGCCGAGTTGCGGACGGCGATGATCGTCCTGTTCTCGCTGCCCTTCACGTTCCTCGTCACCTTCATCTTGATGAGGCGGACCGGGATCTCGTCGAACCTGATGAGCCTGGGCGGCCTGGCCTTCAGCGTGGGCATGGTGGTGGACGCGTCCATCGTGGTGGTCGAGAACATCCGCCGGCACCTGGCCCACCACATGGATCCGGGGTCGAAGCGCCGCGTCGTGGCCGACGCCTTCGCGGAGGTGGCCAGACCCGTGGCGTTCAGCGTGCTGATCATCGGGATCATCCTGGTGCCGTTGTATTCGCTGCAGGGGGTCGAGGGGAAGATGTTCCACCCCCTCGCCTCGACGATGCTCATCGCGCTGCTGGTCTCGCTGGTGGTGGCCCTGACCATCGTGCCCGTCCTGGCCGACTGGGCGCTGAAGCAGATCCCGGAACGGGAGTTCGGCTTCATCAAGCGCTTCCACGCGGGCTACCTGCGGTTCCTGGACGGGGCGGTCCGGCATTCCCGGATTACCGTCGGGGTCACGGTCGCGGCGCTGGTGGTCGCGGGAGCCCTGACCCCGCTGATCGGCACCGAGTTCATGCCGTCGCTGGACGAGGGCTCCATCGCCATCAACGTGGTCCGCCTGCCGAACGCCTCGCTGGAGGGGGCGACGCAGGTATCCGACTTCATCGAGAAGCGCCTGCTGCAGTTCCCCGAGGTGGACACCGTGATCAGCAAGAGCGGCCGGGCCGAGATCAGCGAGGACCCCATGGGGCCCGAGCAGACCGACGTCTTCGTGATGCTGAAGCCGCGCAAGGAGTGGGGCACCGGCCGGGACAGGACGGAACTCGTGGCGGCCATCCAGCAGGACCTGGGGCAGATCCCCGGCCTGCGGATGTCCTTCAGCCAGCCCATCGCCCTGCGCGTCAACGAGCTGATCTCGGGCGTGAAGGGCGATCTGGCCGTGAAGGTCTTCGGCGACGACCTGGAGGCGCTGAAGCGGGTGGCAGACCGCGTGGCGACCGTGCTGCGCGGCATTGAGGGCGCCCAGGACGTGAAGGTCGAGCAGGTCTCGGGCATGGATCAGGTCGACGTGGAAATCGACCGTGCGGCGGTGGCCCGGTACGGCATCAACGTTGCGGACGTGAACGAGGCCATCGAGATCGGCTTCGGGGGGCGTGCCGCCACCACGCTGATCGAGGGCCAGCGGCGGTTCAAGGTGGTTGTACGGCTGCCCGAGGCCGACCGCCGGTGGGTGGCCGAGGTCGAGCGGCTACTGATCCCGGCGGCTGGCGGCGAGCGCGTGCCTCTGGGTCAGCTCGCGGTGGTGCGGTTCGTCGAGTCCCCGACTCAGATCGGGCGCGAGAACGGAATCCGGCGCGTCGTCGTCGAGACCAACATCCGCGGACGAGACCTGGGCGGCTTCGTCGAGGAGGCCAAGGCGAAGCTGGCGGACATCCAGGCTGGCCTGCCGGCGGGTTCGTTCCTGGAGTACGGCGGGCAGTTCGAGAACCAGCAGCGGGCCATGAGGCAGTTGGCCATCCTGGTGCCTGTCGCGCTGCTGCTGATCCTGGTGCTGCTCCACATGGCGCTCGGTTCCGTGCGGGACTCGCTGCTGGTGCTGTTGAACCTGCCCTTCGCCATGGTAGGCGGGGTCGTGGCGGTCGTGATCTTCGGGATGGACCTGTCGGTCTCAGCCGTCGTCGCGTTCATCGTTCTGCTGGGCATCGCGGTGCAGAACGGCGTTGTGCTGGTGGCGTTCTTCCGCCAGCTCCGGGAGCGAGGTCACAGCGTGGCCGAGACCATCCACGAGGGCTGCAACCTCCGCTTCCGGCCCCTGCTGATGACCGCGTTGACGTCTTTCATCGGGCACTTGCCGATGCTGTACGCCACGGGCTCGGGAGCCGACATCCAGAAGCCCCTGGCCGTCGTTGTGATGGGTGGGCTGGTCACCAGCACGCTGCTGACCCTGGTCGTGCTGCCGGCGATCTACGGATGGTTCGCCGGCCGCAGCGAGGAAGCAGAAATCTGAAGGAAGGTGCCATGAGGCAGATCAAGGCGATCCTTCAGCCGTTCATGCTCCAGTTCGTGTGTGACGCGCTGGAGGCCATCGACGGGTTGCCGGGCGTGACGATCTTGCAGGTCTCACGCTTTGGGACGATGAGGGACAGGGACATCCCGGAGGCCCACGTGGACGCCGGACGGGACTTCAGCAAGAGGACCCGCATCGAGGTGGTCGTCCCGGACGCGTTGGCGGATCGGGTGGTCGAGGCCATCACGCGGGCTGCGCGCACCGGGAAGCCAGGGGACGGCAAGGTCTTCGTCAGCGACGTGACGGGCGCGGGTCAGTCATGGCACCAACTCGACATCCCGCGGAAACGCCAGGGAGATCGACGCCCCGCAATCAGGTCGATTCCGTCGTTGTCCTGGACAGTAGCGGGGGCTGGATTTGAACCAGCGACCTTCGGGTTATGAGCCCGACGAGCTTCCGGACTGCTCCACCCCGCAGCCGAGACCCCCCGGAAGGGGTCCTCAAGGTGACAGCATTATGGCCCGTCAGGTGGGCCTTGTCAACCGCCTCGAGGCGGCCAGGAAACAGGGCACGGCCAACCCCTGAACCAGCACGGAAAAAACCACCAGCGCGGGAAGAGACAGGTCGTAGAACCAGCCCATCAGGGCGCTGCCCAGGAACCAGGCCAGGCCGTAGGCGGCGTTGAAGAGACCGTAGGCGGTGCCACGACGGTCGGCCGGCGCGAAGTCGGCCACGGCGGCCCGAAGAATGGACTCCTGGGCCCCCATGCCAATGCCCCAGCAGACCATGCCGGCCACCACGAAGGGGAAGGAACCCAGGAAGACCAGGGGAGCGAAGAGGGCCGAGAGGACGACGGCCCCGGCCAGCACCGGGATGCCGAACCGGTCGAAGAGGCGGCCAAAGAGGAGGGCGGCCAGGGCATCGACGGCCATCGCCAGGGCGTAGAGGCCAGGGATGAGGGCCTCGGGGGCCAGGGCCTCCCGCTGCATCCGGTAGGCAATGAGGGGGAAGTCGGCGTAGCCGGCCGCCACCAGGGCCGCCCCGGCCAGGAAGACCCAGTAGGTGCGCCGGAGGCCCCGGGGGGCCAGGGGCGGCCGATGGGACTCGAGGTCCCGGGGCACGGGATACAGGACGCGGGCCAGCAGCAGGGTCGCCAGGGCCAGCAGGGCCGGGACGGCCATCCAGGCGAAGGCCTCCCGGTAGTCGCCCCGGAGAGAGACGACCAGGGCCGCCCCCAGGGGCCCCAGCACGGCGCCGATCTGGTCCATGGCCTCGTGGAGGCCGAAGCCGAACCCCCGGCCGGTCCGGCTGGTGGCGTGGGACAGCATCACGTCCCGGGGAGGATTGCGGATGGCCTTGCCGGTCCGCTCCAGCACGATCAGGGCGGCGGCCAGGGGCCACTGGCCGGCCAGGGCCAGCAGGGGCACCGCCAGCAGGTTCAGGCCGTAGCCGAAGAGGGTCATGGCCCAGTACCGGCGGGTCCGGTCCGCCAGATAGCCGGAGGCCAGGCGCAACCCGTAGCCGACCAGTTCCCCGAGCCCCGCCACGATGCCCACGGCGGTGCCGCTGGCCCCCAGCAGGGCCAGGAAGGGCCCGGTGATGCTCCGGGCCCCCTCGTAGGTCATGTCGGCAAACAGGCTCACGAACCCCAGCAGGACCACGAATCCGAAGGCCCGCCGCCGAAGGGCGTCCTCGGACATCGGGGACTGGGACGTTTCCGGGACGGACATGGGACCTCCCTCCTTCCCCGGTCCTGGGCAGGAATAGCAGAAGTCAGGGCCGTTGTCCCGAGGGAGAGAGTCACGGTAGCATCAGCGGAGCGCGGGGAGGGAGACCGAGATGAGCGCCGTGCCGACGAACCTGCCGCCGACCATCACCGTGAGATGCCAGGGCCGGGAGTTCCGGCCCTCCCGGGGGACCCGGGTCAAGACGTTCCTGCGCCACTTCCTGCCGGACATCGAACCGGAGGCCCTGGGGGCGGTCGTCTCGGGACGGCTGGTGGACCTGGAGGCCCCCATCGCTGCGGACTGCGAACTGCAACCGGTCACCTATGCCAGCCGGGAGGGGGCCCGGATCTACCGGGCGACGCTGACGGTGCTGCTGGCCGAGGCGGTGGCCCGGCGATTTCGGGGGGCCCGGGTCCAGGTGGGGCAGTCCTTCGGCGATGCGGTCTACTTCGACGTGGGGAAGGAGCCGTCGCTGTCCCCGCAGGAGGTGGAACTGCTGGAGGCCGACATCCGCCGGATGGTGGCCCAGAAGGAACCGCTGGCGGTGATGCGGGTCCCGAAGGCCCAGGCCATCGAGGAACTGCTGGCCTGCGGGGCCGTGGCCTCGGCCCACCTGCTCCGGACCTCCCGCCGGTCCTTCGTGCCGCTCATCGCGACCCGCTCCCGGATGCACCTGTGGTTCCACCCGGTGCTGCCCACCGCCGAGGGCATCCGGAACTTCGCCCTGAGACCCTTCGCCGGGGGCCTGGTGCTCTGCCTGCCGCCGGCCGGCCGGCCCGCCGACCCGCCGGAACCGGTCCAGGGGGCCGAGGGGCTCTTCCCGGTCTACCGGGAGACGCGCCTGTGGAACGCCCGGGTGGGGATCTCGACGGTGCCGGACCTCAACGACGCGGTGCTGTCGGGGGCCATCGGGGAGGTGATCCGGGTCGCCGAGGCCCAGCATGAGCGGAAACTGGTCCTGCTGGCCGACGAGATCCTGGGCCGCCGGAACTGCCGGCTGGTCACGGTGGCGGGGCCGTCGTCCTCGGGGAAGACCACCTTCGTGAAGCGGCTGCGGATGCAGTTGATGGCGGCGGGCCTGCGTCCGAAGGAACTGAACCTGGACAACTACTACGTGGATCGGGACCGGACCCCCGTGGGCCCCGACGGGCAGCCGGACTTCGAGTGCATCGAGGCCATCGACCTGCCGCTGCTCAACGAACACCTGCTGGCGCTGATGCGGGGCCAGGAGGTCCAGACCCCTCGCTACAACTTCCAGAAGGGGCGCCGGGAGGAGCGGACGACGCCCCTGGCCCTGGGCCCCGATGAGGTGCTGCTGATCGAGGGCATCCACGGCCTCAACGACCGGCTCACGGAGGCGGTGCCCCGGGACCAGAAGTACCGGATCTACGTGTCGGCGATGACCCAGCTGGTGATCGACGACGAGAACCGGCTGTTCACCTCCGATGCCCGGCTGATCCGGCGCATCGTCCGGGACCGCTTCTTCCGGGGATACAGCGCCTCCCAGACAATCCGGATGTGGCCCAAGGTCCGGGCCGGGGAGGAGCGGTGGATCTTCCCGTTCCAGCCGCTGGCCGACGCGGTCTTCAACAGCACGCTGGTCTACGAGCCGGCGGTGCTGAAGGTCTTCGCCGAGCGCTTCCTGCTGGAGGTGGAGGAGTCGGACCCGGCCCACGTGGACGCGGTCCGGCTGCTGGAGTTCCTGGACCTGTTCGTGCCGGTCTTCGCCGAGGACGTGCCGGCGACCAGCATCCTGCGGGAGTTCGTCGGCGGGTCGGCCTTCAAGTACTGAGGGGGCGGCATGGGACGACGCGGCCTGAGGATCCGATGGGTCCTGGTGCTGGGGATGGCGGCCTCCTGCGGTGGGGGCGGGGGCCCGGACCCGGCCACGGCCCGCGACGTCCCGGCGGAGACGGGGGACTGGGAGGCACGGGACGCGGTCGGCGAGGTCGTCGCGGATCCGGGGTCCGGCGACGAGGGTGCGGAGGACGCCGGGCCTTCCGAGGACGCCGTCGCAGACGGACTGCCTCCTGACGATGGCACCGCGGAGGAGGCGTTGCCCCCGGAGACACCGGGGGACATGCCGGGGGAGATGGCCGGGGACGGCGAGGACGCACCGGAGGTCGATCCGGGGCCGCCGCCGGACCGGGACGGGGACGGGCTGCCGGACCCGGAGGAGGCCCGCCTGGGCACGGACCCCGACAACCCCGACACCGACGAGGACGGGATCCGGGACGGCCAGGAGGTCCAGGAAGGCACGGACCCGGCGGACCCCTCCAGCGCCTCGGCCTGGCACCCCGAGTGGACCGTGCGCCCCAGGCTGTTCTTCGGTCCCGAGGACCTGGAGACCCTGCGGCAACGGCTGGCGGCGCCGGAAGGGGGCCTGCGGGTCCTCGCGAACGGCCTGGCCGCCCAGGCGGCGCAACCGGCGCCGGTGCACCCCGAGGGCCTCTACGACCCCCGGATCGCCCAGTCCCAGGGGTGGCTGGCGGGCACGGCGGCCCTCCAGGGGCTCCTGAGGGACGACCCGGAGGCCACGGACAAGGCCCTGGCCCTCGTGGAGGTGCGCCTGCCGGACCCCTTCGAGGGCACCGTCGAGGGGACCAAGTACAACCTGGAGGAGGCCGAGGCCCTGGTGCATCTGTGCACGGCCTACGACCTGCTGGCGGCCAGTCCCCGGGTCTCCCCGGAGGCCCTCCAGGAGGCCCGGGCGGCCCTGGTCCGGCGCATCGACACCTACCGGGCCATGTGCCACGACGGGCCCTCCACGATGATGCTGCTGACCTCCCGAAACAACCACGTGATGAAGTTCTTCGCGGCCCTGGGGCTGTGCGCGCTGGCGGTCAACGACCGGCCCGAGGCGGCCCGGGACCTGTCAGAGGCGATGACGGGCCTGGACTGGATGCTGCACGGGATGTCCACCTCCGAAGGGGCCTGGGGCGAGGGCTGGAACTACCTGCTCTACGGGGGACAGTCCTGGGTGCCCTTCTTCCTGGCGTGGCACCGGTGGGCCCAGGGGCGGGCGTTTCCCTTCTACGGGGTGCCGGACGTGCAGCCCGCCGACACGCCCCATTCAGGGCACATCGTGACCATCGAGGACTTCGCGGTGCAGCCGAGGACCCGGGCGGTCTTCGAGGCGGCCCTGTGGGCCCTGCAGCCGGACCGCCGGACCCCGCCGACCGACGACGGCAATCCGGTCGTGCTCTTCGGAAACCTGATGGCGGACCTGCTGGAAGACCCCCGATTCCTGTGGGCCTGGGCGATGCCGGAACTGGGGTACCCGGTCGCGGGCCCCTTCGCGGCGACGCTGGCCTCCTGGGACGGGACGCCGCCGCCCCAGACCCCCGGCATGGACCTGGAGGGGTCGAACCCCGGGGCGGGCTACGCGGTCTTCCGGTCCTCCTGGGAGTCCGACGCCACCTGGCTCCTGCTCCAGGGGGAGCAGGGGGCCGCCCGGGAGGCGGACCCGGGTCACGAGCACGCCGACGAGCTGTCCTTCATCCTCTGGCACGGGGGGCGCCCGCTGTTGATCGACCCGGGATACATCTACTTCGCCGAGCATGGCCGGGTGAAATACGCCAAGGATCACAACACGATCCTGGTGGACGGGGAGGGGTCGCCCTTCACGGAACTCTTCGGGACGACCCTGTCGGTGGGGGCCGACGCCTTCCTGGACCCGATGACCCACCGGGGGTCCTTCACCTGGACTGCGGTGACCACCCGCTACCGGGCCACGGACTTCCGGCGCCGGGTGGTGCGGTTGCCCGGGCCGGCCTTCCTGGTGGAGGACCGGATCGTTGGCGATGGGGATCCTCACCGCTACACGTGGCTGCTCAACGGCATGGGCGGCGGTCAGGTGCCGGACAGCGCGTTCCGGCTGGATCCCCCCGTCGCGGCCTGGCGCAACGGGCCCGTGGAGGTCCAGGTGGCGGTGGGGACGCCCGAGGGGGAGGCGGCCTTTGACCATGCCCAGGAGGAGCACTGCCCGGGCTGGGGGACCTGGCGCCTCCACGAGCGCCTGTCGGTCGAGGCCACGATGGGGCCCCTGGCGGGCTTCCTGGCGCTGGTCGTCCCGGGACCGCAGGGACAGACGGGCACGCTGGAGGTCACGCGTCCGGAGGCCGGGGTCGTGCTGATCCGCCAGGTCTGGCAGGACCGGGAGGTCCGGGTGGCGTGGAACCGCACCTCGGAGGAGCGGGTGGTTCCCCTCTGGGGGGCCCCGGGCCCAGTATCGCCGGGCCTCCGGGTCCTGGTGACCGGGTCCGACGGGGTCGTCGAGGAACTGGGCCTGCCCTGAACGGGATGGTCCGGGCGACCGGCAACCGGCGGGGTCTTCCGGTCCGGCGATGGTCCGGGGTCAGTCCTCCGGGATCAGCAGCAGCGACCCGGTCGTGGCCCGGGCCTGGAGGTCCCGGTGGGCCTGGCGGGCCTCTGCCAGGGGATACCGGCCGCCGATGGCGACCTGGAGGGTCCCGTCCCGGATCCGGTCGAAGAGGGCCCGGGCCGAGGCCAGCAGGTCCTCCCGGCGGGCCGTGTAGGTGAAGAGGGTGGGCCGGGTCAGGAACAGCGACCCCTTCCGGGCCAGCACGGCGGGGTCGAAGGGCGGCACGGGCCCCGAGGACTGGCCGTAGAGGGCCAGCAGGCCCCGGGGCCGCAGGCAGTCCAGCGAACCATCGAAGGTGTCCCGGCCGACCGAGTCGAAGACCACCGCCACGCCTTCCCCGAAGGTCTCCCGGCGCACGCGATCGACGAAGTCCTCGTCCCGATAGCAGATGGGGACCTCGCATCCGTGGGCCTCGGCCAGGCGGGCCTTGTCGGGGCTCCCGACGGTCCCCAGCACCCGGAGGCCCCGCTGTCGGGCCCACTGGCAGAGCAGCAGGCCCACGCCCCCGGCGGCGGCATGGACCAGCACCGGGTCACCGGGTTTCAGGGGCCAGAGCCGGCAGAGGAGATACTCGGCGGTCATGCCCTTCAGCAGTGCCGCCGCGGCGGTCTCGCAGGAGAGGTCTTCCGGAAGGGGCACCAGGCGTTCCGCCGGAAGGTTGCGGGCCTCGGCGTATGCCCCCGGGGAGCCGCCGGCATAGGCAACCCGGTCCCCGACGGCCACCTCGGTGACGCCCGGGCCCAGGGCCTCGACGACCCCGGCTGCCTCCATCCCGAGGCCACCGGGCCACGCCGGGAGGGGATAGAGGCCCTCCCGATAGTAGATGTCGATGAAGTTGACCCCGATGGCCTCGTGACGCACTCGAACCTCCCCGGGCCCCGGCGCCGGCAGTTCCAGGGATCGCCAGTGCATCTGATCGGGGCCCCCAGGGGCCTCCACGACGATGGATCGGGTCTGCATCGGAACCCCCAGCGGAAACCGTGGACGATTGTAGAGGGCCTTTCCAGGGAGTCCAAGGCGGACTACCATTCCGCCGCCGTTCGACCGGGGTCGAGCGGCGCCTGGAGGAGGTGACGATGAAGCGACTCGTCCGGTGGTGGGTGCTGCCCTGCCTGCTGGGGACCTGGCCGATCCCGGCCTGGGCCTCCACCCACGGCCCCTGGGTGCCCGAGGTCTGGTCGGTGATCCCCTTCGGCCTGCTGCTGCTGGCCATCGCGGTGCTGCCCCTGGCGGTGCCTCACTTCTGGGAGCCGAACCGAAACAAGGGGATCGTGGCCGGCGTGCTGTCGCTGCCGGTGCTGGCTCTCACGCTGACCCAGGCCCCCGGGGCCCTGGTCCACTCCCTCGAGGAATACCTGGGCTTCATCGTGCTCCTCTGGAGCCTCTACACGATCTCCGGCGGGATCCTGCTCCGGGGCAACCTGGTGGCCACCCCCCGGGTCAACACCGCCTTTCTGGCCATCGGGGCGGTGATGGCCAACATCTTCGGCACCACCGGCGCCTCGATGCTGCTGGTCCGCCCCCTGCTCCAGACCAACATGGAGCGGCGGCACAAGACCCATACCTTCCTGTTCTTCATCTTCCTGGTCTCCAACGTCGGGGGCTGCCTGACGCCCCTGGGGGACCCGCCGCTCTACATGGGCTTCCTCCGGGGCATCCCATTCACCTGGACCCTGCACCTGTTCCCCGAGTGGCTGTTCATGACGCTGGCCCTGCTGGCGGCCTACTACGTCTGGGAGACCCGGGCCTTCCGGTGGGAGAAGCCCACGGAGATGGTCGAGGAGGTGCTGGACTACGAGCCCCTGCGGCTCGAAGGGAAGGTCAACCTGCTGCTGATCGCCGGCGTGCTGGCGACCATCATCGTGTCGGGGCAGGTGGACCTGGGTCCGGCGACGCCCTATCTGCGGGACGGGGTGATGGTGGCCCTGGGGCTGGCCTCGATGGCCCTGACTCCCCGCCAGGTCCGGGAGGGCAATCGCTTCACCTTCGGGGCCATCATCGAGGTGGCGGTGCTCTTCCTGGGGATCTTCATCACGATGGTGCCGGCCCTGGCGCTGCTTCGGGCCCGGGGCGCGGACCTGGGGGTCACCGAACCCTGGCAGTTCTTCTGGACCACCGGGACCCTGTCCTCCTTCCTGGACAACACCCCCACCTACCTCACCTTCCTGGAACTGGCCCAGGGGACCCTGGGGGCCGCCCAGGCGCCGGACCTGCTGGCCACCAACACCGGCGTGGCGGTACTCAAGGCCATCTCGCTGGGGGCCGTCTTCATGGGGGCGATGACCTACATCGGCAACGGTCCGAACTTCATGGTGAAGGCCCTGGCCGAGGAGCGGGGACCGACCCGGGTGCCGATGCCGTCCTTCGGGGGGTATCTGCTGTACTCCTGCGCGATCCTGCTGCCCCTCTTCGCCCTGACCACGGTGCTGTTCCTGATGCCATGGTCGCCGCTCCGGTTCTAGGAGCCTGTCAGCGGCCGGGGCGATTGGCTTCAGGGTCGTCGGGCCTGGGCCCGGTCGGCCTGGCACGGCGCCGGGACCCCTGCGGCGGACGGTCGGGAGGCTCCTGCCACAGGCGCAGGACCGGCCCCTCTCGGCGGGCGATGACCCGGCAGGGGAGATGGGTCTCGGCGCCCCCGGAACCGTCCCACAGGCGGACCAGGGCCTCCAGGTGCGCCCTGGAGAGCCCCCGGACTCCGCCCGTGAGACGGGCCCAGGCCTCCCGCAGCCGGTAGGCCCGCAGGGGATGCGGCCACGCCGGGTCCCGGGGGATGAGCACCTCCCCGGGGGCTTCCCGGGTCCCGGGAGAGGCCGCTTCCCCGAGCGAGGCCCAGCCCTCCAGGTCCTCGGCCAGGGCCGTCAGCGTGAAGTCGATCCGGGGGTTCAGGTCCCGGAGCAGCGGCAGGACCTCCGCCCGGACCCGGTTGCGCAGGAAACGTCGGTCGGCGTTGGTAGGGTCCTCGCGCCAGGCCTGGCCCCGGGACCGCAGGAAGTCCCGGACCTCCTCCCGGGTCGCGCAGAGCAGGGGCCGCACGATGCCTTCCCTGGTGGCGGGCAGAATCGCGGCCAGTCCGAGGGGTCCCGTGCCGCGGATCAGGCGCAGAATCACCGTCTCGGCCTGGTCCGTCGCCGTATGCCCCGTCGCAATCCGGGTGGCTCCGACCTCTCGGGCCATCTCGTGCAGCGCCTCGTAGCGCCGATTTCGGGCCTCCTCTTCGAAGGATCGGCCTCGGGTCTCGCAATGGACCCTGCGAAGGGTGAAGGGCACTCCCAGGGTTTCGACCAGGCACTGGACAAAATCCGCGTCGTCGGCCGCCGAGGGGCGGGCGCCGTGATCCACGTGCCCTACCACCAGGTCCAGGGACAGCACTGGACGGAGGTCCCGCAGCAGGATCAGCAGCGCCACGCTGTCCGCGCCCCCGGATACCGCCACCAGCACCCGCTCCTGGGGGCGCACCAGTTGCCTGGTCCGGCAGTACTCGATCACCCGCTGGGGCAGGGTGCGCTTGCGGGTCATCGGTCCGATCCACCAGAGGGGGCCTTCGCCGGGGTCTCTGACCGAGGTCGGCAGGCCTCTGTCGGGACGGCCAGGGACCGGTCGGCCCGCTGGGGATGCCCCCGGACGACCAGTCCCGCCACCGCCCCTGTGCCGTCGAACAGCAGGGTCCCCGGGGGCAGGCGTCCTGCCACCGCAAAGAAGCCCGGGAAAGGCGAGGCCTCGGCACCCAGCGAGACGGTCGGGCTCAGGACCGGCTGGTCCGGCAGGCTCGGGAGCACCAGCAGGAGCCCGTGGCCTGGTACCCGGGAGGACTCCGGGGCCATGGGGACCTCGGGCCAGGAACGGCAGGGGCCCGCGCACGCCAGCCAGGCCACCAGGGACTCCGCATCCCGACCCGCCACCGCCGCCACCGTCTCCCGGCCGTCGGGGCCCGTCAACCGGGCCTCTCCGGCCCCCTCCAGCAGCAGCATGGCCGTGCAGAGCCGGTCCCCGGTCGTTCGGATCGCCTGTCCGTTCTGCACCGGCGCGAGTCCTGGCTCCTCCAGGTCCGAGGCTCGGGGCCTGGCTGCCAGCAGGATGACTCGGCGCCACAGGAGGTCCCGCAGTCGGGTCTCGTCCTCGATCGTCAGCGGCATCCAGGGGTCCAGGGAGGCCGCCTCCGGGGGCACCGCCTCTCGGGGCCCCTCCTGGGGAGCCGGTGCCCCAGGCGGGGACTGCACGCTGGGCTCCTCGCCGCCGGCAGACGATGCCCCGGCGACCAGCCACAGCACCAGAAGGATCGGGGCCCGACTCCTCATGGGCCAAGCGTAGCCGATTCCCGCACGGATGGGGACCGATCCCTGCCGCCCGACGGGGAGACCTTGAGACGCCTCCGAGGGCCATGTTCCCCTCGGCGGAACGGGGTCTGTCTCGTCGATGAACGGAAGAGGGGCGGCCCGAGCACGTTGCTCCTCAGGCCCCTTCCCAGAAGTACTCCTCGTAGGGGTCCCCGAGGACCTGCTGAACCGTGTCGTACTCCCCGGCAAGGCGGACCGCCGCCGCCTCGTCCACCACCACGAAGACGTGGGGATGCATCTGGAGCACGCTGGCGGGACACTGGGCCGTCACGGGACCCTCGACCATCTGCTCCACTGCCCGGGCCTTCGACCTCCCGGTGGCGATCAGCAGGATCATCCGGGCCTCCAGGATGGTCCCGATGCCCATTGTGATCACGTAGCGCGGCACGCTGTCGGGGTCGCCGAAGTCCGGCGTATTGGCCAGGATCGTGTCCTGGCTGAGGCGCTTGACCCGGGTCCGGGACGCCAGGCTCGACCCTGGCTCGTTGAAGGCGATGTGGCCGTTGCGCCCGATCCCCAGCACCTGCAGGTCGATGCCGCCCGCCTTCCGGATCTCCTCCTCGTAGCGGGTGCAGGACTCCAGGATCGGCTCGTGGTTGCCGTCTGGAATGAAGACCCGCTCCGGGGGGATATCCACCCCCTCGACGAAGTTCCAGCGCATGTAGGCGTGGTACGAGGCCGGGTGGTCCGGGTTCAGGTTCACGTACTCGTCCAGATTGAACGAGGTGCACCCCGCGAAGGAGACCTCGCCCCTCCGGTGTCGGTCCACCAGGTCCCGATAGAGGCCCAGCATCGTGCGTCCCGTGGCCAGTCCCAGCACGCTGCGGGGGTTCTGGGTCACGTGACGCACGATGAAATGCGCGGCGAAGCGACAGGCCTCCGCTTCATCCCGAGCGCGGATCACCTTCATGGCGCCTCCTCCGTTGCGATGGTCGGGAAAGGGAACCGGCGGCCGTGACTCCCGGTCAGGCCTGGGCGGCCGCCTTGCGCCGGATCAGCCGGTCGAGCCAGAGGGTCAGGGGGGCCGCCACGTAGATCGACGAATAGGTCCCGAGCACGATGCCCAGGGCCAGCAATACCGCGAAGTCCCGGATCGTCCCGCCGCCCAGGATCGCGATGCTCAGCACGACGATCTCGGTCGTCAGCGACGTGATCAGCGTCCGGCTGAGCACTTCGTTGATGGACAGGTTGATGACGTCCCGGAGGTTGCCGACCCGGCCCTTCTTGAGGTTCTCCCGGATCCGGTCATAGACGATGATCGTGTCGTTCACGTCGTACCCGATGATGGTCAGCAGGGCCGCCACCACCGGCAGCGTGAACTTCACCTTGAAGAGGACCATGAAGCCGAAGACCACCGCCACGTCGTGGATCAGGCAGAGGATGGCCCCCGGGGCGAACTTCATGTCGAACCGCAAGGACACGTAGATCAGGATGCCGATGATGGCGTAGACCAGGGCCAGCATGGCCGTCTGGAACAACTCCTTTCCCACGGACGGGCTCACGCTGGCGGTGGACAGCACCTCCACGAACCGGTCTCCGAACTGCTGCCGGAGGGCCTCTTCCACCTGGAGCTTGATCGCCTCGACCTCGATCGTGAAGCGGTTGTCCCGGATCGCCGCGATGCGCCGCTGGGCCTCGGTCTCCACGCGGGCCGCCTCGGCCTTCACGTCGTCATCCTTTGCAGACAGCAGCAGGTCCTTCTCCCGGAGCATGTCGGCCCGGATGCGCTCCTCCTTGTCGGACCGCACGCTGATGTGGGGGAAGCCCGCCTCGGCGAAGACCCTCCGGATCTCCTCCCCGGCGGCCTCCAGGGGCCACTCGTCGGGCAGGGTCAGGTAGAACTTGTCGCCCGCCTGCTGGGGGCTCTCGGCCGTCGCCCCCTGGCCGAAGTGCCGCTCCAGGGCCCGGACAATCTCCAGTTTCATCAGGGGAGTCAGGAGGCTCGGGAGTTCGGTGAAGACCTGGAACTTCACCGTGTCGGTCTCGCCGCTGGCGCCCACGTCGAAGTCCTGGACCTCGACCTGGGTGCCCTTCTGGCGGGTCTGCTTCTCCACCAGGGCGTTCACCGTCGTCTTGATGGCCTCCCGGTCGATGCCCTGGCCGGCCTTGAAGGCCACGATG
This sequence comes from Deltaproteobacteria bacterium, assembly GCA_029547805.1. Taxonomy (GTDB): domain Bacteria; phylum Myxococcota_A; class UBA9042; order DTJE01; family DTJE01; genus JAGOKF01. The sequence continues at coordinate 269,520 of JAKPOP010000001.1, forward strand.
ATCTTGGACCCGCCCTTGAAGTCGATGCCGCTGTCGAACCCGAAGATCAGGGCCGCCAGGATCGAGATCACCGTCAGGGACATCGAGAAGGGCACCCAGAAGCGGGCGGCGCCCATGAAATCGAACCTGGTGCCGGGCTTGATGAACTCCATCGAGGCCTCCCGTCAGATGCCGACGCTCAATCGCTCGGGGCGGAACTTGTCCAGGTACCAGTTGAACAGGACCCGGGTGAAATAGAACTGCGTGAAGAAGGTCACGACGATGCCGATCAGCAGGGTCACCGCGAAGCCGTACACCGGGCCGCTGGAGTAGTTCATCAGCACGACTCCGGCGATGGCGGTGGTCAGATTGGAGTCGAAGATCGCCGTGAAGGTCCGGGAGTAGCCCGCCTCGACGGCCGACCGGGGGCCCTTGCCGGCCCGGATCTCCTCGCGGATGCGCTCGGTGATCAGCACGTTGGCGTCCACGGCCATGCCAACGGTCAGCACGATGCCTGCCAGACCGGGCATCGTGAGGGCCGCGTTGAAGCCCACCAGGATTGCGAGGGTGAAGAGCACGTTCAGGAACAGGCCGAGGTCCGCGATGAGCCCGGACCCCCGGTAGTAGAACACCATGAAGAGGAAGACCAGGGCCACCGCGACGACCAGGGAGACCACGCCGGCCCGGATCGTGTCGCGCCCCAGGCTCGGGCCGACCTCGAAGTCGTGGACCTTGTGGACCGGGGCCTTGTAGGCCCCGTGGGTCAGCACGGTCACGAGCGCCTGGGCCTCCTTCAGGATCTCCCGGGGATGACGGGCGCCGCCCAGGGTGATCTTGGCCCGGCCGCCGCCGATCCGCTCCCGGATCACCGGGGCGCTGTTGACCTCGTCGTCGAGCATGATGGCCATGTACTCGCCGGTGTTCTTCGCGGTGACCTCCTCGAAGAGGCGGGCGCCCACCGAGTCGAACTCCAGGCTGACGTAGGGCTCGCCCTGGGTCTCGAAGAGGACCATCGCCCGGGTCAGGTGGTCGCCGGTCACGTCGGCCCGGGACCAGAGGAAGTGGGTCCGGTAGAAGCGCTCCTTGAGCAGGTTGTCCTCCCGGACCTCGACCAGTTCGAATCCCACCATGTGGTCGTCATCGATGGAGAGGGTCTTGATGAAGGAGTAGAGGGCGTTCTTGGCCAGGGCGTCGCCGGTGCCCCGGGCGATGCCTGCGTCGGCCCGGACGTACCACTGGCCCGTGGAGGCGTCCCGGTCCATCTTGAGCAGGGCGCCCTTCTCCGGGTAGCGCTCCCGGAAGGCCTGGAGGGCCGCCTCCTGCGACTTGAAGAAGTTCTGGGCCGTGGGGCTGCGGTCCACGATCCGGAAGGCGAGCCGGGCCGTCTGCCCGATGCGCTCCCGGACCTGGTCCACCTGGGCGCCCCGGACGCCGGGCATCTGGATGTCGATGTCCGTGTCGCCGTTCTTGCGGACGTCGGGCTCCACCAGACCGAAGGCCTCGATGCGCTTCCGGATGACATCCAGCGTCTGGTCCACGATCTCGTCCCGGACCGCCGCGACCCGCCGCTCGTCCAGCCGCAGGGCCACGCGGTTGCCCGACGGGATCTGCCGTCGGAGGTCCCCCCGGAGGTCCTCCACCAGTTCAGGCGTCACCACCTCGACGTCGGCCTCGTCCCGGAAGGTCAGCAGCAGCGTGTCGAAGTCGGTCCGCTCGCAGGTGAACCGCTCCTGGAGGGCCTTCCGGTCCCCCTCGGAGAGCCCCTCGGGGTCCTTGCCGTCCTTCCGCGCCAGGGCCTCGACGACCTTCTCGATCACGGCCTCCCGGGTCCGGAGCAGGTTGTCGGCGATGGCCCGCTGGTAGTCCACCGTGTAGCGCAGTTCCAGTCCGCCCTGGAGGTCCAGGCCGAAGGCCAGGCGTTTCTGGAACGGATACCAGGACGGCGTCTTCCCCTCGGGCAGCAGCGTCGGCAGCACGTAGAGGAACGACAGCAGGATCAGTGCCAGCAATGCGATGGGTTTCCAGAGGTTCTTGCGGTTCATGCCGGTCTCCCAAAAGCCGATGGCCCAGCAGCCGGGGGGGTCAGGAACGGGACTCCCCGGGCTCCTGGTACTGGGTCGCGATCTGGGACTTCAGGACCTTCACCCGGACGTCCTTGTCCAGTTCGATCACCGCGATGTCGTTCTGCAGGCTCGCGATGCGGCCGATCAACCCCGAGGCCAGCACCACCCGGTCCCCGGGCTTCAGGGCCTTCAGGAACTCCTCCTGCTTCTTCCGCTGCTTCTGCTGGGGCCGGATGATCAGCAGCCAGAAGACCAGGATCATCACCCCGAAGAAGATCAGGGTCTGCCACATCTGGCCCTGGCCCGCGGCCTGGGTCGCAGCGTCGTGGACCGGGGCCGCGACGGGGGCCGCCTGGGACCCGGCGGCAGGAGCCTGGACCTGGGCAGCGGCCTGGGCACCCGCCGGGGGGGTCGCCCCGGGGACCTGACCCTCCTGGGCGAGCATCACGAGATTCAGAAGGCCCTTCATCGTTCCTCCGACAAGGAGCGGACGCGCGTATGTAGCAGAAAGGACCGCCGGGGTCAAACGGTTTGACGACGGACGGTTGGATGGTGGAGGGCAGGGAACCGGGGCCTCGGGCCTCCGGGGTTTCCCGTGCGGCGGAAAGGGCACTCCGGCTTTCCCGGGCCCGTCATTCCGGCTAGACTCGCGCCGTGCCGGAGGAGAGCCGGGGATGGGACGGATCCTGGGCGTCGGGATCGATCTGGTGGACATCCCGGGACTCCAGCGCCGGATGGACCGGAGCCCGGGCCTCGAGCAGCGGATCTTCGCCCCCGAGGAGTCGGCCTACTGCCGGTCGATGGCCAGGCCGATCCAGCACTTCGCGGCCCGGTTCGCCGCCAAGGAGGCCGTGATGAAGGCCCTGGGCACCGGCTGGGCCGAGGGGATCGAGTTCCGGGACGTGGTGGTGGTCCGGGATGCCCGGGGGGCCCCGGCGGTGCGACTGGAGGGGGAGGCGGCGGCCCGCCTGGTCGGGCAGGGGGCGAGGGTGCACCTGAGCCTGTCCCACGCCGGCGACACGGCGATGGCGGTGGCGGTGATCGAAGCAAGGGAGGATCGGGATGGCGGAGATTCCTGAGGACCTGGCCGGGGAGGTCAAGAAGGTGATCGTGGAGTGTCTGAGCCTCGAGGTCCGCCCCGAGGACATCGAGGACGGGGCGCCCCTCTTCGGGGAGGGCCTGGGGCTCGACAGCATCGATGCCCTGGAGATTGCCCTGGGGCTCGAGAAGCGATTCGGGATCAAGGTCCAGCCCGACAAGGAGACGAAGAAGTACTTCTTTTCGGTGGCGACGCTGGTGGACCTGATTCGGGAGCGGCTTCAGGGTGCCTGATTCCTCTGCCGGGGAGGGGACCGGGGTGCGGGCAGGCGGCCCTCGGCGCGGTGCCTGGGCCTGGGCCCTCTTCTGGGTCACCTGGCCGCTCTGGATCTGGCTGGTCCTGACCCGCCTGGGACCAAGGGCCGCCTCGGGGCTCGTGCTGGGGGCACTGGGACTGCTCCTCTGGCAGGGGCGACGCCGGCGTCAGGGACTCGGCGTGCTGGCGGTCCAGATCGGCGGCGGGGCGGCGTTGGCGCTGGCAACGCTCGCCAGCGGGCACCCGGCCTTCCTCTATCAGGCCCCGGTTCTGGTCAACGGGTTCCTGCTGGGCACCTTCCTGTGGACCCTCTGGCGGCCTCCTCCGATGATCGAGCGCTATGCCCGACTCCTGAAGCCGGACCTGAGTCCCGGGGAGGTCGCCCACTGCCGGGCCTTCACGGGCGTCTGGATCGCCTTCTTTCTTTGCAACATGGCCATCACCGAGTGGCTGGCCCTCGGTGGCGACCCCGGCGCCTGGGCCCTCTGGTCCGGGGCCCTGGCGTATGCTGTGATGGGGGTGATCTTCGCCACCGAGTGGGTGATCCGGCAGGTCCGCTTCGGGGACCGTCGCCGCTGGCGCGCCGCCTGGCATACCCTTGCCTTCTACGCCCCCTGGGCCCTCGTCAGCGGCGGCTTCACGGTCCTGGCCTACCTGCCCCTTCGGCTGCTCTCGCCGGTCTTCCCGTCCCTTCTCCGGGGCTTTCGGCGGTTCACACAGGGCTTCTATCGCTTCCAGATGACCTTCCTGACCTGGACCGGGACCCTCCGAATCGCCTCCATCGAGGGGGAGGAGGCCCTGGCCCGTCCCGGCCCCCGGGTGATCGTGGCGAACCACCGGACCCTGCTGGACGTCCTGATCCTGATGTCCCGGGTTCCCGAGGCGACCTGCCTCCTGAAGCCCCTCCGGCGGTCGGGGGCGGACCCCGCTTCCCACGCAATGCCCGATTTCTGGAAGCCTTTCATCCTGGGTCCCTTCTCGCTGCTGGGCTACATCCCCATGCCCGCCGACTGGAGGGACCCCCAGGGACTCCGGCGCGTCGTGGACCTGTGTCGGTCCCAGCTGGCCGCGGGCCGTCCGCTGATCATCTTCCCGGAGGGGACCCGGTCTCCCGATGGTCGCCTGCTGCCGTTCCAGGACCTGGCCTTCCGGGTGGCCCGAGAGGCCGGGGTGCCGCTGCAGCCCGTGGCCATCCACACCGACGTCCGGTTCATGCCCCAGGGGACCGTGGGCATCGACGCGGATCGGCGATGCACCTTCCGGATCCGGGTCCTGCCCTGCATCGAGCCCCGGGAGGACCTCCGGGCTCGGGACCTGCTGGTGGAGACCCGCCAGCGCCTGGTCCGGGATCTGGCTCGGATGGAAGAGGCGTTCGGCCCCCTCTGGAAGGGGGGGCAGGAGTCGGGATCCGGGGCCTGATGGGGAACGGCGTCAGGATCCCCAGGCGGCGGCCAGTCGGCCCAGAGAGGGGAGGTCGCCGACGCAATGGGCCTCGTAGGCCGAGGCGTCGGGCCAGATGCGTCGCAGGGTCCCCCGGAGCACCCGGCCGGGCCCCACCTCGACGAAGCGCGTCACGCCCTCCTGCCGCAACCCCTCCACCACGGCAACCCACTGGACAGGCCGCTGGAGCTGGGCCACCAGGGCCTGGCGGATGTCCTGGACGTCCTCGGAGCGGTGCCCCGTGGCATTCAGGTAGAGATGCCGGGCCGGGGGGCGCAGGTCCACGCGGGCCAGGGCCTCCCGGAAGGGGGCCTCGGCGGGCGCCATCAGGCGACTGTGCCAGGCTCCGGAGACCGCCAGCGGCACGCAGCGGGCCTCCTGGGCCTCGAAGTGCCGAGTCGCCCGGTCCATGGCCTCGACGGTCCCAGACAGCACCACCTGGTCCGGGGCGTTGAGGTTCGCCACGCCGCCCTCTTCGGGGTCCAGCAGGGCGGCCGCCTGTTCCACGACCTGGTCCAGGGGGAGTCCCACCACCGCGATCATGGCCCCGGCCCGGATGGAGGCGGCGTCGTCCATCGCCGCCCCCCGGACCGACGCCAGCCGGATGGCATCGGCGTCCGAGAGGCATCCGGCGCAGCAGAGGGCCGCGATCTCCCCCAGGGAGTGCCCGGCGGTGGCCTGGGGCAGCAGGCCTCGGGAACGGAGCCATGCATGGCAGGCGAGGCTCACGGTGGTGATGGCCGGCTGGAGCACGCGGGTCCGGGAGAGGGCCTCGAAGGGTCCCCGGGAGCAGAGGGCCAGCACGTCCGTTCCGGTGCAGTCGGAGGCCATCTCGAAGAGGCGCCTGGCCTCCGGGTCCTCCCGGGCGAGGTCGGCGCCCATGCCCACGACCTGGGAGCCCTGTCCCGGGAACAGGAAGGCCGTCGTTGCACCCATGTCCCGAACCTCCGGTGCCTCAGACCAGCAGCGAGGAGAGTCCTCCATCGACCACGAGCGTCTGGCCCGTGATGTAGGACGCCTCGTCGGACAACAGGAAGAGCGCCGCGTGGGCGACCTCCCGGGGCAGGCCGAACCGCCGCATCGGGACCCGCTCCTGATAGGCCCTTCGGGCCGGGGAGGGCATCACGGCGGTCATCTCGGTGTCGATGAAGCCTGGGACCAGGGCGTTGACCCGGATTCCCTTGCCGACCGTCTCGGCGGCCAGGGATCGCGTCAGGGCCAGGATCGCCCCCTTGGAGGCCCCGTAGACCGCCTGGCCCGGCAACCCGAAGGACCCCGACACGGACCCGATGTTGAGGATCGCCCCCCGGCGGGCCTGCAACATGGGCCGCAGCACCGCCCGGCTCCAGTGGATCGTCCCGGCCAGATTGGTCTGGATCACCCGGTCCAGGTCCTCCCCGGGGGTCATCGCCAGGAGTCCCGAGTGGGCGATCCCGGCGTTGTTCACGAGGGCGTCGATGCGACCTTCCCGTCCCAGCACCGTCTCGACGGCCTGTCGGATCGCCTCCGGGTCCCGGCCGTCGCAGGCCAGGGCCTCGACACCCGCCAGCCGGGCCACCAGGGCCTCGGCGGCCTCCCGATGTCGCACGAAGGTGAAATAGAGCCGGGCCCCCTCCTCGAAGAGGCGCTCCACGATGGCCCGACCGATGCCCCGGCCACCGCCGGTCACCACGACGACCTGGTCCCGCATCCGGTCGGCCACGGAATCTCCTCAGACCTCGTCAAGGCGGATCTTCAGACTCTCGGGAAGGAAGGGGGGCATCGTGAGGGTCTGCCCCCTCTGCACCTGATCCCCATCCCGGACCTCGATGGGCAGTCCGGCCCAGGCGAAGGGGCGGCGGACCTCCGCCAGGCCCAGGTCCCGCTGAAGCACCGGGGATCGGCCTGCGACGACCACGGTCCCGACGGGTTCCCCTTCCAGGAGCACCGCCTGTCCTGGCGCCAGACCCCGGTTCCCGGGGTCCAGGGCCACGCCGACCACCTTGGTGGCGACCCCGCTCTCCCGTCGCCCCATCAGGGCCTCCCGCCCGGTGAATCGGTCCTTCTGGAAATCGATCATCCACTGGAGCCCCAGGGGCAGGGGGTCCCGGACCCGGGCCCCCTCCTGATGCACGTTGAAGAACCGGCCGTCCAGTTTGAGCAGGTCCAGGGCCTCGGTGCCATAGAGCGCCATGGCGGGGTCCTTCGCGGCCTGTCGCAGGGCCTCCAGCGTTGCCGCCGCGGCCTCCTCGGGGACCAGGACCCAGTAGCCGAACTCCCCGGTCTTTCCGGCCCGGATCACCCGGACCTCCGTCCCCGCCAGGGTGCGGGGCTCGATGGCCAGATAGGGCATCCCCAGCACGTCCGGTCCCAGGAGTTCCCGGAGGGGGGCCCAGGCCCGGGGCCCGTCCAGCGACAGCACCGCCCACCGATCCTCTTCGTCCCGGAGCGGCACGCCGTCGAGCAGCGCCTCGACCGTCTTCGGGTCCGCGACGCACTCCAGCAGCACCCACAGGTCCTCGTCATCGATGGCGACGTAGGCGTCCGCCGCCACCTGACCGTCGGGGTCCAGCAGCAGGGTGTGGAGGACCCGCCCGAACCGGAGCCGGGAGACAGGACCCGTGAGGACCTCGTCCAGGGGATAGAGGGCCTCGTCCACCACTCCGCGAAAGACCCGCACGTGGGTCATCGGGGCCAGCCCAAGGGCCCTTCGGACCGCCAGGACCTCCTGCTCGACCCCGGCGAAGCCCGCGACTGCGGTTCGCCCCGACCGGTCCTGGAACCGGGCGCCCATTCCCGCGAGCAGGGTTCGCCACGTCCCGGTCATGGCAGGCCTCCCGCGGCCTCGGGATGGCCGGTCTCCCGGAGCACGTGGTCCGCCAGGGTATTGATCGATCGCAGCAGGGCCACGCTGCCCTCGGCAATCTTCACCCCGAACTCCTGCTCCACCGCCAGCACCACCTCCAGGGCATCGAGGCTGTCGAGACCCAGGCCCGATCCCAGCAGGGAGACGTCCTCGTGGAGGTCCTCCTCGGTGTAGGGCAGCGAGAGGCGGGCGATGAGGTTCCTCTTGATGCGGTGGACGACGTCCTTCCGCAACGCGATCTGGCGTTCGATGTCCCGGGTCATGGTCTCCTCGGGGCCGGTCACCCTGAGCCGCGGCGGAATATACCACAAGACCCGGAAAGGTCACGGGGACGAGGCGCGCGCCCCAGCGGTGGCGCGGGCCATGCGGACGGCATCGCCGAGGACCAGCAGGGCCAGCACGGTCAGCAGCAGGGCGACGACTCCCAGCAGCGGATGGGGACCGTTCGCGGGGTCGAAGGCCCAGAGGAACCGCCGGGCCTGCCAGACCAGCGCCGTCAAGGTCGTGGCCAGCATCACCAGGGCGGGACCGAGGGTGTACCAGGCGGGCTTCCCCAGGCCGACCAGCCAGGCCGACAGGACCAGCAGCGCCAGGGCCGCCACCAGTTGGTTCGACGCGGCGAAGAGGGGCCAGAGGACGTTCTGGCCGCCGGTCATCACGAGCCAGAGGGCCGGGATCATGGGCAGCAGCGACCCGATCCACCGGTTGCGGATCCATGGGACCGCGTCTCCGGCCAGTTCGGCCACCAGGAACCGCGAGAGGCGGACCGTCGTGTCCAGCGTGGTCATCACGAAGGAGTTGATCATCGTGATGCCGAAGAAGATGCCCGCCGCGGCACCGATCAGGGGCGCCGTGAGCGTTCCGAACCCCTCGCCGAAGGCCACGATGGCCCCCGCGCCTCGGGGTTGCACGACCATCTGCTGCAAGGTCTCCCAGGGAAGGCCCGCGGCGACGGTCAGCAGCGCCAGCACCGCCAGGGCCCCCTCCGTGAGCATCGCCCCGTACCCGATCCACAGGCCATGACCCTCCCGGGCGAGTTGCCGGGCGGTGGTACCGCTGGCGACGATGCTGTGGAACCCCGAGATGGCCCCGCAGGCGATCAGGATGAAGAGCATCGGCCAGATGGGACCCTGGGCGGTCACCGGGGCCGTGAAGAGGTCCGCCTGGATCTCCCGCCGGCTGACCAGCACGCCGACGAATCCCAGGACCATCCCCAGGATCAGGATCCAGTTGGCGATGTAGTCCCGGGGCTGGAGCAGCAGCCAGACCGGCAGCGCGGAGGCGATCACCCCGTAGCCTCCGAGGACCAGATACCAGGCGATGCGGGCTTGATCCGGCGACAGGTGCAGGGACCAGACGGCCCAGGCCTCGGGGAACCGGTCCTCCGAGACCTCGTGGAGGGCGATGGGGAGGTGGCTGCCGGCGTAGATCAGCAGGCCGAGGCCCGCCAGTGCCATCAGGGTGGCCGGGATCAGGGGCCAGCGCAGCCGGTACACCGCCAGGCCGAAGACCACCGCCCAGGGGATCAGGCCCATGGAGGGCAGCACGATCTCGGGCTTGTCCAGGAAGGAGCGGGTCGCCACGTCGATGAAGGCGGCAACGACCAGCACCAGGGTCAGGAGCACGAAGACCTGGAACAGCAGGCGGGCCCGGCGACCCAGGGTCTTCCCGGCAAGGTCCGGAATCGAGTGCCCCTGGTTCCGGACGGAGGCCATCAGGGCGGTGTAGTCGTGGACCCCGCCCAGCAGGACCACTCCCAGGAGGATCCAGGCCAGGGGCACCCCCCAACCGAAGAAGGCCACCGCCAGGATGGGGCCCACGATGGGCCCGGCGCCGGCGATGGACGAGAAGTGGTGCCCGAACAGGACGAAGGGGTGGGCCGGCCGGTAGTCCAGGTCGTCCCGGAGGGCGTGGGCAGGGGTGGGAGCCTGATCCTCGGGCAGGAACAGTCTTCGTCGGAGGTGCCTCCCGTACGTCCGGTAGGCCAGCACGAGCCAGCCGACCGTCAGGACCGCGACAAGCGCGCTGTTCATGGAATCGCCTCCCTGGGACACGACGGCGAACCGGGGCCATGATACTCCAGGGAAGGCCGAGGGAACCTTCCGAAAACCGATGTCGCGGCCTTCTCTGAGAGGGATCCGTCGATCCGCGATTGGCCTTCCCGATGGGCCTCTTCGGGGCGATTGACACATCTGGAGGGATCGGGGGAACCTTGGACCCTGGACGGAACCAGGAGGGGAGCATGGGCGAGGATCGCCTGGGGAGATACCGTCTGGTCCAGAGGCTCGCCACCGGGGGAATGGCCGAGGTCTTCCTGGCAGTCGCGGAGGGGCCCGAGGGCTTCCGGAAGGTCGTGGTGGTGAAGCGGGTGCTGCCCCACTTCGCCGAGGACCCCCGCTTCGCGGAGATGTTCCTGGACGAGGCCCGTCTGGCCGCTCGGCTGGAACACCCCAACATCGTGCAGATCTTCGACCTGGGGGAGGATGCCGGGCGCTACTACCTCGCGATGGAGTACCTCCGGGGACTCCCGGTCTCCCAGGTGATGCGCCGGCTGCGAGCCCAGGACCGGGACCTTCTCCATCCGCTGGCGGCCTGGCTGCTGGCCCGGGCCGCCCAGGCCCTCCACTACGCCCACCGGCTGACCGGGCCCGACGGACGTCCCCTGGGGATCGTCCACCGGGACATCAGCCCGGACAACCTCTTCCTGACTCGGGACGGGGTCCTGAAGGTGCTGGATTTCGGGATCGCGAAGGCCGTCACGAACCGCCACGAGACCGCCGCCGGGACCGTGAAGGGGAAGTTCGCCTACATGTCGCCGGAGCAGGTCCGGGGACTGCCGCTGGACGCCCGCTCTGACGTCTTCTCGCTCGGGGTGGTGCTCTACGAGCTGACGACGGCGAAGCGTCCCTTCGGCGGGGCGTCGGACCTGATGACGGTGTCGTCGATCCTCAACGACCCGCCCCCTCGCCCGGCCGAGGTCTTTCCAGGCTACGACCCCCACCTGGAGGCCATCTGTCTGCGGTGCCTGGAGAAGGATCCGGGGCGCCGTTTCGGGAGTGCGGGGGAACTGGCCGAGGCCCTGGTGCCCCTGGCCGGGAGCACGGCGACCGAGGCGGCCCTGGCCGCCCTGGTGGAGTCCCTGGCCACCGAGGAGGAGAAGGCCCGGTGGGACCATCCCGTGGAGGAAGGGGCCGAGGGGGCGACGGTGCTCCTGGAGGGACAGCCCGCCCGGGCCCAGGGGACCGAGGAGGGGCGGGAGTCTCCCGGGGGCGGCGGGTCGGATCGTCGGGCAACGGGGCCCTCGATTCGAAGCCGCGGTGCGGGGATGGCAGAGGAGGTGCCGGGAGCAACGCTCCAGATGCCCTCGGCCGTGGCCGAGTCCCCCCGGACCGCGCCCCCTTCCCGGGGACCGTCGACGGGACGTCGCGTGGCCGTGGCCCTGGGGGTCGTCCTCGGGGTCCTGGTCGCGGGAGGGGCGGGGTACTGGGCCTGGCAGCAGGAGTTGGGGGAGGGGTCGGAGGGGGCCGCACCGTCTCAGGTGGCTTCCGAGGTTCCTCGACCCGCGGAACCAGCGGCCACGAGGCTCGTGGTCCGGAGCCTTCCCTCGGCGATGCTGGAGGTGGACGGACGGGTCTGCGGGCTCGGACGGTGCGACCTGGCCGTGTCGCCAGGAACCCATCAGGTGCGGGTCCGGGGGGGCGGTGTCCAGCACGACCAGGAGGTGGCGGTCCCCGCGGGTCGGACCACGGAGGTCGAGGCGATGCCGCCCCGGGGGGCGGTCCTGTTCCGGGTCCCGGCGGGGGTCGAGGTCTTCCTGGACGGGGAGTCGGTGGGCCGGGGACCCTTCGTGCGTCCCGTGCAGACCTGGCAGGGGGTCCACACGGTGCGATTCGTGCCGCCCCGGGGGGACCCGGCCATGCGGCCGTTGACGATCCCCCCGGAGACTCCCCAGGTCACGGTGACCTGGCCCTGATGCCCCGAGGTCCCCTGGACCCGAAGGGGCGGCCTCGACTATCATTGGCGCCATGTGGACGAACCAACCCCTGGTCCGGCGCATCGTGGAACTGGCCCTGGAGGAGGACCTGGGCACCGGTGATCTGACCACCGACCTCTCGATTCCCGAGGGGGCGACGGCCCGGGCCGAGGTGGTCGCGAAGGAGCCCTGCGTACTGGCGGGGCTTCCGGTCGCCCGGGAGGTCATCCGGCAGGTGGACCCGGACCTCGTGGTCCAGGACCTCGCGGCCGACGGCGACCCGGTGGAGCCGGGACAGGCGGTGCTTCGGGCATCCGGAAGGGCCGCCTCGCTGCTCACGGCCGAGCGGACCCTGCTCAACTTCGTGATGCGCCTGTCGGGAGTCGCCACGGCGACCCGGGAGTTCGCGAAGGCCCTCGAGGGGACCCAGACCACGTTGCTGGATACCCGCAAGACCACCCCGGGACTCCGGGTGCTGGAGAAGTACGCGGTGCGGGTCGGCGGGGCCCGCAACCATCGGATGAACCTGGCGGGCGGGGTCCTGATCAAGAACAACCACCTGGCCCTCTGGGGTGCCGATCTGAAGGCGGCGATCCGCCGGGCGCGACGGGAGGCTCCGGCCCTGACCCGGGTGGAGGTCGAGGTCCGGACCATGGAGGAGGTGCGCCGGGCCATCGAGGCCGGGGCCGAGATGCTGCTGCTGGACCACATGACCGTGGAACAGGTGGCCGAGGTGGTGGCCTACTGCCGCTGGAAGGTGACCCTCGAGGTGTCGGGGGACATGACGCCCGCCAAGGCCCGGGAGATGGCCCTGGCGGGCGTGGACTTCGTGTCCGCGGGGTCCATCACTCACCAGGCCCGGTGGCGGGACTTCTCGATGACCTTGACCCCCCTTCCTCAGGCGGCCGCCGATGTCCCGACCTCTTGACTTCCAGGCCCTGGTGGTCCGGTTGCAGCAGCGAGGATGCCCCGCTCCCCGGGTCCTGTGGTTCCCCGAGGTCGGAAGCACCCAGGACGAGGCCATTGCCCTGGGGCGGCGGGGGGCGCCTGCCGGGACCCTCGTGATGGCCGGGCGCCAGACCCGGGGTCGGGGACGGCAGGGGCGGTCCTGGCACTCTCCCGAAGGCGGGCTCTATTGCAGCCTCCTGCTCCGGCCCGAGGCCCCGGTCCACCGGTGGCCCTCGCTCACCGTCGTGGCAGGGCTGGCGGTGGCCCGGGCCCTGACCCGGTCCGGGGTGGTCGGGGTTCGCATCAAGTGGCCCAACGACCTGATCCTGGGGGGACGCAAGGTGGCCGGGCTCCTGGCCGAGTCCGTTGCCACCGAGGGGTTCTGCGTGGTGGGGGTCGGCCTGAACCTGGATCTGGGCGATGGGCTGCCCCCGGACCTTCGCGCGATCGCCACCGACCTGGCCCGCGAGGCCCCCGGGACGCACCCTCTGGACGTCGTCACCGAGGTGGTCCTGGAGGTCGTGGGATGCCTGCTCGGGGCCTCCCGGGACCCCCAGGTGGACTCCCAGGAGATCGACGTCCTCCTGGACCGGGACCGGGAGGTCCAGATAGGGGACCTCCGGGGCCGGCCCGAGGGGGTCGAACCGGGGGGCGAGTTGCGCCTGCGGGCGTCGGACGGGACCCTCCACCGGGTCCGCTGCGGGGAGGTGGTCCGTGCTGATCGCGATTGACGTGGGGAACACGCACACCGTGATTGGGGCCTTCGAGGGGGATCGCCTGCTGGGCACCTTCCGACTCACGAGCCACCGGAACCTCACCGTGGACGAACTGTCCTGGTGGATGGAAGGGCTGTTGCGCCGCCGCGGACTGGACCCAGGGGACATCCGGGGCCTCGCGGTGAGCAGCGTGGTGCCGCCGCTGACCGGCGTCTTCGAGGAGTACGCCCGGCGCAACGGCACGCCGCTGCTGGTGGTGGGGCCATCGACCGACACGGGAATCGCGGTGCGCTACGAGCCGCCGGCAGACGTCGGGGCCGATCGGGTCGTCAATGCGGTGGCCGCCCATCATCGGTGCCCGGACTGCGACGTGATCGTGGTGGACTTCGGGACCGCGACGACCTTCGACGCGGTGACGGCCCGGGGGGAGTACCTCGGGGGGGTCATCGTCCCCGGCGTCACCGTGTCCCTCGATGCCCTCTTCGCGAGGACCGCCCGCCTTCCCCGGGTGGAGGTCCAGCGACCTCCCGCCGTCGTGGGCCGCACGACGGTCCACAGCATCCAGTCCGGGGCCTACTACGGCTACCTCGCGATGATGGAGGGTCTGGTGACCCGGATGCGGGCGGAGATGCGGGAACCGGTCCGGGTCCTGGCGACGGGAGGCCTGGCCGGGCTGCTGGCCGGCGACAGCCCCCTGATCGACGAGGTGTTGCCGGACCTCACGCTGGAGGGGCTCCGGCTGGTCTGGGAACGCCAGGGGAGGCCCCTTTCCTGATCCGTCGATCCGTGCTCCGGCGGTGCATCCGGCCGCAACCCGGCCAGGAGGTTCCCCCGGAGAGGGACCGCTACTCGTCCTCGATGCGGCGCATCCATTTGATCGTCATGGTGCCCTCGGGGTTGTAGATCCGCATCAGCGACTCCCCGGTGTCCAGGATCCAGGGATTCAGGAAGTGGCGGCCGTTCTTGGTCAGGAAGAGGTCGCCGGCCAGCCAGATTGCCGCGTGGACCAGGCGCTTCTCCCCGGGTTCCCAGACCAGCATCGCGTCGCCCATCTGTCGGTCCTTTTCCGGGACTTCCCGGTAATGCGAATCCAGACGGTCCAACGCGACTGCGGGGTCCAGCACGCTGTCGTCCGGCTGTTCCACGCCGAAGTTGAGCACGGTCCAGAGACAGTCCCGGGGCGGGTCCTGCGGGGATGGGTACGAGTAGAGCCTCATCCGGACCCCCCGGGGGAGCAGGTGCACCAGATCCAGGTCCAGGCCGCCGGGGACCTCCCGGGCCGACTCCAACAGTGGCAGGAGGTCCTTGCGGCGATTGCCGTACCGGGACCACCAGGCGGCCAGGGCCGACGCGTCGTCGTCGGGTCCCACGTGCAGCCAGGCCATCTTGGAAGGCGTCAGGGCCCAGAGCCGGACCACCTGGGCCCGTTCCCTGGCACTGGTGGCCCGGCGACAGGCCAGGGGCAGGTCCGCGACGGCCCGGGCGCCCCGGAACGGGAACGAGATCCCCAGGATCCACTGCTGCCAGTCCGGGGAGAGCCGCGAGAGGCGCAGCCAGGACCGGAAGTCCTCTTCATCCAGGCGAATCAGGCTCCATCGGGCGAGGGCATCCGGGTCCTGGAAGACCTGTTCGAAGAGTCGGGTCCGGGCCGCCGGGGTGAGGGCCTCCTGAAGGGAGGGCGGCGGCCGCACCGAGCAGCCGTTCCCATCGCACCGGGTCGTGGTCCGAAGCAGGGCCCGGGAGGCCGGCGGAAGTTCCAGGGTGTCCAGGAAGGACTCCAGGCGACCTTGGGTGAACCCCCGGAAGTTCCAGGGGGGCGTCTCCAGGGGACAGAGGTCCGGGTTCAGCAGGTCGGGATGCGGTGCCAGCCAGAGGGTCTCGGTCTTCAGCCGCCCCCAGGGGCCTCGGGCCATCGTCGCTCCAGGCGTGCCCCGGCCTGGTTCGGAGGTCGGGATCTCGTCCGCCTTTCCGGGAGTTGCCGGTGCCTGGGCGGGGGAGCGAGCGGAGGACCCCCACCAGTAGCCGGCCAGCAGGAGGTCCGCCGAGAGGACCAGGACCATCGCGCCCATCCCGATCCGTCGAGCCCATCCCCCCATCGGGTGCCCTCGATCCCGAGGGGCACTCTAGTCCCGAGTTCTGCCCGGATCAAGGCCGGATCAAGGCTCGACGTGGTCCATGATCAGGGTCACCGCAGTTCGATGTCGGCCCCGAAGTGGAGGTAGCCCTGGTCGTGGCCCAGGTCCTTGGGCACGATGGTCAGGTCCTTGTCCGGCAGCTGCAGGGGCAGCCCGGCCCCCGAGAGCAGGTCCTTGAGGTTGAAGGAGGGGATCGCCACCACGAAGGGCTTGTCGGCGATCTGCTGGAACAGGACCGGGATGGCCCCCAGCAGGAGGTCCCGGAAGGTGTCCTCCTGGCCGTCCCACTCCTCGTTCAGGTAGGCGATGTCCATGTCCACCAGGTCCGGCGGGTTCAGGGTGATCTGGATGGCCGGGCCCTTCTCCGGGTCGTCCACGATGGCCAGCGCCAGCGTCAGTTCCAGGAACAGGAAGGCCTTCAGGTCCACCGGCTGGCCCATCAGCCCGAACTGGGCATCCAGGTAGAAGTCCCCCAGTTGCACGGTGAGCGTCCCGGCGGGGTTGCAGGAGGTGAAGACCGGCGGCAGGAGCGGCGTCGTCACGGCGTTGAGGTCGGTGATGCCGTACTGGGAGAGGTCGGTCCCGGTGCTCGCCAGGTCCTCGGCCGTCAGGACGATGTGCAGGAAGCGGGAGTCCCAGACCGAGTAGAGGGCCTCGTTGAGCACGTCGTCGAAGATTGCGGCCATCACCTTCCGGGCGTTGCCGAGGTCGAAGCCGAAGACCTCGGGGGTCAGGGCCAGGCAGGAGGCCCGGCCGATGGACCCCAGGATCACCCGGTCCACCAGGTGGTCCGAGGTGACGGCCCCGTCGAGGTCGATGGCCCCGCCCGCCGGAGTGAAGTCAATCTTCCGGGGAGCCAGAGAGATCCGGAGCACCAGGTTGTTCATGCCCGGCAGGGGGGCGTCCACCGAGATCTCGAAGGGTTTCTCGAGCAGTTCGTTGACCTTGGGCTCCAGGTCGTTGATGGTCTTCACCAGCAGCGGCTCCACCTGGTCCTTCAGCAGGCCCTCCAGCGTGCCCTTGAGGATCGACGCCAGGAAGTTGAAGAAGACGTTGTCCAGATGCAGGTTGAAGCCGTCCATCGTCAGGGAGGTCTCGCCGGCGAAGATGCGGATCCGACGGGTGCCCTGGTCCACCCCGAGGTTCACCCGCATGTTCAGCGTGACCTTGGTCGCCTCGGCGTATCCCGACTGGTCGCCGGGACACGGGAAGCCACCGCGGGTATTGACCAGGCGGACGTCGGCCCGGAAGTTGGGGATCACCGCGTCGATCTGGAGTCCTCCGAAGGTGGATTGGACCTTCACGTCGGGGGTGCCGAAGACCACCTTGTCCAGGAAGACGTCATAGGCGCAGCCGATCTGCTCCACCCGGGTCACGGGGCTCGGGAGCAGGGCCGCCACGTCCAGATCCGTGAGGGCGGCCACCAGCAGTGCCGAGATGGTCGCCTCGTCCGCCGGGTCCGGGTTGTAGAAGAGCAGGTCGTCCAGCCAGGCCTTCACGGCCTCCGGGACCAGGGACTGGGAGACGTCCGGCTGGTCCATCGGGATCCAGGTGCTGCTGTACAGGTAGGACTGGAGCACCCGGGTGGCGTTGCCGAAGGTGTCGGTGGCCACCGCGTCAATCAGGTTCATGCCCTGGTTCGGTTGCATCGGGAACTGGAAGGTGCCGCCCGGTCCCAGCGAGGCCGGCTGGCCGTTGATGGTCACCTGGCCGACCTGGCTGATGTCCTCCGAGACGATGCCGGTCACCATCACGAGCCGGTCCCCGTCCAGGGTTGCCCCCCGCTCGGGGTACGTGATGGCCAGGGTCGGGGCGGTCCCGTCACACCAGGCCACGATGTCGTCGCAGCGGGACGCGTCGTCCACCACGCAGGCGGCGAAGGTGTAGCGCCCCTCGGCCTCGAAGGCGAATCGGTCGGCGGCCAGGCGCCGGATGCCTGTCTCGGGGTCCACCGTGGGGTCGGTGATGGCCCCGCCCGGCACCGGGTTCCCGAAGGCGTCCACCAGGTCGAAGCCGACCTTGACCTGGTCCGCGACCCGGTAGGCGGGCTTCTCGGGGATCAGTTTGAGGCGCAGGCCTGCGGCTTCCCCGGCCTGGATGGTCAGGCGGGCCGACTCCAGCGTCGCCGGGGCATCATCGGCCGGGTGGCAGGTCACGTCGTACTGCCCCGCCTTGGTCCCGGTCACCGTGAAGCCCATGGGGGAGTTCGTGACCGAGAGGGCCTCCGGGACCTCGATCCGGAAGGACAGTCCGGCGACCCCGTTCCCCTCGGCGTCGAAGGCCAGGCACGTCCCCTGGCTGTCCCGTCCCGCGACGATGGTGTCGGGGTCCAGTCGGGTCCGAACGAGGGCCAGGGGGCCCGGCGTCACCTGGAGAGCGGCCGGGGTCTGGTCCACGGCGCCGTCGATCAGCCCGCAGGCGAGCCGGTAGTCGCCGGCCTTGCGTCCCTTCGCGTCGAACTGCCCGCCGCCCCGATCGACCAGGTCGATCCCCTCGGCGGGAGTGACCTGGACCTGGAAGGCCGCGGCGGTGGGATTTCCCAGGGCGTCCAGGGCCGTGCAGGTCACGTGGGCCGTCTCTCCTGCCGGGATGGTCGCGGGCGCCACGGCCGTCTCCACCGAGAGCGGCCGTCCGGCCTCCACGGTCAGCGTGGCGGGCGTCTCGTCCTCCAGGCCCGCTCCGGCACAGGCGATCTGGTAGGTGCCCGCCTGGCCGCAGGTCAGCTGCAGACCGCTGACGGTGCATCCCGCCGCCGGGTCCACCTGGACCTCGAAGGCCACCTCGGTCCCCGTGGGGGCTCCCTGGGCCACACAGGTCACCTCGACGGTGCCGCCGGCCTCGATGGTCTCCGCCGAGAGGGTCGTCTCGATGGTCCAGCCGTTGACATCGCCGTAGTCCCCGCCATTGTCACTGCCTCCGCCTCCGCCGCCACCCCCGCAGGCCAGGAGGATCACCAGGGACCAGGCCGAGCCGTGAAGAAGCCGGTTCATCGGGACACCCCTCGAAGGTCGGAGACATTCTAGTCAAGGTGGGACGGAATGACCATCGACCGTCACCGGTCCTCCCGGGCCAGGAAGGACAGCATCTCCAGTTTCCCCGAGATGTCCACGTCCTCGATGTGGACCCCGGGGGGCGGCGCCACGTGCCGAGGGACGAAGTTCAGGATGGCACGAACCCCGCAGCGCGCCAGACGTTCCACCACCGTCTCGAGCCCCACCGGCCCGCAGGCCAGCACCGCGATCCGGGCCCCGTACTCCGGCAGCACCCGTTCCATCTCCTCGACGGGATGGCATCGCCGCCCGGCATAGACCCTCCCGACCTTCTCCGGGTCCCGGTCGAAGACCACTCCGAAGTGGAACCCCCGCTCCTCGAAGCCCCGGTAGGTCAGCAGGGTCCGGCCGAGGTTCCCCAGGCCCACCAGCGCCACGACCTGCACGCGGTCGGTACCCAGCAGGCGGCCGATGGTCCGGGAGAGGGAGAAGACATCGTAGCCCCGGCTCACGGACCCGAAGGAACCGAAGAGGGACAGGTCTCGCCGCAACTGGGCCGGATGGACCCCGGCCAGTTCGGCCAGGCGATGGGAGAAGACGTGCTCCACCCCCTCGTGGTGCAGTTCCACCAGGATCTTCCGGTAGAGGGAGAGACGGGTCACGGTCTGGAGGGGCACCCGGCGTGGGGAGGGACCGTCCTCCCGGGCGTCCCGGTCGGGAGCGTCCAATTCCCCCATGCCGGGTCCTGGCCGGTCCGGACCCCCGGGCCTCGTCGGGTCTTGTTCTGCCATGGTCAGGCCCCCTGTCCAGATTCCAGGAGAATTGTAACCAATTTCACAGCATCGGGAAAGTCCATGGTCGAAAAAAGCACCCCTTGATACAGGCAAGGGGGCTGAGGCTCCGGGCGACCTCGGGCGGTGGTTCCTCGATCTGGGGGCGGGGCCGGAGGGGCGGACGAGCCCTGCGGCGGGATGCCTCGGGGTCAGTGGCACCGCACCGAAGCCGTTCCGGGCCGACTCGTGCGAACCTGGATCCCGCCGCGTCCAGGGAAATCGATCAAATGATCGGCTTTCCTGGCGGGGCGCGTCCCTTGTTCTTGACATTCGCGGTGCGGGAGCGCATCGTTCCGTCAGGCTGTGAAAGGAATCACAGATGGATGCAGTCCAAGAAGTCAACCAGCGCGGACAGGAACAGGATGGGTCTGGCACGGTTCCCGACCGGGTGGGGGAGGTGTTGAGGCGGTTCCCGACCCGGGGCCGGGACGCCTTGATCCCGTTGCTTCAGGCCGTGCAGGAGGCCGAAGGATACCTTTCCCAGGACGCCATGACCCGGGTCGCAAGGCACCTCTCGCTGCCGCCCTCGAAGGTCTATGGGGTGGCGACCTTCTACAACCAGTTCCGGTTCCAGCCGAAGGGGAGGTGGCACATCCAGGTCTGCCGGGGCACGGCCTGCCACGTGAAGGGATCGGCTGCACTGCTCCAGGCCCTGCAGCGGGCCCTCAAGGTGGAACCGGGCCAGACCACTCGGGACGGGATGTTCAGCCTCGAGGTCGTGGCGTGCATCGGGGCCTGCGGGCTGGCGCCGGTCGTCGCCGTGAGCGGTGAGTGCCACGGGGGGATGACCCCGGACCGGGTGCCGGGCCTGCTCAACGCCTACCGACGGAGGACCCCATGAACGGGAGCCTGGAGGAGTGGGGCAACGGGATTTCCTGGGGGGACGTGCGAGCCTGGCTTGCCGGGACGCTGCCGGCAGAGAGCCCCAAGGGCCCGCGCCTGGAGGGGGCCCTCCGGGAACTGCGACGGGAAGACGTCGTCAGGCCGACGATCTTCGTGGGCACCGGGACCTGTGGCCTGGGGGCCGGCGCCGACAGGACCCTCCAGGCGATCCGGGCGTTGCTGGCCGAACGGGGCATTGACGGGGACGTGGTGGAGGTGGGGTGCATCGGGCTCTGCGCGGCGGAGCCCATGGTGGACGTGCAGTTGCCCGGTCGGAGCCGGATCTCCTTCGGGCCCGTCCTCGAGGCGGACGTGCCGGCGGTGATCGGTGCGGCCCTGGACGGGATCCCCCCGGGGGATCGGGCCCTGTACCAGTTCGCCGCCCCGGAGGGCATCCAGTCCTGGGAGGGCATCCCCCGGCAGTCGGAGCATCCCTTCTTCCGGTCCCAACTGCGCTTCGTGCTCCGGGACTGCGGGGTGATCCATCCCGAGAGCCTCCGGGAGGCCCTGGCCCGGGGCACCTGGGCCACCTATGCCCGAGTGATTCGGACCCGGACCCCCGCAGAGGTCTGCGATGAGGTCGCGCGGTCGGGACTCCGGGGCCGCGGCGGCGGGGGATTCCCCACGGGGACGAAATGGAAGGCGGCCCTGGAGGCCCCGGGGGACCAGAAATACCTGGTGTGCAACGCCGACGAGGGGGACCCGGGGGCCTTCATGGACCGGGCCGTGGTGGAGGGCGACCCCCACCGACTGCTGGAGGGGATCGCCATCGCGGCCTATGCCATCGGAGCCCGGAAGGCCTACGTGTACATCCGGGCCGAGTACCCCCTGGCGGTGGCGAGGCTGCACCGGGCCATCGACCAGGCACGGGAACTGGGAGTGATCGGCCACGACGTGCTGGGTCACGGGGTGGACCTGGACGTGATGGTGAAGCAGGGGGCCGGGGCCTTCGTCTGCGGCGAGGAGACGGCGCTGCTGCACAGCATCGAGGGGCGCCGGGGAATGCCTCGGCCCCGGCCGCCCTACCCGGCGACCCGGGGCCTCTGGGGCCGGCCCACGGTGATCAACAACGTCGAGACTCTCGCGAACCTGCCGATGCTGCTCCAGAACGGCGCGGAGGCCTTCGCCGCGGTGGGCACCTCCGGGAGCAAGGGCACCAAGGTCTTCGCCCTCTCGGGCAAGGTCGTGCGGACGGGGCTGGTCGAGGTGGCGATGGGGACGCCGCTCCGGGAGGTGGTCTTCGACATCGGGGGCGGCATCCCCGGCGGGCACTCCCTCAAGGCGGTCCAGATCGGGGGTCCCTCGGGGGGGTGCATCCCCGCAAGCCACATGGACACCCCGGTGGACTACGAGTCCCTGAAGGGCGTCGGGGCCATGATGGGGTCCGGCGGCCTCGTGGTGATGGACGAGACCACCTGCATGGTGGACCTGGCGAAGTTCTTCATGGACTTCATCCAGCGGGAGTCCTGCGGCAAGTGCATCCCCTGCCGGGAGGGAACCCGCAGGATGCTGGAGATCCTCCAGCGGATCACCCGGAGTCGCCGGAACGAGACCGGCACGGACACCCTGCAGCGATTCCAGGGGGTGATGTACCTCGAGCGGCTCGGCGGCGTGATCCAGGACACGAGCCTCTGCGGCCTGGGCCAGTCGGCGCCGAACCCGGTGCTGTCCACGCTCCGGTGGTTCCGGGAGGAGTACGAGGAGCACATCTTCGATCGGAAGTGCCGGGCGGGGGTCTGCACCGAGCTGCTGCAGTATGCCATCGACGCCGATCGGTGCACCGGGTGCACCCGCTGTGCGAAGGCCTGCCCCACGGGGGCGATTCTGGGGGCGCCCCGGGCCCCCCACTACATCGTTCCCGACAAGTGCATCGGTTGCGGCACCTGCCGGGTGGAGTGTCGTATCGGCGCGGTGACGGTCGCCTAGGGTGCCGAGGCACCCCGAGGGGAGGCGCAAGATGCAGATCACGGTGAATGGCAAGGCGATGGAGGCGATGCCCGGCGAGATGCTGCTTCAGGCGCTGCGCCGGGGAGGGGTCCGGATTCCGACCCTCTGTGCAATGGAGGGGATGGAACCCACCGGGGCGTGTCGGCTCTGCGTCGTGGAGGTGGAGGGCCAGCGGGGTCTCGTACCCTCCTGTGCCTGCCCGGTCCGGGATGGCATGGTGGTCCAGACCCACTCGTCCAGGGCGGTCCGGGCCCGGAAGACCATTGTCGAACTGCTCCTGGCGAATCACCCCGACGACTGCCTCTACTGCAGCCGCAACGGGGACTGCGACCTCCAGCGCCTGGCGGCGGACCTGGGGGTGCGCCAGCGACGCTACTCGGGGGAGCGAACGCAGGCGAAGCGCGACGTCTCCAGTCCCTCGATCGTCCGGGAGCCCGAGAAGTGCATCCTCTGCGGGCGCTGCGTCCGCACCTGCGAGGAGATCCAGGGCGTCGCGGCGATCGACTTCACGGGCCGGGGGGCCCGGACGATGGTGGCCCCTCCGTTTCAGATGGGCATCAACCTCTCGTCCTGCGTGGACTGCGGCCAGTGCATCCTGGCCTGTCCCACCGGGGCCCTGGCCGAGCAGAGCCACTTCAAGGACGTCTTCGATGCCATCGCGGACCCCAGAAAGATCGTGGTGGTCCAGCACGCCCCGGCGGTCTCGGTGACCCTCGGGGAACTCTTCGGGATGCGCCCGGGGGCCGACGTGGCCGGGGCGCTCCATGCGGCGCTCCGTCGCCTGGGCTTCGACCGGGTCTTCGACACGTCCTTTGCGGCGGACCTGACGGTGATGGAGGAGGCCCACGAACTGGTCGAACGCCTGGCCCGGGGAGGCCCCCTGCCGCTCTTCACCTCCTGCTGCCCGGCCTGGGTGGACCTCTGTGAGCAGGAGTGGCCCGACCTGTTGCCCCACCTCTCGACCTGCAAGAGTCCCCAGCAGATGCTCGGGTCGGTCGTGAAGGAGCACCTGGCCCGGGTCGAGGGGGTCCGGCCGGAGGACCTCTTCGTGGTCGCCGTGATGCCCTGCACCGCGAAGAAGTTCGAGGCGGGCCTGCCGGAGCGGCGCACCGGGGTCGCTCCGGACGTGGATGCGGTCCTGACCACCCGGGAACTGGCCCGGATCATCCGGATGCGGGGGCTGGACTTGCGAGACATGGAACCGGAGGATCCCGAAGACCCCTTCGGGGAGCGGTCCTCGGCCGGGAAGCTCTTCGGGGCGTCGGGAGGGGTGATGGAGGCGGCCCTGCGGACGGCCCACTGGATGATCACGGGGGAGGATCGGGCGGACCGTCGGGTTCGGGAGATGCGGTCCTCAGCGGCGGTGAAGGAGGCGGTGGTCCAGGTGGGGGACCGAGAGTTGCGCGTGGCGGCGGTCTCGGGCCTGGCCCAGGCCCGGCGCCTGGTGGAGGAGATCCGCGCGGGACGGGCCCGGGTGGACTTCGTGGAGGTGATGGCCTGCCCCGGGGGATGCGTGAACGGAGGCGGCCAGCCCATCGGAGCCGACCGGGAGGCGGTAAAGGCCCGGGTTCGGGGGCTCCAGGAGATCGACCGGGGCGAGGGAGTCCACGAGGCCCACCGGAACGCCTCGGTGAGGCGGCTCTACGACGAGGTGTTCCAGGGAGGGCCGGGGTGCCCCGAGGCCCACCGGCTGCTCCACACCCGCTATGCGCCCCGGCAATGGGGCATGGGCGGGGTCCGGGCCCGGGAGGAGGTCGGGAGATGACGGTGGGGAGACAGCCCCTGGTGCTGACGATTCCCGATCGCTGCAAGACCTGCTACGGCTGTGTCCGGGAGTGCCCGGCGAAGGCCATTCGCATCGTCTCGGGACAGGCCCAGGTGATCCCGGACCGGTGCATCGGCTGCGGCAACTGCGTCCAGGTCTGCAGCCAGGGGGCGAAGGCGATCCGGGACGGGCTGCCGGAGGTGGAGGCCCTGCTGGCCTCAGGAAGACCCGTGGCCCTGGAACTGGCCCCGTCCTTCCCGGCGGAGTTCGTCGACCTGCCCTGGCGACGGCTGGTGGGGATGATTCGGGCGGCGGGATTCGCCTTCGTGCACGAGGTGGCCTTCGGGGCCGACCTGGTGTCGGAACGCTATCGTCGGCTCGTGGAACAGTCGGATGGCCGGCAGTACATCGCCACCACCTGCCCGGCGCTCGTGGAGTACGTCCAGCACTACTTTCCCCACCTGGTGGACCGACTGGCACCCATCGTGTCCCCGATGGTCGCCACGGCCCGGGTGATCCGACTGGAGCACGGCCCGGAGGTGCCCGTGGTCTTTGCGGGGCCCTGCATTGCAAAGAAGGGGGAGGCCACCTGGGACGGGGGAGGGGAGATCGACGGGGTGCTGACGTTCCCGGAACTGCGGGCCCTGCTGCTTCGCCGGGGCGTCGAGGCGGACCTCGCCGGGGACAGCGACTTCGACCCGCCCCATGGTGGCCTCGGGGGGCTGTTCCCGGTGACCGGGGGCCTGCTGAAGTCCGCCTCCATCGATGACGATCTGGTCCATGCCGAGGGCGTGGCCGTGGACGGACACCGGCGGTTCGTGGAGGCCATCCGGGAGTTCGAGGCGGGCGCGGTGCCGGCGGTGCTGCTGGAGGTGCTGGCCTGCGAGGGGTGCGTGATGGGCCCCGGGATGACCCGCAAGGACCCCCGGTTTCGCCGGCAGGCCGAGGTCACCCGGACCCTCCGGGAACGGGCCCGGGAACTGGACGAGGAGCCCTGGGAGCAGGCCATGGAACGGTATCGCACCCTGGACCTGTCCCGGCGGTTCTCGGCCGTGGATCGGCGGGTACCGGGGCCCTCGCCGGAGGAGCTCCAGGAACTGCTGGCGCGACTGGGAAAATCTCGTCCCGAGGACGAACTGAATTGTGGGGCCTGCGGCTACGCCACCTGCGTCGAGCACGCCACGGCCATCCACCAGGGGCTGGCCGAGAACGAGATGTGCCTTCCCTATGCCATCGATCGGCTCCGGACCACCGTGCGGGACCTCCATGCATCCCACGAGCAACTGGCGGCGGCCCAGGAAGCCCTGGTTCAGGCCGAGAAACTGGCCAGCATGGGGCAGTTGGCCGCCGGCATCGCCCACGAGGTGAACAATCCGCTGGGCGTGGTGCTCATGTACGCCCACCTGCTGGCCGAGGAACTCCCGCCGGACAGCCCCCTGGCGGCGGACCTGCGCCTGATCGCCGAGCAGGCCACCCGGTGCAAGAACATCGTGTCGGGGCTCCTGAACTTCGCCCGGCAGAACCAGGTGCGGTTGCAGCCCGTGGATGTCCGGGACCTGGTCCAGGCCGCCCTCCGGGGGGTGCGGCGGTCGGACTCGGTGAAGGTGGTCGTGGAGGACGGGGCTTGCGACCCCATGGCCGAACTGGACCGGGACCAGGTGATCCAGGTCCTGGTGAACGTGCTGGTGAATGCCTGCGAGGCGATGCCCCAGGGGGGGACCCTGACGGTGCGCATCGATGGGGACGCGGACTGGGTCGTCCTGGAGGTGGAGGACACCGGGGTGGGCATTCCCCAGGACCACATGGGCAGGATCTTCACGCCGTTCTTCACGACGAAGCCCATGGGACGGGGCACGGGCCTGGGCCTGGCGGTGTCCTACGGGATCGTGAAGATGCACCGGGGGGAGATCCGGGTGCGGTCCCAGGCGGACCCGACCCGGGGGCCCACGGGGACCACCTTCACGATCCGGCTCCCCCGGAGGGGGCGATCCGAGTGAGGAGGACGGGATCCGGCGGGGCCTCCGCCGATCCGACCGGGAGAGGGAAGATGACTGGAAAGACGGTGCTGCTGGTGGATGACGACGGGGATTTCCTGGAGGCGATGGCTGCCCGGCTCCGGGCCGACGGTTTCCGGGTGATCACCGCCGAGGGACAGGTGCGGGGGCACGAGGTGATCGAGTCGGGCGAACCCTTCGACCTGGCGGTGCTGGATCTGATGATGGAGTATACCGACAGCGGCTTCGTGCTGGGACGGGAGGTGCGGCGACGCCGCCCTGGGGTGCCGGTGATCCTGGTCACCGGGGTGGCCGCCGAGACGGGCATCGAGTTCGATGCGGCCACCGTGGAGGAGCGCCGGTGGGTGCCCGCCGAGGCGGTGCTGCCGAAGCCCGTGCGCTACGAGCAGTTGCGGGCGGAGGTCGAACGCCTGCTGTCGCGATAGTGGGCCGGAGAGGGAGGATGCGCGGATGAGCGACGGCGAGGCTTCCGGGACCCTGCGGGTACTGGTGGTGGACGATGAACCGGGAATCCGGGCCGGCATCCTGCGTGCCCTGAGGAACTACGAGATCCTGGTGCCGGACCTGGGCCTCCGGTATCGGTTGTCCTGCGAGGAGGCCGACAGCGGCGAGGCGGCGATCGAGTCCCTCGGGCGGGCGGGGCCGCCGGACCTGCTGCTCCTGGACTACAAGATGCCGGGCATCTCGGGCCTGGAGGTCCTGGAACGGATGCAGAAGGACCCGGTGGACACGGTCACCATCGTGATCACTGCCTACGCCTCCCTGGAGACGGCGGTGGCGGCCACCAAGCAGGGAGCCTTCGACTTCCTGGCGAAGCCCTTCACGCCCGACGAACTGAAATCGGTGCTCTACAAGGCCACCCGGCACCTGATCGTGCGTCGGGAGGCCCGGCGGCTCGCGGACGAGCGGCGTCGCATCCGGTTCGAACTGCTCTCGGTGGTCGCCCACGAGTTGAAGGCCCCCACCGCGGCCATCGAGAACTACCTCCGGA
>JAKPOP010000009.1 GCA_029547805.1 Deltaproteobacteria bacterium
CTGGCTGGAGTTCGCCAAGCACCTGGAGGAGATCGAGGAGGAAGCCGAGGTGGCGAGGCTCTGCGCTCGCCGGGCCATCGATGAGGTCGGATGGGGCGACTTCCTCGCGGCGCTGAAACGCATCGAGGACGCCGAGGCCCACGAGGCGAACTACGGGGACTCGCCGGTCTGGTCCGCGTGCCGGAGGGAGGTCGAGGCCGCGATCCGTGGCCTGGACTACACCTTCGTGCGGAGGTGACCCAGCCGGCCCCGCCGGCCCCGCGCGGCATGCCATAGAGCCCGTCCTGGCGCGGCAGGCGGGCAAGGAGGCTGATATGGACTACCGATGCGCTGACATCATCGAGGCTCGCCCCGCCGAAATCGACCACTGGCACTATGGCCGGCACTGCGACGGCCCCGTCCCCTGCCCGGGATGGGCCGTCCCCGGCCCCCAGGGTTTGGCGCGGGGGACCGCGACGGCTGTCCTCCGGCCGCCCCCCGATGGGTTCTGCCTGATGCTGACCCCATCCGTGGAGTCCCTCCGCATGGAACAGCGGTGGGGCACGCGTGGGGTCCGCGTCGCCCCATGCCGATATGCCTTCTATGTGAGGACGCGCTAGGCGAGGGAGGCTGTAATGGAGTTCATCGTCACCATCCAGGTTCAGGCGCGCGACGGGCGGATGGTCTCGGAGTCCGATGACTACCAGGTCCGGGCGCGGTCCGTCGCCGGGGCCGTCGAGAAGGCCATCAGGGCCGCCGGGCGGGAGCGTCGGACGACGCGCCTGGTCGTCCGGACCCCGAGCGGGCGCGAGGTCCGCGGGACCTGGGGGCCTGACGTGACCAGTGACGTCCTGGGGCGCGCCAGGGGCCTGGCCCTGGTGTATTTCCAGCGGGTCTGTGGGTTCTGCGACAGGGACACGTGCGAGGGGTGCTCCGAGCCCGACGAGCGCCCAAGCAGCGCCCTTGAGGCGGTCGCCCGGTCCGCCATCGCCCTCGCCAACGGGAGGTTGGCGGATGCCGAACGGAACGCGAACGAGGCGTTCCGGTCCGGTGGGGAGTCGGACTACTGGCGCGGCTTCCGCGACCAGATGTTGAGCCTGGCCGCGGAGGTCCCTTTCGAGTTCAAGGAGGACCAGCCATGAAGTATATCGCCCGTTTCCATTGGGTCTCTGGTGTCCCGTCAGAGCGGGGCTGGACCCAAAAGGTTGAGGCCGCATCCACCAGTGACTGTCTCTCCCGGGTGGCCGCAGCAGCCATCGAGGCCGCGAATGCCGCCCGCGACAGGGCGGCGAAGGGGGAGCAGGTCCTCTCTGGTGGTGGGGGCGTAATAGCCTCTATCACCGACCCGGACGGTGAGCCTGTCGGGTTCGTCAGGGCCCA
>JAKPOP010000026.1 GCA_029547805.1 Deltaproteobacteria bacterium
GTGTCGACGCCAAACGCCTCGACAGTGAGGTCGGCACATCGACGCAGGTGGGCCACGGCGTCGTCGAAGTGGTCATCGACGCGGCCGTGCTCCGTGATCGCGTCCTGCAGGCTCGCGGCATACCGTCGCAGGGCGCGCGCCGAGAGAGCCAGCCCAGTCACCTCGTGACTCAGGCCCGATGACAACGCGGCGGCAGCCTGGGTAGCGGTCCCGGCCGCTACTCCCACGACGATCGCCGGCAGCCCGACGCGGCGCCGGTCCAGGTCGGCTCGGACCTCGTCCACCGCTCGCCCAGCCGTGTCCAGCGACGTCGCCATGCCCTCGATGGTGGCGGGGTCGCCTGGGGGCGGGTACGAGATCGTGCGCCGGAAACGCTCGATGTCGGCAATGAGCGACGGTGGCCACACGAGGGCGATTGCCACGAGACCCAGGGTCCGAAGAAAACTCCGAGACTCGTTGAGCAGGTGGGTGACCTGCCACTCCCCGCTCACGCCGGGTCCTCGTGCGTCAGGGCCCCCACCACCATGACGAGGTCGGCGAAGAACCGCCGAACCCGATGGGTGAGATCCGGCGACTGCGGTTGTCCGTCGGCCAAATCGACCGCGAGCGGTTGGAGGGCGTCCACGAGGACCGCGCCGGCCCGCGGGTCGGTCAACAGCCCCGGACCTAGTGCGAGGACGGCCCGTAGCCCGGCCAACTCAGCAGCCCAGGCGATCTGGCGAAGAGCCGTCACGTCGACATGGGCATCGACCAACGCATCGCCGACTCGGGCCAGGTGCAGGGCCTCATCGGTCGAGGTCGTCACGCCAACCGCATTCTGTGATCGGTCCGAGCCACCGTCTCGGTCTGCGCCCTGACGGCTGTGGCCCAGACGTCCAGGGCCTCACCCCGCAGGTCCAGTTCCGTGGCCCAGGTGTGCAGGAGTTCGCGGATCATCCCCGTCGCGTCGCCTTGGTTCACGGTGATCCCCGCGAGACGCCTCGATTGGGCCTGCACGGCATCGGCCATGGACGCCACCTGGCCGCTCGCCTCGCCGGCACCGCCCTCGTCCCACGTCATCGAGCCCGTCATCGGCTCCCCCTGTCACAACCTGTTCGCGCGATCGGTCTCGCACGCGTCAGCCATGACCGTAAAGCGTCCGCGCCTCGGGCGCCTGAGTACGTGCTACTTAGACTCCGGGCGACTCAGATCAGACGCGGGCTACTCAGACTCTGAGCTACTCAGACTCCCCGAGCCGCTGCTCAACCCGCCTGCGGGCCGGTGCGGTGACCATCCCGGTATGCCGGGTGCTCCGGCCACGGGGCATCGTCCGGTCGCAGGGTGCTCCAGCCCTGGGCCCGGGCTCCCCACGCGGCGAGGATGCCCAGCAGCGCGCCGGGGTTGTGCAGCTGCCCAGCCAGCGCCGCGGCATACGCATCGTCGAGGCTGACCCAGCGGACGGTGAGGTCGGCCTCCTCGCCGGTGCGCGCGTGCGGCTCGCCCGGAGCGGGAGCGAGGTCACGGGCGAGGAACACGCGGTAGGCCTCGGGGAAGACTCCCGCCGAGGCGTAGGCGTCGATGAGCAGGTCCCACCGGCCCGCGACCAGGTCGACCTCCTCGCGCAACTCGCGTTCGGCGGCGTCGCGCGGCGGCTCCCCGGGGATGTCGAGCAGGCCAGCCGGCAGCTCCCAGAGGTAGGAACCGCAGGCGTGGCGGTACTGCCGAATCATGACGATGTGGTCGACCCCGTCGATCTCGCGCAGCGCGAGGATGAGCACGGCGCCGGGGTGGTCGGCGTAGTCGCGGGTGACAACCTCGGCGCCAAGGTCGACCCGATCCCGGCGGACGTCGAAGACCAGCCCCTGCCAGACGACGTCGCTCGCCACGACGGGCTTCGGCGCGATCTCGTCCCGCAACAGCGCGGCAGTGCCGATCGGCGCGTCGAAGGCCACCTCAGCCGACCGCGGCGGTCTGTGACTCGGGTCGGGTGGTGCGCTCGACCTCGACGAGGCGTTGCGCGCGCTGGCGATCCAGGGCCGCACCGACCAACCCGGCGAAGAGCGGGTGGGCGCGGTTGGGGCGCGAGAGGAACTCCGGGTGCGCCTGGGTGGCGACGAAGTAGGGGTGCACGTCGGGCGGCAACTCGACGAACTCAACCAGCGACCCGTCCGGGGACAGCCCGGAGAACACCAGGCCGGCGCCTTCGAGTTGCTCCCGATAGGAGTTGTTGACCTCGTAGCGGTGCCGGTGGCGTTCGCTCACCTCGGTGGTGCCGTATGCCGTGGCGACGACACTCCCCGGGGTGAGGCGGGCGGCATACCGGCCCAGCCTCATCGTGCCGCCGAGGTCTCCGGCGCCTTCGACGAAGGCCAGTTGCTCAGCCATCGTCGCAACGACGGGGTGGGTCGTCTGCGGGTCGAACTCGCTGGAGGAGGCGTCGGCGATGCCCAACACGGTGCGGGCGTATTCGATGACCATGCACTGCAGCCCCAAGCAGATGCCGAGGGTGGGGACCTGACGCTCCCGTGCCCAGCGCAGGGCGCCGAGCTTCCCCTCGATGCCGCGCACGCCGAACCCACCGGGCACGAGGATCGCGTCGACGCCGCCCAGGGCCCGCTGAGCGCCGGCCTCGGTCTGGCACTCGTCGCTGGCCACCCAGCGGATGACGACCTTGGCGTCGTGGTGGAAACCACCCGCACGCAACGCCTCGGTCACCGACAGGTAGGCGTCGGGGAGGTCGATGTACTTTCCGACGAGCGCGATCTCGATCTGGTGCTCGGGGTCGTGGACGCGCTTGAGCATCTCGTTCCACGAAGTCCAGTTGACGTCGCGGAAGCCCAGGCCCAGGCGGCGGATGACGTAGGCGTCCAGGCCCTCACCGTGCAGGACCTTGGGGATGTCGTAGATCGACGGTGCATCGACGGCCGCGGCGACCGCGTCCTGGTCGACGTCACACATGAGCGAGATTTTGCGCTTGATCGGCTCGGGGATCTCCCGGTCGGCCCGCAGGACGAGCCCGTCGGGCTGGATGCCGACCTGGCGCAGGGCCGCCACGGAGTGCTGCGTCGGCTTGGTCTTCAGCTCGCCACTCGGGGCGAGGTAGGGCACCAGCGAGACGTGCAGGAAGAAGCAGTTGTCCCGGCCGATCTCCTGGCGCACCTGACGCGCGGCCTCAAGGAACGGCAGGCTCTCGATGTCACCGACGGTGCCGCCGATCTCGGTGATGATGAGGTCGGGCGCGTCCTTGTCGCCGGTCGCCAACGCCCGCATCCGGGCCTTGATCTCGTTGGTGATGTGCGGGATGACCTGGACCGTGTCGCCGAGGTATTCCCCGCGCCGCTCCTTGGCGATGACGGTGCTGTAGATCTGGCCCGTCGTCACGTTGGCGGTGCCCTCGAGGTTGACGTCGAGGAAGCGTTCGTAGTGCCCGATGTCCAGGTCGGTCTCGGCCCCGTCGTCGGTCACGAAGACCTCGCCGTGCTGGAAGGGGTTCATGGTCCCTGGGTCCACGTTCAGGTAGGGGTCCAGTTTCAGCAGGGTGACCTTGAGGCCCCGGGACTCCATCAGGGCCGCAATGGACGCCGCGCTGATTCCTTTGCCGATGGAGGAGACGACTCCGCCCGTGACGAAGATGTACTTGGTGTGCCGTCGGCGAGGGCCCATGATGCTCCTTTTCAAGAGATGGTGTGGCCGGATTGTTCCGTCGGCCACGCAATGCTAGGCCGGATCGGTCCCGGGTGTCAAAGGCCCGCAGGGTCGACCACCCGGTTCTCCAGGCGACCGATCCCGTCCACCTCGATGGCGACGTCATCCCCGGGCGCCAGGAAGGTCGGAGGGGTCCGAAAGACCCCCACCCCGGCCGGCGTGCCGGTGCTCAGGATGTCGCCCGCCTGGAGGGAGATCCCCTGGGAGAGCCGGGACACCAGCAGGGCCACCGGAAACACCATCTCCTCCGTCGAGGAGTCCTGTCGCAGTTCCCCGTTGACCCAGGCCCGGATCCCCAGGCGTTGGGGGTCCGGAACCTCCTCTCGGGCGACCCACCAGGGTCCGCAGGGCCCGAAACCGTCGAGGCCCTTGGCCCGGGTCCACTGGCGTTCCTGGCGCTGGAGGTCCCGGGCCGTGACGTCGTTGAGGATCGTGTAGCCGGCGACGTGGTCCATCGCCCGGTCCAGGGGGATGTCCCGCCCCGGTCGGCCGATCACGACGGCCAGTTCGGCCTCGTAATCCAGTTGTCCGGTCAGGGGCCAGGCGGGGATGGGGTCCCGGTGGCCCGAGAGGCAGGTGGGGATCTTGGCGAAGAAGAGGGGGGAGGACGGGACCTCCCGGTCCTGCTCCCGGCAGTGACTCCGGTAGTTGAGCCCGACGGCGATGACCAGCCGGGGGTCCGGCACCGGGGGCCGGAAGCGAAAGGACCCCTCGGGAACCAGGGCCCGGGGGGACTGGCGGGCCTGGTGCACCAGGTCCTGGAGGGCCGGGTCCCTGGCGGTCCAGGCGGCCACGAAGTCCCGGCCCGCTCGGGGAGGGGGCGGGAGGCCTCGCCGGGCCGCCTCCTCCAGGAGGTCCACGGGCCCATCGGGGCGGAAGAGGGCCGGAACGTCCTTGCCCGTGGCCAGTCGCAGCGTTCCAAAACGCATGGTGCCTCCTCCAGGTTCAGGCGGGCGGATCCCGGGGACCCGGGTCGGATGGGACCACCTGCCGGGCCAGGGTCTCGGCCTCCCGGCAGCAGTCTCCCAGGGCGATGCCCCGGTAGGCATTGGAGCACAGGTGGAGGCCGGGCCACCGGGCGACCCGGAGGTCCACCTGCCGCAGCAGGCCCGGGTGTCCCCGGAGATACTGGGGAATGCCCCGGTCGTGGCGGAAGATCCACACCCGGACCGGGTCCCCCCGGACCCCCAGGACCTCCCGGAGGTCCCGCAAGACCCGATCCAGCAGCGCCTCGTCGGGGAGCATGGCGCCGACCGGGTCCCGGGCACCCCCGACCATCGTCCGGAGCAGCACCTGCCCCTCGGGTGCCCGGTTCTCGAAGACCAGGGAGTCGTAGAGGGTTCCCAGGGACCCCCGGCCCTCGACCCGGGGATGGAGCACCCCGAAGCCCCGGGGACTCCCCTGGAGGGCCCGGGCCTCGAAGGCGGTGCCGACCACCGAGATGGGGGCGTAGGGAATCTGGTCCAGCAGCATCGCCAGGTCCGACATCTCCCGGCGGATCATCCGGGCGGCCTCGTAGGACGGACAGGCCAGCACGACCCGGTCCGCCGGCAGCCAGCGGATGGAACCCTGGGCGTCCCGGAACTCCACCACGGACCCCCCGAGGGACCGATGCACCTGCTGGACCCGGGCCCCGCAGATCAGGGTGCCTGGGGCCAGGGACCCGGCCAGGGTCTCCACCAGGGACTGGCTGCCTTCCCGGAAGGAGGTCAGGACCCCCGTCGGCTGTCCCATGCCGCCGGCCGCCGGGTTTCGTCGGGATCGGCGTTTCTCTCGGCCCAGGTGCCACAGGGCCCGGAAGAGCCCGCCGTGGTCCCGCTCCAGTTCCACCATGCGGGGGAACACGGCCGCGAGGCTCAAGGCCTCCGGGTCCCCGGCGAAGACCCCCGAGACCATCGGGTCGATCAGCCAGGCCAGCGCCTCGGGGCCGATCCGGCGTCGGACGAACTCGGCCACCGTCTCGTCCCGGTTCGGGGGCGCGGGCGGGGCGAAGGGCTCCCCCAGCAGGCGGATCTTCCCCGAAACGGAGATCAGGGGGCTCCGGAGGAACGCCAGGGGCGACTCGGGCACCGGGACGGGCCGACCGTGGCGCGTGATGTAGCGGGTCCGGGACCGGAGGGAGGCCTGGAGGACCTGGCTCCCCATGCCCAGGGCCTCCACCAGGCGCACCGCGTGGACCTTGCTGTCCAGGAAGCCGTTGGGCCCCCATTCCACCCGGTAGGGGCCCTCGCGCTCGGTGCGCATCTTGCCGCCGGGGGTCTCCTCGGCCTCCAGCACCGTCACCCGCAACGGCCGTCCGGCCTCCGAAGCCAGGCGCTGGAGCCAGAAGGCCAGTGCCAGGCCCGAGACCCCTCCTCCGACGATGACGACCCGCTCCATCGGCGATCCTCCATCGAGCCGCCTGACTGTATCACGAGGACGACCGCCGGCCCTCGGCCTTCCTCATGCTCGCAGCACCCGGGATCGGCCCCCATCGCCGCCCGTATCGGCCTTCCCCGAACCGGCGTTCTCAGGGGGAATCGACTGCCCGGAACGGCCGACTTTGCTACACTATCGTCGGCCCTGGGAGGGACGGGAGGTTCGTCGAATGAGGTGGCGTCGCTGGTCCCTGTGGGCCCTTCCCTGCCTGGTCTGGGCGTGCACCCGCTTTGCCGATCCCTCCCCGGAGGACGTTCCTGCGGACCGGATCCCCGACGGGGGATCGGACATCGGGGATGGCGCCCCGATGGACGAGGGCCTGGCTGTTGATGGGGAGGACCGGGGCGTCGATGGGGACGAGGGCCCCGGGGACCTGGCCGACACGGAGGAAGGAGGCGACGCCGACCTGATGGACGTCCCCCTCCAGGACGGGCCTCCCAGATCGCCGGGATGGCCCTGCACCGGGCCAGGGGACTGCCTGTCGGCCCTGTGCCTGCCGTGGCCGGGGATCGAGGGGGGGACCACCGGCGTCTGTGGCGGGCCCTGCGACGAGGGATGCCCCCAGGGCCTCTGGTGCCTGCCCCTCGGGGGTCCCGAGGACCTGGCCTGTCAGCCGATGCCGGTGGGACTCTGCGCCCCCTGCCGCCAGGACGCCGACTGTCCGGCCCTGGGGGCCGCCTGTCTGGACGGGGTGGGCGGACGGTTCTGCGGGGCCCCCTGCGGGGCAGGTACCCCGTGTCCTGGTGGCTTCACCTGTCAGGCGGTTCCTCGGGAGGACCTGCCGGCGGTGCTCCGGTCCCAGTGCGTCCCCGATGCCGGCGGATGCCGGTGCGTCCCCGACCTGGAGGGCGCGGTGTTTCCATGCCAGGTGTCCGCTCCTGCGGGCACCTGCGGCGGGTCGGTGACCTGTCGGGGACAGTGGGGGGCCTGCGATGCCCGCTATCCGGTCCCTGAGCGGTGCAACGGCATCGATGATGACTGCAACGGTCGGACCGACGAGGGACTGTGGTTCCGGGACTACGACGGGGCCCTCCGGCGCCTGGGGCAGTCCTGCGGGACCGGCCGCTGCGAAGGGGGCCAGGTGGTCTGCGGGCCTGACGGCCAGTTGACCTGCTCGACCCGGGGACAGGCCCTGGCCCAGGAGGACTGTGGCGCCTTCGGTGGGAACGGCCAGGACGACGACTGCAACGGGGAGACCGACGAGACCTGCCAGGCGCCGGACCGGGACGGGGACGGGGTGCCGAACGACCAGGATTGTGCCCCGGACGACCCGTCTCGACGTCCGGGGGCCTTCGAGCCCTGCTGTCCCCTCGAGACGTCTCCCGAGGTCCTGGGGCCCCGGTGCGACTTCGACTGCGATGGACGCATCGTCTGGTGCGCCCTGGAGGACCAGGACCAGGACGGTTACGCCTCCCCGGCCGATTGTGACGACAACGACCCGACGATCCATCCCGGGGCGCCGGAGCGCTGCAACGACGGCATCGACCAGGACTGCCAGCAGGGCGACCTGGCCTGTTGCGCCGTCGGACAATCGGGATGCGTGGGCCCGGTGGACGAAGACGGGGACGGATACGCAGGCCGGTTCGACTGCGACGACACGGACCCCCTCGTGCATCCCGGGGCGGTGGAGCGGTGCAACGGCATTGATGACGACTGCAACGGCGTGATCGACGACGGGGCCGCCGTCGGTCCGTCGGGAGGAGCGGGGTCCTCGGAGGTCCGGGCCGGGGATCCTTGCGGATCCTCGGAGGGGGTCTGTCGTCCGGGACGATGGACCTGCGTGCATTACGGCCTGAAGGGGCAGCGGATGGAGTGCCTGGGAGGCATCCTGCCCCGGGTCGAGCGGTGCAACGGCCTCGACGACGACTGCGACGGGCAGACCGACGAGGACTTCGCGTTCCCGGCCGGGCCCTGCGATGGCGAGGATGGGGACCTCTGTCCCCATGGGCGTTTCGTCTGCCATCCGGACGGGCGGGGCGTCCTGTGCCTGGAGCCTCCGGAACTCCGGGACCGGATGGAGGTCTGCGGCAACGGCGTCGATGACGACTGCGACGGACAGACCGACGAGGACTGCCTCCCGGATGACCTGGATGGGGACGGCGACCTGGCTCCG
The DNA here is from genome assembly GCA_029547805.1 of Deltaproteobacteria bacterium. Lineage (GTDB taxonomy): Bacteria > Myxococcota_A > UBA9042 > DTJE01 > DTJE01 > JAGOKF01. The sequence goes on from JAKPOP010000026.1 coordinate 8,216, forward strand.
GAGGATTGCGATGACCACCGGGCCGAGGTCCATCCCGGGGCCTCGGAGCCCTGCTGTCCCACCTCCCGGAGGGGGACGGATGCCAGGAAGGCCTGCGACTGGAACTGCGATGGCCAGATCACCTGGTGTGACCCGGCGGACCTGGACGGGGATGGCTTCGTCCCGCCGCAGGACTGCGGGGAGGGGGACCCGACGATGCATCCCGGGGCCTCGGAGCGATGCGGAGACGGCATCGATCAGGACTGCAACGGGGCCGATCTCTCCTGTTTCGGGCTCACGGATCAGGACCGGGACGGCTACCCGCCCCCCTTCGATTGCGACGACCGGGATCCGGCGATCCACCCCGGGGCTCCGGAGGTCTGCAACGGCCTCGATGACGACTGCGACGGGGTCGTGGACGACGGCAATCCTGGCAGCGACGGCCTTCCCTGCGGGTCGTCGGTGGGGGAGTGCCGGCCGGGGGTCATGGTCTGCGTCCACCGGGGACGGGAGGCCTCGTTGGCCTGCGACCCCGTCCAGGGGCCTCGACCGGAGGCCTGCAACGGCCTCGATGACAACTGCAACGGCCTCACCGACGAGGTCTTCCCGGACCTCGGACTGCCCTGCGACGGTCCGGACCGGGACTCCTGCCGGAATGGAGGGACCGAGTGCACCGAGGATGGGAGCAGGACCATCTGCGGACCCGAGGACCCGGCGGATCTGGCGGAGGCCTGCAATGGCCGGGATGACGACTGCGACGGCGTGGTGGACAACGGCATGGACTGGAAGGGGTCTCCGCTGGGCGCGGCCTGCATCGGCGAGGGGATCTGTGGGGCCGGCATCGTGCAGTGCGCGGTGGACCGCCGTCGGGCGACATGCAGTTCCAATGCCGACGGGACGGCCTCCCAGGCGGTCCCGGAGCGTTGCGATGGGCTGGACAACGACTGCGACGGCGTGGTGGACAACGGCCTGGCCTACCAGGGACAGGCCCTGGGGCAGTCCTGCACGGGGGTCGGGGCCTGCGGGGCCGGGGTCGTGGAGTGCAACCCGAGGACGCTGGAGGTGACGTGCAGCAGCAACCCCGACGGGTCCTCCCCCGGGGTCCGGCCGGAGGTCTGCAACGGGCAGGACGACGACTGCGACGGGGTCACCGACGAGGACGTGACGCCGGGGCCCGATGCCTGTCGCCACGGGGGCATCTGCGCGGGGAAGGACATCCCGGCCTCCTGCATCGGCGGACGCTGGGTCTGCGACTACTCGGGGGTCCCGGGCTTTCGGGAGACGGAGGACCGGTGCGACGGCATCGACGAGGACTGCGACGGCACGCCTGACGATGACTTCCTGGTGGGCCTCTCCTGCGACGGTCCGGATACGGATGATTGCAAGAACGGGGTCTTCGTCTGCCGGGGGGACCAGCGGGGATCGGAGTGTGGTCCCGAGTCGGTCACCGACATCCCGGAGGTCTGCAACGGGCTGGACGACGACTGCGATGGCCTGACCGACGAGAACTTCCCGGTGGGGGAACTCTGCGACGGCCCGGACCCGGACGAGTGTTTCAATGGACGCTATGTCTGCCTTCCGGACGGGTCCGGGGTCGTCTGCCAGGAAAGCAACGTCGGCTGGGAGGTCTGCAACGGGCTGGACGACGACTGCGATGGGCAGACCGACGAGGACTTCCCGGTGGGACAGCCCTGCGATGGTCCCGATGACGACCGGTGCGCCAACGGGGTCTTTCAGTGCCACCCGGACGGGGTGGGTGTCGTCTGCGTCGGGGATGAGCCCTCGGTCCCCACGCGGGAGACCTGCAATGGGCTGGACGACGACTGTGACGGCCAGACCGACGAGGACTGGAACTGGCAGGGCATTCCCGTGGGAATGACCTGCGACGGCATCGGGGCCTGCGGGGTCGGCCGCGTGGTCTGCAAGAGCCTCTCGGCGGCCACGTGCAGCACCAACCCCGATGGACCGGCGAGCCAGGCCCGGGAGGAGGTCTGCAACGGGCAGGACGACGACTGCGACGGGCTCACCGATGAGGGCATGTACTGGCAGGGCCTCGCCGTGGGCCAGGTCTGCGTGCCGCCCGGGGTCTGTGGCCCAGGGGTCGTGGAGTGCTCGCTCCTCACGGGACAGCCCACCTGCTCCACGCTCCCAGACGGGAGCATGGCCCAGGGCGGGCCGGAGGTCTGCGACGGGCTGGACAACGACTGCAACGGGACCACCGACGACATCCCGGTGCCGGACCTGAGCGGGTGCCGCACGGCAGGGATCTGCGCCGGGAGGGTCACCGCCTCCTGCGTCCCGCCCCGGTGGGTCTGCGACTACTCCGGGGTGACGGGCTACCGGCCCGACGGCGAGACCCGGTGCGACGGCCTCGACGAGAACTGTGACGGACGGACCGATGAACCCTGGAGCGCCGGGGACCCCTGCGACGGCCCCGACTCGGACCAGTGCCCCAACGGGAGGCTCCAGTGCACCCCCGACGGACAGGGCGTGGTCTGCGGACCGGAGACGCCGGCGGACGTCCCCGAGTCCTGCAATGGCCTGGACGACGACTGTGACGGGCTCACCGACGAGGAGGGGGCCCAGGGGTGCGTGTCCTGGTACCAGGACCAGGACGGGGACGGCTTCGGGGAGCCGGGGACCGCACGGTGTCTCTGCGGCGCCGACGGCATCTGGAGGAGCCGCCTGGACACGGACTGCGACGACACGACGGCGGCCATCCGCCCGGGGGCCACCGAGGTCTGCAACGGTCGGGACGACAACTGCGATGGGCAGACCGACGAGGCCTTCCCGATGATCGGCACCGGGTGCGACCAGGACGGCGACGGGTGTCCGAACGGGACCTGGGCCTGCCAGGACAATGTGCCGGCCTGCCTGTGGGACGGCGTCGGCCCCGAGCGGTGCAATGGCAAGGATGACGACTGCAACGGGAGGACCGACGAGGGCTACGACCTGGGCCGGGCCTGCGACGGCCCCGACAGCGACCAGTGCCCCAATGGCGTCACCGTGTGCTCTGCCGATGGCCTCGGGGTGGTCTGCGGTCCCGAGAATCCATCGGACATTCAGGAGCGGTGCAACGGCAGGGACGACGACTGCGACGGGTTCGTGGACGAGGATTTCCCCCTGAAGGGGCAGCCGTGCACCTCGGGCCTGGGGATCTGCCAGCGGTCCGGCAACTGGGTCTGCGCCGCCGATGGCAGCGGGCTGGTCTGCAACGCCTTTCCCGGGACCCCCTCCACCGAGATCTGCAACAATCTGGATGACAACTGCGACGGGGTCGTGGATGACCCCTGGCCCCTGAAGGGCACCAAGTGCGACCCCGACGCGGGGACCACCCCGATCCCCTGCGCCACCGGGACCTACGTCTGCACCAGCGACCGGCAGGGAATCGTCTGCGCCAACCACGTCAACTGCGCGGGCACCGCGCCCTATCTCTCCTACTGCCAGGACTCGGGAGCCCCCGGGGTCCCGGACCTCTGCCTCTGTGGGACTCCGGGGGTGACCTGCACCGCGGACATCGCCAACGCCTGCGTGAACGGGAACTGCCGATGCGGGTCCGCCCCGGCCTGCACCGGCGGCAAGCGGTGCGTGACCGACCCCGGGACCGGTCAGAAGGTCTGCCAGTGACCTCCAGGAGGCCGAAGGTGCATTGGAACGCCGAGTCGGTCTCCCGAGCCGGACCTCGCCAATCCGGTCCCGGGAGGAGCGAGGGCGCGAGGCCGGGCCCGGGGTTGGCGTCTCCCTCCACGGTGGCCTCGCGGGGTGCCCGTCTGTGGTTCGGGGTCCTTCCCCTGCTCTTGCTGGCGGTCGGCTGCGTCCGGAACGGGTCCGAGGCCTGGGAGCCCCCGGACCTGCCTCCGTGGGAGGAGGCAGAGGGAGGCCCTCCCCGGAACCTGGAGGAGTGGGGGGCCGAGGCTTCTTCGGAGACTTCCCAGCAGTGGTCCCTGGAGGTCGTGCACCGGGTCCGGATGCGGGGAACGCAGTTCGCGCCCAAGGAGCGCGTGGTCCGGCAACGGATGCGCCTGACCTCAGAGACCGACGGAGGGCAGGACCTCCTGGCGGCCCGGTGGAAGGTCCTGGCGGCCGAGGTCGAGGTCTCTCCGTCCCAGGAGGGTAGCGAGGACCTCCTCGTGGAGGGCCTGGAGGACCAGGTCCTGTCCCCAGAAGACCTCCGGAGCGACCGACGGCCGCCGGGACCGGCCCGGGAGGTGGCCCTGGCCTTGCGGGCGGTGCTGCCCGTCCCGGACCTGGACCGCCATGTCCGGAGCGACGCCCCCTGGCCCCTGCGCCGGGAGGAGGTCCGGGAGGTGAGGGAACACGGGGAGGTGACACTGGTGCGGGACGGGACGGTGTCCTGGGCCGGGGCCGAGGAGACCGACGAAGGGCCGCGGTGGCGGCTGCGGGCCGAGTGGACGATCGAGGGGCGCGCCTCGGGGTCCCGGGAGGGCGTGGACCTGCATGGGCAAGGGCGGGGCCGCTGGCGACTGGACCCCAGGACGGGCAGGCCCGACCAGGGCGAGGCGATGGAGGCGGCCGCCGTGCGGGTCTCCCGGCGGGGGCATCCCCGGTGGCTCGAGATGACCTGGATCACGGAGGTCCGTCTGCAGCGGCAGGAGGATCCATGAGTGGGAGATCCCGCAAGGAGGTCCCTTCCTGGAGGGAACCCCTGGTGGACTACATCCGGTCCCGGGGGGGGAGGGTCACCGCACCGAGGCTCCGGGTGGCCGAGGTCTTCTTCGGCCTCCAGGGACACCCGGGGGTCGAGGAGGTGGTCCAGGCGGTCCAGCGCCGATGGCCTCAGATCGGCCAGGCGACGGTCTACCGGACGTTGCACCTGCTGGTGGACTCGGGCCTGGTCGAGGCGAGGCAGTTCGGGGATCGGTTCTCCCGCTACGAGGCCGTGGGGTCCGAGCACCACGATCACCTGGTCTGCGACTGCTGCGGGGCGATCCGGGAGTTTGAGGACCCGGGCATCGAGGAGGCGCAGCGGCGCATCGCCGACGCCTTCGGATTCCGGATGACCGGGCACCGGATGGAGATCCACGGATGCTGCGCCCGGTGCGTCGCCCGGCAGACCAGGCCGCGATCCGGGGCCTGACGGTTTGACCCCCGGGCCCCTTCGGGGTATGTAAACAGGCTCGACCGGAAGGGTCCGGGCGTGTTCTGATGGACGGGGTGACAGCCCGATGGGGGAGCCTTCACGAGTGGCCGATCACCCTTCCCGGATGGTGCCTTCCGTCGGCTGCATGGCCCGCCGGATTGGCGACTGGCTGTTCCAGGGGGTCCGGTTCGACGACACCACGCAGTCCATGATCCGGGAGGCGCACCAGCGAGGCGTCCTGGTCGTCGTCTTCTATGCCCGGAGCCTGCTGGACTACCTCTTCCTGGCCTGGGCCTTCGTCCGCTACGGCCTGCCCCTGATCGTCTTCGCCGAGGGCATGGACCTCCGGTGGACCCGTCCCAGGGAGTTCCTGCGCGGGATCTGGGGGCGCCTGCTGCGGAGGAACCGCCGGCCTCGTGACCCCGAGGCAATCCGGGATGCGCTGGCTGCCGGAGGTCCCGTGCTGGTCCACCTGAAGCGCCCCCACACCCTGATCCAGTTCGGGGGAGAGCCTCAGGGGACCCTGCTCCCGGAGGTCATTGCCGCCCAGCGGACCCAGGATCGCCCGCTGGTCCTGGTGCCCCTGATGATCACCTGGTACCAGGCCCCCGAGTCCTACCGGCGTTCGCTGATCGACGTGATCCTCGGGGACCCCCTCGCCCCGAGCCGTCTCCGGAAGATCCTGTCCTTCCTGTGGAATCGCCGCCGGGCCCAGGTGCAGGCGGGGCACCCCGTGGACCTGTCGGTCTTCCTGAGGGAACAGGGGGACGCTCCGGAGCCCACCCTGGTGGCGCGCCTGAAGTTTCTGGTGGGGAACGAGTTCCTGCTGGAATCGAAGGCCATCCGGGGGCCCCTGCTCAAGACCGCCCGCCAGATCATCGACGAGATGATGCGGTCCCCTCCGTTGCTGGAGGCCGTCACGCGTCTGGCCCAGGAGGAGGGGCTGGTCCCTGCGGTCCAGATCCGGCGGGCACGGGCGATTCTTCGCAAGATGGCCGCGGACTTCCACTTTGCGGTCCTGGAGTCCTTCGCGCTGCTCCTGGGCCTGATCTTCGGGCGGATGTTCACGGGCCTTGCGGTGGACACCCGGGAACTCCAGGCGATCCGGGAGGCGGCGAGGACCGGCCCCATCGTGCTGGTCTCGGCCCACCGCAGCCACATGGACTATCTGGTCTATTCCTTCCTCTTCTACACCCACGGCCTCATCGTGCCCCACATCTGTGCCGGGGAGAACCTCTCCTTCTGGCCCATGGGCTGGATCTTCCGCAAGAGCGGGGCCTTCTTCATCCGGCGCAGCGTCCGGGGCGACCGCCTCTACTCCCTGGTCCTGGCCCACTATGTCCGCAAGCTCCTGAAGGAAGGCTACTGGATGGAGTTCTTCCTGGAGGGGACCCGCAGCCGGACCGGCAAGTTGCTGCCGCCCAGGACCGGCCTGCTGGCGATGATCGCCGAGACGGTGGTCACGGGCGGTGCCCAGGACGTCCAGATCGTTCCCGCGTCCATCACCTACGAGCGGGTCGTGGAGATGGCGTCCTATCGCCGGGAGAGCGAGGGCGCCACCAAGCGCCCCGAGGGGGTCGGGGACATCGCCCGGGGCGCCAGGGTGCTCGGGACTCACTATGGGCGGCTCTACGTGAGGTTCGATCGGCCGATTAGCCTGGCTGATCACCTCCGTCGTCAGGGCATTCGCCTGCCGCAGGAGGATGGCGGGGAGGCCCTCACGCCGGAGGTGATCCGTTCCCTGGCCCACCTGATCGCCCACCGCATCGTGGCGACCGTGGTGGCGACCCCCCAGCAACTGGTGGCCTTCGCCCTGTTGACCCACGGGAGGAGGGGGATCGAGCGGAGCCTGCTGTCGCAGCGGGTGGGCCAGGTGCTGCTGGCCTGGCGGAGGCGAGGCGGGCTGATCTCGGACCCCTTGCTGGAGGGCCTCCGGAAGGCCGGGTTGTCAGGTGCTCCGGGGGAGGGGGAGGAGACGGGTGCCCCGGCGGACGGCAAGAAGTACGGGGAGGCCGTGGAGACCTCGATCCTGGAAGTGGTGCGCCTCTTCACGAAGGAGGGGTTGATCCAGGTCGGGGTCTTCGGGGACGAGGAGGTGATCATCGTCCGGGAGGAGGGACGCTTCTCGCTGGACTATCACAAGAACGGCCTGGTGAACCACTTCGTCGATGACGCGCTGCTGGCCACCACGGTGGTGCGCCTGGCCGGTGCCGGCGACCGGTCCTTCACGCGGGAGTCCCTCACCGAGGAGACCCGGGTCCTCTCGATGGTCTTCCGGCGGGAGTTCATCTATGGGCTCTGGGGCTTCCCGGAGGCCTTCCAACGGACCCTGCAGCGGGCGCTGCAGGAGGGATGGCTGATGGAGGAGGGGGGGCTCTTCCGGGTGCCTCCGGGGGCCATCGAGGAGGTCCGGTGGCTGGCCCGGATCGTCCAGCCGTTCCTGGAGTCCTACCGGGTCGTGGCCCGGGTGGCCGGCGACCCCGGGGCTCCCCCGCACTCGAAGGACCTGGTGAAGGCTGCCATGCGCCTCGGCAGGAGGCTTCACGCCACCGGCGAGGTGGAGATGCCCGAGTCGATCAACACGGTCACCTATGGCAACGCGGTCGCCTGGCTGGAGGAGCAGGTCTCCACGGGCCGCTCCCCCTCTCGGGCCCAGGCGTTGGCGGACCTCCAGCGGGGAGTCGAGGGACCCCCGGTCCCGAGGGCCCCGGAGGGGGCCGGGGCCTGAATCCCCCGGGCGCCTGTCAGGGGCGTCACTCGGATGGGCCTCGCCAGGCCTCCTGCCAGGCCGGCAGCACCTCCTCCCCCTCGAAGACCGTCCGGGCATTGTAGAGGACGGACCCGTCGAAGAGCGTGGCGTTGGCCAGGTCCGGCAGCGCCTCCTCGGGCACCCCGACCTCCCGGAAGGACCGGGGCAGGCCCAGGCGTCGCGCCAGGGTCTCCAGGTATCGAGCCAGCCGCTCGGCCACCTCCCGGGGATCCCCGTCGGTGGGAAGTCCCAGGGCCTCCAGCACGCGCCGGTAGACCTCCGGACAGGCCTCGGCGTTGAAGCGCACCACCGCGGGCAACGCGATGCTGTTGGCCAGGCCGTGGTGCACCTGGAAACGGGCGCCGACGGTGTGGGACATCGCGTGCACCAGACCTACCTGGGCGTTGCTGAAGGCGGCCCCCGCGGCCGTCGAGGCCACCAGTTGTCGTCCCCGGGCCACCAGGTCGTCGGGGGACTCGACGCACCGGGGCAGGGCCTCCCGAATCTCCCGGAGGGCGAAGAGGGCGAGTCCGTCGGCCAGGGGTTGGGCCTGGGTGGAGTGCAGGGCCTCCAGGGCATGGGACAGGGCATCCATCCCCGTGGCCGCCGTCAGTCCCGCCGGCAACCCGGTGGTCATCGCCGGGTCCAGGATCGCGCTGTCGGGCAGCAGCCGATGGTCGCCGAAGAGCATCTTCCGGTGTTCCGCGACGTCCTTGATCACCGCGACGTAGGTCACCTCGGACCCGGTCCCGGCGGTGGTGGGGATCACCACGTGGGGAGCCGCCTTCCGACTCAGGTTCTGGAATCCCTCATGGTCCTTGAGCCGGCCCCCTTCGGTCAGGAGCAGGCAGATCCCCTTGGCGGTATCGATCACGCTGCCGCCGCCGACCGAAACGACTCCCTCGGCGCCGACCTCTCGGGCCCGTTCGGCCCCGGCCTCCACCGACTCCACCGACGAGTCGGGCGGGCATTCCAGGAACTCGCCGGCCACCCGGGTCCCCAACACCTTCCGGACCCGGTCCACCAGGTCGGTCCGCCGGGCCAGGATCGGGTCCGAGACCAGCAGCACCCGGGAGACCCCCAGGCGGTCGCACTCCAGGGGCGCCTCGGCGATGCAGCCGGCCCGGTAGAGGACCCGGGTCGGAAAGGCGAAGAGGAACTCGAAGTCCTCCCGATCGATCATGGGACACCTCCCGTCGCCCAGGGCCTTCGCCTTCGGGTCAGTCGTCGGGGAACTCGGTGGCGACGTGGGTCGCCGACTCGACCAGGGCCTTGCTGGCATCCACGAAGCGCACGATCGTCGGCAGGTCCCCCTTCAGCCGGAGCTTCCCCTGGAGCAGTCCCTTGATGGGGTCCAGTTCCTTGCGGATCACCTGCTTCCAGCGGGCGTACTCCCCGGTGATGCAGAACGGCGCCTTGAGGGCCTCGGCGGCGCTGACCAGCCGTGCCTCCCGGCAGACCCCCTGGTGCAGGTCCAGCCAGATCCCCAGGTCCTCCGGGATCCCCAGGTCCGGGCTCGCATTGCAGATCAGCGCCACGACCCCCTTGTCCCACTTGGCCCCGGCAACCTTGTAATCGGGGTTTGCGTTGATGGCCTGCTGGTACCCTGCGACCCATTCCACCGACGGAAATCGTGCCATGTCTTCCTCCTCATGGGGTCTTGCGACCCACCTGTCCTGGTGCAGGGTCATCCTCCGACGGCTGGCTGCCGCTGTCAACCGGCCGTACCCGTCGACGACGGCGACGGACGAACCGGAGGCCCAGACCTCCCAGCAACACCAGGCCGAAGACGGCCCAGGCGCCGATTCCCATTCGGCGGATCCAGGACTCCAGCAGGTCCAGGTGGGCCCCCAGGGCCAGACCCCCTGCCAGGATCAGGCTGTTCCAGAGGACCGCCGAGACGGCACCCAGGGCCAGGACCCGCCCCAGGGGCAATCCCGAGAAGCCGGCGGCCACGAACAACAGGGCCCGGACCCCCGGCAGGAACCGGTTCAGCACCAGGGCCAGGTCCCCGTGGCGCCGGAACGCCTCTCGGGCCCGGTCCAGCGAGGGCATCAGGCGCGCCCGGAGGCCCGTGGCCGAGGCCGTCGGAGTCATCCGGCGGGCCAGCCAGCGGCCGAAGGCATGGTCCAGTGCGCTTCCCACGAGGCTTCCCACCAGCACCGCCAGGAAGGTGGCCGGCAGGGAGAGTTGCCCGGCGGCCACCAGCACCGCCCCGGCCAGAGTCACCGTATCCCCGGGGAAGGGGGGAACGAGGTGCTCCAGCAGGGACCCGGCGAAGAGCCAGCCAAGGACGGCCTCCGAGTGTTCCCGGGCCAGCATGGCCACCGTCTCGCTCAGCGCCATGGGAGGTCTCCTTCCCCTGCGTGCCCGGGGATTCCCCGCGATCCCTTCGGCACCTGGAGGCCGATTGGTCGAACGTATCGGATATACTCCTGGATTCGCGGCTGTCGGTCCAGGGTTCCGGTGGCGCGGCGAGGAGGGGATGGACCTGCCCGGACGAACCGGAGTGCTGTCGATTTGGCTCCTGGCCTCCTGGCTGGGGGCCATGCTGGGCGCGTCCCTGGCCCGGGCCGGGGACTGTCCCGAGGCCGAGGCGATCCTCCGGGCGGGGCCCCAGGCGGCGATGTCGCCGGGGATGGAGGACTGGCTGGCCGGGCGACGCCTGGAGGAGGACGGTCGCCTGGAGGAGGCCTTCCGGCGGTTCCTGAGGGTCCTGGGGCAGCCGGTGGAGGACGATGCCCGCCTTCGGGCAGGAGGCATCCTGCTGCGTCTCGGGGACCTGGCCGGGGCTCGGGCACTCCTCTCGGGCATCGCGCCGGTCTCCCGGGGGTGGGGTCCGGCCCGGTTGTCGCTGGCCCGAGTGCTGGTACAGGAGGGGCGGCTGGAGGGGGCGGAGGTGCTGCTCCGGGAACTGGCCCGGGGCGACCTTCCGGTGGGGCGTCGGGCCCGGGCGGTCCGGATGCTGGCGGAGGTGCAGGCGGCCCAGGGACGTCGGGAGGAGGCCCTGGCCCTGGTCCGACGAGCCTGGATCGAGATGCCTGGCCGAGAGGCCGAAGGGGAACTTCGACAGGCCCTGGGGGACCTCGGGGCTGATCCGGGGCCTCTCGATCGGGCCTTGCGGGAATGGATGGAGGCCTCTCCGGCTCGGGTCCGGGAACTCGCCCGGGAGGCCCGGAGGCGTCCCCGGGCCCTGTCGGCCCTGGACCCGGCCTGGCCGATGCTCGTCCAGGGACAGGCAGCCAGACAGGGATCCGCGGGATCCGATCGGGCCCTCGAGTGGTTGTCCCGGGCGGACCGGGAGGCCCGGGACCCCCGGATACGGGCGATGGCCCGGCAGGCAGCGGGTGACCTGCTGGTGAGCCTGGGCCGGGATCGGGAGGCGATGGACCGCTACGAGGCGGCATCCCATGCGGACCCGGGGGGCGGTCTCGAGGGGGCGGCCTGGTTGTCCCTGGCCCGGTGCGCCTTCCGGGTCGGCGATGCCACCAGGGGGCAGGAGGCCCTCGATCGCCTGGAGTCCATCGAACCCCTCTCGGTACCGGCCTCCCAGGTGATGTGGGAACGGGTTCGGGGGCTCCTGGTCCAGGGTCGCCCCTCCGAGGCCCTGCAATGGCTGGACCGGGTCGTCCGGCGAAGGAGTCCCGGAGACGGCCTCGTGGGCGGGGACCTGGAGCGCTGGGTCTATTACCGGGGAGTCGCCCGCCTGGCCGTCCAGGACCGGGCCGGCGCCCTGGCGGACCTGGCTCGGGTGGCCGCCAACGCCCCCCATTCCTGGTATGGGATCCTGGCCCGGGAGCGCCTGGCCGTCCTGGGGCCTCCAGACCCGCCCCGGCGACCCCGTCGGACCACCTGCCGGGACTCCGTGGCCCCCCTCTGGTGGATGGCGGCGGGGGACGAGGTCGAGGCGGTGGAGGAACTGGAGGCTCGGCTGGCCGCAGGGGTGATTGTGCCCGCCGCCCGGGGTCCCCTGGTGGAGATGCTGGTCTCGTCCCGAGACTCCCGGATTCGCGCTCGGGCCCGACGGATCCTGGGGAACGTGAGGGACCCTCCGGGCGATCTCTACCCGATGCCGTTCGCCCGGGAAGTGGAGGAGGCGGCGTCCGAGAGCGGCCTTCCCCGGGGCCTTCTCTGGGCGGTGGCTCGCGTCGAGAGCGGCTTCCGACCCCGGGCCCGGTCGCCCCGTGGCGCCCGGGGCCTGATGCAGTTGCTGCCTCCCGTGGCCCGGCGGGCGGCGGCGAAGGGACTGGGGGATCCGGCCCTGGCCCGACGATGGACCCACCCGGCCGTGAACCTCCGGTTGGGGGCTGCCTATCTGGCCGCCCTGGTCCGACACTTCCAGGGGCACCTTCCCCTGGCCCTGGCGGCCTACCATGCGGGTCCGGGAGCGGCGCGTCGATTCCTGGCCCAGTCGGGGCACCTGCCCTCGGACCTCTTCGTCGATTCCCTCCCGTACTCCGACACGGTTCGGTACATCCAGTCGGTGCTGGCCCTCGATGGTGGCTACCGGCAGCAGACCGGGGAGGAGTCCTGGGCGGCGGACCCCGGGGCGCCCCCGCCGCGGGACCCCGGGCCCTTCAGGTGGACCCCGGGGGGCGGGTCTCGTCCCGAGGCCTCCAGGCCTGGAGGGCCAGCACCAGTCCTCCCAGCATCATCGCGACGGCCACCCACTGGGCGTCCCGGAGCCCCCAGAACCGGGTCGGTCGGCCCTCGGGCAGGCGGATGAACTCCACCAGCAGGCGGGCCCCCCCCGCCAGCAGCAGCCACAGGGCGAACAGCGCCCAGGGATGGCGTTCCATCCGTCGGCGGAGGCCCCAGAGCACCCCGAAGACCGCCAGAGCCCCCAGGGCCTCGTAGAGGGGCGTCGGGTGCACCGGCAGGAAGGTCACCGGCAGCGGCGTGACCGGGCAGACGTCGAGGATCCGGTCCCCGACCTGGCAGGGCGAGGGGACGATCCCCGCCGGATAGGTCATGCAGACATGGTCCCGCCACCAGCCGGGGGAACAGGGAATCCCGTAGTCCCCGTCCCCGGCCAGGTGGCACCCGATGCGGCCGATGCCGTATCCCAGGGCCAGCATCGGTGCGAAGAGGTCCCCCACGGTCGACGCCGGGATGCCCCACAGACGAGTGACGACCAGCACCGCGAGGCCTCCGAGGATCAGGCCTCCATGCCACGTCAGGCCGCTTCCCGAGAAGAGGTCCGGCCAGGTCCAGGCCGGGGCCTCGGTCCAGAGGTAGGCCAGTTTCGCCCCCAGGAGGCCGCCGGCCGCGGCGACTCCCACGAGCGTCCAGGCCTGTTCCGGGCCGCCGGGCAGCCCCCGGCGCCGCCATTCCCGGCCTGCCAGCCATCCCCCGGCCAGGAAGGCCACGAGCAGCATCACCCCGTAGGACCCCACGCGGAAGGGGTGCTCGATCAGGTAGGGCCACATGGGGGAGACCTCCGAGATCGAACCGCGACAAGCCTCCCCGGGGCCCCGGTCGCTGTCAACCTCCGGTCCTGGGAGGCTCCTGGAACGGTTGGGGCCCTCGAGTCGATGACCCCCGGGAGGAATGCCATGGAGCATGGGGGAGGCGCATTGCCGAGCGGACGCCTGCCGGGGGCCGGGGATCCCGAGTCCCGGCGCCTGCACCTCCAATGCCTTCGGTCCCGGCTCGCCCTGGGGACGGACCCCGAGGCGCTCCTGCACCGGGAGGAGGCCATGATGGAGGGGCTGGGCGCCTGCCACTGGCGGTGGTCGGAGGAGTCCCGGGAGGTTCGACGGCTGGGCCTCGAGGCCCCGGCCCTGCTCTTCGTCCAGGGGGAACCCCGTTCCCGGGGACCCATGGTGGCGGTGGTCGGGACCCGTCGTCCCGACCTCTATGGCCTGATCCTCGCCCGGACCCTGGCCCGGGTCCTCTCGGGGGCCGGGGTCCGGGTGATCAGCGGCGGGGCCCTGGGGGTGGATGCCGAGGCCCACCGGGGAGCCCTGGAGGGACCCGGAGGCACCACCGTGGTGCTGGCCGGGGGCCTGACACGGCCCCATCCGCCCTCGAACCGGTCCCTCTTCCAGGAGGTCCTGCGGCATCCGGCGGGAGCCCTGGTCTCCGAGGCCCCGATGGCGGCCCCTCCGGTGCCCTCCTCCTTTCCCCGGCGGAATCGCCTGATCGCCGCAATGGCCGATGCGGTGGTGGTGGTCCAGGCGGGGGTGCCCTCGGGGGCGCTGCAGACCGCCGAGTGGGCCCGCCGCCTGGGTGTGGACGTCTACGCGGTCCCGGGCGACGTCTGGTACGAGCGGTCCGAGGGCTGCCATGCCCTGCTGCGGGGTGGGGCCCGGCCTCTGACCACGCCAGGGGACCTGGCCCGGACCCCGGGGCTGGAGGACCTTCGGCGCCTCCGGTGGCCCGGTGGCGGCCGTCGGCCCTCCCTCCTGCCCCCGGCCTGGGGCGACCCGGTTCCGGGGGATCCGGTGCCGGAGGTCCCGGTGGAACAGCAGAACGTGCTGGATGCCCTGGAGGAGGGGCCCCGGGACCCGGATGCCCTGGGGGCCCGGACGGGCCTCTCCCCCTCCCTGCTGATGTCGGCGTTGTCGATGCTGGAGATCCAGGGGCGGGTGGCGCGTCTCCCGGGGGGCCTCTGGGTCCGGACCTGACCCCTATCGGGGCAGGAAGTCGAGGATCGCCTGGGCCACCCGTTCCGGGGCCTCCAGGGGCAGCATGTGGCCGGTTCCGGGGACCTCCCGGACCTCGCCCCGGGGCAGCAGGGCCGCGCAGCGTCGCAGCGCGGACCGGGTCAGGGCGTCGGAGTGCTCCCCCCGAAGGACCAGGACCGGCATCGGGACGGTCCGGACGAAGTCCCAGGGGTTCGAGGGGGTGCACCGGAAGATGGCCGCCTCCCAGGCCTTGGGATACCGCAGCCGCAGCGTCCCGTCCTCCTCCGGGGCCAGGGCTTCGTCCAGGTAGGCCTCGAAGCAGTCGTCCCGGAAGGACCGGAAGAGGGGCTTGTTCCGCCATGCCTGTCGGGCAGCCTCCCGGCTGGCCCATCGGTCCCGCCGCCGCAGGGCCCCCGAGACGATGGGAGTCCGCTCCCCGAGTCCCAGGCGCTTCATCCCACGCCACAGCAGGGCCCGGGGCCCGCTGAAGAGCACCGGGTCCACGAGTACCAGGGCCCGGAACAGGCCCGGGTCCCGGCAGGCGGCCATGAGGGCCGTCACGGCCCCGAGGCTGTGACCGACTCCCAGGATGCCCCGAAGGCCCCGGTCCGTCAGCGTGTCCGCCAGGTCCTCGGCCAGGGGCTCCCAGGATCGCAGCCCCTCGGGGGAGGGACCCTCGGGCCACAGGGGGCGGCTTTCCAGGCTCACGGTCCGGTAGCAGGACCCCAGCCGGCCCAGCAGGCACCGGTAGGACCCCGGCGGAAAGCCGTTCGCATGGCCGAAGTGGAGCCAGGGTCCCGTTCCCCCCCAGTCCCTCCAGGCGCCGTCCGGGGCGATCATCGGTGGTCCTCCGCAAGGGCCTGCCGGGCCATCGACAGGGCGCAGAGGACCAGGGCGTGGTCGATGTCGCCAGACCGGATCAGGGCCTCGACCTGATCGAGGGGGACCTCGAAGGCCTCGATGTCCTCCCGGTCCTCCAGGTGGGGCGGTCCGTTCCGGACGCAGTCCCGGGCCAGGAAGACGTGGAGCCGGTTGTCCTGGATGGCCGGATTGGGCCGGATGGCCCCCAGGGACTGCAGGGTCCCCGGTCGGAAGCCCGTCTCCTCGGCCAGTTCCCGGGCGGCGGCCGCTTCCGGGTCCTCCCCCGGGTCCACGATGCCCCCGGGAACCTCGATCACCACCCGGTCGGTGCCCGCCCGCCATTGCCGGATCAGGACGACCCGCCCCTCCGGGGTCACGGGAACCACGTTGACCCAGTCGGGGGACCGGATCACGTAGAAGTCGAAGTCGCGGCCATCGGGCTTTCGGAAGAGGGTTCGGGCCACCTGGAAGATCCGGTAGTCGGCTGCCGGCTCCTCCCGGATTCGGGTCCAGGAACGGACGGGGGGTTCGCGCATCGGGGCCTCCTGGTTTCTTGGATTCGGGCGTCACACCGCTCGGAAGGCCTCCCGGGCCGCCTCGATCGTCCGATCCACCTCCTCCGGGCCGTGATGGATCGAGAGGAACGCGGCCTCGAACTGGGACGGGGGCAGGGAGATGCCCCGGTCCCGCATCCGGTGGAACCAGGCGCCAAACCGGCCGGTATCGCATCGCCTGGCCTCGTCGAGGTTCCCGACCGGGTCCGGCGAGAAGAAGACCGTGAACATCGACCCCACCCGATTCACGGTGACCGGGACCCCGGCCTCCCGAGCGGCCTCTCGAAGACCGGCCTCCAGTCGGGCCCCTGCGGCCTCCAGGGCATCGTAGGGCTGCAGGCGGCCCAGGACCTCCAGGGTCGCCAGTCCCGCCGCCACCGACAGGGGATTCCCCGAGAGGGTGCCCGCCTGATAGACCGCTCCCAACGGCGAGACCTGTTCCATGACCTCCCGGCGCCCCCCGTAGGCCCCCAGGGGCAGCCCGCCTCCCACGACCTTGCCCAGGGTCACCAGGTCCGGGTGGAGGCCCAGGTGGGAACCGACTGCTCCCCATCGCAGCCGGAAGCCGGTCATCACCTCGTCCACGATCAGCAGGGCGCCGTGCCTCCGGGGCACCGAGTCGAGGGCCTCCAGGAACCTGGGCGTCGGGGCCACCACGCCCATGTTGCCGACCACCGGCTCCACGATCACCGCGGCGATCTCCCCTCCGACCTCCCGGAAGACCCGTTCCAGGGCCTCGGGGTCGTTGTAGGGAACCGTCAGGGTGTGCATCGCGAACTCGGGCGGCACCCCGGCGCTGTCGGGGGTCCCGAACGTCAGGGCCCCGCTGCCGGCCCGGACCAGCAGGAAGTCGGCGTGACCATGGTAGCACCCCTCGAACTTCACGACCTTGGGGCGACCCGTGAAGCCCCGGGCCACGCGGACGGCGCTCATCGTGGCCTCGGTGCCGCTGCTCACCAGGCGCACCATGTCCATGCCCGGGATGGCGTCGCAGATGGCCTCGGCCAGCAGGACCTCCCGGGCGGTGGGCGCCCCGTAGGACACCCCCTCGTCGAGGGCCTGCCGCACCGCCTGCACCACCTCGGGATGCCGGTGGCCCAGGATCAGGGGGCCCCAGGAGAGGACGTAGTCCAGGTAGCGGTTCCCGTCCTCGTCGCGAATCCAGGCCCCCTCGCCCGAGGCGGCGAAGAAGGGGGTCCCTCCCACGCTCTTCAAGGCCCGGACGGGGCTGTTGACGCCCCCGGGGATCACCCTCCGGGCCCGGTCCATCCACTGTCGGCTCCGTTCCATCGTCCGGTGATTCTCCATCGGTCCTCCTGTGTCGTCAGGTCGTCTCCACCGGAACCCGGGGCACCGACTCGGCGATCCGGGTCGTGATCTCGTAGTTGATCGTCCCGGCCCACTGGGCCAGCCGTTCCGCACTCAGCGACTCGTCCCCCTGGTCTCCCAGCAGCACCACCTCGTCCCCCGGGACCACTCCGGGGATGTCGGTGACGTCCACCATGGTCAGATTCATGCAGATCCGACCCCGAACCGCGGCCCGCTGGCCTCGGACCAGGACGTGGGCCAGATTGGACAGCCCCCGGTCATAGCCGTCGGCGTAACCAACCGGAATCACGGCAAGAATGGTGGACCTGGGGGTCCGCCACGTCCGGCCATAGCCAATGAACTCCCCGGGGGCGACCGTCTTCACCTGCGCCACCCGGGTCTTCCAGGTCAAGGCGGGCCGCAGGGCGATCTGGTCCCGGTGGATCATCGCCGCCGAGACCCGCGTCTCGGCCGAGGGCCACATGCCATAGGCCCCGATGCCCAGGCGTACCCGGTCCCAGTGGGTCTCGGGCCACAGGATCGTGGCGGCCGAGTTCGCCAGGTCTCCCCGGGCCTCGGGCCACCCGGCCCGGCGCACCGCGTCGAGGCCCTGGCGGAACAGGTCCATCTGGCGGCGGGCGAAGTCGTGGTGGGTGGTGTCCTCCACGTCGGCGAAATGGGACGCGACGCCGGCCACCTCGACGCCCCGGAGGCCCCGGGCCAGGTCCGCCAGCGCCAGGGCCTCCTCCAGGGAGACCCCCTGGCGGTGGGTTCCGGTCTCCACCTTCAGATGGATTCGGGTCCGGTGCCCGGAGGGGGTGGCGGCGTCCAGGGCCCGGATCAGGGCCGCGTCGTAGGCCACCAGGCTCACGCCCAGGGCGACGGCCTCCAGGGCCTGGTCCGGCGCCACCGGTCCCAGGACGTGGATCGGCTCCCCGATGCCCGCCCTCCGGAGCACCTCGGCCTCCCAGAGGTCATGGACGCAGAGGACGTCGGCCCCCGCGTCCAGGAAGGCCCGAGAGGCCAGCACGAGGCCGTGGCCGTAGGCATTGGCCTTCACGACCACCGCCAGTTCGCATCGGGGGCCCAGCAGCGATCGGAACTCCCGCAGGTTCGCCGTCAGATTCCCGGTCGAGACCTCGCACCAGGTGAGCCGTCTGGCCATCGGACCTCCCCCGGGTGCCGATTCTACTCCGTTGCGCCCGGCCGTCACCGACCCCGAGTCCCCCGGGACGGTCCGCCTCGGGCCTCGCCCCTGGAGGAGCGACGCCCGGCTTGCCCCGGAGGGACGTTCGGGGTACACCTAGGGCCAGGCACGCACGGACGACGGGATGCCCCGGGTCGAACTGGCCGGATACAACGTGGACGCCGAGTGGCTTGCGGAGGTGGCCGCCGGGCTTCCCGCTTCCCCGGACTGGACGCCCGAGACCCTCTCGGCGGCCTATGCCCGCATCAGCCGGGACCCGAGGCCCGTCGGGGAACTCCGGCGCCTGGCCCGCCAGGAGGTGGGGAAGGCCCGGGCCGCCAACGAGCGGATCGTCTTCGGCCTGGGGCATGCCTCGGTGGCCGAGCACGCGGTCTTCAATCTGGACGTCTCGGAGGTCTCCCGCCTGGCCATCGAGGCCCTCGAGAGCCACCGCCTGGCCTCCTACACCGAGAAGTCCCAGCGATACATCCGCCTGGGGGAGGACTTCGTGGTGCCCCCCGAGGTCGTCCAGGCGGGCCTCGAGGCGGAGTTCCGGATCCACTGCCAGCGGGCCTTCGCCCGCTACGCCCTGCTCGTGGGACGGCTGATGGCCAGCGGCATCGGGGAGAAGGAGGCCGGAGAGGACGCCCGCTATGCCCTCCCGCTGGCGGTGACCGGCCAGCTGGGCATGACCCTCAACGCCCGGTCCCTGGAGCACCAGATTCGGACCCTGGCGGCCCATCCCCTGGAGGAGGTCCGATCCCTGGGTCGGGCGATCCTGCAGGCGACCCGGTCGCTGGCGCCGTCCCTGCTCCGATACATGGAGCCCGGTCCCTATCTGGAGGGGCGTTCCCGCCGGGTGATCGAGACCTGGCGGCGCCTCGGGTCGGACGGGGGCACGTCCTGTCGCGTGCCGGAATCCTCGACGGATGGCGTCCGGCTCCCCGAGGGCGAGGTGCGCCTGCTCTGGGCGACCCCCCGGGGGGACGAGACCCTGCTGGCGGCACTGATCAGCGAGGCTGCGGGTCTGGACGCTCGGGAGGCCCTCCGGGAGGCGGAGGCCCTGGGGGAGGAGGGGCGCCGGGCCCTCTTCGAGGCCGTCGTGGCCCACCTGGGTCCCCACGACTCCCTTCCTCGGGCCTTCGAGCACGGCATCGTCCAGGTGGAACTGGTGATCTCCGCCGCGGCCTTCGGCCAGTTGAAGCGGCATCGCATCTCGTCGCCCACGCCGGGCCCCTATGACCCGGCCCTCGGGGTCACCGTGCCCCCGACGATGCGGGAGGAAGCCCTCCGGGAGGTCCTGCTGGAGGGGGTCCGGGAGGCCGAGGACCTGGCCCGGCGCCTGGGAGGCCCTGGCGAGCCGGTCGCGGCCTACTGCCTGCTCAACGCCCATCGGAGACGGGTCTGGTGGACCCTGAACCTCCGGGAGGTCTACCACGTGAGTCGCCTCCGGGAGGACGGGCATGCCCAGTGGGACATCCGCTCCCTGACCAGGTCCCTGGCGGGTCTGGTCCGGGAGGCCTTTCCCCTCTGCGCCTCGCGGCTCGGGGGCAAGGACCAGTTCCCGAGGCCCGTCCAGGACTGACCGGTCTTTCAGAGAATCCGTCCGGGACGGGCCGCGCCAGGACTGAATTCACCGAGGATGGGGCGGGAGTAGCAGATATTCGCATTCGGGCGAGGGCGGGGTAGCCGGCTTGGCTCCGCAAGGTCCGCCGCGCCGACTGCCGGGCTCCATCCGCGAGCACGAGCGGTGTCGTCTTCTTGGCAGTCCACGAACGGTTGATGCTTTCTCTGGTGCGGCGTGTGGGGGGCGGGTCGCCCCGCCCACCCACAGTGGGCTGTTGTAGCAACCCAC
>JAKPOP010000008.1 GCA_029547805.1 Deltaproteobacteria bacterium
GCAGCGGACCTTGCGGAGCGGAGCTGGCTACCCCGCCCTCGCCCGAATGCGAATATCTGCTACTCCCGCCCCATCCTCGGTGAATTCAGTCCTGGCGCGGCCCGTCCCGGACGGATTCTCCAAAAGACCGGTCAGTCCTGAGGGGACGACGGGGCGTTCTGGCGACTCGGCGTGCCCGGCCCCGCCGGGTCCTCGCGTCCTCTGGAACAACCCGGCGAACCGTGCGATATTGAACGGCGTCCGGAGGGCGTTCCGGGCCATCACATCTGGGGAGAGGCCATGAACCGGACCTGGAGGCAGGGCTGTCTGATCCTCTTCGCGCTGATGACGGCTCCACCCGTCGCGGCACAGAGCCCCGACTGTGCGGCCCCGAACATCCTGATCCTGCTGGATGTCTCGGGAAGCATGCGGGCCGCCACGAACCCGGCAGGGAAATACGCCGCGGCCGTACCCGCCATCGACCAGGTGGTGACCCAGTACCAGGACGCGGTCCGGTTCGGTCTGATGGTCTTTCCGGACCCGGTCCAGGGCTACTGCGGGGTCTCCACGGACCTGGTCGTGGCCCCGGCGCTCAACACCGCCGATGTGATCCGGAACTACCTGACCCTGGGTGCACCGGGCTTCTTCGGGGGGCCCCTGGCGACCTTCGACACCCCGATGAAGCAGGCCCTGGACGCCGTGGCCGCCCAGTCGGTGCTCCGGGACCCCGAGCGGCGATCCTACGTGCTCCTGATCACCGATGGGATGCAGGACTGCTGCCGGTCCGGGGACTACGACGGCGACCCTGACTGCCTCCCCTCCAGCACCGTGCTGGACCCGGTGGAGGTGGAGGAGAACCGGGCGGACCTCGTCCAGTCCATCGAGACGCTGATCGGTCGCGGGATCCAGGTCTTCGTGGTCGGCTTCGGCAGCGGTGTCGATGCCCTGACCTTGAACGAGATGGCCGTGACGGCCGGGACGGCCCTGTTCGGCTGCGATCCCGGGGAACCGGACCCGACGAAGGGGCGCCAGTGCTACTACCGCGTGGACGAATCCTCGGTGCCCGGCGACGCCACGGCGGCCTTGAAGGCGGCCCTGGGGACCGTCGTGCAGATCGTGGGCATCGAGGTCTGCGACGGGATCGACAACGACTGCGACGGGGAGACCGACGAGGGCTTCTCCCCTGGGCTTGCGTGTGACGGCCCCGACGATGACCTCTGCGCCGACGGCTGGGTGACCTGCACGTGGGACGGTCGCGCCGAGTGCCGGGAGATCACCCCGGCGAACCGCCAGGAGGTCTGCGACGGGATCGACAACGATTGTGACGGGGCCACCGACGAGGGCTTTTCGGTCCGGGAGCCCTGTGATGGAGACGATGAGGACCGGTGCCGGGAGGGCTTCTTCGTCTGCGCTCCCGATGGCCTGGGGGTGGTCTGTGACGAGAAGGGGACCGGCCACGCGGAGACCTGCAATGGCCGGGACGACGACTGCGACGGGGTCGTGGACGAGGACTCGGACGTGGTCTGCGAATCGGTCTGCGGGGTCAGCCTGCGGCGATGCGTCGATGGGGTCCTGGGGGACTGCGAGGCCCCTCGGCCCCTGCCCGAGGACCTCTGCGGCAACGGCCGCGACGACGACTGCGACGGGCAGACCGACGAGGACTGGGAGCACCCCTGCCAGACGGCCTGCGGGGAAGGGGTCGAGTCGTGCCTGGGTGGGGTCTGGACGCCCTGCACGGCCCCCGTTCCTGGGGTGGAGTCCTGCAACCTCCTGGACGACGACTGCAACGGGGCCGTGGATGACGGGGACCTCTGCGGGGCCGGGGCCCAGTGCTTCTGCGGGGCCTGCCAGGCACCATGCCCCCAGGACGGCCGCTGCCCCGACGGGCGGGCCTGCGTCGAGGGCTTCTGCCTGGACGATCGGTGCCCCGAGGGGCAGGAGTGTCGGGATCGCGCTTGCGGGGAGGCGATCCCGGTCAGTCCCGATCCCGGGCCCATGGCCGTGCAGGGCGGGGCCGGT
Organism: Deltaproteobacteria bacterium; assembly: GCA_029547805.1. Classification (GTDB taxonomy): domain Bacteria; phylum Myxococcota_A; class UBA9042; order DTJE01; family DTJE01; genus JAGOKF01. Next base: position 1,999 of record JAKPOP010000008.1, read on the forward strand.
TGCGGCTGCCGCAGCGCAGGCCTCCCGTCCGTGCCCTGGGGGGCGATCCTGGGACTCCTGCTGTGGATCGGACTCTACCGGGGCGTTCGCCGCCGCGTCTCCTGACCTTCCGGACTCCAGGTCGCTAGCGATTCCCCTGGAAGTTCAGCACCGACTGGCGGGCCGCCACGGCCGAGGCGATCCGGCGAATGGCCGCCGCCGGCAGCCCCTCCGGCTCCCCCAACAGGAAGGGGACTCCCTGGTCCGCCTGGGGGGAGATGTGGGCGTCCAGGGGAAGGTCTCCGAGCCAGGCCAGGCCCATCTCCTCCACGGCCCGGCGCACCCGGCCCTCCCCGAAGGGGTGATGCACCGTGCCGCAGGTGGAGCAGGTGAAGGTGGCCATGTTCTCCACCACGCCCAGGACAGGGACCTTGGTCGTCTCGAACATCCGCAGCGCCCTCCGGACGTCGGCGAAGGCGACGTCCTGGGGGGTCGTCACGAGGACCGCCGAGGAGATGGGAACCAGGTTTGCCAGGGAGATCTGGACGTCGCCGGTCCCGGGCGGCAGGTCCAGCACCAGATAGTCCAGGTCCCCCCACCAGACGTCCTCCAGGAACTGGGTCAGGGCCTTGTGGAGCAGAGGTCCCCGCCAGATCACCGCCTGGTCCGGGTCCAGCAGAAGGCCCATGCTGAAGACCCGGAGGCCCGCGACCTCCTGGGGCGCCAGGTACTCCCGACCGTCGATGGTGACCGTCGAGGCCCGGGTGTCCTGGATGCCCAGCAGGATCGGGACGCTGGGGCCATAGAGGTCCGCGTCCAGCAGCCCCACCGAGGCCCCGGCCTCCGAGAGGGCCAGGGCCAGGTTCACCGCCACCGTCGATTTCCCGACGCCACCCTTGCCGGATCCCACCGCGATGACGTTTTTGACCGTCGGGAGCCGTTCTCCCTTCTCCTTCTCCCGGGCCTTGACCCGGGCCCCGAGGGTCACCTCCACCGCCGTGACTCCCGGCAGGGTCCGGATCGCAGCCTCCACGTTCTTCTGGATCAGGTTCTTCAGGGGGCAGGCGGGGGTTGTCAACTGGACCGTCACCCGCACCCGCCCAGCGGGGTCGATGTCCCACGCCTCGACCATGCCCAGGGACACGATGTCCCGTCCCAGTTCCGGGTCCATCACGCTCCGCAGGGCCTCCAGGACCTCCTCTCGCGTTGCCATCGATTCTCTCCCGAGTGACAGGCCGACGATGTCCCTTCGGGGACGCCGGAAGCAAGGTTCGGCCAATTTCGAGGTTCGTCAACCCCAGAAGATTGCCCGGGGATCCATCGACAGGAAACGGCACCGGTGGCATCATTCGGCCCCGATGGCGATCTATCTGGACAACCTGGCCACCACGCCCCTGGACCCGGAGGTGCTCCAGGCGATGCTGCCGTGGCTCGGGCGGCCGTGCAATGCCCATGCCCGCATTCACCCCCACGGCGTCGAGGCGGCCCGGGCCGTCGAACGGGCCCGGGAACAGGTGGCTCGGGCCTGCGGGGTGCGCTCGTCGGAGGTCTTCTTCACTCCTTCGGCCACGGCAGCCAACAACCTGGCCGTCGCGGGCATCGCCGAGGCCCGGGGGCGCCGGGGGCGGCACCTGCTGGCCACGACGATCGAGCACCCCTCGGTCCGGGAGCCCCTCCGGGCCCTGGCCGGGGGGGGATGGGAGGTCGAGTGGCTTCCCATCGGGTCCTCGGGGGTTCTGGACCCCGACGAGGTGCGACGCCGCCTGCGGCCCGACACGGTGCTCGTGTCGGTGATGGCCGTCAACAACGAGATTGGCACGATCCAGCCCATCGAGGCGATCCGGGAGGTCCTGGGGCGCAAGGGACCCCTGCTGCACGTGGATGCGGCCCAGGCCGCCGGAAAGGTCCCCTTGGCCCCCCTGGCCGCGGCGGCGGACCTCATGACCCTCTCGAGCCACAAGGTCTACGGTCCCCAGGGGGCCGCGGCGCTGGTCCTGCGGGAGGGACGGTCGGTGCGTCCGGTGCCCAGGATCCTGGGCGGCGGCCAGGAGGGAGGACTCTGGCCCGGGACCCTGGCCGTCGCGCCCGTCGTCGGGTTCGGCGAGGCCCTGGCCCGGGCCGTCGAGGGACTCGCCCGGGATCGGGACCACGTGGCCTCGCTGGGCCGAAGGCTTGAGGAGGGACTTGCTCGACTGCTGCCGGGCCTGCGGCGCAACGGGGACCCGGACCGGGCCGTGCCCCATTGCCGGAGCCTCACGATCCCGGTGCTGGCCGGCGAGACGGTGATTGCCTGGCTTGCCCGGGCGGGGATCTCGGTCTCCCTGGGGAGCGCGTGCTCCGTCGAGGCGGCCCGCCCGTCGCCGGTGCTGGAGGCCATCGGGGTCCCGGCCGAGGCGGCCCGGCGGACCCTGCGGTTCGGCCTGGGGCGCTTCAACACGATCGAGGACATCGATGCGGTCCTGGCGGCCTTCGACGACCTCCTGGGCCGACTCCGGGATGCGGGGATGGACCTGGGACCGCCGTCGCCCGGGGCGTGACTCGTTCCCCAAGGGCTTGTCAGGCGGCGGCGGAACGCGGATAGTAACGGTCCGGAAGTCCTTGGCATGGCGGCAGGAGTCTCGGAGGGAACAAGGATGGCAGATCCGGAACATGCGGTGGACGTGGCGGTGGTCGGTGGCGGCATCATGGGAGCGATGCTGTCGTCCCTGATCGGCGAACTGATGCCCGACCGGAGCGTCGAGGTCTTCGAGCGGCTGCCGGAGGTGGCCTCCGAGAGCAGCCAGGTGATGAACAACGCCGGGACGGGCCATGCGGCCAACTGCGAGTTGAACTACACCCCCCGGGGGCCCGACGGGACCGTGGACATCGCGAAGGCCCTGCGGATCAACGAGTCCTTCGAGATCTCGCTCCAGTTCTGGAGCGCCCTGGTGGAGCGGGGGCGGCTGCCCGAGCCCCGGGCCTTTCTGAACCGGGTGCCCCATGTCGCCTTCGTATGGGGTGAGGACAACGTCCGCTTCCTGCGGGAGCGGTTCGAGCGGATGTCCGCCCACCCGATGTTCCAGGACATGGAGTGGGCCCGGGACCGACGGGAGATGACCGAGTGGATGCCCCTGGTGATGGAGCGTCGCCGGGAGGACGTTCCGGTGGCGGCGACCCGGGTGCGTCGGGGCACCGACGTGGACTTCGGCGCCCTGACCCGGGTGCTGTTCCAGGGCCTGGCGGGGCGGTCCCTGGTGACCTTGCGGACATCCTACGAGGTGACGGGCCTCAAGCGGGCCCCGGACGGCCGCTGGCGGGTCCGATGGCGGTCCCCGGCGACCCGGGGGGAGACGCTGGCCCGGTTCGTCTTCCTGGGGGCCGGCGGCGGGGCCTTGCCCCTGCTCCAGTCCTCGGGGATCGAGGAGGCGAGGGGGTATGGTGGGTTTCCCGTCAGCGGGCAGTGGCTCGTCTGCCGCAACGCATCCCTCTTCGAGCGACACCATGCGAAGGTCTATGGAAAGGCCGCCATCGGGGCTCCGCCCATGTCGGTGCCCCACCTGGACACGCGGTTTCGGGCCGGCACGCGGGGGCTGTTGTTCGGCCCCTTTGCGGGCTTTTCCACCCGCTTTCTCAAGAACGGATCCCTCTGGGACCTCCCGGGATCGGTGCGGCCCGACAACCTGTGGCCCATGCTGGCGGTGGCCCGGGACAACTGGCCCCTGGTGCGCTACCTGGTGGGGGAGGTGATGCAGTCGATGGAGGACCGGGTCCGGGCGCTCCGGAACTACTACCCCGAGGCCCGGCCAGAGGACTGGGTCCTTGAGGTCGCCGGCCAGCGGGTCCAGATCATCAAGAAGGATCCGAAGCGGGGTGGGAGGTTGGAGTTTGGCACCGAGCTGGTCGTGGCGAAGGACGGGAGCCTCGCGGCGCTGCTGGGGGCCTCCCCGGGGGCCTCGACGGGGGCCCACACGATGCTGGACATGCTCCATCGCTGCTTCCCGGAACGGGCCGCGAGCCCGGCGTTCCAGGAGGCCCTGCGATCCCTGGTGCCCTCCTACGGGCAGTCCCTGGCCAAGGACCCGAAACTGCTGGCGACGGTTCGGGATCGGGTCAACGGGATCCTGGGGCTTCGGGACTGAGGGACGGCGGCTAGACTCCCTGGAACAACCGCTTCGCGAACTTCTCGTCCAGGCCGGCTTGTCGGATGCGCTTCGCCGCCGATTCGATGTCATACTCGACCCGGACGAACCGGGTGGTGCCCTTGGCCGAATCCCAGATGGCGAAGCAGGCCCTGGGGTCCCGGTCCCGGGGCTGCCCGATGCTGCCGACGTTGACGATCAACCGGGTATCGGGCTGGGGTTTCACGGTGCTGGCGTCCACGGCCCGGACCTTCTTGGGGCCCACGGCGAAGGCCAGGGTCAGGTGCGAGTGTCCGATGAAGGAGATGGGCTTCAGGCGGTCCAGGACCTGAAGGTGGGTCTGGGCCTCGGGGACCTGGACCACGTAGAAGAAGCCAGAGGGGAGGATCGGTGCCGAGTGGAAGAAGCCCACGTCGGGCTCCAGCATGCAGAAGGGCAGGGAGTACAGCCACTGGTAGGCCCCGGGCGAGAGGTGTTCCCGGGTCCACTGGAGGGCCCGACGGGCCCCCTCGTAGTAGTACCCCTCGTCCATGGCTCCGGTGACTGCGGCGTCGTGGTTGCCCAGCAGGGTTGGGATCTCCCGGTCCATGAGCAGGCGGCAGCACTCGTCGGGGCTGGCCCCGTAGCCCACCACGTCCCCCAGGCAGACGACCCGGTCCACCTCGGCCCGGTCCACCTCCTGGAGAACGGCCTCCAGGGCCTCCAGGTTCGCGTGGATGTCCGACAGGATCGCCACCCGCATGGGGCAACGATAGCACAAAGGTCTCGCCGCCACCAACGGGATGGCTGCCGACGCATTTCCGACCGGGAGGGATGCGTTGCAGGTTGGCGTGTGACCGTCGCCTGATGGGTCGGTCGTTCCCCGCGACCTTGCGGACCGGCCGTTTGCTTGCTACTCCAGGGCTGCCGAATCTATCCTTCCAGGAGGCGACTCCCTCGAGGGAGTGGCACTACGGGGCATTGGAAGGGGTTCCAGGCGCACTGTTCAGGGGGGGGCATGAAAGAAGAGCTCGCAGAGCGGGGCGAGAGGGGGATTCCGGAGGGAACCAGGAACCTGGGGGCGGAGGAGCTGGAGAGGGCCGATTCGACCCACCGGGGGAAATCCTTCGAAAAGATCGTGGTTCCAGAGGAGGAGAGGCTTCCCTTCCGGTTCGATCGCCACTCCATCGAGGAATTCCGGGAACTCGCCGTGGAGTGCCAACTGGAAACAGTGCAAGGCGATCCACCCGTCGGCATCCAGGTGAAGGACCTTTCGAGTTCGGGACTGTCCTTCCAGGTTCACGACTCGTCGGCCTGGCAGCAAGGACAGACCATCGCCCGTCTCAGGCTGGGCTTCGACGACTGGATCGCCTACGACGGACCTGCGGTGGTGAGTTCGATTCGCCAGATTGATCGGGGGGCGGTGCTGGGAATCCAGCTGACGGACTACCTCCTGAACATCGAGGAACTGATCCGGATGCGGGACGTCAAGCGAGCCTATACCATCCACCAGGATCGCATCCAGGAATTCGTCGGTCGCACTGAAGTCTCTGGTTGTCATGAATACCGTTCGAGAATCGCAGACTTTCTCCTGTTCCTGAGGGCGGCCAGGGAAGAGATGAATGCGCTGGAACAGGAAGTGGGATGGGAGGAGATTCACGGCCGAAATCCCAATGCGGCCAGGGACTGCCTGTTCAGGCACCTGGAGGACGGATTCGTCAGGCAGTGCGATGACTGGATCATCGCCCTCAACGAGATCTATCTGTCGGACCCTGCGACCCGAGTCGCTCCCGTCGAACACTTTTCGAGAGCGCTCCTTCACTCCTATCTGCTCGAGGCCCCGGTACTGGAAAGGGCATTCCGCAAACCCCTCGGTTATCCCGGGGACTACATGGTCATGATCTATATCTACGACAACGACTTCGAGGGGGCGACGCTGTTCGGCAAGGCCGTTCACAAGGCGGCGGTCATGACGGCCGCTTCGAAGGCCGTCCGGGCGAGAAAGGACCTCCTGAAGTCGATCATGCATGAGAAATTCCAGGCCTTGCGTGGACGAAAGATGCCACTCCGGATCCTGTCGGTTGCGGCCGGGCCGGCAAGAGAACTGAAGGAATTCCTGGAGGAACTGTCTCCGGAAGATCCGGTCGAGATCGTCCTCTTCGAGCAGGACAAGCAGGCGTTGGCTCACTCGAACAGGGACCTGAGGAGTCTCATCGCTCGAAGGAAGATGTCTGGAGTTCGGTTGTTCTCCCTTCGGGACACGATCACGAACCTGCTCGGAGAGAGTGATTTCCTTCGTCCGACGGCTCCCTATGACCTGATCCTGGCGTCGGGTCTCTACGACTATCTGAAGGCGCACAACGCATCAAGACTTTCCAGGAAGCTCTTCGATCTTCTGCGGGAGGGGGGGGAGTTGCTCATCGGCAACTTTTCCCATTGCAACACCACCCGGTGGATCATGGAGAACCAGTTGGCCTGGTACCTCCATCATCGGACCGAGCAGGAGATTCTCGATTTTGCTGAATTGTGTGCGCCCCACGGCCAGTTCGCAGTCATCTCCGAACCGAATGGCGTCAATCTCTTCTTGAGGGGATGTCGCGTGTAGCATGACGGACCAGGTCCAGAGTGCCGAGTTTCGGCAGCAGATCGAGGAGACATGGCTCTCGTGGTTGCAGAGACGCAACCAGACCGGCGGTCGCCTCGTCTTGCTGATGACACTGATCCTTTACCCCATCTTTGGATTCCTGGACTGGGTGACGGCTCCAGGGGAACTGGTGCAGACCCTGTGGGTGATTCGGGCCTCGGTGGTCCTCCTGGCCGCCCTGTTCTACTTCCTGCTGGTACGAAAGGGGACTGCAAGATTCTTCAATCTGTTGACATCACTGCTGACCCTCGTGACGGGCTTCGGAATCATCGCGATGGTCGTGCTTCTTGGTGGCTATGAGCATCCCTATTACGCCGGTATCAACCTCGTCATGATCGGCACGGGACTCCTGTTCCTGTGGCCGCCGAGGGTGTCTGTCCTGGTCTACGGATCCATTGTGGTGGGCTATGTCCTTGGTGGCCTGGCAATTGGGCCGTTTCTCCCGACCCAGACCGCCATCTCGAACCTGTTCTTCCTGGTCAGCACCGCGATCCTGGTCACGGTCGGGAGTTTCTTCGCCTATCGCTCCCAGTACGAGCAGGTCCGGACCAACCAGATCCTGGAACTGACCAAGGCGACCCTCCAGAAGGCCAACGAGCAGTTGATCGCCCTGGACCGGTTCAAGACCGAGTTCTTCCAGAACATCACCCATGAACTCAAGACCCCGCTGGCGATGATCCTGCCGCCCCTCGAACTGATGCGCGCGGGGGAGATGGGCCGGTTCAGCGACGAGCAGATCGCCACGATCCAGACCATGTCCCGCAATGCGATGAAACTGTTGAAACTGATCCAGGACCTGCTGGACATGGCCCGTCTGCAGGACGCCAAGGTCCGCCTTCGGATCCAGCAGGTCGATTTCGGAACCTACGTCCGGGACCTGGTCGAATCCATCCGCCCGCTGACCGACCGCAAGGGGATTGAACTGACCTTCCACCAGGACGGCGGGGCGACGCCCCTGTTCCTGGACCCGGACAAGATGGAGCGGGTGCTCGTGAACCTGCTGTCGAACGCCGCGAAGTTCACTCCGGCCAATGGCCACATCCAGGTGCTCCTGGAGCCGGAGCCCGAGGGCGTGCACCTGGTCGTCGCCGACGACGGCCCGGGCTTCCCGCCGGAGCAGAGCGAGCGGATCTTCGAACGGTTCTACCAGGTCGAGATGGGGGGCACCCGGAAATACGGCGGGACGGGCATTGGGCTGGCCCTGGCCCGGGAACTGGTGCAGTTGCACGGGGGGCGGATCTGGGCGGAGTCGCAGCCGGGCAAGGGTGCCACCTTCCACCTGCACCTGCGGTCGGGACGCCAGCACTTCCGTCCCGAGGTGCTGGAGCGGCGCCAGGAGCGCCGGGACGTGGCCTCGGGACAGCGGGCCGAGGACCTGGGAATCGTGGACTGGACTCAGACCCTGATGGGGGACCCGAGTTTCCGGTTGCTGGAGATCGCCGAGGCCACGGAACGGCGCGTGGTGGAGCGGGACCAGAACGAGGAGGCTCGCCCCTTCACGATCCTGGTGGTGGAGGACACCGCCGACGTCGCCCGACTGGTCCACCTGACCCTGCGGCAGTTCGCCCGGATCCTGGTGGCGGAGGATGGGGCGAAGGGGCTCGAGATCGCCCGCAAGATGAGGCCGGACCTGATCGTGACGGACCTCATGATGCCTGGCATGGACGGTCTGGAGTTCACCCGGCGGGTCCGGGCCGACGAGGCTCTCAAGACCGTGCCGGTGGTCATGCTGACCGCCCGGGCCGACTCCGACGACCAGATCGCTGGCATGGAGGCCGGGGTCAGCGTCTACCTGACCAAGCCATTCCATCCCCGGATGCTGCTCTCGACGGTCCGCTCTCTGCTCCACGTCAAGGAATCGGAGGCGGACGTGGTGATGACCGGGACGATGGACCACCTGACCCGCATCGCCGGTGGCCTGGCCCACGAGATCAACAACCCCCTCAACTACGTGAAGACCTCGGTGGCCCTGGCCCGGGCGGATTTCCAGCGGGTGCTGGACATCCTGGGGCGGGCCGGGGATCGGCCCCTGTCGGACGAGGACCGGCGGGTCGTGCGGGCCGCCGAGGACCGTTCCCGCCGGATGTTCGAGACCGCCGAGGCCGGGGTCCGGCGCATCGCCCGGACCGTCGAGTTGATGCGGCAGTACAGTCGCGAGGGATACGTCCGCCGGGTGACGACCTTCGACCCCTGGCCGGCGGTGGAGGACGTCCGGGCGATCGTGGTGCCGGCGATGGGGCGGCCCTGCGAGGTCGTCGTGGACCTCCAGGGCGAGGCCCGGATCGAGGGCGTCCAGGAGGAATGGAACCAGTTGCTGACGAACCTGCTGCAGAACGCCATCGAGGCCACGCCGGAGCAGGGGGGGCGGGTGGAGGTCCTGGGCCGGGTGGTGGGCCGGGAGGTCCACCTGACGGTTCGGGACAACGGCCCCGGAATCTCCCGGGAGATTCGGGACCGCCTCTTCGTGCCGTTCTTCACCACCAAGGGGCCAGGAAAGGGCATGGGGCTGGGCCTCACGATCGTCTGGCGGGCGGTCCAGGCCCTCCACGGTCACATCGATGTCGCCGGCGAGGAGGGGAAGGGCGCCGAGTTCCGGGTGCGGATCCCGGCGGTCTGAGGCCATTTCCTGGCGGTTCCCCCCCTGGTTGGAGGTGTCGATCCGGGTGCCAGAACCGGGCCGGAAAGGTCCGGCTTTTCCCTTGACAGCAGGCGCCCGGTCAAGTATCGAAAGCCATTCCTCTGCGCGAGCGGACCGGGAGGAAGGAATGGCCCTCGAGTTCTCGGCGGAGCGGGAGCGGGAGTTCCAGGAGGTCGTGGCCCGGTATCCGGACCGGCAGGCGGCCCTGATCCCGGTCCTCTATCTGGCGGATCGGGAGTTCGGGTTCCTGTCCCCCGAGGCGATGGAGTACGTGGCGCGGCGGCTGGACCTGCCCCTGACCCGGGTGGTCAACACGGCCTCGTTCTACACGATGCTTCGCAAGCGCCAGACCGGGCGCTTCCACATCCAGGTCTGCGTCAACGTGGCCTGCCATCTCCGGGGGGCCGACGGCCTGCTGCGGCACCTGGAGCGGCGCCTGGGGATCTCCCCGGGGGAGATCACGCCCGACGGCCTGTTCAGCCTGGAGGGCGTCCAGTGCCTGGCGGCCTGCGGCAATGCCCCGGCCCTCCAGGTGAACTACGAGTATCACGAGGGGATGACGGAGGAGGCCGTGGACCGGCTCATCGACCGGCTCCGGGCCGAGGCGGCCCCGAAGGGCGGGGAGGCGACCCGTGAGTGATGGCGGCAAGACCCCGAGTCGTGGGCACCTGCTGCGCTGCGGTCCCGGGGAGGCGATCCTGGACCTGCGGCTCCACGAGACGATGGGGGGATTCCAGGCCCTCCGGAAGGCCCTGGCGATGGACCCGCCCCGGGTCGTCGAGGAGGTCCGGAAGGCGGGGATCCGCGGCCGGGGAGGGGCCGGCTTTCCGGCGGGCGTCAAGTGGGGCTTCCTGCCCAAGGACGACGGCCGGCCCCGGTACCTCGTGATCAACGCGGACGAGGGCGAGCCCTGCACCTTCAAGGACCGCTATTTCATCGAGCAGGACCCCTTTCCGCTGCTGGAGGGCATCCTGATCTCGGCCTGGGCGATCCAGGCTCACCGGGTCTACATCTACGTCCGGGGGGAGTTCCAGAAGGGGATCCGGACCCTTGAAAAGGCCATCGCGGACCTGCGCCGGGCGGGCTACCTCGGGCGGACCGTGGCGGGGCGACCCTTCGCCCTGGACGTCTTCGTGCACCCCGGGGCCGGGGCGTACATCTGCGGGGAGGAGTCGGCCCTGCTGGAGTCGCTGGAGGGCAAGGCCGGCAGGCCACGGAACAAGCCTCCATTCCCGGCCTCGGTGGGGTTGTGGGGATGCCCCACGATCATCAACAACGTCGAGACGATGGCCTGCGTGCGCCTCGCGTTGCTCCACGGCGCCGAGGCCTTCCTGGCCATGGGGCGGCCCGGCGACGGGGGACCCAAGGTCTACGGACTCTCGGGGCAGGTGAAGCGCCCGGGGCTCTATGAGGGGCCCATGGGTGTGACGCTGCGGACCCTGATCATGGATTGGGGCGGAGGCACGCTGGGAGACCGGCCCATCAAGGGCATCATCCCCGGGGGGACCTCGACGCCGGTCCTGGGACCCGAGCATCTGGACGTCCCGATGGACTTCGACAGCATGAAGGCCGCCGGGAGCATGCTGGGCACGGCGGCGGCCACGGTCTTCACCGACGACACCTGTCCGGTGGGGGTGCTGCTGCGCATCGCACGGTTCTACGCACACGAGTCGTGCGGCCAGTGCACGCCCTGCCGGGACGGCACCGGGTGGCTGGAGCGGATCGTCGAGGCCATCGAGCATGGGGAGGGGCGTCCCGGCGACTGTGAACGGCTGTTGTCGGCGGCCCGCATGATCACCGGCAACACGATCTGTGCCCTGGGCGATGCGGCGGCGTTCCCGGTGATCTCGTTCGTGAATCGCTTCCGGCAGGACTTCGAGGATCACATCGCGGCGCATCGCTGCCCCTTCGGGGCGGTCTGAGTCGCCCGGCGAGGGCCCCGATCTCCGGGGCGGGAGCGTGGAGGGACCGCATGGACTGGGAGTGGTTCGCCTTCGGGTTGCTGGCGCTGCTGACCCTCGGAGGGGCGCTGGCGGTGGTGTTGCCGCCCTTCGGACGGAATCCCCTGCACGCCGCCCTGGCCCTGCTGCTCACCTTCACCTCCCTGGCGGGGCTGATGGTGATGCTCCAGGCCCACCTGGTGGCGGCGATGCAGGTGCTGGTCTATGCCGGCGCCGTGATGGTGCTCTTCGTCTTCGTGGTGTTGCTGCTGAACCTCCGGCGACAGGACCTGGGGGACGCCCGGGTGACACCCTGGAAGGTCGTGGGGGTGGTCGCGGTGCTGGCCTTCCTGGGAAAGGCCGGCACGATGCTGTGGGCGGCGCTGCCGCTGCTGGGGGACCCGGCGTCCTGCGTTGGCCGCGAGGCCGAGTTCGGGCAGACCCGGGCGGTGGCCGCGGACCTGCTGACGACCTACCTGGTACCCTTCGAGGTGACGTCGGTCCTGCTGCTGGTGGCAGTCGTCGGTGCCCTGGCCATCGCCCGCCGGCAGCGGGGAGGAGGTGCGGCATGACCTCGGTGCCCTTGACGGCCTGGATCCTGCTGTCGTTGGCCCTGGTGGCCATCGGGATCGCCGGGGTCCTGACCCGACGCAACCTGCTGATCGCCCTCATGTCCCTGGAGATCCTGCTCAACGGCGTGAACCTGGCCTTCCTGTCCTTTGCCCGGTTCCACGGGGACACGACGGCCCATGCGGCGGTGCTGGTGGTGATGGCGGTCGCCGCGGCCGAGGTGGCCGTGGGACTGGCGCTGGGCATCGCGATCTTCCGCCACGCCGGGTCCCTGGACCTGGACCGGGCCAACCGGATGAAGGGGTGATTCCATGGACCCGATGGACCCGAACCTCGCGCGATCGCTCTCGACGCTGCTCGCGGTCGTCGTCGCGGCTCCCCTCCTGGGGGCCGCCATCAACGGCCTGTTGCCTCGGCTCCTCTCGCGGCGGGCCTCGGCGGTGGTCGGGGTTGGCGCCGCGGTGGTCTCTTTCGGGGCGGCCCTCTGGGCCCTGCTGATCTGGTTCCCGATCCGGGCGTCCCTGCCGGGTCAGGCCTTCTCGGCCACCTACTTCTCGTGGATCACCGCCGGGTCCCTGTCGGTGGATTTCGCCCTCTGGCTGGATCCCCTCTCGGCATTGATGCTGATGGTCGTGACGGGGATCGGGTCCCTGATCCACCTCTACAGCGTCGGGTACATGCATGACGACCCCTCCTTCGCCCGGTTCTTCAGCCATCTGAACCTCTTCCTGTTCTCGATGCTGCTGCTGGTGCTGGGTCGGAGCCTGCTGATCGTCTTCGTCGGATGGGAGGGGGTGGGCCTCTGCTCCTACCTGCTGATCGGCTTCTGGTACTCCGATGCCGAAAAGGCCCTGGCGGGCCAGAAGGCGTTCGTGGTGAACCGCATCGGGGACTTCGGCTTCCTGGTGGCGATGTTCCTGCTGATCTTCCTGATGAACGGGTCTCTCGACATCCCTGGACTGCATGCGTTGGCGGAGGGTGCCGCCTCTCCGCTGAAGACCCAGGCGGGTCTGACCACCCTGATCACCCTGCTGCTGTTCCTGGGCGTCACGGGCAAGTCCGCCCAGATCCCCCTCTACATCTGGCTGCCCGATGCGATGGCTGGACCGACCCCCGTCTCGGCCCTGATCCATGCCGCCACGATGGTCACGGCGGGCGTGTACCTGATTGCCCGGCTGAACTTCCTCTTCGCCCTGGCACCGGTCACGATGGCGGTGGTGGCCACGGTCGGCGGGTTGACGGCCCTGTTTGCCGCCTCCATCGGTCTGGTGCAGAACGACATCAAGAAGGTGCTGGCCTACTCCACGGTGAGCCAGCTGGGCTACATGGTCCTGGGTGTCGGGGTCGGCGCCTTCGGAGCCGGGGTCTTCCACCTGATGACCCACGCCTTCTTCAAGGCCTGCCTCTTCCTGGGCGCCGGCAGCGTGATCCACGCCCTCCACGGCGAGCAGGACATCCGCCGGATGGGCGGTCTGGCCCGGAAGATGCCGGTCACGCACTGGACCTTCCTGCTGGCCACGCTGGCCATCGCCGGCGTCCCGGGCCTGTCGGGGTTCTTCAGCAAGGACGAGATCCTCTTCGAGGCCCTGACCATGCGCCATGCCTCGGGGGCGATTCCCCCCTGGATGAACGTCCTGTGGTTCGGCCTCGGGATCTCGGCGGCCCTGATGACCGCCTTCTACATGTTCCGCCTCTACTTCCTGACCTTCCGGGGGGAGTGCCGGGACCCCCATGCCCATCCCCACGAGTCCCCCTGGACGATGGCCTTGCCGCTGGTCGTGCTGGCGGCGGGGTCCGTGGCGGCGGGCTACCTCGGCCTGCCGGTGGAACACGGGAACTTCCTGAAGGGATTCCTGGGACCGGTCTTCGAGGGCGGGGAGGCCTCCTTCGAGGGACACGGGTCCCATGCCCTGGAGTTCGGCCTGATGGGGGTCTCGACGCTGGTGGCCCTGGCGGGGATCGCCCTGGCGGCCTGGTGGTACGTCGGCCGGGGGCGGGAGATGCCCGCCCGGCTGGCGGCGGCGGCCCCGACCCTGCACCGGACGCTGCTGGGCAAGTGGTACGTGGACGAGGCCTACGACCTCCTGGTCGTGAGACCGCTCCGGGCCCTGTCGGGGTGGGCCTTCCGGCTGCTGGACGCCTGGGTGGTGGACCGGGGCCTCGTCCATGGGCCCGCCCGGCTGGTGGTCCTGGTGGGCCGTGGGCTGCGGCGGGTGCATACCGGCGACGTCCAGGCCTACCTGGCCGTGCTGGCCCTGGGCGTGGCGGTGCTGACCTTCGTCCTGTGGTGACCGCGGCCCCCGGGCCGCCTGGAATGGGGAGTCTTCATGGGCATCGACACCGTGGCCTTGACCCCCTGGATCTCGATCACGCTGCTGATCCCGGTGGCCGGAGCCCTGCTGCTGGCCCTGATTCCGGGGGACCGGCCGCGGGCCCACCGGGGGATCTCGCTCTTCTTCTCGCTGCTGGCCTTCCTGGCCGGGCTGACGCTCTGGGTCAACTTCGACCCGGCCCGGGCCGGCTTCCAGATGGTTGAGGACCATCCCTGGATCCCGGCCATCGGCGCCCGGTACACCGTCGGGCTCGACGGCATCTCCCTGCTGATCTTCCAGCTGACCACGCTGCTGACGCCCCTGACGGTCCTCTCGACGTTCCGGGCGATCCAGAAGCGGACCCGGGAGTTTCACATCGCCCTGCTGACCCTGGAAACGACCATGCTCGGGACCCTGGTGGCGATGGACCTGCTGCTGTTCTTCGCCTTCTGGGAGATGATGCTGGTCCCGATGTTCCTGATCATCGGCGTCTGGGGCGGGGAGCGGCGGATCTATGCCGCGGTGAAGTTCTTCCTCTACACCGCGGTGGGTTCCGTGCTGATGCTCGTGGCGATCCTCTACCTCTACCGCGAGTCCGGCGGACAGTCCTTCGCGCTGCTGGAGTGGCAGCGGCTGGAACTGCCGGTCCGGGCGCAGGTCTGGCTCTTCCTGGCCTTCGCGCTGGCCTTCGCCATCAAGGTGCCCCTGTTCCCGTTCCACACCTGGCTCCCGGACGCCCACGTCGAGGCGCCGACCGCCGGGTCGGTGATCCTGGCCGGCGTGCTGCTCAAGATGGGGACCTACGGCTTCCTGCGGTTCGCCATTCCCCTGTTTCCGGAGGCCGCCGGGCTGCTGTCGTTGCCGATCTGGATCCTGGCGGTGGCCGGGGTGGTCCACGGGTCGTTGACCGCCTGGGCCCAGGATGACGTGAAGAAACTGGTGGCCTACTCCTCGGTGGCGCACCTGGGCTTCGTGATGCTGGGGATGTTCGCCCTGAACGTCGAGGCCGTGCAGGGGAGCGTGCTTCAGATGGTCAACCACGGCGTCTCCACCGGGGCGCTGTTCCTGCTGGTCGGCGTGCTCTACGAGCGGCGGCACACCCGGCGGATCGACGCCTATGGGGGCATCGCCGGCCCCATGAAGGTCTTCGCGGCGGTGCTGGTCATCGTGACCCTGTCCTCCATCGGGCTCCCGGGGACCAACGGCTTCATCGGGGAGTTCCTGATCCTGGCCGGGACCTTCCGGGAGGCCCTGTCCTCCCAGGGGGGCTTCCGGACTGCCGGCCTGGTCCTGGGCGTGGTGGCCACCACGGGCGTCGTGCTGGGGGCCATCTACATGCTGAGCATGGTCCGACGGGTCCTCTTCGGGCCCATCGTCCACGAGGAGAACCGCACCCTGCCCGACATGAGCGGGAGGGAGTTCGCGGTGCTGGCGGTGCTGGTCGTGCTGGTCTTCTGGATCGGCTGGAACCCCCGGTTCTTCCTGTCCCGGTCCGAGGCCTCGGTGACGGCGCTGGTGGAACGCTACCACCAGCGCGTGGCCGCTGAGCGCTGGACGGGAGGAGGGCAGGGCGCGGCGGCGCGGGGCCTGTTCCGGGCGCCTCTGGCGGAAGAGGGAGGACGATGAAGGACCTCGTCGCGATTTCCCCGCTGTGGGTCTCGGCCCTGACGGGCCTGGTGGCGATGGCCCTGGACCTCCTGACGGGGTCCGGGCGCAAGTCCTTCCTGGCCTGGGTCGTGGCCATCGGCCTGTCCCTCTCGGCGGCCCTGGGCCTGGCCCTCTGGCGGGACCCTGTGATCCTGTCGTTTCCGTCGTTGGTGGCGGTCCTGCACCTGGACTTCCACGGGGCGTTCTTCGGGGCGCTGGTGGCCCTGTTCGGGGCCCTGGCGGCCCTGCTGGCGGTGCCCCACCTGCCGGAGCAGGGCATCGACGAGGGGGAGACCGATGCCCTGCTGGCCTTCAGCGCCTTCGGGGGGCAACTGCTGGTCGTCGCAGTGGACCTCATCACGCTGTTCCTGGGCCTCGAGGTCCTGAGCCTCTCCCTCTACGTGCTGGCCGCCTCCCGTCGGTCCTCCCCCTTCGGCGCCGAGGCCGGGCTGAAGTACTTCCTGCTGGGGGGCGTGGCCTCGGGCCTGCTGCTGCTGGCGGCGGCCTTCCTCTATGGGGCCACGGGGTCCCTGGATCTCCGGACGATCCTGGACCGGCTGCTGGCCGGCAGCGGGGGCACCGACCCGACCCTGGCGGCCCTGGCGCTGGTCCTCATCCTGGTCGCCCTGGGGTTCAAGGTGGCGGCGGTCCCCTTCCATTTCTGGACCCCCGACGTCTACCAGGGCTCCCCGCCTCCCGTGACGGGATACATGGCGGGGGCCGTGAAGGCCGCGGCCTTCGCGGTCCTGGCGCGCCTGCTGCTGACCCTCTGGGAGGTCCCGGCGGTCGCCGCCCTGGGGTCCCGGGACGTCCTGCTCTGGCTGGGAATTCTGTCGGTGGTGGTCGGGAGCGTGCTGGGAGTGGTCCAGGACGATGCCCGGCGCATCCTGGCCTGGTCTTCCATCGTCCATGCCGGCTACCTGTTGCTGGGACTCTGGGCCGTCGAGCCCCGGGAGGGAATCGGTGGCCTCTGGACCCTGAACGGGTCGGTGCCGTTCTACCTGCTGGCCTACGGCATCGCCTCCCTGGGGGCCTTCGGGGCCCTGGGGGTCTTTGCCCGGGGCGGCCACGAGGACTACCGGCTGGCGCGGCTTGCGGGCCTGGGGCGGGGTCACCCGGCGGCGACCTTCGTGCTGATGGCCTCGGTGCTGTCGCTGGCCGGAATGCCTCCGCTGGGGGGATTTCTGGCCAAGTTCCGTCTCTTCCAGCATGTGGTGGCCGTGGATTCCCCCTGGTCGATTCCGGCGGTCGTGATCGCCGTGCTGGCCAGCGTCGTGTCGCTCTACTACTACCTGCGCATCCTGAAGGTCCTCTACTTCGACGAGCCGTCCGAGGAGACGGCGGGACATGCCTCGTCGCCGGCGGCGGCCTTCGCGATGGCCGCCACGGTGGTGGCCTCGCTGGTCCTGGGCATCGTGCCGACGCCCTTCCTGGACGCCGGTCGCCGGGCGGCCCAGGGTACCGTGCTGGCCGCCGGGGCCTCCCTGGAGCGGGTCGCCGCGGTGGCGACGCCGTCCCCGGCCCCGGTTTCCGCCCCGGTGCGCTTCGGGGAAGGGGTGGTGCCTCCGGACGCGCGCCGTCCGGCGCCGCCGGTCCCGGTCCAGGTGATCCGGGATGCGGTGGGCGGGTACCGTCCCCCCGAAGCCCCTCTGGACCAGGAGAGGCGTCGGGCTCCCGATGGGGCCCGGCTGATGGAGGTCTTCCGATCCCCCAAGGCCCGTCCCTGACGCCTCGTCGCCGCCTATGGCAGTTGCGGTTCAGCCCCCGGCTCCCAGGGCGGGGACCTCCCGGTAGGCCGGGCACTGCTCCCCGATCAGCACCGACATGGCCTGCTCCAGGGCGCCCAGGGTCTGACGCCCCACGAGCCGGGCCACCTCGCGCCCCGAGGCGTCCTCGAAGACGAAGACTGGGATGCCCGTGACGCCGTACTTCCGGGCCAGGGCCTTGCCGGTGGGAGTGCTGACGTCCACCGACTCGAAGCCCACCTGCCGCTCCCGGCACTCCTGGCGCAGCAGGTTCACCGTCGGGATCATCTGCAGGCAGATGGGGCACGTCGGTGAGAAGAACTTGATCATCCGCGGGACATCCTGGGCCTCGGCAACGCCGCACGCGGAGCCTGCCTCCTCGCCGCCGCTGCAGGACCCCGTCGGCTCGGTCAGGGCGAAGGGGTTCATGGCCGGGGACTCCGAGGACTCGGCGACGGGAGGGGGGGAGGGGCTCAGGGCCCGGTCCAGCAGGCCGGCCTGGTCGGTGATGAGCATGAGTCCGAACGCCACCAGCAGTCCGCCGGTGACCCGCTCGAAGACCGGGATGAACCGCCGGGCCTTCCGCAGGGCGGCCAGGGCCGGCCCGGCAACGGCGGCGATGACCAGCAGCGGGACGGCGAATCCGCCCCCGTAGGCCGTCAGGTAGAGGGCGCCGACCCCCGGGTCCGTGGTCCGCAGGGACGTCCAGGTCAGCACCGATCCCAGCACCGACCCGATGCAGGGGGACCAGGCGAAGGCGAAGAGCATCCCCAGCAGGAAGACGTTCAGGAAGTGGAAGCGGGTCTTCCAGCGGGACAGGCCGGCCGGGGCACCGCCGCCCTGCAGGAAGGGCAACTGGAGCCATCCCAGGAACCGCAGGCCCATCAACAGGATCAGGACGCCTCCCAGTTGCTGGAACAGCATCTTGTTGCGGGCCAGCGCCTGCCCCACCGCGGTCGCCGTGAGCCCCATCAGCGAGAACACCAGCGTGAAACCGATGGAGAAGAACGCCGTCGCGGCCACCGTGCGGAAGCGTCCCCCCTGGCGGCCCTCGGCCTCCCCGGCCAGGATGCCCAGGTAGATCGGCACCAGGGGCAACACGCAGGGCGACAGGAAGGTCAGCACGCCCGCCAGGAACACCCCCGCCAGCGACAGGTCCACCGTTGCCTCCTCCCGGCCATGCGCGCCGGTACCCTCCCCGGGGGGGCAGGATCGGGAAAGCAGAGCCCCCGGTCAAGGGCCGGGAGCCATCATCCTCAGTCGGCCTGGGGAAGGTGCCGCTCGATCTCCTGGCGCAACTGGGCCTTGGATCGGGCCCCGACGATCCGGTCCACCTCCCGCCCGTCCCGGAAGACGATCAGCGACGGGATGGAGTGGACCGCGTACCGGGAGGCGATCTCCTGGTTCGCATCGGTGTCCAGCTTCCCGAAGACGACCTTCCCCTTCATCTCCGAGGCCAGGTCGTGGACGACCGGGGCGACCATCCGGCAGGGCATGCACCACTCGGCCCAGAAGTCCACCACCATCAGGGGATAGCGCCCCAGGGCCTCGTCGAAGGAGTCGTCTCCCAGTTCCACCGGGTGGTCCGGCGACTCGGGCAGGGCCTGGTTCCCGGAGGCCTTCCACTGGACCTCCAACGAGGCGACGGCCGCCGGGTCCGAGGTCCCCCGGAGGGCCACCTGCCGCACCATCGCGGCCTCCTTCTGGGTCCCGATCGTGGTGGTCGTCTCGTCCTCGTCGATCACCTGCTGGGGAACCGAGGAGACGCCGAACCGCGCCGCCAGATCGGGGTTCTGGTAGGCCTCGACGGCGATGGCGCGGACGCGGCCCTTCGACTCCACCGCCATCCGGGCGTTCAACATCACCGACTGGGGGCAATGGGGGCAGGAGGGCGTCACGAAGGCATGCACCCGCACGGGGCGATCGACCAGGGACAACAGCGTGCGGCTCTTCTCCGAGAGACCCGAGTCTCCCTTGGAGACCATCGTGAGGACGTCCAGGAAGCCCCGGGCCTCCAGGCCCAGGGGAGCCCCCCAGTACTCGATCCGGTAGCCCAGGTCCCGGCCGATGACCAGCACCGGGGAGGCGTCGATGCCCTCGGCCTTCGCCGCCTCGTCGAGGGCGTGTTCGGACCAGGTGACCCGGGGGTCCAGGTCATGCAGTTCCGCCAGCAGTTCCCGGGAGAACGCGACCTCCTCGGGATTCGCCTCCCCCGCGTAGAGGTCCACGTGCACCGGTCGGTCCAGTCCCTCCTCGAACAGTTCCCGAACCGCCTTCCGACTCCGTTCATCCAGCAGCGCCATCTGACAACCTCCTTGTCGGACCACCCGACGGCGCTGAATATGGTGACCGGGAAATATATCGTCAAG
Organism: Deltaproteobacteria bacterium; assembly: GCA_029547805.1. GTDB lineage: Bacteria > Myxococcota_A > UBA9042 > DTJE01 > DTJE01 > JAGOKF01. The sequence goes on from JAKPOP010000008.1 coordinate 21,940, forward strand.
GGCATGGGATGGCCCCGTATCCTGGCCGCGGGCCTTCACAGCAGGAAGGATTCCTTGGGGGAACGGTCCGGCTGCAGGGCGATGGGCTCGATGTGATCGATCCCGTCCCGGGACAGGACGATGCGGAGGCGTCGCAGCAGGGGATCGACCTGGGCCCCCTCCATCTGGACCTTCATCACGGCATTCACGTGGTAGGTCTTTCGGGCCGGGCGATAGACCGCCCGGTTCTCCACCGGGTCGATGGTCCGGATCCGGGCCTCGGGCTCGTCCATCGAGTGGAGCAGTCTCCGGATGTTGAACCGGAGGATGTCGGTGATTCCGTTCACGCGGGTATGGTGGGCGGCCACCTTGCGCGGGAAGAGGCGCAGGGTCTTGCGGTAGCACAGGACGTGCTCCCGGAAGGCCCCCTCCGACAGGAAGTCGGCCCGACCCAGGTCCCGGGCGCCCCGGACGTCGGCGGGGATGGCCTCGGTCCCCAGGAAGCGGACCTTCTGCCGGAAGCGCCCGATGACTCCTCCGGTCGCCGGGTCGGTGATGGCCACGTCGTAGTCTGCGACCCGCTGGTCCAGCCAGCGGCTGAAGAGGTAGCGGAACCCTTCCTTGATGCGGTCCTTGGCCATGTAGCTGACCACCAGGACCGCGAAGAGGGTCCAGGAGATGGAGGCGTACTGGGTCGCCAGGAACGAGACGGCCGTTGCAAAGGCCATCGCGATGCCGGCCGCCAGGGCAAAGAAGAAGTGCTCCGCCGGGGCCCGGGCGCTCTGGTGCTGGAGACCCAGGTAGAGTGCCCCCGCGACATACTTCTTGAGCAGGGCGTGTCGGTGGACGAACTCCTCGTTGCCTCCCGTGGGACGGACGACGGACCGGTATCCCCGTCCTTCCCGAAAGGCGATCTCCTCCCGGGCCAGTCGGGCCATCCGGCTCCGGGTCTCGTCCATGTCCTCCGGGAGGTCCTCCAGGACGTGGAGCGCGAAGGATTCGGCACTGAGGCTCAGGAACTCGTCCACGAGCCGGACCCGGTTCGCCAGTTCCCGGGGCGCGGACGGGCCCATCAACACGAATCCGGCGTCCCGGTAGCGTCGCAGGAGTTCCCGGAGATGGTCCTCGGACTCCCGGACCAGGCGCTCGACGTCGGCCCGGTCCAGGGCGGTTCCCGACGACAGGCGCTGCTCGATGAAGACCCCCAGATCCCGGAGCGTCACCCGCAGGATGCAGCCCAGCATCCGGCTCTCGTAGATGACCCGGCGGCCATGCTCGGCCCGGTCCCTCGTGGCGTCCATCTCCCGGGTGAGACCCTCGATGCGGGCCAGTGGCGACAGGGCATTCCTCGGGTCGATGATCTGCCCCAGGGTCATCGATGGGGTCTTGAATCGGACGTGGTCCACGACGTCGCCGTAGAAGGCCTGGGGGGGGTAGGTCAGGCCGTTGACGTTGAGGCTGTGGGGCAGGAACAGGTAGGTCTCCACCACGAAGGTCTGCTCGGAGGCGTCCGTGTTGAGCGGGTACTCGAGCTTGGCCTCGAACTGGAACCGGTCATGCTGCTCGATCTTGTCCAGCAGGTCCTCGGTGTCCATGTCCGCCTCCTGGAACGGCATTTTGGGGAGTTTCGAGGGATTTTGTCAATTTGATGACAATTCCGGCGGCTCCCACCCTGGGCGGGGATCGAGGCCAGACCATCGGGCGGCCGGGCCAGATGTCCATGACTGCTGGAAGCGGTGCGAGAGGCGGGAGTCGAACCCGCACGCCTTGTGGGCCCAGGATCCTAAGTCCTGCGCGTCTGCCAGTTCCGCCACTCTCGCAACAGGGGGCGTCCGCTCCTGGCCGCCCTCACGGAACAGTATCTGGCCCCTGCCCGGTGTCAAGATCAGGCGGGACAGGGGCCTCGAATTCGCCACCGACGGGACCCCCGGAGCGGATCGTGGGGGAGTCTCCGAGTTCCTGCTTGACAAGGGCCCCGGCTTCGTGAAAAGGGGAAGATCGCCGGAGGAGGTCCGATGGGAAACCGATCCTATCGATGCATCGTGGTGGGGGCCGGGAGTGCGGTGGGGTCGCGGCTCTGCCGCCTGCTGGCCCGGCGGGACCACCAGGTGCTGGGGGTGGAGCATCCGGAGGCCTTGACCCCCCTGGAGCAGCGCCGCCTGGCCCTGGCCACCGAGGCGGGTACTCGGGTCGAGGCCCGGGACTTCTCGGAGGCCGGTTCCCTGGAGGCCGAACTGCCGGGGGCCGACTTCGTGTTCCTGGCCGCCCGTCCTCGGCCCGGGGATTGGGGCTGGAAGGGCCTGTGGCGGTCGGTGCTGCTTCCGACCCGGCACCTGTTCGATTCCCTGGAACACCTGGGCGTTCGACCCCGGCGGGTCGTTGTGTTCTCCTCGACCACCGTGGCGGGCTCCCGTCCCGGGGCGGTGGTGACCGAGGACGATGCCCCTTCTCCTCGGACCCTCCTGGCCAGGGCGCTCATGCTCCAGGAGCACCTGGTCCGCAGGCGGGGACAGGCCCTGGAGGCCCCCTACACGATCCTGCGGCCGGGCCACCTGGTCGGGCCCGATCCCGGGCTCCCACTGGCCCTGCTCGTCCATCGGGCCTGGCCACCGCTGGTGCCGCTGCCGACCGGCAATCCGGTCCAGGTGCCCCTGGCGCACCTCGACGACCTCTGCGAGGCGGCCCTGCACCTGGCCAAGTACCCGGGGCTGGCGAACCGGACCTTCTTCCTGACCGACGGGGAGCGCCATGACGCCGCATCGCTGTTGCGCCAGGCGGCCGGCGTCCGGAAGGGGGCCACGGTGGACCTCCCGATCCTCTCTCCCCGGATGATCGGGGACCTGTTCCGGGTCGTCGGGTGGATGGACCAACGCCTTCGGGAGGCTCTGAGGAGGGAGGCAATGCCCCTGGTGGATCCGGACCTCCCGGAGGCCCTGTCCGCCGACCTCACGGTCTCCACGTCGGCGCTGCAGGAGGCGGGGTTCCAGACCACCCGGGGCAGCGCCGCCTATCTGCTGGAGAGCCTCAAGGGATTCGAGGAGACCTTCGGTGCTTGGGGCTGACGGTTCCGCGGCAGCCTAGAAGGCCTCGGCGCGCAGGGCCTCGGCTCGATCCACCTTCTCCCAGGAGAACCCTTCCCGGCCGAAGTGTCCGTAGGCGGCCGTCTCGGAGTAGATGGGGCGCAGCAGGTCCAGTTGCTGGATGATCCGTCCCGGGCGGAAGTCGAAGTGCCGGTGCACCAGTCGCAGGATGCGGTCCAGGGGGACCTTCTCGGTGCCGAAGGCCTCCACCAGCACGCTGACCGGCTCGGCGACGCCGATGGCGTAGGCCACCTCGATCTCGCACCGGTCCATCAGCCCGGCGGCGACGAGATTCTTGGCCACGTAGCGGGCGTAGTAGGCCGCCGAGCGGTCCACCTTGCTCGGGTCCTTGCCGCTGAAGCACCCGCCGCCATGGCGGCCCATGCCGCCGTAGGAATCGACGATGATCTTGCGTCCGGTGAGCCCGCAGTCCCCCATGGGCCCGCCGATCACGAAACGCCCGGTCGGATTCACGAAATAGCGGGTCTCGGCCGTGATCAGGTGCTCCGGGACCACCTTGCGGATCACCTCCTCGATGACCGCGTCCCGGATCTCCTGGGACGAGACCTCCTCCCGATGCTGCGTCGAGATCACCACGGCACTGACGGACTTCGGGATGCCGTCTTCGTAGACCACCGAGACCTGGGACTTCCCGTCGGGGCGCACCCAGGGGAGAATCCCCTCCTTCCGCACCCGGGCCAGGCGCCGGGTCAACTGGTGGGCCAGTTGGATGGGCATCGGCATCAGTTCGGCCGTTTCCCGGGTGGCGTAGCCGAACATCATGCCCTGGTCGCCGGCCCCCTGGGCCTCCGGGTCCCCCCGGTCCACGCCCATCGCGATGTCCGTGGACTGCTTGTCGATGGAGGTGACGACGGCACAGGTCTTCGAATCGAAGCCCATCGTGGGGTCGGTGTAGCCGATGCGCTCGATCGTCCCGCGCACCACCGCCGGGATGTCCACCCAGCAATTCGTCGAGATCTCCCCTCCGACGAAGGCGAGACCCGTGGTGACCAGGGTCTCGCAGGCCACGTGGGCCGAGGAGTCCTGTTTCAGGATGGCATCGAGGATCGAGTCGGAGATCTGGTCCGCGACCTTGTCCGGATGTCCCTCGGTCACCGACTCCGACGAGAAAACGGAACGCCCATGCATCATCGCCCTCTGCTCCTCAACGAAAAGGCAAGCATGGATAGTCTTCCACGGTCGAAAAGTCAATCGGGCAAGCGGATTCCTGGTTGCCGATGGGCGGTGGCCAGCCGGAGCCGTGCTAGACTGCCCGCCCGGGAAGACAGGGGGGAAGACCGATGTTGCGAATCGCGTTGAACGGCAGCCTGGGACGGATGGGACGCATGGTGCTCCAGGCGGCGGAGCAGGACCCGGAGGTGCGGGTGGATGCGCTGCTGGAGCGACCGGGGCACCCGGAGATCGGGCGCCGGGTCGCGACTCCCTGGGGGGACCGGGTCGTCCTGGCGGACCCCCGGGAGACTCCGGAGGTGGACGTCGCCATCGACTTCAGTCGCCCCGAGGGGGCCCTGACCCTGGCCCGGGCCCTGGCTCCCCGGGGGATCCCCCTGCTCATCGGGACCACGGGGACCTCGCCGGAGGACCGGGAGGAACTGGCGCGGCTGGCGGTCCATGTCCCCATCCTGCTGGCCAGCAACACCAGCCTGGGGGTCCACGTGACCCGGGAACTGGCACGCCTGGCCCGGCAACTGCTGGGGCCGGACTACGACGTGGAGATCCTGGAGGTCCACCACCGGCACAAGAGCGATGCCCCCTCCGGGACCGCCCTGGCGCTGGCCGATGTCCTCGGGGAAGGGCGGGAGGTCCGGCGGGTCTTCGGGAGGGAGGGGACCTGCGGGCCCCGGTCCCCGGACGAGATGGGGGTGATGGCCCTCCGGGGCGGGGAGGTCGTCGGGGACCACACGGTCTTCTTCCTGGGCGAACACGACCGGATCGAGATCACGCACCGGGCGGCTTCCCGGATGGTGCTCGCCCGAGGCGCCCTGGCCCTGGCGCGACGCTTGCCCGGCTGGCCTCCGGGGATGGTGGATCTCCGGGAGGTCTGGAACCGCCGCTGACCGGGACTTTCGGGAGGCGTTCCGAGGGCTACCCGTCCCTGTCTGGAAGGGGGTCGTCGGGGAAGATGCGGTCGTAGTCCACGTTCTCGAAGTCCCGGGAGGGGTCGTAGCGCTGGAGGGCCTGGCGGAACTCCTCGAACGTCCTTCTGGCGAACTGCTGCACCTCCTCGATGCGCCCCTCGTCGGCGAGGCCCTGGGCCTCGGCGTGGGCCCGGGCCAGGTTGTAATCCACGTGGCGGGTGACCTCGGGGGTCAGGTGCCACTGCTCCAGCAGGTGCCGCAGTTCCCGGGGGTCGAGGCCCCAGTGGGCCGCCAGTTGGTCCAGGTTGAAGAACTGGTAGTGAAAGTCCCGGTCCAGCCCGAGGTAGTAGCCGCAGAAGGCCCGGAAGGGGTCCAGTCCCATGGAAGGGATGCTACCCCACCGGGAACGGATTGCAAGGCGGCGTGCCCTGTGCTATCAAGAGCCGGGCTTTTCCGGGAACTTCCTCGTTTGGAAAGGGGTGCAGCATGTCCGGTCACAGCAAGTGGGCGACCATCAAGCACAAGAAGGGCAAGGCGGACGCCGCTCGGGGTCGCCTCTTCACGAAACTCATCAAGGAAATCACCATCGCCGCCCGCCTGGGCGGAGGGGATCCGGACGGCAATCCGCGGCTGCGCCAGGCCGTCCTGAGCGCCAAGGCCCAGAACATGCCCAACGACAACATCGACCGGGCCATCAAGAAGGGCACCGGCGAACTGGAGGGCGTCAGTTACGAGGAGATCACCTACGAGGGCTACGCCCCCGGCGGGGTGGCGCTCATCGTGGACTGCATGACGGACAACAAGAACCGGTGCGTTTCCGAGATCCGCCGCATCTTCACGAAGCACGGGGGCAACATGGCCTCCCAGGGGGCGGTCGCCTGGATCTTCGAAACCCGGGGAGTGATCGAACTCGAGGCCGAGGACAAGACCCTGGACGACATGATGGAGGTGGCGCTGGAGGTCGGGGCCGACGACGTCACGGGCGAGGATGGGGTCTTCGAGTTCCAGACCGCCCCGAGCGACCTCGTGGACGTCGCCGAGAAACTCAAGGGCATGGGATTCGAGATCACCTCGGCGAAGGTGGCCAAGGTGCCGAAGAACACCGTGAAGGTCTCCGGAAAGGAGGCCGAGCAGACCCTGCGGCTGGTCGAGGCCCTCGAGGACAACGACGACGTCCAGAACGTCTTTGCCAACTTCGACATCGATGCGGCGGAACTGGAAGGCCTGCTGTCCTGACCGGCGCGTCCCAGCGGGGTCGATCTCCCTGTCGGAGGTCGTCGGATGCCGCGAGTCCTGGGGATCGACCCGGGGAGTCGGGTCACGGGCTGGGGGGTCCTGGAGGGGGGCGCCGGGAACGCGTCCTGCGTGGCCTGGGGCACCATCCGAGCCGGGGAGGATCGCCCCCTCGGGGAGCGGCTGCAGCGCATCCACGAACGGCTCTCCGAGGTGATTCGGGAGTTCGGACCGGCGGCGGCCGCCCTGGAGCGGGTCTTCCTGAACCGCAACGTGGACTCGGCGCTGAAACTGGGGCACGCCCGCGGAGTGGTGGTGCTGGCGGTCCAGCAGGGCGGTGTCCCGCTCTTCGAGTACACTCCGGCCCAGGTGAAGCGCCTGGTGACCGGGAGCGGCCGGGCCGAGAAGGCCCAGGTGGGATTCCTGGTGAAGACGCTGCTGCGGCTCCCGGAGGTCCCCCAGGAGGACGCGGCGGATGCCCTGGCCATCGCCTGGACCCACCTGCTGGTCCAGGGGGCCCAGCGGGTCCTGGGGGGGGCCGGCGGGGGCCGAACGGGAGGTTCCGGGTGATCGGGTTTCTGAAGGGCACGTTGCTTGCCTCCCAGCCCTCGGGGGAGGTGGTGGTCGATGTCCGGGGCGTGGGCTACGAGGTCCACGTGGATGCCCAGACCTGGGCCACCCTGGGGGCGGTCGGTTCCCCGGTCGAGTTCTTCGTGCGCACCGTGGTCCGCGAGGACGACATCACCCTCTACGGCTTTCCGGACCCGACGGCTCGCCTGATCTTCGACCTGCTGACGGGCGTCTCGGGCATCGGTCCTCGGATCGCGCTGTCGATCCTCGGTGGGATGGCCCTGCCGGAACTGGTGGAGGCGGTTCGGACCCGGAATCTGAAGCGGCTGTGCCAGATCAATGGCGTGGGAAGGCGCACCGCCGAGCGCCTGTGCCTGGAACTCCAGGAGAAGTTCCTGGCCCTGCCCGTCGAGGCACCGGATCGGCCACAGGGGCTGTCCCAGGCCCTCTACGAGGACGCCCGCTCGGCGCTGCAGAACCTGGGGTTCCCGGCCCGGGAGGTCGAGGAGGGCCTCCGCCGGATTCCCCCGGGAAACTGGACGCTGGAGTCCCTGGTGAAGGCCGTGCTGGGACAACTGACCGCCCGGTAGTCCGTTGGCCCCCCGGCACGGGAGAGGAGGACATCCTTGTCCGAGGAAACGCGATACGTCACCAGCCCCGGCAAGACCCCCGACGAGGTCGGCGAGTTCGCCTTGCGTCCTCAGACCTTCCAGGAGTTCATCGGCCAGGAGACCCTGAAGTCGAAACTCCGGGTCTTCGTCACGGCCGCACGGCAGCGGGGGGAGGCCCTGGACCACATCCTGCTCTGCGGCCCACCGGGCCTCGGCAAGACGACGCTGGCGCACATCCTGGCCCACGAACTGGGGGTCAGCCTCCGCCAGACCTCGGGACCGGCCATCGAGCGCAAGGGGGACCTGGCGGGCATCCTGACGGGCCTCGAGGAACGGGACGTCTTGTTCGTGGACGAGATCCATCGCCTCAATCCCGTCGTCGAGGAGAACCTCTACCCGGCGATGGAGGACTTCGTCTTCGACGTCGTGATCGGGGAGGGGGCCGGGGCACGGTCCCTGCGGCTGCCGCTGAAACGCTTCACGCTGGTGGGAGCCACGACGCGGACCGGGCTGCTGACCGGGCCCCTCCGGGACCGGTTCGGCATCGTGGAGCGCCTGGATCACTATCCCCCGGGGGAACTCTCGGCCATCGTGCGCCGGTCTGCCGAGATCCTGCAAGTCACCATCGACTCCGATGCCTGTGACGAGGTGGGGCGGCGGGCCCGGGGCACTCCCCGGATCGCGAACCGGCTGCTCCGGCGGATCCGGGACTTCGCCCAGGTGGAGGGGGACGGCCGGGTGACCCGGGAGGTCGCTGCCCGGGCGATGGATCGTCTGGAGGTGGACGCCTGCGGCCTGGACGCCTCGGACCGTCGCTATCTGGCCTGCATCGTCGAGCGGTTCGACGGCGGTCCCGTGGGGGTCGAAACCCTCTGTGCGGCGCTTTCCGAGGAGCGGGAGACCCTGGAGGAGGTCGTGGAGCCGTACCTGCTCCAGGAGGGCTTCGTGGCCCGCACGCCTCGCGGGCGCGTCGCGACTCGCCGGACCTACGACCACCTGCACCTGCCGCTGCCCTCCCGGCGCGGCGACCTGCTGTGACGGAATCGGCGGACGGGCATCCTGCGAGCCGCCGCGCCCGATCCGGACAGCCTCACGAGGCTCCGGTCGTGACCGGGCCGCGGGTCTCCGCTAGTCCAGGGAACGGCCTCCATCCACCGGGAGCACCGCCCCGGTGACATGGGGGGCCTCCAGGACCAGGAAGCGCACCGCCCGGGCCACGTCTTCGGGGGTACCGATTCGGCCTCGGGGGATGCGGGCGATCACGACCCTCCGTTCCGCCTCGGGCTCGTCGTCCCGGAACAGCACGGTGCCAGGGGCCACGGCATTGACCCGGATGGAGGGCGCCAGGGCCTTGGCCAGTCCCCGGGTCAGCATCTCCAGGCCGGCCTTGGAGACGCAGTAGGGAACGTGGTTGCGGAAGGGGCGGGAGGCGGCGACGTCGGTGAGGTTCACGATGGACCCGCCGTTGCCGGCCCGCATCCGGGGGATGGCCTGGAGGATGCATCGATACGGGGCCGTGAGGTTGGCGTCCAGGTGGAAGGAGAGGTCCTCCTCCGAGAGCCGATCGACGGGGGTGCGACGGAACACCGCCGCGCTGTTCACCAGCACGTCCAGCCGGCCCAGGTTCTCGTCGATGCGCCGGAAGAGGGCCTCGACCGATTCGGGCCGGGTCAGGTCTCCCTGGACCACCAGGGTCCGGCGACCCAGGCGCTGGATGTCTCGGGCCACCTCCTGGGCCTCCTCGGCGGAATCCCGGTGGTGGATCACCACGTCCAGCCCCGCGGCGGCCAGTTCCCGGGCAATCGCAGCCCCGACCCTTCGGGACGAGCCCGTCACCAGCGCCACCAGGCCGGTCGGAGGGGTCGCGTTCGCGGGGTCCAAGGGGCCCTCCGGTCAGTCGCTCTCCAGGGCCGCATCGGCAGGGCAGAACCCCTCCACGAGCAGCCGAAAATCCATTCCCAGGCGGTCGGCGCGGCCCCAGATCCAGTACCACTGCCCCGGGGTCATGGGTGCGCAATGGTCCATCCAGTTGCACTCGTTTCCCTGGCACGAGATGGCGACTCCCTGGCCCATCAGGGGCAGGGCGATCTCCTGGTCGCCCAGGAACAGGAACGCCCAACAGGATCGGCAGCAGGCGCCATCACAGGGGGGCCCGCCGCAGGTGGCCTGGCCCACCCAGGGTTGACCCCGGACCTTGAAGGCCAACTCTCGCTCGTCCCCCTGCAGGAACCAGCGCAGCAACTGGTCCAGGTCCATCGCTCCCCGGCCCGAGCACTCGGCCATGGGGGCGCAGTGGGATGTCCCGTCGGTGTCCCACACGCAGACCTGGGTCGGGTCGCAGGGGCGCTGCTCGGGACCGCACGGGGGGGCGATGGGGAGTTCCCCGTTCCCGAAGGCATCCCCGGTGCCCGCATCCGCCTGGGGCCCAGGGTCCGGGGCGACAACGGCGGGGTCTGGCTCCTGGAGGTCCCGGGCCCCCCCCGTGTCGAATCCGGGTCCACCGGCGTCGGGCATGGCATCCCCGTCCGGGGGGGGGGCGCCCGGGTCCCCCGGGGCCGGGTCAAGGGGGCCGGGATCCTCTGGGGGGACCAGGATGGTCGCATCGGCCAGACGGGGCACGTCCGGCGCCTCGCCGCCCGCCTCCGGCACGTCCTGGATCCCCGGGGCGACCTCGCCACAGGCCGCCACGACGAGGGCCATCATCCAGGGCATCGTGAAACATCGGCGCAACATCTCGTCCCCGCTGGGAGGCGTTCCTGCCTCTCCCGGCGCCATTATAGGAAACGGCATCGGGCGATGCCCAGTTCCGGGCTGGGGGGATTCCAGGAGGTCAGGGCGTCACGACGACCTTGCCGACGACCTCCCGCGATTCCAGCAGCCGATGGGCCTCGGCGATCTGTTCCAGCGGAAGGACCCGGTGGATGACCGGGCGAATCTCCCCGGCAGCGGCCATCTGGAGCACCATCGCCAGTTCCCATCGATTGCCCATCGTGGACCCGAGGATCGAGAGGCTGCGAAAGAACACCCGGCGCAGATCCAGGGACGGCCCGGCGCCGGCCGTGGCCCCGCAGGTCACCAGGCGGCCGAAGGGCTTCAGCAGTGCCACGCCGGCCTCGAAGAACGAAGCGCCGACCGAGTCCACCACCACGTCGAAGGAGACCCGTCCCAGGGCCTGCCGGATCGTCGCCAGCGGGTCTTCGTCGGGTCCGACCACCACCACGTCGTCGGCCCCCAGTTCCAGCACCCGGCCTCGCTTGGCATCGGACCCCACGAGGCCCACGACCCGGGCACCGGCCCGGGCCGCCAACTGGACCGCCGCGGTCCCCACGCCTCCCGCGGCGGCCGTGACCAGCACCGCCTCCCCGGCGGCAATCCGGGCCCGGGAGTGGAGCATGTGGTAGGCGGTCAGGGGGGCCAGCAGCAGCGAGGCCGCCTCCTCGAAGGAGAGTTCCTTGGGTTTCGGCAGCACGTGGGTGGCCGGGACGCAGATGTACTCGGCGCAGCCGCCGTTGCGGGTCTCCCCCAGGATGCCGTAGGCCTTGCAGGCCACCTCGTTGCCGCTCAGGCAGGCGTGACATCGCCCGCAGGAGACGAAGGGGACCGCCACCACCTCGTCCCCGACGTCCAGGCCCTGGGCATCCCCGGCCTCGATGACGCCGGCCACGTCGGACCCTGGGATCAGGGGCAGGGGGAAGCGGTGGCCCGGCACGCCCCGCCGGACCCAGGTGTCCAGATGGTTCAGGGCCGAGGCCTTCACCCGGATCCGGACCTCTCCGCGGCCGGGTTCGGGGGTCGGAGCCTCGGTGACTCGAAGGGTCTCGATGCCTCCGTGGGACTCGATGATGACCGCTCGCATGGCGTCCTCCGGAAGTGACGACACCCCAAGCATAGCGCCGTCCGGCGCCGTCGGGCAGTCTGTATCATGCGATGCCTTCGGTGCCGGGCCGGGCCCCGGGGGCGTGGTCAGAGGACCAGCGACAACTGGAGCAGGCAGGCGGCGGCGAGGCTGGTCCGCCCGGTGGGGAATCGGGTCGAGGAGTCGCCCGGCAGGGCCCACCCCAGCAGTGCCAGGAGGGCCACCAGCAGCGAGGAGGGAAGGGCGGCCTCGGGCATCAGGCCCGACGGGACCGTCCAGAGGCAGCCGACTGCCTGGACGAGGGCGAGCAGGGCCAGGGCAACGGCGAAGGGGGCCAGCGGGATCCCGGGGGTTCGACCGGGAGGAGCCCCGATCCACCACAGGGAGGCCCCCAGGGACAGCAGCGCAAGCCCCAACAGCGTCAGGCTCGTCCAGGACAAGGCCCAGGGGCCCGGCGCGGACAGGGATGTCTCGAGGACGCTCCAGGAGGCCGGGACCAGGGCCAGGACGTGAGATTCGAGCCAGTGGGAAAGGGAGTCCTCAGTGAGAGGGAGCGGGGATCGCAGGACGGCCATCGCGGCCAGGACGAGTCCCGAGAGGCCAATCAAGACGGCGAACGCCCTGGTTGGGCGGTCGGGTCCGGGGGTCCGCCGGGAGGGCCGGACCCACCGGAACAGGGCCAGGGCCGCCAGGGCCGCGAGGACTCCCCGAAGCACGGGGGCGACCGTCGATGCCGGGAAACGGACCGGGACGGCGCCGATCCAGGGGGCGACGTCCTGCGGGCTCCGGATCATCGCACCGAAGAGCACGGTGGCCCCGCTGGTCCGGGAGATGAGGGGCAGACGGGGCCCCTCGGGCGCGAACCACAGGGGCGCCAACAGGATCAGGGCCATCGCCGCCATGAGGCCGATCCGGGCCCCGCGATCGGCCGGGGCGGGCGAAGGGCGGGCCGTTGCCAGAACGAACAGGAAGGCCGCCAGCAGCGCCGTGGCCAGGGACACCCCCTGGAACGGGGCGCCGGGGATCGGAGCGGGCCGCCAGGAGTCGATGGCCGGGGGACGTCTTGCCGAGACCTGGAAGGTCGGGGAGGCCCCCGGGATCGGAACCGGGAGGTGGAGTCGCAAGGTGCCATCCGGGGCGGCCTCGCCGGCCCAGGGGCCCGAGGACAGGGTGCCGAAGAGCAGGGGGCCTTCGCTCCCGGGCAGCCGGTAGGCCGATCCCTCCTCGACCTTGAACGAATCTCGGGTACCTGAAGCCTCCCGGACCGACAGGCGGACCGGATCCCGGAGGGGGTCGGGGTCGTGGTTCCATCGCTGCGACAGGGGCAGAAGGGCCAGCAGCAGGACCACGGGCACGAACCGCCAGGGGAAGCCCTCGATGGGGGATCGCAGTCGGACCGCAAGGAGGTGCAGGGCCAGCAGTCCGATGGCGGACCACAGGAAGAACGACTCCCCGAGGCGGTGCAGGCCGAACAGCACCAGGAAGGGGCCCGTGCCACGGCCGAAGGCCTCCTGCACCCGGGAGGCGTCAAGGCCCTGGGGGACGTCCCGGGCGGCGGCCGCCAGGGCCAGGATGGCGATCACCGATAGCAGCGCGGCCACCGGGGATGCCAGGAGCCGGGGGATGGGGGAGCCCTCCTTCATGGGCGCTGACCTTGCCATGCCTCCTGGTTCCTGTCAAACCGCCAGGGCTTCCGGATCCCTTCCGGAACGGCCATGACGAACCTATGATCTGGGCGGTTTTCGGAGGTGCGACGATGGCGGCGAAGGACTACTACCGCATCCTTGGAGTGGCGAAGACCGCCTCGGCCGACGAGATCCGGAAGGCGTACCGGGAACTGGCGAAGAAGCACCACCCGGACCGGAACCCCGGGAACAAGGCCGCCGAAGAGCGGTTCAAGGAAATCAACGAGGCCTACGCGGTCCTGTCGGACCCGGCCAAGCGCCAGCAGTACGACACGATCGGCGCCGAGGGATTCCAGTCCCGCTTCTCCCAGGAGGACATCTTCCGGGGCTTCGACTTCCAGTCGATCTTCCAGGACCTGGGCATGGGGGGAGGCATCTTCGAGTCCCTGTTCGGCGGTGCCGCCGGGGGGCAGAGGGGCCGGGTTCGCTTCGATTTCGGGGGCGCCGAGGACCTCTTCGGCGGAGCCGGGGGCCCCTTCGGGGGCGCCCGGACCCGATCGGGCCGCGGCCGGGGTGCGGCCCGGGGACCGGACTTGACCTCGGACCTGTCGATCTCCCTCTACGAGTCGGTGGAAGGGGGGGAACGGCTGGTCCAGGTTCCCACGGCCTCCGGTGGGTTCGAGAAGGTCCAGGTGAAGATTCCTCCGGGCATCGCCTCGGGCAAGACCCTGCGGCTGAAGGGGAAGGGCGGCCAGGGGCCCACGGGGGAACGGGGGGATCTCTACCTGCGGGTCCGGGTGGAGCCCGACCCGGTGTTCCAGCGGGACGGCGACGACCTCCGGTGCGAGGTGAAGGTTCCCCTCTCGACCCTGGTGCTGGGGGGGACGGCCGAGGTGCCGACGCTGAAGGGGCCGAAGAAGGTCCGGATCCCCGAGGGGACCCAGGCCGGCACCGCCCTGCGCCTGGCCGGGCTGGGGGTTCCGGGGGCCCACGGGTCCCGGGGGGACCTCTACGTGCGGCTGCTTCCGCTGCTGCCCACGCGCCTGGACGAGTCCTCCCGGGCCCTCTTCCGGCAGGTCCGCCAGGCCGGATGGTGACCGGCGGCCCCCGGTCACCAGGCCCCGGAGGCCTGGAGGGCCCCGCCGTCGGCCAACGGCAGGAACCCGACCTGGACGTCCCGGGATGGGATCCGCCACTGGTGCAGCAACGGCACCCCGACGCCCACCGCGACTCCTACCAGTCCGCCGGCGATCACGTCGGTCGGGTAGTGCCGCCCGGCGAGAACCCTCAGGGTGGCCGTCAGGGGGACCAGGACCACCGTCAGGGCCGTGGAGGTCCATGCCTCCGGGGACCCCGGGTGGTCGATCCATTCGACCGTGGTCAGGGAGGTCAGGGCCGTCGCCACCAGCGCCGTGTGCCCGGACCAGAAGGAGAGGCGCCCGTCGGGTTCCGATCGGGCCGACTCCGGCGCGGCCGGGTTGAACCAGAGGGGCCGGGGCCGACGGACCGAGATCTTCACGATCTGGGTCAGGCCAGAGGTCACCAGGACCGACTCGGCCATCACGCCGGCCCGGATGGCCCAGGCCCGGGCGTCCTGTCGCCGGGCGAGGGCCTGGGACGACAGCAGGAGGAAGGCCGAGGCCACGCCGCCGTAGAGGACCCCGTCGGAGGCCCGGGAGAGGGCAGGGGACCAGTGGCGGGTGGCGACGCGGTCCAGGGGGTTCACCGAGGCCCGGTCCCGGACGGCGGGGTCGGAGGTCCGAAGGTCCTCCTCGAAGGCCCGGGGCCAGGCGGTCATGGCCGTGGCCAGCAGCAGGACCGGGACGTCCCCCTGGACGGTCCACTGGAGCCGGGACTCGGGACTCCGGAAGGCCTGGGCCGAGGCCGATGGCGCCAGCAGGAGAGCCGGCAGCAGCGCCGCCCATCGCCACGCCCCTCTGCCCGACATGCCGTTGTCCCTTCGGTCCCGCCGCCAAGGGTATCCCGTTTCCGGACGTCCGGGGGTTCGGGTTCCCGTCGGCCCGGTGATATGCTGTTCCCGGTTCCGATCCCGGGAGTCGTGGGCATGGATCTGGTGGTGGGACGGTTCGAGGCAGGCGGGGCCCGGGTCGGGGCGGCCACCCACCCCGACGGCCGGACCGGCTGCACGGTGGTGCTGCTGCCCCAGGCCTCGCCCTACGCGGTGCACCTGGGCGGCGGCGCCTCCTCCCTGCGCCAGGTCGCGGCCCAGGTCCCGGGACACTCGGTCCAGTCCGCCGATGCCTTCCTGCTCACCGGGGGCAGCGCCTACGGACTGGACGCCGCCGGGGGCGTGCTCCGGGCCCTGGAGGCGATGGGCCGCGGGACCCCGGTGGGCCGGATGCGGGTTCCGGCGGTCCCGGCGGCGGCCCTCTACGACCTGGCGGTGACCGGAACGAATCGCCCCGATGCCGCCCTGGGAGAACAGGCGGTCCGGATGGCCGAGGCCGGGGGGCCCATCGAGGGACGGGTCGGGGCCGGGGCCGGGGCCACGGTCGGGAAGGCCCTGGGCATCGACCGGGCCTCTCCTGGAGGACAGGCGGTGGTCACCGCGGTGCTCCCGGAAGGCACCCGGGTCTCGGCCCTGGCGGTGGTGAACGCCTTCGGGTCGGTCCGGGACCCGGAGACCGGGCGCTTCGAGGCCGGGCCTCGGGCCCCCGATGGGCGGATCCTCGACACCGAGGACCTGATCCTCCAGGGGGCCCCTCCCGAGATGACGGGTCCGGGACACACGACGCTGGCGGCAATCGTCACCGATGCCCGCCTGGGTCGGGAGGAGTGCCTCCGAGCGGCCTGGCTGGCCTCCCAGGCGCTTCCCTTCTGTATCCGGCCGACCTGGACGGCCTGGGACGGGGACGTGGTCTTTCTGGCCTCCTGCGGGGAGATGTCGTGCTCGTTGCACCGGGTGGGGCTCGCGGCCCGGGCGGCGCTCCAGGAGGCCATCCTCCGGGCGGTTCGCCTGGCCCGCGAGGACTCGCGGGTGGTGCCGGGAGGTCGGGCATGAGGACGATCCGGTGGACGTTGGTCCCAGTGGGCCTGCTGCTGGGCCTTGGGGGATGCCCCCAGAAGGTCCCCTATCCCTCGGTCCGGAAGGGGCCATCGCAGGCCCAGCCACCACGGGACCTTGCGGATGCCGCCTCGGGAAAGGCGGAGCCGGTGTCGGCTCCCCGGGAGGACCCGGGCGCTCCGGCGGCCCCCTCGTGGCACGGGGCCTTGCTATGGACCCCCGAGGGCACGATCCGCGTGAAGGCCGGTCCCGAGGGGAAGGACCTGTCGGCGCGGCTCCTGGCGAACCAGTGGCTGCGGGTCGAGGACGGCGAGGTCCGAGGAGTCCGGGTCCAGGTCCAGGCGAAGAAGATCCATCCCAAGGGGAAGGAATGCCGGCTCGTGAAGGTCCTCTGGCAGGGTGGGGCGGGCCCGACCGAGGTCTCCCTGGATTCCTGGACCGAGCGGCCCGACCTGGAGGAGGCGGCCCGGGCGGATCCGGACCTGGCCGTCGAGTTCTTCCACCGGGAGCAACTGGCGGCCATCGGGGCCAATGGGTCGCGGCTGGTCTTCCTCCTGTCGGTGGATGGATACCTCGGCGGCGCCCATCCATACGCGGTGCGGCGGCTGCTGGTGCTGGACGTGGACCGGGGACAATGGGTGGGGGACCCGGACCCCGGGGACGCGGTGGTGCGGGCCAGGGAGGTCCTGGGCGACTCCTGGGAGACGGCCTGCCTGAGGCGCCCGGCGGGGATCGCCGAGGTCGAGGGCCCGGGGGGGAGGGTGCATCGCATCCTGGGCCTGGCCCATGACGTGGAGTCCTGCGCCGGGAGGTTCCGGGCGGTGGAGATTGGCGCCTTGCCTTCGCCCGAGGGAGCGCCCGGTCCGGACCGGGACGGCCGGTGGACGCTGGGGGAGGGCCTCACGGTGGCTCCGGTGGTCGACTGGAGGCAGGCCTCCGATCGGCGCTGGACCGTGCTGTTGATGGGAAGGGACCGGCAGGACCGCCTTGCGCCCGTGGAGAAGGCGATGCAACCCGATCCGCCCCGGGAACTCTCCTGGTGGGAGCCGGGACTTCCCGGGCCCCTCCCCGTGGGCCGGACGGTTCGGCTGCTGGAGGTGCAGTTCCTGGAGGCGTTTCCTCGGGAGTGGTCCCGGGGCTCCGGGACGACCCCTGCGGTTCAGAAGGGTTCGGGGGGCGGTGGCATCGGCGAGGGCTCGTAGCCCAGTCCCTCGTCGGAGACCGGCGGGGGATGGGCCAGTTCCACCGGCGCGAAGCGGGGGGTCTCGGCCAGGGCGGCCTCGACCTGCTCCGGAGTCAGCACCATCTGGCGTCCCAGTTCCCGGATCAGGGCCTCGGCGCGGGCGCGATAGAGGGCCGGCGGCCGACCCTGCTTGAGCAGCAGGTCGTGGAAGACCCGAGGTCCCGGGATCATCACGACCAGCAGCGCCGTCTCCATGGGGGTCAGTTCCTCGGGGCGCTTCGCGAAGTAATGACCGGCCGCCTCCCGGAGACCGAAGACCTCGGGGCCCCACTCGATGATGTTCAGGTAGAGTTCGAGGATGCGCTCCTTCGTGAGCGTCTTCTCCAGTTGCCAGGTCAGCAGGGCCTCCTGGACCTTCCGGGCCAGCGTCTTCTCCCGGGACAGGAAGAGGTTCTTCGCCAGTTGTTGCGACAGGGTGCTCGCACCCTGCACGAAGCCTCCCCGCTCCAGGTTCACCCGGAGGCTCCGGCGGATCGCCGAGAGGGAGAACCCCTGGTGGCGGAAGAAGGTGGCGTCCTCGGCCATCGTGAGGGCAGGAACCAGCCAGGGGGGCATCGCCGAGAGGGGCACCCAGAATGGGGAGTCCTCCCCGACGAGCCGCTGGACCACCGTGCCGTCGGTCTCCTCGATCTGGTGCAGGAAGACCGACCGGAGGAGGCCCAGGTCCACGGCGTCGCCCAACGACAGGACCTGGAGGTCCGAGACGTCGGGCTGGAGGTCCAGGCGAACCGAATCCAGGTGAGCGGTGTCGATGTCCAGATCGAACCGCCCGGCGAAGGTGCCCGCGAGGCGCATCCCCTGGAGGCTGCCCAGCAATTCCGGGGGCAGGGAGGCCACGAGGTCCGCCGCCGCGATGCGCTGGACGGTGCCCTGGACCTGGAACCGGGGGGACTCCCGGACCCCCGTGACCCGGATCGACAGGGGCACCACGAGTCGTCCGGAGCGGAACTCGGCGTCCGTGAGCGTCAGGGTGTTGGGGTCCACCTCCAGGCGTCCCGAGAGGGCCACGTCCTGAAAGGAGAGTGGCACCGAGGCGACGGCGGGGATCCCGATGCTCCAACCGCCCAGGGCGAGTTCACCGGATCCCGAGACCCGCCGGGCGCCGTGGTCCACCTCGAGGGTCAGCCGTGCCGTCCGCAACAGGGAGGGCCCGCCCTGTCCTCCCCAGAGGAACCGCCAGGGGTCCAGCGGCAGGTCCCGGAGGTCCGCGGCGAGGGTCCACCGATCGAGGTCCGGAGAGACGGTCCAGGTGACGGTCCCGGGAGCGGCATCCGGGCAGTCCAGTCGCATCTCCAGGGTCATCGCCCCCTCGGGGGTCCACCGGAGAACGGCCCCCACGTTGGCCAGGGACCGACCCGGCTCGGGGGCCAGGGCGCCGGGCTCCAGGGGGTGGAAGGACGCTCCCTGGATCGTGACCGGGATCCGGGGGACCGAGGCGCCGATCCTCCCGATCTGCTCCCGAAAGCCGTCCAGGGCCATCCAGGTTCGCCGGGACGCCCGGGCCAGCCAGGCGGCGGGGCCCTTCCCGTTCCCGGCATCCTCGGCCCCGGAGTCGGGTGCGACGATCGGTGGGCGAGGGATCCACTGCCAGAGGGGCTTCTCGACCTCGATGAAGGCCATCTGCCTTCCCGGGAACAAGCGTTCCTCCAGGGGGCGCCAGGCCGCCGGGAGGCCTGAACGGGCCGTCCCGGTCGGGGCCTCGAATGCCACCGAGACCCGCGGCACCCGGAGCCGCTGTCCCCCGGGCCCCTCCCAGCCGAGGTCCAGCAGGGCGAGGGTCTCGGGCGTCCACCGGACACCCCCCAGCCGGGCCATTCCGGAGTGGAGGGGCATCTCGAGGGGCGGGTCCAGGGTTGCCTGGACCTCCTGGAGTCCCTCGGGGCCCAGGTGCGCCTCGACGTCCACCTGGATCGGTGAATCGTGGTCCAGCCGGAAGCGACCCCGGAATCGGCGCTCTCCTGCCCGCAGGACCTCCGCCACCGCCTCGATTCGAGCCTCGCCCTCCCGGAGGACCCAGGTCCCCCGGGGCGTCCGGATCGTCCCGGTCACCGAGGCGACGTGCACGTCGGGCCACCGCCCGGATCGGGCCATGCCACCAGGGGGCACCGCTGGACCCTCCCGGGACCGGTCGCCGGTTCCCAGGAGGTCCTTCCAGTCCTTCGGGGGATGTCCCTCGTCGCCCACCCGGAAGGAGACCGCTGCCACCTCGATCGATTCGATCCCCCTTCCCCCGAGGATCAGTCCCAGGGGCCGGAGCACCATCTCGACGTCGCGGGCCTCCAGGTCCAGTGCCGTGCCTCGGGAAAGGTGGACCGATTGCACGCGGAGGCGCTGCAGTCCTGCCAGATCCAGGCCCTCCAGCCCGATGGCGATGCCCCGGTCCCGGGCCAGGCGGTCCACCTGGCGCTGGATCAGGCCTTCCAGCGCGGAGGGCCCCAGCAGCCAGACGGCCGCCAGCGCCAGCGCAATCACCAGGATCGGCGCAAGGAGGATGCGGAGGAACCTCTGGAGGGGCCGGGAATTCACTTGCTCTGGGAGGAACCGCCGCTGGTGGCGGAGGCCCAGGCGATCAGGCCCACGATGACCCCGAAGACCGCGACGCCGCCGGCGATCCACAGGCCGGTCTTCCACTTCGAGAGCTGGTCCACCTCGGCCGACTCCCGGAGGCCGTTGACGTCCAGGATGTAGTCCCGATCCGATGCCACCAGCTGGGACTCCGACAACCGGAAGTTGAAGGGGGTGATGGGATAGCGCTTGCCCCCGGTGGACCGGACATAGAGCCGCGTGTCGTCCTTCACCGTGATCTGCTGCCCCTTGGTGTCCGAGACGGTGGCCTGTCCGCTCTCCGGGACCTCCTGGAGGTTGGCCAGTTCGCTCCGGGGAATCAGGTAGGTGTTGTAGCAACCCAGGGAGAGCAGGGACACCACCAGCAGCGACGCAACGACCTTTCGCATCGAGACCCCCTCCTTGCAGCACCGGAAAAGCCCGGGGCAATCCTAGTCAATGAACGACCCAAAGAAAAGATGAAAAGATGGCCCTAGGCTCCCGGCTTGAGTTCCTTGGGCGGACCCGAATCGGGGCCCGCGGGGGCCTCGGTCGGGGAGAGGTCCAGGGGGATCTGGGAGGGAGGTTCGGGCTCGAAGCAGAAGCGGCACCGGGGCTCGTAGGCCCCGGCCGCCCCCACCAGGATCCGTTCCTCACTGGCGACGATCCGCTGGGTCCGGCTGGCCGGGGCTCCGCAGCGGGTGCAGACCGCCAGCATCTTGGTCACCTGGTCCGCCATCGCCATCAACTGAGGCACCGGTTCGAAGGGCACCCCTCGGTAGTCCAGGTCCAGGCCCGCGACAATGACCCGCTTGCCCAGGTTGGCCAGGCGGTTGCAGATCCCGACGATCCCCGGGTCGAAGAACTGGACCTCGTCCACGCCCACCACCTGGGTCCGGTCGTCCAGCAACCGCATCACATCCTCGGCCCGTTCCACGACGATGGCCTCCAGGGAGGCCTCCGAGTGGGAGACGATCCGGTCCTGGGAGTAGCGGTCGTCCAGTCTGGGCTTGAAGACCTGGACCCGTTGCCGGGCGATGCGCGCCCTCCGCAGCCGGCGAATCAACTCCTCGCTCTTGCCGCTGAACATCGGGCCGCAGATCACCTCGAGCCCGGCCATCGTGGGAAAGAACGCCATGGAGACCTCCCCGTCTTGCGGTCTATCGGGCGTAGCGCCGCTCCAGGACCTCTCGCAGCCGATCCTCCCGTCGGACCAGGTCCAGCGCGAACTCGGCGTGCCCCGGGACGTAGCCGTTGCCCATCTCCAGCACCACGTCCTTTCCCACCCCCTCCGCACCGAGCGTCGCCGCCGCGGCGGAGGTGGCCATGTTGAAGAAATACGCGGTCCCGCCGTCCCGGGTGGCGATGACCGTCGCCATCTCGGTTCCCGGGACGTTCGTGGTGTTCAGAGTGACGTCGAACATCCGGCCCCCGGTGGCCTGTTCGACCTTCCGCAGCACCTCGACGGGATTTCGGGCATCGGCCACCAGACCCACGTGGGCGTAGCCCAGGCCCACCAGCAGGTCCGGCCCCCGGGAGTCCAGATCCAGGGCGTAGACCCGTCCTTCGGGGCCGACGGCCTGCCGGGCCACCGCTGCGGCCAGGAGGCCGGACTTCCCGGAACCGAGGATGCCCACGTGCATGCCGGGACGGACCAGGCGCCGGGTCTGGGCCGGGGCTCCCGCCACGTCGAGCACCGCCAAGGCCAGCCGTTCCGGCAGGTCCTCGGGCAGCCGCGCCGCGATGCCACTGCTGAAGAGGATCGCGTGGCCCTCCACCTCCACCTGATCCCGGTCCAGGTGGACCGCCCGGATGGCCTGGAGGTGCAGTGGCGTGAGGGACAGGGACACCAGTGTCGCCACCGCGTCCCCTGGTCGCGCCTCGAGTCTCCCCTGGTAGTCCCGACCGACCTCCCGGACCCGTCCAATCAGCATCCCTCCCGACCCGGTCACCGGATTGTGCTGCTTGCCCCGGACTCGCACGGTCTCGAGCACCTGGCGGGCAATCCCCTCCGGGTCGCCCCGGACGGCCTCCTTCATCTGGTGAAAGGAGGCGGCGTCGATGTTCAGCACCTCCACGTCCAGCAGGATCTCCGTGGGGTGGATGGGCAGCGTGGCGTCCAGTCTCCATGCGGCCTGGGGCAGCACCCCCGGCGGCTCCAGGACCCGGTGGGCCCCCAACAGCGCTTCGATGTCCATCAGTCTCGACTCCCCGGTTCGGTCCACTGTCTCATGGCCAGTTTCAGGTCTTCCCAGGCAGGCTTCTTGTACTCGGGATTCCGCAGCATCGCTGCCGGGTGGTAGGTCACGACCAGCGGGATTCCCCCCAGGCGGTGCACCTTGGCCCTCAGGCGTGCCACCGCGTCGGGACGCCCCAACAGCACGTCGGCGGCGACGGCCCCCAGGGCGATGATCAACCGGGGCCGCAGGATCTCGATCTGCCGCATCAGGTAGGGGCGACAGGCTCCCCGCTGGTCCGGAAGCGGCGTTGCGTTGCCCGGGGGGCGGCACTTCACCACGTTTGCGATGTAGCACTGGTCCCGGGTCAGGCCCATGGCCAGGATCATCCGGTCCAGCAACTGGCCCGCCGGTCCCACGAAGGGGCGGCCCGTCCGGTCCTCCTCCTGGCCCGGACCTTCGCCCACGAACAGGATCCTCGGGCGGTCCGTGGATCCTTCTCCGAAGACGGCATGGGTGCGGCTGCGGTGCAGGTCGCACCGGGTGCATTGCTGGACCTGCCGCTCCAGCGAGGGGAGGTCCTCCGCGAGGCCCGCCGCCTCGTGCGGGTGCAGCAGCGGCAGCGGGTCCCCCGGGCGTCGCGGCACGGCCGCTGACCGGTGGGACGGCGGGATGGCTTCCGGGGCCGTCACGGCGATCGGGACCGCCGGGGGCCGCTGCCAGGGCACCAGGGGTGTCTCCTGGGCCTCCACTTCCAGCAGCCGCCGCAACTGGGCTGCGGCCTCCCGGATCAGCGGGCCCAGGGTCGGGTCCACGGAAGCCATCACCGATTCCTCACGACGTCGCGCCGGCGGGCAGATACTCCTTCACCCGATCCAGCAGCAGGTCGGCCAGGTCCTCCTTCGGCAGCGGCAGCACCTCTTCCGGGGGACCCTCCGGCCGGATCAGCCAGCCCCCGTTGGCCACCGCCCCGAAGCCCTGGCCGTTTCCCACCCGGTTGGCGAACAACAGGGTCGCCCCCTTCCGGGACCGCTTCTCGCTCCCGGCCGAGATCAGGTCCCCGGTCTCGGCCGCGAAGGCCAGCACCACCTTGTCCCGCGTCCTGGGGGCCAGCGTCGCCAGGATGTCCGGAGTCCGGGAGAGGGCCAGCAGGTCCGGCAGGTCCTCCTTGCGACGCTTGGTCGGTTCGACCGAGGCCGGGGCCTGGTCCGCCGGGGCCGCGGCCATGAGCAGCCCATCGGCCCCCTGGAGGCAGGCGTCGGTGGCCTCCAGCATCTCCCGGCAGGTGGTCACCCGATGCACCTGGAGGGGGGCCTTCGCCAGGCCCCGGGGCGGGGCGACCTCGGTGGGACCCAGGATCAGGCGCACCTCGGCCCCTCGGCGCAGGGCCGCCCGGGCCAGTTCGATGCCCATGCGGCCCGTGGAGGGGTTGGTCAACACCCGCACCGGGTCCATCGGTTCCCGGG
Organism: Deltaproteobacteria bacterium; assembly: GCA_029547805.1. Lineage (GTDB taxonomy): Bacteria > Myxococcota_A > UBA9042 > DTJE01 > DTJE01 > JAGOKF01. The sequence continues at coordinate 45,448 of JAKPOP010000008.1, forward strand.
TCGGACCGGCAGTGACCACCAGGATCCGTCCCGCCAGGTCCCGCGGACCCAGGGCGAAGGCCGCCTCCTGCAGGATGTCCTCCGCCTCCGGGAATCGTCCGGGACCCCTGTCCCCCGAGGCCAGATCCCCGCATTCGGGGGGCATCACGTGGAATCGCTCCGGGTCCAGGGCCTGGAGGTTCTGCCGGGTGGCATGGGCCTCCCACATCGCCGTGTGCATCGAGGGAACCAGCAGCACGGGGCACCGGGAGGCCAGCACGATGGCCGACAGGAGGTTGTCCGCCATCCCGTGGGCGATCCGGGCCAGCGTGGTGGCGGTGCAGGGGGCCACCAGGATCAGGTCCGCCTCCCGGGCCCACTCGATGTGCATGGCCCGGCCGCTCCCGATGCCCAGGAAATCGCCATCGAGGCCCACGGGCGACTCCGACAGGGCCTCGAAGGTCAGGGGGCCCACGAATCGCGTCGCCGTCTCGGTCATCACCACCCGCACCGAGGCCCCGCCGCGCTGCAACGCCCGCAGGAGCAGGACCGCCTTGAAGGCGGCGATCCCCCCGCAGACGCCCAGCACGACGCGACGGTCTTTCCAGGTCCGCATCGCAGGTCTCCTCCTGGTCCCGGCACCCGTTCAGGGAGATCCCGGGAGGATGTGGAACTCCACCCGGCGGTTGATGGCCCGTCCGGCCTCGGTGGAGTTGTCGTCCAGCGGGACCTCCTCCCCGCGACCCACGGCCACCAGCCGGGTCGCCTCCACTCCCCGGGAGATGAGGAACCGCCGGACCGACTCTGCCCGGGCCTGGGAGAGGCGCAGGTTGGCGCGGTCGCTTCCCACCGAGTCCGTGTGGCCCTCAATGCGGACCCGGATGGCCGGGTGGTCCCGGAGCGCCTGGGCGATCTCCTCCAGCAGGGGGAAGGAGACGGGGAGGATCTCGGCCTTGCCCGTCTTGAAGAAGACCTTCTCCTTCAACTCGATCTGCGTCTCGGTGACCTGGATTCGCTGGTACGGGCAGCCGTGATTCCCCGGGTCCCCGGCCACGTCGGGGCACTGGTCCGAGGCGTCCTCGACGCCGTCTCCGTCCCGGTCCTGGTAGGGGCAGCCGCGGTTCACCAGGGACCCGGGCTCATTCGGGCAGGCATCGACGTCGTCGTTGAGCCCATCCCCGTCGGAGTCCTTGGGCGGGCACCCCCGGAAGGCGGCGGTCCCTGCTTCCAGGGGGCAGTCGTCCCGGAGGTCCGGGACGCCGTCGCCGTCGTTGTCCGGGTCCGGGCAGCCATCCTCGTCCTGGAAGCCATCGAGGTCTTCGGCCAGCGCCGGGCACTGGTCGACTCGGTCCGGGATGCCGTCTCCGTCCTGGTCCTTCCAGCAGCGGTTGTCCTGGGACTGCTGCCAGGCGCTCCGGACCGCCGCCTCGGCCCGGTCCAGGGCCTTCGATGCCTCCATCGGGCGGCCCTGGCGGGAGTGATAGCGGGTGGCCTCGATGGCCACCTCTGCTTCGGCCAGGGACCGGGGGGCGCAGTTCTCCATCGCCTCCCGGCGATCCTCCAGCAGTTTCCCCAGATCCGTGGTCCGTCGGGCCGCCTCCTGGGGACCCAGGCAGGCGGTCACCAACGGCAGGCACAGGATCGCGGCCGAGAGATGCCTCATCACCGTCCTCCCGGCACGGCCTCGATGGGGGCTGCCTCCAGGATCCGCCGGGGCGAGTGCAGCACGGCTTCCGAGACCTCGAGGGACCGCCTGGCGAACCGGAGGGCCTCGTCGTAGTCGCCTCGGCCTCGGGCCTCCCGGGCCAGATCCAGGAAGCCCTGGGCCAGGGTCACCCGGTAGGCCTCCCGGTCCTCCAGCGCCGCCACCCGGACCGCTTCCAGCCGGTCCGTCGCCGCCCCGAAGACCTCGCTGGTCCGCAGCGTCCCGCAACCGGCCGCTCCTGCCAGGGCACCGATCATCAGCCATCGACGGAGCCTCGAAGCCATGACCCGCTCCCGTTGGGAGTCTTTCCCTGTCTCCTCTACCAGCGGGGTCCGGCGATGTCAACGCGGAGAGGTCACGGACTTGCGGTTCCAGAAGACGGCGCTGGCGGTCGAGGGGACCGACCCGGGGTGGGGGTGCGACAGGGTCCGGCGGCCTACTGGTTGGCGATCGGGCTGCCCTCCGCGTACTCGATCGCGGCGTGCATGGCCCGGATGAGCTCCAGCTTGCCCACCAGGAACTGCAGCGGGTGGAACAGGAAGTTGGCCCTCAGGTCGTCGAAGGTCAGGTCCTTCACGTCCTTCGTGCTCTGGGCGATGGATTTGCACTCCAGGGCCGTGTCCGGGTCCAGCGTGTCATTCCGGGCCGGGTCATAGCAACTGAACATGAAGTCGCACTGCTTCACCAGGTCGTAGGCCGGGTAGTACTTCCCGTCGTTGAGGCGGTAGGTGACGTAGATCCGTCCCGAGAAGACGTCCTCGCACGTCGCCATCTCGGCCCCGGGAGGAGGCTCCACCGCATACTTGTCCCCCTGGAGCCAGATCCGGGCGGTGTCCATGAAGGACATGTCGTAGTTGTTCACCAGCAAGGTCATGCCGTAGTAGGCCGCCAGCATCGGGATCCGGAAGCGGGTCGTCGGGAAGGTGTAGAGCGGCTCGGGCTCCAGCGAGATCCCGACGATCGGCACCTTCGTCTGCCCCTCGGGGCACTCGATGGCCTCGTCATAGCGGATCAGGCGGGTCGGGACCTTCGAGTAGAACCCGTCGCTCCCGGTCGTGAAACAGCCGCTGAACATGTTCGCGCAGGTCTGCCCGCCGAAGGCCGCGCCCACCTTGTCCGGCTGAGCGGACAGCATCGGCTGCTGGGTCTGGGGATGGGTCAGCACGCACCATCCGTACTTGTCGGAGTTGTTGGCCATGAGGCCGCCGAAGAGTTCCCGCATCTCGTTGCGGAAGATCGTCCCGAAGTTGACCAGGAACTTCCGGGTGTCCGCCTGGTTGTCCACGCCCAGGAACCAGGTCTCCGGGTCCGCCAGCATCTCGAAGGCCGCAATCCGGTCATAGATGGCCCCGGCCGAGACCACCACCGGCTGGTAGCCGCTGTAGTCCCAGTTGGAGTAGATCGGGCGGGCGCCGGACTCCTCCAGGAACATCACCTGGGTGGAGTAGTTGTTCCGGTTCACCTCGTCCACGGGCTCGTAGCGCTTCGTCTGCCAGTTGTAGCCATAGACGCCCGGCTCGGGGCGCCCGAAGGCCCCCGCCATCGTGTTGAACGAGATGTAGGCCGCCAGGGCGCCCGGGAGGCCACCGTTGATGTCTTCTTCCCACCGCTTGCCGAAGCGCTTCTTCCAGTAGTCGTTCTTGTTGTAGGTCGCATAGTTCAGCACCCACCACTGATACTGGGTCCGCATGCCGTAGAACAGCATCCGGACGGCGTCATCGTAGTAGGTCGGCCAGTAGGTCGGGTCCTGGTGCCAGTAGCCCGAGAAGACCCAGTACTCCTCGTAGTTCTCCCGGGCATTGGCCACGATCTCGTAGGGGTCCACGCCCTCGTCCCAGATGGCGACCGTGGGCGTCTCGAAGGACAACTCGTCGCCGCCGAACCGGTAGGGGACCGCCGTGTCGGGAACCGAGCACCGCAGACCCTCGTAGAACCGCTTGCAGACCTTGCCGCCGCCGCAGTCGGCCCCCTCCTGGCTGCAGGGCTGCCCGATCACGGAGGACTTCGGCAGGTCCTTCCGGGCGTAGATCCCCGCGATGTCTCCGAAGAAGTTCGGGATGTTGGTCGCGTGGACCCGCCGCAGCAGCAGGCCGAGCCCCTCGCCCCGCTCCTTGACCGGCGGGGTATTGGACGGGTCCTCGGTGGCCGGGTCCACCGACAGGTAGCCCTGGACCGAGGTCAGGTCCGGGGCCTGCTGGAAGACCTCCATCAGGTCGCCGTACCCGTACTTGACGGCGGCGATGTCGTAAAGGCCGATGCCCAGCCAGGGCAGGTTGAACTTCCGGTAGTAGTCCATCACCGAGGAGTACTGGAACTCCCGCATGCCGGCGGCGGCCTGCTCGGGCGTCTCGCCCCAGAGGCCCACGGGCTCGTAGGTGGACCCGTTGCGCCGCACCTTCAGGTCCCAGTAGCCGGGCTGGAAGTTCAGGGCGTCGGTGGACGCCTCGAAGTTGTGCCGCAGACCCACCGTGTGCCCCGTCTCGTGAATCGCCACGCCGTAGAAGATCTGCTTGTAGAGTTCCTCCCGGAAGGTGTCCCGGAGTCCGTCCAGCACCTCGTTCATCGCCGCCTGGCTGTCCCGGAGCATCGGGTTGTTGGTGCTCATCTCCAGGGGAGTCGGGATGTAGTTCGTCTCGAAGCCGTAGGGATTCAGAGCCTCGTAGTAGGCGAAGGCCTTGCGCAACTGCTCCACCAGGGCCTCGACGGTGCAGAGGGTGTCCTGGTTGAAGGCACTGAAGTCGAAGGCCAGTCCGCTCTTCTGGGACATGGCATCGCACACGGCCTGGTCGTAGCGGGCCTTGTACTGGTTGGACAGGTGGAGGATCGCTCCGTCGTAGAAGGACGCCAGGTCCATACCCTTCTTGCTGGCGTCCATGTAGGCCCGGATCATCCGCCGGGTCCCGGCGGCATGGGCCCAGTTCCGAAGGTGCATCCGGCTGCCCAGGGCGTCCATCGTGGACGGGGCCTGATCACCGAGCCTGGGGTCCCGGAAGAGAAGGCGCACGTCGTCGGTGACCAGGGCGTCCTCGATCCCCGGCTGGCCGGCCAGCAGGGCCATCCTGGCCTGGGTGAAGTTCTGGTCGGTCCGCTGGGGCGGGACCGCGGTCAGGGCCGCGGCCACGTCGGGCGCCACGAGCCGTTTCGCCAGGTCCTGGGCCTCCTGGTCCGTGAAGCCCGCCCGCCAGTAGGTGGACTGCCGCAGCCGGTCGGTCCGGACCGCCTGGGCGATGTAGTCGGCATCGGCGATCTCGCGGAAGGACTTCACGCCGGCCAGCAGCTCGATCCGGTCCAGGGCCCGCTGGGCACCCTCCCGCATCGCCGCGACGTAGTTGTTGGCGTTGGCCGACACGATGCGCCCCGAGAGGGGGTTCGGCGACGAGGGGCCGTAGCCGTAGAGGCCGACCTGGGTCGGGGAGGTGTGGGCCGACAGGAAGGAGTAACGGATGTCGCCCAGGCGCTTCGGCTCCGCCAGGCTTCCGCAGATGGCCTCGTTGGTCTCCGCGGTGACGCCGGTCCGGGTGGCCAGTTCCTTGTCGTTGTTCTCGCAGACGATGAACATGTGCTCGACGGTCACGGGGGTGCCGCTGGCGTCCAGCATCGGGCTGCCGTCCTGGTGGTAGGCCGGGAAGTCGGCCGGATTCTTGCCGGTCACGCCGCGCACGGTGGCGTCAAAGGCCCGGGACCACTCCCGGCCCACGGCGTTGGCCTCCTCCACCAGGTCCGACGGGAAGCCCTCGTTCAGGTGATAGACGATGGGCTTCACGCCGACGATGTTGCCGTCCCCGTCCTTCTGCCAGATGTCGAAGCGGTTCAGATAGCGCCGGAAGCCGCTGTAGGACGTGCCGTAGTCCTTGTCCCAGATCAGGCGCTCGGTCCGGAAGTAGCCGAAGCGCTCCATGTCGTGGTCGGTGTACTGGACCGGCTGGTAGGTGGCCTCCCGGGCCGGGTCCACCTGGAGGAAGGACATGCGGGTGCGGATCCGCTCGGAGACGCACTCATAGACCCCTCCGGAGTACCACGCGTAGAACCAGCAGAGGGGGACCGTCCCGTAGCCCTCCAGGAACTCGGTCTGGGCGCCGTAGATCCAGTCGTTGACCGCGTCCATGTAGCCCAGTTCGGGGGTGATGTGGGACTCGGTGTCCGGGGCGGCCGAGTCGTCGTGGAAGATCACCGGGAGGGCCGCCATCTCCGAGAAGCCGCTCTGCCAGGAGTTCAGGAACACCGACCCCGTGGCCGAGGGGATCAGGTTCGATCCCCAGGTCACCCGCAGGTACTCCCGCTCCCACCAGAGGCGGTCCGAGGTGTTCTCCACCCGGACGTTGGTCTTTTCCCCGGTGTTGGGGTTGTATTCCCAGATGACGTCCAGGTGCGACTCGATGGGGAACGCCAGCACCGCCGCGTTCTTGTCCATGAAGACCGGCTGCCCGTCGATGAGGTAGGGGCTGCCGTCCCGGTTCAGCAACGGCCGGTCCACGTCGTGCCGGGGGTTCTGGGCGTATTCCCCCTCGACGGCCGTGTAGGTCCGGTAGAAGTAGAGCACGTTCTCCTGGATGTCGAAGACGCCGCGCTCCAGGGTGCCCTGGGCCCCCTGGAAGCCGTAGGCCGAGGCATAGGGCGCCTCGATCACGGTCTGCTGGACGTACCACTCCTTCCGGGTGCCGTCCTCCCGGTAGAGCAGGTCCGCCTTCTTCACGATGTTCTGCTGGACCCGATCCACGGTGCCGATGTCCTGGGCGCAGCCCGCCAGCACCGCCAGCACCCCAAAGACCCCCGTCAGATAGCGCATCGGAGCACCTCCCGTCTCGGAGCCGAGGACTGTGATCTTCCTTCCGTGGTTCAACATCGTCCTCCCTCCGTCAGATCTTCATCTTGCTGTAGATCTCATAGACGCCGCGCATCAGGTCGAGGGTCTCCACGACCTCCCGCAGTTCCGTCTCGGCCTGCGCCTTGGCCTCGGGGGTCGCTGCGGCCTCCCAAGCGGCCTTCTTCGCCAGGGCCTTCCGGACCAGTTCCACGTTGGGCGAGTACCAGTTCGACCGGTAGGTCGGCGCCCAGGTCACGTAGGTCTTGCCGGTGTAGGGGTCGGTGAACTCCTCGGTCGTGATCCCGCTGCTGGGGGCGAGGTCGTGGCAGTTGCCGTTGCCCTTCAGGCAGATCGCGAAGGAGTCCAGGAAGGACGGGTCGAAGGACGCCGGCAGGTAGGCCATGCCATAGAGCATCAGGTAGAGCCGCATGGTCAGGTTCTGAATGGAAGGCTCCACCTTCGGGCCCGTCGGAATGCCCGCCTGGGTCAGGTACGGCGATGGGGTCGTGGAATAGACGTCGCTGTTGTCGGGGTCGAAGATGGTCCGGGGCACGAACTTCCCATTCTGGACCGACCCGGCGAACATCGCCGGCTCCCCGGTGATGATGCCGCCGAAGACCTCGGCCAGCTGCTGCGGGTACATCGTGTTGAAGCCGATCGAGGTCCCCACCCCGATGTTCAACTGCTCTCCGACGTAGTTGGTGGTGAAGTAGACCGTCGAGTCGGTGAGGGTCATGAGGGCCGCGATGCGCTCCCAGAAGGACCCGATGTAGAGCGCGTGATCCCAGAAGAAGTAGCCCGCGCCGTCCCAGAAGGTGGTGTAGGGGTACTTGCCCACCCCGAGGGGGATGTCCAGCTGGCTGCCGGGGGCCCCGACGTCGTAGCTGAAGTTCTGGAACAGGTTCTGGTCCACGTTCAGCCGGTAGGACCCGGGCGCCGGAGAGGCCAGGGACTGGGCCAGCATCTCGAAGCCAGTCTCGGAGGCCCGCCGGAGGGCCCACCCCATCTGCCGGGCGTTGGCCCAGAGGCCCCGCCACGAGTAGTTCTTCAGGACGTGGGCGAAGAGGGCGTAGTACATGCCGCAGCCACGCATCGGCTCCATGTAGCGGCTCTGGATCCGGGAGAGATAGGACATCGGGTCGCCATGGAGCCCGGCCCCGTAGCGCTCGCGCTTGAAGGCGTCCAGGAGGTAGTACTCCTTCAGCGCGATGCCCATGTTGTGGACGATCTCCAACGGGTCCACGCCGGTGTCCCAGGTATAGACGCCGACGTTGCCGCTGTACTCGTCCCCGCTGAACTTGTAGGGGACCATCACGTAGGACTTGTCGGCGTAGTTCCGGTAGTAGTTGGTGACCATCGTCTCCTCGGCCCGGAGGGCCTCCCAGGGCACCGCAGCGCGGTTCCTGGCGAAGTCGCCCTCGGACCGGATCGCCCGGTCGCCGATCAGCGTGTTCAGGAAGTAGAACTGGCTGAAATAGACGCCCCAGTTCCAGTAGGAGGTGTCCAGGGCATCGGAGGTCTGGGCCTCGTTGTCGTAGCCGTAGGCCAGGTAGTCGGTGTGGATGCGCTGGTGCAGCCGGGAGACGTCGGTGAAGACGTCCACCAGGCTGCCGTAGCCGAACCGGATGGCGGCCTGGTCATACTTGCCGATGTCCAGGATGTCGCTGTTCCACCGCTGGCCGTAGTCCATGATCGAGGAGTACTGGTAGATGGTCCGGGAGAGGTTCGCCTCCCGCTCGGTCATGCCGGCCCGGGGGATCATGGCCCGGACCAGGTCGTCGGCCCCGTTCTGCACCGGAGTCTCGATCCGGCGGGCATCGGATCCCGTGCCGGTGTAGCAGAGCCGGTCATCGCCATTGCACCAGGCCCCCGCCGGGCACTCCCCGTGGAGCCCGCAACGGGTCAGTTCCACGCACTGCCCGCCGACGCAGTCGAACCAGTCGGCCGTGAGGCCCCCGCCCACGAATCCGCAGTCGGCCTTCTTCGTGCAGGTCTCGACCTTCTTGTAACGGCAGTAGCCGCCACTGCAATACTGTCCCGACGGGGCGTCGCACTCCTCGTCCATCGTGCAGGGGACGGGCTCCTTCTCCCGGATGTCGAAGTACTTGTCCGGGTAGTTGAAGAGGTCCGTGGAGGCGGCGAAGTTGTGCCGCAGGCCCACCGTGTGTCCCACCTCGTGCTCGACGACCGCGGTGTAGAACCGCTGGGCCACGGCCCGGGCCAGGAAGTCGCTGTCGTCGATGCAGCAGGGGCTGTCGGTGTCATACCGATGATCGAGGGGGTCGAAGGTCTTCTCGTCGCAGCGGGGGCGGGTGTCCTCGGGCATGCAGGCCCAGGACTTCACCATGCCCACCATGCCCTCGTCGGCGAACTCGCCGTAGCAGTAGGCGTGCTGTCCCAGGAAGACCTGCCGCTCCCGCTCCTTCTTCTGCACGGCCTCGAGGTTCGCCCAGTCCAGCGGGGAGGTCCCTTCGGCTCCGGGCGTGCTCTCGAGGGCGTGCCGCACCTCGTCGTTGACCAGCATCTGCTCCAGCCAGGTGCCCTGGACGGCCTTCAGGCGCTGGGTGCCCCAGGAGGTCCCGCGCACGGGCACCGTCTGGAGGGCGTCCTTCAGTTTGGGGTCCCTGAGGACGGCCAGCATCTGCCGCGGGGTGACCGGGGCGGCGGTCTGGATGCCCACGTCACTGGGACGCAGGTGGGAATGGCCGTGGCCTTCGTGGAGCAGCTCCTGCGGCGACAGGCCTGCCGGCGCCATCGCCTTCTCGACCGGCAGGGAATCGGGGCCCGTGAAGGTGTCCTCGTTGCCCAGCACGTAGTCCCGGACCCGCTGGCCGGTGATGTAGTCGGCGGTCTGGAGGCGTCCCCGGATCAGGTCGAAGAGGTCCCGGTAGAGGGTCCCGTAGTACTCCAGGGGGGCGCCGTAGATGTTCGCCGTGGACCAGAAGATCTCGCCGCTGTCCGGGTCCGCCGCCGAGGGACCGTAGCCCAGCGGAGAGGAGAACTGGGCCTCGGAGACCCAGTTGATCATGTTGAACCGGGAGTCGCCGATCTTCTTCATGGACTGCGCCAGTTCGAGGCGCTTCGCCGGATCGAGTTTCTGGGCGCCCGGCAGCAGGTCCACGCAGGGGTTGATGACGGGCAGGCGGTTCAGTTCGTCCGGGGAGGCGTTCCGGATCACGGACCAGGGGGCGAAGAGGTTCGACGCCCACCGGTCGTCGTTGAGCGCGCCGCCCTCGACGGCCGGGGTGTAGGTGTTGCGACACATCGTGAACATCGGGGGCAACAGGGCCTTGATCTCCTCGAAGCGGGCCCAGTCGGCGTCGGTCATGGGGTTGTCATAGCCCACGCAACGACTGATCTGGTTCTCCCGGAAGCAGGTGATGTCTCCCCGGGAACCGGCCGGGGTCAGGACCAGTCGCTGGGGCACGAAGTCCGCCCCCAGGGTCACGCTGTTGCCGCCGCCGGCGATCAACTGGTAGCCGCTGCTGGCGCCCGGGAGCATCGAGTACATCCGGATTCCGCCGGCGATGGAGAGGTCCGCCGCCTGGCCGGTCAGGTTGATCACCCGCAGCCCCTTGATGTCGGCCTTGGCCGCCGTGCTGGCCGCCAGGGTGGAGCCGTCCCAGACCACCGTGACCACCTGGTTCACCGGGCAGTCGGCCACGACCGACGCGACCACCGCATCGCCGTCGAGCACCTGGAAGGTCGCCTGGCTGGCAGGCGCCACGGAGGCATGGGGCGGGTCCGCCGGGTCCATCGAATCCTGGGAGAGGGCCGCGATGCCCGTCAACACGGTCGTTCCGGCCACGCTCAGGTTCAGGGTGGTGCCCTCGGCGACGTTGATCAGGCGCACGCCGCACTTCGAGGTCAGGTCGCCCGGGTAGCGCCAGTCGGGGACCAGAACGGTGCGGCCCCCGGTCCGGGCGATGGCGGTCTTGGCAATGGAGGACCAGAGGATCTTGCCCGTCCCGGTCTTCGGGAGGTCATCCTGGTTGCCCACCTCGTCGAGGTCGAAGAAGCGGTCCACCAGGGCGTGGGGAGCGCAGTCGGCGTCGGTCTCGCAGGTCCGGAAGGAGTCCTGGCCCAGGATGCGCCCCTTCTCCTCCCAGAGGTAGAGCCACGCAACCGTGTCCTGGAAGGCCTTGCTCCAGATCTCGGCGGTCCGGACGGACCCGGGCCAGTAGAGTTCCGGCAGGTCGTAGGAGACGTGGTAGACGATGGGCTTCAGGCCGCGCTCGGAGTAAGGGAGGGGCTTCCGGGTCACGCAGGTGCCTCGCTGGAACCAGCCCGGGGCGCTGCAGAACTGCTTCGTGCCGTCCTGGTTGGTCGTGTCGCAGCCGGTGTGGGCCAGGTCCCGGAAGCAGGGGACGGGCTTCCCCTGGTCATCCAGCACCGGGGTCTCCTCGAAGGTCTTCTGCCAGATGTTCCACCGGTTGATGAAGGAGATCCGGCCCATCTCCGTGAGGCCGTAGTTCGGGTTGTAGGCATTTCGCTCGGTCAGGAAGTAGCCGAAGAGGTTCTGGCGGTCCTCGTTGTGGAAGCGCAGGGGCTCGTAGTCCTCCATGTGGTCCACCTTCCGGAAGGCGGTCCGGAACTTGATCAGGGCCGGGGCGCAGTCGGCCGTCGAGACGCCGTAGATGTCGCAGGTCCCGGTGGAGGAGGGCTCGCCATAGACCTTCGTGACGATGTCGATGTAGTCGTCCAGGAAGGTCGGGGCGTCGGGGTTGGTCGGGTCGTCGGCCTGGACGTAGTAGTCCACGGGAGACTGGGAGACCATGCGGGCCATGAAGGTGAAGTCGTTGATCAGGTTCCGGGCCCAGTTGACCCGCATGTACTTGCGCTGCCACCACTTCCGATCCGTGGTGTTCTCCTCGAGGACGGTCGTCTGCTCGCCGGTCTGGGCATTGTAGCGGCGCTGGACGTCGAAGTGGGAGGAGATGGGGAACATCGCCGCAGGCTGGCCCACGTAGAGTTCCAGGAAGCAGCAGGTCCGGGTGGGGTCGGCCAGATTGTCCTTGCCGTCCACGCACTGGTAGGCCTCGCTGTTTTCGGACGTGCAGGCATCGTCCCAGTAGCGGAAGATCCGCTGCTGGTGCCACTCCTTCTCGGATCCCTCGATGTACTCCACCACCGGGTAGACCACCAGGAACTTTTCCTGGACGTCGAAGATCACCTTGCCGGTGGCGCCGAAGTTCGTCTCGCCGACGAACGACCAGGCACCCGAGTAGGGGATGTCGATGACCGTCTGGTTCATGTACCAGATGCCTGCAAACTGCTTCTTGGGCAGTCGCTCCGCCTGGGTCCGATCGATGGTCCCGACATCCGTGGCGCATCCGGCCACCCATGCGGTCAACCATGCCATTCCGACGAGGATTCGTGCGCCCTTCATCTACAACCTCCCACGCCCGGGTCCTGGCGCCGGGAACGCCCCGGCTCCGGAAAACAGCGTGACATAGCAGAAAGCGAACCGGAGGGGAAGGGGGAAAACATTCGAGACCCGCGAGACCTTGGCACCCCGATGATTGCCCTGGAGGCGCCCGCGTGATAGAAAGATGCGGACGGTTGATCAGGAGGGCGGAACCATGGCCGAGAAGCGCCGTTCCATGCGGATTCGGCCCGATGCCCGGGTGGACGTGGTCGGGGACTCGGAGGTCCTGCTGTTCCAGCGGATCCGGGACCTCGGGGAAGGGGGCATGAGCATCGAGTACCCCGATGCCGAGACGCTGGGCGACATGCTGGACCTCTCCCTCACGCTGCCCACCGGGGAGAGCCTGGACCTGGTCGGGGAGGTGGTCCGGGTCTCCCAGGACCCGGTCTGCGTGCTGGGCATCCGGTTCGTGGGCATTTCCGAGGAGCAGAAGGAGATCCTGCGGAGGTACCTGCAGTCCGAGGCGGCGAGGCGGGGGCTGGCATGAAGCGCGACGAGGAGATCCGGGAGGCCCGGCAGCAGGAGGAGAGGGCTCGGGCAGCCCTGTTGCGCCTGGGGGCCGAGGTCCGGGAGGCCCTGGGGGAGGACCTGCTGGAGTTCCCCCAGTGGGAGGTCCGGCGGCGATTCCTGGCGGCACCCGAGTTCGCCCGGACCTTCGAGGACGAGCGGCTGGCGGCCCTGAAGGAGGAGTTGCGGCAGCGGACGCCCGACATCCGGGACCAGGTGATCCGGGCGATGGAGGACGAGGACCTCTGGTTCTCTGGTGCCGAGGTGGAGGGGAATCCCGGAAAGTCGCTGGCGGAGAACCCGCGCCTCTGGGCGGCGACCGGCGCCGTCACCCGGTTCATCCAGGAGGTCCTGCGGCGATATGGATTTCCGAATGCCGAGGACCCGGTGGAATACCGGATGCCGATGCGCTTCATCCGGCGGAAGTACCTGCCGGGTCTGGCGGAGAAGTACTGGACCCTGCTGGCGGACTGGCGGGAGGCCCGGGCCCGGATCCGGGAACTGGAGGAGGGGGAGGTCCGGGAGGACCTGGCGCGTCGGTGGGACCGGTTCTGATGGCGGGAGCGGGTGGCGAAGGAGGGACTCGAACCCCCGACACGGCGGATATGAGCCGCCTGCTCTGACCGGCTGAGCTACTTCGCCCGGGTCGCCAAAGGCGGACGGGAAGATACTGGAGGCGGCGGGGGGTGTCAAGGGGAGGTGAGGGCATGGGAGGGCGTCTTCTGGTCCTGGTCGCCCTGGCGGGGATGGCCTTTCCCTGCCGGGCCCAGACCCGGGTCGGATCCGAGTCGGTCCTGGTGGTGTTGGATTCCTACCTGAAGGGCGTGGACGGGCAGGCCGTCCCGGACTACGGGCGCCTGCTCGCGGAGGAACTCCGGCAGACGGGGCGCTTCGCGGTGCTCGAGCGCCAGAACGTCCAGGAGCGGTTCCGGGCCGTGCTGATCGTCCCGCCCAAGCGGATGCAGGAGGAGCGTCTCTCGGCCATCGAGGGGTTGATCCGACAGGGGGACGACCTGCTCTACAGCGATCCCCAGAGGGCGGTGGATGTCCTCAGCAAGGCCCGGCAGGAACTGGAGGCCCTGGCGGAGGGCATGGCGGTCAGCGAGAAGGTCCGGACGGAGTACCTGAAGGCCCAGATGCTGCTGGCCCGGTCCCACCTGGATGCAGGAAACGAGGCCCGGGCCACCGAGGTCCTGCGGGAGGTGATTCGGCAGTACGGCGAGTCGCTGGAGGTGACCGAGAAGGACTACCACCCGCGGCTCGTGCGGCTCTTCCGGAAGGTTCGCCAGGAGATGCTGGGGAGCCGGACCGGCGTGGTGGTGGTGACCACTCCCGAGACGGGATGCCAGACCCTGCTGGACGGGAGGGAACTGCCGGGCCTGACGCCCCGGGAATACTCGGGACTCTTCCCGGGGATGCACTACCTGCAGGTGCGCTGCGGTGGCGCCGAGTCCATGATCCGGCGGATCCAGATCGGTCGGGAGCGTCTCTCCCTGCTGGTGGACGTGCCCTTCGAGGCGGCGATGACCCTGGACGGAAATCGCCTGGGGTTGTCCTTTCCCGACGTCCAGGCCCGGGAGACCTTCGCCCAGCCCTTTGCGAGGCAGTTCGGCGAGATCGTCGGGGCGGACCTGGTGCTGCTCCAGGGGCTGGACCCCGATGGCGAACTGGACGCCCGCCTGATCGAGGTACGGACGGGACAGGAGGTGGGGCGGGGCCGGGCCCCGGCCAAGTCCCAGGTTGCGACACCCTCGTCGGTGAGGGCCGTGGTCGCGGCCATCCAGGGGAGGGAGCCGACGGCCGCGGGGGCGCGGGCAACCTCATCGCCGCCTCCCAAGCCCAAGAAGGTTCGGAAGGGCGGGGCGACGGGCTGGGTCGTGGGCTCCCTGGTGACCGCCGCAGGCCTGGGCCTGGCCTCCTGGGCCGCCTACGAGTCGGCCGTCTGGGCTGACGCCCGCAGCCAGGCGACGAAGCCCTATCCGGACCGGGATCCCGGGGAGACGGACGTGGCCTACCTGGCCCGGTTGCGGGCCGCCTACGAACAGAAGGTCTCGGACGCCGACCGGGCGAACCGGGCCGCGACGCTGGCGGCGGTGGGCTGGTCCGTGGGCGGCGTGGCCACCGTCACGGGGGTCGTGCTGCTGGTGCTCAAGGACCGCATCTTCCCGAGCCGGTCCGGGGGATCCGATTCCCTGCTGATGCCGATGCCGATGCGAGCCGGTGGCGGCCTGGCCTTCTCGATCTCCTTCTGAGGCATTCCGCAGGCGTTCTCGCCGAATCGTTCCGGCCCGTCGGGGGCGCCCGGGGGCCGTCCGGTCACCGGAAGAGGCCGGGGAGGGCCTGCCAGGGGATTCGGCCGAGGTAGAGATCGCCGGTGCGACAGGGTTCCGGTGGTGGGGCTCTGGCGGCCCTCCGCTTCGTTCCGTCCCTCCGTCTGCCGGCATGTCCCGGGGGGCCGCCTCTCGCGACCTCCAGGGCCTTGACCGGGGCCGGGCAGGAGCGCAGCGCCGTGTCCTCCCGGCTGTTCTTCTGGATCCCCATCCGGAGGTCCCGGATGCCTCCGGCCAGGGGCCCGACCATGCCCAGGGCCTGGCCGGTCACCGAGACCACCACGGCGGCCAGCACCCGGGAGGGACTGCCGGGGGACCCCACCAGCGCGAAGAGGGCCACGTCGCCCGGGTGGGCGGCCCGGTTACGGCGCAACGTCCCCCGGGAAGAGGCGCGGCGCAGCAGAGTCCGGGTCCAGGCGTCCTCCGGCAGGTCCGATTTCCGGGCCCAGTCCATCACGTAGGCCAGGTGCCGGAGAAATCGGTTCTCGTCCCAGGACTGCTGCATGCCCTGGAGACGCAGCGCGGCCACCACGATCTCCGAATCGGCGCGCCCGTTCCCCAACTGGGGCCTCCGGGTGTCGGGCCAGGCCCCCTCGAGGGGGTCGGGACGGGGAGAGGACGGTCGGCCCGGTTGCCGGACCTTCTTGGGGGCAGTGCCTTTCGGGGTCCCTGAGGACCGTCCGCCGGTCCTCCTGGCGGTCCCTTTCCGAGGCGCCCCCCCGGATGGGGATTTCCGGGCCTCCAGAGCGCCCCGATCCCCCGTGGGCCTCGCCGCGGCCCAGGAGGACCCGGCGGTCCACCCGGCGACGCTTGCCAGGATCAACCACCACAGGCGACTTGTCCGAGGCATGGTCATGGCCCGATGATACGTCCCAGTCGGGGGCTCGACTCTGACACGGCCCGGGCTCGGGAGGAAAGTTCGTGCAAGGGTCCAGGGGACGGGGAATCGGGATCGGGTTCCTGTGTCTCGCGGCGTCCTGGGTCGCCTGGGGCCCGGCGGCCTGGGTGCAGGCGTCCCCCTGTCGTCGGTGTCCCCCTCCCAGGTGCCTCGAGGAACCGGCCCCCCCCTCGCGGCGTCCCCTTGATGGGGAGGAGGGGCCGTTCCGGGGCCCCGAGGGGCCGTCGGCGTCCCGTCGCAGGCCCGAGCGACATCCCTACGAGCCGCGTCGGATTCCCTGTCCGGAAGTGGTCCGGCTGGCCCGGGAGATCGCCCCCCGGTACGGTCTGGAACCGGCGCTGCTGGCCGCCGTGGCCCGGGTCGAGAGCGCGTTCGTGGCCAACGTCCTGTCGCCGGTCGCCGCCGTGGGGCTCTCCCAGGTGATGCCGGCGGTGGCGGCCCGTCTGGGATGCGGCGACCTCTTCGTGCCCCGGGACAACCTGGAGTGTGGTGCCCGGGTGCTCCAGGGCTTCCTGCGGGCCTTCGATGGGGACCTGGTCGCCGCCCTCTCGGGCTACAACGCCGGCTACGGAATGCCTGGCGCGGCCCGAAGGGAACTGCGTCCCCCGGCGAACTTCCAGTATGTGGAGGACGTGCTCCGGGCCCGGTCGCGACTGATCAGGGCAGGCTGCCGGGCCTGGGAACCGGCCCCTGGGGAGCCCCGGCGTCATTGACGGCCTCTCCGGGGGATCCTATGCTTCGGGAAGGAATCGATGGACGCGCCGGCGTCCGGGAGCGACCGATGAGCGATGACCTGCCCCCTCCGCCCCCCGATCGTCCCCCCGATC
Source organism: Deltaproteobacteria bacterium (assembly GCA_029547805.1). Taxonomy (GTDB): domain Bacteria; phylum Myxococcota_A; class UBA9042; order DTJE01; family DTJE01; genus JAGOKF01. The sequence goes on from JAKPOP010000008.1 coordinate 61,926, forward strand.
CGCCGCCACCGCCTCCGGCCCCGCCGAAGGCGACGATGGGGCTCAAGGACATCCTGGAGCGGGCGCGCCAGGAGAGCGAGGCCGAGAGCCGCCGACTCATGGAGGAGCAGCGGCGCCGGGAGGAGGAGGAGGCCCGCCGGGCCCAGGCCGAGGCCGCCCGGAAGGCCGAGGAGGCCCGCCTCCGGGGCGAGGCGGAACGCCAGCGACTCGAGGCGGCCCTCCGGGACTACGAGGCCCGCCAGCGGCAGCAGAAGGAGGCCGCCGAGAGACCCGCGGTCGTCCCGGTCGCCACGTCGGTCTCGATGGCCGCGAAGAAGTCCCGGACGGGGATGGTCGTCGGGGTGGCCCTCTCCCTGGTGGTCGCGGGTGCCCTGGTGGGTTTCCTGCTGTGGCCCCGGGGCGAACTGCCTCCCTTCCCGACCGACCGCCTGCCCGAGACGGCTCGCCCTGGCACCGTGATCCAGACTCCGGTTCCCTATGGGGCGAGGTCTCTGGCCCAGACCCGCACGATCCCGGATCCGACCAAGGTGGTGGCCGTGGTCCGTCCGGCGCCCTACGAGGCCCCGGCGCCGGTGGTCCGCACCGGGCCTCGGGGCGGCGAGGTTCGGAAGAAGCCCGTCCTGGACCTGAACACCGGCATCCTGGGTGGGGGGAAGAAGGTGGTCCACTGAATCGGGGCTCCGCCGGTCCAGGCTCCCGCAGGAAAGGAATCGACATGGAGACGCGCGTGGTCCTGATCACGGCCCCCGCCGGGGAGGTCGCCCAGGGGATCGCCCGGGTTCTCGTCGAGGATCGCCTGGCCGCCTGCGTGAACCGGGTTCCCGGGGTCTCCTCGACCTATCGCTGGAAGGGCGAGGTGGTCGAGGATGCCGAGGACCTGCTGATCCTGAAGACGACGCAGGACCGTCTGGAGGCCCTGCTGGCCCGGGTCCGGGAGATCCACCCCTACACGGTCCCCGAGGTACTGGCGCTGGAGGTGGCGGCGGGGGCGACTTCCTACCTGGACTGGGTGATGGCGGAGACGCGGCCGTCTTCCCGGAACCCGTAGTCCATTCTGCATCGGGGTGACGGGACCAACGTGGAGATTCCCCACCGGGATTCGGCCTCCCCGCCTCGCCGGGACCTCCGGGGGGCCATCCTCTGGATGGTCGCGGCGGCGCTGGCCTTCGCGGTCATGGGCGCCCTGGTCAAGGCCGCCACTGCGGGCCTCTCCTTCCTGTCGGCCCTCTGGGCCCGGGCGGCGGTGGGACTGGTCTTCCTGTCCCTGTGGATGCGGGCCGTCGGCCGTCGCCGGGACGGGCGCCGGAGGTCGCTGCTCCTCCTCCGGAGCCTCTTCGGCTGGTCTGCGATGTTCCTGTATTTCTTCGCCATCGAGCGGCTTCCGCTCTCGACGGCCACCGTGCTGAACTACGCGTCTCCGCTCTTCGTGGCCCTGCTGTCCGGGAGGGTCCTCCGGGAGGGCGCCACCTGGCGCCTGGTGCCCTGGATCGGGCTGGCTCTCGGGGGGCTCGTGCTGCTGGTCGGGGCCGTGCCGCCGGGGGACGTCCCGGCCGCCGCTCTGGGCCTGGCCTCGGCGCTGCTGGCGGCCCTGGCCTATCTGGTGGTGCGTCGGCTGTCGGCCACCGAGGCTCCGGATGTCATCGTCTGGCACTTCTCGGCCTGGTCGGTGCTCTTCGCCACGCTGACCTTCCCCCTGGCCTGGCTGGCCGGATACCAGGAGGTCCTGCGCCGCGACTGGGAGACCCTGGCGCGGGATCCGTCGCTCCTCTGGCCATTGATCGGCGTGGGGATCGCCGCGACCCTGGGCCAGCTGGCCATGACCACCGCCTACGGCCGGGAACGGGCGGCGGTGGTGGCCCCCTACTCGTACCTGACTCCCCTGGTGGCCTACGGGCTGGGGATCGCCTGGTTCGGGGACCCGGTCGCCTGGCGGTCGGTCATCGGCGGCGGGATGATCCTGCTGGCCTCGGTGGTGTTGACCATCCGGGCCAGCGTGGAATAGAAACCCCGCCGGGGCCGTCCCAGGGCCCGGTCCGGACGTCGCCGTCCGGGAAGTCTCTGGAGGAGGTGCGAATCATGACGTGCCGAGGGATGACGGGAGTGCTGGTGCTGGCCCTGACGCTTGGATCGGCGATGCCGGCGTCGGCACAGGGGCACCGGGGGGCCCAGGCGGACCTGGAGGAGGCCCTCCAGTCGCTGGAGGATGCGGCCCGGGTCCTGGAGGGGATGCGGGGCGTTCGGGGCCGGTCGGTGCTGATGCGCCGGATCCTCGAGGCCCGGGATCGGGTGATCGACGCGATGGAGCGACTGGAATACCGGGGGCGGCGGCAGCCGCCGGGGCCCCCAGTGGCGGTCCCGGTGGGCCCTGTCCCGATGGACCCGCAGCGATTCGCAGGGCTGCTGGGCGACCTGCGGAACCTCTCCTTTGCCAGCGAGCAGCTGGACCTGTTGCGGGACGTCGTCCGGCACCAGTGGTTCCTGACGGCCCAGGTCCGGGAGGTGATGGGGGTCTTCTCGTTCGACAGCGAGAAGGTCGAGGCGGCGGCGCTCCTCTACCCGAAGGTGCTGGACCGCCAGGACTTCTACCAGGTCTATGGGGACTTCACCTTCGACTCGGACCGGCAGAAACTGCGCCAGCGAGTGATGGAGATGGACCGGTCGCTGCCTCCGGTGCGCTAGGAACCCGAGGCGCCCGGCGGCGGGCGGAAAGGCGGACCTGTGGAATCCTCCCTGGACGGGCCCCTGGAGATCCCGGTGGAGTACCGCCTGGAGTCCTGGCAGTACGACCTGCCCCCGGACCGGATCGCCCAGGTTCCGCCGCCCCGGCGGACGGCCTCCCGGATGATGGTCCTGCGGCGCCAGGAAGGGGCGCCGGAACATGGTTGGTTTGCCGACCTGCCCCGATGGGTCCGGCCCGGGGACGTGATGGTGCTGAACCGCACCCGGGTCCTGCCGGCGCGCCTGTTCGCCCGGAAGGAGACCGGGGGCCGGGTGGAACTGCTGGTGCTGGACCCGGGCGATCCCTTCGAGGCCCTCTACGGGACCCGGCGGGGTCTCCGGGTCGGGGCGTGCCTGGAACTGCTGGACCGACCCGGGAACCCGACGGGGGTCCGGGCCGAGGTGCTGGAGGTCCGGGACGGGGGACGGGCGATCCTGCGCCTGGACTCGGGCACGATCCGAGAGGCCATGGACCGCTTCGGCCGGATGCCCCTGCCGCCGTACATCCGCAGGGAGGGCCAGGAACTGGAGGACCTGGACCGGGTCCGGTACCAGACGGTCTATGCCCGGGAGGAGGGGGCCGTGGCGGCCCCGACGGCGGGACTCCACTTCGACGAGGCGATGATCCGACGCCTCCAGCAGGCGGGGGTCGAGATCGCCACGGTGACCCTCCACGTCGGTCCCGGCACCTTCAAGCCGGTGACCTCGCCGGACGTGCGGCTCCATGACGTGGGCGAGGAGCGTTACCGGGTCGAGGAGGAGGTGGCGGGGCGCATCAACCGGGCCCTCCGGGAGGGGAGGCGGGTGCTGGCGGTGGGGACGACCTCGGTGCGGACCCTGGAGACGGCCGGGGCCTCGGGGGAGGTGGAGCCCGGGGAAGGGGCGACCCGGCTGCTGATCACGCCGGGGTTCCGGTTCCGGGTGGTCTCGGGCCTGCTGACCAATTTCCACCTCCCGGGGTCGTCGCTGCTGCTGCTGGTCGGGGCCATGGTGGGGCGGGAACGCCTGCTGGGGGCCTACCGGGAGGCGGTGGACCGGGGATACCGCTTCTATTCCTACGGGGACGCGATGCTGGTCCTGTGATGGCGGGGGGCGCATGGCGACGGGATTCAGGTTCGAGTTGCTGGCCAGGGACGCGGCGAGCGGGGCCAGGCGAGGGCGCCTGCGAACCCCCCACGGGGTGATCGAGACCCCCGCCTTCATGCCCGTGGGGACCCAGGCCACCGTGAAGGGGCTGCTCCCGGAGGCGGTGGCCGGCGCGGGATTCGGGATCATCCTGGGGAACACCTATCACCTGGCGCTGCGGCCGGGCCCCGAGGTCATCGCCGCCCACGGGGGCCTGCATCGGTTCATGGGGTGGGAGGGGGCGATCCTGACCGACTCGGGTGGCTTCCAGGTCTACAGCCTCGCTGCCCTGCGGCGCCTGGAGCCGGAGGGGGTGACCTTCCGGTCCCACATCGACGGATCGGAACATCGCTTCACTCCCGAGGGGGTCATCGCCATCCAGGAGGCCCTGGGGTCCGACATCGCGATGGTGCTGGACGTCTGTCCTCCCTCGACGGCGGCCCGGCCGGAACTGGAGCGGGCGGTGGAGTGGTCCACCCGGTGGGCCCAAAGGGCCCTGGAGGCCCGCTGCCGGGAGGACCAGGCGGTCTTCGGCATCGTCCAGGGGGGGCTGGACCTGGAACTGCGCCGGCAACATGCGATCTCCATCGGGGACCTGCCCTTCGAGGGGATCGCCATCGGCGGCCTGTCGGTCGGGGAGCCGCCGGACCGCATGCACCCCGTCGCGGCGGCCACCGCCGGCTGGCTGCCCCCGGAGAAGCCGCGATACCTGATGGGGGTCGGGATGCCTCCGGACCTTCCTCGGGCGGTCCTGGGCGGGGTGGACCTCTTCGACTGCGTCTTCCCGACCCGGGCCGGACGGACCGGGATGCTGCTGACCCGCCAGGGGCGCGTGATCATCAAGCATGCGCGATACAAGGACGACCTTTCGCCGCCGGACCCCCTCTGCGACTGCCCGGTCTGCCGGCGGTTCACGAAGGCCTACCTGCGGCACCTCTTCGTGGCCCGGGAGATCCTGGCATCGGTGCTGAACACCCTCCACAACCTCCACTACTACGCCTGGCTGATGGGGGAGGTCCGCCGGGCCATCGGCGACGGCACCCTGGAGGCCCTGGCTCGGGAGGTGGAGTCCCGCTATCCCAGAGACGAGGCCGGAGAGCCTCCCGGGGAACTCGGGGAAGGGCCGGGAACGGATGGTTGACGGCCCGGGGCCCCTGGGGGGATAGTTGCTCGACACCGGCCCGGGGTGGCGATCGATGGATGCGGAGCGGGGATTCTGCCCGGGGTGTGACGGGGAGGGGCCCGTGGGATCTCCCTGTCCGGAGCGGGCGTGCAGCCGGCGGGGGCTCCACCGGATCCCCGAGGAGTGGCACCGGAGGCACCAGGGCCGGGGGCCGGACCGGATCGACCCGGTCATTGGCAGGCGGATCGACGACCATCTGGTGGTGGACCTGCTCGGTCGGGGCGGGTTCGGGAAGGTCTATCTGGTCCTCCAGGCGCCCCTGTGGATGAAGGCCGCCCTGAAACTGATGGAACCGGTTACCGAGGACCCGGAGATGGCCCGGGCCCTGGCCCGGAAGTTCGAGGGGGAGGCCCGTGCCCTGGCTCGCCTGTCCCATCCCAACGTGGTGCGGCTGCACAAGTACGGAACCGTCGGGGACCTTCCCTACCTGGTCATGGAATACGTCGAGGGCCGGACCCTGACGTCGGAGATGGGACGCCTGACCGCCCGTGGCGAGAGGATGCCTCCGGCGGTGTTGCGGCACGTGCTGGAACAGGTGATCAATGCCCTGGAGGCGGCCCATTCCCTGGACATCATCCACCGGGACATCAAGCCGGACAACGTGATGATCCAGGCGGTCCCCGGGGACCCTCACTTCGTCCGGGTGCTGGACTTCGGACTGGCCAAGTTCCTGGAGTCGCAACGGGACACGAGCCTGTTGCTGGGGACTCCGACCTTCATGGCCCCGGAGCAGATCACCCGGGAGGCCGTCGGGCCCTGGACCGACCTCTATGCGGTGGGGGTGCTGGCCTTCGAACTGCTCACCGGGAAGCGCCCCTTCGAGGGGGAGACGCCCCAGGAGATCATCGCGAAGAAACTGGACCCGGACCATGACCCCCTGGACCCCGGCGCCGGGCCGGAGGTCCCCGATGCCCTGCGGGAGTTCCTGCGCCGGGCCATCCACCGGGACCCGGAGAAGCGGTTCCGGCAGGCGGCCCGGTTCCGGGAGGCGATGGAGGAGGCGTTTCGGCAGTGGGCCGAGGGGCCCGCCGACGATCGGACCGGGGGGAAGATCACGGTTCCCGCCGGGGAGGGGGCCGGGGCGGTGGCCGGTCCGGGGACGACCGGGAGGGTTCCCGAAGTTCGGGAGACGGTGTCGGCACCCCCGCGGGAGCCCCGGCCGAACTCCGAGGCCTCCCCTCGCCGACGGAGGGGAGGGGCGGCGGCCGGCCTGGCGATCCTGGCGACGGTTGCCGTCGCCGGGGTGATCGCTTGGAGACTGGGAGTCTTTCGGGGGCCCTCGGGACCGGAGGCTGCGTCTCCGGCGGCCGCGGCGGTCGTCGATGCAGGGCCCGATGGCACGGAAGGGGCGTCGGGAGCCATCGGTGCGGCGTCCCCGACCGAGGCGGGCGTGGACGCGCCCCCGGGATTCGTGGAGGTCCCTGCCGGGGAGTTCCTGATGGGGTCCCCGGACGACGAGGCCGGGCGCAAGGCGGACGAAGGACCGCAGCGATGGGTCCGGATCCCGCGGCCCTTCTGGATCCGGAAGACGGAGGTGACCCAGGGGGAGTGGCAGGCCCTGATGAAGAACAACCCCTCCTCGTTCCGGTCCTGCGGCCCCGATTGTCCGGTGGAGAACGTGTCCTGGTGGGACGCGGTGGCCTGGTGCAACGCCCTGTCCCGCCGGGACGGCCTCGAGGAGTGCTATCGCCTGAAGGGCTGTCGCGGGCGGCCCGGCGAGACGGCCTACCGGTGTGCCGAGGCCCGATTCCTGGGGCCCCGGTGCAAGGGGTACCGGTTGCCGACGGAGGCCGAGTGGGAATACGCCGCCCGGGGCGGGTCCATCGGCCCCCACTACGGGGAGATCGACGCCGTGGCCTGGTACCAGGGGAACAGCGGGGGCGCCCCGCGGCCCGTCGGGGGCAAGAGGCCCAACGCCTTCGGGCTGTACGACATGCTGGGCAACGTCTGGGAGTGGACCCAGGACGGCTACCGGGACTCCTACGAGGGGGCTCCGCTGGACGGTAGCGCCGTCGAGGCGTCCCAGGCGGGGGCGCGATCCCACCGGGGTGGGTCCTGGATCCTGGAGGCCCGGTCGGTGCGCGCCGCCGTCCGTCACGGCGGGGATCCGGATCTGCGCTACTACGGCCTGGGGCTGCGTCCCGTCCGGTCGATCCCCGGGCCCCCGTGAGGGCTGGTCGCATCCCCACTTCCCTGGCCGGAGGAGTTCTCCGGATCGCAACGGCCCATTCGCCTCCGGACGACGTCGGGCATTGACGGAGGCATCGGGAAACCGGCAGACTTTCGCTGCGGTGGGGAGGGCTTCATGACGCATCACGTCCGCTGGCTCGGGATCGGGATGGTGGCCTGGGCCGCCTGTGGCGGGGGAGGAGCCGGCGACGCCGGGACCGACGCGGTCGAGATCCCCGTGGTCGTGGACCGGGACCTCGGCGGGCAGGACCGGTGGGCCTCCGACCCGGACCCCGGCGAGGGGCCGGACCAGTTCGAGGTCCGGGACTCCCTGGAAGAGGACACGGCGGAGGCCTGTGCGCCGGGATTCGCCGAGGCGGGATGCCCTTGTCGGGCCCCGAGCGACTGCCTCTCGGGGCTCTGCGTGGACACCCGGGATGGCCTGCGGTGCACGCTGGCCTGCCAGAGTTCGGACCCCTGCCCCCGGGGGTGGATCTGCGCGGTGATCTCCAACACCGGCAGCGACGTGGTCTATGGGTGCATCGACCCCTTCGCCCGGATCTGCCAGCCCTGTCGGGAGAACCCCGAGTGCGTCCCTGCCGTGGCGGCCCCGGGGGTGCGCTATTCGTGCATCCCCTTCGGGCCCGAGGGGGCCTTCTGCGGGGCCTCCTGCACAGGGGACGGGGACTGCCCCGAGGGCTTCTTCTGCCGGGACACCGGAGGAACCGTCGGCAAGGCCTGCCTGCCCCCCGAGGGGAGCCCCTGTCCCTGCACCGAGAAGTACCGCCTCCAGGGAAACCTGACCGAGTGTTATGTCGAGAACACGTTCGGGACCTGCCGGGCCACCCGCACCTGTGACCAGGAGTGCCCGGCGAAGGAGCCCGAGGCCGAGACCTGCAATGCCGTGGATGACGACTGCGACGGGCAGACCGACGAGGAGGTGCCGCCGGAGAACTGCACGGTCCAGACGGAATACGGCCTCTGCCCCGGCACGACGGTCTGCGAGGGCGGTGGCCGGACGGTCTGCCAGGGGCAGGCCCCCTCGGAGGACGTCTGCGATGGCCTGGACAACGACTGCGACGGCCTCACGGACCCCGAGGGGGCCAGGGGGTGCGTGACCTACTTCCGGGACGAGGACGGCGATGGTCGGGGCGTGACGGGGGACACGAAGTGCCTGTGCGCCCCGGACCCGCCCTACCGGGGGCTCTCGGGCGGGGACTGCGACGACCAGGACCAGTCGGTGTTCCCGGGGGCCCAGGAGCGGTGCAACGGCAAGGATGACAACTGCAACGGGAAGACCGACGAGACCGGGGCCCAGGGATGCCGGACGTACTACCGGGACGAGGATGGCGACCGCTACGGGGTCGAGGAGGACGGCTGGTGCGAGTGCGGGCCCTTCGATGTCTACACGGCCACGCTCAAGGGCGACTGCAACGACCTGGTGCCCGAGGTGAATCCCGGCGCCATCGAGTCCTGCAATGGCCGGGACGACGACTGCGACGGGCTGACCGACGAGGACGACGCCCAGGGGTGCACGCTGTACTACCAGGACCTCGACGGGGACCAGTTCGGCAAGAGCGACGTCTTCGCCTGCAAGTGCCGGAAGACGCCCCCGTTCACGGCGACCCAGGGAGGGGACTGCAACGACAACGACAAGATGATCCGCCCCTCGGCGGTGGAGATCTGCAACGGCCTGGACGACAACTGTGACGGGCTGACCGACTCGACCGCCGTCGGCTACGAGGACCTGATGGGCTGCACGAGGTACTGGAAGGACCAGGACCGGGACGGCTACGGCAACGGGATGGATTCCAAGTGCCTGTGCAGCCCCCGGGACGACTACCAGGCACCCCAGCAGGAGCCGGTCGATTGCGACGACCGGGACAACCAGCGGTTCCCCGGGGCCACGGAGATCTGCAACGGCAAGGACGACGACTGCGACGGGTCCGTGGACGAGGCCGGGGCCGAGGGATGCAACCGGTACTACTACGACAGCGACCGGGACGGCTACGGGGTGACCAACAACAGCCAGTGCTACTGCGGGGGGTCTCCCAACGGCTGGTACACGGCGGTCCAGGGGGGCGACTGCGACGACACGAACCCCCTGGTAAGGCCGGGGGTCAGCGAGCGGTGCGACACCTCCTGGGACGACAACTGCAACGGGGAGGCCAATGAGGAGGGGGCCGCGGCCTGCCAGTGGTACATGCTGGATCAGGACGGCGACGGGTACGGCGTGGACGGCCCCCAGAAGTGCCTCTGTGGGCCCAAGGCGCCCTATACCGGGATCGACGCCTCGGGGGATTGCTGCGACACCGACCCCAACGTCCACCATGGGCAGACGGGCTGGTTCACCCGACCGAGCAGGTGCGGCAACTTCGACTACAGTTGCGATGGCCGGGAGGACAGGCAGTACAACGCCGTGGTCCGATGCGGCAGTTTCCCGGACTGCGGCAACAACGTCACGGCCGGCTGGAAGGGGTCCTCGATCCCCGAGTGCGGGCAGAGCGCCACCTGGTCCACCGACTGCTCGGGGTTCCTGGGGTTCAACTGCGAGGGGGACTCCTCCGGGACCCGCACCCAGGGCTGCCACTGACCCCCGCACGACCGGGGCAGGGGGCCACGTCGGGGGCTGCTCCCGCCTCCTGATGCCTCAGTCCTCGGACCGGGCCAGGACCTCCAGCAGTTCCCGGCCGTGTCGCTCCATGAATCGCCCGCCGATTCCCGGGATGCGATAGAGGGCCTCCAGGGTCCTGGGCCGCTGGTCTGCCAGGGCGTGGAGGGACCGGTCCGTGAGGATCCGGAAGGCCGGGACCTCCTCTCGCCGGGCGACCTCCAGGCGCCATGCCCGCAGGGCCTCCAGCACCTCCCGGGCCGGTCCCGCCAGGGGGGCGGCCGGGACCCGAGCCTTCCTTCGCCCGGAGGAGGCCGGGGAGGCCTCGGGATGGACCTCGATGGGGAGGTGCAGGTCTTCCGGGGAGGAGGGCAGGGGGGCCCGGGGCATCCGGTGGGCCCGGCGGAAGGCGATCCGTCGGCCCTCCTTCTCCATCGCATCCTCGGCCAGGGCCAGCAGCCGGGCTCGCTGCATCGCCGACAGGAGGCGTTCGAAGTCGCTCCGGCTCGCTTGCTGGTTCGGACACACGGCCTGGTACAGAACCCCGGTCGCCTGCCCGTCCCGGCGATGGAGGTGCTGCAGGACCGCGAAGGCCAGGGCCTTCTCCCGGTCATCGGCCTCCCGGAAGGTCCGGACCAGGCAGGCCGACGGGGCGCAGGTGTCGCAGACCCCACAGGGGGGCGACCCCCGTTCCCCGAAGTGCGATACGAGGCGGGCCATCCGGCAGGACCCGGACCGGGCCACGTCGAGCATCTCGTCGGCCTGGGCCTCCCGGTGCCGCCGGACCTCCTCGTAGGAGGGCCGCCAGGGACCGTCGGCCCGGGTCACGAGGTCGTTGCCGTCCACCGACACCCCCTGGTGGATCCACAGTTTTTCCAGGGCGTTCTGGGCCACCTCCGGCTCCAGGCCGCAGAGGTCCAGCAGGTCCTCCCGGGGAATCCCGTCCCGGGGCACCATCTCCCGCAGGCGCGCCAGGACCTCCGCCGGGGGATAGTTGGCGGCGAAGAAACTCTCGTGGACCTTCAGGTCCGAGTACCCGTAGAAGAGCAGCGCCCGGGCTCCCTTCCCATCCCGCCCGGCCCGGCCCACCTCCTGGTAATAGGCCTCGATGGACCCCGGCATGGCCAGGTGCACGACCGTGCGGACGTCCGCCTTGTCGATGCCCATCCCGAAGGCGACGGTGGCCACCACGGCCTCCAGGTCCCCTCGCTGGAAGGCCTCCTGGACCTCCTTGCGCCGGGCCGGGGGCATGCCGGCATGGTAGGGCGCCGCCGGGATCGCTTCCCGGAGGGTCTCGGCCACCTGCTCGGCGGTCTTCCGGGTCGGGCAGTAGAGGATCGCGGGTCGTCGGGCCGGGTCCCGGAGGATGCGGATCGCCTCTGACAGGCGCTGCGATGGGGGACGCTCCACCATCTCCAGGGCCAGGTCGTCCCGGCGGAAGCCCCGGACGAACCGTCGGGCCTTCGGGACGTTCAACTGCTCGCAGATGTCCTGCTGGACCTTCACGGTGGCCGTCGCGGTCAGGGCCACCACCGAGGTGGGCATCAACAGCGGGAGTCGGTCCTTCAGCAACCGATAGTCGGGCCGGAAGTCGTGGCCCCAGTGGCTGATGCAGTGGGCCTCGTCGATGGCGATCAGCACCGGCCGTCGCTTCGCCAGCATCTCCGGGAATCCCGGGACCGCCAGGCGCTCCGGGGCGATGAATAAAAAGTCCAGTTCCGCCCGGAGGTACCGGAAACAGGTCTCCCGGCTGTCGGCCCGGTCGCGGCCCGAATGGATGCAGGCGGCCCGGATGCCCCGGCCTGCCAGGTGGGCCACCTGGTCCTCCATCAGGGCGATGAGGGGGCTGACCACCAGCGTGGTCCCGCCCCGGGCCAGGCCCGGCAACTGGTAGCAGAGGGACTTGCCGGCCCCCGTCGGCATCACCACGAGGGCATCCTCTCCCCGGGCCACCGCCTCGCAGACCTCCCGCTGTCCCTCCCGGAAGGACGACAGGCCCAGGCGGGACTGGAGCAGCCGGTCCAGGGAGTCCCCCTCCGGGACGGACATCCCCTTGGCGGGGGTCCCCGGGCCCGTGTCCTGCGCTGGGGTCTTCTCGGCGGGCCGCCGCGAGAGTCCCGAACCTTCCTGGTCCCCAGGCATCTGCCCGGTGGCGGCGGGTCGGGAGGTCCCGGGGGGACTGGCGGCGGAGGTCCCGGTCCCCGGGCCGCCGGGGCGCATCCCCTTCACCAGGTTCACCACCTCCACCACGTAGGCCTCGATCTCCGCCATGAAGGCCTCGAGGGTTCCCTCCCCCCGTTCCATCCGTTTCAGGCGCAGTTCCCACTCGCCGGTCATCGCGGGGGACTTCACCTTCTCGTGGACCACGTCGATCAGGGCGATGCCCTCCTCGGTGGCCCGGAGGGTCTTGCCCTTCCGCTCGACATAGCCCCGCTGGATCAACGTCTCCAGGATCGCGGCCCGGGTGGCCGGCGTCCCCAGGCCACGCTCCTTCATGGCCTCTTCCAGTTCCCGGTCCTCCAGGACCCGGCCGGCGGTCTCCATGGCCGTCAGCAGCGTGGCGTCGGTGAAGCGTTTCGGCGGCGAGGTCTCCTTCCGCTGGACCTCGCATGCCGTCACCGTCCACCCGGGCCCGGGGGCCAGGCCGTCAGGCAGTTTCCGGGCCTCCTCCTCGGGGAACTCGTCGCCTTCGCCGCCGGAGTCCGGGCCTGAGGGCGCCTTCCGCTTCCGGGTCTTCTTCCCGCTGCCCTCGGCCCGGGTCCCCTGGGGATCCAGCACCTTCCAGCCCACCTGGGTGACCAGCGTGCCGGTGGACCGGAAGTGGTCCCGGAGGCCTCCCTCTGAATCCACCGCCGTGATCACCGTCGTGACCCGGGTCCGGTGATCCCCGTGCCAGGCCATCAGCAGGCGCCGACAGACCAGGTCGTAGATGCGGGCCTCGTCCTGTGACAGGACCTTCCCATCAGGACTGGTGGCCGTCGGCAGGATGGCGTGGTGGTCCGTGACCTTGCCATCGTCCACGAACCGGGGTCCGAGGGGGCGGACTCCGGTGCCCGGGGCCACCGCATCGCCGTAGCGCGGCGCGATGCGGTCCGTCACCGCCTGGAGGCGTTCCGCCACGGTCCGGGAGATGTGCCGGGAGTCGGTCCGGGGATAGGTGATCAGCTTGTGGCGCTCGTAGAGGGCCTGAGCCGCCGCCAGGGTCTCGTTGGCCGTCAGCCCGTAGAGGCGGTTCGCGTGGCGCTGCAGCTCCGCCAGGTCGTAGAACTGGGGAGGCGGCTGAGACCGGTCCTGGCCGCTCAGGGACAGGACCTCCGCCGGGCGACCGATCACCCGATCCCGGATTTCCTGCGCCGGGGCCGGATCCGCCGGCAGCCGGGAGGCCAGGCGCACGTCTCCTCCCTCGCCTCCGGCCCGGGCGGGGTCGAACCAGAGACCCTGGAAGGAACGCGGTCCCTCCCCGAAGGTGGCCAGGACCTCGTGGTAGGCCTCGGGGACGAATGCCTGGATGGCCTTCTCCCGCTCGACGATCATGGCCAGGGTCGGGGTCTGGACCCGGCCCACCGATAGCAGGCGCCGCTGGTCCTCGCCGGGTCTCCGGCCGAACCGCAGGCTGTAGGCTCGGGTGAGGTTCATGCCCACCAGCCAGTCGGCCCTGGCCCTGGCCTCGGCGGCTCGGGCCAGGGCGTCGTATTCGGCCCCAGGGCGCAGGTCGTCGAAGGCCTCGCGGATCGCCTCGGGGGTCAGGGACGAGACCCAGAGGCGCTGGACCGGCGCGGTGGCCCCCGAGAGGCGGTAGATGTAGCGGAAGATCAGTTCCCCCTCCCGGCCGGCGTCGGTGGCGCACACGATCCGCTCCGTGTCCGGTGCGGTCAGGATCCGGACCACCTGGTCGAAGTGGTCCTTCGTCTGGGGGATGGGGGTCAGGGGCCACTCCCGGGGCAGGATCGGGATCCGGTCGAAGCGCCAGGCCTTCCACTCGGCCTGCATCTGGCCGGGTTCGGAGATGCCCACCAGGTGGCCCACGGCCCAGGTCACCAGGTACCCGTTGCCGGAGATGGCCGACGGGCTGCGGCGGGAGGCCCCCAGCACCGCCGCCAGGTCCCTCGCCACCGACGGTTTTTCCGCCACCACCACGACGGCCATGACCGCCTCCCGGCCGGGAGTCTAGACGGCCCCTGCATCGACGGCAACCGAGCGGTCGTTCCATCGGGGAATCGCGGAGCCGGGCCCGAGGACCCGGTCCCATCCTCCCGCTCCAAGTTGACAAAGGCGATAAAAAATCCATCCATTATCTTCGGTCACGCGGGAGAATCGCATGTCGCATCGATCTCATCGCCCCGGCCTCGGGCCCCGTGTCTTGCCAGGTCCGTGCCGATCCCCCAGGGTGGGCCTCCTGCTGGGGTGCGGCCTCTTCGGCCTGCTGGCCTCCTGTGGCAAACAGTCGCCATGCCCGGCGGACGCCACCCTGGTCGAGACGGTCCAGGGAAACCTGTTGGTTCGATGGTGCCAGGACGCGGCAGGCCTGCCCCACGGACCCTTCCGTGGCTTTGAACTGGCCGACGACCCCGACACGGCGGTCCCTCGGGAGGAGGGAACCTTCCATCGGGGCGATGCCGATGGCGTGTTCCTCTACCGATTCGACCGGGCCACACTGGCGGCCCGAGAGCCTCTCGCGGCCGATGACCCGCCGGACCCCATCCGGTATCGCCAGGAATACCTCCAGGGACTCTGGCACGGGACGTGGGAGGAGCGGGACATCTACGGCCGCCTGGTGGCCCAGCAGCACTATGACCGCGGGCGCCGCTGTGGCACCTGGCTGGTGGCCTCCGGGGGAGACCAGCCCCAGCAGCAGTCCTATCCTGCCTGTGAGGACCTCCCGGAACCCGACCCGGCGGAGACCACCGACCTGCCGCCCAGCCGGTCCTCGGCATGGAACGGCGCGACCTGTCCCTCCGGGAGCCTGGTCTCGGACGAGGGGGAGTCCTGGTGCGAGGAAACGGGTGTCCGTTCGGGTCCCTTCCTGGGGGTGTACGGGGACTACGAGGTCGTCGGGAACTACCGGGAAGGCCTCCCGGACGGGCGCTTCGTGGTGTTCTTCCGGGGCCGGGCTCTCCGGGAGTGGCAGGCCCAGGCTGGACGACTGGAGGGGAACTCCCGGCGCTGGCATCCCGACGGCACCCTGGCCGAACGGGGTACCTACCAGGACGACCAGCGACAGGGGACCTGGGAGCGGTGGTACTCCTCGGGGCATCTGCTGGAGCGCCAGGACTGGGACCGGGGCCTTCGTGATGGCCTGCAGCGGAGATTCGTGCCCGGGGGGACGGTGGTGGAGGAGACCACCTGGTCCGAGGGGCTCCGGGAGGGGCCTGCACGGACCTTCTACGACGACGGGGCCCCCGAGTGCGAAGGGACCTATCAGGGAGACCTGAGGCAGGGCCTCTGGACCTGTCTGCACCCGAACGGCAGGAAGGCGCTGGAAGGGGCCTATGACCGGGGGTCTCGGGAGGGGACCTTCCGGGCCTGGACGATGGATGGAGAGCGGCTGTTCGAGGGCACCTACCAGGGTGGACTGGCAGAGGGGACCTGGCGATTCTTCAGTGAATCCCGCATGGAAGACCCGGAGGACCAGGGCCTTCTGGTCTTCGAGGGAGTCTATCTCCGAGGCGAGCGGGGGGGCTGGTGGGAGCAGCGGTGGGAACGGGACGGGGTGCTGTCGGCACGCCTGTTCTTCCAGGACGACGTGCGACATGGTCCCTCGAAGACCTACTACCACAACGGCCAGGTCGAGCTGGAGGGCGACTACGTGGACGGCCAGCAGCATGGGCCATGGCGTCTCTACTATCGATCAGGGGCCATCCACATCGAGGCGGTCTTCTTCCAGGGCGTGCTGGACGGGCCCTACGTGGAGTACGCCCCTGACGGCACGATCCTCCGGAAGGGTCGCTACGTGAACAACTACTTCATCCCGGACTCCGGATCTTGAGGAGGCGCATCGTGAGTCGCCATTCATGCTGGCAGCCGTCGGCAGCATTCTGGGTCGGCATCGTGGCCCCTGCCACGGCCCTGGCCCTGGACTTCGCCATCCCCGGTCGCATCGACGTGTACCGGGACCTTCCGGCAGAGAATGAGTCGCCCCTGGACCAGGTCGTCGGGATGGACAGACCCGGCGCCGAGGGGCACTACCTGCTCTATAGCCAGTCCGGCGGGGCCGAGTGCGTCTCGAAGGACCGCCGGACGCGAATCCCGGTCTGGCCCAGCGGGGGGATCGACCGGGCCATGCGGAAGCCTACCGTTGCGGCGGACAGTGACGTCGTCTACGCGGACCAGCGGTACTACCAGGGGACCCAGTACAACCGGGACGGTTTCGACGTGTTCCGGTTCCGTTGCACCGATCCCCTGAAGCAGTCGGGCAACCTGTCCTATCTGGACCCTTCCAGGGTGCGCCTGTCCTATGACCCCGCCTTCACGGAGTTCGAACCCGTCGGGCCCATGATCGCCTGGGACCGCAGGGTGTGCGTGGTGCGCCGCGATGCCATCGGATGTGCCTCGCTGGACGATCCGCAGCCCACCCTGCGGACCCTGGTGACGGCGAAGGAGGTGGCGGCAGGAATCGCCCACCCGCCCTTCTATGACGTCCCGGACTGGGACTGGAGCATGGGCACCCAGTCCACGTTCCAGGACCTCTTTCCAGGCCAGTACGCCTTCCAGGACCAGCCCTGGGGTTTCCATGCCGCGGTGGCGTTGCCGGACGGGGGCATCGTGGTGTTGCTGAAGAGCGAGTTCCAGGAGCCGCTTCCGGCCCGGGCGGCCTACCTGCTGCGCCTGGAGCCCGATGGGCGGATCCGGGAGGTCCTGCATGGACCATCCACCGAGTGGCGGATGTCCCGCGCCGTGATCCAATCGCAAACCAATGCCCGCTTCCCCTTGCTGGGGGTGACCGGCCTGGCCTGGGACCCGGAACGGAAGGCCGTCTGGATCTGGCCCCTGATGCAGTGGGAGTGGACCTCCCAGAAGTCCTTCGGAGAGTTCGGGGAGGCCATTCCTGGCTGGGGGGGGACCGGGGCCCTCGCGATCCGGTTGGACCCCTTTGGTCTCTTCTATCTGCCGTTGTCGGCGGCCCTGGTGGACTCCGCCTATGAACGCATCCGGACCGATCGGGCACAGGCCAACGTCGTGCCGGACCTGCGGGAGTTCGTTCTGCTGGACGGAAACCGGGCCCGGATCGCCCACGGCCGTCCCACCAACGAGACCTTCGTGAGGTGGGATCCCGACAGCCTGGATCGAGACCAGGACGGGCTGTCCTCCCTGGAGGAGGCGGCCCTGGGGACCGACGACTGGCGATGGGACAGCGACGGGGACGGCATCGCCGACGGTGTCGAAGCAGGCCTTGGAAGGGATCCGACACGGGACGAGGGCTACCTGGCCGACCGGGCCTTTGACGATGACCCGGCTGGTCTTGCCGAATCCCCCTGGTTTGCCACCTTCCAGTTGCCCGAGGCGATGCCCGCCTGGGTGGGCCAGAAGCATTTCGCGTCCAATCCCGGCATGAACGGGCCGTTCTGCATCGACCGGACATGCCATTTCCGGGACGGAACGGCCCTCACCCTCCCCCATGAGGTGCGCGCGGTGTCGCTGGACGGGCGGTGGGCCGTCGATTCCGGAGGAGCCATGCGCACCGACCTCTGGACCGGCCAGACGACCCCGTGGCTGGACCCACCATTCGACCCGGTCCGCACCGGGCTGGCCTGGTACATCGAGGATGCCGATTCGGCCTACGTGGTCGTGGCCCCTGGCAATGTGGCCTTCCGCGACGTTGTCCACATTGACGGTCAGGGGCAGAGGAGGACTCTGTTCCACCTGGACCCCGAGGCCGAGGCGGCGCAGTATGCCTCCCTGCCGGACCCGGGACCCTATCCGGCGCCCCATCGCGGGGCCTCCTCCTTGTGGCCCATCGGTTTCCACCAGGAGTCCGGAAGGCTCATCGTGGGTGTCCATGGGGCCTGGGAGGCCTGGATCGTGGCCCTGTCGTCAGACCATCCTCCGACGATCCTGGAGCGGGCCCAGGGCATGACCCGCCTGAACCGACACGTGGACCATGGCACCTTCGGCACGGCATGGGCCATATTGCTGGCCGGTTCCTTCCCCAACGGCATGCCCTTCCCCTGGACCCTCCATCCCAACGGCCGCGGGGACTACCTGTCCGATCGGTGGGTCTACGGACGATGGTTCGAGGATGGTCGCCTCGGTGCGGCCCTGGACTACCTCGGGGCCGATCCCCTGCCGGCCCTGAATCTGGTCGGAGGTTTCGGAGACGTGTTGCTGGACGCCAATACCGGCAGCGAGATCGTGTCGATTCCCCGTCGGGTGGAGCCAGGGGACGTGCTGGCCCTGGGGGCGATTCCCGGGGAAGGCATGATGCTCTACCGGGTGGGGCCTCGGGGGGGGATCGCGACCCTCTGGCCGAGTGCGCGCCAGGGGTACACCTTCAATGCGATGGGGGCCTCGGCCACCGGGCGCGTCTGCCTCGTCGCCGGAGCGCCGGGGGAGGCATGTCCCGAAGGCTGCGTGGCCGAGTTCTCGCCCTCCGAGGAATCCCGAATCCCCGACGTGCTGACCGGCCTCATCACCGGGCGCGATTACAGGGACTGTGCCTACGCCGATGACGATACGCTGCTCCTGTGGCGCGTGCAGGCTGGCGTGCCGGCGGAGGAGGCCTCCCGGCTGGAACGCTGGCGACGGCAGGGACCGAACTTCGTGAAGGAGGCCGAAGAGGTGGTGACGGAGATCGTCTCGCCACAGGGTCTTGCCGAGGGACCCGATGGGCCCTCCTTCGTTCCCGGGGACCAGTCCGTGTGGGTCCGGATGGACGATGGAAGCACTGTGGAACTCTCGAACCGGAGCGACGGACCTTTCCTGCCGCGACTGGCAAGTGAACTGTCCCTCAACGGCCTCTGGGTGAAGGATGCGGTGGCCCGCCCCGACGGGTTCGTCATCGCACTGGTCTCAGTGCTGTCGTCCCAGGTCTATCCGGAAGGAAACTACCTGGTCGCCTACCGGCCCGACCAGGACCGGCTCGCTCGGGTTCTTCGCTATGGGGCAGGGGAAGGGATCGCAGCCATCGCCCGGGTGCCGGGCGGGGTCGGACGGAACCCCTGGGGCGACGCGGTGCTTCCCGTGGGGAGTGGCGTTGACCCGGGGCCGGGGGAGACGGCGCCTCTCGGTCCCGAGGTGCCGTCCTTCGGTCCGGGGCAACCGGTCGCGACCTCCAGGTCCGGGTGTCGGGCCGGCCCCTCGCCGGTGCCCCTCCCGGTGTTCCTGCTGCTCCTGTGGGGGCCGTGGTGGGCCTGGCGGCGCCTGCGGGCAGGATGACCCGGAGGTCCTCAGGGCGTCTCCCCTCGGGGATGCCGGGCAAGACCCGACGGGCCTGGGAATCCGGTCCAGGTCGCGTGAGTTCCGTTTCAGGGAGGGGGGACGGTGGGCCCCGGTCAGCCGCGCTTGGCAGCCTGGTGGTCCAGCTGAAGCAGTCCGCCCTTGCTCTCGCCCACCATCCGCAGTTTCTGGACCCACTCGTCGGTGGTCTTCTCCTCCTCGACCTGCTCGGTGATGAACCAGTTCAGGAAGGCGATGGCCGCGTAGTCCTTCGCCTCGTGGGCCTGATCCATCATCTTCTGGAAGCACGCGGTGATGTGCTTCTCGTGGGCCAGGGCCGCCTCGAAGACCTCCAGGGCGCTCTTCCACTGATGGGGGGGCTCTGCGATGCCCTGGAGCAGGGGCTGATGCCCACGGTCCTGGACGAACTCCAGGATCTTCATCGCGTGCTTCGCCTCCTCGGTGGCCTGGACCTTCATCCAGTGGGCGAAGCCCTGGAGATTCTGGTTCTCGAGCCAGGTGGACATGGAGAGATAGAGCCACGCCGAGTGGAACTCCTCGCGGATCTGGTCGTTGAAGGCCCGGAAGATCTGGTCGTTCATGGGGAACCTCCTGGTTTTCAGAAAGACCTGTGAGGGAACGAAGCACCGAGGCTCAAGATAAGGCGCGCAGGGAAAATGGGAAGGGGGATCCGGGCCGGGGCGACCGGGAGTGGTCCGCCGGCATCAGTTGGTCGGGATCTCGATGACCTCGTTCACCTCGCTGGAGATGCGCAGTTCGAAGGGCAGCGTGGCGCCGCTCCCGGCGTAGCCCCGGGCCCGGGCGAACCACCACCGTCGGGACCCGTCCCGGATCCAGGGGCCCTGGGGGCTCGGGGGCGGGACCGTGTCCCCTGGGGCCCATCCGATGGTCACGTACTGGAACCAGGTGTCGGGCGTGGTCGGGGAGATGCCCAGGGCGCAGAAGCCCTGGATGGCCTGGTTGGGCGGATTCGTGCAGTCCCAGCTGGTCATGCCGCCGAGCCACGGGTAGGGGATGTAGGGCATCGGGTCCGGGTAGAAGGAGTCCGGCGTGGGGCCCGTGTCCACGTACCGGGAGTAGGTCATGAAGTAGGTCTCCTGCTTCATCTTGATGTCCATCAGGAAGGCCACCGCCTCCCCGGTCCGGGCCTTCCGGAGGTAGGACTTGTACGAGAACAGGGCCACGGTGGCCAGGACCCCGAGGATCACGACCACCATCATCAGTTCGATCAGCGTGAATCCGCCCCTGAGATGCCTGTTCATGGTGACCGCCTCCATGCCCGCCGGATCCAAGCATACGGGAAGGGCCGAGGCAGGGTCAATCGACCGGGGTCCGGGCGACGGCTGGCTACAGGCAGGTCCACCGGTCCCGGGGGAAGACCCGGCTCACCGGCGGCGCCTGGGGGGCCAGGACATGGATCGTGCGGCGATTGCGGGCCTCGGGGGTCTCGTCGGGGGTCGGCACCGCCAGGGCATCCTCCCCGAATCCCTGGTAGCAGGCCCGGACGTGCAGTCCGTGGGCCAGGAACCAGGAGGCGATGGCCCGGGCCCGGCGGTCCGACAGGTCCTGGTTGGACTCCCGGCTGCCCACCGTGTCGGTGTAGCCCCCGATGTAGAGCCGGGCCTTCAGTTCGCTGCCGAACTTCGCCAGGGCCTCGTGGACCCGCTGGAGGGTTCGTTCCAGTTTCGGGGCCTCCTCGGGGCGGATGTCGGCCTTGCCGAACTCGAAGGTCACCTCCTCGTGGGGGACCTCGATGAAGAAGGGCTGGATCTCCACCCCGTTGTAGAAGCCGTCGGGGTCGTGGACCCGCAGCGAGATGGAGGTGATGGCCGGGAGTCCCGCAGGGAAGGTGACGGTGACCGGGACGCCGGGTTCCGAGGGGCGGTCCTCCTCGGCCTGATGCAGGACCTTGCCCTCCTCGCCGCGGACCGTGATCGAGACCCGGGCAATGGCCTCCGAGGGGGTGAACACGATGCGTCCCTCCTCGAGGTCCACCGTGTCCTTCGAGAGGGCGATCTGGAGGGGGCGGGCCACCACGACCGGGATCTCGAAGACCTCCGGCTCCTTCAGGGCCCGGGACCGGACCTCCAGCCGGGCGGTCCAGTGGCCGGGCGTCGCCGGCAGCGGAACCTCCCGGGAGGCGCCCATGCCCAGGTTGCCCAGGCGCATGGCCTTGCCGGTGCCGTCAGCCAGCGTGACCCGCACCGTGACGTCCTGGAGCGGGCGCAGGGCCGTCAGGACCACCGTCGGGCGGCCCTGTCCCGCCAGCACCCGGGTCTGGCCCGAGATCTCGATGGCCGGGTCTTCCTGGGCTCGGGCCTCCTGGGTGCTCCCGATCACCAGGGGGATGACCCACAGGGCCCAAGGCCAGCCATGCCGTGTCATGGTGTCCTCCCGATGTCGTCCAGGTTCCGGCCGGCGGGGGCCGGGCGCCGTCGGCGGACCCACCACAGACCAGCCATCAGCAGGGCGATCCCGAATCCCGAAGACCGGGCGGAGGCGTCGCAGCCTCCCGAGGACGACTCGGGGTCCGGAACGCCGCAGGCCCCGTCCTCGCTCCACGGCTGGGCATACAGGGTGCAGATCCCCTCCCGGTCGTCCGCCTCCAGGGTCCGCTTGGCCACCTCCCCCGAGGGGGCCGAGAAGCACATGGTCGGGGCGTCGGGACGCTGGCAGCCCTCGGTCGAGTGGTCCAGGGCCAGCACGTGGCCGAACTCGTGGGTCAGGGTGTTCTGGATGTCCATGTCCCGGAGGGCCCCGGTGGTGCCGAAGCGGAAGTCCCCGTCGTTGACCTCCAGCGCGAAACTGTTCACGGCCCCGGTCCGGGTGTCGTAGAGGATGGTCGTCAGGGCGATGACCCCCGGGACCTTGCCGTCGCCGGTGCGCCAGGCCTCCGCCTCCTCGAAGAGGACCAGGTTGTTCGCGGACTGGTGGGGCGGATCTCCCTGGAAGGGCGGGACGCCCTGGACGCCGCCGCCCTCGACCAGCCGGGGATGGGGGCAATCGATGGCGTTCCAGGCCTGGAGGCTGGCCCGGATGGCCCCTTCGGCCTCCGTGGCCGGGACGTCATTGCAGAGGGCCTGGTCCCAGAAGACCGGGACCTCCTCGCAATACCATCGCAGGGGGGTCTGGTCCGGGAGCCGGTACCACGTGTAGCCGGTCTGGAGCCAGGCCGCCAGCACCAGCACAGCGCATCGGGTGCGGGTCATCGTCCCGCCTCCCGGAGCGATCGCAGGGCCTGACGCAGTTCCTCCAGCGTTGCCGGGAGGGGCGGGAGGTCGAGGCCGTCGGGGACCGCAAGCCCCCGGAGGTCCCGGTGCAGCACCGTCCGGTCCGGCAGATGGCGCACCGTCAAAACGCCCGCCGCGAGGGCGACCGGCAGGTACCGGGCCACCAGCGACGGGGGACCCGGGCGGGCCAGGAACAGCACGACCTCCTGGCCGCGGGTCAGGTCGGGGGTTCCCGGCACCCGCTGTCCCTGGCCGTCCAGTTCCCCGCCGGGCCAGAGGACGGACACCGTCTCCGGCGCGTCGCCCTGCAGGGACTCCCGGACCTGTACCACGGCCTCGGTCACGAGTCGTCCGGAGGACTCTCGGAAGGTCTGAAGGGTCTGGACCTCTCCCCGGACGACGAGGTCCGATGCCAGGGACATCATGGTCAGGTCCCAGGGGGCCACCGTGGTCGCCCGGAGAGACACCGGTACCAGCATGATCGCGATCCCCATCATCGCCGGCAGGAGACGTCCCACCCCATCCTCCGGGGCTGCGGCCCGGCGAAGCATACCAGAAAGGACCGGACGGTTCCTCGGGGCATGTCGTCAGAAGACCGGGCCCGGGCGGTCCCCCAGGCAGCGGCCTGCGTCGGATTGACGGTCGGCGGTCCCGGGGCAATACTGGAGCCGACGCCTGCCGGGAGGGAGCGGAGATGTCCAGGAGAATCGGGGTCGGGATCGTGGCCTTGCTGGTACTGGGCCTTGGGACGGGGTGCAACGCCCTTCAGAAGCGCCTGGCCTTCGCCAACACCCGCTTCGAACTGAAGTCCGTCGGGCTCCGGTCGGTGGACCTCTCGGGGGTCACCTTCGAGGTGCGCCTGGAGGTCTTCAACCCGAACGACATCGCTGCGCTGCTGGACGGAATGAACGTCGATTTCGGACTCGACGGGCGATCGCTGGTGTCGATGAGTTCGACCCAGCGGGTGAACGTCCCGGCCCGGGAGCGCCGGGCCATGTCCCTGGACCTCCGGGTGGGGATCTCGACCATCGCCGGGATGCTGCAGCACGTGCGATCGGCGGTCCCCAAGACCTATCATGTCCGGGGAGTCGCCTTCTTCGACACCGACATCGGGCGGTTCGACGTCCCGGTGAACCTCACGGGCCAGTTCCGCTAGACTACCGCTCGCCCGGGGACCTGCCTGCGGACCAATGCAAGGAGCGCTCATGATTCGCCGATGGAGGATGGGACTGCACGGATGGCTGCTGCTGGGCATCGCCTGCGCCGGAGGGACGACCGGTCCGTCGGACCTCCGGGACGCCGCGGACGCGCCCTCCCTGGACCTGGGTTCCGAAGCGACCGCCGACGTGCCTTTCGAGGTGGAATGGCCCGATCGGACCCCGCTCGTGAACCCCTTCATCGGGACGCAGGGCGACGGCAATGCCCTGCCGGGGCCCCTGGTGCCCCGGGGCATGGTGAAGGTCGGACCGGACACGGCCAGCGGCGTCGGCACCATCGAGTCCTACGAGTGGAACGACGACCGGATCGAGGGCTTCTCCCACACCCACCTGGAGGGCCCCGGGGGCAGCAACAACGGCTACAGCCAGGTGCTCGTCACGGCCACCACCGGTCCGTTCTCTCCCGAGCCGACGGCCTGGGTCTCCCGGTATGCCCACGACCGGGAGGAGGCCCGCCTGGGCTACTACCGGGTGGACCTGCTGGACTTCGACGTCCAGGCGGAACTGACGGCGGGGCTGAAGTGCGCGGTGCACCGCTACCGCTTCGACAAGGCCGGTTCCGCCCGGGTGCTGGTGGACACGGCCCACAACCGGGGGGAGTCCCTGGAGGGCCGGGTGGTCCTGAAGGGACCCGACGGGGCCGAGGGGACCGGCCGCTATCAGGTGAATCCCCTGATCGCCATCGGCCTGGCCGACACGAATCCGGGGACCGGGGAGATGACGGTCCACTTCGCCATCCGGGCCTCCCGGCCCTACGACCCGGAGAACTCCGGGGTCTTTCCCATCGGGGCCGGGGCCCAGGGGGCCCGCCTGGAGTACCAGGTCGAGGCCGGGGAGGTGGTCGAGGTCCGGGTCGGGATCTCCTACCGGTCCGTGGAACAGGCCTGGGCCAACCTGGAGGAGGGGTGTTCCGGGACCTTCGAGGAGGTCCGGGAGGCCGCGGTCCGGGAGTGGAACCGACACCTGGGACGCATCGACGTGACGGGGGGCACCGAGGCGGAACGGCGGGTCTTCTACACGGCCCTCTACCGGACCTGGTTCCAGCCGGCGGACATCACCGAGGGCGGGGCCTTCTTCAGCGGGTGGGATGGCGTGGGCCGGGAGGTGCCGGCGGACGGCTGGCGCTATCTCTCGGACGACTGGTGCGGCTGGGACACGGGCCGGGTCACCCACCCCCTCCATGCCCTGGTGGACCCCGCCTCTCGCAGCGACGTGGTGCGGTCCTTCCTCCAGTCGTACCGGGACGGCGGCTTCATGGCGAAGGCGACCTGGAATGCCCTGGGGGACTCCCGGTGCATGACCGGGAACTTCCAGTTCTGCGCCGTGGCCGACGCCTTCGTGAAGGGATTCCGGGAGGGGTACGACGCGGCGGAGGTCTTCGCGGCCCTGCGGAAGGGCTCCCTGGAGGACTCGGAGAACGCCCTGCAGGACGGGCTCTGCGGCTACCTGGGGCAGGGGACCCCGCCGGACTACGTGGATCGAGGGTACGTCAGCATCGAGTGCGACTCCCTCCAGGGGGCCAGCATGACCCTGGAACATGCCCAGAACGACGCCTGCGTGGCGCACTTCGCCCAGGCCGCGGGCTTCGACGCCGACGCCGCCTTCTTCCAGGAGCGGTCGGGCAACTGGCGCCACGTCTTCGATGCCTCGACGGGCTTCTTCCGACCCCGGCACCGGGACGGGCGGTGGCAGGACCCCTTCGACCCGACGGCCTACGACCAGGGCTTCACCGAGGCCAGCGCCTGGATCTACCTGTGGTCGGTCCCCCACGACGTCTGCGGGCTGGTGGACATCCTCGGGGGGGCCCGGGCCTTCGAGGACCGCCTGGATGCGTTCTTCGTCCAGGGCCTCTTCGACATCACCAACGAGCCGGACTACCACGCCCCGTACCTCTATGCCTACGTGGGACGGGCGGCGACGACCCAGCGGCTGGTCCGGGACCTGCTGGCGCGCCATTTCCCCGATGACCCGGGCGGGCTTCCAGGGAACGACGATGCCGGGGCCACGTCGGCCTGGGTGGTCTTCTCGATGCTGGGCCTTTATCCGGTGATGCCCTCGGGGGAGGGCTACGTGATCGGGTCGCCGGTCTTTCCCCGGGCGGTGGTCCACCTGGATCCGGACAGGCCGGGGACCCGGGACCTGGTGATCGAGGCCTCCGGCACCGCTCCGGATCATCCCTACGTCCAGTCGGCCACGTGGAACGACGTGCCGCTGGACCGGCCGTTCCTGACCTGGGAGCAGGTCCGCCTCGGCGGCGTGCTGCACCTGGAGATGGGCCCCGAGGCCTCGTCCTGGGGCAGCGCCCTCTGCCCCCCGGGGTCCTGATCCCGATCCAGAGGCCACCACGGCCGATCAAGGGAGACAGTCGGGATCGACGCCGGTGCCGGGGGCCCGGCGGCCTCCCCAGGGGCGCAGCACGAGGCGGTGTTCGGCCACGTCGGGCCGGGTGGTCCAGACCAGCAGGTCCGGGTCCCCGGGGGCCCAGCGCCACTGGCCATCCGAGAGGTCGATCGTGAACTCCGGCGCCTCGGTGGAGTCGTCGTCCCGGAAGACCGAGAACCGGGGGATGAAGACCAGCGTGTCGGCCGTCGAGGACCCCTGGCGGAAGGCCAGGGTGAAGGTGTCCGTGTTGCGGACCTCCTCCCCCCCGTGATGCCGGTCCCGGTCTCCGCCCTCGTCGTAGGAACGGTCGAAGGACCACCGGACGTCGGTCCCCGCCACTCGGACCGGGAAGGGGCGGACCAGGGCCGCCGCAAGGCACCGGGGACGGACCGAGCTCCCGGAAGGACGCCCGAGGAGGGGGGTTCCCACGAAGGCCGAGGCCCCGGCGTCCTCGATGTCCACCGCCTGATGGAAGAGGCCCTGGATCGCCCCGGGTCGTCCCGGGGAGGTCCCGTACCCCACCAGGACCCGGGGGCCCTGGAGCCGTTCCTCGGCCAGTTCCCGGGTGGCCTCGAGGAAGGCGTCGAGCCGGCACTCGGACCGGCGCCAGGGTGACGAGTCGGGCCGCCGGAGGTCCGGCCGATCGGGGGCCACCGCTGCCAGGGCGATTCCCTCGAGGTCCGGCCTGTCCAACGATGGGCCCTCCGGGTCGGTCGGGGACTCCCCGTCGGGCAGGTTCAGGAAGATCAGGGCGTCCCGGTCCACGTTCCGGATGGCCTGGGCGAAGCGCCGCTGGAAATCGGCGAGGACGGTCCCGCAGGGCTGCTCCGCCGGGCCCAGCCACCGCTGCCATCCGGAAGGGCAGGGGATGCCCCCGAGCGTCTCGAATCCCAGCAGGGCCGGATGGTTGTAGAAGACCTCGGCCAGTTTCTGCCAGGTGTCGATCAGGTGGTCCTGGAGGGAGAGGTCGTCGGGGGTCCACCGGGCTTCGGTGAAGTCGGTCCACCAGCGCCAGCGCCGGGCGGCCTGTCGGATCCCTCCCGGGTCCACGGCCCGGCAGTCGGCGGCCAGCATCTCCTCAGGGACCACGCCCGGGCGGTGGGTCCAGGCCGGGGCACCCACGCCGCCGAGGCACCGGGAGACCCGATCCTGGTAGGGGACCAGGACCACCGCCATTCGGAACCGCCAGGCCTGATCCAGGAACCACCGGAGGTATTCCAGGTGGTCCCGGTTGAACCGCCGGGGTTCCGGCTCCAGGGCCTCCCAGGGGACCAGCAGCCGGATCCCGTTGAAGCCCCAGGCGTCCCATTGCTCGAAGGGCCCCAGGTCCCCGAAGGGGACGGGCCGGAAGGGCGGTTCGAGGTCCTCGGCGCCCACCTCCAGGCCCCGGAGGATGACCACCCGGTCCATCTCGTCGAGGACCTGGAAGGAGTCACCCGCCCGGGCCACCCGGTAGCGAGGTGGCGGGGCCCATCGCGGCGGGGGCGGGGCCGGGGGAAACTCGACGAGGGGGACGACCTGGTCCGGGACCTGGACCTGCCGGAAGTGGTGCCGGGCGGCGACCAGGATCGCGCCGGCGATCAGGGTCCCCAGGACCACCCCCAGGACCCCTCCGATGACCAGCCGGCGCAGTGGTTGCCTCATCCGCATCCCCCCAGGCATGGACAAGGGTAGCCGCCCCTTTCCGGGGAGACAACGGCCCCGTCAGGCCTGGCCTCAGTTCGCCTCTCGGTCCTCGACGGGGCCATCCCGGCCGAAGACCGCCTCCCATCCCCGACGGTAGGCGTCGGTGGACCCCAGGAAGGTCCGGGAGGAAGGGGCCTCGTCGTCCGAGGGACCCCGGGGAGCCCGGGCATCGGGGTGGCGCAGCACGGTGCGCATCCGGGCCAGGATCGGGACCTGGGGCAAGGGTTCCAGGCGCACCATGTCCCCCAGCAGCGGTTGCCCGGGCTGCACGGGCTTCAGCACCGACGCGACAACCCCCTCGGGGGTCGGGCGCACCACCGTGACGTCCCGGGACTCGGGGTTGGCGTCGGCGATCACGACGAGGTCGCCGGGCTCCTCGATGTCCTCCTTGCGATCCATGGACTCTCATCCGGCCGCACCTGGTCCCAGGATAAACACGGACGCGGGGAAATGCGAGGGGGATGGTTGCGCCGGGGGGCCTCGGGGGCCGGGATCACCAGAGGCCAGGCACCAGGCGGCGGACGTGTCGGCGATAGTCCTGGTACTCCGGATGCGCCGCCGCCAGGACCTGTTCCTCCACCAGGGCCCGATAGACCTGGATGGGGATCCACGCCACCAGGGCCGCCAGGGCCACGGGACCGAGGTGCAGCAGGGCCAGGGCGATGGCCGCCAGGATCTCGCCCAGGTAAAGGGGATGACGGACCACTCGGTATGGGCCCGAGGTGACCAGCCTCCGGGCCTCGGGGAAGATGCTGAAGTTCCGACCGAGCCAGGCCAGGGAGACCACCATCCAGCCGTGGGCCAGCAGGCTCACTGCGGCGGCGGTCCAGACCACCCATGTCTCTTGCCTGGGCGGCAGGTAGCCCAGTCCCAGGAGTCCAAAGGCCCCCAGGAAGGCCGCCACCCGGGGCACGACGCCGGGGGCCTTCCGGGCCGGGACCCGGCGCACCAGGAAGATCACCGCGACCATGACGTAGAACAGGACGTCCACCAGCAGGGGGACCAGGGCGCCGACCATCCGGCTGCTCCAGTCCGGGTCGCCCAGGAGGGGGCGGACCCGCACATGGACCATGCCGCCCGCCAGGAAACCGAACCATGCGAAGCCCAGCACCCGGGCCAGGAGGTCCCCGGCCCGAGACGTCGGGGAAAAAGAGGCGGCGGGCATCCAGGACTCCGGGACATGGCCGACCCCTGGTGTAGCATGAAACTCGGAGCGATGGGACCGCCAGGTCTCGGGGACCGGCGGGATCCCGTCGGAGGGATGGGCGGAATGGTTCTTGCTAGGTTCCCGTTCACAACCAGGGAACCAGGAGGGCTCGATGGAGCGGATTCCCCAGGAGGCGCAGCGAGGCACCTCGTCCCGAAAACCGGCTCCCGGTCCGGTGCCGCCTTCTTCGAAGGCGCCGCGGTCCCCCCGGGGGGACTCCCTTCCCCGGCAACCGGCGGAGCCCGATGTCCTGAAGGACCAGAAGCCCGTGGGCCGGATCGAGGGGCGTGCCTTCGTGAAGGGTTCTGGGGACCTTCAGGACGTGGACCCGAACGACGTCGCCCAGGGCCAGCTGGGGGACTGCTACCTGCTGGCGGCCCTGGCGGCGGTGGCCAAGACGGACCCGGACGTGATCCGGAAGATGGTCCGGGACAACGGCAACGGAACCTGCACGGTGACCTTCCACCTGCCCCGGCTGGGGCTGTCCTTCCTGGGTCGGGAGGTCCGGCAGGTGGTCGTGACCCCCGATGTCCCGGTGCAGGGAGAAGGATCCTCCCAGCCCCGTTACGCTCAGGTCGGGGACCGGGAGGTCGAGGGAGAGGGGCCCTCCCGCAAGGAGGTGGCCGAACTCTGGGTGCTGCTGGTGGAAAAGGCCTGGGCCCAGGTGAAGGGGAGTTACGGCGCCATCGAGGGGGGACATCCGGGCCAGGCCATGGAGGCCATCACCGGCCAGGCATCGGACTCCTTCCGGACCGCTTCGAAAGGCGAGGCGGACCTGTTGAAGGACCTGGAGGCGGCCTCGAAGGCCGGCCATCCGGTGACCGCCTTCACACCCCCGGACTCCCAGGTCGAACAGGACGAGACCTGGCAGAAACTGGCGAAGGACAAGGTGGTCCATGGGAACCACGCCTACACGGTGATGGGGGT
Source organism: Deltaproteobacteria bacterium (assembly GCA_029547805.1). Classification (GTDB taxonomy): domain Bacteria; phylum Myxococcota_A; class UBA9042; order DTJE01; family DTJE01; genus JAGOKF01. Next base: position 91,774 of record JAKPOP010000008.1, read on the forward strand.
CGAGGGGCGGGAGATCCGATTGCGGAATCCCTGGGGCATGCGCCACCCGAAGCCATTGTCCGGGGCGGAATTCAAGACGTTGTTCCTGGAGGTCAGCATCAACCGGGCGTGAAGGAGGGGACGTGAGGGTCATCGTGCTGGCGTTGCTGCTGGGGGCGTGCCAGGCGGGTCGGGCTGAGGGAGGCCCGACGAAGGAGGCGCCGATGGATGCGTGCAAGGGGGTCCGGATCCGGGTGGGAACCGTGGCCGGGATCGGGGAGTACCGGGTTGGACTGGAGGGCCTGGCTCCCGGGGAGCCGGGGACCTTCAAGGCCCGGCTGGTCTTCGTGGACCCCCGGGCCGGGGAGGAGGCCCCACCGGCCTTCGAAGGGGAGGTGGGGGCCGGGGAGACCGTCCAGGTCGGAGGACGCCGCTTCCGGGTGACCGAAGTGCGGCGGGTCCCGTCGGCCTCGGACCTGCCGGGTTCCGACCCGAGTTTCGCCTGCATCGATCCCCTCTGACCCGGCTCGCCGGCCATTCCCTGGGGTTTCGAGGCCCCATCCAGGGGTGTCGAGGCCCCATGGGGTGCCCGAGGGCCCGGGCCCTGGAATCTGCTAGACTCGCGCCGCAGTCTCCCGGGGCGGGCGGCTGCAACGGTCTTCTTCCTCGGGAGGAACCCGCGATGGTGGATGCCTTGCGACAGTCCCTGCGGCACTCGGAGACGGCCCGCTGGACCGCGATGGGGATCGTCTCCTTCGGGATGTTCTGCGGCTACTACATGGCCGACGTGGCCTCGCCGCTGAAGCCCTTCCTGGAGCAGCAACTGGACTGGACCAGTTCCGAGTACGGCTTCTTCACGAGCGCCTACGCCTGGTTCAACGTCTTCCTGGGGATGCTGGTCATCGGGGGCATCCTCCTGGACCGCTTCGGGGCCCGCTTTGCCGGCACCCTGGCCTCGGTGTTGATGCTGGGGGGCGCCCTGTTGAAGGGCTGGGCCATCGGGACCCATGCCCTGGACCAGGCGATGTGGTTCGGCGTGAAGGCCCAGGTGCTGGCCGCCTCCTTGGGCTTCGCCATCTTCGGCATGGGGCTGGAACTGCTGGGGATCACGGCGAGCAAGATCGTGGTCCGGTGGTTCAAGGACTACGAGGTGGCCCTGGCGATGGGGCTCCAGGTGGCCGTGGCCCGGCTCGGGACGGGCCTGGCCCTCGGGACGGGGGGCGTGATCGCGAAGTCCTTCTCCGTGGCGACTCCGATCCTGGTCGGCGCGGCACTGCTGGCCATCGGGCTGGCGGCCTTCGTGGTCTATTGCGCGATGGACCGGCGCCTGGACGCCTCGGAGCCCGGCGGAGGCGAGAAGGATCCCGAGGAGCAGTTCCGGCTGTCGGACATCGGGGCGATCCTGACGAACCGAGGCTTCTGGTACCTGGCGATCCTCTGTGCGCTGTTCTACTCGGCGGTCTTCCCCTTCCTGAAGTATGCACCGGACCTCATGGTGCAGAAGTTCGGCGTCCGGGAGGACCTCTCGGGGATCATCCCGTCGCTGCTCCCCTTCGGGACGATCCTCCTGACCCCGTTCTTCGGCAGCCTCTACGACCGGAAGGGACACGGGGCCACCATCATGCTGCTGGGGTCCGGCCTGATCACCCTGACCCACGTGATCTTCGCGATGCCCCTGCTGTCCCACTGGATCGTGGCGATGGGGGCGATGCTGACCCTGGGCGTGGGCTTCTCGCTGGTTCCCTCGGCCATGTGGCCGTCGGTGCCGAAGATCATCCCGGACCGGCAGCTGGGCACGGCCTACGCATTGATCTTCTTCATCCAGAACCTGGTGGCGATGATGGGAATCCCCTACCTCGTGGGGTGGATTCTGGACCGGTTCGGGGTCATCGGCCGGGAGGTGATCACCGAGGTGGTCGACGGGGTCGCCCGGGAGGTCACCAAGGTGCAGTATGACTACACCTGGCCCATGATCGTCTTCGTCGCCTGCGGGGTGCTGGCCGTCGGAGCGGCCATGCTGTTGAAGGGCGAGGATCGCCGGAAGAACTACGGCCTGGAACGGCCCTGCCACCAGCGATAGCGGCCCCTCGCCACCCAACCCGCCAGCAGCCACCCCACCAGGACCAGGGGACCTGGAGCCGCGTTGCCCGCAGTGCACCCGCCACCCCCGATGCCACCGGGACGGGAGGCATCGGTGCCTGCGTCTCCGTCTGGGGACTCCGGGGGAGTGCCGTCCTCGGCCTCCCTGGACGTGGGATCCCAGGAGGCCGGGACGTCGGGGCCTGGCACGGTGGAGTCCGTGCCGGTCGCCAGGTCCTCTGCCTCGGAGAGGGTCTCCTCGGCCGATGCGTGGTCGGCCGGTTCCGGGACCGTGTCCACGGCATCGGGCGCCTCTTCCGGGTTCGTATCGGGAACCGCGCAGGCGGGGTCCGGAAGGCCCCGGCAGGTTCCCTGGTCGTCGCAGGCATCGTCCCGGGTGCAGGGGTCCCCGTCCTGGCAGGGCGACCCCTCGGGAAGCAGGTCGTATCGGCACTGGCCGGTGGCCGGGTCGCATGTCCCGGCCTCCCGGCATGGCCCCGGTTCCGGGCACACCGCCGGCACACGACCACACTGGGCCTGGCAGGCCTCGTCGTCCTCGGGGCAGGCAGCGAGGCAGGCCGCGTAGGTGTCGCACCGCTGCCGGTCCCGGCACTGGCCGTCCTCGCAGACCGCCTGCCAGGGGCATTCCCCGCAACTGCCGCCGCATCCGTCGTCGCCGCACCGGTTCAGGAAGCAGGTCTGATAGGCCATGCAGACCGTGAAGCCCATCACGTCGCCCCCGGCGGCGGTGATGTCGGTGATGCGCAGGCCGACGGGCGTGCCGTACTGGCTGAAGGGGAAGGGGTCAGTCCCGGGATCGAAGGACGTCCGTCCGTTCTGGGCCGAGAAGGGAGCCTGTCGCACCTTGCCGTCCTGGGAGGGGCTGCCGCCGGGCCGGAAGACATACAACTCGTCGGGAGGCCCGTCGGGATTGCCCCACCAGCGTTCGTCCACGCGCCAGATCAGCAGCCCCTCGTCCGGGAGGCTCGCCTCGAAGGGCCCGGTCCGGCGTCGGTATTCCACCAGGAAGTGCTGCTTCGGCTCCCCCGGGATCGGGAGTCGCCACCCCTGTCCCTCGGAGGCCGTCAGGGGCCGGACCAGATAGGTGCCGCTCTCGGTGATCATCGGAGGATCGGGCACCCATCGTCCCCATCGGACCTTCATGTGCAGTGACATGTGCTGGGGGATGGGCAGGTCCCACTCCATCAGGTCCCAGGGGCCCGCGGGGGTCATGCCGTCATCGGAGTAGTGGTAGAGGTCCGGGGCCCCCAGGGTGTGGAACAGTTCGTGGGCCAGGACCCCGACCCGGGATCCGTCGGCCAGCATGTCATGCAGTTGCAGGTTGTAGGTCAGTACGATCAGGTCGTCGTCCAGGTAGATCAGGTCCGCCAGTTGCAGGGTCATGTGGGGCCACAGGAGGTCGCTCCAGCCGTCGGGCTGTCCGCTGATCACGACCGCGAGGTTGTCCACGAACCCGTCATCGTCCCCATCCAGGTCGATGCCCGGCGGGAGGTCGTGGATCGTGGCCTCGAGGGCCCGCCGGACCATCTGCTGCTCCCGGACCATGGCCTCGCCGGCATCCCGGTAGCCACCGGGGTTCGTGGTGGCCTGGTACTTCTGGTAGAAGGACCGAGGATGGATGTCCTGGTAGGTCAGGATCGTCTCCCCGGTGGGCCTCGGCAGCAGGTGCGACTGGACCGTCAGGGCCCCGTAGGACGCCTCCAGGTAGTAGTCCCGCAGGGAATTCCGGACCTCCGGGGTGCCGTTCAGCATGGCCTCCCAGGTGGCGGTCCTGGAGGTCAGGGGCGCCTCGTCGGCGAAGCGGACGAACAGCACGAGGTTGTTCAGGGTGCCTCGGTTCGGGGCGCTCCGCCGGGGCCGGGGCAGCCAGGAGGTCCAGGCCTGCCGCGCCTCCCGGAAGCGGGCCACCGATGGTCGGACCCCCGGGTGGAGACCTGCGAGCCGGGGGTCGTCCCGGCCGACCCGCCAGGGCGTGGGCGCCAGGTCCCCGTCCCGGAGGTCTGCATAGACCACCTCGCCGGAGTCCGGGTCCCGGACCACCGTGAACCCGTCCCGGTCCATGACCAGGCGGAAGAACTCGTCGCCGGTGGCCCGGAGGTGGAGCACCCGGCCGTCGGGGGTCGTGACCTCGACCGGCACGTCCCGGAGTGGAGCGGCCTGGAGCGGCAGGCCCGCCACCAGAATTCCAATCAGCGGCAGAGGACGGAGGGACATGGAGGCTCCCGCAAGACTTCCTGGGGGATGCTACGGAGATCCATGGCGATCGTAAACAGGGACCTCTGCCAAAGACCAAATCCATGGCCCCGAATCGTTCGTCGGCCGGAGATGTCGTGTGATACCCTTGCGATGCCGTCGGCCACAGGTGCCCGGCCCCGGGAGGTCCCGATGCGCGAATGGACGACCTGTTTTCCCCCACCGCCCCCTCCGGCCCGGAGGCTCTGGTGCAACCGGACCTTGAACCTCCGGTCCATCCGGGTCTTCGGCTACGACATGGACTACACGCTCATCCACTACCGGGTGGATGCCTGGGAGCGTCGGGCCTACGAGCACCTGCGGCGGCTGCTGGCGGACCAGGGCCTCCCGGTGGAGGGCCTCTCCTTTGACCCCCATGCGGCGATGCGGGGGCTCGCCATCGACCAGGAGACCGGCAATCTGGTCAAGGCCAACCGGTTCGGCTACGTGAAGCAGGCCGCCCACGGGACGCGGATGCTCTCCTTCGAGGAGTTGCGGAGGACCTACGGGCGTCTGGTCGTGGACCTCGGGGAGCCCCGGTGGGAGTTCCTGAACACCTTCTTCAGCCAGTCCGAGGGGTGCATGTACGCCCAGCTGGTGGACCGGATGGACCGGGGGGAGGTCCCCGGGTCCCTGGGCTACCAGGGCCTCTACCGACTGGTGCGGCGGACGCTGGACCAGGCCCACATGGAGGGCCGCCTGAAGGCCGAGATCATCGCCCAGCCCGAGGTCTTTGTGGAGGCGGACCCGGACCTCCCGAGGGCCCTGGAGGACCAGCGGGCCGCCGGGCGGAAGACCGTGCTGATCACCAACAGCGAGTGGTCCTATACCGATGCGATGATGCGCCATGCCTTCGACCCCTTCCTGGCCGATGGGAGGGGATGGCGGGACCTGTTCGACCTGGTCCTGGTGTCGGCCCGGAAGCCCGCCTTCTTCACGCAGTCGATGCCGGTCTTCGAGGTGGTCAGCCCCGATGGGTTGTTGCGGCCGGTCCAGGGCCTGCGGGAGAACGGGGTCTTCGTCGGCGGGGATGCTCGGGGCGTCGAGAGGACCTTCGGAGTGGAGGGAGAGGAGGTCCTCTACGTCGGGGACCACCTCTTCACGGACGTCCACGTGAGCAAGGAGGTGCTGCGCTGGCGCACGGCCCTGGTGGTCCGGGAACTGGAGGAAGAGATCGCGGCCGTCGCGGCCTTTCTGCCGACAGAGGCGGAACTGGAGACCCTGATGGCCCAGAAGGAACGCCTGGAGCACGCCCACGCCCAGGCCCGGATGCAGATCCAGCGCCTGAAGGCAGGCGGCCCGGCCCCGGATGTTCCTCCTGCCCGGCTCCACCAGGCCCTGACCGAGTTGCGGGAGGCCCTCGATGCCCTGGACCAGAGGATTGCGCCGCTGGCCCAGGCCTCGGCGGCCCTGGGGCATCCCCGGTGGGGCCTGCTGATGCGCACCGGCAACGACAAGAGCCTCTGGGCCCGGCAGGTGGAGCGCTACGCGGACCTCTACACCTCCCGGGTCTCAAACTTCCTCCTCCACACGCCCTACGGCTATCTGCGATCCTTCCGGGGCAGCCTGCCCCATGACGCCTCAGTGCCCGCGGCGGGTCTCTCCGGCGCAACGGACGAAGGCGATCCGGCTTGACGCCGCGCCCTGGAAACCGCAAACTGTCGCCGCATTCCAGTTGGTGGAGGGGCCATGCGCCGGTCGATCCCCTGGGTGGTCGTGTTGGCAATCTCGTGCGGGGATGGCGGGACCACGCCGTCGGGTCAGGACCTGCTTCCAGGGGACCCCGGCGGACGGGACCTCTCGGCTCAGGACCCCGGGCCCGGGGAGGACCCGGGACGGGACCCGGGCATGCCCGACCCCGGGCGGGACGTGGCCGACATCCCGGCGCTGGACAACGGGGGCGACGTCGGAGGGACCGATGAGGGCCCCGGATGTCCGGGCAACTTCGGCTGCCCCTGCACCGGCAACAACGAGTGCATCAGCGGCTTCTGCATCGAGTCGATCGGGGGCCGGCAGTGCACCCGGGTCTGCGTCACCGAGGACTCCTGCCCGACCGGCTGGTCGTGCAGCCAGAACACGCTGGGCGGCGAGACGATCTACCTGTGCGTGGACCCCTTCAGCACCTTGTGCCGTCCGTGCCGCACCGACCGGGACTGCGTGCCCTCGGTCGGGACCGGCTCCGGGCGCTACGCCTGCCTGCCCTTCGGCAACGAGGGGTCGTTCTGCGGGACGGGCTGCACCGGTACGGCCGGGTGCCCCGATGGCTACGAGTGCCTGGAGGTCTCGGGGGTGGGCGGTGGCCGCTGGTGCGTGCCCGCGGACGGGGGCGCCTGCCCCTGCACGGACTACATGCGCCAGGAGGGCTTTCTGACGGACTGCCAGAACGAGAACGAGTCCGGGTCCTGTCCCGGCACCCGGACGTGCGCCCAGGCGTGCCAGGGACGGATCCCCGCGGCCGAGACCTGCAACGCCATCGACGACAACTGCAACGGGGCCACCGACGAGGGAACCGCGGGGCGCCCCTGTGACCTGACCAACGAGCACGGGACCTGTCCAGGCACGACATCCTGCAAGAACGGCGAGATCTTCTGCGAGGGGACGCCCCCGAAGACCGAGGTCTGCAACGGCGTGGACGACAACTGCGACGGGGTCACCGACCCCGAAGGGGCTGGACAGTGCACGACCTGGTACCGGGACGGTGACGGGGACGGGGCGGGGGTGACCGGCGATGGCCGCTGCCTCTGCTCCCCCCAGAGCCCCTACACGGCCACCGTGCCCGGGGACTGCAATGACCAGAACGCTCAGGTGAAGCCCGGTGCCCTGGAGATCTGCAACGGCATCGACGACAACTGCGATGGCCGGACCGACGAGGAGGGGGCCTCCAACTGCCTGCGTTTCTATCGCGATGACGATGGGGACGGGGTCGGGGCGCCAAGGACGGACCGGTGCCTCTGTGCGGCCCAGAGCCCCTGGACCTCCTCCCGGGGCGACGACTGCAACGACCAGGACGCCGCGGTGTCGCCCCTGAAGGCGGAGGTCTGCAACGGCGTCGATGACAACTGCGACGGGCAGACGGACGAGGGGACCGCCGGGCGGGCCTGTTCGGTGGACAACGAGTACGGGTCCTGTCCCGGGACATCGACCTGCGATTCCGGGACCCTTGGCTGCTCGGGGCGCCTCCCGGCGCCCGAGTCGTGCAACGGCGTGGACGACGACTGCAACGGCCAGACCGACGAGGCCGGCGCCGCAGGCTGCTCCGACTGGTACATGGACAACGACGGCGACGGTTGGGGCGTGGCGGGGGATTCCCGCTGCCTCTGCCAGGCCGAGGGGAACTACCGGGTTCGGGGGGACCACCTGGGAGACTGCAACGACCGGGACGGGGGAGTCCATCCCGGCGCGCCGGAGGCGTGCAACGGCAAGGACGACAACTGCGATGGCCGGACCGACGAGGAGGGGGCGACGGGATGCTCCACCCTCTATCTGGACCTGGACGGCGACTCCTGGGGCGCCGTGGGCAGCAACAAGTGCCTCTGTCCCCTGGGGGGACTGCCGGGATATACCGCCACCCGCGGCCAGGACTGCGACGACCAGGACGCCGCAGTGAACCCCGGGGCGTCGGAGCGGTGCACGCTGGCGGGAGGCACGACCAAGGACGAGGACTGCGACGGTTTCACCGACGAGGAGGGCGCCGCCGGGTGCGTGAACTACTTCCGGGACCAGGATGGCGACTCCTGGGGCAGCCAGAGCGAGGTGAAGTGCCTCTGCGCGGCCCAGGGGGAGTTCACCGCGACCCGGTCGGGCGACTGCTGCGACCTGGATGCCCGGGCACTGCCGGGCCAGACGGGCTGGTTCACCCAGGCCAACGTCTGCGGCAGTTTCGACTACGACTGCAGCGGCGTCGCCGAGAAGCAGTATGGGTCGGCCAACGGCCGCTGCACGGACTGGGCCATCGGGACGGGGTGTCAGCTGGAGCCGGGCTGGCAGGGGGCGACGGTGCCAAACTGTGGCCAGACGCAGAACTACGTCACCGGTGGCTGCGGCTATTGCTGCATCGCGTGGGTCTGCTGCTGCGACCCCGAGTATTCCAGCCGCACTCAAGGGTGCCATTGACGGTTCCCGACGGCTTCGGCCGCGAGATACCAGGGGATGATGGATGTTCCTGCCCTTCGGGGATGCCCCCAATCCGAGGCGGTTTCGGCCCTGGGTGACCTGGTGCCTGATCGCCCTCAACGTGGGCATCTACCTGGTTGTCTCGCTTCCGCTGTCGTTCACCGAGGCGGACCCTCGGGACCCGCTGCTGCGGGAGTACCTCCGCCTGATCGCCCGGTCCCTGCCTCCGGGGATCTCCCTGCGGGAGGCGATGCAGCAGGTCAGCGCCTATGACCTCTTCGTCCTTCGCTGGGGCTTCAAGCCAGCCGCCCCCGAGGTCCGGGACCTGATCGCGAGCCTCTTCCTGCATGGGGGGCTGGCCCATCTGGCGGGGAACATGCTGTTCCTCTGGATTTACGGGGACAACGTGGAGCAGCGCCTGGGGCGCCTGGGCTATCTGGCGGCCTACCTGGGCACCGGCGTCCTCGCCACGGTGGCCTTCGCCCTGTTCAATCGCCACTCGTTGATGCCTCTGGTGGGGGCCTCGGGGGCGATCTCGGGGGTCCTGGGGCTCTACTTCGTCCTGTTCCCCCGGAACGTCGTGAAGGTCTTCGTGTTCCTGTTCCCCTTCGTCATGACCACGGTGCTGCTGCCGGCCCGGCTGGTCCTGCTGGGGTTCCTCGTGCTGGACAACCTGTTGCCGGTCTTCCTGGGGGCTGAGAGCGGCGTGGCCTATGGCGCCCACATCGGCGGATTCGTGGCCGGCTGGGGGATCGCCCGCATTGGCGAGGCCCTGGCCCAAAGGACCACCTGGCGGTGGCCTGGGGATCGGCGCATGGGGTCTTTCTGGCCCTGGCAGGAAGAAGACTGACGGGGAAGGGGCCTCAGCGGAAGATCGGGATGTAGGTCTTCACGATCACGTTCCAGTAGTTGTCCATCACGATGGCGTTGTAGCCGTCCACGACCTTGCGCCACGAGAACGAGATGTCCAGCGGGATGTACACCGGCAGCAGCGACAGGGCCCCGCCGACCTGGATGGCATGGATGGTCTGCTGGCCCAGCAGCTGCAGCCCCTTGGCCATCTGGATGAAGTAGTAGTCCCCGTCGATCTCCGGTTCCTGGGAGTGGATCACGCCATAGCCCACCGTGACCCCGAGCAGCGCCAGCTGGATCTGCAACTGGGCCGTCCACTGGAGGCCGAAGCCGGGGGTGTAGGAGTAGGACCCCTTGTCCTTGAGGTGCCGCAGGTCCGGGAAGGAATTGAAGACGCTGTAGTCGTCGTCGGCGGTCCCCCGCTTGCCGTCGTCGCCATTGGCCAGGGTCTGGAGGATGGCCCGGTTGGGCTCGGTGGCGAAGTTGGTCGGGTAGCGCCGCTTGTGCTTGAAGCCGTAGGAGAGGGTGAACTCGCTGCTGGCGATGATGTCGATCCAGTAGGAATACTTGAAGATCCGGAGGTCGTAGCCCTGGGTGAAGCCCAGGCCCCAGCCCCCCATGCCGGTGTCCAGTTCGGGGCCCGTGCCCAGCATCAGGCTGCTGTTGGGATTGGCGATGCGGCCGGTGGGGAAGAAGATGCGGCCGGTGAAGGCCGCGGACATCCGTTTCGTGCGCCAGGGATTCCAGGAAAAGCCGGTGTTGATGTCCCCCAACACCCACTCGGCGTCGTACTGGAGTGCCGGGACGGGGCGTCCCAGCATCGGGAGCAGTTGGGAGGCCTTCCGGATTCCCTCCTTCCGGGCGAAGTCCGGGTCCGGGTCCCCGTTGGGCAGGTTCCCCTGGACCGGCTCCCCGTCGGCCCCCAGCAGGCGGGGATGGAAGCCCAGGTGCATGTACTGGTAGGGCAGTTCGAAGTACCAGTCGAAGTTGCCCAGGATGCCGTAGGAGGCCTGGAAGACATGGCCGCCACCGGCGCCCCGGACCCCCAGGTCCAGTCTCTGGCCACCGCCGATGCCGATGGGGGCGATCAGGGGAGTCAGCTGGTGCTTGTCGTTGTACCGCTGGCTGGCCTTCAGGGTCGTGTAGTCCCACTTCACCGAGGCGTAGCCCTTGGGCAACTGGGCCGTGACCCCGTAGAGGTCCGCCTTGCCCACCTCGTCCAGTTCCCGGTCGATGAAGCGGGTCCACCGCTGCCAGGCATTGGCGGGCGGCGCCTGTTCCTTCTTCTCCGTCTCCCCGCCAACCAGTTCCCGGCCCGTGGCCCGGTCGGCCCGGGAGGCTGCGGGAAGCAGCAGGGACGCCAGTACCAGCACCGACCCAAGGGTGTGCCGCGTCATCGTCTCGTCTCCTGGCTATTCCGGACAGGCTTCCGGACAGTAGGGGTCCTTCGGTTCCGCCGCGCACTTGCCCTGATCGCAGACCAGCAGGCCCACCAGTTTCGCCGGCAGGCAGGTCTTGACCGGGTTGCCCTGGCCGTCCTTGGCGCCGAAGTCCGGGCAGACGTAGCCCTCCCGGCATTCCTGGTCTGCCGCGCAGGGCCAGGCGCACAGGCGGGGGATGTCGTTCCCCAGGGAGGTGGCATCGAGGCAGATGGACCCGTCGCCGGGTCCGCACTCGCTGTCGTCTCCGCAGCCGATCAGGCTGCACATGCCACCCGGGACCTCCAGATTGGGATTCAGGATCTGCACGAACTCCGTGGTCAGGCACTGCTCGGTCCAGCACTGTTCGTTGGTCTCGCAGGGGGAGCCGGTCCGCCGGTTCGTGTCGGGGAGCGGGGCGTCGGTCACGACGTCGGCTCCCGGGTCGGAACCGGGATCCTGGGCCTGGTCCGACGGAAGGTCCACCGGGCCGGTCTCGCTGCCCGGGTCGGGAGTGCCCATGTCCTGAAAGGTGTCCAGGAACCAGAGGTCCGGATTGGAGGTCCGTGCCTCGTAGCAGCCCGGCAATGCCAGAAGGAACAGCAGCCATCCCACCGTCGCGATCCGTCCAGTCATGGGATCCCCCTCAGGCGCTGGCCGGATTTGAACCCGGCACGATCCGGAAAGTCAAGGATCGTTTCCTGGCCCGGGAACCGGGAACAACGGCGAATGCCCCCCCGGGGGATTTTTCCCGATCCCACCCCCTTGCGCTTTCTGCTATCTTCCGCCCCCAGGAACCGCGGGGTCCCGGGGACGCCGCGTCGCTTGCCCTGTCAGAGGAGGGGACCATGCGCCAGCACGAGTTGATCCATTCGTTCCGCACTCAGGCCCGCAAGTCGATCCAGCACGTCGTGCTTCCCGAGGGCACCGAGCCCCGGACCGTGCAGGCGGCGGCGCAGGTCGCCGAACTGGGCGTCGCCCGGGTCACGCTGCTGGGGGACGAGGCGGCGATCCGGAAGGTGGCGGCCGAGAACCGGGTGGACCTGAAGGGCGTCGGGGTGATGGACCCGGCGACCTCGGACCTGTTGGAGAAGTACGTGGCCGCCTACTACGAGATCCGTCGTCACAAGGGCGTCACCCCCGACCAGGCCCGGGAGGCCTGCCTGGACCCGATCGTCTTCGGGACCATGATGGTGCACCTGGGGGACGCCGCGGGACTCGTCTCCGGCGCCGAGCACTCCACCGCCCACACGATCCGGCCGGCCCTGCAGATCATCAAGACGGCGCCGGGGATCTCCATCGTGTCGTCGGCCTTCATCATGCTGGTGCCCGACTGCGAGTACGGCGATGACGGCATGTTCGTCTTCGCCGACTGCGCCGTGACGCCCAACCCCACCGCCGAGGAACTGGCGGCCATCGCCCTCTCCTCGGCCCAGACGGCGCGGGTGCTGTGCCGGATGACCCCCCGGGTCGCGATGCTCTCCTTCAGCACGAAGGGGAGCGCCGAGCACGAACTGGTGGACAAGGTCCGCAAGGCCACCGAGATCGCGAAGGCCCAGGCCCCGGATCTGGAGATCGACGGGGAGTTGCAGGCCGACGCGGCCCTGGTGCCCAAGGTCGGACAGAAGAAGTGCCCGGGGTCGCCGGTGGCCGGGCGGGCCAACGTCCTGGTCTTCCCGGACCTCCAGGCGGGCAACATCGCCTACAAACTGGTCGAGCGCCTGGCCAAGGCGGCCGCCATCGGCCCCTTCCTGCAGGGCCTCAAGAAGCCGGTCAACGACCTCTCCCGAGGCTGCTCGGTGGAGGACATCGTCAACGTGGTGACCATCACCGCGGTGCAGGCCCAGGGCTGAGTCGAACGGCCCCGGCGGGCGGATGGCGCCGCCGGTTCGCCAGAGGGAGGCATCCCCATGATCATCCTGTCGCTGAATTCCGGGTCCTCGTCGCTGAAGTTCCAGGTCTTCGACTACGAGAAGGGCGAGACGCTCTCGACGGGGATCGTCGAGCGGGTCACCATCGGCGGGTCCTTCATCAAGTTCTGCCGGCGGAATGGCGAGGCCCAGAAGGTCCAGCACGAGTGTCCGGACCATCGGGCCGCGATGAAACTGATCCTGGGGGTGCTGACCGATCCGCAGGACGGGGTCGTGAAGGACCTCAAGGAGATCGCGGCGGTCGGTCACCGGGTGGTCCACGGGGGCGAGTACTTCGCCCGATCGGTCCGCATCGACGCCGACATCATCCGCATCCTGAAGGACCTGTACCACCTGGCGCCCCTGCACAACCCGCCCAACGTGCTGGGCATCGAGGCGGCGATGGAGGCGATGCCCGACGTTCCCCACGTCGCGGTGCTGGACACCGCCTGGCATCAGACGATGCCGCGGCACTGTTATCTCTACGCATTGCCCCACGAGTGGTACGAACAGCACGGCATCCGGCGCTACGGGTTCCACGGGACGTCCCTGCTCTACTGCACGAAGCGTGCGGCGGTGCTTCTCGGAAAGGACCCCCTGGCCGTCAACCTGGTCGTCCTGCACATCGGCAACGGTGCCAGCGCCAACGCGGTGAGGGAAGGGCGTTCCTACGACACCTCGATGGGCCTCACGCCCCTGGAGGGCCTGGTGATGGGAACCCGGGCCGGGGACCACGACGCGGCCATCGACCTGGCGATGATGGAGAAACTGGGCAAGACCCCCAAGGAGATGAACGACATCCTGAACAAGAAGTCGGGGCTCCTGGGGATCACCAACGGGCGGTTCGCCGATCGGCGGGACATCGAGGAGTCGGCCCGGAACGGCGACGACCTGGCCCAGGCGGCCATCGACATCGAGGTGCACCGGCTGAAGAAGTACGTGGGGGCCTACATGGCTGCCATCGGTGGGGCGGATGCCCTGGTCTTCACCGCCGGGGTCGGTGAGATGTCGGCGCTCATCCGGGCGAAGGTCTGCGAGGGCCTGGAGTTCCTGGGCATCCGGCTGGACCCCGAGAAGAACCGCCTGGCCCGCACGCGGAATGCCGAGGTCTGCATCAGCCGGGACGACTCCCCGGTCAAGGTCTTCGTGATCCCGACCGACGAGGAGCGGGTGATCATCGAGGACACCGTGGCCATCATGAACGGGACCTACGACGACCACACCCGGTTTGTCTATCCCTTCCAGAAGCCCGACTACGTGAACCACCAGCGTCGCCTGGAGTTCGAGCGGGAGTGCGAGCAGAAGCCGGAGTTGAGGGCCCTGGAGGTCCGGGCTCCCCGGTAGGCCAGGGGACGGATTCCGGTCCTGGACCCCGCCAGTCAGGCCAGGCCCGATCAGGCGAGGTCCAGCAGGGCCGCCACCGCTGCGTCGATGCCGGTCCACAGTTCGCCGATGCCCGACGCCAGCATGTAGGCCGGTGACGTGACGACCCGGTGGGCCGGGTCGGCGACGAAGGACGTGGCAGGGCAGGGAACGTGGGTCTGACCCAGGGCCTCGATCACCCCGGCGGTGCCCGGGTCGTTGCCGATGGTCAGGCGCACGCCCCGGACCCCCGCGTCGTGGAAGACCTTTGCGAGGATCGGCGGGGCGATGCAGAGGGCCCCCAGGGCCTTGCGGGCCTTGCGGGCGTCCTCCAGGAAGCGGGCCAGCGACGGATCCAGCGTCATGGCCGCCCCGGCCCGGGCCAGGGTCGAGAGATTCAGGGCGGCGCCGTAGCCCCCGGGGATCAGCACCGCGTCGATCTGCTCGACCCGCAGGTCCTCCACGGCTCGAACCGGCCCCCGTGCGATCCGGGCGGCCTCGGTCCGGACGTTCCGGGTCTCCCCGGGGACGTCCTGCCCCTGTTGGTGGTCGTGGACTCGGGTCTGGGGGATGTCCGGGGCCGCGACGATGACCGAGGCGCCCCGCCGGTCCAGGGCCAGCAGGGACAGGGTCGCCTCGTGGATCTCCGAGCCGTCGAAGACTCCGCAACCGGACAGGATGACCGCAACGCGTTTCTGGGACATGGTTTCCTCCCGTGACGACTCGACCGCAACCTTACGAAGGGGGAGGGATCGCTGTCAACGGGACTCGGGAAAACCGGCGTTCCCTGGCGGTGACGGCTCCGGAGTCCTCCGGGTTCGGGGCCTCGAGGCCCGGGGTCGGCGATGCGAGGACGGCTCCCGGGGTTGCAGGGGGGCGAAGGCCTCCGGGTCCACCTCCCGCAGGAACTCCTCCAGCACCCGGTGCATTCGGTCGGGCATCTCCATCTTCGTGTAATGGGTCCCCCCCTCGAACACCACCAGGCGGGCCCCAGGGATCCGCTCCCGGGCCCTCCGGGCGACCGAGGGCGGGGTCATCACGTCTCGGGAGCCGGCGGTGATCAGCGTCGGGCATCGGATCTCACCGAGCCAGGCCTCGGTGCTGTGGCGGCTCAACTGTTCGATCATCCGCAGGTAGCGCGGGAAATCCATGTGGCTGAAGGCCTCCAGGACCTCCGGGAAGACCCCCTCCCGGGCAGCGACCAGTCCCAGCCGGTTCAGCAGAGGGAGCGTCTCGGGCCGCCGGAACAGCGGGCCAAGGACCGGCTGGAGGCAGGTCGAGAGTGGGATCAGGGTCGCCAGGGTGGCCCGGAACACCGGTTCCATCGGGGGCAGGTCGAGGACGTCCCGGAGGAGGTGACCCGGATGGCCATGAATCAGCAACAGGGCCCGGGGCATCCGGTCCGGGTGACGGTGAATGTAGGTGATGGCGATCTGGACCCCCATGCTCCAGCCCCCGAGGACGCATCGGGTCACCCCGAGGGCCTCCATCACCGCCTCCAGGTCGTCCACGTGGTCCGGCACGGTGATGCGGTTCGGGTCGTTCGGGGCGGCCGAGAAGTAGGTGCCACGGGGGTCCCAGGTGATCATCCGGTACACTCCCTGGAACCCCTCCAGCACGTGCTTCCAGCCTAGCAGATTGCCTCCGAGGCCAGGGCACAGCACCATCGCCTCCCGACCCCGGCCTGCCTCATAGGCCGTCAGGGAGGTGCCATCCCGGGATCGGACCTTCAGGACGCGAATCGGAGCATCGATGCGGGCGGCCAGGGTCTCGGCGGTCATTCGTGTGCCTCCTCCGGGGGTCTTGCCAGCATCACGCGGTCACGCCCGGCGTCCTTGGCCCGGTACAGAGCGGTGTCCGCAGCCTTCAGCACGGCCTCGGGGTCCTGGCCGTGGATCGGGAAGCAGGCGACCCCGATGCTGATGGTCAGGGAGGTGCTGTCGGTCCCGGTCTCCTGAGAGAAGTCCTCTTCCTTGACCCGCTGCCGGATCTCTTCCGCAACCCGCAGGGCCGCTGGCGGATCCGTGTCCGGGAGGATGACGGCGAACTCCTCGCCCCCATACCGGCAGGGGATGTCGGTGACCCGGAGGCGTTTCTTGAGGATCTCGGCAATGCCCTGGAGCACCCGGTCGCCCGCCGGGTGACCGTACCGGTCATTGAAGTGCTTGAAATGATCCACATCCAGCATCAACACCGAGAGGGAACTTTTCTGCCGGCTCGCCCGGTGCATCTCCATCTCCAGCGTCTGGCGCAGGTAGCGGAAGTTGTAGAGACCCGTCAGGCCGTCAGTGACCGCCAGGCGCTGGAGCCGCTCGTTGGCATCCTGGAGCTGGCGGTTGGCCCGCTCCAGTTCCCGGGTTCGCTGGCGCACCTGTTTTTCGAGCCCATGGGTCTGCCGTTCCAGGGCCTCGGCCATCTGGTTGAAGGTGCGCCCCAGCACCGCGAGGTCGTCCTCCTGGGACGACGCGGGGACTCGGGCAGACAGGTTGCCGCTTCCCAGTTCGCCGGCCACCTCCGTCAATCGCTGGACCGGGCGCACCACCTGCCCGTCCAGCAGCAGCATCGCCAGTCCAGCCGACAGCAGGGCGGCCACCAGGATCAAGGCCAGTGACCCGATCAGGGTCCGGGTCCAGGCCTGCTGGGCCTCGGTGAGGTCGAACCCGGCAATGAGCGTGCCCCAGCGGATCCCGGGATGGTCCGGGACCCGGGTGACGACCGGGAGACTCATGACCAGCATCTCCCGGTCCCCGTCCCGTTCCTGATCCAGCTGGACCTGGTCCTGTTCCGTGAATCGGCGGCTGCGGGCGTCGTCGAGCACCGACCCGAAGAGGAGGGGGTCCGTGTGGCCAAGCACCCGACGCTCGGGGTCCAGCACCGCCAGGAACCGCAGGTCCAGGTCCTCGAGGCGGTGCTCCCGGACCTCCGAGACCAGGCGATCCAGGTCCGTGACCCGCTGCTCGGCCATCATCGGGAGGACGCCGACCTGGACGGCCTCCAGGAAGGCCCGGGCCCTCAATTCCATGCCTCGGGTGTCCCGGTCCCGCTGCAGGGACAGCAGCAGCAGGCCCAGGCCCAGACTGGAGAACAGTGCCAGCATCGCCCCCAGGCCCAGGATCCGGGTTCGCAGTCTCACCGGGTCCTCCCCGAGTCCATCAGGACCGACTCCGCCACCCTCCGAACGTCATCGTAGAAGGAGTCGTCCGTGGGGACGAAGCCGTCGTAGTGCACGAGGGCCGCAAGGACCCGGCGCCCCTCGGGGGTCGTGGTGTCCAGTACCGAGAGGGCTTGCAAGAACGACTCCGCCAGGGGGGCGGGGACCTCGGGGGAGACCACGACCGCGTCGTAGGGGATTCGCCCTCCCAGGGCCACCAGGGAAAGGGAGGCCGTGTCCCAGCCGACCTGCTGTGCCGCCACGATGGCCGCGTCGAAGGTCGCTCCCACATCGCTTTTACCTTCGAGCACGGCCTCGATCACCGCCGCGTGGGACCCGACGAAACGGACCTCCGCCAGGTCCTTCCAGGGGTCCATTCCGGCCTCCTGCAACCGGCGCCAGGCGAAGAGCCATCCCGAGGCCGAGTCCGGGGACACGAAGGCCCCTCGGGCCCCCCGGAGGTCTTCCAGTCGCCGGATGCGGGAGTCCTTTCGGGCCACCAGGAACGAGGAGTAGCGGACGCTGCCGCCCACCACCGAGGTCAGCCTGGCGGCGATGCACGGGTTCCGGTCATGAGTCCGGATGTACTCCAGCGGTGGAAGCATCGCCGCCTCCAGGGTCCCCTGGAGCATCCGGCTTCCCAGGTCCTCGTAGCGGTCCAGAACCTCCACCCGGGCGGGGATGCCGATTCGTGCCCCGATCCAGGACCCCAGGTCGTCCAGGTCCGGGACGGAACGGACCACGCTCGCCAGGACTCCGAAGCGGAACTCCGCGGGGGCCACGGTGGTCCGGTCGCAAGCCGGTGCGGGGGAGGGGACCGGCCGGGGAACCGGGAGCGGTCGGGGGGCCTCGGTGCAGGCCGACGCTGCCACCAGGGACAGCCAGAGGGCGATCCCCACAGGCCGAAGTCCGGCTCTCCCGCGCATGCTGTCCGTCTCCGGCAGGACCATCGGGGGGGCCATGGCGCCTCCGCCCTCCTGGGGCGAGTGTAGCCGAACCGATCGGGTTCGGAAACCGTCCCACCGGGGCACCACGAGTCCCGTCGGAGCCGCTTTTGGGTTGACTTCCCGCCAGCCGCCAGCCTAATGTTTCGCCAGGCCCTCGGGTAGGACCATGTTCCGGAAATCTCTCACCATCCTGGTCGGGCACTTCGGCAGCGGCAAGACCGAGGTGGCGGTGAACGCGGCGATGGGGATGGCCCGGGATGGCGAGCGGGTGGCCCTGGCGGACCTGGACGTCGTGAAGCCCTATTTCCGGAGCCGGGAGGCGGCGGACGCCCTGGCCCGGGTCGGCGTGGATCTGGTGGCCCCGGAAGGGGACCTGGCCACTGCGGACCTCCCCATCCTGCTGCCCCGGGTCCGGGGACTGTGCACCGGCTTCTCCGGTCGGGTCGTGATGGACGTCGGGGGGGACGAGAACGGGGCTCGGATCCTGGGGGCCCTGTCGGACCTGCTGCAGATGGCGGACCACGACCTGATCCTGGTGGTGAACTTCCGGCGCCCTTTCACGCCGGACCCCGAGTCGGCGGTGGCGATGGCCCGGGAGATCGAGCAGGTCTCGCGGCTCAGGATGACGGGGGTCTTTTCCAACACCCACCTGATGGACCGGACGACCCGGGAGGTTGTCGAAGAGGGGCTCCAGATGGCCCGCCGGACCGCCGGGATGCTGGGGGTGCCCGTCGTGGGGGTCGGTGTCGAGGCGGGGCGGGAGCAGGACCTGGCCCCCGACAATCCCGGATGCGGGGTCCTGTCCCTGCGGCGGGTCGTCCAGCCCCCCATCGAGGGGCCCCGGGTGCCCCGGAGCGGGCCGCTGTTCGTGCTGCGCTGAACGGGCCCCGGTCGGGGCCAGGAGGGAGGCAACATGCCTCGGATCGTCGTGGAGCCGGATCGCTGCAAGGGATGCGAACTCTGCGTCCGGGCCTGTCCCCGGCAGGTGCTGGAGATGGGCCGGGACCTCAATGCCAAGGGCTACTTCTTCGTGAAGGTGGCCCGGCAGCGCCACTGCATCGGTTGCCGTGTCTGCTGCATCACCTGTCCCGACGTCGCCCTCTCGATGGAGGTGAACGGGACCCTGGTGCATTACTTCCGCTACTGAGGGCGAGGCGTCATGGCCAGAAAACTCATGAAGGGGACCGAGGCCATCGCGGAGGCGGCCATCCGGGCCGGCTGCCGCCTCTTCTTCGGCTATCCCATCACCCCCCAGAACGAGATCCCCGAGTATCTCTCCCACCGCCTGCCGCAGGTCGGGGGGACCTACGTCCAGGCCGAGTCGGAGGTGGCCGCCTCGAACATGCTCTATGGGGCCTCCGGAGCCGGGGTCCGGGTGCTGACCTCCTCGTCGAGCCCCGGGATCAGCCTGATGCAGGAGGCCGTCTCCTACATGGCCGGGGCGGAACTCCCGGTGGTGATCGTGAACATCATGCGGGCGGGGCCGGGCCTGGGAGGCATCCTGCCGTCCCAGGCGGACTATCTCCAGGCCACCAAGGGGGGAGGCCACGGGGACTACCGGGTGCCGGTGCTGGGTCCCTGGTCGGTGCAGGAGGCGGCCAACCTGACGATGGAGGCCTTCGACATCGCCGACCGCTATCGGACTCCGGTGATGGTCCTGGGTGACGGCCTGATCGGCCAGATGATGGAGCCGGTGGAACTGCCCGACGAACGGCCCCCGGCCCCGGACCTGCCGCCCAAGACCTGGGCCTCCACCGGCTGGAAGGGCGATCGGCCCCGGGCGGTCATCAACAGCCTCTACCTGGACGCCGACACCCTCGAGGCCCACAACCGCCACCTCCAGCAGAAGTACCGGCAGATCCGGGAACGGGAGCGGCGTTTCCAGATGCGCTTCGAGGAGGGCGACTACGACCTCCTGGTGGTGGCCTACGGCACGGTGGCCCGGGTGGCCCTCAGCGCCATCGAGGAACTCCGGGAGCAGGGGCGCCGGGTGGCCCTGTTCCGCCCCATCAGCCTCTATCCCTATCCGTACCGGGAACTGGCCGCGGCGGCAGAGAAGGCCCGGGCGGTGCTGGTGCTGGAACTGTCGGCGGGACAGATGCTGGAGGACGTCCGGCTGGCTCTGGGGCGGTCCCGGCCGGTCCACTTCCACGGGCGGACGGGGGGCCACCTGATCTCGCCGGAGGAGGCCGCAAACAGGATGGTCGAGGTGCTGGAGGGGCGTTCGCAGGAGGTGGCAGATGTCTAGTCCCGCGGTGCTGGAAGAGACCCCGGCAGCAGCGTCGGAACGGACCCGCGCCCCGGTCTTCGGCCACCCCGAGTCCCTGCGGCAGGTCATCACCCACTACTGCCCGGGATGCACCCACGGGGTGATCCACCGCCTGATCGCCGAGGTGCTGGACGAACTGGGGGTCCGGGAGCGGACCGTCGGCGTCTCCCCGGTCGGGTGCGCGGTGCTGGCCTACAACTACTTCAACACGGACATGCACGAGGCGAGCCACGGTCGGGCACCGGCGGTCGCCACCGGGATCAAGCGGGGCCGGCCGGATCTGGTCGTGTTCACCTACCAGGAAGACGGGGACCTGGCCTCCATCGGCCTCAGCGAGATCCTCCACTGCGCCAACCGGGGCGAGAAGGTCACGGTGATCTTCGTCAACAACGCCATCTACGGCATGACCGGCGGCCAGATGGCCCCGACCACGATGCCCGGTCAGGTCACGACGACCTCCCCCCTGGGGCGGGACGTCTCCCTGGCGGGCCATCCCCTCCGGATCGCCGAACTGGTCAGCGCATTGCGGACCCCGGCCTTCATCGCCCGGGGGGCCGTGCACACGCCGCTCCACGTCGTGGAGGCCCGCCGCCTGGTGCGCCGGGCCTTCCAGTACCAGGTGGAGGGGTGCTGCTTCAGCCTCGTGGAACTCCTCTCGACCTGCCCGACCAACTGGGGGATTCCTCCCCACGAGGCCTGCGCCTGGGTCGAGAAGAACATGGTGCCCTACTACCCCCTGGGGGTTTTCAAGACCCCCGACGGCGGGGACCGGGCCCCGAGGCCCCTGGGTCGGGAGTGAGGCAGGAGGGGACGGCCGATGCAGTACGAGATGGTCATCGCGGGATTCGGCGGCCAGGGCGCCCTGCTGATCGGCAAGATGCTGGCCTACGCCGGGATGAAGGAGGGCAAGGAGGTCTCCTGGTTCCCCTCCTATGGCCCCGAGATGCGGGGTGGCACGGCGAACTGCACGGTGGTGATCTCGGACCGGCCCGTCGGGTCGCCGGTGGTGCAGCGCCCCCGGGCCCTGCTGGCCCTGAACCTGCCCTCGCTGGACCGCTTCGAGGACGCCGTGCGTCCCGGGGGCGTCATCCTCTACAACACCTCGCTGGTGAACCGGGAGTGCCGCCGGACCGACGTGGTGGTGGTGCCGGTGGCCGCCAACGACCTGGCCAATGCCCTGGGCAATCCCAAGGGCGCCAACATGGTGGCCCTGGGGGCCTTCGTCGGGGCCACGGAGGTGGTTCCGATGACCCAGGTGGAGGCCCTGGTCCGGGAGACCTTCGCCCGGAAGCCTGCCCTGGTGGACGTCAATCTCCAGTGCCTCCAGGCCGGGTTTGGCGAGGCGCGGCGGTGCGTGGAAGGACGGGATCGCCCGGCGGCGCCGGGGATGTGAGGGAGACGATGGAGCATTCGAGCCGTGCGGTGGCCTGCGTGGACCTGGCCCCCCTGGAGGAGATCCTGCAGCGGTATCCCCGGGAGGAGCCGTCCCTGATCCAGGTGCTCCAGGACGTGCAGCGGGCCTATCACTATCTCCCCTGCGAGGTGCTGGAGCGCGTCGCCAGGGAACTAGGGGTCCCCCTGTCCAAGGTCTTCCAGGTCTCGACCTTCTACCGGGCCTTCAGCCTGACTCCCAAGGGGAAGGTCGTGATCAAGGTCTGCACCGGGACCGCCTGCCACATCCGGGGCGCGCCCCAGATCATCGACGAGGTGCACCGGCGCCTGGGCATCGGGCCGGGAGAGACGACGGCGGACCTGGGATTCACGCTGGAGACCGTCAACTGCGTCGGGGCCTGCGCGATGGCTCCGGTGGTGATCGTCAACGACCGATACCACGGCGGTGTGCGGCCGGCCTCGGTCGGGGACTACCTGGAGCCCAAGGAGTAGCCATGCGGATCGCGTCGAGGCAGCACTTCGAGGAGGCGGTGGCCGCGGCCCGGGATCGCCGGGAGGCCCGGACCCGGGACATCTGGGTCTGCTGCGGCACCGGGTGCCTGGCCAATGGATCCGCCGCGGTCGCCGAGGCCTTCCGGTCCCGGATCGAGGCCGAGGGGCTGCAGACGGGCCTGGGGGTCTATACCAAGACGACCGGGTGCCACGGCTTCTGCCAGCGGGGTCCGCTGGTGGTCATCCAGCCCGAGGGGATCCTCTACACGCGGGTCCAGGCCCGGGACGTTCCCGAGATCCTGGAGAAGACGATCGGCCGGGGCGAGGTGGTGGAACGGCTGCTCTACCGGGACCCGAACACCCGGACTCCGGTGGCCCGCTACGAGGAGATTCCCTTCTATCGCCACCAGACCCGGATCGCGATGCGGAACATTGGCCGCCTGGACCCCGGGGACCTGGACGACGCCCTGGCCCTGGGTGCCTACGGGGGGCTCGTGAGGGCCCTCTTCGAGAAGACGCCGGAGGAGGTGATCGAGGAGGTCCGGAAGGCGGGTCTCCGGGGGCGTGGAGGGGCCGGGTTCTCGACGGCCCGGAAGTGGGCCGCGGCCCGGAAGGCCCGGGGGGACCGGAAGTTCGTCCTCTGCAACGGCGACGAGGGGGACCCGGGGGCCTTCAAGGACCGCAGCATCCTGGAGGGGGACCCCCACAGCGTCCTCGAGGGGATGATCATCGGCGCCTACGCCGTCGGGGCCCACGAGGGCTACATCTACGTCCGGGACGAGTACCCTCTGGCGGTGGTCCATGTCCAGAAGGCCATCGAGGATGCCCGGGAACGGGGCCTCCTGGGGCGGGACATCCTCGGCAGTGGCTTCGACTTCGACCTCCGGGTGAGCCGGGGGGGCGGGGCCTTCGTCTGCGGCGAGTCGTCGGCCCTCATGCGGAGCATCGAGGGCAAGGTCGGGGAGCCTCGGGCCAAGTACATCCACGCCAGCGACCGGGGCCTCTTCGATCTACCCACGGTGCTGAACAACGTCGAGACCTGGGCCGACGTCGGGGCGATCCTGACCCACGGCGGCGAGTGGTTCGCCGCCTACGGCACCGCGAAGTCCAGGGGGACCAAGGCCTTCTCGCTGGTGGGGAAGGTCAAGAACACCGGCCTCATCGAACTGCCGATGGGCGAATCGCTCCGGCGCATCATCTTCGACATCGGTGGCGGGATCCTGAAGGACCGACCCTTCAAGGCCGTCCAGACCGGGGGCCCCTCGGGCGGGTGCCTGCCGGCCGACAGACTGGACCTGCCCGTGGACTACGAGGTGCTGACCGAGAACGGCAGCATGATGGGGTCCGGCGGCATGATCGTGATGGACGACCGGACCTGCATGGTGGACGTCGCCCGCTACTTCCTGAAGTTCCTGTCGGAGGAGTCCTGCGGCAAGTGCGTGCCGTGCCGGGAGGGCCTGCGGCAGATGCTCCACATCTTCGACGACCTCTGCGAGGGCAGGGGACGGCCCGGCGACATCGAGCGGATCGAGCGCCTGGCCCGGGGAATGCAGTTGGGGAGCCTCTGCGAACTGGGCAAGTCGGCCCCGAACCCGGTCCTCTCGACCCTGCGCTACTTCCGGGACGAGTACGAGGCCCACATCGATCGCAAGGCCTGCCCTGCGGGGATCTGCCGGACCCTGACGACCTACCGCATCATCGAGGACCCCTGCACCGGCTGCCACCAGTGCACGAAGGTCTGCCCGGTGGAGGCCATCGAGGGACGGCCCCGACAGAAGCACCGGATCCTGCCCGAGAAGTGCATCTCCTGCGGGTCCTGCTACGACGTCTGCCCCGAGAACTGCATCGAGTTCCTGCCTCGGGGCGGGAGGGAGGAGGCGATTCATGGCCACGCTGACCATTGACGGAAGGCGGGTGGAGGCCCCGGCGGGGACCTTCCTGCTCCAGGCCTGCCGGCAGGCCGGGGTGTCGGTGCCGACGCTCTGCGATCACCCGGCGGTGGAGCCATACGGCGGCTGCCGACTCTGCGTGGTGGACGTGACCCGGCCCGAGTGGGACGGCTGGCGGAAGATGGTGGTCTCGTGCCTCTACCCGGTCGAGGACGGGTTGATCGTCGATACCCGGTCTGACCGGGTGATCGAGACCCGGCGGGTCGTGCTGGACCTGCTGCTGGCCCGCTCGCCTCGGACGCCCCTGATTCAGCGCCTGGCCCGGGAGTACGGCATCGAGCGGACCTCCTACGAGCCGAATCCGGAGCCGACGGACTGCATCCTGTGCGGCCTCTGCGTCCGGATCTGCGACCGCCTGGGCCACTCGGCCATCGGGACCGCCGATCGGGGCGCCGGGCGAGTCGTTGCGCCGCCGTTCCACGAGCCCCCGGAGGCCTGCGTGGGGTGCCTGGCCTGTGCCGAGATCTGTCCGACAGGCTTCATCCGCTTCGAGTCGGGTCCCGACCGGCGCCGGATCTGGAACCGGGATTTCGAGATGGTCCGGTGTCCCCGGTGCGGCCGGGCCCACGTCACGAAGGCCCAGGCCGCGTGGTACGCCCGCCGGATGGGGTGGCCCGAGGCGGAGTTCGAGGTGTGCGATTCGTGCAGGCGGCGCGACATGGCCGCGACCACGGTGAGACTGGGAGAGGGGCCGACGGGGAACGCCGCCTCGTGAGGACGCAGACCCGGGAGGCCGGGGAGACCAGAGGGGAGACGATGGACCGCATCTACCGGGTGACACCGCAGTCCTGCATCGCCTGCGGCAAGTGCGAACTGGCCTGTTCCTTCGCCCACGGCAGCGACGGCCGCCCTGCCCAGAGCCGGATCCACATCTTCCGCCGGGGGCCCGAGGCCGGGACTCCGGTCGTGTGCCTCCAGTGTGACGATGCCGCCTGCCTGGCCGTCTGTCCGGTGGGGGCCCTGTCCTGGAACCTGCGGACCGGTGCCATCGAGGTCTCCCAGGAGACCTGCATCCGATGCCGGATGTGCGTCGTGGCCTGCCCCTTTGGAAACATGCACTGGGACGAGGGGCGCCACGAGGTGGCCAAGTGCGACCTCTGCGGCGGCGATCCCCGGTGCGTCCCCTTCTGTCCCACCGGGGCACTGGCCTGGCTGACCCCTGCGGCGGCCGTGCGGCCGGCCGAACCGACGGCGACCCGGGACGGATTGCCGGGGGACCGCTGAGCCCACAAGGGCGTCGGGTCGAAGGAGGTGACCATGCGACCGGAGATTCGCGAGATCCTGTCCCGGGCCTGGCAGATCGAGAACGACGGCCTGACCTTCTACTCGATGGTGGCCCAGCGGACCGACAAGGACGCCGTCCGGGAGGTCTTCGAGCGACTGGCCCGGGACGAGGTCCAGCACAAGGCCTTCCTGAAGGACATCGCCGCCCGCCATGATCGGGAGGGGGCCGCCGCGTTCCTGGTTCCCCGATCCGACCCCGGTGCCCGGGTCTTCGTGGACCGCGTGCTCACGGATCGGTTCCGTGCCCAGGCCCGGGAGGCCACCTTCGAGGTCTCGGCCCTCTCCATCGGCCTGACGCTGGAGTCCAACGCCATCGCCCTGTTCCAGGGGCAGGCTCAGGAGGCAGCCGAGGCCGAGGTCCGGGACTTCTACCGGTTCCTGGCCGAGTGGGAGCAGCAGCACTACGACACGCTCCGGGAACTCTTCCAGGACCTTCGGCGAGACCTCTTCGACGGTGGCGGATTCGATCCGTTCTGACGAGGGCCGCGAGTTCCGACGACATTCACTCCGGAGGGACCTTCGGGCGAACGGGGGCCGTTCCGGTCCCCTGGAGCTTCTGCTGCAGATAGGCCAGGGATTCCTCGACCTGGTCGATCAGGATCAGCCCCACGTCTCCAGACCCCAGCCGGGAGAGCCCCGTGTCGATGGCCTGGAACTCTCCTCGGACCTCGGCGACGACCCGGGCCCGAGGCGCTCCCTGGAGCCCCTGGCGCAGCAGGGCGATCACCTCGCCGTCGGCCCGTCCCCGCTGGCAGCGGTCCTGGTAGAGCACCACCTCGTCGAAGAAGGCCCCGATGATCTGTCCCTGGCGGACGATGTCCACGTCCCGTCGATCCCCGGCAGCGCTGATCACGACGACCCGCTTGCCGGCCGGCAGGTTCGCGATGGCCCGGGTGAGGGCCTCGATGGCATCGGGATTGTGGCCGTAGTCGGCGATCACCGTCGCCCCGTTCCACTCCATCCAGTTGAAGCGCCCAGGGGTCATTGCCGGCGTGCTCTGGAAGGTGGCGAGCCCTTGAAGAATGACCTCCCAGGGGACCCCCAGGGCCCAGCAGGCCCCGATGGCCGCCATGGCATTTTCGACCTGGAAGGGGAGGCGACCCTCCCGGGTCAGGGGGATCCGGGACAGGGGGACCTCGATCTCGTCGTCGTCTCCCCGGACGGCCCGCAGGGAATCACCGTCCCGGAAGAGGGCGCGCCCATCCCGGGCCCGGTGCCGTTGAAGCACCGGGTTGGCGGGGTCCGTGGCGAAGTAGAGCACCGACCCCCGGCAGGCGTCGGCCATTCGGACCACCAGGGGGTCCATCGCGTTGAGCACCGCCGTGCCATGGGGGGCCACGGCCTGCACGATGACCCGTTTCACGACCGCCAGGTCCTCGACGCTGTCGATGAAGGCGAGGCCCAGGTGGTCCCCCTGTCCGACGTTGGTGACCACCGCGACGTCACAGAAATCGAACCCGAGGCCTTCCCGGAGGATCCCTCCCCGGGCGGTCTCCAGCACCGCCGCCTCCACGTCGGGGTGGGACAGGACGTTCCGGGCGCTCCGGGGCCCACTGCAATCGCCACGCTCGATGAGCCTCGCGCCGATGGAGATGCCGTCGGAACAGGTCATGCCGACCGTGCGGCCCATCGCGGAGAGAATGTGGGTCACCAGGCGGACCGTGGTCGTCTTGCCGTTGGTTCCGGAGACCGCCACCACGGGGATCCGGCCGTCGTCCCCCGGCCCGAAGAGCAACGACACGATGGCCTCCCCCACCGGTCGTCCCTTGCCATAGGAGGGGTCCAGGTGCATGCGCAGCCCTGGGGCGGCATTGACCTCCACGACCGCCCCCCGGGTCTCCTGGAGCGGACGGTCGATCCGGGGGGCGATGATGTCCACGCCGCAGATGTCCAGGCCAATCATGTGGGCCGCCTCGACGGCCTGCGTTGCCACGTCCGGATGCACCTCTTCGGTGACGTCCGTGGCCGTGCCGCCAGTGCTCAGGTTCGCGTTGCGCCGCAGCAACACCTCCTGTCCCGGTTCCGGCACCGAGTCGGGGGTCAGCCCCTGTTGCGACAGCAGTGCCAGGGCGATGTCATCCAGCCGCACCTTGCTCAGGGACGTCGCGTGGCCCTCGCTCCGTCGGGGGTCGGCGTTGATCTTCTCCACCAGGGCCCGGACAGATCGCACCCCGTCACCGACCGCCACCGGGGCATCCCGCCGGGCCGCGGCCACCATCCGGTCCCCAACGACCAGCAACCGGTAGTCGTGCCCGTGGACATAGCGCTCGACCAGCACCGTGTCATCGAAGGCCCGTGCGACTCGGAAGGCCTCCTCGACCTGCTCCCGCCGGGAGAGGTTCACGCTGACGCCCTTGCCCTGGTTGCCGTTTCGGGGCTTCACCACGACCGGGAAACCGACCTCCAGTGCAGCGTGCCAGGCCTCCTCCGGGCTCTCGACCGACCGCCCCTCGGGGACCGGGACCCCTCCGGCAGCCAGCAGGTCCTTGGTCAACTGCTTGTCCTGGGCGATGCCCTCGGCGATGGCCGGCGTGTGGTCCGTTTCGGCGGCCAGGATCCTCCGCTGTCGGACCCCCCAGCCCAGGCGGACCAGACTCCCCCGGGTCAGGCGCTGGACCGGGATGCCCCGCTTTCGGGCGGCTCGGACAATGGCCCCCGTGCTGGGGCCCAGTCGAACCTCCTCGTCGAGGGAACGGACCTCATCGACCAGCATGGTGACGTCCAGGAATCCCCCGGAGGCACATTCCCGACAGGCCTTCTGCGCCAGGTCCATTGCCAGCCGTCCGACCTCCTCGTCCACGTACTCCACGACCACGCGGAAAGTGCGGTCCGGTCTGGCCGGGACGACCTTGCAGAAGGACACGGGACACCCGGCCCGGACCATCAATCCCAGGGCGATTCGCCCCAGCAGGTGCGCCGGCGTTCGTGGAAGAATGGTTCCCCCGTTGGTGCCTTCCAGTGCGGCCAGCAGGTCCCGGCCGTGCTCGTTCATCGCCGAGGCGTCGCCCCCCGGGAGTTCCTGTGGGTCCAGGGTGACCATGGCCTCGATCACTGGGTGTCGAGACCAGATGTTGGGTCCGTGAAGGGCCCGGATGCGCTCGACCGTCATGGGGCGGCCTCCTCCATCCAGGGTTGCAGGCCGGTCCGGATGGTCTCCGGGTCCAGGCCCAGGGCCCAGGCCGTGGCCGCGGCAGCCAGGATCGGGGTGGGGTCCTCGGGGCCGATCCGACCAAGGTCCGTTTCGGACTCGTCCTGGAGCATCAGGCGGCCCTCGCGGAGCGTGACCACCAGTCCCTCCCGTTGCCGGTGATCCTGCAGCGACGGCGCCTCGGCGTCCCGGGCGAACAGGATGACGCCTCCATCGGAGAGGCGGGCCATGTCGGCCGCCTGGGGGTCCTCGGCGTTGAGCACGGCATAGCCCAGCGCCGACACGACATCCACGGGACACCGCAGCACGCCGTAGAAATCGTCGGAGGTCCGGATGGATTCCCGCTCCAGCCCTTCGGGCTCGCCCACGTCGGTCACCACCGCGATCCGGCACCGATCGAAGCCCAATCCCTCCCGGAGGATGCCCTCCGGGTCGGCCTCCAGCAGGGCGAGGTCCACCTGGGGGTTTCGAAGCACCTTCCGGGCCCCCAGGGAATCGGCCCGCGGCGACGGGTCCAGCATCCGCCTGCCGACCCGGACCCCATCGCTGGAGGCGATTCCCAGGCGCTGTCCCGTGCCTTCCAGGATGCTGGCCACCATCCGGGTCGCCAGGTGTCTCCAGCGGTTTCCGGTGATGCAGATCACAGGGATTCGGCCGTTCTGGCCGTTCGGGAAGACCCAGTCGACGATGGCCTCCCCCACGGGGCGCGGGGTTCCCGTTGCCGGACGCAGGTGCATCAGGAGCCCGGGGCCCGCGTTGACCTCCACGACCGCCCCCTGTTGTTCCTGCAAGGGACGGGAGATGTCCTCGGCCACCAGATCGATCCCCGCAATGTCCAGGCCGATGACCCTGGCGGCCAGCACTGCCGTCGCCGCAACGTCCGGATGGACGTGGTCAGTACAGTCGTGGATGGCGTTGCCGTTCCGCTGCACCATCACCCGCTGCCCTGCAGCCGGAATGGCATCGGGTCCCGACAGGCCCTGGCGGCGCATGTCGAAGAGGCAGACCGGGTCATCGATCAGGCGAATGAGATTGTACGGAGCGTCCTCCTGGGTTCCCCGCCAGGGGACCTGATTCAGTTGGGCGTCGATCAACTGTTGGATCGTCGAGGTCCCGTCACCGACCACCCAGGCGATCTCTCCGCGGACGGCCGCCTGGACCTTCGACCCGACGACCAGCAGGCGATGCTCGACGCCCGGGATGAAGCGCTCCACCATCACTCCGGACCCCTCGGCCTCGGCCAGACGCCAGGCCTCCAGCACCTCCTCCCGCGTCCGGAGGTCCAGGCACACGCCTCGCCCGTGGTTCCCGTCCACCGGCTTCACCACCACCGGGAGGCCGATGTCCTCCGAGGCGACCTCCCAGGCCTCCTCGGGGCTGCCCACGACGCGTCCCTCCGGGACCGGAACCCCTGCTGCCGCAAGCAGGGATCGGGTCAGGTGCTTGTCCCGGGAGATCGTCTCGGCAATGGCCGAGGTCCGGTCCGTTTCCGCGGTCCAGACGCGGCGTGCCTTCGCTCCGTGGCCCAGTTGCAGCAGGTTCCCTTCATTGAGACGCTGCCACGGGATGTCCCGGGCCTCGGCGGCCTCGGCGATGGCCCGGGTCGAGGGGCCGATCCAGTGTCGGTCCACCTGGTCCCGCAGGTTCCCCAGGGTGGCCTGAATGTCGAAGGGGCGGTCGTCGATGGCCGCCTTCAAGAGGTCCATGGCCGCCTGGAAGGCCGCTCGAGCCACGGCCTCGTCTCGGTATCGAAAGGCGACCTTGTAGATGCCCGGGTCGTAGGTCTCTCGGGTCTTGCCGAAGCCCACCGGGGTTCCGGCCAGGCTCTGGAGTTCCAGCACCACGTGCTCCAGCACATGGCCCATCCAGGTCCCCTCCCGGAGCCTCAGCACGAACCCTCCCCGTTCCCCGACGCCGCATCGATGCTCCTCCAGGGAGGGCAGCCAGCGAAGCAGGCGATCGTTGAACCCTGGGAGGGAGTTGCTGGGCGAGTCCCGCAGTTCCTCCAGGTCAACCAGGGCTTCCATGCAGGTCCGCCGAGACCAGAAGTTCGGCCCTCGGAGTGCCCGCATCCTCAAGACCTTCATCCGTCCTCTCCTGTGAACGAGACAGGCCTCGGAATCGGGACGCAATCTTACGCCTGGACTTTCCGGGACACAAACGACCCGCGTCTCCTTTGGTTGCCGGCAGGGACTTGACCGGGCCGGGAAGGGGACTTACTTGATAAACGTTCTCAACTGAAAAGGAGACCCTACCATGAACGCCGTGAACAACCTCTCCGGGCCTCTGGCTGCGGCGGTCGTCGCCATCCCCGCGGCGGCGGCGGCCGATCCCTTCGCGCTTCCCCCGCTTCCCTATGCCTTCGATGCCCTCGAGCCCTATGTGGACAAGGCCACGATGGAGATCCATCACGGGCGCCATCACAAGGCCTACGTGGACAACCTCAATGCCGCGGTCCGGTCCCAGGGCCTCGAGGGCCGCGACCTCCTCTCGTTGCTCCGGGAGGTCTCGAAGCATGGACCGGCGGTGCGCAACAACGGCGGTGGCCACTACAACCACGACCTGTTCTGGCGCCTGATGGCCCCGGCCGGGAAGGGCGGGGTGCCGTCTCAGGCCCTGCTGGCGGCGATGGATCGGGACCTTGGCGGACTGGAGTCCTTCCAGAAGCAGTTCACCGAGGCGGGCCTGAAGCGCTTTGGGTCCGGATGGGCCTGGCTGGTCGTGACCCCCGAGAAGCGACTGGTCGTGACCTCCACGCCGAATCAGGACAACCCCCTGATGGACGTGGCGGAGGTGAAGGGCACGCCCATCCTGGGACTGGACGTCTGGGAGCACGCCTACTACCTGAAGTACCAGAATCGTCGGGGCGACTACATCCAGGGCTGGTGGCAAGTCGTGAACTGGAACGAGGTCAACCGCCTGTTCGACCTCGCGACCCGCCAGTCCCGGACTTGACGGTCCGGGGCCCTCCGCCACGCACTCCGAGGGTGGAGCGCCGCCATCTTCCCGTGTACACTGGCCCCGGGTGGCACCAGGGCGGCTCGTGACTGGGAAGGAGCACGGAACCCGGAATTCCCGGGAGGCCTTGCAGCAGGCGCTGGCGAGGACCCTGGGGAGCCTGCCGGCGCGGACCCTCTGGCTGGACCTGGACTCCCGACGGCGCTTCCGGGGGACCCTGCTGGCCCTGACCGCCGGGGAACTGGTGGCCGTCGAGGCCGACGACGGCGGCGGTGTTGACATCCGGCGCCTTTCCCGGAGCGACATCGTCGAACTGGCAGGCCGGGACCGCGCCGGACTCGGGACGCTGGAGGCCCGTTCCCGGGACCGTCTGCTGGGGCGCTGGCACTACACGGTGGCCGTGGCCCGGGACGTGGGGCGATTTGTCGAGGACTTCCGGCGCCACGGCCCTGAAGGGGAGGGGGCAGCCCCGGGGATGCCCGGCGAGGAGGGCGGGGAACCGGAGGACCTGGTTCCCGTCGAGAAGCCTCGGGTTGGCGTGCTGTTCCGGTTGCTGCCCTTCGCCCGGCCCCATCTGGCCTCCCTGGCCCTTGGGGTCCTTTTGACGCTCGCATCGACCGGCATCGGGCTGGTGCCTCCGCTTCTCACCTGGCCCCTGGTGGACGAGGTCCTGACCCCCTATCAGGAGCAGACCCGGGGCATTCGCGAGGATGCCTCGAAGAGCCCGGAGGAGGTCCGGCAGTCGCTGGAGACCCTCCGGGAGAGCGGTACCTCGACCTTTGGCCGGGTGCCCTGGCTGCTGGCCGGCATGCTCGGGGCGGCCGTCGCGGCCTGGCTCCTGTCCTGGGCCCAGGGATGGGTCCTGGCCAGCCTCTCGGAGCGCGTCAGTGCGGGCCTTCGAAACCGGACCTACGCCCATCTCCAGACCCTCTCCATCGACTACTTCACCGCCCGGCGAACCGGGGACCTGGTCTCCCGGATCAGCAGCGACACGGACCGGATCTGCTATTTCCTGTCGGACACCCTGACCGACTTCACCACGGACCTGCTGATGCTCGTGGGGTCGGCGGGAATGCTCTTCTACATGGACCCGGTGCTGGCCGCCGCGACCCTCGGGACCTTGCCGATGGTCTTCCTGACCACCTGGGCGACCCGCAAGCGCCTGTCGGAAGGCTTCCTGCGGAGCAGCCGCACCTGGGCCGAGATGACGGCGATGCTGGCCGACACGATTCCCGGGATCAAGGTGGTGAAGGCCTTCGCCCAGGAGCGCCGGGAGGTCCGGCGCTTCGAGGAGGCCAATGCCCGGATCGTGGCGACCAACAACCAGGTGAACCGGCTGTGGACCTTCCTGTGGCCCACCGTCGGGATGGTGAACCAGCTGGGGGTGGTGGTTGCCTGGGCCTTTGGGGCCTGGCGGGTCTGGGACCAGCAGATCACCGTGGGCGTCCTGACGGCCTTCCTGGCCTACATCGCCCGGTTCTACTCGCGGATCGAGGCGATGACCCGGATGGGGGGATCGACCCAGCGGGCCGCCGCCAGTGCCCAGCGGATCTTCGAGGTCCTGGACCGGACACCGGGAGTTCCGGACCCCCCGAGACCCGTGGCGGTCTCCTCGATCCGCGGCGAGGTGGAACTGGACCGGGTGGGGTTCCGCTACGGCAGCCGCCGGGTCCTGGAGGACGTGACCCTGCGCATCCGCCCCGGGGAGATGGTGGGCATCGTGGGGCCCACCGGGGCGGGGAAGACCACCTTGCTGGACCTGATCTGCCGTTTCCGGGACCCCACCGAGGGCACGATCCGGGTGGACGGCATCGACCTGCGTTCGATGACCGTGTTGGACTACCGGCGCCACATCGGCATCGTGCTCCAGGAGCCCTTCCTCTTTTACGGGACCATCGCCGACAACATCGCCTACGGACGGCCCGAGGCGACCCGGGACGAGATCGTCGCCGCCGCTCGGGCCGCTCGGGCCCATGACTTCATCCTCCAGTTGCCCGAGGGCTACGACTCGATCGTGGGGGAGCGGGGACAGACCCTCTCGGGGGGGGAGCGGCAGCGGATCAGCATCGCCCGGGCCATCCTGATCGACCCCCGGATCCTGGTCCTCGACGAGGCGACGTCGTCGGTGGACACGCGGACCGAGATGGAGATCCAGGAGGCCCTGGACCACCTGGTTCAGGGACGGACGACCATCGCGATCGCCCATCGCCTGAGCACGTTGCGCAAGGCGGACCGGCTGGTGGTGCTGGAGGGGGGGCGGGTCGTGGAGGAGGGGACCCACGAGGCCCTGCTGGCTGGTGGAGGCCTCTACAAGACCCTCTGGGAGGCCCAGGTCCACCAGGAGGAGCAGCGGAGGAAGGCATGATGGACCCGGTGCGGCCGGACTTCGAGGTCTTCGTCGATGCCCTGGGACGCCTGGTCCTCCGGAGGCCCGACGGAACCGAGGAGGTCGGGGTGATGCCTGTCCGGGCCTTTCCCCTGTCGGACCCCGGCGGACTGGTGACCTTCTGCGATGCCGACGGTCGGGAGGTGGCCTCGGTGCCCCGGCTGGACCGGCTCCAGGGCGACGATCGGCGCCTGGTCGAGGCCGAGATTGCCCGGTGGGAGTTCCTGCCGGTGATTCGCAGGGTCCGTTCCATCTCCCCGGTGGACTATCCCTCGGTGTGGGAGGTGGAGACCGATCGGGGGGAGGCATCCTTCCTGGTTCCGGCCGATGAACACGTCCGTCTGGTCCGGGAGCGGGGGGTGCTGGTGACCGACGCGCACGGCATTCGCTGGTGGGTTCCTGATCGCCGGGCCCTGGACCGGGCCAGTCGACGCTGGCTGTCCCGGGTCCTGTGACCGGTGTTCGTGACAGGGGTCGCCGGGCGCCGTCGAGTCCGGTGGGCCGGGCACAAGGAGGAACGGTCGATGCAGCGGATGGCGGCATGGCTGCTGGCGATGGTCCTGTGGTCCGCAGTTGCCCACGCACGGGAGGGTTACGGCCGGGTCTTTCCCGATACGCTGGAACGGGCCGGGAAGACCCTGCACCTGGTCGGACTTGGCCTGCGGGAGAAGTACACCTTCGACGTCTTCGTGCTGGGGATGTACACCGAGGATGGTGCCTGCGACCCCGGTGCGATGATCCGGGACGACCGGGTCAAGGTGCTTCGCCAGGAGTTCGTCCGGACCGTCTCGGCCCGGCGGCTGGAGGGGGAGACCCGGAAGGTCACCGAGCCCCGGATGCCCCCGGAACTCACCGAAGCGGATCGGCAGCAGGCCGAGACCTTCATCGCCATGATGCGCACCGAGGTCCGGGACGGCACGGTGATCGAGATGACCTACGTCCCGGGGGAAGGCACCCGGGTCACCCAGGATGGCCGTCCTCTGGGGCCTCCCCTGAAGGGCAAGCGGTTCCAGGAGTTGCTCTGGGACAGTTACCTGGGTCCGGAGTCCTTCTGCCCGAAGACCCGGGACCAGGTCCTCCGGTCCTGCCGAGGATCCTGATTCGGGCCACATCGATGGCCGCTCGGATCCGGGCCAGCACCTCCCGGAGGCGGTCCCGGATCGGGACCGGGTGTCCCGAGGCGATCACCGCCGTGGCCTTCAGCCCCACGGCCCGGGCCAGGAAGAGGATCCGCGGCAGGTGGTAGGCCTGGCTGCAGACCAGGGCCGACGAGACTTCGAAGACCCGGACGGCCCGGTCCAGGGTGACCAGCGTCCGGACGCCCTCCGGGTCCACCACGATATCCTCCGGAGGCACTCCTTGGCCCAGGAACCATCGTTGCATCACGGCCGTCTCGTCCCCCCAGGGGGACCCGGCATTGCCCGAGACGAGGATCCTCCGGGAGAGGCCCAGGCGGTGCAGGTCCCGTGCGCATGCGAGGCGGTCCTGGAGGGCCGGCGACGGGGTCCCGTCCGGGAGCACCCGGGCACCGGGCACGATCACCCACGGTCGGGGAGGCGCCTCTTCTGGTTCCACCAGACGGTCCTCCCGCCCCCGAGGGCCGCAGGAGCACCATCCGCCCATGGCCATCGCCAGCCACATCCATCGCCACCTGGGGCCGGCCTGCGGATCGACGCTCGCCATGCCTGAAGCCTAGCCCCCACCGACCGCCCTGGCAAGGGGACAGTCACCGATTGATCTGACGTAACTGTCGAGATTCACAGGTATTGATGACCTCGTCGTGCCAGCCGCACGTCCCCCGGGACCGTTGCCCCGAGTCCATCCCTCCCGATGTCTCGCGTCGTGCACCGTTCATCGGTAATCCCGCAATGATATTGAGATGTTGGCTGTTGCCATGGGGTGACTGTCCCCCCTTGCCTTGACGGGAAACCGTCCTCCAGGGAGACTGAATCGCCCAGGAGGATTCCATGAGACGGGTCGTTGTCGCGGCAATCCTGGCCCTTGCGGGATGCGCCACCACCGGCGCGTCGGACCGGAGAGACCAGGTCGGGGAGGCGCTGCTGGCCAAGGAGGCCTACGGGGAGGCGGAGGCCTTCTACCGGAAGGCCCTGGAGGGCCGGCCCGGGGATGGCGACCTGCAGCGGGGGCTCTCCCGGGCTCGGAGCGGATGGGTCCGCAAGGCCCTCCAGCGGGTCCGGTCCCTCCGGCTCTCAGGCAGCCTCGACGAGGCCCTTGACGGCATGAAGCGGGTGGTCCTCCAGGCTCGGGCCTGGGAGATGGCCATCCCGGCGGACACCGGTCCCGAGTACGACCAGGAGGCCGCGCTGCTGGTCACCGCACTGGATGATCGACTTCGACCCCTCTGGACCCGGCCTCTGGCCGTTTCCCGTTTCCTCGAACAGTACCGGGATGTCTTCGGGGACGGTTACGAAGGCGTTCGCCTGTGGAATGCACGGCAGGAGCAGGTCGTCCAGGCCGGAACGACCCACTGCGAGGCCCTGTGGCGCCTTGCCTCCCCCCGGGCGCCCTTCTTTGCCGAGTTCCTGGCCCGCTACTGCGCCGTCTTCGGCGTCCAGAAGACTCTCGATTCCTCCTTTCGGCTGGCCCTGGCCACGGGACGGTTCGGGGTGCTGGAGACGGGCGCCTTCCGCGTGGCCGGCCTGGAAGAAGGGGAACTGGGAGACCTGAAGGATCGGATCTCCGAGGCCTTCCAGGCCACTCCCTGGTTCGATCCCCGCAGCGCCTCCCGGGTCGTCGTCGAGGCCCGGGGGGCCCTGGTGGCCCGGAGCGAGTCCGAGGACATCCCCCTGGAGCATCCCTACGTGCTCCAGGTGCCCTATTCGGACCTCGAGGAGTACTGCGAGTGGACCCAGGTTCCTGTCGCCACGACCCGGTGGGAGAACGGTCGGCAGGTTCCCGTCACCGAGACCCGTTCCGAGTGCCGCCCCCGGACCCGGGAGGTCCAGAAGGTCCGCATCGAGCCCCAGGTTTTGCGCTTCTCCGGACGCCGAATCCGCCAGTCGCTGCGGTTGCAGGTGGAGGCCACGATGCGCCTCGGGGACCAGTCGTTTCGGGCCAGCGTCTCCGATGCCCTCGAAGAGACCGACGTGACCCATGACGTGGATCGGCCCGACATCGGACTGCATCGGGATCCCCTGGAACTGACGCCCCGACGGGACTGGGTCCAGGGCCGGTCCCAGCGCCTGTCGGAGGAACTTCGGGACCGGCTCCGGGAGGCCTGGCGGGCCCGGTGGTGCGACGGAACCGCCCCCGAGACGCTGGACCTCCAGGCCGACGCCCACCTGCGCTGCCTGGCCCTCTCCCCCGACGTCCCCGACGCGGTGGCCGTCTGGTCCAGGACCCTCTTCGGACTCGAACCGCGGGAGATGCTGGAGTCCCTGGGGTGGGGAGGCGCGGCCGGGGCGTCCCGGCGACCGGCGGGAACTCAGGAGAGCCCGTAGTACTTCACCATCTCCGACAGAGGAATGGCCCGGATCCTGGGCGCCTGGCCCGCCTGTCCGAACTGGACCATGCGTTCGGCGACCACCTTCTTCATCATGTCCCGGGCGGGCCCCAGGTAGTCCCGGGGGTCGAACTTCTCCGGGGTCTCGGCGAAGACCTTCCGGATCGCCGCCGTGATGGCCATCCGGTTGTCCGTGTCCACGTTGATCTTCCGGACTCCGTGACGGATGCCCCGCTGGATCTCCTCGATGGGCACGCCGTAGGTCTGCTTCATCCGGCCGCCGTAACGGTTGATGAGGTCCTGGAGGTCCTGGGGCACCGACGAGGACCCGTGCATCACCAGGTGGGTGTTCGGCAGGCGGCGGTGGATCTCCTCGATCCGGTCCATCGCCAGCACGTCCCCGGTGGGGCGCGATGTGAACTTGTAGGCCCCATGGCTGGTCCCGATGGCCACCGCCAGGGCATCCACGCCCGTCAGCCGCACGAACTCTGCCGCCTGATCCGGGTCCGTCAGCAGGTCCTCCCGGCGAAGTTCCCCCTCGGCGCCGTGCCCGTCCTCCTTCTCCCCGGCATGGCCCGAGAGGTGGCCCAACACGCCCAGTTCCCCCTCCACGCTGACGCCTTTCCGGTGGGCCTGTTCCACGACCTTCCGAGTGACCTCCACGTTGTATTCGAAGGAGGCCGGGGTCTTGCCGTCCTCCCGGAGCGAGCCGTCCATCATGACCGACGTGAAGCCGTTCTCGATGGCCGAGGCGCAGGTCTCTGGGCTGTTCCCGTGGTCCTGGTGCAGCACGACGGGGATCTCCGGGTAGAGTTCCACCGCCGCCAGCATCAGGTGGTAGAGGAAGCGGTCGTTGGTGTACTTCCGGGCTCCTCGGGAGGCCTGGACGATCACCGGGGACTCGGTCTCCCGGGCCGCCTCCATGATCGCCTGGATCTGCTCCATGTTGTTGACGTTGAAGGCCCCGACCCCGTATCCGTGTTCGGCTGCGTGATCGAGCAGTTGCCGCAGGGAAACCATCGCCATGACGTTCCTCCTCCTCGTGTTCGGGTCGCGCCCCGTTCCGGGGCAGCGGGTCCGGCACGCATTACCCCTGAAAACCCCGGTCCGGCAAGTCGCCAGCCGCCCCCCCTGGTCAAACCCGAGGAAATGGCTACAATGCCTCCAACGGTCCCGGGGTCCGGTCTGGCCGACCCCGCGACGTCCCGTCGGGCCGGGTGTCCTCGTGATGCTCGACAGGCGGGGGAGGAGAGGTCATGTTGACAATCCTGTTGCTGACGGCTGCCGTGGCCGCTGCGGCCCAGGGGCCCCTGGCCCCGGCTCGGTGGTCCCCCGAGACGGAGATCGTGCTGGTCTCCCTGGTCCAGGGGGTGAATCCCCACGTGGCGCTGGCCGTTGCCCGGGCCGAGACGGGCAACATCCCCGAGGCCGGAGGCCGAAGGGACCGGGTCGTCTCCCAGGGCAACTACGGGCGCTTCCAGGTGAACTGTCGAGCCTGGAAGGAGTCCCTGGGCCTCGGGTCCTGCGACGACCTGCTGGATCGGCATGCCAACATCCGGGCCGGGATCACGATCCTGGCCTACGTCCAGCAACGTCGAGCCTCGTCGCTGACGGAACCCCCATGGTGGGTCGCCCACTACAACGAGGGCATGCTGGTCGGCGCCGTGGGGGAGCGCTACGCCCGGCGGGTCTCCTACATCATGCGCCGGGAGAGTCGGCGCTCCCGGGCCCTCTACGGTGGACAGCGGGCCTGGTGACCTCCGGGAGGTGCCTTGTTTTCCGGCGCCGTCGGGGTCCCTGAAGGGAGCCTCGGTGGTTCCAGGGCGTCGTCCCTCTTGACCGGAAGGCCGACCTGGGGTTCCCTATCGCCCGCGGGCGAAAGACGCTCGATGTTGATTGGAGCGAGGCAACGATGAAGATCCATTCCTTCCAGGTTCGGCCCCGCCTGCCGGGGCCCCTGGAGCCTCTGTGGAACCTGGCCAACAACCTCTGGTATTCCTGGAACTGGGACGCCATCCAGTTGTTCATCCGGGTCGACCCGGTGCTCTGGGAGGAGTGCCACCAGAATCCGGTGGCGATGCTGGGTCGGATTCCCCAGGCACACCTCGAGGAACTCGCCCGGGACGAGTCGTTCGTGGCGACGCTGAACCGCGTCCACGAGCGGTTCCAGCGGGATCTGGCCATGCCGGGATGGTTCCAGCGGCAACACGGGCCCGAGAAGGACCTCCTGGTGGCCTACTTCAGCACCGAGTACGGCCTGGATGCGGGGCTCCCGATCTACTCCGGCGGGCTTGGGGTGCTGTCGGGGGACCACCTGAAGACCGCGTCGGACCTGGGGCTTCCGCTGGTCGGCATCGGGCTGCTCTACCAGAAGGGCTACTTCCGGCAGGTCCTGAACCCCGACGGGTGGCAGGGGGAGGACTACCCGGACAATGACTGGTACAACATGCCCGTCCATCAGGAGAGGGACGCCCAGGGACGGCCTCGGACGGTTCGGGTGGACCTGGCCGGGGAGACGGTGACGGCCCGGATCTGGCGGGTCCAGGTCGGGCGCACGCCCTTGCTGTTGCTGGACACCAATCTCCCCGAGAACTCCCCTCGCCAGCGGGAGGTCACCTCGACCCTCTATGGGGGGGATCGGGACATGCGCATCCGCCAGGAGATCCTGCTGGGGATCGGCGGGGTCCGGGCCCTCCGTGAGATGGGCTACGCCCCGACGGTCTACCACATGAACGAGGGGCACTCGGCCTTCCTGGTCCTGGAACGCCTGCGCCACCTTATCCGGGAGGAGGGGTTGTCGCTGGAGGCCGCCCTGGAGGTGGTCCGGGCCACCAGCGTCTTCACCACCCACACGCCGGTCCCGGCAGGCAACGAGGTCTTCGACCAGGGCCTCGTGCTGCGCTACCTGGGGCCGATGGCCCAGGAGATCGGGCTGACGCCGGATCGGCTGCTG
Organism: Deltaproteobacteria bacterium; assembly: GCA_029547805.1. Taxonomy (GTDB): domain Bacteria; phylum Myxococcota_A; class UBA9042; order DTJE01; family DTJE01; genus JAGOKF01. The sequence continues at coordinate 132,132 of JAKPOP010000008.1, forward strand.
GCCATGGGAAAGGACGGTCCCCAGAGCGGCGATTCCTTCGGCATGACCGTGCTGGCGCTGCACACCGCGGCCTTCAGCAACGGGGTCAGCGCCCTTCATGGCGAGGTGGCCCGGGAGATGTGGAAGGACCTCTGGCCCGGGCTGCCGGCGGCGGAGGTCCCCCTGCACCACGTGACCAACGGGATCCACACGCGGACCTGGGTCAGTCACGACATGGCGGACCTGTTCCTGCGCTACCTGGGACCCCGGTGGGCCGAGGACCCGGGGGATGCGGGACTCTGGGACAAGGTGGACACGATCCCCGACTCGGAGTTGTGGCGCATCCACGAGGTGCGCAAGGAACGCCTGGTCTTCTTCGTCCGCAAACGCATGACGGCCCAGGCCCGGCGCCAGGGGGCCGGGCTCGCGGCTCAGACGGCGGCGATGGAGGTCCTGGACCCGGCGGTGCTGACCCTGGGATTTTCCCGGCGCTTTGCCACGTACAAGCGCGCGGGCCTGCTGTTTCGCCAGCCGGATCGGCTGGTCCGGCTGCTCACCAATCCCGATCGCCCCGTGCAGATCGTCTTCGCCGGGAAGGCCCACCCCCAGGACCTCCCGGCAAAGGAACTGATCCGGTCGGTGGTGGCCTTTGCCCGGGACCCCCGCCTGGCGGGCCACCTGGTGTTCCTCGAGGACTATGACATGCACGGCGCCCGGTACCTGGTGCAGGGGGTCGATGTCTGGCTCAATACCCCTCGGCGTCCCCTGGAGGCCTCCGGGACCTCGGGGATGAAGGCGGCGGCCAACGGGGCCCTGAACTGCTCGGTGCTGGACGGCTGGTGGAACGAGGGCTACGAGCCCGACCTGGGCTGGGCCATCGGGGACGGCACCGTCCATCCCGACGCCGAGGAGCAGGACCGGCTGGAGTCCGAGGCCTTGTTCCACCTGCTCGAGAGCGAGATCGTGCCCCTCTTCTACGACCGGGACCGGGCGGGGTTGCCTCGGGAGTGGATCCGCATGATGAAGGCCTCGATCCGGAAGATCGGCGGGCGGTTCAACACCCACCGGATGCTCCGGGAATACACGGAGCAGGCCTACCTGCCGGGTCATCTCCTGGGCCGTCGCTGGCACGAGGGGGGATCGGCGGGACCGGAGGCCCTGGCCCGCTGGAGGGCCCGGGTGAGTGCCGCCTGGGGCCAGGTCCGGGTCACCCTGGGCGACTTTCGGGTCGAGGAGGTGGACCTGGGGCAGGCCCTGGAGATCCCCATCCGCGTCACCCTGGGAGACCTGAAGCCCGAAGAGGTCTCCGTGGAGGTCCGGATGGGCCCCCTGGGGCCCGACCAGCAGGTGCAGCAGGCGGAGGTGATCCGGGCGGATCCGGCGGGCCAGCAGGGGAGCGAGCACCTCTTCGTCGCCCGGGTGGCCTGTCGGCGTGCGGGAAGAATGGGATTCGCCGCCCGGGTGATCCCCAGGCACCCGGACCTCCTGAATCCCCTGACCCCCCTGGTCATCTCCTGGGAGTAAGCGAGCCCCCGTCCACGTCCCGGCCCTGGTCCCGCTCCGGGACCCGCCCAGTGGCCCGGGATTCCGCGGGGGACCTTCCCCTCTTCCAGGGACGTCGCGGACGCTTCCGGGATTGATTTTTGCGGGAAACGTGCGATAGGAACACCACCGCAGGGACGGAGGGACGGATGGAGCCGCAGTGGGTGGCCCGGGATGGGGGCATGGAACTGCGGGTGGACCCGTCGGGGGAGGTCCATGTCCAGACCTCGGACGGGCGCTTCCAGTTCCGGGGCCTGCGGTGGTTCGCCGAGGGTCGGCCGGCCCTTCCGGAGGAGCCGGAGGACTGCGACGTCCATCCCGGCGACAACGAGGTGCGGGTCGTGCAGCCCCTCGGGGGCGGCCTGCGGATGGATTGCCGGTGGACCCTGGCAGAGGGGCGCGTGGTGGCGCATCCACGGCTCCTCCACCTCGGGGACCGCCCCGTGGCGCTGGACCGGATCGGCCTGGGCACGCCCGGCGGCCTCGTGATCGGCCGTGACCGGCACGCGGTGGCCCTCTACAAGATGGGCTGGAACGTCGCGTCCCCTTCGGGATTCCTGGTCCCCGGAATGCGGGAACGGGAGTGTTTCCTGCGGGTCCCCTTCGCCCTGCTGCCCCGCTCGGTCCGGAACATGACCTTCAACACCGGAACGCGCTTCTCCGGACGCCCCGGGGAGGTCCAGTCGGAGTGGTTCACGGTCCTTGCGGAACCCGATGGGACCTCCCTGCTGTTCGGCTTCACCGGTACTGCGCGCCACTTCTCCCAGGTCGAGGTCTCCCTGCCGGATCGATCGGCCATCGCCTGGGCCCTGATGGACCAGGCGGTGCAGGACCCGGGGTCCAGTCGGGACCTCGAACCCCTCCTGTGGACCTGGGCCGCTCATCCCGATGGGACCCTGCAGGCCCATGCCCGGGCGATGGCGGAGCGCCATGGCGCCCGGGTGCATCCCTGCCGCCTCTGGTGTTCCTGGTACTCGGGCCTCTATGACCGCGTGGACGAGTCAGCCTTCCTGGACAACGTGCGGCTGGCCCAGCGGACGGGCCTCGCGGTGCAGTACCTGCAACTCGATGACGGGTGGCAGCAGGCCATCGGAGACTGGCTCCAGACGAACCGCAAGTTCCCGTCGGGCCTGGAGTTCCTGGCTCGGTCCGTGGAGCGGGCCGGATTCCTGCCGGGGATCTGGACCGCTCCCTTTGCCGTCGCCCCCGACAGCCAGGTCTTCCGGGAACACCCCGACTGGGTGGTCCGGAACCATCGGGGGCGGAAGGTCCCGGCCGGATTCATCATGGGGGCCACGGGTCCCCGGTTCTACTACGGACTGGACACCACCCGGCCAGAGGTCCGGGATCACCTCGTCACGGTCTATCGGTCCCTCCGGTCGATGGGATTCCACCTGTTCAAGGTCGACTTCCTCACGGCGGCCACGGTCCCGGGCGTGCGATTCGACCGTTCCGCGACCCGTGCCCAGGCCTATCGCCTGGGACTCGAGGCCGTGCGGGAGGGGGCGGGCGAGGACGCCCGGATGCTGGCGGGGATCGGGCCGGTGCTGGGCAACGCAGGAGTGATCGATGTCCAGCGGCTGGGACCCGACACCGCCTACGGGGCGCCGGCCTGGCGGACGTGGCTCCAGGATGTCGGTCGGGACTTCATGACTCCGGGGATCCGGAACAATCTGGCCGGGTCCATCCAGCGCTGCCAGGGTGACGGCATCCTGTGGTCCGGGGACGGAGATGCCCTGATCCAGCAGGGGGTTCCCGAGGACCAGGCCCGGGCCCTGGCCATCGTGGCCTCCCTGACGGGATCGACCCTCACCGTGGGGCACGACCTGCGGAGGGGCCCCTTCGAGGACCCGGTGGCGATGCGGATTCTGTCCTCTCGGTCGGGACCCGCCTTCGTGCCCGACCGCCACGGCCGCTTCCTGCCGACCCAGGTCGTGGTGGACGGCGAGGAGTCGGGGATGCCGGTGCGCTGGCTGGCCCTGGTGAACCTGAGGGACATCGCCGCGGCCATCGCCCCCCGGGTCGAGGCGATTCCCGGCGGGGGTCGGAGGGAGGCGACGGAGGTCCCGGAGGAGGCCCGGGTGTGGCTGGACCCCGACGAGGCGCTGCTGGTCCCGGCCCGGTCGGTTCGCCTGTTCCGGCTGGAGCGGTTCTAGGAGCCGGTCGCGAAATCAGAAGGTCATCCAGAGCGCGGCGATTCCCCCTGAGGCCAGGGTCACCGTCAGATTGTCGTCCACGACGTCGCTGTAGAGTTCCGCTGTCGTCGCCCCCACGGCCACCGTGAAGGCCATGCCCAGCCGGGCCCCGATGCCCATCGCCAGACCGTGCATCCACGGAACCAGCAGGCTCACCAGCAGGGCCACCGTGAAGAGTGCCAGGGACCCCTGGAGGCTCTTCCGTCGGTGGATCTTGATCGACCCGTAACGGCGTCCCACCAGGCTGGCCATCGGGTCCCCGAAGCCAAGAATGAGCACCGCCATCTGGGCCGCCGGGGGCGGCACCAGCAGGGCCAGCAGGAACAGGGAGAGGACGTACCAGGAGGCCGAGTTGGGCCGGTCCTTCTCCCAGGGGCGGATGATGGAGCGGAACATCGGGTTCTTCCGGGTCAGGACCTCGTTCCACTGCCGCCACAGGCGTCGGGTGACCTCGAGCACCACCACGATGCCCAGCAGCACCCCCATCACCATCACGGCCTGTCGCTGGGTCAGCAGCCAGGGATAGGCGATGGCCGCCGCCAGGCCGTTGCCGACGTGGAAGAGGCTCCGCCGATACTGGGTCAGTTTCAGGCGCTCCAGGACCGGCCCCTTGATGAACGACGACGGCAGCAGGGGCTTCAACTGGCGGCGCAGGTCCTCGTAGGCCTCTCCCAGGCTGCGGATGTAGGCCTTCAGGGACATCCGGGTGGCGTCGGGCGTCAGGTGGTCCGCCAGTCGGGCCGCCTCCTGCTGGATCCGGTCCAGCGTGGCGGACATGGCCTGGAGGTGCGAGGAGGCCTGCTCGCGGGCCTCCCGGTAGGAATCGCCCATCGACTGTCCCATCTCCCGGAGGGAACGGGCCAGAGCGTCGGCCTTCTCGCGGGCGTGCTGGCACTGTTCCAGCACCGCGGCCCGCCAGCGCGGGTTCCGCGGACGGCCCCGGGAGGCCTCCACCGTCAGGCGTTCCACCTCCCGGGCCAGGGCCAGCAACTGGTCCAGCAAACTGGGGTCCAATGCGAGGTCGATCATCGCGTCTGTCCTTGAATCCGTGTCGGGGGCGTGATCCATGTCCGATTCTCGCACGGCCGCATTGAAGCACGTCCGGGCCTGTAGGACAATGGCATCCGATGGAACGTCCTCCCGATCCTGGGGTTGTGGATCCCGGGACGGGAAGCCTGGGGAGGTCCGGCATGGGAATTGGAAGGGCGCTGCTCTGCATCCTGTTTCCGCCGCTGGCGGTGCTCGACCGGGGCTGCGGGTCCGTGGTCCTGGTGACCCTGCTCACGATCGCCGGCTGGGTGCCGGGGGTGATCGGGGCGATGGTGATCAACACCCGCAAGGAATGATGCGACCCGTGTCTCTCCGGAGGGATGCCAGGGAGGTGCGGTCGAGGGCGGGTGGACCCCGGATGGCGGGCCCTATGGGGCCTTCTTCCAGTACTGGGTGCGCCCCAGCAGGCTGAACCCGATGAATCCTCGCACCTTGAGCCGACGCCCCTCGTCGATGACCTGGATCCAGCACTTGTAGGTCTTGCCGTTCTCGGGGTCGAGGATCTGGCCGCCCGCCCATTCCTCCCCGTTCCAGCGGAGGCCCCAGAGGATCTCCAGGCCGATGACCGGCTGGTCCTTCTTGTCGCCGGGGCACTTGTCGCAGCGGGGCTCCGGGTCCTCGCCCGGCAGCCGGAAGAGCCGCTCGATGCGCCCCCGGATCACCCCGTTCTCCTCGGTGATCACGACGACCGACTTCTCCCGTCCCGTCTTGTCATCCACGGTGATCCACCGCCCCGCCGGGGAGAGGGGATCGGCCAGGGCCGGGGCGGCGAGGGTGCAGACCAGCAGCAGACCCGGAAACCATCGGTGCATGGGACATCCTCCTGGAGAACTCCACCAAGGGTACTCCCAGGGCATCCGGGGATGCAAACCGATCCCGGGCCGCGTTGGCCGAGGGGCCCGGCTCTGCCGTCCGGCGGCGGTGCCGGTGCGAGGGCGCCCCCGGGAGGTTCCCGGCGTCAGGTGGAATGCTTGCGCCCGGCGGGCCGAGGATCCTCTGCTGGGGCCGGCGGATCCCTCCGGGTCCGGGAGGCGGCCAGGGCCTCCACCACCGCCGGCTGTCGGGACGTCCGGGCCGGGGCCTTCGGGGCCGGGCGGTTCACCAGCGCGGTGGCCAGGCTGCCGACCTTCCGGAAGCAGGCCTCGCAGTAGTGCTCGTAGCCGCACTGGTCCTTGAGGGCCGCCAGCAACGCCTCCAGGAAGGCCTGGGAGCACCCCTGGGGCCCCAGGGCCTCGAAGGACGGCCGGAACTCCTCCGGGGACAGGCGGGTTCCCTCGGCCTCGCCGGAGGTCCGGAAGAGGCTGAACGGGGTGCCGATGTCCTTCTTTCCGCAGCGGTCACAGTCGAAGACGATGCGTTTCATGAGGTCCTCCGGTAGTCCGTGAAGACGGAGCCACTCCCTGGGCTGGACTCCCTGGGCGCGAAAGAAGGCCCAGAACTCCCGGCAGTGATCCGGGTAGGGGCAGTTCCGCATGCAGGCCACCACGTAGCGGAGGAACTTGCCCTCGCAGAGGATCCGGTCGCCGGGGTACTGGGGGTTCGCGTCGCCCATCGGCGGGAGGATACCAGAAGCCCGGGACTCCCGGCGCGTTTCACTGCGGGACCGGGGAACCGGATCGGGAGGGCGAATCCCGTTCCCTTCGGCCGATGCGGTCGGGCGGTCAGGACTGACCGGTCTTTCAGAGAATCCGTCCGGGACGGGCCGCGCCAGGACTGAATTCACCGAGGATGGGGCGGGAGTAGCAGATATTCGCATTCGGGCGAGGGCGGGGTAGCCGGCTCCGCTCCGCAAGGTCCGC